>NZ_JAHEDV010000001.1 GCF_024641065.1 Rhodoluna sp.
GCTAAGACCTCCAGCGCCGATGGTACTGCAAGGGTGACCTTGTGGGAGAGTAGGACACCGCCGGACTTAATTTATGGCAATGGCCACCTTTCGAGGTGGCCATTGTCGTTTAACATGCATATATAAATACTGAGGAGTCATTCATGAGCGATCGCGATTACGGTAAGCGTCCGGCAGACGGACGTTCGCGTCGTGATGACCAGCCACGTGAACGTAGTGCTGGCACGGGCACTGGACGTGGAGGATATGACAAGCGCCAGGATGCGCCATCGGGTCGCGCACAGCGCGGCGAGGGCAATGCTCCACGCCCGGCTTGGCAGGACCGAGTCGCGCGTCCTTTCAATCCTGATAAACCCAAGAGCCCGGTAATCCCAGATGAAATCACTGAACAAGACTTAGAGCTTGGTATTCGAGTTCAGCTAAAAACTCTTACTCCTGAGAACGCTGAGAAGGTTGCAAGACATTTGGCTATGGTTGGCTTGTTGATTGACCAGGATCCTGACCTTGCACATCGTCATGCACTTGCGGCTGCGGAACGCGCTGGTCGAATTGCAATGGTGCGTGAGGTTGTTGGCGTTACTGCATACACAGTTGGCGACTTCGCTCTAGCGCTACGAGAGTTGCTTACCCATCGCCGAATTTCAGGTTCAAATGATCAGCTGCCGCTAATTGTTGATTCAGAACGTGGGCTTGGTCGACCTGAACGCGCATTGGAAGTTGGTCGTTCAGTTGACCGAAACACTCTATCTGCTGGTGTGCGCGTAAACCTTGCCATCGCAATGTCTGGTGCCCGCCTTGACAAGGGTGAAAATGATTTGGCGCTTGCCGAGTTGCAGATTCCTGAGTTAAACCCTGAGAGAGTCTTTAATTATTCGCCCGCATTATTCCGTGCCTATGCCGACACTCTAGATGTGCTTGGCCGTGACGCAGAGTCAAAGCGCTGGTTTGAACTTGCTGATCGTGCAGATTCGGCACTTCTTGGCAACCCTGGTCCTGAAGATGAAGTTTTCCAGGTTCTTGAAGAAATTGAGATTCCAGTTCTAGCCGAACGCAAGGTTTGGGAACCTCGCGAGGGTGAAGAGGATCGTCCTAGACGTGAAGGCTTCGCCCCAAGACGCGAATCATCAGATTCTCGCCGCGACGGTGCGGCACCGAGACGAGACGGCTCTGCACCTCGCCGTGAAGGTTCAGCACCTAGACGCGAGGGGTTTACTCCGCGTCATGATGATGAGCGTCAGGCTCGCAGTTTCAACTCCGATTCGGATCGACCGGCTAGAAGTTCAAGTCGTGACTCAGAGCGTCAGCCTCGCAATTTCGGTAAGCGCCCAGGTGGGTTCCGTGACCGCTAAAGTTTGGGGCCAATACGACGTTCTTCTGTCTGATTTAGACGGAGTTGTATTTGAAGGCTCAAAGGCCATTGCTGGTGCGCCCGAAACTTTAAACACGCTAGCCAACCAGGGACTACCTATTGGTTATGTGACCAATAATTCCTCGCGTAAACCTGAGGCCATCGCCGATCAATTAGCTGGTTTCGGTCTAACCTGTTTGCCTGAAAACATCATTGGTTCTGGCAAAACGGCCGTTGAAATGCTGTCACAAATCATCCCTGCCGGAGCCAAAGTTTTGGTTGTTGGAGGCGACGGCTTGCGTGCTCGCGTTCTTGAGGGTGGATTCATCCTTGCCGAGAATTCTGATGACAGACCTGCTGCGGTGGTTCAGGGTTTTGCGCCCGATGTCGCATGGAAGCATTTGGCTGAAGCAGCGTATTCGATTCAGGCTGGCGCGAAGTGGGTAGCCACAAATCAGGACTGGACTCTGCCACAAGAAAAAGGCTTAGCTCCGGGCAATGGAACATTGGTTTCGGCCGTGCACACTGCTGTTGGTCAGCTGCCGCTTGTTGCCGGAAAGCCTGAGCCAGCGATTTATCACACTGCAACCAATCACTTTGGCGCAAAGAAAGCTTTGTTCATCGGAGATCGCATTGATACCGACATCATTGGTGCCAATCGTGCTGGTATGGATTCGGTTCTGGTTTTGACTGGTGTAAGCACTAGAAAAGAAGTTCTGGGTATCAAACCCGAGGGCAGGCCGACCTACATTGTTGGCAACCTGTCGGAATTGCTCGCGCCATATGACCAGCCGAAAAAGACCAAACGCGGATTCTCATGTGCTGAAGCTGAAGTTGAATTGCTTGGTACCAAAGTGGTTGTTACGCATGGCGACCCTAAGTCTTTGAGCGCGCTGAGAGCTGCCTGCGCAGTTATTTATTCGAGTAATACACCGATTTATGGTTTGGATGTTGAACCAGCGCTTTACGAATAGGCTTAAGTCATGTCAGATGAATTGGTTTCACAGGTAAAAACTGAAGTGCAGAGAATTTCTGAGCTTGAACTCGAAGAACAGCCTTCGGCATTTGCCAGCGTTAGAGAGCAGCTTGAGGCGGTTCTAAACGCAACTCCGAATTCAGCACAAAACTAATGCGCGTTGACTTGGCATTGGTCGAGCGAGGGCTTGCCCGCTCGAGAAATCACGCTGCTTCGCTGGTTGATGCTGATCGTGTTTTGGTAAACGGAAAAGTAGCCCGTAAGGCGTCACAGGGCATCCTTGAAACCGACCGCATTAGTGTGCTCGACGCCGTTGATTACGTTAGCCGGGCCGGTTTTAAATTGGCCAAAGCCTTGGATGTCTTCACCGAGATTGAACTGGTTGGAAAAACCGCGCTTGATGTTGGCGCCTCAACCGGTGGCTTCACCGATGTCTTGCTGCGTCGGGGTGTTTCTCGAGTATTTGCAATTGACGTTGGGCATGACCAAATGGTGCCTGAATTGGTCGAGAATAGCCACGTAATTAGCATCGAGGGCTTCAACGCCCGTGAATTGTCGCTTCAAACGCTGTCAGAGCGCAGCAATGTGCCAGTTTCTGACATTTCGATAGACATAGTTGTTGGTGATTTATCTTTCATCTCGTTGACCCTGGTTTTGGAGCAAATTCGAGACACTGCGCCGAACGCTGAAATGGTATTGCTGATAAAGCCTCAATTCGAAGTCGGAAAACAGTCACTGAGTGCACACGGTTTAGTAACAGACCACCGTTTGCGTGCTGGAGCAATAAAACAGGTCATCGATGAGGCGCACAGACTGGGTCTTGGTATCCGTGGAATTGAAAAATCAGAACTGCCGGGCACTCACGGCAACATCGAATACTTGCTGTGGATTAGTGCGAAAGAACCGGTTAATCGGTCAAAATGGACGGACAGGATTGAATCGCTCGCCAAGGAGACCAAATGAACGAACCTAGGTTTGTTTTAGTTGTTTCTCACACCCGACGCGATGATGCAATTGCCGCTGCTCAGGTAACCGTTCAGCAGCTAGTTGCCGCTGGCATCACTCCTGTAATGACTTCAATTGAACTTCAGGAGTTTAAAAATCACGCACGTGACAGTGAATTGTCACCAGACATTGTGGCTAAAGTTGCCGAATTGGGTAATGGGTGCTTGGAGTCTCAACTAGAGCTAGTGATGGTTCTCGGTGGTGATGGCACTATTTTGAAAGCTGCAGAGATCGTTCGAAGCGAAGCGGTGCCAGTCATGGGCATCAACCTTGGTCACATTGGTTTTCTCGCCGAGAGTGAACGCGATGGCTTATCTGACACTGTTCAAAAAGTTGTTGACCGTGAATATGTGATTCAGGATCGATTGGCTCTTGATGTCTCGGTGATAGTCGGTGGCGCTGAGGTTTACAGAACTTGGGCACTAAACGAGGCAACCATCGAGAAAAGCGCTCGCGAGCGAATGCTGGAGGTTGTGGTCGAGGTAGAAGGAAACCCACTGTCAACTTTTGGTTGCGATGGAATTGTAGTTTCAACCCCTACCGGTTCAACTGCCTACGCGTTTTCTGCCGGGGGCCCGGTTGTCTGGCCATCTGTTGAAGCCCTTCTGCTTGTGCCTCTTAGCGCGCATGCTCTTTTTGCAAGGCCTCTGGTTATCAAGCCTGATGCAAAACTGGCAGTTGAGGTTCTGTATCGAAGCGCCGGTCACGGCATTCTCTGGTGTGACGGAAGAAGATCTTGGGAGTTACCTCCTGGTGCTCGCGTCGAGGTCATGAAGTCAGCAACTCCGGTAAGACTTGCGCGTGTTCATGAGAGTAGTTTCACAAACCGTTTGGTCAGTAAATTTTCACTCCCAGTTGCTGGTTGGCGAGGCCCTGATGAAAGGGCAACCTCTTGATCGAAGAGATTAACATCCGTGACCTCGGAGTTATCGAAGAAGCGCGGCTAACTTTCAAATCGGGTCTGAATGTCTTGACAGGTGAAACCGGTGCCGGCAAAACCATGGTCTTAACGGCCTTGGGTTTGTTACTTGGTGAGAGATCAGATAGCAGTTCTGTTCGCCGTGGCCAAGAATCGGCTTCGGTGGAGGGTCGATGGTTTCTGAACAACTCAGATGACATTTCAGCTCGACTTGATGAGGCTGGAGTTTCACTGGACGAAGGTGAATTAATTCTCAATCGATCAGTTTCTTCTGAGGGACGAAGTCGTGCATCGGCTGCAGGTAGAGCAGTTCCAGTAAATCTACTAAGCGAAATTGGGCAGCGCCTGGTCGTGGTGCATGGTCAATCTGATCAAATTCGACTGAAGTCTGCAGTTGCCCAGCGTGAGGCATTAGACCAGTTCGCAGGGCCGGATTGTGACAAAGCTTTGTCTGCTTACCAGTCGACGTTTAGAAGCTGGCGAGCTTGCTCAGAAGAGCTAGCCGAGCTCAAAACCTCACTGGCTGCCAGGTTAAGTGAAGCTGAGGAATTACGAGCTACCGTTGCAGAACTTGAGGCGGCAAACCTTCAGCCGGGTGAAGATGCTCTGCTTGCTGAGCAAGCAGCAAGACTCGGGTTTACCGAGGAGCTTCGCGTAGCTGCCACCAGCGCGCATGAATACTTATCCACTGAAAATTTTGATGACTCTACAGATGCTGTCTCGTTGTTGGGTAGTGCCCGAAAGTCACTCGAATCGGTAGCAAATCACGACCCTTCTCTGGCATCACTGGCTGAGCGATTGCGAGAAATTGGTTTTCAGGTCAATGATTTGGCTGCTGAAATTTCTTCATACCTAACCGACCTTGAGTCGGAGGGGGCTTTGAATCTCGAGGCCATTCAGGAGCGTCGAGCGCTGATAAATGGCTTGAAGCGCAAACATGACGTTGATTTCGATGAACTGTTAACTTTGGTGGAATCCTCTTCAGATCGCTTGCTGTCGCTAGATTCTTCGGGTGATCGCATCAGCCTTCTAGAATCGCAGGAATCAGAACTCCGCGCCCAGCTCGAGAAAGATGCTCAAAACCTCCATAAAATTCGTGAAACCGCAGGCCAAAGTTTGGCTAGCCAGGTAACCAAAGAACTGGCTACATTGGCAATGGGCGGCGCTACTTTGGTGGTTCAAGTTGTTTCGACCGAATCCTTCACGATTTTTGGTTCTGATTCGATTGAGATTTTGTTGTCTTCTTACCCAGGCGCTGAACCGAGACCACTCGGTAAAGGTGCCAGCGGCGGTGAACTTTCAAGAATCATGCTTGCCATCGAAGTAGTTCTTGCACAAAGCGAGCAAGCACCGACTTTCATTTTTGACGAAGTTGATGCCGGAGTCGGCGGTGCTGCTGCAATCGAGGTCGGCAGGCGACTGGCGAAGTTGGCACAACAGGCCCAGGTGATTGTGGTTACCCACCTCGCGCAAGTTGCTGCCTTTGCGACCCACCACCTCCAGGTGATGAAAAACACCTCTGATTCATTCACAGCCAGCGATGTTCGATCGCTCTCGAATGATGCTCGAGTAGGGGAGTTGGCTCGAATGCTCTCGGGTCTGGCCGATTCCGATTCAGCACGTGTGCACGCAAGCGAACTTCTAGAGCTTGCTCGCGCAGAATTTACTTAAACACGCGATCCTTTTACGCGTTTCGGTCAATCCGGCAGTGCTCTTTTGATAAACTGATATTCCATGGCAGAGACTATGGATTCCGGTATTACACGTCACATTTTCGTCACCGGAGGTGTTGCATCATCACTCGGTAAGGGCTTGACCGCCTCGAGTTTAGGCAACCTTTTACGAGCACGCGGCTTGAAAGTCGTTATGCAGAAACTAGATCCGTACCTAAACGTTGATCCAGGCACTATGAACCCTTTTCAGCACGGTGAAGTCTTTGTCACTGATGATGGTGCTGAAACCGACCTTGACATCGGCCACTACGAGCGCTTTCTAGACATTAACCTTGGGCAGTCAGCCAACGTGACCACTGGTCAAATTTACTCAACGGTCATCGCTCGCGAGCGTCGTGGTGAATACCTTGGTGACACTGTTCAGGTAATTCCTCACATCACTAACGAAATCAAGCGTCGCATGCGCCTGCAGTCCCACGATGTGCCGGCTCCAGATGTAATCATCACCGAAATCGGTGGAACAGTTGGCGACATCGAGTCTCAGCCTTTCATCGAAGCTGCTCGTCAGATTCGCCATGAAGTCGGCCGCGACAACGTGTTCTACATCCATGTTTCACTGGTGCCGTATCTGGCTGCCTCTGGTGAGCTAAAAACCAAGCCAACTCAGCACTCAGTTGCGACTTTGCGATCAATTGGTATTCAGCCTGACGCGGTGGTTTGTCGTTCAGACCGCGCCCTGCCTGATTCAATCAAGAACAAGATCGCCCTGATGTGTGACATCGATGTCAAGGCTGTAATCACAGCCGCAGATGCGTCAAGCATCTATGACGTTCCGACTGTTTTGAATGAAGAAGGTCTCGATACCTACGTGATTGAGCGCCTTGGGCTTGGCAACAAAGCTGGCGAAGTTGACTGGAGCCGTTGGCAGGGTGTGCTGGATGCTGTTCACCACCCTAAGCACCAGGTAACCATTGGTTTGGTGGGTAAGTACATTGACCTGCCTGACGCCTACCTATCGGTGACCGAGGCTATCCGTGCCGGTGGTTTTGCAAACATGGCCAAGGTGAACATCAAGTGGATCGCCTCAGACAGCTGTGAAACCGAAGAAGGCGCTCGTGAAGCCCTTGCTGACGTTGACGGAATTTGTATCCCAGGTGGTTTCGGTGTTCGTGGAATCGAAGGCAAGCTTGGCGCACTCAAGTTCGCCCGCGAAAACAAGATTCCTACGCTTGGTCTCTGCTTGGGACTTCAGTGCATGGTCATTGAATACGCCCGCAACATTGTTGGTCTAGAAGGTGCATCGTCGACTGAGTTTGACGCTGACGCAAAGTACCCGGTAATTGCAACCATGGCAGAGCAGGTAGACATTCTTGCTGGTGGAGACATGGGTGGCACAATGCGCCTCGGTCTCTACACTGCAAAATTACAGCCTGGTTCAATCGTGGCTGGAGTTTACGGTTCTGAAAGTGTCGAGGAGCGTCACCGTCACCGCTACGAGGTGAACAACAACTATCGCTCACAGATCGCCGAAGCTGGCTTGGTGTTCTCTGGAACTTCACCAGACGATCACCTAGTTGAGTTTGTCGAGCTCCCTCGAGAGGTTCACCCATATTACGTAGCGACACAGGCGCACCCTGAGTTCCGTTCTCGACCTACCAAGGCTCACCCGCTTTTTAGCGGCCTTGTCGTAGCAGCGATTGACCGTCAAGCATCAAATAAGTTGTTTGAGGTAAAGGATGCCTAAAGATCAACCTGTCACGCTCGAAGTATCAGGGCGTGAGGTTGTCTTTTCGGGCCGCATCTGGGATGTGGTGCGAGAAACTTTTGATTACCAAGGTGAGCAGCTCAAACGTGAATTTGTGAAGCACACCGGAGCTGTCGCTGTGCTCGCTATTAATGAAGCGAACGAAGTGCTGCTGATTAAGCAATACCGTCACCCGGTTCGGGAATATCTTTGGGAGATTCCTGCCGGTTTGCTAGATCAACCGGGCGAGTCAAAGCTAGAAGCTGCCAAGCGCGAGTTGCTTGAAGAAACCGGCTACATTGCAAATTCCTGGGATGAACTAATCTCGTTCCACACAACTCCTGGCGGTAATGATGAAACCATAAAGATTTTCATCGCGAAAGAGCTACGGCATCAGGGCTATGACCAGCCACTTGAGGGTGAAGAGGTTGACCTCGAAATCACCTGGGTGTCATTCAACGAGGCCCTGACCAGCGTTTTGGCTGGAGACATGAAGAATCCGAGTGCCGTTGTTGGCATCATGGCCGCAGCATTGAAACTGGGTATAACTGCCTAATGTCAAAACTTGACGATGCAATTGGGGTTTACCTCAGACACTTGGCCATCGAAAAAGGTTCTGCGAAAAATACCCTGAAGGCTTATAAAGCGGACCTGCAAAGATATTCAGATTTTCTAGTCACGAAGTCGATTTCGGCACCTGAACAAATCACTGAATCTCACATCCAAGCGTTTGTAATTTTTCTTGGAGCAACCGACGGATTGATTTCAACTTCAATTGCCCGGGTGCTAGCTGCCGTTCGAGGGTTGCATAGATTTTGGCTTTTTGAAGGCATCACCAGTCAAGATGCAGCAGCGCCAATCAAACCGCCCAAGTCGCCAAGAAATATTCCAACAGCAATTTCAATCGAGGCTGTCGAGAGATTGCTGTCTGCAGCAGGCCCAGATGCTCTGACAAGTTCCTACACAGCAGAAATTGGTCTGGCTCAGGTAGACCCCTCACGAGTTCGAAACCGGGCTTTGCTCGAATTGCTCTATGCAACCGGAGCCAGAGTAAGCGAAGTTGTGAACCTAGATCTTGACGACTTGCTTGACCCAACATTGATTCGGCTATTTGGTAAAGGTTCAAAGGAACGAGTGGTTCCGGTAGGTAAATACGCCCAGGCGGCACTTGATGCCTACCTGGTACGAGCACGACCGTTTCTCGTCAGTAAAAACACCGGCACTCCGGCACTGTTTCTCAATCAGCGTGGTTCAAGACTGAGTCGCCAAAGTGTGTGGCAAATCATTTCAGATGCCGCCGCAGATGCTGACCTTGACTCCGAAATCTCTCCGCACACACTTAGACACTCATTCGCCACTCACTTACTTGAAGGCGGCGCGGATGTTCGTGTCGTGCAAGAACTACTTGGTCACGCATCGGTCGCAACCACCCAGATTTACACACTTGTGACAGTTGATCGACTTCGAGAAATTTATGCAACTGCTCATCCAAGGGCAAGGCGCTAGCTAGCTGTGGCGGTAGGCTATTACAAGTAAGTGGTAGCGGAATTTCGGGAGGAAATCATGGCTGAATCTAAGAAGAAGGCAACGGACACTCGTTTTCCTACGCCTAAGCGATTGGCTAACCACGGCCCAGCGAGAATCATCGCTATGTGCAATCAAAAGGGTGGCGTTGGTAAGACCACTACCTCAATCAACATGTCTGCTGCGCTCGCCGAATACGGCCGCAAGGTTCTGCTAGTAGATTTCGACCCACAAGGTGCTTTGTCAGCTGGGCTCGGTGTTAATGCTCACGAGACCACCACAATATATGACCTGATGTTGGATCGCAATCTTGATCCACATTCAGCAATTCAGCAAACTTCGGTGAAGAATCTCGATGTAATTCCAGCCAACATCGAACTGTCTGCAGCTGAGATGAAGTTGGTAAACGAAATTGCTCGCGAGCAGATTCTGGCGAAAATTTTGAAACAGGTTGCCGATGATTACGACCTAATCATCATTGACTGCCAGCCATCACTAGGCCTTTTGACAGTTAACGCACTAACCGCTGCTCACGGCGTAATCATTCCTCTGGCTACCGAGTTCTTTGCACTCCGAGGCGTGGCTATTCTTGAAGACATTATTTCGAAGGTCAAAGAAGGCCTGAACCCAGCTCTTCAGCTTGATGGCATTCTCGCAACGATGTATGACCCACGCACACTCCACTCACGTGAGGTGCTAGAGCGTCTGCACGATGCCTTCGGTCAAAAGGTGTTCCGCAGCGTTATCAATCGCACCGTGAAGTTTCCGGATGCAACGGTAGCGCAGTCTCCAATTACGTCTTTTGCGCCTGATTCTGAGGCTGCAAGTTCTTACCGCACAGTAGCCAGAGAGCTGGTTGACCGTGGTTGCGCTCCTTAACCAAGAAGCGACTGAATCACTAGAAAGCGCTGGCGGCTTTGCCGTATCCCTCGGAAACTTCGAGGGACCTTTCGACCTTCTTCTGTCGCTGATCTCAAAGCACGAGATGGACATCACCGAAGTCTCGCTAAGCAAAGTCACTGATGAGTTCATCTCGTATCTAAAGGGGCTTGACGATGCTGAGGAACTTGACCAAGCCAGCGAATTTCTCGTGATTGCTGCGACTCTGCTTGACCTAAAGATCGCCGGGCTGCTCCCTAAGGGCGAAGTCGTAGATGCTGAGGACGTGACCCTTCTCGAGGCTCGCGACCTACTCTTCGCAAAGTTGCTTCAGTACCGTGCGTTTAAAGAAATCAGTAGTTGGTTTTCAACGGCCATTTCGCTTGAAAGCAATCGAGTGGCGAGAGATGTGCGCATCGAATCGCGCTTTAGAAACCAGCGACCTGAACTTGTTTGGTCACTTTCCTTGGATGAATTCGCCAAGCTGGCTCAAGAGACGCTGACTCCCCGGGAAATTCCTTCAGTAGGTCTCACACATTTGCATGCACCTAGGGTGAGCATTCGCGAGCAGGCGGCCGAAGTTGTCTCGATGCTCAGAAAAGCTAACTCGCTGACCTTTCGAGACTTGATCGGAAGCGTCAAAGATCGCGCTGTCGTAGTGGCGAGATTCTTGGCAGTGCTCGAGCTCTACCGCTTGGCAGCAATCAGTTTTGAACAGGACTCACCGCTTGGCGATTTGAAACTTGCCTGGCGTGCTGAAAACTTTGATGATGAAAAACTAGCCACGCTTGGAGCTGACTATGACTCTTAGAAATGATTTACCTGAGATTTCTGAGGTGAATGCCGACAACCTTCGCAGTGCAGTCGAAGCAATTCTTATGGTTACCGACGTGCCGCTTTCAATTGTTGCGTTGGCGTCGGCACTAGAGATTCCAGTAGCAGAGGTTCGCGAGGCTGTTGTCGCGCTGAAGCTTGATTATGACGGTGCTGCAGGTGGCCCAGTTCGAGGATTCGAGCTTCGCGAGGTTGGTGGCGGCTGGAGAATTTTCGTTCGCGAAGAATTCGACTGGGCAGTAAAAATGTTCATTTCAAATGAGAATCCCACCAAACTAAGCCAGGCGGCCCTAGAAACACTTGCGGTAATCGCCTACAAACAGCCAATTTCTCGAGGCCAAATCGCCTCTATCCGTGCCGTCAATGTTGACTCGGTTGTACGGACACTTTTGAGTCGTGGATTGATTACCGAGTTGTACACCGACTCTGAATCAGGCGCTATTCACTATGGAACCACCGAGCTGTTGCTTGAAGTTCTTGGCATTAACTCCCTTGATGAGATGCCACTCATCAGCCCATATCTACCGGATGCGAATAGTGATTTTGATGCCAAACTTTGAACAAGAGCCTGAGGGCGTAAGACTACAAAAGGTCATGGCTGCCGCTGGCGTTGCCTCAAGACGAGTTTGCGAAGACTTTATTGTGCAGGGGCGAGTCAAAGTAAACGGTCGCGTCGTAACTGAGCTTGGCACCCGCATCAATCCTGAGGTTGACAAAGTCACCGTTGGTGGAACGCCTGTTCAGCTGGACAATTCACGCGTTTATCTGGCGCTGAATAAACCAAAGGGTGTCGTGAGCACGATGGCTGATGAAAATGGACGAATGGATCTTTCGCAGTTTGTGGGTGGATTCGATCGAGTTTTCAATGTTGGTCGACTTGACTCTGAAACCACTGGTTTGATCATCATGACCAACGACGGAGAAGTTGCACACAAACTTGCGCACCCAAAATTCGGAGTCACTAAAACCTACGTGGCACGTGTCGAGGGTGTAATCACCCAAACAGAAATTCACAAGCTGCTGAGCGGTTTTGATCTCGAAGATGGCTTTATCAAAGCTGACAAAGCACACCTGATCGACGTTCAGCCGGGGGAGTCGCTGGTTGAAATCGTATTGCACTCGGGTCGCAACCGAATCGTGCGCAGAATGTTCGACTTTATTGGGCACCCGGTAGTTGGTTTGGTCCGTCGTCAATTTGGACCAATTCAGCTGGGGCCTCTGAAAGAGGGCCGAATTCGCGAACTTAGTAAAGTAGAAATCGGGGCATTGCTCAAGGCAGCTGAGGGTAAACCTGAGCGCGCACCGCGCCCGCCCAAGTCAAATAAGCAGTCAAGTGCAAAGCAGAAAAGGCGATAAAAATGGCTATTCGCGCAATTAGAGGCGCCATCCAGCTAGACCAGGATGAGCGCGAGCACCTGCTCAAGTCAACCGCTGAACTGCTTACCAAAATGTTGCATGCAAACAGCATCGAAAATGGTCAGTTAATTTCTATTCTCTTCACAGCTTCTCCTGACATCACCAGCGAGTTTCCGGCGCTGGCTGCCCGTGAACTGGGTATGGATGACGTTCCACTCATGTGTTTTGTTGAGATGAATGTGGCTCACGCACTGCCTAGAACCATTCGCATCATGATCAATGCCGACATTGAAAAATCGCGTTCAGAAGTTCAACATGTTTACCTTCGTGGCGCAACTGCGCTAAGGGCGGATATCGCAAAGTGAGTTCTGAAATCGGTTCGGTTCGCATCGTTGGTGCGGGCCTCCTCGGAACCAGCATCGGCTTGGCTTTATCCAAGCTTGGCGTTGACGTCAGTATTGATTCGAAATCGCGTAAAAGCGTAGAACTCGCTTGCGAGTATGGTGCCGGTCGACCGGCAGTGGCGACTGACAAACCTCAGATTGTTGTGGTCTGTGTTCCACCACAGCTCACGGCAGCAAAGGTCCTAGAAGCTTTAGAGGCTTTCCCGGATGCTGTTGTCACCGACGTAGCGAGCGTTAAGGGCAGTGTCTTGAAAGAATTGACCGATTCAGGTCAGGCGATTTCTAGATATGTTGGTTCTCACCCAATGGCTGGACGTGAACGTGGCGGTGCAATCGCTGGGCGAGCCGATCTTTTTGTCGGTCGCCCTTGGGTAATCACGAGCACTCCTAATACGAATTCTGAAGCGGCCGAGTCTATCCGTGCGCTCGCTTTGACACTGGGTGCGGCACCGGTTGATGCCACCACTGAACAGCACGACAGGGCGGTTGCTCTTGTCTCGCATGCGCCGCAATTGATTTCTAGCCTGCTTGCTTCACGCTTGGTCGATGCTGAAGACGCTGATCTTGCGCTAGCAGGGCAGGGCCTTAGAGACACCACACGAATTGCGGCTAGCGACGGTCAGCTTTGGAAACAGATTATTGCTGCCAATGCTGAACAGATTTTGCCGGTGCTTGAGAATTTCGCCGAAGATCTTGTTTCGCTATTGAATGCTCTGGCAAATGCAGACGAACAAATCGACGAGATTCTAGAAGTAATTACCGAGGGCAATTTGGGGGTTTCGCGCATTCCTGGAAAGCACGGCGGTAAGCACGCTGATTATGCACAGGTTGTCGTCATGGTAGACGACAAGCCGGGCGAGCTTGCCCGACTGCTTACCGAAGTAGGACAAATCGGAATCAACCTTGAAGAGCTAAAACTTGAACACTCGCCAAGTGCCCAAATTGGTTTAGTCGAACTTTATGTTTTGCCATCGGCTGAGTCGAAACTGATTGATGATCTAGTTTTGCGTGGTTGGAGAATCGCGGGTTGAGTAAATTCATCTTGGCCGTCGACGGCCCAGCAGGTTCAGGAAAGTCAAGCGTCAGCAAAGAAGTAGCCCGACGCCTAAATTTTGGCTACCTTGACACCGGTGCCGCTTATCGGGCGCTTGCTTGGGCGGTTTTAAACCTTCCTGATTTCAATCTTGAAACCTTAAATTCAGCAAATCTGATGAAAACTTTTGACTACGAGATTTCACTTAATCCGGATGAGTTCTGGGTAAAAGTTGGTGGGCAAGACGTCACAGTGGCAATTCGTTCTTCTGAAGTAGCCGAATTCGTCAGTCAGGTGGCAAGAATTCCTGAGGTACGCGGCTTCATGAAAGAGCTGACCCACAAGCTGATAAATGAGTCCAAGCTCAATGGAGTAGTGGTTGAAGGGCGTGACATAACCACTGTGGTTGCGCCAGAGGCGGAATTAAGAATTCTCATGACAGCCAGCGAAGAGGTTAGACTTAAACGACGTTCGGCAGAGCTTGATAAGGCAACTGTTGAGAGCGTCATGCGTCAAGTGTCAGAACGAGACGCCAGCGACTCTAAAGTCGTTGACTTTATGACACCAGCTCCTGGTGTCCAACTAGTGGATTCAACTGATCTCAACTTCAATCAGACGGTTTCAGCCGTGCTGTCTTTGGTCGACCAGGTGAGTTCTAAGGAATCTAATGATTGATGAAGAATTTGGCGACGTGCCTGCGAACCCTGAGTTCGTAGAACGTTTGCAAGCCATGAGCACCGATGAAGAGAACAACCGTGTTCGCGTTTTGCGATCAGGGCTTGAAGACTACGACCTTGATGACGAAGACTTCAGCGTCATTGACACCGAGCTTGACCTGGATGAGGGCCCTCGCTACCTTCCTGCCCTCCCAGTGTTGGCCATCGTTGGTCGACCAAACGTGGGTAAATCAGCTCTGGTCAACCGAATTCTCGGTCGCCGCGAGGCTGTTGTAGAAGACAAGCCGGGTGTTACTCGTGACCGCATTTCTTATAAAGCTGAGTGGAACGACAGAAAGTTCACCCTGGTTGACACCGGTGGCTGGGAGCCTGATGCCAAAGGCATCGACCGCTCGGTAGCCCTTCAGGCAGAAATTGCAGTCGAACTTGCTGACGCAGTCTTGTTTGTTGTCGACGCCATGGTTGGCGCTACGAGCACAGACGAGCGCGTTGTAAAAATGCTTCGAGCCTCTGGAAAACCAGTAGTTCTCATCGGAAACAAGATTGACGATGCTCGCCAGGAACCAGAAGTTGCTTCACTGTGGAGCCTCGGACTCGGCGAGCCTTGGCCAGTTTCAGCACTTCATGGTCGAGGCGTGGCTGACATGCTCGACGCTGCGATGGCAGTGTTGCCAAAAGTCTCAGCGGTTGCCAAAGAAGAGTTCGGTGGCCCTCGTCGCGTAGCGCTGATCGGCCGACCTAATGTTGGCAAGTCATCGCTTCTAAACAAAGCAGTGGGCTCAGAACGAGCCGTGGTCAACGATCTCGCTGGAACCACCCGTGACCCGATCGATGAGCAGGTCGAACTTGGTGGCAAAATCTGGCGCTTTGTTGACACAGCTGGTATTCGACGTCGCGTTCACCTAACCACTGGTGCAGACTTCTATGCATCGCTTCGCACTGCTGCAGCTCTTGAACGCGCTGAAGTAGCTGTGGTCTTGTTCGACGTAACTCAGCCAATCAGTGAAGCCGATATTCGCATTGTCGATATGGCGCTTGAATCTGGTCGAGCATTGGTTCTCGCTTTCAACAAATGGGATGAACTTGACGACGAACGTCGCCGCTATCTCGAGCGTGAAATCGAGCAAGACCTGGCGCACGTTGATTGGGCGCCACGAGTTAACATCTCGGCCAAGACTGGTCGTCACCTAGAAAAGTTGGTTCCGGCGCTTGAAGTTGCCTTGGACTCATGGGATCAGCGCATTGCCACTGGCAAGCTGAATGCCTTTGTTCAAGAGCTGGCTATGGAAACTCCGCACCCAGTTCGCGGTGGCAAGCAGCCTCGAATCCTATTCGCAACTCAGGCAAGCAGCCGTCCGCCAAAGTTTGTTCTCTTCACCACCGGGTTCTTGGATGCCGGTTACCGTCGATTCATTCAGCGCCGCCTTCGTGAGACTTACGGTTTCGAAGGCACGCCAATTGAAGTTGGCATGCGCGTGAGAGAGAAGCGCAAGCGTTCATAAAAACATGTCTATTCAATCGGGGTTATCAATGAGGCAGCAGTTTGCAACACTGCCTAACTTGCTGAGCCTTCTTCGTTTGGCGCTTGTTCCGGTTTTTTTGATTCAGTTAATATCGCGCCATTTCGAAATTGCCATCCTGGTTTTGGCATTGGCAAGTCTCACCGATTATCTGGATGGGTACTTCGCAAGAAAATGGAACCAGGTAACGCGCTTGGGGCAGTTGCTCGACCCAGCAGCCGATCGACTTTATATTTTCTCCACGCTGGTTGGGCTTGCTATAGCAGGCATCATCCCTGTTTGGCTGACCTTGGTAATCATCGGCCGTGATTTGATGTTGGCGATTGTTTATCCGGTGCTTGCAACCCACGGATACGGTCCGCTTCCGGTGCATTATCTGGGTAAGGTTGCGACCTTCTCGTTGCTCTACGCGTTCCCGCTTTTGCTCATGGCTGAGATCTGGGAGGCAGTGGCTTGGCTATTGCCACTTGCCTGGGCGTTTGCGCTTTGGGGCGTTGGTTTGTACTGGTGGGCTGGCTACGTTTACGTGCGCCAAGCTATTCAAGTTGTCAGAAATGACCGAGAGAATATTCCAGTAATCTAGTCGGGAGGAGACAAGAATGAATTTTGCAGAATCGGGCTTTGGGGGCTCGCCAGATGAAGTGCAGTCAACCCTTCGTTTCAACGACGACCTAATTGCAGATCTTGGTCCTCAGGTCAGCAGCGAGGCTGCAGCAGCTATTGCGGCTCTGCCATCTGGTTCGGCGCTACTTATCGTAAAACGCGGCCCTGATGAGGGTTCTAGATTCTTGCTTGACCAAGATCGAACCACTGTTGGGCGTCACCCGAATGCAGATATCTTCTTGGATGACGTAACTGTTTCTCGCCGTCACTCAGAATTCATTCGCAACGGCAAGGGTTTTCGTGTTGTAGACCTCGGGTCGCTAAACGGAACTTATTACCAAGGTGCCCGTATCGACATCGCCGACCTCGAGGACGGCTCAGAGGTACAGGTAGGTAAGTTCCGTATGACTTACTACGCATCAAGATCAGATCTTCCGCAGGTTAGCTAATGGCTCAGCCCGCAACAACGAATCTTTTTGCGGCCAGACCGGTAAAGCTTTACAACATCGGTCATGTGCTGTCAGTTCTAAGCCCGAATTTTCCAGACTTGACCCCTTCAAAACTTCGCTTTCTTGAAGAGCAGGGTTTGGTCTCTCCGCAGCGCACGGCTTCGGGTTATCGTAAATTCACAGACCTTGATGTCGAGCGAATTCAGATCATTCTTGAGTTGCAGCGTGACCAATACCTACCGCTCAAGGTAATTCGTACTTACCTTGCCGATTTAGACGCCGGTAAACAACCGAGCCTTCCGAGTGGCCAGGTCAACAGCCAGCATTTGCGTCAAGGGCGCTTGAAGAAGTTCAGCCGCATTGAACTAATTGCTGAAACTGCCATTACCGACGCTCTAATTGCAGAAGCCCAGGATGTCTCGCTGCTTGGGCAAGAACCCTTTGACGGCTCAGAGGTAGAGATAGCAAAGGCAATCATGCACCTGCAGCGCTTCGGAATTGCACCTCGTCACCTTCGCGGTCTAAAGGCATCTGCCGATCGCGAAATCGGAATCATCGAGGGCGTAGTTGCCCCAGTGCTTAGCAAAAATGACACCGCAAGTCGTTCAAGAGCGGCTCACTACGCAGCTGAAATCGAGAATCAGTTTGCGTCAATTCGATCTGAAATTATTCGGTCGGTAATTGGCAAATTCGACGCCTAAATCCGCGTCATATCTGGCGACACGCCGAAGGTCTTAATTAACAGAGCTAAGTGTCAAAACAGGGCAAGAATTAAACCTGTACTTGAACGTTAGAAAATCTGAGAGGAGCCTGGATGTCTGACCAAGAATCTGGCACTCAGATTGACTATTCGCAAAACATGCTGTTCACCGACGGTTTGCCATCGAGCGACCCAAAGGTTGGATATCGTGGAACTTCTGCGGCTTCTGCCTGCGGCATCAGCTATCGCCAGTTGGATTACTGGGACCGTACCGGTCTAGTTCAGCCAAGCGTGCGGGGTGCTGCTGGTTCTGGTAGCCAACGCCTTTATGCATTCCGCGACATCTTGGTTCTAAAGCTTGTTAAGCGCCTGCTAGACACTGGTGTTTCTCTGCAGCAGATTCGTATCGCTGTAGACCAGCTTCGCGCCGCTGGAATCAATGACTTGGCCGAGATCACCTTGATGTCTGACGGTGCTCGCGTTTACCTCTGCACAACTCAAGACGAAGTGATGGACCTTCTAGGTCGCGGTCAAGGTGTATTTGGAATTGCCGTTGGACGTGTGCTTCGCGAGGTTGAGGCCAGCTTGGTCAACATGAAAGAAAACCACATTGACGACCTCGATGAGCTGGCAGCTCGTCGACAGGTTCGCAAGGCTGTTTAGTCGCCTAGTTGCTCATTTTTGAGCTGCTCAAATTGACTGCGCAGTTGCGCAAAAGCATCGTCTGAGTTTTCAAGTGATTCTTTATCCATTGAATCAATATCAGATTGTTCTGTGATGTCTATGTCAACGGCTGACTCTGATTCTGGGTTTACCAGCGGAACATAAGCCTGAGCTGGTTCAGACCCCTCGATCTGAGTGGCAGTTGCCAAGACTTTCTCAAGACTTTGGCCTCTTCTAATTCTTGAAAGCGCGTTTTTCTTTTCAGATTTTCCGGAGCGCTTGCCAATCGAGTCGCTAAATGAGTCAAGAGCAGCTTCAAGAACCTGGTCGAAAACCTGTGCCGTTTCGGCGGCGATATCGCCTGGCCAGGTGTGAATCGGGCGAGCAGCACCTTGAGCTTGCTGAATAGTGGCTCGTTCTTCAAGGCGAACTTTCAGTAAGTTTTCGCCAAACATGTCCGAAAGTTCATTGGCGCGGAACTCGTGTTCTTTTGACTTTGGTCGAAGTCGGTTGATAACTACACCGAGTGCCTGAAGACGCGGGGTAAGGCCTCGGCGAAGCTCATCAATTGCACGCATGGCGCGTTCGGCTGCCACCACAGAAAAGATCGAAGGCTCAGAAACAATCAAAACGCGGTCACTGGCAACCCAGGCGGTTCGGGTCAAGCCGTTGATTGAAGGGGGAGTGTCGATAATTACCAAGTCGTATTCATCTTCGACGCGACTTAGAGCTTCTTCGAGTTTCCAAACATCACGGATGGTTGGATTCGGGGTGTCAAAGTTGAGCGCCTTCGGGCTGCCTAACATTACATCTATGTGACCAGACCGAACTTTGCCCCAACTACTCGATACGATTGACTGGTGCACAATGTTGTGCCGAGGGCTTTGGAGAACATCGGCAACGGTTTTTCTGAATTCCCCGATGGCGCCTAGGCCTGTAGACGCATCGCACTGAGGATCAAGGTCAACGACCAAGGTTCTGAGACCGCGGGCAAAAGCAGCAGAAGCTAGACCAAGAGAAACGGTGGTCTTGCCGACGCCTCCCTTTAGGGAGCTAACGCTAAGTACATGCACATAAATAGGCTACCTTTTTATTTAGAGCGCCATGCATCCATGTTCGCTAATACGACGCTTGAGGAACCAATGTTCAAGAAGATTCTGGTCGCCAACCGAGGCGAAATTGCGGTACGTGCTTTTCGTGCTGCCTATGAGCTCGGAGCGAAGACTGTTGCTGTTTTCCCTTATGAAGACCGCAACTCTACTCACCGTCTAAAAGCTGACGAGGCTTATCAGATTGGAACAGTAGGCCACCCGGTTCGTGCCTACCTCGATGTATCTGAAATTATCCGTGTGGCACTTGAATCAGGTGCTGACGCAATTTACCCGGGATACGGTTTTCTTTCAGAGAACCCAGAGCTTGCTGAGGCTGCCAAAGCTAACGGCATCACCTTCATTGGTCCATCATCAGACGTACTAGAGATGGCCGGTAACAAGGTAATCGCCAAAGAGGCAGCCATTCGTGCCGGCGTCCCTGTTCTCAAATCTTCACCATCATCATCAGATGTTGACGAGTTGCTTGGCCACGCTGAAGAAATTGGTTTTCCGATCTTCGTAAAGGCCGTTGCTGGTGGTGGCGGTCGCGGAATGCGTCGCGTGGCTGCACAGGCAGATTTGCGCGCAGCGCTGGTTGAAGCGTCTCGTGAAGCCGAGAGCGCGTTTGGCGACCCTCGCGTATTCCTTGAGCAGGCAGTCATTCGCCCGCGTCACATTGAAGTTCAGATACTTGCCGACACCCACGGCAATGTTGTTCACCTGTTCGAGCGCGACTGCTCAATTCAGCGACGTAACCAGAAGGTTGTCGAGATTGCGCCTGCGCCGCTAATCGATGAAGAACTGCGCCAAACCCTTTATCGCGATGCCGTGTCATTCGCACAGCAGATCGGCTACCAGAATGCCGGTACCGTCGAGTTTCTAATCGACACAGTTGGCGCAAACGCTGGCAAGCACGTATTCATCGAGATGAACCCTCGCATTCAGGTTGAGCACACTGTTACCGAAGAAATCACGGATGTCGACCTCGTGCAGAGCCAGATGCGCATCGCATCGGGAGAGAGCTTGCCTGAGCTTGGCCTTACCCAGGACAAGATTCAGATGCACGGTTTCGCCGTTCAGTGTCGAATCACCACCGAAGACCCATCGCAGGGATTCCGCCCAGACACCGGCAAGATCACCACTTACCGCTCACCTGGTGGTGCTGGTATCCGTCTGGATGGCGGAACAGTTTCAACCGGTGCCGAGGTAAGCCCTCACTTTGACTCAATGCTGGTAAAGATGATTGCTACTGGTCGCGACTTCAAATCAGCTGTGACCCGCGCCAAGCGTGCGCTCGCCGAATTCCGCATCCGTGGTGTTTCTACCAACATTGCATTCATGCAGGCAGTGCTTGCCGACCCAATTTTTGAGACCGGTGATCTAAGCACCTCGTTCATCGACGAGCACCCTGAGCTATTCACTGCCAAGCCTTCCCAAGACCGAGGCACCAAGATTTTGTCGTGGTTGGCCGATGTAACGGTAAACCAGCCGAATGGACCACGTGCCGGTCATGTGACTCCGAACCTGAAGTTGCCAAAGATTGACCTTTCGGTGCCAGCCCCAGCGGGGTCGCGCCAGCGATTGCTAGAACTTGGTCCTGCAGGCTTTGCCAAGGCGCTCCGTAACCAGAGCACCGTCGCAATCACCGAAACTACTTTCCGCGATGCGCACCAGTCACTTTTGGCTACACGTGTGCGCGGTCGTGACCTGGTTCAGGTTGCACCTCACGTGGCACGCCTAACCCCGCAGTTGCTCTCAGTTGAAGCCTGGGGTGGCGCCACTTATGACGTAGCCCTTCGCTTTTTGGGCGAAGACCCTTGGCAGCGTCTAGCGGCATTGCGAGAGGCTATGCCAAACCTTTGTATTCAGATGTTGCTTCGTGGCCGAAACACCGTTGGTTACACGCCGTATCCGACTGAGGTTACCGAAGCGTTCGTGGCCGAGGCTGCTGCAACCGGTGTAGACATCTTCCGTATCTTTGACGCATTGAACGATGTTGACCAGATGAAGCCGGCAATTGATGCAGTGTTGAAGACTGGCACCGCTGTAGCTGAAGTTGCACTTTGCTACACCGCTGACCTTCTTGATCCAGAAGAGAAGCTTTACACCCTGGATTACTACCTGAACCTAGCTGAGCAAATTGTTGCCGCTGGTGCCCACATCATCGCTATCAAGGACATGGCTGGTCTTTTGCGCCCAGCCGCCGCTGAGAAGCTTGTGAAGGCCCTGCGTGAACGCTTTGACCTTCCGGTTCACCTTCACACTCACGACACCGCTGGTGGCCAGCTGGCGACTCTGATGGCGGCAATTGGTGTCGGTGTTGACGCTGTTGACGTTGCCTCTGCTCCTATGGCTGGAACAACCAGCCAGCCATCAATGTCTGCTCTAGTTGCCGCACTTGCTCACACCGAACGCGACAGTGGCATTCCACTGGCAGCCGTTGCCGAACTAGAGCCATACTGGGAGGCTGTTCGCAAGGTTTACGCGCCGTTTGAGTCAGGTTTGCCAGGCCCAACCGGTCGTGTCTATCACCACGAGATTCCGGGTGGTCAGCTTTCAAACCTTCGCCAGCAGGCAATTGCGCTTGGCTTGGGTGACCAGTTTGAAAAAGTTGAGAACATGTATGCCTCTGCCAATGAAATCTTGGGTCGTCCAACCAAGGTGACTCCGTCATCGAAGGTTGTTGGCGACTTGGCGCTTCACCTGGTGGCAGTAAATGCTGATCCAGCAGATTTTGCTGAAAACCCACAAAACTACGATGTTCCAGACTCAGTTGTCGGCTTTATGGCTGGCGAGCTTGGCGACCTGCCGGGTGGATGGCCAGAGCCATTCCGCACCAAGGTACTTCAGGGTAAGAATCTAAAGTTTGGTATTACTCCGGTGAATGCCGAAGATCTTGCAGCCCTTCAGGGTGAAAGTTCAGCTTTGCGCCGTTCGACTCTGAACCGACTTTTGTTCCCAGCCCCAACGGCTGAGTTCTTGAAGTCACAGGAATCTTTCGGCAACCTCGATCAGATCGACACCGTTGATTACCTCTACGGGCTTGAAGCCGGTGCAGAGCACGTGGTTCAGATTGGCAAGGGTGTTCAGATCTATGTTGGTCTCGAAGCCATCGGTACTCCAGATGCCAAGGGTTTCCGCACAGTTATGGCGACCCTAAATGGCCAGTTGCGCCCAATCAACATTCGTGACCGTAAGGTTGCCGTTGATGCTGTTCAGGCTGAGAAAGCTGATGCAGCGAACCTCGGTCATGTGGCTGCACCATTTGCGGGTGTCGTGACTCTTTCAGTTGTTGAGGGCACCCATGTTGAGGTTGGGCAGCCGGTTGCAACCATTGAAGCTATGAAGATGGAAGCCACCATTACAGCCAGTGCGTCAGGAACGGTCAAGCGTTTGGCTGTTTCAAAGACTCAGGCAGTAGATGCTGGCGACCTAATTTTGGTTGTCGAAGCTTAGAAAAATTCGCTCGAGTTTTAGCAAGTCGGTAGACTAGCAAGGCTCGCATGTTCGTTTGTGCGCTCAAAAACTAGGAGTTTGATTTGTCATTTTCAGGAAATAAGCCAGAAGACGGTCTAGGAGATTTCTTGGCTCCGCGCTCGGCTGAAGATGAGCAAACTGAACGCACTCACTCACTGGCTGAGATTGCAGTTGATGCTGGTTCGATCGATGTAACCCCGAGTACTTCGTCTATTGAGATCGTGACTGAAGAACCAAAATTCACTCGCGAAGTTGAAGTAGTTGACCCAAACGCCACCCGACGTTCAAATTATTCGCGTCGTGACAGTCTTCGTGGCGAGATTTTCGATCAGCCAGAACCTGCCGCCATGTTGACCGCAGAGCGACTTATCGACGTTTCAGCTCGAAACCGCCCGGCACCAGAATCTGGTCTGCGCCGATTTATCTATTTCTTGACCTTAAAAACCATCAACCTAGGCGACTCGCTTAAGGTTCGTGAACGCAAGGCCGTTGACGCGCGAATTGGCGCTGTGCTTGAAGGTGGCGCGCGCTTTGTGCCGGTTCTTACTCGTAAGGGTGGCGTTGGCAAGACCACTGTGAGCACGCTTCTAGGTATGGCCTTGGCTCTGTCTCGCGAAGACCGAGTTATTGCAATTGACGCAAACCCTGACCGCGGTACTTTGGCGGAGCGAGTGAGCAAGTCAACCCGCTTCACTGTTCGTGACGTAGTGAACCGAGCGGCTGCAATTGATGGTTTCACCGACTTTTCGACAATGGTTTCACGCGATGCAACCCGCTTGGATGTTCTTGCTTCAGACTCTGACCCAATGCTTTCAGAAGCATTCGACGAGGGTGATTACAACGTTGTTGCTGACATGGCGGCTCGTTACTACTCAATTGTCTTGACTGACTGCGGTACTGGTATCGTTCACTCGGTTATGCGCCCGACCCTTCAGCGAGCAAACGGTCTAGTTATTGTTTCTGGGGGTTCAGTTGACGAAGCGCGCCTTGCTTCTGAGACTCTTACCTGGCTTGAGGCAAATGGCTATGGTGACTTGGTTCGCAACTCAATCGTGGCTCTCAACACTGCAACCCAGGCAACTCAACTGGTGAAACTTGATGAGATTGAACAGCATTTCAAGACTCGTGTTCGCAACGTTGTGAGAATCCCTTATGACCCAGCTCTTGCTGCCGGCTCAGTAATCAAGTTCAAAGACCTGAAGAAGGGCACCCAAGAGGCAGCTCGTGAGCTTGCCGCACTTGTTGTAGATGCACTTAACAGCCCTAGCTAAATAATCGTGGCAGTAAGAGAAATTCGCCTGTTCGGCGACCCTGTACTCAAGACGGTTTCAGATCCAGTTCAAGTAATTGACGACAAGATCAAAGCTCTGATTGCTGACCTACTCGAAACCACTCAATTGCCTGGCCGCGCTGGAGTAGCTGCACCTCAAATTGGCGTGAACATCCGAGCATTTAGCTACAACGTGAACGGAAAAGTCGGGTACCTAATTAACCCCGAAATTACCGAACTAAGTGGTGAGAAAATCTTGGTAGACGAAGGGTGCTTGTCAGTTCCAGGTCTGTGGCACAGGACCCCAAGATTTCAATTCGCTAGAGCAGTAGGCATCGACCTAGATGGAAACAAAGTCGAACTCAGCGGCAATGGCTTGATGGCTCAGGCTTTGCAGCACGAATGCGACCACCTCGACGGATTGGTTTACCTTGACAGGCTAGAGCCTGAAGAGCGTCGCTCGGCTATGAAGAACCTTCGCGCTACCGATTGGTTCTTGAAGTGACTAGATCGCTTTAGTCTCTGAGGTTGCCGGCCCTGAGTTATAAATCTCATCGAGGGCTGGGCCAAAGTCACGCATCACAGACTCTCGTTTAATTTTTAGCGACGGAGTCAAGTGCCCTGAATCTTCGTTTAGTTCACGATCTAGAACGATGAATTTTCTAATCGACTCGGCTTTCGAGAAATTTTTGTTCGCTCGATCAATTGCGGTCTGAATTTCAGCCAACACTGCCGGTTCTTTAGCGGCTTGGGCAATGGTCATAGATTTGTCTAATCCGTGGTTGCTAAGCCAAATCGGAAGCATGTCGGCATCGAGCGAGACCAGCGCGGCCACGAATGGTTTTTGGTCGCCAACTACAACTACTTGACCGATAAGCGGGTTCGCTCGAATCGGGTCTTCCAGCAGTGTGGGAGCAACATTTTTGCCACCTGCAGTCACGATCAATTCTTTCTTTCGGCCAGTGATGCTCAAGAAACCATCTTCATCAAGTTCACCGATGTCTCCGGTTTTGAACCACTCGCCATCCATCGCTGCTGCGGTGGCCTCAGGGTTTCGCCAATAACCTCGCATGATGTTGATGCCGCGGAGCCAAATCTCGCCATCCTCGGCAATTTTGATTCCAGTGCCCGGTAGCATTCGACCCACCTTGCCGATTTTGAGGTTGTGTGGTCGGCCGATAATGGCAGGGGCAGTAGTTTCGGTTAGTCCGTAACCCTCGAGTACGACCAAGCCAATTGCTCTGAAGAAGTGACCCAGACGAGGACCTAGAGGTGCACCACCAGAAACCGCGTAGCGAACCTTGCCACCCATGGCTGCACGGAGCTTTTTGTATACCAGCACGTCAAATAGCTTGTGCTGAATTTTGAGGCCGAGCGACGGCCCCTTAGGGGTGTCTAGAGCCTTGGAATAAGCAATGGCTGTATACGCGGCCTTGCGGAATATCTTGCCCTTGCCGGCAGCCTCAGCCTTTTGCTCAGCCGAGTTGTAGACCTTTTCGAAAACACGAGGTACTGCCAAAAGAAAATCTGGCTTGAAGCTAACCATCGCTTCGCCGACATTGCGTGAGTCAGGTTGGTGCCCTACTCGAACACCACCGTGCACACAAAGCACCTCGATGAATCTTGCGAATACGTGAGCCAGTGGAATGAACAAAAGTGTGCTGTGTTTCGGGTTTACAACTTCGGCCAGGTCAAGAGTTGCGTTTTTGCTCAACTCAACGAATCCGCGATGGGTTAGTTCGCAGCCCTTTGGGCGACCGGTGGTGCCCGACGTGTAAATAATTGTGGCGAGGTCAGACAACTTGGATGACTTGCGGCGGGTCTGAATGGTCGCGTCATCGACAGTTTTACCAAGTTGCTTGATTTTGTCGATGTCACCACCCTCGATGGTCCATGAAAGACGGCACAGGGGAGTGTGGCTCTTGATTTCTTCAAATCGAGCAAGGATTTCTTCGGTTTCACCGAAAAATGCGACGCAGTCAGAGTCAGAAAGAATCCACTCAATCTGGCTTGGTGCTGAAGATTCATAAACCGGCACTGGAATTGCGCCTGCGTACCAGATAGCAAAATCAAGAACAGTCCACTCGTATCGAGTGCGACTCATAATTGCTACGGTTTGACCGGCCTGAATGCCAGCAGCAATAAGGCCTTTGGCCACCGAAACTACTTCAGCTTGAAAGTCTGCCGCCGAAACATTAGTCCAGGTGCCGGGAGTAAGTTCTCGCGCGTAAAGTGCGTGATTTGGAGTTTGCGAAGCACGATTTGCTAAGAGATCAGTGATGTTCTCAGTTTCATCGGAAACGATTAGCGGGGCTACGTCGTAAGTCTTCATTGGCTCTCCCGAGGTAAAGGCATTTTGATAACTCTACTTGCCTTTAGCCCCAATTTTCGCGGGTTTTTCTTCTCAAAATTGGTTGGTGTGACAGGTAAACTTGAACGATTGTCAAACTGCGTCAGTGAAGAATCGGCGCCAAGTAACAGAGGTGAATATGCACGCGATTGGAATCGACATCGGTGGAACCAAAATTGCTGGCGCTCTGGTGGCTGAAAATGGCCAAATTCTAAAAGAGACCCGCGTGCCAACCCCAACCAGTGACCCTGCAGAATTGGTCAAAGCTGTCGTTGGTGTCATTCAGGAACTTCGCGATGGGCAGTCAGTTTTGGGTGTTGGTGTGGCTATGGCTGGCTTCATCGATGCGCAGCAATCTTCGGTTATTTACGGAACCAACTTTGGTTGGAAGAACTTTCCGCTCAAAACTGAAATCGAAGCTCAACTCGACCTTCCTGTGATCGTTGAAAACGATGCGAATGCTGCCGCCTGGGCAGAGTATCGCTTCGGAGCAGGCCGCGGCTATCAGCACATGGTGATGCTGACTCTTGGCACTGGCGTGGGTGGAGCAGTAATTGTTGACGGACGCATGCTTCGAGGCGGCTTTGGTGTAGCTGGAGAGCTGGGACATCTGCGCGTTGTACCCGATGGCATCCCATGTGGTTGTGGGCAAAAGGGTTGCATCGAATCATATGCTTCTGGAACAGCCTTGGTTAGAACAGCTCGAGAATTGGCTGCCTCTGGAGACCCAGCAGGTAAGCGCTTGGCCGAACTTCAGGCAGAGGCTGGCGAGTTGACCGGTGCTCAGGTTTATCAGGCAATCACCGAAGGTGACGAAGGTGCACTTGGTCTACTTGCCGATGTTGGTTCTTGGACTGGTCAGGCGATTGCGTCTCTGAGCGCTGTGCTAGACCCAGAGATCGTTGTCATTGGCGGCGGAGTGAGTTCAGCCGGCGAATTGCTGCTTGGATCAATTCGCGAGGCATACCGAAAGCACATGCCAGCTGCCGGCTACCGCCCGGAGCTTGAAATTGTGACGGCAAATTTTGTAAATGATGCCGGTGTGGTTGGCGCAGCCGACCTCGCCCGAGTCGCATTTTCAGACCGATAAACTAGGCTTTCGATGACTTACCAGGGAAGGGAGTAAAACGTGGCGTATTTCATTTTGAAGACCTTCGTGCTCGGCCCCTTGCTCAGGGTTTTGTTTCGTCCTTGGGTTCGTGGAATGGAGAACATTCCAACTTCAGGCGCGGCTATCTTGGCCAGCAATCACCTGTCGTTTTCAGACTCTATTTTCTTGCCTCTTCAGAGCCGTCGCCCGGTAGTGTTTCTTGCCAAGAGTGAGTACTTCACTGGCAAGGGCATAAAGGGTGCCCTGGTTCGTTGGTTCTTCAAATCAACTGGCCAGCTTCCGATCGACCGTTCCGGAGGCAAGGCATCCGAGGCGTCACTGAACACCGGCCTTAAAGTTCTAAGCCAAGGGCAAGTTTTGGGTATCTATCCTGAAGGAACCAGAAGCCCGGATGGACGCCTCTACCGAGGTCGTACCGGAATCGCTCGCATGGTGCTTGAGGCAAAAGTTCCCATCATCCCAGTTGCAATGATTGACACTGAAAAGGTTCAGCCGATTGGGCAACGTTTGCCGAAGATTCGTCGCATCGGCATTGTGGTTGGCAAACCTCTTGATTTTTCACGTTTTGACGGCATGGAGGGTGACCGAATTGTGCTTCGCGCAGTCACCGACGAAATCATGTACGAGTTGCAGAAACTCAGCGGTCAAGAATATGTAGATGCTTACGCATCCTCAGTCAAAGAAAAACGAGCTCGTCTCGCTAGGTAGGAAGTAGCAAAATGAACGAACCAGTAGTTGCAGCGGATCCAGCAGTTCTCGCCGGACTCGACAACTATCTAAGCCTGCCTGCAGCGCAGCAGCCTTCGTGGCCTGACGCGGCAGCAGTGGCTGAGGTGCGCGCTGAACTTGCCACCCTGCCACCATTGGTCTTCGCAGGTGAAGTAGACATCTTGCGTTCACGTCTAGCCGACGCCGCTTCTGGCAAAGCATTCTTGCTTCAGGGTGGTGACTGTGCTGAAACTTTCGTTGACGCAACGGCAGATCGAATTCGCAACCGAGTAAAGACGCTGCTTCAAATGGCAGTGGTTTTGACCTACGGTGCATCGATGCCGGTCATCAAAATGGGTCGCATGGCTGGTCAGTTTGCTAAGCCGCGCTCGAGCGACTTTGAAACCCGTGGCGATGTAACTTTGCCAGCGTTCCGTGGCGACATCATCAACGGTTATGACTTCACCTCTGAGGCGCGCGTTCCAGATCCAAAACGCATGGTCAAGGCTTACAACACCTCGGCATCGACTTTGAACCTTATCCGAGCCTTCACCCAGGGTGGTTTCGCAGACCTTCGCTCAGTGCACGAGTGGAACCGTGGTTTTGCCAACAACCCTGCGAATGAGCGTTACCTTTCGCTGGCCCAAGAAATTGACCGTGCGATCAAGTTCATGGCCGCCTGTGGTGCAGATTTCAACGAGCTTAGAACCACTGAGTTCTACGTGAGTCACGAGGGTCTGCTGATGGATTACGAGCGCCCGTTGACTCGAATTGATTCACGCACTGGTAACCCATACATGACCTCTGGTCACTTTATTTGGATTGGTGAGCGCACTCGCCAGATGGATCACGCTCACGTTGATTACCTTTCACGTGTTCGCAACCCGATTGGTGTGAAGCTGGGCCCAACTACTCAGGTTGAAGATGTAATCGAGCTAATCGAACGCCTTGACCCAAACCGTGAGCCTGGTCGTTTGACCTTCATTACCCGCATGGGCGCTGGCAAGATTCGCGATGAACTTCCTAAGCTGGTTGAAGCTGTTCGTGACTCTGAAGCCAACCCGCTTTGGATCACAGACCCAATGCACGGTAACGGAATCACCACTAAGAACGGCTACAAGTCACGTCGTTTTGACGATGTCATGGATGAAGTCAGTGGCTTCTTCGAGGTGCACAAGGCAGCCGGAACCTATCCTGGTGGTGTTCACGTTGAACTAACCGGTGATGACGTCGCCGAGTGTCTCGGTGGTTCTGAAATGATCGATGAGGCGAGCCTCGAGGAGCGCTACGAATCAGTTTGCGACCCGCGCCTGAACCACATGCAATCACTTGAATTAGCGTTCCTAGTGGCCGAGCAATTGGCTAAACGCTAAATCTGAACCTAATGGTTATCCCCGCCGATAGTCGGCGGGGATAACCATTTAAGTGCGAGCGTGCTTTAGCGCTAGCGGCTGTAAATGGTAATAGTCGAACCTGATTTGACCAGTGTTCCAGCTGGTTGGCTAACTCTTTTGACCTTCACGATTCCCCAGCGGCTGCTCAACTGATCGGTGTCGACTACCACGTTGAATCCTGCTGCTTTGAGAGCTCCTTCGGCTGCAAGTATGGTTTCGCCGACCACTGCTGGAACAGCGACTAGATCGGGGCCTTTGGAGATTGTCAGAGTGACTTCTGAGCCTTCACCAAGAGGCTGGGAGCTTGGAACGAGACTGATAACTTGGCCTTTGGTCACAGTGTCTGAAAATTCTTCAGAGACGCCTGCGACTTTTAGCCCAGCAGCGGCCAGGGCCGCCGTTGCAACTTCTTGACTCAACCCCGCGACAACGGGAATAGCACCCAATGAAACTTTGAGGTCGACGGCAGTGCCACCGGGTAATTCAGCTGTTGTGTCAGCAGAAGTTTCGTAGACCGTTCCTAGCGGTGAATCAACAAACCATGAAGAGACTTTGCCCAGTTTTAGGCCAGCCCCAACCAGCGCGGTGGTCGCCTCGGCTAGGTTTTTACCGAGCAGTTTAGGCACTGTTACGACGGCCGGACCAGCCGAGGTGACAATCTTGATGTCGCCACCAAAATACAACGAGCCTGCGCCCGGCTCTGTGCGAATTACTAATCCGACCGGAACTGACTCATTGCTCTCAGTGATGATTTGAATCTTTGCATTTAGTGATTCGAGGGCAGCAGATGCTTGCTCGCTGGTTCGGTTAGAAACATCAGGAATGGCTTTGAAGCCGCCTGGTCCAGCGCCAAACCACCAGCCCGCTCCCGCTGCGAGTAATACTGTCAATAGAGTTGCGATTGCGATTCGCAGGAGGCGCCGTGAGCGACCCAACTTGGCCAGCTCGCTTTCCTCTTCGGTCGCGACCTCAAAGTCATCTAGAACCGTTGTTGCGTTTAGGTCATCAAGTTTTTCGGTTGAATTGAAATCTGGGATGACCTCCGTCGCATTTGCCTGCAAAGCGCCAGATCCGGTTGCCAACGGAGAAATTACCTCGGTGGTGTCAAGCTTTTGAGTGGTATTGAGTCGTCGACCAGTTCGCCCGTTGTCAAGGTCGCGGCGCGCACGTTGAACTGCAGCAAGGAGTTCGCCTGCATCTGCTGGTCGGTGGCTGGCGTCTTTGGCACATGCCCAGAGCACGAGCTCGTCAACGATCGGTGCAATCTCTGAATTAAGGCTTGAAGGAGCCGGTACCTGGCTATTGGCGTGTTGGTAGGCAATCTGAACTGCCTGCTCGCCTTCGAAGGGCTGGCGACCAGTGAGCATTTCGAAAAGGATGATGCCTGCCGCATACACGTCACTTCTGGCATCGGCAATACCGCGCAGAACTAGCTCGGGTGAGAGGTACGCCACTGTGCCAACCAGAGAGCCGGTGGATGTGTGGTTATCAATGTCTCTGGCCAAGCCGAAGTCGCCGAGCTTGATTCTGCCGTCATCTGCAAGAAATATATTTTCAGGTTTGAGGTCACGGTGAAGAATTCCGGCGCGATGAGCTGCAGCTAATCCGGTGAGAAGTTTTTCAAAAAGCGCTAGCCCGCGCTTTGAGTCGATTGATCCATGCTCTCTTAGCGCGTCACGAAGGGTAATTCCAGGAACATATTCCATCGCGATGTAGGCGAGATGTCCATCCTGGCCTTGGTCAAAAATGTTGACCAAATTTGGGTGTGAGATACGCGCGGCAATTAGTGCCTCTCGCATGAACTTTTCTCTAAAGTCTTGGTCGTTCGACAAGTGTGGGTGGATTATCTTGAGCGCCACCTCGCGTTGCAGGCGAGTATCAATAGCCAAATAGACAGTTGCCATACCGCCGCTAGCAACGAGATTCTTAATCAAATAGCGGCCGCCGATGAGTCGGCCAGAAAGATCCGCCATCGTTTACTCCTAAAAAAGTGGTGCCGGTCGCAATATTGCTGCCCCAATATCATCCCACGAGGCTAGGGGATACCACAGAGGCGCTCAGGTGTGGCAATCTTGTCTTGTGAATGATGTTCTTGATGCAGTGCCTGCTTGGCTAACCGTCCCCGAAGTTGCCGACCAACTCGATATTCCTCTTGGTCGCGTTCGTCGACTAATCGAGGAGCACCACCTGGTTGCGGCGCGACGAGACGGAGTGCTGAAGGTTCCTGCCGAATTGATCGTAGATGGTGAGCCACTAGCAAGTCTTCACGGCACAATAATCGTTTTGCTTGATTCGGGTCTTGACATTGATGAAGCTGTGAAGTGGCTTTACACCTTCGACGACACCCTGCCTGGAACCCCAATGGAGTTTTTGCTCAAGGGTCACAAGTCAGCGGTGCGCCGTTCAGCGATGATGCTTGCGCTCTAATAGAGAAGCGCGATCTAACTAGAACTAATTAAGCGTCACGATTAATAACTAGAAGAGCTAGTTTTTTCAGCTGTTCTTTAGCTCTTGGGTCGAGCTCCAGGCTCTCTAATGCGTTCAAGCTTTCGTCAGCAAGTTCTTGCATCATTCGTTCAGTTTTGGCCAGTGCACCACTGTCGATAATGGTTTGTTGCAAGAACGCAATCTGTTCACCGTCAAGAACTCGACTGGTCAAAAGTTCGTCAAATATCGTGGCAATTGACTTCGGCAAGGTCTCGCGGGTTAGCCCAACCAAAACAGTACGCTTGCCTTCGCGAAGATCATCTCCCGCGGGTTTTCCGGTTACCTCAGGGTCGCCAAAAACACCAAGGATGTCATCTTTGAGCTGAAAGGCCATGCCCAAGGGGATTCCAAAGGCTGATAGCCCGCGAAGCATCGCCGGGGTTGCTCCGGCAAAAGCCGCGCCAATCAACATCGGCGCCTCAATGCTGTACTTGGCTGTCTTATACAAGATCACGCGGGTTGCTCGACCAACCGATTCGCTGGCCGGGCGAGTAAGTGCCGCATTCTCTTCTAGAACGTCTAGGTATTGACCGGCCATTACCTCAACACGCATCTTGCTGAATTCGTTTCGGCAGGCGGTTTCAATCTCTGGAGTTGGTGCGTTCAGTAGGGCATTGCCGAATAGCTCGCTGCTCCAACCCAACATGAGGTCGCCAACAAGCACTGAGCCGGCTGTTCCGAATCGCTCTGGGCTTCCCGCCCAACCAGATTCTTGGTGCAGGGCTTCAAACCTTTTGTGCACGGATGGAGCTCCGCGTCGGGTGTCCGACTGGTCGAGAAGATCGTCGTGAACCAGGGCTGCAGCGTGGAACATTTCAAGGGCGGCGGTGATGCTCACCATTGCTTCAGCCGATGCGGCGCGTTGCTGCTCTGATTGCTGAAGGTCGGCCGATTCGAGTGCGCCCACCCAAGACCAGTAGGTGAAAAGTGCACGGAATCTTTTGCCGCCGCGAAGAAGGTCTTGGGTGTAGTCAACAACGGGAACAAGATCTGGAGAAATCATTTCGAATTCAACTCGTCTGGCGTTGCAAAATTCATCCAAGTTTTCTTGAATTAGCCCAAGTAGCGCTTTAGATTCAGTCACGGCACTAGCCTAACGCCGAACTGGAGCCTACAATTTGAACTAGTGGCGCGATGCGCAGTTTTAGGAGTTTCGATGGGTCTGTCTGAGCAAGAGCAAAAGCTTCTTGATGAGCTAGAACGCGGTTTCTATGCAACCGACGCGAACCTCGCTTCAAAGCTCGGCGAAGGTCGTGTTATTTCACCGCGAAGAATTATCGCCGGGGCAGCAGTTGCCATTATCGGATTGTCACTTTTGATTGTGGCAGTGATGTTGCAGGTGGCCGCATTCGGTGTGGTCGGTTTCTTGGTGATGCTTGCGGGTCTTATTTTGGCCAGCTCAAATGTCAACCGCACCATCACCAGCTCAAAAAAACCGGTTGCAGGCAAGGCTGCCAAGCAGGCTGGTCAGGCAAAAAACTTCTTCGAAGACCGCTGGGATCGCCGCCAGGGGCAATAAACCGAAAAACACTCCAAACCCACCCAAATCGGGTGGGTTTTTTGCTTTAACAAGGATTTTTCCTCCACAGCCAAAAACCGCTTGAATTCGCGACACGCTGGCGATAAGCTCATAAAATTCCGCTAAATATCCACAATTGTGGAGCGAAGTGGAGTAAAGTGGAGTTAGTTGTAAATGTCGATCGAGAAAGGGGGCGAAGATGCTACTCGGTACGCACACGCCCAAGCTCGATGACAAAGGCCGTGTAATCCTTCCGGCCAAGTTCAGAGACGAACTTCAAAGCGGTTTGGTTATCACCCGTGGTCAAGAGAACTGTCTGTATGTTTTTAGTGCTGCCGAGTTTGCAGCCGTGCACGACAAGATTCGTCAAGCGCCGGTTACCAATGTCGACGCCCGCAACTACCTTCGTGTTTTTCTTTCTGGCGCCTCAGACGAGCAACCAGACAAGCAGGGTCGGGTAACTATCCCAGCGGCCTTGCGTCAATACGCCGGCTTAGACAAAGACCTAGTCGTCATCGGTGTTGGTTCAAGAGCTGAAATCTGGAATGCATCAGCCTGGAACGAATACCTGAAGCGTCAAGAGTCGCAGTTTGCCGAAGTTGCGCAGGAGGTGATTCCTGGACTTTTCTAGTCCCGGATAACCAATGGCTAAGCTCATCTCTGAACTGCACGACCCAGTACTTCTAGAACGCGCAATCGAACTTCTTGGCCCATCATTGACCACCGATGGTGCCGTGCTCGTAGACGGAACCTTGGGCTTGGGTGGCCACAGCGAGGCTTTTCTCGAGCGCTTTCCTAACATCACCTTGGTTGGCATTGACCGCGATCCTTCAGCGCTTGCTCTCGCGGGTGAGCGCCTGCAGCGTTTCGCCAATCGAATTCACCTGGTGCACGCGGTTTATGAAGAGATCTTGGATGTTCTCGACGAACTAGAGATTTCTGCAGCTAATGGCATTTTGCTCGACCTTGGTGTTTCATCCATGCAATTAGACGAACGCGACCGCGGATTTGCATACTCTTACGAGGCACCGCTAGACATGCGCATGGATTCAACCGTAGGAAAAACCGCGGCTGACATCGTCAATAACTACACCGAGGCTGAACTTGCCAGAATCTTCAAGGAATTCGGTGAAGAGCGCTACGCAAAAGCTGTTGCCCGTGAAATCGTTTCAGCACGCAAGATCAAGCCTTTTGAAACCAGCACCGAGCTGGCCACACTAATCGCCAAGGTGATTCCTTTTATCCCAGGTAAATCAACCGGTCACCCAGCAAAACGAGTTTTTCAGGCGCTGCGCATCGAAGTGAATGGAGAGCTCGAAGTACTTGAGCGCACCATGCCGGCAGCGCTCGATGCACTGGCAGTCGGCGGACGCATCGTGGTCATGAGTTACCACTCACTCGAAGACAGAATCACCAAGCAGGCCTTTTCGGCCGCAGCAAACTCTTCAGCGCCGATTGAACTTCCGATTGAACTTCCTGAGCACGCACCAACAATTCGACTGATTGTAAAAGGTGCCGAGCCAGCATCAGCCGAAGAAATTGCCCGAAACCCAAGAGCAGCGTCGGTTCGCCTTCGCGCAGCAGAAAAAATCCGGAGTAAAGCATGAGCACAGCACGTCTAAGCCAGCGTTCAGTCCAGCCGCAGCAGCGAGTAAACCTTCGCGCCTTGCCTGCGATGGGTGCTGCGCGTGCCAACCGTTCAGCGATGGTGTTTCTAGCAATTTGCGTTGCAGCGATTGCCGTACTGAACCTGTGTATTCACATCATGACTTCAAACGCTGTTTACGAGTTGGCTGACTTGCAGGCCCAGAAGCGCGAGCTAACCACCAACGCTCAGATCTTGAGTGAGCAGGTAGATTCGCTGTCTTCACAGCAGAACCTTGCTGATTCTGCCCAGAAGCTTGGAATGATTGCCAACGCAAACCCAGTTTTCTTGCGTATTTCAGATCAGACCGTTCTTGGTCAGCCAAAGGCTGCGCTAGACACCAGCGGTCGTGTTGCTTCTAACTTGATTCCTAATGCCGCGCTAACCGAGCGCACCGGTGATATTTCATCGATGGTTGCGAGTTCAGGCGCTTCAGCAACCGCCGCCGTGGTTGCTGAGACTGTGGTCAGCTACGGTGGCCAAATTGCCGCTTCACCAACCAGATAATTTGGTGAACCATGGCCTACCTAAATCCAGGTGAACCTCAAAAGCGTCTAAAGCTTTTTGTTGGCATCGTTACCGTTATTGCGTTGCTCTTTGTTGGTCGCCTTTTTTACACCCAGGTCATTGATGCTGAACGGCTAAATACAATCTCGAGTGACCAGCGTTCGGTACCTCGCACACTTCCTGCGATTCGAGGCACTATCTACGATGCCGAGGGCAAGGTCTTGGCAAAGACCGTCATGCGCTATGACATAAATGTTGCTCCGAGCAAAGTGGCCGAATTCACTCGAACCCTAAACGACCAAGATGTGCAGGTAACTGTAGACCAAGCTGCCGGCGAGATGGCGTCAGCACTTTCAATGACTAAAGCGGCAGTCTTGAAGAAAATTACTGGCACTGGCGAGTATGCCCAGGTCAAGAAGCGTGTTGACGCCGCTGCCTATCGTCAAATCAAAGATTTGAAAATTCCTTGGGTCTACACCGACGCGATCGCTGACCGCCTATATCCAAACGGAGCTGTGGCCGGAAACATCGTCGGTTTTGTCAATGCCGAAGGCATCGGCGTGGCTGGTATCGAGCAGATGTATGACAAGTGTCTTGCAGGTGTTTCGGGCCAAGAAACCTTCGAGACCGGTGCTGACGGAATCAAAATTCCTGAAAGCACTGTGACTATTACCGAGGCTGTTCCTGGTCGAGATGTTCACCTGACCATCAACGCAGATTTGCAGTATTACGCGCAGCAGGTAATGGCATCGACAGTTAGTTACTTGCGTGGTGACTGGGGTTCGGCCACGATTATCGACATTAAGACAGGTCGAATTTTGGCAGCTGCCGAGGCTCCGACCGTTGACCCAAACGCACCAGAGAAGAGCAAAAGCGAAGATCGCGGTGCCCGTATATTTCAGCAAGCGTTTGAGCCAGGCTCAACTCTGAAGACCATCACCGCTGCAATCGCAATTGAAGAGGGCAAGGCAACTCCTGAAACCAAGGTGACAGTTCCATATTCTTGGCCATTGCCGGGCGTTAACTACAACATCACCGACAGCCACGTTCACCCAACCGAGCAATTGACTACCACGGGTATTCTTCGCGATTCATCCAACACCGGTATCGCACAGATCGGTGGTTTGGTTGACTATAAGATTCGCCGAGCCTACCTAGACAAATTCGGCCTCGGTTCTAAGACTTCAATTGGTTTTCCAGGCGAACACTCGGGTCTGCTGAACACCCTAGAAAACTGGGATGGAATCAAGCGCTGGGTATCAACCTTCGGGCAGGGTGTCAGTGTTACCCCAATTCAATCAGCCATGATGTATCAGGCCCTTGGCAACGGGGGAGTATTGCTTGAGCCAACTCTGACCGATGGCTGTGCAGACGAAAACGGAAAGTATGCAACTGCTCCGGTAAAAGCTGGCAAACAAGTAGTCTCTGCCGCAACGGCCGAATCAACTCTTTTGATGCTCGAAAAAGTTGTTGAACACGGTGGTATTGGTCACTACGGAGCGGTTCCGGGCTACCGAATCGGAGCCAAAACCGGTACCGCTCAGATTACCGACCCTGCCACCGGTCGATACGGTTCGCTACACGCGGTGTCTTATATTGGCTTAGGTCCGATTGAAGACGCCCAGTTTGTGGTTGCAGTCACGGTTTATAAGTCGAGAACGATTTCAAACTCATTTGGTGTTGCGGGACCGTTCAAAAAAATCATGCAACAGACACTCCGAACATACCGAGTGCCTCCATCTACCACGAAATCGCCCAACATTGCTGAAGAATGGTAGAGATGACTATTCAAGAGCAAATTCCACCAATTTTGAGACCAGAGGCCGTTGTGCCAGTGCCTCTGAAGGCTTTTGCACAAAAATTCTCATTAGATTGGGCGCCTGAAGCCTCCGATGTAACCCTCACCGGCATCAGTATGAACACCGGCGATCTTCGCAGCGGCGACCTTTTTGTCGCTATGCCAGGAAGAAAGACTCACGGTGCCAAGTTCATGGCACAAGCTCTCGAACAGGGCGCAGTTGCCGTTCTAACCGATGCAGCGGGTGCAGCAGAACTCGGTCAGCTTTCGGTTCCAGTGCTCATCCTTGAGAACCCACGGGCTCACCTAGGCGATTTGGCCGCTTATGTCTATGGCAATGTGCCAGGCAACATGCCAAAGCTTTTTGCAACCACGGGCACGAACGGTAAGACCTCGACCAGTTATCTGCTCGAAGGTATCTTGCGTCAAATGGGTGAGGTTACCGGCCTAACATCAACCGCTGAGCGTCACATTGCCGGTGAAGTCATTGTCAGCCGCTTGACCACTCCTGAGTCGCCTGAAATGCAGGCTTTGATTGCTCGCATGCGTGAGAAGGGTGTGACCGCAGTAGCCGTAGAAGTCTCGGCTCAGGCACTGTCGCAGTTGCGAGTTGATGGCATGCACTTCGATGTGGTTGGTTTCACCAACTTGAGTCACGATCACCTCGATGACTATGCCGATATGGATGAATATCTGGCCGCTAAGCTGCCACTTTTCACCAAACGTCGAGCCGACCGCGGTGTGGTTTGCCTAGATTCAAAATACGGCCGCCTGGTTGCAAAGCAGTCAGAGATTCCAGTAGTTACTATCACTAGCGAAATGGGTGTAGACGCAGACTGGCATGTGGCTGTGACCGCCGAAACTCCACGATACACCTCATTTGTGCTAGCCGGCCCAAACGGCATCAACATTCGCTCACGCGTGCCACTACTTGGCATTCACATGGCAGCAAATGCGGGTCTTGCCATTGCAATGTTGGTAGAGGCCGGTTTTGATGCCAATCGAATCGCAGAAGCTATCAAGGATGGAATTGACGCCTATCTACCGGGTCGCACCGAGCGAGTAACTGGCGAGACCGGCCCAGACGTCTATGTTGATTTCGGCCACAGTCCCGATGCTTTCTTGAACACCCTGGCTGCGGTCCGAAAAGTAACTCAGGGTCGAGTCTTTATGGTCTTTGGTGCCGATGGAGACCGAGATGCCTCAAAGCGCCCGGCTATGGCCCAGATTGCTGCTGAAGGCTCGGATGTTTTGGTAATTACCGACCACCACCCTCGATTTGAAGACCCAGCCTCGATCAGAAAAACCCTGGTCGATGCAGCTCGTGCTGCGAGGCCCGAGCTTGAAATCATCGAGGTAAGCCCGCCAGAGGCAGCAATTCGCAAAGCCGTGTCTATGGCCCAACCGGGTGACGCCATTCTTTGGGCTGGCCCTGGCCATCAGGATTACCGTGACATTCGCGGTGTTCGCACTCCATACTCGGCCCGAGCAGAAGCTCGTGCAGCACTCAAAGAGTCTGGCTGGTCATGATTGCAATTTCATTAGCCGAGATTGCCAAAGCAATTGACGGCGAACTCATTATTGGCAGCTCGGGCTCGCAAGAAACTCTGGTTAGCGGTTCGGTCGAAACCGACTCAAGGCTGGTAAAGCCGGGTTCGCTATTTTTCGCAAAGCCGGGTGAGGTTACCGATGGGCACCTGTTTGTGCCAGCTGCTGTGCAAAATGGTGCCACTGCTGCCGTAGTTGAGCGCTACCTGCCTGAGCAGAACGATATTGCGCAAATTATTGTCAAGGATGTTGTTCTCGCTTTAGGCAAATTGGCTGGCTACGTATTGCAAAGCATCCGTGCTGTATCTGACTTGAAGGTCATTGGCATCACCGGTTCAAATGGCAAGACCACGACCAAAAACATGCTTCGCGCTATCTTGAGTCAAGTTGGCGAAACCATCGCACCGATCGAGTCTTATAACAATGAAGTTGGTGCGCCATATTCGATGCTTCAAACCACCTTCGACACCAAATATTTGGTTGTCGAGCTGGGCGCTGGTGGCCCAGGCAGCATTGCTTATTTGACTGAAATTGCAAAGCCAAATATCGGTGTTGTTCTGAAGGTTGGCTTGGCACACGTCGGTGAATTTGGTGGCATCGAAACCACAGCAAAAATCAAGGCGGAACTGCCAGCGAGATTATCGGCAAATGACCTCCTAATTTTGAACAGCGATGACGGTTACGTGCGTGATATGGCCGAACTCACCGAGGCGAAGAAAATCACTTTCGGTACCTCAGGCGATGCTGTTTACCGCGCGACCGGCCACGACCTCACAATCGATGGCACAGCTTTTGAATTGCACTGGCCAGATGCCGAAGTATCGAAACTGACTCTCCAGATTTTGGGGGAGCACCATGTCATGAATGCACTTGCTGCTGCGGCGGTTTCTGATCAACTTGGCGTTTCTCGTGCAGTTATTACCGAGGCGCTCGAATCAATGCCATTGGCTGAGCGCTGGAGAATGCAAACTACCCATCGCAGCGATGGTGTGACCGTCATTAACGATGCTTATAACGCCAGCCCAGACTCAACAAAAGCTGCGCTTCAAACCCTTGCTCACCTCGGAAAATCTGGCCGCAGAACCATCGCAATTTTGGGTGAAATGGCAGAACTGGGGCATGCTTCGCGTGAGCAGCACGACGCTATTGGTCGCACAGTTGTGCGGTTGAACATCGATCAATTAATCGTTGTTGGAGAGGCAGCCAAGCTAATCCACATGGGTGCTGAACAAGAGGGCTCCTGGGGCGGCGAATCGAAATTCTTTGAGGCGATTGACGAGGCTTTGGCGTTTGTTCGTGGAATGCTTATGGCTGGCGATATTGTGTTGGTGAAATCATCCAAGTCTGCCAACCTCAGACACCTGGGTGATGATCTTTTGGAGGTTCGTTCTTGAGAGCGATTTTGCTAGCCGGTGGAGTCTCAATGGCTTTCACGCTTTTGGCGACCCCTGCCTTTATTTGGCTGTTCCGCAAACTTAAGTGGGGCCAATTTATTCGCGATGACGGGCCTGAATCACACCACACCAAGCGTGGAACACCAACCATGGGCGGTGTGGTGATTATTGTTGCCGCGGTTATCGGATATTTCGTTGGCAAGCTAGCCAACAACGAGGTGCCTTCTGCCTCAGCACTCTTGGTTTTGCTCATGCTGGTTGGTCTCGGCCTGGTTGGCTTCATCGACGATTTCATCAAAACCCACAAGCAACGCAGCCTCGGTCTAACCGGCTGGGCGAAAATTGCCGGCCAAGGTGTGGTTGCTACCGTTTTTGCATTGCTTGCCTTGCAATTTCCAAACGAGGATGGTCTAACGCCAGCTTCAACCTTTATCTCTGCTATCAGAGACACCAACATCGATCTAATGATGTTTGGCACCATCGCGGGTTTGGCAATCTTCTTGATCTGGATCTACATTCTCGTTGCGGCAGCCTCAAACGGTGTGAATATCGCGGATGGCCTCGATGGGCTAGCAACCGGCTCTTCGATAATGGCTATCGGCGCTTACACAGTGATCGGCTTCTGGCAGTTCAACCAAGCTTGTGGATCGGTGCTAGAGAACGTTTCAGCCTGTTATTCGGTTCGCGACCCGCTAGACCTTGCTGTGGTCTCTACCGCAATCGTTGGAGCCCTAACCGGCTTTCTTTGGTACAACACCTCACCGGCGCAAATTTTTATGGGTGACACCGGTTCGCTTGGGCTTGGTGGTGCACTGGCGGCTCTTGCGATTCTTTCTCGCACCGAACTCCTTTTGCTTCTGATCGGCGGTATTTTTGTGATCGTCACCGGCTCAGTTGTTATTCAGCGAGTGTTCTTCAAACTAACCAAGTGGAAGACCGGCACTGGGCGACGCGTTTTCTTGATGAGCCCGCTGCACCACCACTTTGAGTTGAAAGGCTGGGCCCAGGTTACCGTTGTTGTTCGTTTTTGGATCATCGCCGGTCTTTGCGTGCTCAGTGGCATCGGCTTGTTCTATCTTGAGTGGATTGCTGGCTAAGCATTCTGATGACCGATTTTTCTCAGCTAAATAGTTGGCACGCCAATTGGCGTGACCTGCGTGTTGTTGTTTTTGGGCTCGGAGTGACTGGCTTCTCGGTCGCAGACACCTTGGCTGAGCTTGGTTGCAAAGTGCTTGTCGTTGCTGAAAAAGCTGATGCCGAACTTCTAGACATCCTTGATGTCATTGGCGTTGACCACATCAGTGGTGAAGAGGCAAAGGGAGTGCCCGCGGCTGTAAAAAGCTTTGAAGCGCAACTGGTGATTACTTCTCCAGGAGTAAAGCCAGAGCACGAACTTTTGCGCTGGGCTGCCGACGTGGCGATTCCGGTTTGGGTAGACATCGAACTTGCTTGGCGAGTTCGCGATAAGAACCCTGAGCGCGTTGCTGACTGGCTGATGATCACTGGCACCAACGGCAAAACCACTACCGTTCAAATGGTTGAGGCAATGATCAACCAGTCCGGCAAACGTGCCATCGCCTGTGGCAACATCGGTACTCCGGTATTGGACGCTATTCGTGAACCGGATGGTTTCGATGCTCTTGTTGTTGAGTTATCAAGTTTTCAGCTTCACTACCTAGGTACGGTTAAGCCATTTTCGGCCGCTGTTCTAAACCTTGCTGATGACCACCTAGATTGGCACGGATCTTTTGAGGCCTACCGTGATGCCAAAGCGAAAATTTTTGAAAACACCCAGGTTGCCTGTGTTTATAACGTTGCCGACTCACAGACCGAGCGCATGGTTGAAAATGCTGATGTTCAAGAGGGCGCACGCGCAATCGGGTTCACAATTGGTACTCCTATGCGCAGTCAGATCGGCTTTGTCGAAGACATTCTTTGCGATCGTGCATTCCTGGATGACAGGGCAAATAACGCACTCGAAATCGCGACGCTCGAAGATCTCTCAAACATCGGTGTTATGACTCCGCATCTGATGGCAAATGCAGCTGCAGCGACTGCGCTGGCACGTTCATACGGGGTTTCACCGGTTGACATTAAAGCTGCTCTCAAGAAATTTAGACTCGACGCACACCGAATTGAATTAGTTGCTGAAGCAGATGGCATTCGATGGATTGATGACTCGAAAGCCACTAATCCGCACGCGGCTGCGGCATCGCTGAATTCATTCGACAACATTGTCTGGGTAGTAGGTGGCTTGCTAAAGGGTGTTGACATCAGTGAGGTAGTCAAAAAGTACTCTGCTCGAATAAAGGCTGCCATTGTGATCGGCAAAGATCGCGAACCGGTGCTAGAGGCGCTTTCACGCCATCTTGGTGCCAAGCCGGTAATCGAAATCTTGGCAGATGCCGGAGCTCAAGTCATGGCAGAAGTAGCGACAGCGGCAGTGTCGTTGGCGCGTGACGGAGACACTGTCTTGCTTGCACCAGCAGCGGCTTCAATGGACCAATTCAAGGATTACGCCGATCGAGGCAATTCATTTGCTGAAGCTGTCAGGATGGCGCTCAAGTGAAAAAGGCGCACGAACGACGTCGTCCACCAGTAGCTAAACCGGTTCGACCTCAACTGAACATTTCTTCAAGCGTGCGTGAGCTGAGAGCTAACTCGGGTTCAGCCGCCCGCGGAATGTATAACCGAATTTTCGCTGCACAGTCCCAAAACTTTTATCGACTGCTCGCGTTCACCTTCTTCTTGCTGGTTTTTGGTTTGGTGATGGTGTTTTCTGCTTCGTCGATTGACTCACTAAAAGACACGAATAACTCGCTCACCATCGGCGGGCGTCAATTGTTGTTTGGTGCAATCGGACTGGTAGCACTGGCAGCAGCTTCAATGCTTTCGATTCAAACCATCAAGCGTTTCGCAAAGTTTGCCTTCGTAATCACGATGGGCATGCAGCTACTTGTTTTAGTCATCGGAAAAAGCGTTGGCGGTAACCGAAACTGGATTCAAATTCCGGGAGTTGGTGCAATTCAGCCATCCGAGTTTTTGAAAATTGGCTTGATTTTGATGCTTTCACTCTGGATGGCAAAGCGACAGGATCGCCTTTATGACGGCCGGGTCTGGTGGCAGGCCTTGCTAATCGCAGTCGCGGCCATGGGTTGCGTGCTATTGGGTAGCGACCTCGGAACAGTAATTGTTATGTTTGCATCAGTCATGATGCTGTTGAACCTGGCTGGCATGCCTAACCGTATCAATTTGACTGTAATTGCCGCGGTAATTATTTCTGTGCCGATGCTTCTGACAGTTGGTTCGGGGTCGCGCGTGGGCCGAATTATGGCTTGGTTGAATCCGAGTGCACCTGACCCTAATGACTACAACTGGCAACCGATTCATGGTGAATACGCGATTGCAGCCGGCGGTATTTTTGGCTCGGGTCTGGGCGAATCCAAAATGAAGTGGAGTTGGATTCCGGTAGTAGAAAACGACTTCATTTTTGCGGTTATCGGCGAAGAGCTTGGTCTAATCGGCGCGGCTGTACTCATTGGCCTCTTCGTGTTTTTGGCGATTTCGTTTCGACGAATTTTTGAAAATACCAGGGATGACTTCGCGCGCTTCGTTGTTGGCGGCGTCATGTCTTGGATCGTGCTGCAGGCACTGATCAACATCGCCGTGGTTCTCAGATTGCTTCCGGTGTTGGGTGTGCCACTGCCACTGATTTCTCAGGGTGGTTCATCGTTGGTTGCAACTCTCGGAGCCATCGGTCTGGTTCTAGCCATCGAACGAGACAACCACCTAAACTTCTCTAACTTTCGTCAGCCTAGGAGAGTGCGATGACTAACTTTCTTTTGGCTGGTGGCGGCACTGCCGGGCACGTCAATCCATTGCTCGCGCTTGCCGACAAAATTGTCGCCCGATCAGCAAGCGACCAGATTTGGGCTCTCGGTACAGCTGAGGGGCTCGAGGCTGAGTTGGTTCCCGCCCGTGGCTATCAACTTTTGACTATTGCAAAGTTGCCTTTTCCTCGAGGCCTGGGCGGTTATGCAATTAAGTTTCCAGCCAAGTTTCAGGCCACTATCAAGCAGGTTGAAAAAATCATCCTGGATAAAAAAATCGACGTGGTTGTTGGTTTTGGCGGGTACGCCAGCGCGCCCGCCTACCTAGCGGCAAAGCGTACCAAAGTTCCGTTCGTAGTTCACGAGGCGAATGCTTTGCCCGGTTGGGCTAATAAACTCGGCTCGAAGTTCGCTGCCGCAGTTGGGGTTGCTTTCAAAGCTACGAAACTCAAGAATGCAACTTTTGTGGGTATGCCGCTGCGGAGCGAAATAGAAGCATTGGCCAACCACAGTGATCAAGCTTCGGCTCGCGTCCATTTTGGCTTAGACCCTGAGACGGTGACATTGCTGGTCACCGGTGGCTCGCTAGGGGCCAAGCGCATCAACGAGACTATTGAAGCTTCAAGGCGCGTTTTGAATGCGGCAGGAATTCAGGTGCTTCACATCGTCGGCGGAAGGTCAGAGTTGCCGCCGGTTAGTGAACCAGGATTTGTGCGAATCGCATACTGCGACCGCATGGATCTTGCGATTTCGGCAGCTGACTTTGCCATTTCGCGAGCCGGAGCATCTACAGTCAGCGAGTTTGCCGCGGTCGGATTACCGGCAGCATATGTTCCGTATCCGGTGGGCAACGGTGAGCAACGCTTCAACGTGACCGAGATTGTGGCTGCTGGCGGCTCAACCATGGTGCTTGATTCAGGCTTCACGCCTGCCTATGTTGCATCAGAAATCGTGCCGCTCATGTCGAACCGACGCTTGCTCAAAGCTATGTCAGATGGCGCCAAGTCTGTCGGAGTCGCAGACGGTTCGGAGCGCCTTTTGAGTTTGATTCTCGGTGTTTTGTAATCAAATGTTCAGGCGTAATGCCTAGTCTTAGTACCGAGCGTAAGGAACCAAATGATTAAGCCAGACTTCACCCAGCCGGTGCCTGCCGACCTCGGCACAGTTCACTTTATTGGCATTGGCGGGTCAGGAATGAGCGGAATCGCTCGCATACTTCTTGGCATGGGCCACAAAGTAACCGGTAGCGACTTGCGTGACACCGACACGGTTGCTGCACTGCGCGAACTAGGTGCAGAAATCGCAATTGGCCATGATGCCGCGAACCTAGGAAACCCAGACACCGTCGTGGTTACTTCAGCACTCTGGCCGACTAACCCTGAGTACCTGCTGGCAAAAGAGCTCGGTATTCCGGTTATTCACCGCTCTCAAGCTCTGGCCTACCTAACCTCAAAGCGCGAGGTAATTGCGGTTGCTGGCGCGCACGGCAAAACTACGAGCACAGGCATGATCATCACCGGCCTTCTTGGTCTTGGCGAGGACCCAAGTTTTGTTAACGGTGGTGTAATCGCAGCATTGAACGCATCTTCTGCTGCCGGATCTGGTGACTTGTTCGTCATTGAAGCCGACGAGTCAGATGGCTCATTCCTTCACTACGACACCGCAGTTGCTTTGATTACCAACGTTGATGCAGATCACCTAGATCACTACGGAAGCGAAGCGGCATTTGAAGCCGAATTTGCGAAGTTTGCAAATGGTGCCAAAGATTTTGTCGTAATTAGTGCTGATGACCCAGGTGCCGTTCGCGTCACCAAGCTAATTACCAGCAAACGAGTGATCACCTTCGGTCAAGAAAATTCGGCTGATGTGCGACTGTTTGACGTTGACGCAACTGGCGCCCGAGTTTCGTTCAGCGTGAGTGTTGAAGGAAAAGTTTTGTCGGCCAAGCTGAGTGTTCCAGGCGAACACAATGCAATCAATGCCGTCGGTGCGCTTGCGGTGTTGGTTGGTCTTGGTTTTGATGCTGCAGAAAGCCTCAAGGCAATTGAAGCCTTTGGCGGCACTGATCGTCGTTTTCAGCTTCACGGTGTTGAGCGCGGAGTTTCGGTGTATGACGATTACGCTCACCACCCAACCGAGTCTGCTGCCGCTATCAAAGCTGCTAAAGCAGTGGTCGGCGATGGTCGATTGATCACTGTCTTTCAACCGCACCTTTACAGCCGAACCCGAATCATGGCCCAAGAGTTTGCCGATGCTTTATCGGCAAGCGACGAAGTTATCGTGCTCGACATCTACGCGGCTCGTGAAGACCCAGAGCCAGGTGTTACCGGCGCTTTGGTGAGTGACCGTTTCAAGAACCAAGCCCAGGTTCACTACGTACCGAACTGGGATGATGTTCCTGCCGTTGCAGCTTCACTTGCCAAGTCGGGTGACTTCATCATGACCATGGGTTGTGGTGACATTTACCGAATGTGTCCAGAGCTTCTTGAAGCGCTGAAGAAGTAGCTTTGAGAAAACCGCAAACTCGAAACTCGTCGGCCAAGCCGTCGAGTAATTCGGCTTTGCCTAAAAAGCCAGTGCAATTGCCGGTAGCTCCATCCGAGAAATTAGCAAAGACCAAGCCCGCCAAGCGAAAGTCAGCTAAATTGCCGGCAGCTGTGAAGAAAGAGCAAAAGCGCCTAAGCCTGGTTCGAAAAGCTACATCGCGCAAGGGCCTAGCAAAAAAACTTTCGCCTGAAGCGCTCAGGTTTACCGCATATTCTCGAAATCGACGCCGGGTAATCATCGCCGTTATCGCATCGTTCAGCGCACTCATCGCTCTCGTGCTTGCCACGATTTTCACACCGTTACTGGCGGTAAAGAAGATCTCGGTCGCCGGCGAAGTGCGACTCTCTGAAAAATCAATTTTGAACGCCATCAAAGATCAAATGGGCAAGCCGCTGCCAATGATCAGTTCAGAAGAAATTGGTGTTTCGCTCAAGGCGTTTCCACTGATCGAAAGCTTCTCGGTGGTCAGCCTTCCGCCTCACGGTTTGTTGATTCAAATCACCGAGCGCCAGCCCATTTGCATAATTCGCATCGGGGGAGTGGATTACCTATATGACCCAGCCGGGGTGCGTATTGGCAAGGCCACTGCAAAGGATCGTTACCCAACAGTTTCGGTTTCTGGTGACCCAAGTAAATCGGAGCAATATCAAGCCGCAGTTGATGTGCTTCTGGCGCTACCGGTTGAGTTGTTTCCGAAGGTTTATTCCATGGATGCAAAGTCAAAAGATAACGTCACCATGGTTTTGCGCGGCTATGCCAAACAGCGGGTTATTTGGGGTGACAGTTCTCAGTCGGTCTTGAAGTCGAAAGCTCTTTCTGCACTGATTGCCAACCAAAAAGCTAACGTTCGAGTGACCTACGACGTCTCGTCACCGAACGCACCAACAGAAAACTACTCAAAGTTCTAGACACGCCTGCAAAAATGCCATGGATAAGGCCCTGCAGCGAATAGTTTCTTGGCGCAACGCAATTAAATCGAGAAACCATAAGGTTCAGGTTGAACCTTTGATCTCAAAGATTGCTTTTATAAGTCCGGAGGAACATCGTGGGTCTAGAGCAGAACTATCTAGCGGTAATTAAGGTTGTCGGCGTCGGCGGCGGTGGCGTAAATGCCATCAACCGAATGATCGAAGCTGGGCTCCGCGGTGTCGAGTTCGTCGCTATCAACACTGATGCGCAGGCCTTGCTGATGAGCGGTGCCGATGTAAAGATCGACATTGGTCGCCAGCTAACCCGCGGCCTAGGCGCAGGTGCCGACCCAGAGATTGGCCGTCGCGCAGCCGAAGACCACTCTGAAGAAATTGAAGCCGCTCTAAAGGGCGCTGACATGATCTTCGTGACCGCGGGCGAGGGTGGCGGTACCGGAACCGGCGCAGCTCCTGTAGTGGCGCGCATAGCTAAAACTCTTGAAGCTCTAACTGTCGGTGTTGTAACTCGACCATTCGGTTTTGAGGGCAAGCGTCGTGCTCAGCAGGCTGAGCAAGGCATCGACACCCTGCGCAACGAAGTTGACACTCTTATCGTGGTTCCAAACCAGCGTTTGCTAGAGCTGGTCAACAAGACTGTTTCAGTAGTGGAGGCCTTTGCAACGGCAGACGACGTACTTCGCGCTGGTGTTCAGGGAATCACCGACACCATCACAAACCCAGGCCTAGTGAACCTTGACTTCGCAGACGTGAAGTCAGTCATGAAGGGCGCTGGCTCGGCATTGATGGGTATCGGAACCGCCAAGGGTGAAGACCGTGCTGTTCGCGCAGCTGAAATTGCAGTTTCAAGCCCATTGCTTGAGGCCAGCATCGACGGCGCTCACGGTGTCTTGCTCCTTATCCAAGGTGCCAACGACATCGGTTTGCACGAGGTTGACGAGGCAGCACGACTAGTTCAAGAAGCCGTTAGCCCAGAGGCCAACATCATTTGGGGTATGTCAGTTGATGACAGCCTTGGTGACGAAGTTCGAATTACTGTTATTGCGGCTGGCTTTGATGGCGGCGCACCACGTCGCGTTGAGCGAGCACCGTTCAGCTCAATGGCAGCTCCGGCTTCGCCGGTTATTGCACCGGTTGTACCTCCGGTGGTAACCAGTAGCACTTCTTGGTTCGAATCTTCAAACCCAACTACCGAAGCTGTTGCTGTGATTTCTGGTGTTGACGAAGACGAAATCATCGCCGAGATCAAGGCGTCAGACACCGGCAAGCCTCAGTCAGCTGATGGCACCTGGGGCGACGACCTAGACATCCCTGAATTTCTTCGCTAGAAATTTTGCTGAATTTGCCATTAGCCCAGCGCCTGGTCGAAGTTCGAAATCGAATCGCAACCAGTGCTGAGGCTTGCGGCCGATTGGCCAGCGATGTAGAGCTTGTGGTGATTACTAAGAATCACGAGCCGCAACTTGTTCTAGACCTAATTGACCTGGGTGAACGAAATTTCGGCGAGAATCGCGATCAAGAAGCTAATCCAAAGTCAAAGTGGGTTGCTGAGCGCAGCGATGAAGCTATTACCTGGCACTTCGTAGGCCAGTTGCAAAGCAACAAGGTGAAGTCGGCGCTTGAGTACGCAACTGTCATCCACTCGCTTGATCGCCAGTCTTTGCTTTCTGCATTGATCAAAAGCGCGATTGATGCACCTAAACCGGTTGGGGTATTCGTTCAGTTGAACCTCACCGAGGATGCAGCTCGTGGCGGAATCGAACCGGCCAATCTAGAGCATTTTGCTAATGCAGTTCTTGAATCCCAGAATCTCTACCTCCTAGGCGTCATGGGGGTCGCCGCGTTAGATCGCGACCCAAGAATAGACTTCGAAACCATCGCTAAAGCGAGTGCGCAATTGCAGAAAATTTCTGCGGACTCAAAGTACATCTCAGCGGGCATGTCTCACGATTTTGAGGCTGCCATTGAGTTTGGCGCGACACACTTGCGCATTGGCACGGCAATCACAGGCAATCGCTCAAAATAGCCATATTCTGGCTAGAGAAGTAATCCTCAGGAGGATAAAAATGGCAAATATTTTTTCACAGGTCGGCAACTGGCTTGGCGTAAGTGGCGGCGACGAAGCTCTACCAGCTCGTCCAGTAGCTGCACCGACTGCAACCCCAACCGAGCGTCCTGTTGCTCGCGTTACTCCAATGCGTTCACGCGGCCGTGGCGTCAGCGATGTCAACGAGATCTTTACCATTCAGCCTTCTTCTTATGAAGATGCAGTGGTCATCGCCGAGTACTTCCGAAGTGGCATCTCGGTAATCGTAAACATGAGCGAGCTGTCAGAGAGCGACGCCCGCAACATGGTTCACTTCTTGCTTGGCCTGCAGCACGGCCTAGAGGGTCACATCAAGCGCGTTACCGGCAAGGTTTTCTTGCTCAGCCCTTCACACGTTTTGGTTAACGAAGAAGAAGAAGACGCCGTCGGTCTTGCCGACGAACTAATCGTTCGTCCTTAGCAGTTCGCCGAAATGGCAATATTTCTCAACATCCTTGGATGGCTTCTGGCCATTTTCAGTTATGCGTTGATCGCTAGGGCAATCATTGACCTGGTAATCGCGTTCAAGCGCGGTTTTAGGCCGACCGGTGCCTTGGTTGTGCTTTTCGAAGTAGTTTTCACCGTGACAGATCCGCCGCTCAAGTTTGTGCGTCGTTTTGTTCCGCCGCTGAGGCTTGGTGCGATTCAATTTGATTTGGCTTGGCCAATTTTGCTAATAGCAATTCGACTTGTCGGCAATCTGCTGAAACAAATCGCAATTACCTACATTTAGCAACTCTGTTTCCAACCTTTGAAGACCTGCGGTAACCTGTCTTTAGTAGCAAGCCGACCTCCCCAATCGGCTCCTAAACCAAAACGAGGTATCTAAATGCCATTGACTCCCGAAGACGTAGTCAACAAGAGATTTCAGCCAACCAAGTTCCGTGAAGGCTATGACCAGGATGAAGTCGATGATTTTCTCGATGAAATCGTCGTTGAACTTCGACGCCTGAGCGTTGAGAACGAAGACCTTCGCCAGCGACTATTGGCTTCTGAATCAAGAATTGCCGAATTGCAGCGCAGTGGAGCAGGCTTGGTTGACCAGCTGAATGCGCCTTCGGCAGATTCGATCTCGAGTTCTACAATCGCTCCTTCGGCGGCCAGCCCATTCCCTGAGGCCACCCAAGACCCAGGTTCACTAGATACCAACAACACCAACAACTTGCTTCAGTTGGCCCGCAAACTACACGAAGAGCATGTTCGTGAAGGTTTGGCTAAGCGCGATGCTCTTATCGCTGAAGGCCATGCAACAGCTGCTCGCGTTGTTCGTGAGGCAGAGGCTCAGCAGCGTGCCGACATGAGCCGCCTTGAGCAAGAGAAGGCCCTGATCGAGCATCGCATCCAAGAGCTTAGAAGCTACGAGCGTGAGTACCGCACCAAGTTGCGTGCCTACATCGAGGCCCAGTTGACTGACTTGGATGAATCTGACGTTGCACCGACCGATCGTCCGGTAACTTCGCCAGCATTGACCTACAACTTCGAAGCAGCGGCCGCGCAGGCCGACCAGCCATTTCAGGTAAATGGTTTCGAAAACAACGACTCAAACATCTAAGCAGTGGCAAAAAATAGAGTCATTGGCCGCTTTGCTGTTGCGGTTGTAATCACCGCGTGGATCGTGATTGCGCTTGACCAATGGGCCAAGGCAGTCGCGATGGCAAATCTTCAACCGGGTGAGTTGGTTCCATTCATCGGGCAATTGGTTCAGTTGCGACTAGCCTTCAATGATTCAGCCGCCTTTTCGCTTGGCTTCGGAATTACCTGGATTTTCACCATCATTTCTAGCCTGGCGGCGCTTGCCATTCTCTGGTTCAGTCGCAAAATCGAAACTTTGAGCTGGGCGATTATGGCCGGTGTCTTACTTGGCGGCGTTGTTGGCAATCTAATTGATCGAATTACCCGTGCGACTGGTTTTGCTGACGGCACTGTTATTGATTTCATCCAGTTGCCATTCAATTTCGCGATTTTCAACATCGCCGACATGGCAATTGTGATCACCTGCACTTTGGGCGCGCTAAGGCTCATCCGTGGTGAACAAATTGGAAAAGCCAAGCTAGAAGAGGCTCAAGTCGAACCTAAATCAGCTTCACTGACTGGCAACTAGTTTTATGAGTGAAATCAAGCACCTACCCGTACCTGATTCACTGATTGGTGAACGAGCCGATGCGGCAATTGCCAAGCTGATGGGCCTGTCGCGCTCAGCGGCAGCTGAACTTCTAGTCGAAGGTTTGGTATCACTTAACGGGCGTGAAATCGGTAAGTCAGACCGTTTGGTTCAGGACGCAATTATCGAGATATCGATGCCAGCTCCAAAGACTCCGCTGGCTATCGTGCCAGTTGAGGTTCCTGGTTTTCGAATCGTTTTTGAAGATGAAGACATAATCGTTGTCGACAAGCCTGCCGGTGTTGCAGCTCACCCGTCAGTGGGCTGGGATGGCCCGACCGTTCCTGGTGCTCTCTTGGCCCTAGGTGTTCAGATCACGACCTCGGGTGCTGCAGAGCGCCAAGGTATTGTTCAGCGCCTTGATGTTGGCACCAGCGGGCTAATGACATTGGCGAAATCAGAATTGGCATATTCACGTCTCAAGCAAGCGTTTCGCGATCGAACTGTGCACAAGGTTTATCACGCTGTGATTCAGGGGCTAGCCGACCCTCTTGCCGGCACATTTGATGCACCCATCGGCAGACACCCAAAGGCCGAATTTAAATTTGCCGTCATGAACGATGGCAAGCATTCGGTGACCCATTACGAAACCCTCGAGGCTTTTCCGGCTGCATCTTTGGTAGAGGTGGTTCTAGAAACTGGGCGCACGCACCAGATTCGCGTTCATTTCTCTGCATTCAGACACCCGCTTGTTGGCGACACAATGTATGGGGCTGATCCAAAACTCGCCGCAAGATTGCAGCTAGATCGTCAGTGGCTACACGCGATGAAACTTAGTTTTGAACACCCAACCAAGGGTGGAATCGTTGAATTCGAGAGCGAATATCCTGCCGACCTGAGCCATGCATTAGAAGTGCTTCGCTCAAACTAGAAACAGCGGCGATAGCTGCCGGCTGGCGCTGGTATTGGGGGATAGGCTGGTCTATCCGAGTGAAAAGTATGTGTGAAAGGAGTCAAATTGAATAAAGATTCATTTGTACACCTGCACGTGCACACCGAGTACTCAATGCTCGACGGCGCAGCTCGCGTGAAGCCACTCATCGAGGCAGTTGTTGAACAGGGCATGCCAGCGATTGGCATTAGCGACCACGGCAACAACTTTGGTGCATTCGACTTTTATAAAACTGCCAAAGCGGCTGGCGTTAAACCGATCATCGGCATCGAAGCCTACCTAACCCCTGGCACCAAGCGTCAAGAGCGAACCAAGGTTCGCTGGGGTAGTGGTGGCGAAGACGACATTTCGGGTGCTGGTTCATATACCCACATGACGATGTTCGCGCGGAACACCGCTGGTATGTACAACCTGTTCCGCATGTCATCCAAGGCCTGGCTCGATGGCTTTTATTTCAAGCCACGAATGGACCGCGAGCTGCTGCAAACCTATGGTCAGGGTGTAATCGCGACTACCGGGTGTGTTTCTGGAGAGATTCAGACCCGACTGCGTCTTGGTCAATACGATGAGGCCAAGAAAGCAGCTGCTGAATTTCAGGATATTTTTGGCAAAGAGAATTTCTTCGCTGAAATCATGGATCACGGTCTAGACATTGAGCGTCGAACCATGTCTGACCTACTGAAACTAGCCAAAGAGCTAGACATGCCGCTATTGGCTACCAATGATTTGCACTACACCCACGCCGGCGATGCAGCCGCTCACGAGGCATTGCTGTGCGTGCAATCTGGCTCAACCCTCGATGATCCAAATAGATTCAAGTTTGATTCCCAAGAGTTTTATCTCAAATCCGCTGCACAGATGCGCGACCTCTTCGCTGACTATCCAGAAGCTTGCGACAACACCCTGCTAATCGCCGAGCGATGTGAAGTTGAGTTTCAAGAACGCGAACTTATGCCGCGTTTTCCCGTTCCTGAAGGTCACACCGAGGCCTCGTGGTTTGAGCAAGAAGTAGCCGAAGGCATGGCGCGCCGCTACAAGGGCCAAGTTCCCGAAGCGCAAGCCAAGCAGGTTTCTTATGAAGTTGAAGTCATCAAGCAGATGGGTTTCCCCGGCTACTTCTTGGTAGTTGCCGACTTCATCGCTTGGGCGCGTGCACAGGGAATCCGCGTTGGCCCGGGTCGAGGTTCGGCCGCAGGTTCGATCGTTGCTTATGCACTCGGAATCACCGAACTTGACCCAGTGAAGCATGGTCTCATCTTTGAGCGATTCTTGAACCCTGAGCGCGTTTCGATGCCCGATATCGATGTTGACTTCGACGACCGTCGTCGTGGCGAAGTTATTCGGTACGTCTCTGAGAAATACGGCGACGACCGTGTGGCGCAAATCGTCACTTTTGGAACCATCAAGGCCAAGCAGGCCCTTAAAGATGCCGGACGCGTTTTGGCCATGCCATATTCGGTTGGTGAAAAACTAACCAAGGCCATGCCTCCGATGGTTTTAGGTCGCGACATCGCGCTAAATGACCTGATTAACAAAGATTCAGAGCGCTATAAAGAAGCGCAAGATTTCAGAGATCTAATTGAAGGCGACCCAGATTCAGCCAAGGTATTCGAGCTTGCTCAGGGTCTTGAGTCGCTGAAGCGTCAGTGGGGTGTTCACGCTGCGGGTGTAATCATGTCTGCAGAGCCATTGATCGACGTAATTCCGATCATGAAGCGCGAAGACGATGGCGCTGTCATCACTCAGTTTGACCAACCGCCTTGTGAAAAGCTCGGTTTGCTCAAGATGGACTTCTTGGGTCTCCGAAATCTAACCGTTCTTGATGACACGCTCGCAAACATCAAGTCGAACCGTAATCAAGTAGTTGTTCTTGAAGACCTAGATCTTGACTCTGACCCAGCAACATTCGAGTTGCTTTCGCGCGGAGACACCCTTGGCGTATTCCAGCTTGATGGAACAGCCATGCGATCGTTGTTGAGGCTACTGAAGCCAACCCTCTTCGAGCACATATCGGCGGTAATCGCCTTGTACCGTCCTGGTCCAATGGGTATGAACTCGCACACCAACTACGCTCTTCGTAAGAACGGCCTGCAAGAGGTTGATTCGGTTCACCCAGAGCTATCAGAGTCGTTGGCTGAAGTTCTTGACCCGACCTATGGGCTCATTGTTTACCAAGAGCAGGTAATGGCTGCGGCTCAAAAGGCTGCCGGATTTACTCTCGGTAAAGCCGACTTGCTGCGTCGTGCAATGGGTAAAAAGAACAAAGAAGAACTAGACAAGCAATACCAGGGTTTTTCTGATGGCATGAAAGCCAACGGATACAGTGATGAAGCCATCAAGGCACTTTGGGACACACTGCTACCGTTCGCCGACTATGCCTTCAACCGGGCACACAGTGCAGCCTACGGTGTCTTGTCTTACTGGACGGCTTATCTGAAGGCGAACTTTCCGGCCGAGTACATGGCGGCACTACTCACCTCGGTTGGCGATTCGAAAGACAAACTTGGGCTTTACCTGAGCGAATGTCGCCGAATGGGAATCAACGTTCTAGCGCCAGATGTCAACGAATCGATCGCAGCATTTAGCGCTGTGGGCGAAGACATTCGATTCGGGCTCGGTGCTGTGCGTAACGTCGGACTTAACGTTGTCGATGGCATTGCTAAGGCTCGCGCCGAAAAAGGTCGTTTCACTTCGTTCCATGATTTCTTGCGCAAGGTTCCAGCCACAGTTTGTTCAAAGCGAGTGATTGAGTCGCTAATCAAGGCTGGTGCATTTGACTCACTAGGCCACACTCGACGCTCTCTCATCGAAATTCACGAAGAGGCTGTCGAGTCACAGGTTTCACTCAAGAAAAATGAGGCAGTTGGTCAGGTCGACCTATTCGGCTCATTGTTCGATTCTGAAGAAGGCATGGATGAAGCCTTCGGCGGAACCGTTCCTGATCGACCAGAGTGGCCGAAAAAAGAAAAGCTTGCCTATGAGCGCGACATGCTCGGGCTTTATGTGAGTGATCATCCACTCGCCGGACGTGAAGCTCAGCTAGCCAGATATTCTGAGCAAACCATCGGCGCGGTAGCTTCGAGCGAAACCATCAAGGATGGTGAGCAAGTCACGATTGCCGGCCTGATTACAATGGTGCAGCATCGCGTTGCTAGGGCTTCTGGAAACCAGTACGGCGCGGTAACCCTCGAAGACTTTGAAGGCGAAATTCAAGTCATGATGATGGGCAAAACCTACCTTGAATACGGTCGCAATCTTCAGGCCGACCAGGTGGTAGTGGTTCGTGGTCGCGTGAGCCAGCGAGACGACGGCAATTCAATCCATGCCTATTCGGTAGAAACTATCGAGGGCACCGGTGAGGGTTCGAGTGGTCCGCTCACGATTCGAATGAACGAAACTGACGCGACCCGAGAAACCTTGGATGAACTCAACCGTATTTTGCGCGTTCACGCTGGGCGCGAAGAAGTGCAAATTGCTCTGATGAGTGATGGGCAAGAACGCTTGTTCAAATTGCAAGCCAAGGTGTCTGTCACCATGGACCTGTTTGGCGAGCTAAAAGTTCTGCTCGGTGCCCGCTGCCTTAGCTAAGGTGCTTTCCCGGGCTCATGTAGCCGCGCTGGTAATAGAGCAAGGCCGGGTCAGTTTCGCCCAGAAGGCCTTCAACTACGTCGACAATTACGACCGCGTTCGATTCGACGCTGTGAATCTCACGGATTTTTACTATCAAAACAGCTGTGGCTGCGCCGAATATTGGCAGTCCGTATGGGCCGGCATACCAGTCGGCCTCGACAAAACGCTTGGTGTGATCGGCTGCCATTTTTTGTGCAAGTTCGAGGTTCTTTTCACCCAAGGTGTGAATTGCGGCATATTCCGCTGACTCGATTGCGGCCCAACTGCTCGAACCGCGCGAAACGTTGAAGCTGGCTAGGGGAGGGTTTGCACCCAAAGAGGTCATTGATGTGGCGGTGAATCCAACCGGTTTACCCTCGCCATCGAGCAGAGTGATCACAGAAACCCCAGATGCGTGACGGCGGAATGTACCGCGGAGTGCTTCGATTGGGTCTTTTTCAACTTCTAGCTGTGACATTGTCTACCGTTCTTTGATTCCTTCAAGCGTATCGAACCGAGCTCTCGGTTTACACTTGAAGTAAATCCAGGAGGAAAAAAATGGTTCAGCCTAAACCAGTCGATTTGCGTCTGATTGATGCTCGCGGCCGCGCACTCAGCAGTGCTCAGGTTAACCAGCTGGTTCCTCGTGCCTCGGTTGATATTCAGCAGGCCATAAGCCAAATTGAGCCGTTGCTGGCTGAAGTAAAAGCTTCGGGTGAATCTGCAATCGTTGACGTGACCATCGCTCGTGATGGTGTCGACCCTCGGCCGCTAAAGGTCACCAAAGAAGAACTTGCTCGAGCAGTTGCCGAGCTGTCGCCCAGTTTGCGTCGTGCCATTGAAGAGGCAATCGAGCGGGTCTTCAAGGTCTCACGGGCTAACCTGCCTCAAGACACCACTGTTAAGTTGGCTGAGGGAGCCTTGGTTCACCAGCGTTGGCAGCCGGTTGACTCAGTTGGCCTTTATGTGCCTGGCGGTAAGGCTGTTTATCCGTCCAGCGTGATCATGAACGTGGTTCCTGCCCAGGTGGCTGGTGTGCAGCGCTTGGCTTTGGCTTCACCGGCTCAAAAAGATTTCAATGGTCGCCCGCACCCGACGGTTCTAGCGACTGCCGCCTTGTTGGGCGTTGAAGATGTTTATTGCATGGGTGGCCCAGCTGCAATTGCGGCGTTTGCCTACGGAATTCCGCAAATCAGTTTTGCCCCAGTTAGTTTGGTAACTGGTCCAGGAAACATCTATGTTGCGGCTGCTAAACGTGCCCTGCGGGGTTTGATCGGTATCGACTCTGAAGCAGGCACCACCGAAATTTTGGTGATTGCTGATGAATCGGCAAATGCCAGATTGATTGCCTATGACTTGGTGAGCCAGGCTGAACACGACGAGGCAGCAGCATCCGTGCTGGTTACCGACTCCGAGCCACTAGCTCACGCCGTAATCAATGAATTGGCTGACATTGTCGATGCCACAAGTCACTCCGAAAGGGTAAGAACAGCTCTAGAGGGCCAGCAGTCTGCGATTGTTTTGGTTGATTCATTGCAGTCGGCTATTGATTTCTCAAATCACTATGCCACCGAGCACCTAGAGATTCACACCTCAGATAACAAATCTGTGCTTTCGAGAATCACCAATGCCGGTGCTATTTTCCTCGGGGATTACTCACCCGTGTCGCTGGGCGACTACATGGCTGGTTCAAGCCACGTTTTGCCAACTGGTCAGCAAGCCAAGTTTGGTTCGGGTTTGGGAGTCCACAGCTTCTTGCGTCCGCAGCAGGTAATTGATTACAACCAGCAGGGCTTGGCGCAGATCTCATCCATGGTGGCCGACTTCGCCGAGGCTGAGGGGCTACCTGCCCACGGCGAGGCAGTCACCGCTAGATTTAATCTTTAAATTTTCAAAATAAATTTCCCCCATTTTTAGCGCTTTTTTAGTCGTTTTTCGCGCCGTTTTTTTCCTACTTTCGCGTCATCACTAGCGACACGCCGACCCAATGCTTAATTTGCAACATTGGCACCCAAACCACAAGATATAGGGGCAGCACACAAAAAACTATCCACATCTAGTGCTTTTTGAGGCAAAAACTGTGGATAACTTATCGGAATTGGGAGGGAGCCGCTATGCATTGTCCGTTTTGTCGCTTCGCGGACTCCCGCGTAACCGATTCGCGCACATCTGACGACGGTTCTTCAATTCGACGTCGCCGTCAATGCCCAGAATGTGGCATGCGTTTCAGCACCACCGAAACTGCGAGCCTCACGGTCGTCAAGCGCAACGGAGTCACCCAGCCATTCAGCCGAGACAAAATCATGAATGGTGTAAGAAAAGCTTGCCAGGGGAGACCGGTCTCAGAATCTGACCTAGCCTTGCTTGCGCAAACCGTAGAAGAAAACGTACGTGCCACCGGCGCTGCGCAACTTGAAGCAAACGAGATTGGCCTGGCCATCCTTGAACCGCTTCGCAAATTAGACGAAGTTGCATTCATGCGCTTCGCCAGCGTTTACCAAGGATGGGAAAACCTCGATGATTTCGAGGCCGCCATCAAATTGCTGCGTCTGAGCCACGAAGATACGGCAGACCAGCCCCAGTAAAACCCAGATTCAACAAATTTCAACAAAATTCAGTACAAATCATTCAAACGAAAGGCAAAGCAGTGACCGACACCACAGCTTTCATCCACAACACCGGCGCAGGTGCTGGGCTAACCATCGATCGCATTTACACCCAGGAGGGTGTTCACCCTTACGACCAGGTCAACTGGGAATACCGCGATGTAGTTCAGACCAACTGGCAGACCGGCGAGACCATCTTCGAGCAGCGTGGAGTTGAGTTCCCAGACTTCTGGAGCATCAACGCGAGCACCATCGTGACCACCAAGTACTTCCGTGGTGCAGTTGGCACTCCAGAGCGTGAGTACAGCCTTCGTCAGCTAATCAACCGTGTTGTATTGACCTACACCCAGGCTGGCCGCGACAACGGTTACTTTGCAACTGAAGAAGACGCAACCATCTTTGAGCACGAGCTCACCTACATGCTGTTGAACCAGATTTTCAGCTTCAACTCGCCTGTTTGGTTCAACGTTGGAACCAAGAGCCCACAACAGGTATCAGCTTGTTTCATCCTGTCGGTAGATGACTCAATGGACTCAATTCTTAACTGGTACCGCGAAGAGGGCATGATCTTCAAGGGTGGTTCAGGTGCAGGTTTGAACCTGTCACGCATCCGTTCATCAAAGGAGCTTCTAAAGAACTCTGGCGGCTCAGCTTCTGGTCCAGTTTCATTCATGCGTGGCGCTGACGCCTCTGCAGGAACCATCAAGTCTGGTGGCGCAACCCGTCGCGCAGCAAAGATGGTAGTTCTTGACGTTGACCACCCAGACATCGAAGAGTTCATCGAAACCAAGGCACGCGAAGAGGGCAAGATCCGCGTCCTTCGCGACGCTGGTTACAACATGGAGCTTGGTGGCAAGGACATCAACTCAGTTCAGTACCAGAACGCCAACAACTCTGTTCGTGTAAACGCAGAGTTCATGAATGCTGTTGAGAATGGCACCGAGTTCGGTCTTCGCGGCCGTACCACCGGTGAGGTTATTGAGACTGTTGATGCACGTGAACTATTCGCCAAGATTGCAGATGCAGCTTGGGAATGTGCCGACCCAGGTATCCAGTACGACGACATCATCAATGACTGGCACACCACCCCAGAGACCGGTCGCATCACCGCTTCGAACCCATGTTCTGAGTACATGCACCTTGACAACTCAAGCTGTAACCTTGCCTCGCTAAACCTGCTTAAGTTCTTGAAGCCAGATGGTTCATTTGACTCAGAGACTTTCGTGAAGGCCAACGAGTTGATTTTCACCGCGATGGACATTTCGATCTGTTTCGCTGACTTCCCAACCCAGGCAATCGGCGAGACCACTCGTGCTTACCGCCAGTTGGGTATCGGTTACGCGAACCTCGGTGCTTTGTTGATGGCAATCGGTGTTCCTTACGACAGCAAGGAGGGTTTCGCTCTAGCAGCTGCAATCACCTCATTGATGACTGGAACTGCCTACCGTCGCTCAGCTGAGTTGGCAGGTGTTGTAGGACCATACGCTGGATTTGCACAGAACAAGGCTGGTCACGAGCGCATCATGCACAAGCACGAAGCAGCTAGCCACCAGGTCATGCCGGTTAGCCAGATCGACGCCGAGGTACTTGCTGTAGCAAACGAGCAGTGGGCTCTAAACACTGCAATCGGTGCAGAAAACGGATGGCGTAACTCGCAGGCTTCATTGCTTGCACCAACCGGAACCATCGGTTTCATGATGGACTGTGACACTACCGGTATCGAGCCTGACTTCTCATTGGTTAAGTACAAGAAGCTATCAACCGGTGGCTCAATGCAGATCGTCAACCAGACCATCCCATTTGCCCTTCACCGTCTTGGTTACTCTCAGGAGACCATCGAGGCAATTGTTGAGCACATCAGCCAGAACGGCCACGTTGTAGACGCGCCTGGTCTAAAGACCGAGCACTACGCAATCTTCGACACCGCCGTTGGTATCCGCGCAATTGAGCCTATGGGTCACGTTCGCATGATGGCTGCGGTTCAGCCGTTCCTTTCAGGTGCAATCTCTAAGACTGTAAACATGCCTGAGACTGCAACCCGCGATGAAATTGCTGACGTCTACTTCCAGGGCTGGAAGATGGGCCTAAAGGCTCTGGCTATCTACCGCGACAACTGCAAGGTTGGCCAGCCGCTTTCAGACGCTAAAGCAAAGACCGAGACCAAGACCGTGGATGCAACTGCCGCTGTTCCAATGTCTCACCCGGTTCGCAAGCGTCTTCCAAAGTCTCGTCCGTCATCAACCACTTCATTCACCGTTGGTGGAGCAGAGGGTTACATGACTGCTGGTTCATACCCAGATGGCGGTCTTGGTGAGGTCTTCTTGAAGCTCGGTAAGCAGGGTTCAACTCTTGCTGGCGTTATGGATGCCTTCTCAATTGCAGTTTCTATTGGCCTTCAGTACGGTGTGCCGCTAGAGACCTTCGTTCAGAAGTTCACCAACGTTTCATTCGAGCCTGCTGGTCTAACCGACGACGCAGATGTTCGTATGGCCAAGTCACTCATGGACTACATCTTCCGTCGTCTAGCCCTTGACTACCTGCCTTACGACACTCGTAGCTACCTAGGCATCTACAGCTCATCAGAGCGTTCAGCAGCACTAGATTCAAACGCTGCTTACGCGCCGATCGCTCCGGTTGCTGACGCTGCTGTGTCAGAAGCTATCGAAGCTGTTGCTGAGAAGGTTGCAGAAGTTGTAGCAGCTCCGGCAGCGGTTGAAGTGGAGATCACCACTAAGCGTGAAGCTCACTCTTCAGCTGAACTGTTCGAAATGCTTCAGGGCACCGAATCAGACGCACCACTTTGCTTCAACTGTGGAATTAAGATGCGCCCATCAGGCTCATGCCACGTTTGTGAAGGCTGTGGCTCAACCTCTGGTTGCAGCTAAAGATTCAAATAGCTGAGGGGCTGGCGCAATGCGCCAGCCCCTCAGTCTTTAAGCAGCCCACTGGTTGAGTCAAGTAATCTTGAGGAATCATGTACAAAATCATTTTCAAGCTCTTTTTTGCGCCCATGGATCCAGAAAAGGTACACCACCTGGTCATGGCAGCTATCCGTGTTGGTGGCGCACTCCGACTAACCAAATTGCTCAAGCTGGCGCCTACCGGTCGAGGATCGGTCCAGGCATTTGGTTTGCACTTTGATGCGCCTTTCGGTCTTGCAGCGGGTTTTGATAAAAACGCTGTTGCTGTAAAAGCGCTTGGAGAATTAGGTTTTTCACACGTTGAAATTGGTACTGTTACCGCCATTGCTCAATCAGGCAACGAAAAGCCGAGATTATTTCGTCTAATTGAAGACCGAGCCATCATCAACCGCATGGGCTTCAATAATGATGGTGCTGCGGTTGTTGCCCAACGCCTAACCGAGTTGCGACAGAAGAACCAGGGCAAACTCCCAGTAATCGGTGTGAACATCGGAAAAAGCCGCGTTGTTGAAGTTGAAGATGCTGAAAATGACTATCGTGCGAGTGCGCGCTTGCTCGCGCCGGTTGCCGATTATCTTGCCGTGAACGTCTCTTCGCCAAACACTCCTGGTCTACGTTCTCTCCAATCTGTGGAGGCGCTTGAGCCTATCCTGAAGGCGGTGCTGGCCGAATCTCTGGGCAAGCCGGTGCTTGTGAAAATTGCTCCTGATCTTGCCGATGAAGATATCAATGCGGTGGCCGAATTGGCCCTGTCGCTGGGTCTCGCCGGCGTAATCGCAACTAACACCACTATCTCTCGAGATGGGCTAACAACACCCAAATCAAAGGTTGAAGCAGCTGGGGCTGGTGGGCTATCAGGTGCACCGCTAAAGGCCAGATCACTTGAGGTACTCAGATTGCTTCGTGCGCGATTGAATGGCAGGGTTGCCATCATTTCAGTCGGTGGCATTGAAACCGCATCAGAGGCACAGGAGCGACTAGAAAACGGCGCTACCTTGGTTCAGGGCTACACCGGATTCATCTATGACGGCCCATTTTGGGCTCGAAAAATAAATAGGCAACTGACCAAATAAAAAATGGCCGCTGATTATCAGCGGCCATTTTTTATTTGAAAAGTTATTTATTAGAGCTTGTTTCCGCGCTTCACCTGAGGCTTTGGAAGGCGAAGTGCACGCATCTGAACTGAACGCATGCCGGCATACCAGCGTAGGCCTTTTTCAACCTTAGATTCGCCATACTTGGCTGCCAGAGCCTTAGTTGCGCCGCGACCCAAGAAATACGCGTTGATGAAAACGCCCAAGAACAAGGTCCACATAACACCTAGCAGCGCAACCTGAACAGCCTTGTCATCAATTGCTGATAGCAGAATGACCACAAAAAGTGCCGGCATCAGAAGCTCACCGATGGTGAATCTGGCGTCAACATAGTCGCGAACGAACTTGCGCTGCGGGCCACGGTCACGAGCCAGCATGTAGCGCTCGTCGCCATTTGCCATGCCTTCGCGAGCCTTACGGCGTTCGGCGATTAGTGCAGCCTTGGCGGCTTGTTTGGCTTCTTTGCTCTTTGCGCCAACTAGCGGTTTCACATTTGCAGCTTCCTGCTGCTTGCGTGATGGGGTAGGGCGGCCTTTGCTTGAAGCTTTGGCAGTGGTTTTTTCTTGCTCAGTCATCAAAATCCTCTGTGAATTGCTTTGAACTTATAGATTACTCTCATGAGACTTAGCCCTGATGCGCTGCAAGCATTTACCGAGAAATCCAAAGATTCTGTCAATAGCAATTTTGAAGCTTACTTGGATGAACTGCAGCAGTTAGCTCGCATTCCAGGTATCGCATGGAGTGCGTTTGATCCGGCTGAACTAGATCGTAGCGCCGAGGCAGTTGCCAAGCTTTTGGAGGGCACCGAGGTATTCGACTCGGTCGAGATTTTACGCTCGCACACGAATGGTTTTCCAGGTGCGCCAGCTGTTGTGGCCCAACGCCTGGCCAAGGCCGGTAGGCCTCAAATCTTGCTTTACGCCCACCACGACGTGCAACCTCCCGGTGATGAGCAGGCTTGGCAAACACCAGCTTTTGAGCCGCATCGCACCAGTGATCGTATTTTTGGCAGGGGAGTGGCCGACGACAAAGCTGGAATTCTGGCCCACTTGGCGGCCATCCGAGCGCTAAAGAAAGTCGCTGGTAAAGATTTCGATCTCGGCATCACCGTTTTTGTCGAAGGCGAAGAAGAGGCGGGTTCGCCAACCTTTAGAAACTTCTTGGATGAAAATTCTGAACTGCTCAAGGCCGATGTCATCATCGTGGCCGATTCCGGAAACTGGTCGACTGAAGTCCCGGCACTCACAACCACCTTGCGTGGACTGGTTTCTCAGGTGATTGAAGTCTCGACACTCGACCACGCGCTGCACTCTGGCATGTATGGCGGTGCTGTGCCTGATGCCATGATGGCGCTGATCAAAGTTCTTGCCAGCCTGCATGACGACCAAGGCAATCTTGCGATCGCCGGGTTAGTTGAATACGAGGCCGACCGACTTGATTACAGTGAGGCCGACCTTAGACGCGACACCGGATTATTGCCGGGAGTCAGCGCAATCGGCAATGGTGATTATCTAGAGAGAATCTGGGCAAAACCAGCGCTTACCGTAATCGGCATCGATGGTCAGTCAGTTGCAATGTCGTCAAACACGCTGTTGCCAAAAGCCAGCGCCAAAATCAGTCTGCGCATTGCCCCAGGCCAAGAACCAGAGGCAGCTCTGGCTATATTGCGTGAACACATCGAGACGCACCTACCTTTTGGCGCCAAGGTGACCTTCGGCGAAGTAGAGCTTGGCAAACCTTTCAACATGGATGCCTCCGGCTGGGCTGCTGAGCTGGCTGCCAATGCACTACAAGGCGCGTGGGGAGTACCATCGGTGAATATTGGCATCGGTGGCAGCATCCCGTTCATCGCTGATCTCAAAGAGGTCTTTCCTGCTGCACAGATTCTGGTCACCGGTGTCGAAGATCCCGATTCTCGTGCGCACAGCCCGAATGAGTCTGTGCACATCGAAAGCTTGCGTAAAGCAATGATTAGCGAAGCCGTATTCCTGCTGGCAGGGAATGAATTGAAGGCCAACTAGGTTTCGTTTCTTGTAAGCAGAAGTTAGAATTTAACTAGTTTTCAAGAAGAAAGAGCAAACCATGAGCGAAGCACAGCAGACCGAAGCAGTTCAGCTTGAGGCTGTGACCGGAATTCAACTTACCGAGCAGGCTCAAAACAAGGTTCGCACTTTGATTTCTGCCGAGGCAACCGAAGAGCAATTGCGCCTTCGCGTAGCCGTGCAGCCTGGTGGTTGCTCTGGTTTGATCTACCAGCTTTACTTCGATGAGCAGCTTGCCGAAGACGACCAAATCACTGAATTCGGCGACGTGTCAGTGGTTATCGACAAAATGAGCGTCCCTTACCTTGATGGTGCAACTATTGACTTCGAAGACACCATCCAGAAGCAGGGTTTCACTATCGACAACCCGAACGCGGCTGGCTCATGTGCCTGCGGTGACTCGTTCAATTAAAAGAATTTTCTAAGGCAACCCCAATCAACTCTTAAGTGGATTGGGGTTTTCTCATACAAAACACCCTGAAGCACGCGGTTTTTGGCTCTAAAAGAGTCTCGAAGAGCGTAGGATAGACAACGTAACGATTCGATATTTGAAGGGTCGATTGTGCTAAAAAAGCGTGCAATTAAGTGGGCAACTCTGCCTTTAGCAGCATCTGTGATGCTGTTTCTATCCGGCTGTACCCAGCAGGAATTCGAACGTGGTCTTTTGCCAGGTGTGCCAGGTGTGACCAATCACACTGACCGCATCGTTGGCCTTTGGACCACCTCATGGACAGTTCTCTGGGTTGTCGGTGCAATTGCTTGGGCTTTGATGATCTACGCAATCATCGTTTACCGTCGCCGCAAGGGTGACAACCACCTTCCAAAGCAGATGCGTTACAACAACCCGGTTGAGACTCTTTTCACCGTGGTTCCACTAATCATCACCATTGGTTTCTTTGCCTTTACTGCACGCGACATGGCAGCCATTGAGAAGCCAGTAGAAAACCCAGACGTAAGTATCCAGGTCATCGGAAAGCAGTGGAGCTGGGACTTCAACTACCAGAACGAGAATGTCTACTCAAGCGGCATTCAGTCACAGTTCGATGGTGAAGAGGGCTCTGAAGCAGCTCTGCCTACCCTTGTTCTTCCGGTCAACAAGACCACCAAGATTGAACTGACCTCACGCGATGTCATCCACTCATTCTGGGTTGTCGAATGGCTATACAAGAAAGATATGATGCCAGGCCGCACCAACGTCATGTACGTGACTCCTCAGGTTGAGGGCACCTACAAGGGCAAGTGTGCTGAGCTTTGTGGCGAGTACCACTCAATGATGTTGTTCAACGTCAAGGTGGTTTCAGAAGCTGAATACGAGACCTACATCACTTCACTTGAGGCTGCGGGTAACGTCGGTCAGCTAGACGACACCTATAACCGCAACCAGAACCTTCCTGGCGACAACCCAGAGATCAGAGGATAAGGACGATGGCTACCGCTACTGCAACCAAGTCAACCTACGGCGCTGCTAAGAAGACCAAGGGTCAGATTCTTGTCGACTGGGTAACAACCACCGACCACAAGAAAATCGGTTACCTTTACCTGATCACCTCGTTCGCATACTTCCTCATCGGTGGTGTGATGGCGTTGGTTATCCGTGCCCAGCTTGCCGCTCCAGGTCTAAACATCGTTGAGACCAAAGAGCAGTACAACCAGCTGTTCACCATGCACGGAACCATCATGTTGCTTATGTTTGCAACTCCGTTGTTTGCGGCCTTCGCAAACATCCTGATGCCAGTTCAGATTGGTGCCCCGGATGTTGCGTTCCCTCGCCTAAACGCGATTGCCTACTGGTTCTACTTCTTCGGTTCAGCAGTGGCAGTTGCCGGTTTCTTCACCCCTCAGGGGGCTGCCAGCTTCGGTTGGTTTGCCTACGCGCCGCTTTCTAACACCACATTCTCACCAGGTTTGGGTGGAGACCTATGGGTCTTCGGTCTTGCTCTGGGTGGCTTCGGAACCATCATGGGTGGTGTCAACTTCATCACCACAATCTTGACCATGCGTGCTCCTGGTATGACCATGTTCCGCTTGCCTATCTTCGTTTGGAACACCTTGGTTACCTCAATCTTGGTCATCATGTGTTTCCCGCCGCTAGCTGCTGCACTTTTCGCTCTTGGTGCTGACCGTCGCTTCGGCGCCCACATCTTTGATCCAGCCAACGGCGGACCAATGCTTTGGCAGCACCTCTTCTGGTTCTTCGGGCACCCAGAGGTTTACATCCTTGCCTTGCCTTTCTTCGGCATTGTTTCTGAGATCTTCCCGGTATTCAGCCGCAAGCCGATCTTTGGTTACAAGACCTTGGTTTACGCGACCATCGCGATTGCTGCGTTGTCAATGACCGTGTGGGCTCACCACATGTATGTAACTGGCTCGGTGTTGCTACCGTTCTTCGCGTTCACCACGATGTTGATCGCAATTCCAACCGGTGTGAAGGTCTTCAACTGGATCGGCACTCTTTGGAAGGGCTCGGTTTCATTCGAGACCCCAATGCTTTACAGCCTTGGCTTCTTGACCACCTTTATTTTCGGTGGCTTGACCGGTGTAATCCTGGCTTCACCTGCTCTTGACTTCCACCTGTCAGACAGCTACTTCGTGGTTGCTCACTTCCACTACGTAGTGTTCGGTACCGTGGTGTTCGCAATGTTCGCGGGCATTTACTTCTGGTACCCAAAGATGACCGGAAAGATGCTGAACGAGCGTCTCGGAAAGATTCAGTTCTGGTTGCTATTTATTGGCTTCCACACCACCTTCTTGATTCAGCACTGGTTGGGCATCATCGGTATGCCTCGTCGATACGCGACCTACCTGCCTGAAGATGGCTTCACTTGGATGAACGGGGTCTCAACCGTTGGTTCAGCTCTGCTCGCGCTGTCGATCATTCCATTCCTATGGAACATCTACATCACCGCTCGCAAGGGTGAAAAGACCACGTTGAACGACCCATGGGGCTTTGGCCGCTCACTGGAGTGGGCAACCGGAACTCCGTTCCCTCGTCACAACTTCACCTCTATTCCACGTGTGCGTTCAGAGTCACCTGCATTTGACCTGAACCACCCAGAGTTCGCAGCGCCTGAGGCTAAGGCTTCAGCTGCTAAGAAGGGTTAATCCAAATGAAGTTCAACGGAAACCTTTTCTGGTTCCTAACCGCCTTCTACTTCGTAGACTCAGCGGGCTATGCGATTTGGTATTACAACACCAATGGTGGTTATGAGCCAATCGGTACTGCGGCTATCGCAATGCTTGGTTTCATGTGTGCATTCTTGGCTTTCTACATCAAGAAGACTCACGCCTCTCAGGGCCCGGTTCCAGAAGACAGCCTCACCGCAAACATCGAAGATGGTGACTCAGAGATTGGTTATTTTGCTCCATGGAGCTGGTGGCCATTCTTCCTTGGTCTATTCGCATCAATGGCTTTCGCAGCACTTGCTGTGGGTTGGTGGTTGTTCTTCATCGCGTTCCCACTTTGCTTGGTTGCTTTGATCGGTTTTGTTTACGAGCGCAGCCGTGGCCAAAACGCGCACTAATTAGTTCTACAAAAAACTCCCTGCCGATCTGGCAGGGAGTTTTTTATTACTCGAGATTATTGTCAGCCCAAAGGTTGATTGCCTGCTGAATGTAGAGCGCTAACCCAGTCTCGTAGGCCTCATAGGTTGCCTTGAACGCCGGATCCATCGTGTAGGTGAGCGCTAGCGACTTGTAGGCGATTCTGCTGGGAGTCCAGAACTGACAGACGTATTCGTAGTGTTTGCCGATCCAGACTTGAACTTCGGGGGAGTCGATGGTGCTTTCTGCAACCATCAACGCTGCGATGCCTTTAGCAATGTGATCGTGGCCGTCACGGTATTCGTTGTACTTAGCCTGACTCATGCCTGGATGCATTGATGCATGGTGCCCAGATTCAAATTGCGTACTCACAAAGACAGTCTATTTTGGTTAAAGAAATTGGGCCGGTCAAAATGACCGGCCCAATTAGCTAGCTTGATTACTTCTTCTTAGGAGTCGCCTTCTTAGAAGTCACGGCCTTTTTCGGAGCAGACTCTACTGCTGCGTGGTCGTGGTGAGCCGCATCAAGTTCACCCTGGGTGACTGGAGCGATGCGGTCTTCAAAGTAGAAGCGAGATAGAGCTGATCGCATGCGTGCTGCGACAGTAATCTTGCCCTTTGAGTTCGGGCGAGCAAGGGTAGGAGCGTAGTCAACAAAGTCAACAAGCTTCCACTGTTCAAACTCGTCTAGAGGCTCGTGAATCTCAACGTACTCACCGTGAGGTAAACGCACGATACGGCCAGTCTCGCGGCCGTGTAGCACGATCTCACGGTCTTTGCGCTGCAACGACAAGCAGGTGCGCTTGGTGACGATGTAGGCGAAGATAGGGCCGAGAATCAAGAGAATCTGCATCGAGGTTAGAACCTGGTTCAGAGACAGCTTGAAGTTGGTTGCGATCAAGTCAGTCGCTGCACCAGCCCAAAGAACCGCATAGAAGGTTACACCTGCTGCACCGATAGCAGTGCGGGTAGGAGCGTTTCTTGGACGGTCTAGAACGTGGTGTTCACGCTTGTCGCCAGTAACCCAAGCCTCGATAAACGGGTAAAGCGCTACCAGGGCCAAGAAGATTACTAGAACGATGATTGGCAACAGAATGTTCCATGACCAGGTCACACCGCCTGCAGTAACTTCTAGGTGGCTCGGAGCCAAACGAAGAGCACCGTCTGCCCAACCGATGTACCAGTCTGGCTGAGTACCTGCTGAAACTGGTGACGGGTCGTAACCGCCGTAGTTCCAAACCGGGTTGATGGTGAAGGTAGCTGCAATCAGTGCGATAACACCAAACACGATGAAGAAGAAACCGCCAGCCTTCGCCACGTAAACCGGCATCAGTGGGTAGCCGACAACATTGCTGTCTTTGCGACCTGGGCCTGAATAGTGGGTGTGCTTGTGAATAACCACCATGAACAAGTGAATAACGATGAAAATCAGAATCAATGCTGGGATAAGCAGAATGTGCAGACCATAAAGTCGAGCAACGATTGCCTCGCCTGGGAACTCGCCACCGAATAGCAATGATGAGATGTAAGCGCCAACTACTGGCACACCCTTGATCATGCCGTCGATGATTCGAAGACCGTTACCTGATAGAAGGTCGTCAGGAAGTGAGTAACCGGTAAAACCGCCACCCATGCCCAACACGAACAGCACGACACCGACTAGCCAGTTGATTTCACGTGGCTTACGGAACGCACCGGTAAAGAAAACGCGAAGCATGTGCAAACCGGCTGCAGCTACGAATAGTAGAGCTGACCAGTGGTGAACCTGACGCATAAGCAGACCACCGCGCACCTCAAATGAGATGTCTAGGGTTGATGCGTAGGCGATAGACATCTCGGCACCCTTTAGAGGACCATAAACGCCTTCGTAGATAACCGGTTCCATTGATGGCTGGAAGAAGAAGGTTAGGAAGGTACCTGAAAGCAACAGCACTAGGAAGCTGTAAAGGGCAACCTCACCAAGCATGAACGACCAGTGGTCTGGGAAGACCTTGCGACCGAACTCCTTGAGAATGCCGGCTACGCCAACACGCTCATCCAGGTAGTTTGCGGTGCCTGCAAGAAAGCCACCTTTTTTAGGTGCAGAAACTGCATTAGACATTCTTAACGCTCCCAGAAGCTAGGGCCAACAGGCTCGGTGAAATCGCTCTGCGCGATCAAGTAGCCTTCGGCGTCAACGGTGATAGGTAGCTGTGGCAGTGGTCGAGATGCTGGACCAAAGACAACCTTGCACTCGTCAGTCACATCAAAGGTTGACTGGTGGCAAGGGCAAAGGAGATGGTGAGTGTGCTGCTCATAAAGAGCAACTGGGCAACCAACGTGAGTACAGATCTTGCTGTAGGCAACGATGCCGTCATAAGACCAGTCCTTACGCTCGTCAGATTCCTTTAGATCAGCTGGGTCAAGGCGAACTAGCAATACTGCAGCCTTGGCCTTCTCTTCGAGCTTGTGGTGCTCTAGCTCGCTAAGGCCCTCAGGGATAACGTGGAAAACTGATCCGAGGGTGACATCTGAAGCCTTGATAGGCAGGCCAGACGGGTCTTTAGCAAGGCGGGTGCCCTTCTTCCACATGGTGTGGCGAAGAGAGTCACCTGGGTTTGGCCCGAGGTCACCAAAAATCATGATTGCTGGCAGCGGGAACAAAGCCAAGGCTCCGTATAGAGAGCGACGAATCAGCTTGCGACGTGAGAAGCCTGACTCTGAGTCAGCTAGGCGAACGATCTCAATTGCTCGTGCACGAACTTCTTCAGAACCGCGTGCCATGTGACGCTCTTCTGAAACCTCGGCGTCTGGCATAAGAGTCTTTGCCCAGTGAACAGCGCCGATACCAATGCCCAAAAGGCCAAGAGCGATGCCAAGACCAAGCCACAGCGTGTTGTTGCGAACAGTGCCTAGGTCTTCGGTCAGTGGGAATGCGAAGTAAGCGTAGATTGCAAATGCGCTACCGAAGATTGAAGCGAAGAAAAAAGCAGCTACTTGACGGGCTGCAGCCTTCTCGTGCTTCTTGCTCTTGTCGGTCATGCGCACACGGTGTGGCTCCATGCCTGGGTCAACCACTGCATCAGCTGCGATGGTCGCTAGACCCGCTGAGTACTCGTGCTCTGGTTCGTGCGAACCGGTTGAGGCGATGCTCTTGTCGCTCACTCTGTGCTCCCTTGAGTTTCTATTCGGAAAAGAAGATTAGTTTGACTTGGCGCCAAGCCAAATGGTGATTGCGATGATCAGACCAAGGATGAAGACCCAAGCAAACAGACCCTCAACAACTGGACCTAGGTTCGCTAGTTCATAACCACCGGCTGATGGGTTTGATTCCACATACTTCAAGTAGGTGATGATGTCTTTTTTGTCCTCGGGAGTGAGGTTTGCATCGTTGAATACTGGCATGTTCTGTGGGCCAGTCAACATAGCTTCATAGATGTGACGTGACTCAACACCCTTTAGGGCTGGTGCGAACTTACCTTCGGTAAGCGCACCACCGGCGCCGACTGCGTTGTGGCACATTGCACAGTTGATGCGGAATAGCTCGCCACCGCGAGTTGAATCGCCGTCAGCGGCAACCATCTCGTCGGTTGGTACAGCTGGACCAGGTGCCAAAGTTGAAACATAAGCAGCCATGGCGGTGATCTGCTCTTCGGTGAACTGAACCGGCTTCTTCTCAAGCTGTGGACCTGAAGCCTGGCCAGGCATACGTCCGGTGGCTACCTGAAATTCAACAGATGCTGCACCTACGCCGATAAGGGTTGGGGCTGCTGAGGTTCCTTCAGCGTTGCTGCCGTGACAGCTAGCGCAGTTTGCAAGAAATAGCTTTTTGCCTTCTTCAATCTGTGCTGCTGTGTAGACAGAAGAGTTTGATGCAGCTTCTTCAGCGGTTGCAGTGACTGCTGCGTAACCGCCACCGGTAAGCGCCAATGCTGCGGCCATAACCAAAATCGCTGCGAAAGGGCTGCGACGGTTCGCCTTTGGGGTTTTCTTCATGAATGCCATATTCAGCGACCTCTTTATTTCAGAACGTAAACGATTAGGAACAAGCCGATCCAAACAACATCGACGAAGTGCCAGTAGTAAGAAACAACAATTGCGCTGGTGGCTTCATAGTGGCCAAACTTCTTGGCGGCAAATGTGCGACCAATTACCAAAAGGAATGCAACCAAACCACCGGTAACGTGAAGGGCGTGGAAGCCGGTGGTGATGTAGAAGGCGCTTCCGTAAGAGTTCGAGTTGAGCGCGACACCCTCAGAAATCAAGGTTGCGTACTCCCAAACCTGGCCGGCAACGAAAACTGCACCCAGAAGGTAGCTCAGTAGGAACCATTCCGCGACACCCCACTTTGTTGGCGACCAACCAGTAGCGCGAGGCTGCATGCGCTCAGCCGCAAAAACACCGAACTGAGCGGTGAAAGAAGAAGCAACCAAGATGATGGTGTTGGTTAGTGCGAAAGGCACGTTAAGAATTGCTGAGTCGTTTGCCCAAATCTCTGGCGAGTTGGCACGAAGGCTGAAGTACATCGCGAACAAGCCGGCGAAGAACATCACCTCGCTGCCAAGCCAAACAATGGTGCCAACCGAGGTTGCACTTGGGCGGTTAATGACTGGGGCGCTTAAGGTCGTCATAGTTCTAATCCTAACCCCGAGAAAGCGCTAAAAATGGCATTTTTGTCGAGCATGGCGCGGTTTTTCACTAATAAACTTTGGGCTATGACTTCTGAATTCAATTGGCCCGCGGTTATCGGCAAACTCGTCTCGAAAAACGATCTTTCACGTGCCGAAGCCAACTGGGCAATGTCAGAAATTATGTCGGGGGAGACGCCCGAGCCGATCATGGCTGCGTTCATCGTCGGCTTGCGCTCTAAAGGCGAAAGTGTCGAGGAATTCTCGGGTCTTGTCGATGTGATGCTCGAAAATTCGCTCAAACTCACCACCGGAGCCAACGCGGTAGATATCGTGGGAACCGGGGGAGACCAGCTTGGAACTGTGAATGTTTCGAGCATGGCATCGGTTGTTGTTGCCAGTGCCGGTATTCCAGTTCTAAAACATGGTTCACGCTCGGCTTCAGGCAAGACTGGATCTTCAGAGATGCTCGAGTCGCTTGGGCTTCGGTTAGATCTTGACCCTGAGGAGGTTTCGGCCGTTTTTGCTGAAACTGACATCACTTTCTTCTTTGCACCGGTTTTTCACCCGGCAATGAGATTCGTTGGCCCAGTTCGCCGCCAATTGGGAATCCCGACCACTTTCAACTTTCTTGGGCCGCTAGCCAACCCTGCTCAACCAATCGCAACCTCGCTTGGTGTGGCAAATGCAGCAGTTGCACCGCTTTTAGCAGCTGAAATGTCAGCTCGAGGCAGAACCGCTCTGGTTTTTAGAGGCCGTGACGGCTTGGATGAACTTTCGACCGTCGAAGACAGTGATATTTGGCAGGTTTCTGGGGGAGAGGTTCAAAAATCTGAGTTGGATCCCACCAAACTTGGTCTCAAACGAGCCTCGATTGACCAGCTGCTCGGCGGAGACGCTGCCGAGAACGCCGAGATTGCGCGAAAGTTATTTGCGGGAGATACGCGCGGCAATCTTGGTGCCGTTCGCGACATTGTGTTGCTAAACGCGGCCGGTGGAATTGTTTCTTATGAATTGGCCAAAGATGCATCGCGCGCAGATGTTTCACTCGAACTTCGTCTTGAAGACGCGCTAGAAAAGGCTACGGCTGCACTCGAGTCTGGAGCGACTGCCCAAAAGTTGCAGGACTGGATCTCAGCAACTAACTCAAAGTAGGCCCTGACGCAGGGAAGCGCTATCTGGGCAAAATAAAACATTACTTGACATAATGTTCATTATCGGCGTTTGGGGTGTTATTACGGGTGTGCTGAGAAGTGGTCGGTAAGAAAGGCAATTAGCTCCTGTGGACCAACTACTCCATTGCTCTCAATGAGTTCTGAGAGTTTCCACCAGCGATACTCCAAAACATCTCGACGTTCATCTTCGGTCCAGTTCGATGTATCTAGTTCAAAGTCGGTAACTGTCAGTTTGAAGAAATAATCCACATAGGTGTGATGATTTTTACCGTCAGACCAATCCCAGCGCCCTGATGTTTGCCAAATTGGCTTGTCAAGAGTTTCAATGTCGATTTCAATGCCAGTTTCTTCGAAAAGTTCACGAATTGCCGCCTGCGCAGGTGTTTCACCTTCGTCTATGCCGCCTCCTGGAGTAATCCAACGCGGTGGCAGGCCAACCTCCGGATCAAAATGTGTCAGAAGCAAGAAGATTTCATCCTGGTCATTGACCAACAGGATTCTTGCGGTTTCGCGGTGCTGACCTGGTTGCATGAGTCAAGTTTGGCAGTTTTTCTAATACGCTCGATTTATGAACTCGGGATTTGGTTATTGGGCTGGTCCAAAACCTCGCATTTTGGCCCATCGTGGGCTAGTTACTGAGGATTCACCGGTCGAAAACACCCTGGAATCCTTTGCTGCTGCGCTTGAAGCCGGTGCAGACATCATCGAAACAGACATCCAAGCCTCAAAAGATGGCGTGGCAATTGTTTTTCATGATGCCGATTTGAGCAGACTTGCCGGCCGGCCTGAGTCTGTCACCGATTTCGATTATGCCCAGTTGGCTGAAATCGAACTTCTCGGTGGTGGGCGCATCTCGAGCCTTGAGGCCGTTCTAATGGCTTTTCCGGCGGCAAAATTCAACTTGGATGTTAAATCAGCTGCTGCCATTAGCGCCGTTGCCGAGGTTGTGAATCGATTGGGCTGCAATGATCGAGTGCTGATTACTTCGTTTAGTGAAGCTAGGCGATCGAAAACTTTGGCCCTACTCCCCCTGAAAACTGCTAGTTCAGCCAGTGCCGCACTGCTAATTGCCATCTATGTGCTCATAGCCCTAGGTCTAAGTTTTTTCGTACCGGTTTGTAGCAAGCGCGTAAAAGCACTTCAGGTGCCAACCAAAGCCGGATTTTTACGTCTAGACAGGTCTCGGTTTATTCGAGCCGTTCATCGGTCAGGTATTGAAATTCACTTCTGGACCATTAACGAAGCTGAAGAGATGAAACGGCTGGTTTCTCTCGGAGCCGACGGAATTGTGACCGATCGCGCAGATTTGGCTGTTAAAACCCTTCGAAAAGTGAGTTGAGTTTGCTCTTTAGGTGCAAATTGCGGGAAGATTGAACGTTATCGCCTTGTTATACCTTGGCGACAAGCCTCAAAAAGGCGAACCCAATCAGGAGGAAACATGGCCCAGCAAACTATGCGCGGAATGCGTCTTGGCACTCAGAGTCTTGAAAGTGAGCGCGGAGTTAACTACTCAGCTCGTTCAACTCACTCTTACCAGTGCATCAACAACCACGTTTCTGAGATGGTTTTTGCCGCTGACGCCGAACTTCCTCAGACCTGGCAGTGCAAGCAGTGCCCTGAGCAGGCAACTCTTCTTGAAGACGGCAAAATGGTCGTTCTAGAGGCAAACGATGACAAGACTCCTCGTTCACACTGGGAGATGCTGCTTGAGCGTCGCACCCGCGAAGAGCTAGAAGAGATTCTTCAGGAGCGATTGGACTACATCCGTGCACGTCGTGCCGGTGGTCAGGCTGACTTGTAAAAGCCCCACTTTGTGACCAGCCATAGTGCCTCGAGCACTATGGCTGTTGTCATTTTTGAAGCCCCTCGGGTGCGTTCAACGAAAGTGATTGGCACTTCTAGAATCACTCCCCCGGCACGATGGCTTCTTAGAGCCATTTCAACTTGGAAGGCATAGCCTCTGGCAGCTACTCCATCTAGGTGTAATTGCTTCAGGAAACTGACTTTGAATACTCTGAATCCGGCAGTCATGTCTTTGATTCCGGTTTGCAACATGAACCTTGCATAGGTGTTTCCAAAACGAGAAATCGCTTTGCGATACCAAGGCCAATTCTCGACCTCTCCCCCGCTGATCCAGCGTGAACCGATGACTAAATCGGCTTTCGACGCCCTAGCTAAAAGTTTTGGTAGATCTACGGCGCGATGGCTGCCGTCTGCATCCATCTCGACAACGTATTCAAAGCCTTTTGAAATTGCCCAACTGAAACCAGCTAAATATGCGGCTCCAAGGCCGTCTTTTTGGTCACGATGTAAAACGTTAACATTTGCAAGATTCTCGGCTAACTTGTCAGCCAACACTCCAGTTCCATCTGGGCTGGAGTCATCAACGATGAGAATTTCAACTTCTGGCGCGAAGAGATTTATTTGTCCGACTGCCCATTCGAGGTTTTCTATCTCGTTGAAGGTCGGCATTATGACTAGAGTGTTCAACGCCCACTACCTCGCTTGCGCCCTCGAAGCCAAGTCATCAAAACGATCATCGTAATGAGTGCGGCAGCCAGATTGAAGAATAAGTCGACACTGCTACCAATAATCATTGCCGGCGTTTTGGATGTCCTGAGTGGTACTTGGGTGATCATTGCACCTGGTTCAAATACCGGTAGGGAATCAAGTTTTGTGCCATCTGGGGCATAGACCATAGATAGCCCGACAGTTGAAATATTGACAATCGCGCGGCCCGTTTCAATGGCTCTAAGTTTGGCAAAGGCTCCCTGTTGGTAGGTCTCGTCGCTGTGACCGAAGTCGGCATTATTTGTTTGAGAGAAAATAACCTGCGCGCCTTCTGAGACAAGGTCGCGACCAATGTCATCGATGGCGATTTCGAAGCAAATTAGCACTCCGGCATCAGCTTTGTTCTGGATTGAGAAGATTCCATCTCTGGTTCCGAAGTTATAACCTCGTGAAACTAATCCAATTAAATCTGGGGCTAGCTGGTACCAAAAGTCACGATCGGGAACGTATTCGGCGAACGGAACGGGCCGTTTCTTGTCGTACCAGTCAGTCGGGCCTACTCCAGGTTCCCAAAGAACAGAGCTGTTGTAAAGCTCTTCGCCTCTAGAGCTAATTCCTCCAAGAATCAGAGGCACTTTAATTTCGTTATCAACGAAGTCTGTGATTTTGGCTGCTGCCCCAATGTCGCTAAGAGGGCTGATATCAGATGCGTTTTCAGGCCAAACCACAACATCCATGGATGATCGCAACGGAAGACTTTGAAGCAATTTCGAGGCACTCAAATGGTTATTCAAGATTGTTCCTCGAACCTCGTTTGAGAATAGGCCGGCGTTGGCGTTCCCTTGTACTGAACCAACGGTAAGCGTGCCCGCCTCAGCATTGGATGGAATGAACATCAGAGCAGGAATTGCAAAAATCAGAGCGTAAGAAACTGCCGGAAGCGCCAGGTGTTTGATTCGGAAGCCCTGTTTGAAAAAGCTGATTGCTGTGATTACCAAAAGTGCACTTAGCGCAGCGACTAAAAAGGTCAACCAACCCAACCCGCCAAGATAAACCCACTTGGCCAGAATTGATTCAGATTGGGTTTGAGCCAGTCGAGACCAAGGGAATCCGCCGTAGGGCAGGGTAATTGAAACCCACTCTCTCGAAGTCCAAATGATTGAGATAGTTAGTGCGGTCAAGCTTGCACCGGCCCAAGTTTTCGGCAGCTTTTGGTCGAGCCAAGCCCAAACAGCGGCTGTGGTTGCCATGCCGATTGCAAAAATCGCGGCTTCTAAAACTGACAGTGCGAGCCAAGGCACGGGGCCCAAATAGAGGCTCAGCCACTCGATTTGACTGAGATAAAACGAAAGTCCGCCGACGAATCCAATAAAAAGTGCTGTTGAAAATTTCTGTCTATAAATCGAGGCCAAAAGTAGTGCCACGGATACGAAAATCAGCGGCCAAATGCCCTCGCGAGGCATCGCAAGGCTTGAACAGACCCCACCAACCACCGCTAGCAGAAGACGCAATAGCGGCAGTTTTTTGAAAAATGCGGGTAGTCGTTTAGCCATAATACGAATACGCGACGATGCCACGCTTCACCTTATCTACGGCATTCTTGGCAACTTCGGCCAGTTCTGGCCCAGCGGTCTGAACAATCTGGTCAAGCAGGTCAATAATCTGTTTTGTCCAGCGAATAAAGTCACCGGCAAGCAAGTCTGCGCTATCCAAAACCGTGTCTAGACGAGCACCTGATGCCCAGCGGTGAATAGGCAGTGCCAGGCTGAGGTCAAGAGGATTGCTGTGTCGAAGTTTGTGTTCACGCGATAGCTCTTCGAGATCAGACCAAATTTCTTGAGTTGTTTCGATGGCCTGCACAAACTCACCCTTAGGCAATCGTGGTTCCCACTCCTCGTCACGGCGAGCTTCATAAACCAAGGCAGCGGCCATGGCAGCCAAACTTGCTGGATCAAGTTTGTTCCAAACACCCTCGCGCAAGCACTCTGAAATCAACAGGTCTCGTTCACCATAGATGCGCGCAAGGGTTTTGCCTGCCTCGAGAACCTCGTAGTCTTCGCCATCGAATTCGATGTATTTGAGGTCATCAAGCATGTCGCAGATTCGATCAAAGGTTTTGGCAACCTGATTGGTTCTGCCTTCAATCTGATTCAGAATTCCTTCGAGTTCGCGTTGTAACTTGAACCAACGTTCACCCCAGCGTGCATGAGCCTCGCGGTCGGCGCAAGAGTGGCAAGCGTGAGCTCTCATGTCGCGCTTGAGCTGATTCAAGCGCTGTTCTTGCAAATGACGCCCCTTGCTCTGGCGAAGGTCTTTGCCTCGCTCGGCACGAACTCTACCGGCAGCGAGAGATCGCTCGAGATCGCTGATTTCACGACGCATCGAGGCGTATTCAGCAAAATCGCCGCGGTGGCATTCCATGGCCTTGGCATAACCGTCGAGTGAAACTTGTTTCTCGCGAATTCCCTTGGCCAAACCAACTACAGATCGGTCGGCCTGGAACTGCGCAAACGAGGTCTCTAGAACTTCGCGTGCACGATCTCGACCAAAAGCTTCGATCAGGTTGACGGCCATGTTGTAGGTGGGTCTGAATGGGCTAACCAACGGATAAGTGCGCTTGCTGGCCAAACCAGCGACATTATTTGGATCCATGTTGGCGCTCCACTGGATCACTGAGTGGCCCTGGGTGTCAATTCCACGTCGCCCTGCGCGCCCGGTGAGCTGGGTGTACTCCCCCGGTGTTATTTGAACGCGGCCTTCGCCGTTGAACTTGTCTAAGCGTTCGAGAACAACCGTTCTCGCCGGCATGTTGATGCCAAGTGCCAGAGTTTCGGTAGCAAATACCACCTTGACCAGTTTGCGCAAGAACAGTTCTTCGACAACATCCTTGAAAGCTGGCAACATGCCCGCATGGTGGGCTGCGACACCTTTTTCGAGCGCGCTAAGCCAATCAAAGTATCCAAGGGTTGCAAGGTCTTCATCGGCGATGTTGTAGCACTTCGCTTCAACAATCCGGCGAATTTCTTGCTTTTCTTCAGTGGTGGTTAGGCGTACCGTGCTTGACTGGCAAGCCTTAACCGCTGCCTCACAACCAGCTCGCGAAAAGATGAAAAAGATCGCCGGAAGCAGGTCTGCTTCATCCAAGATGTCAACGATTCGTGGCTTCGAAATTCGCTCGATGCGTGCTTCTCGCCCGCGTGGTTGGTCATAGAAAGACTGGCGCTTTCCGCGTTGAGGTCGGTTAATTGGTTGTCGCATTTTAGAAGCATGCATTTGAGCCAATTCGGGGTTAACCCGAACATCGCGATCGCCTTCGTCAAAGAGTTCAATCATTTCATCACCGAACAGCACATGCTGGTTCAGAGGTACTGGTCGAATCTCAGAGACGATAATTTCTGTGTCGCCACGCACTTCGTCTAACCAAGCGCCAAATTCTTCGGCGTTCGAAACAGTTGCGCTTAATGAAACCAATTTGACGTCTTTGGGCAGGTGGAGAATGACTTCTTCCCACACAGCTCCTCTGAATCGGTCAGCTAGGTAATGCACTTCATCCATGACTACATAACCCAGTGAGATCAAAGAATTTGAGTTTGCGTAAATCATATTTCGCAGGACTTCGGTTGTCATCACGACAATCTGGGCATCAGAATTCTGGTTGGTGTCACCTGTGAGAAGCCCCACTCGTTCGGCACCGTAGCGCTTGACTAACTCGGCGTACTTTTGATTACTGAGTGCCTTAATCGGGGTTGTGTAAAAAACTTTGAGATCTTTTTCGATGGCTAGGTGAATTGCAAACTCACCAACAATGGTCTTTCCAGCACCCGTTGGTGCTGCTACTAAGACGCCTTTGCCGGCAGCGAGTGCCCTGCAAGATCTCTCTTGAAAATCATCCAGGGGAAAGCTGAGCAGTTTAAGAAAACTATCGATTGAAGGCGCCTTGGCCTTGCTCTTTGCGAGAGCAAATCTCTCAGCTGGGCTCAATTCGCCGTTATTCAAGTTAGGTTCGCAATCTGTGCATCAATTGACGCAACTTTTTTAGCCCGGCGACGATCGTTAATCCAGGTAACGCTTGCTGCCAAGAAATAGAGCACCAGAAGCGGAACCATCACAAGGAACATCGACATCGGGTCTGCGGTAGGCGTTGCAAGTGCCGCAACCACTGCAATGATGAAAACGGCGATTCGCCATGATTTCAAAATATTTTGGGTCGTGATCAGGCCTGCAAAATTGAGCAGCACAAGCACTACAGGCAAAACAAATGCGATGCCGAACACCAGCAAAATGCGGATGGTGAACAGGATGTACTCGTTGGCGCTAATTACGTTAGCTGCTCCGGTTGGAGTAAAACCGATCAGAGTCGAAACGAAACTCGGCAATGAGACCCAGGCCAGAGCCACTCCGGTACCAAAAAGAGGAATTGCACTAAACAGGAATCCGAGGGTGAATCTGCGTTCGCGTTTTTTGAGTCCGGGGGTAATAAACGCCCAAAGGTTGAATAGCCAAATCGGGCTTGTGATCAGCACACCGAGAAATATTGACACTTGTAGCTGAAGGTCAAAGGCGCCGGCGACCGTGCCAATGTTGAGTGTGGCATTCACGCCACGAGTTTTAGCAACATCGAGTACCGGCTGTTGAAGAATTTGAAAAACTGGCTCGAAGATAAACCAACCGAAAACCGTGCCCGCGAGGATAAATAGGGCAGACCAAAACAATCTTTTGCGAAGCTCTTTTAGATGCCCGCCGAGGTTCATTTTTGCCTCGGGATTGCGCTTTTTGGCCATGTTTTTGCCTAGCGAAAACTATTTATTTGAGTCTGAGTCGTTTTTCGCCGAGTCTGTCTTGTCGCTCTTTATCTCGGTCTTGAAAATCTTGAGTGACTGGGCCAAGCTCTTAGCCAAACCAGGCAACTTAGGGCCGCCCCAGAGCAATAGGACGATAACAAGGATGATGATCCATTCCCAGCCGTTTAGTCTCATTTTTTAAATCTGCTTTCATCGGGGTTGAAGTGCTTTAAAGACTCTATAAGCCTACGCTGTCGCGCCTCGTGTTTCTTTTGCTTGCCGGTTAACAGGTGTCTACGCTCGGCTACGAGTACCGCAGGATCATCAAGCAGATTGTCTTCTGGCCTTGCGACATCATCGGGCTTGACCATCGCAACTTGCAGAGCCTCTGAGTTCTTAGCGAGCCGTTCGAATTGGTGAAGAACCTCGCTGAATCGATTCCAGAGCCCGACTGTGATGATGCCAAGTACTGCAACTGAACTAACGAGCAATGTTGTCCAGATCCAGAACCATGCCCAAAAACCCATGACTAACCCTCCTGCCCGGTTGGAGCCCCAATGGAATCGGTTTGCCCTAGTGCTCGAAGTGCGTATTCTCTGACCAGGTTTCTCGCCTCTTCTGGGGCAATCACTCGTGCCGCTCCCCCATATTTAGCAATCAATCTGCCAATGTTCGGAAGGTGGCCAACCTTAATAGTGGCTCGAATTGTTCCGTTTTGATCCGCAGTTGGTTCACTCACCGCCTGAAATTCGGAAATCAATCGGTAGGCCTCAGGCTGTACCTCGACCACGACTTCTGTGTCGGTTAGGCCAGCAACGTAAAGCGCATCTTCAATCTCGCCGACCGATTTGGCTGACTCGCTAATTGGTTCTTGCAGAACCGAAATCGCTCGCATGCGGTCGAGCTTGAAGTTGCGAACATCCTGGTTTTTTGGGCAGTAACCGCGAAGATAAGCACCATCTGGTCGCGGATCTAATCGAAGCGGGTGAATGACTCGCTCTGACCTTTCGCCACGTTGGTTGAAGTACTCGCACTGAATCTGGAGACCTTCAAGAATCGCCTTGCGAATAAGTTCGGCACCAGCTTCGGCCGAGCCAGGTTTGAATTCGTGAATTTGACTCAACCCGCGACCGGTTCCCTCGGCAAGCAATGATTGAAGCACCGGGATGTCAGCATCTTGTGCGAACTCAGGCAGGCTCTGAAGATAATTTAGGCCAGCGGCTATCGCAGCGGCTTGCCTGGTGGATAGCCTCGGTGCCTCTTCTATAACCAGATTTTCACTCAGCGAAATATATCCTTCGTCAACCTCGCTCGGATCAATATAGAAAAAACACTCCTCATGCCCATTCAAAAAAGCACGAGCGTCATTCAGCGACGTGATGGCCTTACGAATGTAAGCAGGTTCTAGGCTAAAGTGCTCAGACACCTCTTCAATTGAAACCGTGCCGCGATTCTGAAGGTAGCCGATAAGTGAAATCAAGAAATTGAAACGCTCTTCGCCGTTGTAGCTGTTGAGTTTAGGCATGATCAGAGGCCACCTTCGCGAAACCTGATTTGATTGCTTCGTCTAGTTCCTTTGGTTGAATCACCTTTATGTCTAGGGCAAAGTCTCGAAGCTCTTCGGCCAGCAGGTGAAGATCCATAAATTGGAACCGCACGGTGGCCTGCTCTTCGCTGTTAATCTCATCATCTAGGCGAAAGTGAAACCACGCCTGAGAGTCACGTTTTACTCTAAGTTCAGCGACATTTTTCGAGATAAATTCAGCAAGCGAATCATCGCTTTGCTGCACCGAGATAGAGTCTGGTTGATCAAAGTAGATGGGTTCATCTTTGAGTTTGATCAGGCTGATTTTAGAAGTTATTCGCTTTAGCAAAAAGTTTCGCGACTGCCCGCGTTCAAGATCAAAGCACTGCAACATCCACTGGCCACCAATGTTCTTTAGTGCCCAGGGTTCAACGGTTCTCTCTTCAACGGCTCCATCTGGCTTTCGATAGTTGAATGAAACAACCGTTCTATCTTCTATTGCGTTCGTGAGGGCATAGAAGCTTGGTTCATGGGTTCGAATTCTCGGTGCAAAGCCGAGAAGCTCAGATGAAGCTGGCGCAATACCGAGGGCTCTAAGACGAACCAGGCCTTGGTTTGCCTCTGACTGCAAAGAGGCCTGCGCCCACGCTTGAGCGGCCATGTCGAGCAGTTGAAGCTGCTTCGGAGTAAGTTCAATGTGCTTAGGCCAAATAAAACTGTCGCTGGCAATGATGTACCTGAGGTCTTCAGGGTCACCATTAGGATTCTGAGTTTCAATCTGAACGCCAATGTCACGCAATTCTGCCTTATCGCGTTCGAACATGCGATTTAAGGCATCTTCGTTGCCTGGTTCATTTGCCGCGGCGTACCCCAAAATTGCAGAAAATAGTTGCTGCTTATTCAGCCCTCGCTCGGCAAACAGCAAGGCGCAGGTTAGTTGAAGCAAGCGCTCAGATTTATCTTTGCGCGTTGGCTGCCAAGCATCCTTGTCTTTTGAAGTCAAAGCGAGCCCCCGTTTACTTGTTACTGACTAGGTGTTGCTGAATCAAGAATGTCAATTACGAAAATCAAGGTTGAATTTCCTGGGATGCTGCTGCTGCCGGCGGCTCCGTAGCCGTCTTCAGGGGTGATTACGACAATCACCTGTGAGCCAACTGTCTGGCCTACCAATCCGGTGATGAAGCCCTTGATTAGATTGCCCTCGGTAAGAGTGAAGTTTGCTGGCTGCTTGGTATCCCAGGTTGATTCGAACTTTTCGCCACCCCAGATGAAACCGCTGTAGTGAACGGTGATTGAATCGCCAAGTTTGACCTCGTTACCCACACCCTTGAGCAAGGTTGCAACTTTGGTTTCGGTTGGGGCGTCACCGGTTGGGTTCGTGATTCCAGGAGTACCATCTGGTGCGCGCACAACAGCCGGGAAACCAGCTGCTGCTGGCTGCTCTGAACCGGTCGCATAGGGCAGAGCCACATCAACTAGGTCGATTAGGTAGATGACTGAGTCATCTGCGCCAACACCGGCGTTTGGAATACCCTGGCCACCGTGTGCAAGCTTGGCCGGTACAAGTACGACCACGCGTGAACCGATGCGAACTCCTGAGAGTGCGTGGCAAAGATCAGGAGTTTGACCTGGTGTGAATAGTGCTTGAGCTGGTGCAGTGCCATCGAATGAAGTTCCGCCGAATGCTTCGCCCGTTGTTCCATTACTGGCAGTGAATTCAACGGTTACTTGCTCGCTACCAGTGAACTTGGCTCCGGTGCCTTCTTTTAGAACTCGGGTCTCAATAGAGGTTCCGCCCTTTAGTGGGGTCGGAAAATCCATGGTCGGCGCGGCGCCATCGGTTTCTGTGACCTGAATCTGTTCAACATTTTTACCACCGGTAAACGTGTCGCAGGTTTGTTTTACGCCTTCGAAAACTGCGTCTTCTGGCTTGAGGCCAGAGCAAGCGGTCAAGCCAACAGACAGTGTGGCAATGGCAAGAAGTGCTGTAATTTTGCGCAAGTTTTGATCTTTCATTCGAAGTTATCTAAGTCTAACCAGCAGGTTAGGCCTCGCCCTGTTCCGATTTTGCCGCGGCGGCAGCACTGGCGCTGCGAATGGTTTTGCGAAGCTTCTTCTCAGAGACTTTTCGCTCACCCATGTGGTCAGGATTCCAAACCGCGATGTCCTCATCTGCGAATTCAGGTTTGGCCTTGGTGGTCTTGAAATCTGGCAGAACGGCATTTGGAGCCAAGCGACGAGCCGACACCAAGAAACCGGTGTGACCAATCATGCGGTGCTCTGGTCGTACGGCAAGGCCCTGCAGATGCCAACCTCGAACCATCGATTCCCAAGCCTCTGGCTCTGCGAACTGGCCGCTCTTTCTGAGTGCTTCGGTGAATCGAGAAAGCTGGGTAACCGTAGCCACGTAACCCATGATTAGACCGCCAGGCACAAGTGCGGCCGCACATTCGTCGATACATTCCCATGGGGCCAGCATGTCAAGGATGATTCGGTCGACCGAGGCATCCTCTTTCTTTTTAGGAAGTTCATCTTGCAAGTCGCCGAGGTGGATATTCCAGTTGTCTGGAACGAGCCCGAGATTTGTAGCCACGTTCGCCGAAGCAATTTCGGCAAACTCCGAGCGGCGTTCAAACGAGTCGAGAGTTCCGTGGTCACCGATAGCGCGAAGAAGATACATGCTGAGGCCACCTGAACCAACGCCGGCCTCGACAACTCGAGCACCAGGAAAAATGTCGCCCATCACCATGATCTGGGCAGAATCTTTTGGATAGATGATGTTTGCGCCACGAGGCATCGAAAGCACGAAGTCACTTAGCAAAGGTCTAAAGGCTAGGTACTCAACTCCGCTTTGATTCGCAACGATAGAACCTTCTGGCTGCCCAATGATGTCATCGTGCATGAGGTCGCCACGATGGGTGCCGTACCTAGCACCAGCCACCAAAGTGATTGTGTTTAGACGCCCTTTAGGCCCAGTGAGCTGAACTCTGTCTCCGGCACGAAATGCACCGGTTGGCAGAGCTGCGTCGCTTAATTTTGACAATCGATTTCCTAACTAAAGAGTTTCTTTAAATCTCTGACTCTGACGCCCTCGAGGGTTGGCCAGATGATTCGCCCAGGAGACTCTGGGATTGCGATGAAATTTGGAATTCCTACTGCCTTGGTGCCTGCGGCCTCAGCCGACTTCAAGCCAGTCAAAGAATCTTCAAAGGCAACACAGTCACCTGGATTTACCCCAAGCAATTCAGCAGCTTTTAGATATGGCTCGGGGTAAGGCTTGCCAAATCGCACATCATCTCCCCCGACGACAACGTCAAAAGCTTTGAATGGAATTTGATCCACGACCTCTTGTGCCATGTGATGCAAAGACATCGTCACGAGAGCTGTTTTGATGCCTTTTCTCTTCAACTCGCGCAATAGTTCTTTGGCACCAGGTCGCCAAGGAATTTCGTTCGCTAGCTGCTCGCGAACACCATTAGTAAGTCGGTGGATGATTTCTTCAGGTTCTAAATCGCTGCCCAGTTTTTGCTTGATGATTTTTGAAGAGTCAAAAAGACTCATGCCGATGAGGTCAAAACCGTCTTGTTGAGTCCACTCGGTCGAGTGCTCGGCAGCTAAAGCTCGTTCGCTTTTCATCCAGTAGTGTTCAGAGTCAACCAACGTGCCATCCATGTCCCACAAGACTGCAGCAGGTAGTTTTCTTCCAAACATAATGTTCCGATTTTACTAGGCGGTCATTGGCTTAGAGTTTTAGTAGAAAGATTTCTCTAGTCAAAGGAAACACCTTGAATCAGCCTATTTTTGCTGGCCGCACTCTAATCGTGGCTTTCGAGGGCTGGAACGACGCCGGTGAGTCGGCAAGTTCGGTAGTCAAATTTGTAGCCGAGAAACTGAGCGCGGATGTAGTTGCCACGGTTGATTCTGAGGATTATTACGACTTTCAGTTCAGCCGCCCGACTGTTTCATACGATGCCGAGGGTAACCGTCAACTAAATTGGCCATCAACTGATTTTTGTGCTCCCGGAGTTGAGGTTTTAGCTCTAGACCCTGCCCTTTCGCGTCTAAACCTACTAATCGGCATAGAGCCTTCTCGCCGCTGGCAAACCTTCACGGCCGAAATTATGGAGATGATTGAGGACCGCGAAATCGACGCAGTTATTTTTCTAGGTGCCATGTTGGCTGATGTGCCGCATTCAAGACCTATCAGTGTGGTTGCGACCAGCCAAAATGAAGGGGTTCGTAAGGCATTCGATGTTGAGCGCAGTCAATACGAAGGCCCGGTTGGAATTCTGAGCGTTTTGGGTATTGCACTCGAAAAGGCCAAGATTCCGAGCATCGCACTTTGGGCATCTGTTCCCCACTACGTTCACAACACTCCATCGCCTAAAGCCACTTTGGCACTATTAGTTGAGCTCGAGAAGTACCTAGGTGTTCAGTTTGAGCATGGTTCGCTGGCTGATGATGCTTTTGCTTGGGAACGCGGAATCGATGAGGTTGCTGAGGCCGACGAAGACATGGCCGGCTACATTGCTCAACTCGAGAAAAACCGCGACGAAGCCGAATCTCCGGCAGCAAGCGGTGATGCGCTAGCTATTGAATTTGAGAAGTTTTTGAGAGCCAGTGAAGAACCTGGCGAAGACGAAAAGAAAACCGAGTAGTTTTAGACTGCCCAAACTCCAGTTGCCAAGAGGGTAAGCACAACCGCACCCAAACCGACTCGCCAAACCACAAATGGCAAGAACGAACCGCGATTCAGGTAGCGAAGTAAGCCAATAATTACCGAAAATCCAACGGCAAAAGATACAAAGGTAGCAATTACAGTTGCAGCAAGATCAGCCGCAGGCAAATCTTTATAGGTTTTAGCAAACTCGTATAGCCCGCTCGCCACAACCGCTGGAATGGCAAGTAAAAAGCTATAGCGAGCAGCGGCTTGTCGCGAGTATCCGAGTAGAAGACCCATTGAAATGGTTCCACCTGATCTCGAAACACCTGGGATAACTGCCAGGGCCTGCCCTAAACCAAAGAGGATTCCGTGTTTTGTGGTGAGCGAATCAATCGAACGATTGCGCTTGCCGTATTTGTCTGCTGCACCCAGCACCAGGCCGAATGCGATGAGCATAAAGCCAATCACCCAGAGGCTACGAAGTTGGTTCTCTATAAGGTCTTTGAAAACTAGGCCGATGACAACAACCGGAAGGCTGCCGATAACAATCAGCCAACCCAGTTTTGCGTCTCTGCGGGTCTCTTCGTCAACTTTTGATTTGAGAGCGATAGCGCGAAATACCGCTGCGGCGATTCGCGTGATGTCGCGCCAAAAATAAATTAATACGGCTAGCTCGGTGCCGAGTTGGATGGTGGCAATAAAGGCTGTTAGTTCTGGCTTGCTCATTGACTGCAGCCCAAGCATTTGTTGTGCGATTTGCACGTGAGCGCTTGAAGAAATTGGAAGGAACTCAGTTAGCCCTTGAACCAAACCGAGAATTATGGCTTCGAAAGGAGTCACTCTGCTTCGTCTTCCTCGCTCAGGGTGATTGGAAGGTACTCTTCGTATTTCTCTTCGAGAGCTTCTTCATAATTCAAGAAGGCGTCTTCGAGTTGGTAGAAGGCTTGTTCTACTGCTGGATCATCTTCGCCACGTCGAGCAGAAACGGCCTCGAAATGACGCTCTAGCGAAGCGATGAACTGTTGAAGTGCGATGCGGGGTTCCTGAGCCATAAAGCAAAACTACCCCGAAAAATGCCCTCACGATAGCAACCCTGGGTTTAAATCTGGCAAGAATTAGCCAGGTCTTATCTGGTAATGTTGCTTCTTGTTGTTGCGAAAGCGGCAATCACCTGTCCGGGTGGCGGAATGGCAGACGCGCTAGCTTGAGGTGCTAGTCCTCTTATGAGGGTGGGGGTTCAAGTCCCCTCTTGGACACTAAAGCCCTGGTCCTCCACGACCAGGGCTTTTTTATACCCGATTCCGGCTCATTACTCTCAGAAGTTAGACTTGATCCGATGGTAGAGAGAGAACCACTTGGCGCCGCTGTTTCTTACAGCGTCGACTTTGCGCGCGAGCGCATCCAAGGCAAATCACTCGCCGTTCTTACTGGTGCTGGGCTAAGCACAGACTCAGGAATTCCCGATTATCGTGGCGAAGGTCGAGTAGCCCGTCACCCGATGACATTCGATGTTTTTGTGGGCTCTCACGAGGCGCAGGTGCGCTATTGGGCTAGAAGTTTTGTCGGTTGGAACCGAATTGCCGAGGCCCAACCGAACGCCGGACATTTTGCTCTTGCCCACGCCGAAAATTTGGGTCGCGTTTCTCAGATCATCACTCAAAACGTCGATGGTTTGCACCAAAAAGCCGGTTCGAAAAGCGTGATTGACCTTCACGGCCGTCTCGACTTGGTCACGTGCCTGGGCTGCGGCTTCAACATGACCAGAACAGACCTAGATGAGCTCCTACAGGCGTTGAATCCGACCATTAATCGTTCGGCAGATTTTGAATTCACACCGGATGGCGACGCTGAGGTTGAGGCGGCAGATGGTTTTCAAATTCCTAAGTGTCCAAGGTGCGAGGGTGTGCTGAAGCCTGACGTGGTGTTTTTCGGTGAATCGGTTCCTCAACAGCGAGCTGAGACGGCAATGGCAAAACTCGATGCCGCAGATTCCCTACTTGTCGCAGGCACTTCTTTACAGGTGAATTCAGGCCTCAAATTTGTAAGGCGAGCGGCCAGAGCTGGCAAGCCGATTGTCATTGTCAATCTTGGTGAAACCAAGGGCGATTCACTGGCCTCGATCAAGATTGATGCAAACACCTCTCAAGTGCTCGAAAGGCTTCTAGTTGAATAAAACCGTAATCGGGCTGCTGAGACATGGCCAGACCGACTGGAACATTGATTACCGACTGCAAGGTGTCACCGACGTCGACCTCAACGAAACCGGGCGCCAGCAGGCACGTGTTGCTTCTCAAATTTTGAACCCTACCGATTGGGATTTACTTCTCACCTCTCCCCTGTCTCGCGCTCGAGAGACTGCGGCAATCTTGGTAGAAGAAGAAGATGGCTGGCAGCAACCGGTAATCGAACCGCTACTGCTCGAGCGCTCCTTCGGCGAAGCTGAGGGCTTGCGTCATGAGGACTGGAAAGCCAAGTACCCAGATACAAATGCGGTGCCTGGCGCCGAAACCCTTGAACAACTTGAGGATCGGGCAAATCAGTTGCTTGATCAACTGGTTCGTGAGCACGCGGGTAAGCGAATTCTCACGGTTTCACACGGAGCTTTGATTCGAAAACTCATCAACATGCTTAGTTCCGGTGAGCTGCCGCGTGAGGGTGAACGACTTGGAAACGCATCAATGAGCGTTTTGGTTCATGACGGAGCGAGCTGGCAACTTGAGAGTTATGAACCGCGCACTCTCGGCAACTGAATTATTTCGAGCTAAATATTTTTAGCAGTGCATCGGCCGAGTTGTTCCAGCTGAATTTTTTGGCCTGCTCTAGCGAAGCCTTTGACTTGGTGGACCAAGCAAAATCATCCTCGAGTTGTTTCACTTTCTTCGCGAAATCTGCACCAGAGTTCTGATCGAAGTAAGTCGCAGCGTCGCCGCCAATTTCTTTGAAAATGTCGATGTCTGAAACCACCACCGGAACACCGCGCGCCATCGATTCAACTAGCGGAATGCCGAATCCTTCATCCTGGGATGCATGCACCAAGGCAACTGAGCTTTCAATCAATTTGGCGTACTCTTCGTCTGATACCCCGTTCAAAAACTGAACCGAGCCGCCATTCTTAGAAATTCCACTCTCGAGTTCAGCCTTGCGCTGCGGAGCGACCCGACTCAAAAGCAAGAGTTCATAACCTGGAAGGTCTGCCATGCCGCTGATAAGCGTTTCAACGTTTTTATAGTCCATGAAGCTACCCATGTACACCAGGGTTTGCTGCCCCTTGGGTCGCTGCTTTGGAAGAACTTCGCCGTCAATCTGCTCGGCAGCGTTGTACACGACCGATATGGGCCGCTTCGTCAGTCGATGTTCGAGCATTAGCTTTTTGGTAGTTTCACTGACAGTAGCCACAGCATCGGCGCGATTTAAAAGCAGGCGCTGCGGCCAGTAAACCAGGTGATAAAGGCGCCAAACTGCGCGGATGAGTGGGCTGAAGCTTGGTGGCGGCGCTGGGTGACGATAGTAGATCAGGTCATGCAACGTGAGTACTAAGCGATATTTTCGACCTAAGCTGCCCATGGTCTGCATTGGAGAAAACACCTGCTGTGCGCCAAGGCGATTTAACCTGAGGGCAATGAATAGCTCACTTGCCTTAGTCGGGTCATTTAGCAACACAGATTTGCATGGCGGAATTTTCTCAAGTTGACGGGGGTCACTAACGATTGCAATTAGTTCAGTCTTTTTTTGGAGAGCTGAAAAGAGACCGGCAGAGAACCTACTGATTCCGTCATGGTGATCGATACGTATGAATCGCGCGTCAAAGTAAATTGTCATGTGACTAGCCCTGATTCGAGATGAAATTTTGGATCGCGAGGGCAACCTCGCCAGGAACTTCGTAGTGGGTCAGGTGGCCAACTTTTGCGAAATCTACGTGGGTCACAGGAGGGGTGATCGTTGAAATCATTTCATTTTGCTGGCTTGGGCTGGTGATGTCATCTTTGCCTCCAGAAATCACTAGAACTGGAGTTTTGAACTTAGCTGAGTAATTAGACACACAGTCAGAAACTGAAGCGTTGTAACCCTCTACTGCAACGCGACGGTTGGCAAAATCATTGAAATTTGCATCATGTTGAGCGTGCACCCACGAGCGAAGTTCTGCATTTCTTGATTTAGTCATCACAATGCTCATGCCACGAACCATGGGCCAGCTCTTTAGCACGCCCTCGCCCAACTTCAGCGGCATTGCTTGAGCTAACCAAAAGAAGCTCTTAGCAACACCGGTGAGAGCAGCTTTTGGCCCTTTTAGTGCTGGTGCTGAAACAGGGTTTTCTAAAATTAGCGACTCAAAATCATCGCTTTCGGCGGCATGCCTAGCCACCACGATGCTGCCAAAACTGTGCCCAAGTAGGTGTGGCTTCGCGTCAAGTCGCAGCCCGCTGATGAATTCGCCCACCCACTTCGAATACAACTCGATGGTGTGTTCGCCAGAGAACGGAGTGCTTTCACCAAAACCAGGAAGATCAGGAATGTAGATATTTAGGTTCCCCAGTGCCCCAGTAATTGCCTCGAGTCCGCGGTGATTTCCACGGTATCCATGAATGAAAACTACTGCTGGTGCATCGACACGATCAGCTGGGTAATGCCAATAGCGAGTGACCGTGCCAGCTGCGTGCATTTCATGGCGAATTCCACGGATGCGTGCCGCCTGCGTAAGTTTCTCGGATACCAGAGTCAATTGATCACTCACTTTTCGACGGTTTAGACCGAGAAGTACTTTGCCTCTGGGTGGTGCAGAACCATGGCATCGGTTGACTGCTCTGGGTGAAGCTGAAGCTCTTCAGATAGCGTGACTCCGATTACCTCAGGCTTCAGCAATTCGACCAGTTTGGCTCGGTCTTCAAGATCTGGGCAAGCTGGGTAGCCGAATGAGTATCGAGCGCCGCGGTAGTCCAGTTTGAAGTGGCCTTCCATGTCACTCGGGTCTTCAGACGAGAATCCAAGCTCTTCGCGAACGCGGGCATGCCAGAACTCTGCGAGTGCCTCGGTTAGCTGCACTGAAAGTCCGTGAATCTCTAGATAGTTTCTGTAGTCATTCGCCTGGTAGAGCTCATTGGCAAATTCTGAGATGCGGTTTCCCATGGTTACCAACTGGAATGGAACGACGTCAATTTCGCCGCTCTCTTTCGACTTCACGAAATCACTTAGGCAAAGGTGGCGGTCACGCGCCTGGCGCGGGAACTTAAAGCGCATGCGCTCAGTTCCAGGAACACCGCCAGAACCACCGTCAGTAGCCCCTTCAGGCCCGTGGTGAAGGATTACCAAGTCATCTCCATCAGAGACCGCCGGGAAATACCCGTATACAACTGCGGCTTCGAGAAGGCCCTCGGTTTGAATTCTGTCTAACCAAGACCGCAGACGCGGGCGACCCTCGGTTTCAACCAGCTCTTCGTAACTAGCGCCATCTTCGGCACGTGAAGGCTTCAGGCCCCACTGCCCCATGAAAGTCGCGCGTTCATCCAAGAACGATGAGTAATCGCGAAGCGGAACACCTTTGACCACTCGAACACCCCAGAAAGGCGGGGTCGGTATTTTGTTGTCAGAAGCAACGTCGGAACGTTCAGGCATCATGTCTGGAACAGTTCGCACCAAAAGGTTCTTAGGCTCGACCACTCGCTTTTTAAGAGCAGGAAGAACTACATCGGTGTCTCCGCGTTTGATTTTGATAAGGGCGTCCATGAGACGCAGCCCCTCAAAGGCATCGCGCGCGTAGCGAACTTCACCCTCATAAATTTCGGCAAGATCTTGCTCGACAAAGCTTCGGGTTAGCGCGGCACCACCGAGAATTACTGGCCAACGTGTGGCTAGGCCACGTAGGTTCATCTCTTCGAGGTTTTCGCGCATGATTTGAGTTGACTTCACCAAAAGCCCGCTCATGCCAATCACATCAACTTCATTTTCTTCAGCGGCACGGATGATTTCGTTAATCGGTTGCTTGATGCCGATGTTCACGGTCTCAAAACCGTTGTTGCTCAAGATGATGTCAACAAGGTTCTTGCCAATGTCATGAACGTCGCCGCGAACAGTGGCGAGCAAAATACGACCCTTGCCGGTGTCATCAGTTTTTTCAATGAATGGCTCTAGGTGCGCAACGGCAGTTTTCATAACTTCAGCTGACTGAAGCACGAACGGCAGCTGCATTTCTCCCTTGCCGAATAGTTCGCCAACAACCTGCATGCCCTTGAGAAGGTGGTCGTTGATGATCTGTAAAGCGGTCATGCCTGACTTTAGAGCCTCGTCGAGATCTGGTTCGAGCCCCTTCTTCTCGCCGTCGATGATTCGGCGCTCAAGACGCTGGTCAAGCGGCATTGCAGCAAGTTCTTCAGCGCGAGAAAGCCTTTGGGCGGCTGAATCTACGCCACTGAATACATCCAAGAAGTGAGTCAACGGGTCGTAGGTGGTGTTGCCCTCGGCATCGTAGGTTCGCTTGTCATAGATCAGGTCTAGAGCGGCCTGCAACTGCTCGGCAGGAATCTGACTTAGCGGCATGATGCGGGCTGCGTGCACAATTGCTGAGGTCAAGCCAACTTTTACACACTCGTGCAAGAACACCGAGTTCAGTACATGTCTGGCCGCTGGGCTGAGGCCGAATGAGATGTTTGAGATTCCTAGGGTGCTTTGAACCCCTGGGAATGATTCATTCAGGCGGCGAATCGCTTCGATGGTTTCGATGCCATCGCGACGGGTTTCGTCTTGACCGGTGGCGATCGGAAAGGTCAGCGTGTCAACGGTGATGTCGACCAGACGCATTCCCCAGTTCTGCGTCAAATCTTCGATCAAGCGCTTAGCAATAGCAAACTTGGTGTCGGCAGTTCTGGCCTGGCCTTCTTCGTCAATGGTTAGCGCAACTACTGCTGCGCCGTGCTCGCGCACCATTGGCATAATTCTGGCGAATCGCGAGTTCGGGCCATCGCCATCTTCATAGTTGACCGAGTTGATCATTGCTCGGCCACCCATGCACTCAAGACCTGCCTGAAGCACTGCAGGTTCGGTTGAATCGAGCACTAGCGGAAGAGTGGTTGCTGTAGCTAAACGACTTACCAACTCGCGAGCATCGCGTGCCCCGTCGCGACCAACATAGTCGACACAAACGTCAAGCAGGTGCGCGCCCTCACGAGTTTGTGAACGAGCAATTTCGATGCATTCATCCCAGTTTTCAGCCAACATCGCATCGCGGAAAGCCTTCGAGCCGTTCGCGTTGGTTCGCTCGCCAATTGACAGGTAAGTCATGGTTTGGTCAAACGGTTGGTGTTGGTAAAGGCTGGCAAGACCGGGTTCATCGACAAGTGCTGGCCTGCTTGGGGCCTGACCGGCCACTGCCGCTGCAACTTCGGCAATGTGCGCTGGTGTGGTTCCGCAGCAACCGCCGACGAGGCCGGCGCCGTAATCGTGAACAAACTGCAACTGAGCAGTCGCGAGCTCGCTCGGAGTCAGAGGATAGTGAGCACCGTGAGGGCCCAAGATTGGCAGGCCTGCGTTTGGCATAACCACTACTGGCAGATCTGAGAACTTAGAAAGGTAGCGAAGGTGTTCGCTCATTTCAGTTGGTCCGGTGGCGCAGTTCAAACCAATAGCGTCAATGCCGAGCGCACTCAAAGCGGTTAGAGCTGCACCAATTTCAGAACCGAGCAACATGGTTCCTGTTGTCTCGATGGTTACTGAAACCAAAATTGGCACACGGATGTCAAGTTCTGCCATGGCACGTTTAGCGCCAATAACCGCACTCTTTGCCTGAAGAAGGTCCTGTGCCGTTTCAATTAGGATTGCATCTGCGCCGCCGCGAATTAGGCCGCTTGCATTCTTTTGGTAGGCATCACGCAAGACAGAGAATTTTTCATGGCCGAGGCTCGGAAGTTTGGTTCCAGGGCCCACCGAGCCCAGTACCCATCTTGGCTTTGACTCGGAAGAGAAATCGTCGGCAACTTTGCGAGCAACTACTGCGCCTGCAAAAGCTAGCTCTTCAATGCGCTCTTCAATGTTGTATTCGGCTAGGTTTGCGAAGTTTGCACCAAAGGTGTTGGTTTCAATTGCCTCAGCGCCAGCCTTCAAATACTGAGCGTGAATCTTCTCGATGATGTCAGGTCGTGTGACATTCAGAATCTCGTTGCAACCCTCATAACCCTGAAAGTCATCCATGGTTGGGTTTGATTCTTGAATCATCGTTCCCATGGCGCCGTCAGCGACGACCACTCTTGAACGAATAGCTTGAATTAGGGCTTCTGAACGGGGCGCAAACATAGGCTTTCAGTCTACCTGAGGCGTATTCGATGACGGTGGTCGAATATACTTATGGGATGCCCGAAATTTCTTTGCTTCGCACCACAGCGATTGACAATAGCTCATTGAAAAACATAACTGCCATGTTGTCTGCTCGAGCAGCCCTCAAAGAGCCAACACTGTCGTTTGAATTTTTTCCTCCAAAAGATGAGGCGAGCGAGGCCACACTTTGGGCGACTTTCGAAAAATTGCTCGAGGTCTCCCCTGATTTTGTTTCAGTGACCTATGGCGCTGGCGGTTCAAACCGTGAGCGATCGTTGGCGGTTGTCGACCGCATGGCAAAGTCAGTTCTAACCATTGGTCACCTGACCTGTGTGGGTGCCACCCGCGAGAGCAGCATCGAAATTATTCGTCAGTTCGAAGCATCGGGCGTTTCAGCAATTCTCGCGCTTCGTGGCGACCCACCTAAAGATGATCCTGAGGCCTTGTCAAAGGGTTCGCTCAAGTCTGCTCTTGAATTGGTTGAGCTGGTTCACGAGGTAACTGAACTTGAGGTTGGCGTAGCAGCTTTTCCTGAGGTGCATCCAGAATCACCGAATATGGCTCACGACTCAATGGTGCTTGCGCTCAAAGAGCAAGCTGGCGCCACCTTTGCGGTTACCCAACTCTTCTTCTCTTTGAAGGCTTACACCGATTTGGTTGCCAGCGCCAAGGCTGCAGGCTCGACCATGCCAATTGTTCCTGGAGTAATGCCAATTTCAAACGCCAAGCAGGTCATTCGAATGGCCGCAATGAGTGGCGCAGCGATGCCTCAAGAACTTCTTGATTCGCTTGAAGGCTTGGATGATGATGCCGCTCGTAAAGTCGGCATGGCCTATTCGATCCAACTCTCCAAAGACTTGATCGCTGCCGGCGCCCCTGGCATCCACATCTATTCGTTGAACCAGCACGTTGCTGCTCTCGAACTGGCGCGTGGCGCCGGGCTATGTCAGTAGTTGTGCATAGTCTGCAGTTATGAACGAACAACTAAGTTTTGATTTCGGCCCGGCTTTGCCTGAGTGGGCAAAGAACCTCGCCGTTTTTGATCTAGAAACCACCGGTCTTGATCTAAGCGATGCTCGAATTGTGACTGCTTGCGCGCTTCGACTAGATGAAACTGGTCAAATCGTGGGTTCAAACAGCGAATGGCTGGCAGACCCGGTTATTGAAATTCCTACCCAAGCCTCGGATGTTCACGGCGTCACCACTGAAATTGCCAGACGAGATGGCCGCCCGGCTGCTGAAGTGGTTGAAGAGTTGCTCGAAACCATCCGCGATTTTTTCAAATCTGGAATACCGGTAGTTGCTTACAACGCGCCCTATGACTTCACTATTCTGCATTACGAAGCGCTGAGGCACGGATTCACCCCAATCGAGAACCCAGGCCCAATCATTGACCCACTGGTGATTGACAAGTACTTGTCATTTCGCAAAGGCAAGCGTCGACTTGAAAATGCTGCTGAGTTTTATGGTGTTGAACTGACTGATGCTCACAATGCCACTGCTGATGCAGTTGCGGCTGGGCGGGTTGCGCAGGCTATAGCAAAAACCTATGCCCAGAAATTGCCCGAATCGGCCCAAGAGCTCCACAATCTGCAGATTCTATGGAGCGAGGCAAACGATGCCTCGTTCGAGAAATATATGCGAAGTAATGTAAACCCAGATTTTGTCGTTGCTCGTGGCTGGCCACTCAAACTAACGAAATAGCTTTCGCAAACTTAAACAAAAAACCCCGCCTAGGCGGGGTTTTTCTGGTCTCAACCTGAGCTCTGTGTGGACAGAACTCGATCTCGCGGTGATTGCTCACCGAAGTTTTGTTGCACGTCAGAGCAGAAGCTCTGGGCGGTTTGCCTGGCGCCGAAGCCGACGCGCTATAAGGCTTTGCCTTAGGCGCCGAAGCCCTTGTAACGTGCGTTGAAGCGCTCTACGCGACCGGCGGTGTCCATGATGCGCTGCTTACCGGTGTAGAACGGGTGTGACTCTGACGAGATTTCTACGTCGAACACTGGGTAGGTGTTGCCGTCTTCCCACTCGATGGTCTTGCTGCTGCTCAAGGTTGAGCGAGTTAGGAAAGATGCACCCGATGCTAGGTCGCGGAATACGACTGCTTCGTAAGTTGGGTGAATGTCTGCCTTCATGGGAAAACTCCGTAATAATCGAAAACTTTGGGGTTCGTGCCACAGGGCACTAAGGGACAAGCATAACAGATGGCTGAATGCTTTGGTAGTGATTTGGTTGCTTATTTGTGAGCGCGAACTCTGAAGCGACCATCCTCAAACTGAACTTTTAGGTTGTAACTAAAAACTTCAGAAACCTTCTCAGAGGTGAGCGTGCTGTGAATTTCACCGGCGGCAAATACCTGTCCGTCGTTGATCAACATGGCGTGGGTGAATCCTTCTGGGATCTCTTCAAGATGGTGAGTAACCATGATCATGGCTGGGGCGCTCGGGTGTGATGCATACTCGCCGATGATGTCGATGGTCTGCTCGCGAGCGGCAAGGTCGAGGCTGGCAACTGGCTCATCCAGGAGCAAAATTTCTGGGTCGGGCATGACTGCGCGAGCAATTTGAACTCGCTTTCGCTCTCCGTCGCTCAGAGTTCCAAATGCGCGATCAGCGAGGTCTGATAGCTGCCACTCAGCTAGAACTCTTCTGGCGCGACGCTCATCGATGTCTTCGTATTTCTCGTTCCATCGACCGGTCACACCATAGCTGGCTGTCATTACGGCATTTAGAACAGACTCAGAATTCGGAATGTGTGCAGCCAAAGCTGTTGATGCAAAGCCGATTCGAGTTCGCAGTTCAAAAACATTGATTTCGCCAAGTCGGTTACCCAGGATGGTTGCCTGACCGTGGGTCGGGTGAATTTGAGCCGCTGCAACGCGCAACAGGGTGGTTTTACCTGCACCGTTTGGGCCAACAATCACCCATCGCTGGCTAGGTTCGACCTGCCAATCCACATTGTTGAGAATTGACCGGTTCTCTCGAACCACGGTGATGTTGTTGAGATCAATGACGCGTGACATGGCTTTTAGCCTAGGCGATTACCGTTGATTGCCTTTTCATACACGCTGATGGTTTGGGCTGCGATGCTGTCCCAGCTGAAATGGTCTTCAACTCTCTTGCGGCCTGCTGCTCCAAATGCCTCGATGTCTTTGTGTTCCAACATGCGGTTTAGCGCAGCAGCAAAATCTCCCACGAACTTGGCTTCGTCAAGCGGCTTGCCGCTGCCATCCATGAGTTGTTCGATCTGAACCAGCAAACCGGTGCTTTCGTGCGCGACAACCTCGGGAATGCCACCAGTGGCCGTTGCCACAACCGGTGTGCCACAAGCCATAGCTTCAAGATTCACGATGCCGAGTGGTTCATAGATTGATGGGCAGGCAAACACGGTCGCAGCAGAGAGCATCGCGATCAATTCAGGCCTGCTTAGGTGTTTTTCAACCCAAATCACGTTGTCTCGAACTTTTCGAAGCTCTGCGACCAAATCAGTAACCTCTTGCAAAATTTGTGGGGTGTCCGGAGCACCGGCGCAAAGCACCAGCTGAACATCGCTAGGAAGCTCACGTGCGGCCTTGAGCAGGTAAGGCAACCCCTTTTGCATCGTGATTCGGCCGACAAACAGCACCGAGCGCTTATCTGGATCTACACCGTTGGCCCGCACCAATTCAGGGTTATCGGCAGCCTGGAAGGCATCCAAGTCAATTCCGTTATGCACCACAGTGACTTTTTGAGGGTCTAACTGCGGGTAGGCGCGCAAAATATCCTGGCGCATGCCATCTGAGACCGCGATGATTCCGGTGGCGCCCTCATATGCGGTTCGCTCTACCCAGGATGAAAGGCGGTATCCCCCGCCGAGCTGCTGCTCTTTCCAAGGGCGCAATGGCTCAAGGCTGTGTGCAGTGATCAAGTGAGGAATCCCGTGAAGGGTTCCGGCGACCTGACCGGCAAAGTTTGCATACCAGGTGTGTGAGTGAACTAAGTCACCACCGGCGATTGCACTGACCATGGATAGGTCGGTTGCCATGGTCTGTAAAGCTCCGTTGACGCCTTCAAACTCGCTGGTGTGACGATATGCGAATGTATCGGTTTCATTACGGTCTTCACCGAAACAATGCACCTTCACATCGATCTGTTTTCGTAAAACTCTCACTAATTCAGCGACATGTACGCCCGCACCGCCATAAATGAAGGGTGGATATTCCTTGGTGATCAGATCGATTCTCATAGCGCAATGTTATCTACCGTTCATAAACGCGCAATAACATTTCGTATATGAGCACGCCACGTATCTTTGGAATGGTCCTCGCCGGTGGCGAGGGCAAGCGACTAATGCCTCTAACGGCAGATCGCGCCAAACCTGCTGTGCCTTTCGGGGGCAGCTATCGACTAATCGACTTTGCACTGTCGAACCTGATTAATTCAGGTTTGCGTCGCATCGTCGTTTTGACCCAATACAAGTCGCACAGCCTCGACAGACATATCTCTCAGACCTGGCGTATGTCTCCGCTACTTGGCGCCTATGTGGCTTCTGTGCCTGCTCAGCAGCGTCTGGGTAAGCGTTGGTTCTCGGGCAGCGCGGATGCAATTCTGCAGAGCATGAACTTGTTGAGCGATGAGCGACCAGACATCGTGGTCGTGGTCGGTGCCGACCACGTTTACCGCATGGATTTTGAGCAAATGATTGAAGCTCACATTAAGTCGGGCCGCGGTGTGACCGTAGCTGCTATTAGGCAGCCGCTGAGTTTGGCCAACCAGTTTGGTGTCATCGAAGTTGATGATGCCGACAACACCAAAATCGCCGCCTTCCGCGAGAAGCCAAGTGACCCCAAGGGTCTGCCTGACTCGCCGGGTGAAGTTCTGGCATCCATGGGTAACTACGTATTCAGCGCCCAGGCACTGATTGACGCAATTGAACATGACGGAACACTCGAAAGCTCATCTCACGACATGGGTGGCGACATCGTGCCTTATATGGTCAGCCGAGATGACGCTGGTGTTTATGACTTCACTTACAACGAAATTCCGGGTTCTACCGAGCGCGACCACTCTTACTGGCGCGATGTAGGAACCATGGATTCTTACTATGAAGCTCACATGGACTTGATTTCGGTTATGCCGGTGTTCAACCTCTATAACCACGAATGGCCAGTTCACACTCAGCAGATCAACCTGCCGCCAGCAAAGTTCGTTCACGATGGCGAGGGCAACCAAGGGCGAACCACCGACTCAATAGTTTCGCTTGGAACTGTTGTTTCTGGAGGAATTGTTGAGCGAAGTGTGCTTTCACCAAACGTTCGCGTTCACTCACGTGCTTTGGTAACTGATTCAATTTTGCTTGACGGCGTTCAAATTGGACGCGATTGCACCGTTCGAAAGGCTATCCTCGACAAGAGCGTTGTCGTTGCTGATGGCGCCTCGATCGGTGTCGATAAGCAACGAGATATTGACCGCGGCTTCTATGTCACCGACTCGGGTATCACCGTAGTTGGAAAGGGCGTGCTGGTTACTCCGTGACCCAGTATCTAGTGGTTTTCGATGTTGACTCAACTCTTATCGAAGACGAAGTAATTGAATTATTGGCCGACGTTGCTGGCAAGCGCGAAGAAGTTGCAGCTGTAACCGAGAGAGCTATGGCCGGCGAACTCGATTTTGCCGAAAGTCTCATCGAGCGTGTGCGCACCTTAGAAGGTCTACCAGAATCAGTTTTTGCTGACGTTCAAAAGCGCATCACGATTACTACCGGTGCCATAGAAACCGTCGCGGCCATTCAAAAAGCGGGCGGCAAAGTTGGCGCGGTTTCGGGTGGATTCAACCAATTGCTTGAGCCCCTTTCAAAGATCCTTAACCTGGACTTTGCTCGTGCTAACCAACTCGAAGTTATCGATGGCAAACTAACCGGACGGGTTATCGGCGGAATTATCGACCGGACCGCGAAATCGGACGCACTCAAGGAATGGTCTCAACTGACTGGTTTGGATCACACTGTGGCAGTGGGAGACGGTGCCAACGACCTTGAAATGATGGCCACAGCCAACCTTGGTGTTGCTTTCAACGCAAAGCCAATTGTTCGTGAGAAGGCAGACGTTGTGATTGAAGGAAATGACCTGCGTTCATTGCTAGAAATTCTCGAAATCGCCTAATTTAGACAATAAAAAAGCCCCGAGCCAGAGCTCGGGGCTTTTTTATGACTCTATTCAGCGATGAAGTCGCTGGTGTCGCCAACCAATCGAGTGTTGTCGCTTGGAACCGGCTCAACAGCTGCAAGTGCAACCTCTGCTGCAAACTCGCTCACGTTATAAAGTTTTCCTGCTCCTTCGCGACGGGCTTCGATTGCACCCGGGTTCGCGCGCTCAAGCAAGGTTGCAGTAATGGTTCCTTCGATCATGTCGCCTGATACCACTACGAATTCGATGCCGCGTTCAGCAAGAGTGGGAATCATGTCGCGCAAAGCATCTTCACCGGCGCGCTTTGATAGAGCAACTGGCACATACTCTGGCATGGTCGGTGTGGTGCGAATGAAGTGAGCCTGGTGGCTGGTTACGAAAACAACTCGGGCTCCGTCATTCAAATATGGCAATGCGGTGTTTAGTAGGTTTACCTGCGAGTCGCGGTTCAAGCGCATCGCATAGTCTGCGCCTAGACCGGCTTCCATTCCGCCTGAAGCGTTCATCACCAGAATGTCTAGCGCTCCGAATTCGGCCTTAGCAGCCTCAAACATGGCCTTGACTGAATCGGTGTCAGTTAGGTCTGCGCCAACAGCGATTGCGGCTCCCCCGTTGGCTTTAATGCCATCGACAATCTTCTGCGCGCGTGCTTCTTTGTTTCTGAAGTTCACAACAACTGAGGCGCCAGCCTCGGCAAAATAACCGAGCGTGTCGGCGCCGATTCCTCGAGATGAACCGGTGACCAGGGCAGTTTTTCCGGTGAGGCTGCCAGCTGCTAGTGGGTTAGACATTTGAACTCCGTAGATTGTGGTTGATTATTAGTGACCCATGCCCAAGCCGCCATCCACAGGGATGACCGCACCTGAGATGTAGCTGGCTTCGTCGCTGGCAAGCCAGGCGACAACCTTTGCAACTTCTTCAGGCTGAGCAAAGCGCCCAGCAGGAATCTTCTTTTTGTATTCGTCTTGCTGTGCTTCAGGCAGTTCAGCAGTCATGTCGGTGTCGATGAAGCCTGGAGCCACAACGTTAGCGGTGATGCCACGTGCGCCCAATTCGCGGGTAACTGATCGGGCCATGCCCACTAGTGCTGATTTTGCTGCCGAATAGTTAACTTGACCGGCTGAACCTAGTAGGCCAACCACGCTTCCGATGAGAATGACGCGGCCATACTTGGCTTTGATCATTCCCTTGGTGGCACGGCGCAAGACGCGGAATACACCGTTCAGGTTGGTGTCAATTACTTGCTCAAATTCTTCGTCTGACATGCGCATCAGCAGTGTGTCACGAGTGATACCAGCATTGGCTACCAAAACTTCAATTGGACCAAGCTTGGCTTCGACCTCAGCAAAGGCTGCATCAAGCGAACTTGGGTCTGTAACGTCAGCGATAACGCTAAGTGAACCCTCAGGGCCTGAACCGCTGCGCACGGTAACAGCTACACGGTGCCCACGAGCGATGAACTCTTCTGCGATCGAACGGCCGATGCCGCGGTTGCCACCGGTGATTAGTACAGTTCTCGGAGTGCTCATTTAGCCAATCTCTTTCAAGGGAATACAACTTAGGTTGCAGCGCTTATGACAATAGAAGTCTACCTTTGCCCTAATCTTGGGGCTTGTAAGGTGTCGACAAAAATTGCGAGAAAGGTCTGGCATGGCAAAACCACAGAGCCTCACCTCGATCGGTCAATCTCCTGAGCTTGAACGCAGAGCACGAATGTTGAAATACACAGTTGCAATGACAGTTCGCGTCATTTGCCTAGTGGTAGGCGTTGCTGTCGGCCAAGGCCCAATCATGTGGGTTGCCTTTGCCGGAGCCATTTTGCTGCCATATTTTGCAGTTGTGATCGCAAATGCGTCAACCTCAGGTCAATCAGATTCAAGCCCGAAAGCGGTTGCCCCAACTTTGGTAATTTCGGCCGACTCGTTCACCAGCAGCACGAAGGTATCCGAGTAGTTTGTTTGGCGATCTCTCACTCATATTTACCAAGTGCTCACGCGCTGGCTGCCAAAATCAGGCACAGCTAAAACTGAATTGGCGAAACCCTAAAATTCACACAGATGGTCGAACCAAGACCTGGGTTTGTTGCCTCGAACACGAGCAATTTCTGGTTGAATATTTAACAACCCGAGGCTTCTATCTCGGTTCAGAAAAGATCGAATGACCGACTACCGCAGCAATTGGCTCAAGGAATCATGGAAGCGTTGGCTTGCCTGGCTGGTAGTTGCCTCATTTTTCGCGGTGGCTTGCGTATTTCTATCGAACTGGCAATTCAGCAGAAGACAAGAAGCTGTAAATCGCAACGAATTAATTGCCGCAAACTATGACCAAAAAGCTGTTCCGCTCGATTCGCTGGCCAATTTAGATTCTTTTGATTCCAAGAATGAATGGCGCCCGGTAACCATCGAGGGAAGCTTCATCCCAGAGAAGTCAGTGCTGGTTCGCAATCGACCGTTGAATGGGCAACCCGGATTCTTGCTGGTGATACCGTTCTTGACCGATCAAGGTCGCATCGTCGCTGTAGATTCGGGTTGGTTACCGACCGGCTCAAAGCAAGACTCCCCCGATGAAATTCCGCTGCCAGATTCAAGCCACCGCATATTGCACGGTCGAGTTCGTGCCGCAGAGCCGAGTTTGGATAGAGAAGCACCCGCTGGTCAAATCGGTACCGTGAACATAGACCTGCTGCTTGAGAAGCAAAGTTTTGAACAGCCGGTGTATCGCAAGATTTATGTGCGTGCCTCTGAAAGTTTGAACGCTGGGCAGGTTTTTCCGAAAGTTTTGTCAAAACCCGAGCTGACCGAGGGCAACCACCTGAGCTATGCGCTCCAGTGGATTTTGTTTGCGCTCATGGCGTTCTTTGCGCTGACCTGGGCGGTTCGTCAGGAACTTCGTGCCAAGCACATGGCTGCCGACCCAAACTACAAGCCGGTCACCAAAAAACGTATCGGTGACGACGATAAGGCCGTTGAGGACGCGCTTTTAGGCTAGAAGCCCATTGGCGCACGTGGCTGTAGCTGAATGCCTAGCTAAGTGCAATCAGCTCGGCGTAACCATCGTTCCAGTGGTCTTCATCGCCATCAGGCAAAATCAGAACTCTTTCTGGGTTTAGCGCCTGCACAGCGCCAACATCGTGTGAAACCAAAACTACGGCACCGGTGAATGTGCTTAGGGCCCGAAGGATTTCTTCACGGCTAGCTGGGTCAAGGTTGTTGGTTGGTTCGTCTAGAAGTAGAACGTTCGCCGATGAAACAACCAGCGATGCCAATGCCAGACGAGTTTTCTCGCCACCGCTGAGAACGCCAGCCGGCTTATTTACGTCATCACCGGTGAACAGGAACGAGCCCAAAACTTTTCGGGCATCGGTGTCAGCAAGCTGTGGCGCGGCTGCCTGCATGTTTTGCAGAACAGTCTTTTTTACATCCAGGGTTTCGTGCTCTTGAGCGAAATAACCAATTTTCAACCCGTGACCAGGCTCAATCTGACCGGTATCTGGCTTGTCTAGACCAGCCAGCATGCGCAACATGGTGGTCTTACCAGCACCGTTTAGGCCGATGATCACGACCTTTGAACCCTTGTCGATGGCAAGGTCAACGGCAGTGAAAATCTCAAGTGAGCCATAGCTCTTGCTTAGGTTTTTTGCCATCAGCGGAGTACGACCGCAAGGAGCAGGGTCAGGAAACTTGATCTTCGCGACTCGGTCAACTTCACGCACTTCTTCGAGCCCGCTAAGTAGTTTCTCGGCACGTCTAACCATCTGGTGCGCAGCCGCAGCCTTGCTGGCCTTTGCACCAAACTTTGCAGCTTGAATCTGGAGAGTGTTCGCCTTTTTCTCAGCAATGGCACGGTCACGCTTGCGGCGTTCCTCGTCAGTTTCACGCTGCTTCTGATATGCGCGCCAACCCATGTTGTAGACATCGATGACGGTTCGGATAGCGTCTAGATAGAAAACGCGGTTTACAGTCTCTTCAACCAGGTCAACATCGTGACTAATCACGATCAGGCCGCCCTGATAACCCTTTAGAAAATCACGAAGCCAAACCACCGAATCAGCATCCAAGTGGTTAGTCGGCTCGTCGAGAATCATAGTTTCAGCATTTGAAAACAAAATGCGGGCCAATTCGATTCTTCGTCGCTGACCACCTGAAAGAGTCTTGAGCGGCTGATCAAGGATGTGATCTTTAAGGTTCAAATTACTAGCGATGGCAGCTGCTTCAGCCTCAGCAGCATAGCCTCCAGCCGACTGAAATGCCTCTTCTAGAGTTGAGTAACGCGCCATGGCAGCGTCGTAAACCTTCTCGTCGATGCTGCCCATGTCGAGTGTTGCCTGCTGCATCTGTTCAAGCAGATCGCCGAGGCCACGAGCATTGAGAATTCTGGTTCGGGCAAGTTCCTCTGGGTCTCCGGTGCGCGGATCCTGAGGAAGGTAGCCGATCTCTCCCCCGCGCTCGACCTTGCCGTGCGAAGGCTGGCCATCACCTGCCAGAATCTTAGTCAGAGTGGTTTTGCCGGCGCCGTTACGGCCAACCAAACCAACTTTGTCACCTTTGTCGACTCGAAAATTGACCTCAGACATCAGAACACGTGCGCCAATTCGAATTTCTAGGTCGCGCACGCTAATCATTCAAAACTCCAAAAAATCGATGTGGAACACTCGCACTCAGATGGCGACCCACAAAAGCCCTAGTCTAGCGCCCGTTGGAGTCTGCGTTCTGAATGCTGAAGCCCTCAACCGGTTGGTCGAGGGCTTCTTTTAGCTAAATTGAGAATCCGATTGCTCGCATCTGCTCGCGACCGTCTTCGGTAATCTTTTCAGGGCCCCAAGGTGGCATCCAAACCCAGTTGATTCGAAACGCGTCAACGACGCCATCCAAGCATTCTGCGGTTTGCTCTTCAAGCACATCAGTTAGCGGGCAGCCTGCTGATGTGAGCGTCATATTGATCAGCAGGTTGCCGTCTTCTGACTTCTGCAGGCCATAAATGAGACCAAGGTCAACGATGTTCACGCCGATTTCTGGGTCGATTACATCTTTCAAAGCTTCGATGACAGCGTCATAAAGCTTCGGGTCAAGTTCTGTGGCGGTCAAAGACTATGCCTTTACGTAACGGTCGTAGCCCTCGGCCTCAAGGCGCTCGGCAAGCTCTGGGCCACCCTGCTCGGCAATCTTGCCGGCAACGAAGACGTGAACGAAATCAGGCTTGATGTAACGCAAAATTCGGGTGTAGTGAGTGATTAGCAATAGACCGAAACCATTTGCTTCTTTGGCTCGGTTTACACCCTCAGAAACAATCTTCAGTGCGTCAACGTCTAGACCTGAGTCGGTCTCATCGAGAACAGCAAACTGAGGCTTAAGTAGGTCTAACTGAAGAATCTCGTGACGCTTCTTCTCGCCTCCAGAGAAACCTTCATTTACGTTGCGCTCGGTAAATGAAGCGTCCATCTTCAATGAATCCATTGCGCTACGAACGTCTTTGATCCAAGTGCGAAGAGCCGGTGCCTCGCCTGCAACAGCAGTCTTCGCAGTGCGCAAGAAGTTTGAAACTGAAACACCAGGAATTTCAACCGGGTATTGCATAGCCAAGAAGAGGCCTGCGCGAGCTCGTTCGTCAACGCTCATTTCTAGCACATCGGCACCGTCTAGCAGAATTTCACCCTCGGTCACGGTGTACTTTGGGTGGCCGGCAATTGTGTAGGCCAGGGTTGATTTGCCTGAACCATTAGGGCCCATGATTGCGTGTGATTCGCCACTGCGAATAACCAGGTCGACACCCTTCAAGATCTCTTTGGTGCCCTGTTCGGTTTCAACGGTTACGTGCAGGTTTTTGATTTCAAGAACTGACAATTTTGTCTCTCTTATTCTTCTAAATTCGGGTGATAGTCAGCGGGGGCTGATTATTCTGAGTCGATTTCAAGGAAGATCTCATCGTTTTCGATGAGCACCTCGTAGGTGGCAACTGGTTCATAAGCCGGAAGGGTTAGCGCCTCGCCGGTCTCAAGTGAGAATTTGGCACCGTGGGCCCAGCACTCAATGGTGTTGTCTTTGCCAACGAAGCCCTCGCTCAGCGAAATCTCGCCGTGAGAGCACTTGTCGTCGATCGCATAAACATCGCCAGCTTTGGTTTTTACGATGGCAATAGCAAGTTCGCCAACTTTTACACGGATGGCCTTGCCAGCCTTAATGTCATCTACTGTGCAAATTCGAATGGCCATTATGAGTCGCTCCTTGCTAGTTCTGCCTCGATTGCATCGGTTAGTCGGGCTTCGATTTCTTCGTTTCCAATTTGTTGAATGATCTCGTTCAAGAAACCGCGCACGACTAGACGTCTTGCTTCAGCCTCAGGAATGCCACGAGCCTGTAAGTAGAACAGTTGTTCATCGTCAAAGCGGCCAGAAGCACTCGCGTGACCTGCGCCGGCAATTTGACCGGTTTCAATTTCTAGGTTCGGTACCGAGTCAGCTCGAGCGCCCTCAGTTAGCAATAGGTTTCGGTTTAGCTCGTAGGTGTCGGTACCCTCGGCTGCCATGCGGATAAGTACATCACCAACCCAGACGGTGTGTGCCTGTTCACCCTGGAGAGCACCCTTATAGGTCACTCGAGACTTGCAGTTTGCAACTGCATGGTCAACAAATAGTCGGTTTTCGAGGTGCTGACCGGAATCTGCGAAGTACATACCAAGTAGCTCAACTTCGGCTCCTGGTGCAGTGAACTCGGCCGAAGTCGATACACGAACGGTCTCGCCGCCAAGGCTAACGACCAGGTGCTTTAGCTTGGCGTTGCGACCAAGCTTGGCCAACTGAGTTGAGGCGTGAACAGCCTCTTCGTTCCAGTCTTGGATCGAAATTACGGTCAACTCTGCTTCATCGCCAACAATAATCTCTACGTTTTCGCCCAGAATTGCGTCACCCTTGTGGTCAAGAATTACGCTCGCCTTTGAAAACGGCTTGGCTTCAATAATTAGGTGAAGCGCGCTTGGTTCGGTTGACTCAGAAGTGAGAGCAATCTGAACCTCTGACGACTGCTCGGCCGGAAGAGTTATCAGGTAGGCCTGCTCTGCAGAACCCCAAGCGGCAGCGCTTGGGCGCTCCTCAGGGGTTCCTGCTGCGCCAAAAGCTGGGTGGTCAGAACTTACCCAAGATGTTGTGACGCCGTCGCTGTGCTTGACCTCTAGGTCACCAACGAATTCACTCAGTGAGTCTGCGTCGAGACCCTTTAGGCGTGCTGCCGGAAGGTAACGCCACTGCTCTTCGCGAGGGGTAACCGGAGGAAAATCAGCAACGTTAGTCGAGCGCATGCGTTCGTTGCGAGTTTGAATTGGTACTCCGGCGCCGTGGCTGTGAGCCTGAAGGCCGTGTTGAACTGCGCCGTCTTTGACGGCTTCGGTTGCGGTTGTCACTAGCCGACAGCCCCTTCCATCTGCATCTCGATTAGCTTGTTCAGCTCGAGTGCGTATTCCATTGGTAGTTCTTTGGCGATTGGCTCGATGAAACCACGAACAATCATCGCCATAGCTTCGTCTTCAGGCATTCCACGAGACATCAAGTAGAACAACTGCTCTTCGCTGACGCGCGAAACAGTTGCCTCGTGACCCATCGAGACGTCGTCTTCACGAACATCAACAGCCGGGTAGGTGTCAGACCGAGAAATAGTGTCAACCAACAGGGCGTCGCAGCGAACAGTGTTTGCCGAGTGGTGTGCACCAGGCATTACGCGAATTTCACCGCGGTATGAGGTGCGGCCACCGCCTCTCGCGATCGACTTTGAAACAATCGATGATGAAGTGTGAGGTGCAAGGTGAATCATCTTTGCGCCAGCATCCTGGTGCTGACCCTCGCCAGCAAAGGCGACCGAAAGGGTTTCGCCACGGGCATATTCGCCGGCCAAAATAACGGCCGGGTACTTCATGGTTACTTTCGACCCAATGTTTCCGTCGATCCATTCCATGGTTGCGCCCTCGTGGCAGATGGCACGCTTGGTTACCAAGTTGTAGACGTTGTTTGACCAGTTTTGGATGGTCGTGTAGCGAACACGTGCACCCTTCTTGACAATGATCTCGACCACAGCTGAGTGCAATGAGTCTGACTGGTAGATAGGTGCGGTGCAGCCTTCGATGTAGTGCACGTATGAATCTTCGTCGGCAATAATCAGGGTGCGCTCGAACTGGCCCATGTTTTCAGTGTTGATTCTGAAGTAAGCCTGAAGTGGAATTTCAACGTGAACGCCCTTAGGAACGTAAACGAATGAACCACCTGACCAAACTGAGGTGTTCAAGGCAGCGAACTTGTTGTCGCCAGCTGGAATAACGGTTCCGAAATACTCCTGGAAGATTTCTGGGTGCTCTTTTAGAGCGGTATCGGTGTCAAGGAAGATAACGCCCTGTGCCTCAAGGTCTTCGCGAATCTGGTGATAAACCACCTCAGATTCGTACTGAGCGGCTACACCGGCAACCAGACGGCTGCGCTCGGCCTCAGGAATACCCAATTTCTCATAGGTGTTTCTGATGTCCTCAGGAAGCTCTTCCCAGGTAGTTGCCTGGCGCTCGGTTGAACGAACGAAGTACTTGATGTTGTCAAAATCGATGCCTGAAAGGTCAGCACCCCAGCTTGGCATTGGCTTCTTGCCAAAGAATTCGTAGCCCTTTAGGCGACGCTCTAGCATCCAGGCTGGCTCGCTCTTTAGGCCCGAAATGTCGCGAACGACTTCTTCGCTGATGCCTCGTCGAGCAGTTGCTCCTGCGGTGTCTTTGTCAGACCAACCGAACTCATAGACGCCAAGGCTGTCTAGTTCGGGGCGGTCAATGATGATGTCGGACAAGCCGGCCTCCCTTATTTTGCTTCGGAGTCGAGTGGTTATCTCGGTCCGTCAAATTCTTGAGTGTCAACCTCTAATTCACATGCATCTATTCCCCGCGGCGGCGATGAATGCCTGTGCGAAGATTGATTCAGGAAAGTTCTCAAGATTGCCTCATCGCAATCGAGAAATAGTTGAAACTATCCACAAGTTTACTTTGAAGGCTCTCAATAAGAAAGCCCAAAGCGGCACTGAAAGGCACTATTACCTGTGATTACGAAGTTGCGCTCAGTTCTTGCGAATTCGCCACTGTTTTCTGCTGCTCGAATTCCGCTTTATGTCTGGGCCTCACTGGTTTCACAGATCTTGATTGTGGTTACGGGCGGCGTAGTCCGACTCACTGGTTCAGGTCTGGGCTGCCCTACCTGGCCAAAATGCACGGATGAATCACTGGTAAATGTGCCAGAGATGGGTATCCACGGCGTTATTGAGTTCACCAACCGGCTTTTGACCTTCGTGCTAGCGCTAATCGCGGTTTTGACCTTTGTCACTATTGTTCGACTGGGCAGGCAGCACCGTAAGGGTCTTTTCATTCCAGCCCTAATCCTTGGGCTTGGAATTCCGGCCCAAGCTGTGCTCGGTGGTTTCACTGTTTTGAGTAACTTGAATCCTTGGTTCGTTGGTGCTCACTTTGTACTAAGTGGTTACATGATTGCCATGGCAGCGTTGTTGTTCTTTCGCGCGCTACCGCCGGAACATTCACCAGTCAGCCGTGGAACCTGGTTAACAGCCACACCAATTGCAATTGTTGGTGCAATAACCGTGTTGGTAGGCGTTCTTGTAACTGGTGCCGGCCCACATTCTGGAGATGCCGAGAGCATCCGAAATGGGCTCGATCTAGGGCTATGGCAGCATCTACACAGCTACCCTGCATACCTGATGGTGGCGTTGATAGTGATTCAGGTCTGGTTGCTTTACCGCCGTGATCGCTGTGCTTCGAAAGCCAGCTATCAAACCAAGGTGAGCGGCCTGCTGCTAAGCATCTCAATAGCGCAAGCGCTGATTGGTGTAGCCCAAGCGCGACTCGGAGTTCCTCCGGTATTGGTAGCGCTTCACATGCTTGGTGCAGCGACACTGTGCGCACTTCTAACTCTTCAGTGGCTGGCCATCCGTGGCAAGACTGCCAGTTCAAACTAATGGCGCGCATTTTTTGGTTTAGACGTGACCTTCGGCTTGCCGACAACCTGGCGCTGAATTCAGCAATCGCCGGCGCCAAAGACGATGGTGATTCGATTGTTTGGCCGGCTTACGCTCTGAATTCCACAGACTTCTTCGAGTTAGCAGGCATCAGGCAACATTCGCTGGTTGCCTCGCTCGAGTCCCTAGATGAGTCGCTAGAGAACCAACTGACCGTGCTCAATGGTGATGTAGCTGCGACTCTCACCGCTTTTGCCTTGACTCAAGGTGCTTTAACTGTTCACGCAACTCGAGCCTTTGACCCTGCCGGAGTGGCTGAGCAAAACGCGGTCGGTCTTGCACTGAAAGACAAGGGTGTTTTCTTAAAGCTAGACGATAGCTATTACGCTGTCGCTCCGGGAAGCGTAAAGAAACCAGATGCAACTCCCTACCGTGTCTACACCCCGTTCTTCAAAAATTGGTTCGCGTTGGGTTGGTTACGTCCGCAGGCGCTCGCCGAAGGTGCAAAATTTTTGCGCTGCGACGAATCCCACCAGATGCCGGAAGCGACAAAACCGGCACCTTTTACCGTCAAAGCTGGCGAACAATATGCACTTCATACGCTGGCACGCTTCGAAGCACGTGCACTGAACGGATACGACGAGAATCGAAATCGTGCCGACCTTTCCGGAACATCTCACCTGTCTCATGCCCTTGCATTTGGTGAGATCCATCCGCGTACGATTCTTGATCGTCTAGGTGACTCGGCCGGCGAAAACGTTTTTCGAAAAGAAATTGCCTGGCGTGAGTTCTACGCCGATGTGCTGTGGCATAACCCAAACACAGTTACCGAGTACTACTCCCCCGTTTACGCTGAAATGCGCTACGACACCGGCGCTTCTGCCGATGAAAAATTTGAAGCTTGGAAGGCCGGTAAAACAGGTTTTCCGATGGTTGATGCTGGCATGCGTCAATTGCTTGAAACCGGTTGGATGCACAATCGCGTTCGTATGATCGTGGCCTCATTTCTGGTGAAAGACCTGCATCTCGAGTGGCAACAGGGCGCAGCCTGGTTCGAAGAGAACCTGAGCGACTTTGATCCAGCCTCAAATGCACACGGATGGCAGTGGACTGCTGGTTGTGGCACCGATGCATCGCCCTATTACCGAGTATTTAACCCAATTCTTCAGGGGCTCAAGTTTGACCCAAATGGAGATTACGTACGCAAGTACATTCCAGAATTGGCACACATCGAGGGGGCTGCGGTGCACGAACCATGGTTGTTGATCGATGGTTTGGCCAATGGATACCCAGCGCCTATTTTGGATCATGCTAAAGAGCGCGATGAATCTCTAGCTCGCTTGAAAGAGCTGAAAGCAGATGCTTAGTTTCTAAAAGTGGAGCAGCGGGTCCACCGCGATAGCCACGAAAAGCAAGGTCAAATACAGGTTCGACAGGTGAAACAGCGGCATCGGCTTAGTGATTTCGCCGGCTCTAGCCTGGGCATGAATTTTATAAGCGCCTCTAATGAACCAGGCGCCACCGACGATTGCTGCAACCGAATAGATGATCCCCATTCCGGCAACCGGAATCAGCAATAGTGTGCAGGCTGCGACCGCCCAGCTATAAAGAACAATTTGAGTCGAGACCACACGGTCACCGCGAACAACTGGAAGCATCGGAACGCCAGCTTTTGCATAGTCTTCGCGATATTTAACAGCTAGTGGCCAGTAGTGCGGGGGTGTCCACAAGAAAATAACCATGAAAAGCACCCATGCGGCAGGTGCGACCTCGTTGGTTACCGCTGCCCAGCCGATTAGCACCGGAGCTGCCCCAGCTGCCCCACCCCAGACGATGTTTTGCGGAGTGCGCCTTTTGAGCAACATTGTGTAGATCAAAACATAGAACAACAATGCTGCGAGTGAAATTAGTGAAGCCAACCAGTTGACAAACAGACCCAGCCAAAACACTGAAACTAAAGTTAGGAGGTATGAAAAAATCGAGGCTTCTCGGCGTGAAAGTTCGCCTGTAACCAGTGGTCGAGACTTAGTGCGACCCATGATCTTGTCGATGTCGGTGTCATAAATGCAGTTAAACGCATTAGCTGCTCCGGCGCTAAAAGCACCGCCAATCAATGTCGCCAACACCACGCCAAGTTCAGGCATCTCTCCCCTGGCCAAAATCATGGTTGGCAGGGTGGTAATTAGCAGTAGCTCGATAACACGCGGTTTGGTTAGCGCGACAAAAGCCTTGGTTTTTTTCAACATCTCAACTAAGTCTAAATCCAAGACATACTTCGTAATTCCTCCACGCTCAAAAAGCCTCGGAGTGTAGACTTTCAGAAGAACTCTGCGCTTAGTTCATCCGTGAAAAAAGCAATTAGAGAGTCCCTTTGAGGCAACGACGCCGGATCAACAAAGTAATTATTCCGAGCATCAAATGAAAAAGATAAGGAGCTGCTCTTGTCAGCATTCCAGTGGACCGATCTTGATTCCAAGGCAGTAGACACAGCCCGAGTGCTTGCGGCAGATGCCGTTGAAAAGGTTGGCAATGGTCACCCTGGTACCGCAATCAGCTTGGCACCGGTTGCCTACCTACTCTTCAACAAGGTAATGCGACACGATCCACGTGACGACCGCTGGCTTGGCCGCGACCGTTTCATACTTTCAGTTGGCCACAGCTCGCTAACTATATACAACCAGCTATTTCTTCACGGATACGGCCTAGAGCTCGACGACCTAAAAGCACTACGCACCTGGGGTTCAGCCACTCCTGGCCACCCAGAATATGGACACACCAAGGGTGTTGAAATCACCACTGGTCCGCTAGGTCAGGGTCTTGCATCGGCTACCGGCTTTGCTTATGCCTCACGCTTCGAGCGCGGTCTCTACGACCCGAACGCAGCTGCTGGTCAATCACCTTTCGACCACTTTGTCTATGTAATCGCCGGCGACGGCGACATGCAAGAGGGTGTTACCGCTGAGGCTGCCTCACTTGCTGGTCACCAGCAGCTTGGCAACCTAGTGGTTATCTACGACTCAAACCAGATCTCGATCGAAGATGACACCAACATTGCCTTCACCGAGAACGTAAACGCTCGTTACGAGTCATACGGCTGGCACACTCAGACTGTTGACTGGAAGAAGACCGGCAACTACGTCGAAGACATGCAAGAGCTTTATGACGCAATTCAGAAGGCAAAGTCAGTCACCGACAAGCCCTCGCTGATCACTCTTCGCACCATCATTGGCTGGCCTTCACCTAAGAAGCAGAACTCAGGAAAGATTCACGGTTCTGCCCTTGGCGCCGAAGAACTTGCAGCTCTAAAGAATGTTCTTGGCTTTGACCCTGAAAAGTCATTCGATGTAGCGCCTGAGGTTCTAGCGCACACCCGCAGCACGGAGCGCTTTGACCGCGAGCGTTCAGCCTGGGAAGCCTCATTTGATGCCTGGGCTTCGGAAAATGCCGACAAGAAGAACCTGCTTGATCGAATCGTTTCTGGCGAAACACCAGACGGTCTTGAAGCCGCTCTACCGGTTTTCGAAAATGGTGGCTCAGTCTCAACCCGTGTTGCTTCAGGAAAAGTCATCAACGCCATTGCAGCTGTAATGCCTGAACTATGGGGTGGTTCGGCAGACCTCGCTGACTCAAACATGACGACCATCGCTGAGGCAAAGTCATTTGTGCCTAGTGAATGGTCAACTCACGAGTGGAGCGGCGACCAGTACGGCCGCGTACTTCACTTTGGTATTCGCGAACACGCAATGGGTTCGATTCTGAACGGCATCGTCCTTCACGGAAGCACCCGTGCTTTTGGTGGAACCTTCTTGATCTTCAGCGACTACATGCGACCTGCGGTTCGCCTGGCAGCGCTTATGGGAATTCCTTCAATCTTTGTCTGGACTCACGACTCAGTTGCACTGGGTGAAGACGGACCTACCCACCAGCCAATCGAGCAAATCGCTACACTTCGCGCGATTCCTAACCTCGACATCGTTCGTCCTGCTGATGGCAACGAGACAGCATACGCCTGGAAGACCGTTCTAGAGCGTCGCCAAGGGCCAGCTGGTCTAGCCCTGAGCCGTCAGAACCTTCCGGTTTATGCTCGTGGTGAAGCCGACGAAACTGGCGCAGTTTATGCCGGGGCTGAGAACACCGCTAAGGGTGCCTACACCTTGCTAGAGGCAGCAAACTCAAAGCCAGAAGTTATCTTGATTGCCACTGGCTCAGAGGTTGAAATCGCTGTTGCTGCTCGTTTGCAGCTCGAGGCTCAGGGTGTTTCAACCCGCGTTGTCTCGGCTCCTTGCCTTGAGTGGTTTGATGAGCAGTCTGAGGCTTACCGCAACTCAGTTCTTCCTGCAGATGTTGTCGCTCGCGTTTCAGTTGAAGCCGGAGTTAGCCTCGGTTGGAACAAGTACGTTGGCCCATTTGGCAAGAGTGTTTCGATTGAGCACTTTGGTGCATCAGCTGACCCTAAGACCCTTTACCGCGAGTTTGGAATGACCGCAGAGGCAGTTGTTTCTGCCGCCAAGTCAGCCATCGCAGCTAAATAATTCAAGATTTCAAAGAAAACGGAGAAAAATCCATGTCTAACAGCCCACTCGCACAACTTGACGCAAACGGCGTAAGCATCTGGCTAGATGACCTATCCCGTTCACGCATCGTCTCAGGTGGCCTTCGCGACCTAATCACCAACCGCTCGGTTTCTGGTGTTACCACCAACCCGACCATCTTCGCTGGTGCTCTAGCCAAGGGTGAGGGTTACCAGGCTCAGGTTGCTGAGCTGGCAGCTGCAGGCACCTCTGCTGTTGACGCGATTTTTGAAATCACCACCAAGGATGTCGCTGACGCTTGTGACATCTTCGCTGGCGTTTATGCAGAGTCAAAGGGCTTCGACGGTCGTGTTTCGATCGAGGTCGAGCCTGGTCTTGCAAACGACACCGAGGGAACCATCAAGCAGGCAAAGGAACTTTTTGCCAAGGTTGACCGCGAGAACGTAATGATCAAGATTCCGGCAACCAAGCCAGGTCTAGCAGCCATCACCGCCGTGATCGCCGAAGGCATCAGCGTAAACGTCACCCTGATCTTCTCGCTTGCTCGCTACCGCGAGGTTATCGCTGCCTACATCGCAGGTGTCAAGCTAGCCAAGGTTAACGGTCACGACATTTCTAAAATTCACTCGGTTGCTTCATTCTTCGTATCTCGCGTAGACACCGAAGTTGACAACCGTTTGGTTGCTGCTGGTCACCCAGAGCTAAAGAGTAAGGCAGCCCTTGCCAATGCGCGCCTTGCCTACGAGGTATTCGAGCAGTCATTCGCTACCGCTGAATGGTCAGAACTTGATGCTCAGGGCGCCAATGTTCAGCGTCCACTGATGGCATCTACCGGCGTAAAAGACCCAGCACTACCAGACACCTTGTACGTAACCGAGTTGGTTGCACCACAGCTGGTCAACACCATGCCTGAAAAGACCATGGAGGCTGTTTACGACCACGGTGTGGTTCCTGCTGCCTCAATTACCAACAACTATGAAGATGCTCGCGAAGTTCTTGCCGCAGTTGCAGCAGCTGGTGTGTCATTAGACGACGCCACTCAGGTTCTCGAAGACGAAGGTGTTGCTAAGTTCATCGTTTCTTGGAACGAGCTCGTTGAGACTGTTGACACTGCACTGAAGGCGGCAAAGTAATGTCGCTAAAGGTAGTTGTAGCCGGCACTGCCGCTGCTGCTGTAGCGAACAACATCGATGCGCTGGTGGCTGACAAAGTAGCCAGTCGAATCGCTGCCAAAGACTTCACTTTGTGGGGCAAAGAGGCTGAATCTGAATCTTCTATCCGACTCGGATGGGTAAATTCAGCTGTCGACTCTGCTCCCCTGGTTGAACCGATCCTTGCTCTTCGCGCTGAATTTGCTGCAAAGGGCATCACTCGTTTCGTTCTTTGCGGAATGGGTGGTTCTTCACTTGCTCCAGAAGTTATTACCCAAACTGCCGGTGTTGAACTAGTAGTTCTTGACTCAACCAACGCAGACCAGGTTGGCACCGCACTTGCCGGTGACCTGACTAAGACCGCTGTTGTTGTTTCTTCAAAATCGGGTTCAACCGTTGAAACTGACTCACAGAAGCGAATCTTTGAAAAGGCCTTTACCGATGCCGGAATTGACAAGGCAGATCGTATTGTCGTGGTTACTGACCCAGGTTCGCCCATGGAGGCAGCGGCAAAGGCAGACGGTTACCGAGTATTCAACGCTGATCCAACCGTCGGTGGTCGTTACTCAGCTCTAACCGCATTCGGTCTCGTACCATCAGGTTTGGCAGGTGCTGACATCAAGGCCCTCCTTGCCGAGGCAGTAGCAGTTTCAGAGCTCCTGGCTTCAGATTCAGCAGAGAACCCAGCACTCGTCCTTGGCGCAGCCCTTGCCTGCACCCCTGGTGAGATGGGCAACCGCGACAAGATCGGAATTGTTGCCGACGGCACCTCAATTGTTGGCTTTGGTGACTGGGCTGAACAGCTAATTGCTGAGTCAACCGGCAAGATTGGCAAGGGTATTCTGCCAGTTGTCCTTGATCCTCAGAGTCAAGAACTTCACTCTGGGCTAGCTGACCTTGTAGCAGTGCATGTTCAGGCTGATGCAAAACCAGTATCAGGTGACACCGTCTCAGTTTCTGGGCCACTCGGTGCTCAGTTCTTGCTTTGGGAATTTGCAACCGTCATTGCAAGCCGCTTGATCGGCATCAACCCATTTGACCAACCAGACGTTGAGTCGGCCAAGATTGCAGCTCGTGGCATGCTTGAGCAGCGCGACGCGGTTATCCCGGCTTTGTTCACTGACTCAGGTGTCGAGGTTCGTGCAACTGAGTTGAGCCTCTCTTCAAACACCGTTGCCCAGGCCATCTCGCAGTTGCTTGCTCAGCTTGACGATGACGAGGGCTACGTGTCTATTCACGCCTATCTCGACCGTACTTCAGTTGCCGAGGCAGCAGAACTTCGCGACCTGTTCGCGAAGAAGACTCGCCGCCCAGTAACTTTTGGTTGGGCACCGCGCTTCTTGCATTCAACCGGCCAGTACCACAAGGGCGGCCCTCGCCAAGGCATCTACCTTCAGCTAGTTTCTGAGGCAGAAAAAGACATCCAGGTTCCTGGTCGCGACTTCACCTTTGGTGAACTCATTGCATCGCAGGCCGCTGGTGATGCCAAGGTTCTTGGTTCGCTCGGTCGCCCAGTTTTGACCCTGACCCTGGCTGATGCCAAGGCTGGTATCGAACTGATCAAGTCAGCCCTCTAAGGAGTTAAATCTTTCATGAGCAAACTTTCAGCGGGCTCTAATCCGCTTCGCGATCCAAGCGATCGTCGACTCAACCGAATTGCCGGGCCTAGCAGCCTGGTGATCTTTGGTGTGACCGGCGACCTTTCACGCAAAAAGCTAATGCCTGCGGTGTATGACTTGGCAAACCGTGGTTTGTTACCACCAGGCTTCGCGCTGGTAGGTTTTGCTCGTCGCGACTGGGCACACCAAGACTTCAGCAAAGTTGTAAAAGAAGCTGTTAAGCAATATGCGCGCACTCCTTGGTCTGAAGAAGTTTGGGACCAGCTGGTTAGCGGTATTCGCTTTGTTTCTGGTGAATTCGACGACGATGCAGCTTTTGATCGTCTTAAGGCAACCATCGCTGAACTTGACGCTGAGCGTGGCACCAACGGAAACCACGCGTTCTACCTGTCGATTCCACCTAAGGCCTTTGCCCAGGTGTGTCAGCAGCTAAAGCGCAGTGGTTTGGCTGACCCAGCCCCGGATGAGTTCCGTCGTGTGGTAATTGAGAAGCCTTTTGGTCACGACTTGGCATCATCTCGCGTATTGAACGATGTCGTCGAATCTGTTTTCCCACCAGATTCTGTATTCCGCATCGACCACTACCTCGGTAAAGAAACTGTTCAGAACATCCTTGCTCTTCGTTTCGCGAACCAAATGTTTGAACCGCTTTGGAACGCTAACTACATCGACCACGTTCAGATCACTATGGCTGAAGACATCGGTGTAGGCGGTCGTGCCGGTTATTACGACGGCATTGGTGCGGCTCGAGATGTAATTCAAAACCACTTGTTGCAGTTGCTCGCATTGACTGCCATGGAGGAACCGGTTTCTTTCGATGCCGACGATTTGCGCAACGAGAAAGAGAAAGTTCTTTCTGCAGTCCGTCTTCCAAAAGATCTAGGTTTGCACACTGCACGCGGTCAGTATTCTGGCGGTTGGCAAGGTGGCGAGAAGGTCACCGGCTTCTTGGATGAAGACGGCATGAACCCGAAATCAGTCTCTGAAACCTACGCTGCCATGCGCCTCGACATCAACACTCGACGCTGGGCCGGTGTGCCGTTCTACCTTCGTGCGGGTAAGCGACTTGGTCGCCGAGTTACTGAGATTGCGGTCGTTTTCAAGCGTGCACCTCAGCAACTATTTGCTGCAAGCCAGACCAGCGCACTTGGTCAGAATGCACTGGTTATTCGTGTGCAACCCGACGAAGGCGTGACCATGCGCTTTGGTTCAAAGGTGCCTGGCGTTGGCATGCAGGTTCGCGACGTAACCATGGACTTTGGTTATGGTCACGCGTTCACCGAGGCTAGCCCTGAAGCATACGAGCGTTTGATTCTCGATGTGTTGCTTGGTGATCCACCACTATTCCCTCGCCACGAAGAGGTTGAACTGTCTTGGAAGATTCTTGACCCGATTGAAGAGTATTGGGCCAAGCAGGGTCAACCAGAGCAGTACCGACCTGGAACCTGGGGCCCTAGCTCCGCCGACGAAATGCTTGCCCGCGACGGGCGTGAGTGGAGAATTCCGTGATCATCGATCTACCAAACACCACAATCAGCAAGGTTTCAAAGCAGATTGTTCAGATTCGCGAGCAGGGCGGCGTAGTCGCACTGGGCCGCGTGTTGACCCTAGTTATCGAAACCGATTTCAAGGGCATCGAAGAGGCAATCAAGGCCGCAAACGACGCATCTCGCGAGCACCCTTGTCGCATCATTGTGCTTGCTGATGACAATTCAAAGAGCAAGAAGAATGCCAAGCTCGACGCGCAAATTCGAGTTGGTGGCGATGCTGGTGCCTCTGAGGTGATCGTGCTTCGCGCCTACGGCGAAGCTGCCAGTGACCCGGAAAGCCTTGTCACCGGCCTACTTCTTCCTGACGCTCCCGTTGTCGCCTGGTGGCCTGAAGAGGCTCCAGAAGTTGCAGCAGATTCGCCAATCGGCCGAATTGCCACCCGCCGTATCACTGATGCAGCGAGCCAAAAAGACCCACACGCGTTTCTTTGCAAACTAGCCAAGGGATATGTTCCTGGAGACAGTGATTTTGCCTGGACCCGACTCACAGCTTGGCGTGAGCAGCTTGCAGCGATTCTTGATCAGCCACCTTATGACAAGGTTCTTGGCGCTGAGGTTACCGGCCCGGTCGACTCCCCTAGCGTTGATCTGCTAGCGGCTTGGTTAGGTTTGCAACTTGGCGTGAAGGTTTCATTGATTCGCACTCCGGCAGATAAGCAGAAGCACGGCCTTGTTGGCGTCAAGTTGATGCGCAAGTCAGGTGACATCGAAATCGTTCGAAACGCACCTGGTGTTGCTACCTTGATTCAGCCTTCGCAGCCGACTCGAACCATTTCGTTGCCGCGCCCGAGTCTTCGCGACTGTCTAATGGAAGATCTTCGCCGACTTGATCCAGACGACTTGTTTGGCAAGGTGGTTACTAAGAGTTTCAAGGGTAAGACCGTGAAACCAACTGTCACACGCGGTGCCAAGGGTCTCAAGTAATGCTTCGACCTTTCGTCACTCGTTCGCCGAATGCACAGGCTGTTGTTGAGGCTATCTCTTCTGACTTCATCAATCGCGCAAACGAGCTTCTGGCCGAAAAGACCGAGATTCACGTAATGCTCACCGGTGGCACCATCGGCATCGCCACTCTTGCTGCACTCGGTTCAGATGAGTTGAAAAACAAAGTCGACTACAGTCGCGTGCACTTTTGGTGGGGCGACGAACGTTTTGTTCCAAAATCTCACGAAGATCGAAATGCCATTCAAGCTCGCAAGGCTTTTTTAAGCAAAATTGCCTTGGATGAAACCAAGGTGCACGAGTTTCCGGCATCTGACGAAGGACTTTCGCTAGACGAAGCTGCTGCACAATTCGCCAAGAAACTTGCAGAGCAGTCTCCACATTTCGATCTTGCATTTGTCGGAATGGGCCCAGACGGACACATTTGCAGTCTGTTTCCAGGTAAGGCGGCTCCCATTTCAGGTGAGGCTATTATCGCTGAGCACGACTCACCTAAACCTCCCCCAGCACGACTCAGCTTCAGTTATGAAGCTATGAATTCGGTTGATGAGCTGTGGTTTGTTGTTGCCGGTGCTGATAAACAAGATGCTGTTTCAGTTGCCTTTGGCGACAGCCCTGAAGATTTGCCGGTTGGCCGGGTTAAGGGTGCAAAAGCGACCCGTTGGTATTTGGACAGCACAGCGGCCACAAAAGTTTTCGGCTGCTAATAAAAATGGACCCTAGCGGGTCCATTTTTTATTGCTCTGACGCTTGCTCTGCCAATCTTGCTCTTCGCTCGCGCACCTGCGCGATGGCATCATCCAAGAGCTCTTGGGCTTCTTCTTCGGTTCGACGTTCTTTCACATAAGCCAAGTGGGTTTTATATGGCTCATGTTTTGCAATAACCGGTGGGTTCGCTTTGTCTTGCCCCGCAGGTAGGCCGCACTTTGGGCAATCAATTTCGCTAGGCATCTCAGCCGGGTCAACCAGAGCCGAGTAATGCTGAACATGCTCGTGAAGATTTGAGCAATAAAAACTAAGTGTGATTCTGTCGGCCTTGAAGCCGCGATCTTGTTCACCCATCGGCCCAGCGCCGACTCGTGAACCTCTAATTGCCGAACCCCCGTTTGACATTAGATTTCTCCTTTTAGTTGATTAGGCAACCAAGTTGAAGCGCGTGAATAGGCCCAGAGTGATGATCACTACAACCCAGACAATCCCCAGGATGATTGTGATGCGGTTTAGGTTTCGCTCGGCAACACCAGAAGAGCTCATCGCACTGGTAACGCCGCCACCAAACATGTCGGAAAGACCGCCACCGCGACCCTTGTGCAACAAAATTAGCAGGGTGAGCAAGAGGCTGGTGATAGCCAAAAGCACCTGAAGTGCAACCTGTAGCGCTGCCATGTGGGAATCCTTTGATTTAGTGGTCTTTAGAAATTATAGAGCGATGTGCTTCTGGAAGCGCGAGATACCGCTGAATTCTTCAGCGTCTAGGCTTGCTCCACCAACTAGTACGCCATCAACCTCGGTGCTGCGCAAGAAACCAGCAACGTTGGCAGCCTTAACTGAACCACCATAAAGAATTCTGGTTGCCTGAGCTAGTTCTTCGCCAAACTCAGCCACCAAAGCTTCGCGGATCTTTCCGCAAACTGATGCAGCTTCTTCAGCGGTGGCAACCTTTCCAGTTCCGATTGCCCAAACTGGCTCATAAGCGATTACGAACTCACCCAGTTTGTCGTGACCGGCAAGAGCAGCCAGGGCCTGACGCACTGGAACGGCACTCTGGCCTTCAGTTTCGAGCTCCTCTAGGGTTTCACCAACGCAAATAACTGGAACTAGACCGTGGCGGAATGCCGCTGCGGTCTTAGCCTGAACGGTGTCATCGCCTTCGTTGTGGTACTGACGACGTTCGCTGTGGCCGATTAGGACGTACTTGACGTCGAGTTTGCTAAGGAACGCACCTGAGATTTCGCCGGTGTAAGCACCTGAGTCAAACTTCGAAAGGTCTTGTGCGCCAAGGCCAAGCTCAAACTTCTCTGCATCGATCAGCGTCTGAACGGTGCGCAGGTCTGTGAATGGAGGAAAAACCACTACCTCGGTTGACTTGAAGTCGTGAGCTGCATCCTTGAGGGTATATGCCAGCTTCTGCACCAAAGCAATAGCTTGCTGGTGGTCTAGGTTCATTTTCCAGTTGCCAGCAATTAGCGGAACGCGGTTAGCCATGGTGATCTCCGATTTAGTTAGAAATTAGTTAAGAACGTCTAGGCCGGGAAGGTTTTTGCCTTCAAGGAACTCTAGGCTGGCGCCACCACCAGTTGAAATGTGGCCAAATTGGCTGTCTTCAAAGCCAAGGATGCGCACTGCAGCGGCAGAGTCTCCGCCACCAACGACGCTCAGTCCATCAACTTCGGTCAGGGCCTTAGCCACTGCGCGAGTACCACCGGCGAATGCATCAATCTCGAATACACCCATTGGGCCATTCCAGAAAACAGTCTTTGCTGATGCTACTTCTGAGGCGAAGCGTGCAGCTGAAACCGGCCCGATGTCTAGGCCTAGACCTTTCTCACCAAATGGAGAAGACTCAATTGCATCTGCTGGAGTAATTGCTACATCTGCATCAGCACCGAATTTTGATGCAACCACGATGTCGGTAGGAAGAATGACTTCTACGCCAAGCTCGGCAGCACGCTTTAGATACTCTTTGCAAGTTTCGATTTGGTCAGCTTCAAGAAGGCTTGAACCCACCTTGAAGCCTTGAGCAGCTAAGAATGTGAAGACCATACCGCCACCGACAAGCAACTTGTTGACGGTAGGTAGAAGGTGGTCGATAACGCCAAGCTTGTCTGAAACCTTTGAACCACCCAATACAACTGCGTATGGTCGCTCAGGGGTGCTGGTCAAGCGGGTAAGTACATCGAGTTCTTTCTCGATAAGTAGACCGCAAGAACTAGGCAATGCCTTGGCAAGTTCGTAAACCGAAGCTTGCTTGCGGTGTACCACACCAAAACCGTCGCTGACGAAGAAGTCACCGAACTCGGCCAATTTAGCTGCAAACGCCTCGCGCTCAGCTGCATCCTTGCTGGTTTCTGCCGCATTGAAGCGCAGGTTCTCAAGAACCACCACACCACCGCGAGCTAATGCTTTAACAGCACCTTTGGCTTCGCTACCGACGGTGTCAGTCGCGAAGAAAACTGGTTGGCCAAGTAGCTCACCCAAGCGCTTTGCAGCTGGCTCGAGTGAGTACTTGGCATCAGGCGCACCCTCTGGGCGGCCAAGGTGTGAAATAACAACAACCTTGGCGCCCTGGTCGACCAAATACTTGATGGTAGGTAGTGATGCAACGATTCGGCCGTCATCGGTGATGCGGGTTCCATCTAGAGGAACGTTGAAGTCGCAGCGGATTACTACCCGCTTTCCGTCAAGGTTAGGCAGGTCGGAGAGTTTACGCATTTTGATCTTTCTCGACAGCCGAAGCCGTCAAATTTTGGTAAGGCTTAGAGCTTGCTTGCTACAAGCTCGGTTAGCTCAACAAGACGGTTTGAGTAACCCCACTCGTTGTCGTACCAAGATGAGATCTTCACGGTGCGACCGATGACCTTGATTAGGCCTGCGTCAACGATTGATGAGTGTGCATCGGTAACGATGTCGCTTGAAACGATCTCGTCTTCGGTGTACTTCAAAATGCCAACCATTGGGCCAGACTCAGAAGCCTCTTTGTAGGCTGCCTTGATCTGCTCGATGGTGACGTCGGTCTTTGACACCAAGGTTAGGTCGGTGATCGAACCGGTTGGAACTGGTACGCGCAGTGCGTAACCGTCTAGCTTGCCCTTAAGTTCAGGCAGAACAAGACCGATAGCCTTTGCAGCACCGGTTGAAGATGGAACGATGTTGATCGCGGCTGCACGTGCGCGGCGAAGGTCACCGTGAGGGCCATCCTGTAGGTTCTGGTCAGCGGTGTAAGCGTGAACAGTGGTCATCAGACCGTTCTCAATACCGAACTTGTCGTTGAAGACTTTGGCAAATGGAGCCAAGCAGTTGGTGGTACATGAAGCGTTCGAGATGATGTGGTGGTTCTCTGGGTCGTACAGGTGGTCGTTTACGCCTAGAACGAAGGTTGCGTCTTCACCGGTTGCAGGTGCAGAGATAAGTACCTTCTTGGCACCAGCTGCGATGTGAGCCTTAGCAGCCTCAGCATCGGTGAAACGACCGGTTGACTCGATAACGATGTCAACACCGAGGTCTCCCCAGCCAAGGTCGGCAGGGTTGCGCTCAGCAAGAACCTTAATAACCTGGTCGCCAACGTAGATGTTCTGACCCTCAACGCGTACTTCCTGAGGAAGACGGCCGGTTACTGAGTCGTACTTTAGAAGGTGAGCAAGTGACTTAGGGTCACTAAGGTCGTTTACTGCAACGATTTCAAGCTCGGTGCCCTTTGCCAACGCTGCGCGTAGGTAGTTGCGACCGATGCGGCCGAAGCCGTTAATTCCAACACGAATAGCCACTTAGATCTCCAAGAGGTTAGGCGCCAAAGAGTGACGCGATTGATTGATTGTTAGGGTGCAATTTGCCACGCGTCATCGGGTGGAAAAACTGTTTTTAGAATACCAGTAGACCGCCGGTTTTGCTGCTTGCGGCAGCGAAACGAGCCTGAACGTCAGCCCAGTTGATGATGTTCCAGAAGGCCTTGACGTAGTCGCCCTTTACGTTCTGGTAGTCAAGGTAGAACGCGTGCTCCCACATGTCCAACATAAGAAGTGGCACAGTGGTCGGAACGACGTTACCCTGCTGGTCGTAAAGCTGCTCGATGATCAGGCGCTGACCTAGGTGGTCCCAAGCCAAGAATGACCAACCAGAACCCTGGATTCCCATCGCGCTTGCGTTGAAGTGTGCTTGGAAAGCCTCGAATGATCCGAAGAACTCGTCAATAGCGGCAGCAAGCTCACCCTCTGGGCGGTCGCTGTTAGCTGCAGTTAGGTTGTTCCAGAAGATTGAGTGGTTGATGTGGCCGCCCAAGTGGAAAGCAAGATCCTTTTGGAGCTTGTTCACCCAGGTGAAGTCGTTCTTCGAGCGGGCTTCTTCTAGTAGGTCGAGGGTTGCGTTTGCGCCGGCAACATAGGCCGCGTGGTGCTTCGAGTGGTGAAGCTCCATGATGCGAGCAGAGATGCTTGGCTCAAGAGCCGCGTAGTCATAGTTCAACTCAGGTAGAACATACTTAGTCATTTTTCTCTCCTATTTTGTTTTATTCGTCGATGTCTTCAGGTAAGAAGGCATCGGTAGCTGGAATTCCTAGTTCTTCGGCACGTTTGTCGGCCATGGCGAGCAAGCGGCGAATTCGCCCGGCAATCGCATCCTTGGTCATTACTGGGTCAGCAAGGTGCCCGAGCTCATCCAAGCTCGCCTGTTTGTGTTCGAGTCTCAATTTGCCCGCATAGCTCAGGTGTTCCGGGATGTCGTCACCGAGAATTTCAAGGGCACGCTCTACTCGGGCGCCAGCGGCAACCGCTGCCTGTGCTGAGCGACGAAGATTGGCATCGTCAAAGTTGGCCAGGCGATTTGCGGTGGCACGCACTTCACGGCGCAAACGCATTTCTTCCCAGCGCAAAACCTGGGTGTGTGCTCCCATTTGGGTGAGCATGGTTGCAATCGCCTCACCCTCGCGAACGGTAACTCGATAAACGCCACGAACTTCGCGCGCTTTGGCGCTTACTCCGAGGCGGCGAGCCACACCAACGAGAGCCATGGCTGCTTCATTTCCTGGGGCGGTGATTTCGAGAGCCGCAGAACGACCCGGGTCAGTCAACGAACCGTGTGCCAAAAATGCGCCTCGCCAGACGGCCTGCGCCTCAGGAATTGACCCCGAGACTAGATTGGCAGGCAATCCACGAACAGGACGACCCCTTTGGTCTAGAAGACCGGTTTGACGGGCAAGTACGTCGCCCTGATTGAGAACACGAATCTGGTAGCGGCTGCTGCGTCGAATTCCACTTGCAGAAATGACGGCCATCTCGCTTTCGATTCCGAAAAGTTCGGCTAGGTCTTTGCGCACGCGGCGAGCAATTTGCGCCGTGTCTAGCTCAACCTCAACGGCCACTCGGCCCGAAATTAGGTGCAGACCACCCGAAAAACGCAAAATTGTAGAAAGTTCAGCAACTCGCACGGCATTTTTGTTGATTTCGAGTCTTGCCAACTCATCTTTCAGATCAGATGTTAAAGCCATGGTTCTCCCCTATTCCTTGCCCAAATCGCGATGTTTCACATGCACAGACACGTTCTCAAGTTTGGCCAGTTCGCCGGCAATTCGACGTGTCATGGCAACTGAACGGTGCTTTCCTCCGGTGCATCCGATGGCGATGGTTGCATATCTCTTGTTCTCGTTCACATAACCACGCAAAACCGGCTTCAGTGCCGCCAGGTAGTTAGTAATGAACTCCTCAGCTCCGTCTTGTGTAAGCACGAATTCTGAAACCTGATTGTCTTCACCGGTGAATGGGCGAAGTGACTCTTGCCAAAAGGGATTCGGCAAGAATCTCATATCGGCAACTAGGTCTGCATCAGTCGGCAGGCCGTATTTGAATCCGAACGACATGACAGTTACCTGAAGTTGGTTGGTCTGCGCTACTGAGAAAGACTCAGCGATTCGATTCGAAAGTTGATGAATGTTGAGATCTGAAGTGTCGATTACTGCATCGGCTGATTCGCGGATGCTGAGTAGGCGAACCCGCTCTTCGGTGATTCCATCCAGGATGGTTCCGTTGCCCTGAAGCGGGTGTGGGCGACGAACCGATTCGAAGCGTTTCACCAGGGCAGCATCTGAGGCCTCTAGATAAATAACTTGGATGTTGATGTCGCGACTGCGGAGTTGACTCAGGTGAGTCTGAACATCTGTGAAAAATTCGCCGCCACGAACGTCGAGCATTACGGCTAGACGTGGCAGGGGTGTCTCCGCCATCGTGAATAGGTTTGCAATCGGGTCAAGCATTTGCGGCGGAAGGTTGTCGACCACATACCAGCCGAGGTCTTCAAGCGCGTTTCCGACTGTGGAACGCCCGGCACCTGACATGCCAGTAACAACCAGGAGTTCGCGCTGGTTTTGACCTGTCATCAGCACTCCTTTCCCTAGTTTTGCTTGCACTTGCAAAACGATACATTTGTCAGTCTAGCCGAGCGCGACACGCCGATGAAACCGGTTACGAAGAAAGGCTTTGAACTATTTGTTCGGCCAGGATTGGGCCGATTCCTGCCACCGATGAAATCTCGTCGGCACTTGCCGCTCTCAGCCGTTTGGCCGAGCCAAAATGCCTTAATAGGGCCGCAACGCGCTTGTCGCCCAAGCCAGAAATGTCACCCAAGGTGCTGGCAATAGATGATGAGCGCTTCTGTCGCTGATATGTGATGGCAAATCGGTGGGCTTCGTCGCGAATGCGTTGCAGTAGGAACAATTCGTCAGTGGCGCGAGGCAGAATTACGGGGTAATCCTCCCCCGGTCGCCACACTTCTTCGAGCCGCTTAGCTAGCCCAACCACGGTTAGGCCCTTTACGTCCGAATCATTGATTGCGCGTTGAGCAGCGTTGACCTGTGGCAGGCCACCATCAACCACCAAAAGTGATGGCCGATATGAGAACTTTTGGTTCGAATCAACAGCTTGCTGATCCTCGGGGTCCTTGAGATATTTCAGTCTTCGAGTGAGTACCTGATAAATCGACTCGGTGTCATCCGTGGTGTCTTCAATAGAAAAACGACGATATTGATCTTTTTTGGCAAGCCCGTCTTCGAAAACCACCATCGATGCAACCACCCCGGTGCCACCAAGGTGAGATACGTCAAAGCACTCAATTCGCAATGGAGCCTCTGACAGGTTGAGTGCCTTCTGAATGCCAGCCAATGCATCTGCTCTTGCAGTGAAATCAGCGCTTCGGCGGGTCTTGTAGAGCATGAGTGCATGCTTGGCGTTGGTGAGCGCTGTGCTTGCCAGAGCAGCTTTGTCACCACGCTGGGCAACGCGCAACTCAGTTTTGGTTCCCCGCAAGTCCGACAGCCACCGATTCAGCTCTTCGTTGTCTTCAGGCAAGACCGGAACCAAGATTTCTCTAGGAACATCAACTGGTTCAGACCCAGGCTTTGTGGTGTAGACGTTTTGCAGCACATACTCGACCAACTCGGGTAAATCGCGTTCAAGCTCTTTGTCGACCACCCAGCCGCGAACACCGCGGATGCGACCGCCTCTGACTATGAATTGCGAAACCGCAGCCGCTAGATCATCGTCGGCTATGCCGAATAGGTCGGCGTCAGTTTGGTCGCTAAAAACAACGGTGCTCTTCTCGAGTACCGTCTCTAATGCTTCGATGTCGTCTCTGGTTCTAGCGGCAAGTTCGTATTGCTGTGCTTCAGATGCCTCATACATCTTGGCGCGAAGTACTTCTAAGTGCTGTGTGTCACCACCGGCCATGAAATCAATGAATTCCTTGGCGATTTTTTTGTGCTCACCCTCAGAGACTCTGCCGACGCAAGGCGCAGCGCACTTGCCGATATCGCCCAGCAGACAAGCGCGATTAGATGCCTTGGCGCGCTGGTAAACCCCACTTGAGCAAGATCTAACTGGGTAGACCTTGAGGAGGGTGTCCATGGTTTCTCGCACAGCCCAGGCTTGGGTGTAAGGTCCGAAATACTTGACGCCTTTGAGCTCGCGATTTCTGGTGATAAACACTCTCGGAACTGTTTCACCAATTGACAAGGCAAGGTATGGATACGACTTGTCGTCCTTGAAACGCACATTGAACGGAGGGTCAAACTCCTTGATCCAGGTGAATTCAAGTTGGAGCGCCTCGTACTCAGTCTTTACGATCGTCCATTGAACGTCGGCAGCACTCGTGACCATGCGGCGGGTTCGTTCATGAAGGCTATCGAGCGGTCCAAAATAATTGCTCAGTCGGGCTCGTAGATTCTTAGCCTTGCCCACATAAAGCACCCGGCCAGAGGCATCAAGCCAGCGATAAACACCGGGATTTGTGGGTATCTCGCCGGTTTTTGGTCGGAACGAGAGTTCGTCAGCCATTAGCCGAGCATTTCCTTTAGGAAGGATCCAGTAAAGCTCTTGGCATTTGCAGCAACTTGCTCAGGGGTGCCAATGGCAATTACCTCGCCGCCGCGTGATCCGCCTTCGGGGCCCATGTCGACAATCCAGTCAGCGCACTTGATTACATCCAAGTTGTGTTCAATCACCAAGACAGTATTGCCTTTGTCGACCAAGCTATTTAGAACTAGCAAAAGTTTTCTCACATCTTCGAAGTGCAAACCAGTTGTTGGCTCATCAAGCACATAAATGCTTCGACCGTTTGAACGTCTCTGCAATTCGGTGGCCAGCTTGACACGTTGAGCCTCGCCGCCAGAAAGAGTGGTTGCGCTCTGACCAAGACGAACGTATCCGAGACCTACCTCAACGAGAGTGTCGAGGTAACGCGCGATTGATGTGATGGCTGCGAAAAATTCGGCGGCCTCAGCGATTGGCATTTCGAGAACCTCGGCAATGTTTTTGCCTTTATAAAGCACTTGCAACGTCTCTCGGTTGTAGCGGGCACCGTGGCAAACTTCACAGGCAACGTAAACGTCTGGCAAGAAGTTCATCTCGATCTTCAGTGTTCCATCGCCAGAGCAAGACTCGCATCGCCCACCCTTGACGTTGAATGAGAAACGGCCCTGCTGATAACCGCGGGCTTTAGATTCCTGAGTGTCAGCGAAAAGCTTGCGGATGTGGTCAAACACACCAGTGTATGTAGCCGGGTTTGATCTTGGTGTGCGCCCAATTGGGTTTTGGTCAACGTGAACAACTTTGTCGAGAAGCTCGAGGCCCTCGACTCTCGTGTGTCTACCGGCCACGCCTTTGGCCCCGTTTAGTGAATTTGCCAGCACCTCATACAAAACGTCGTTTACCAGGGATGATTTGCCTGAACCGCTCACGCCAGTGACCGCTGTAAGCGTGCCAAGTGGAAACTCAACATCAACGTTCTTTAGATTGTTCTCGCGTGCGCCGACAACTTTTAGCTGACGTTTGGCATCGACCGCTCTGCGCTTTTTAGGAATCTGAATACTCTCTCGACCCGACATAAATGCGCCGGTGAGCGATCGTTCATTCTTGATTAGTTGCTCGTATGTTCCGCTGTGAACAACCTCACCACCATTGACACCTGCTCCTGGGCCGATGTCTACTACCCAGTCTGATGACTTGATTGTGTCTTCATCGTGCTCGACCACAATCAGTGTGTTGCCAAGGTCGCGGAGTTTGATCAATGTGTCAATCAGCCTTCGATTGTCGCGCTGGTGCAAACCGATTGATGGTTCATCCAAAACGTAGAGAACGCCGGTTAGCCCTGAACCAATTTGGGTCGCTAGACGAATGCGCTGTGCTTCGCCACCAGACAGTGAACCGGCCGCGCGCTCGAGGCTGAGGTAATCAAGACCCACGGCCATCAAGAAGTCCAGGCGTGCTCTGATTTCACGGAGCACCTGCGCAGCAATTTTCACATCGCGTTCGGCGAGCTCGATGGTGTCGAAGAATTCAACGGCCTCACCAAGGCTCATTGCGGCAACATCTGCGATTGATTTATCGAAGACTTTGACTGCCAGTACCTCTGGGCGTAGGCGTTGGCCCGAACAAGCAGGGCACGGAATCTCTCTTAGAAAGCCCGACCATTTTGCGCGAGCGTAGTCATTCTCTGATTCGAGATACTTGCGCTCGATGTAGCTCAGAACGCCTTCGAATCCGGTGGTGTAACGAAGTTCACGCCCGTATCTGTTCTTCCACTTCACCTGAACATCGAAGTTGTTGCCGTGAAGCACGGCCTCTTGAATTTCTTCGCCGAGCTGGTTCCAAGGCGTGTCTAGCGAGAATTCAAGATCTGCCGCCAGGCCCTCAAGCATGCGAGAAAAATAGTGGAACAAACCCTTACCCTGAGTCGACCAAGGCAGAATAACTCCCCCATTGATGCTTGCGGCCGGGTCACCGATAACTAGGTCGCCATCGACAGCCTGCTTTGTTCCCAAGCCTGTGCAGGTAGGGCAAGCACCAAAAGGCGCGTTGAAAGAAAATGTTCGCGGCTCAATTTCAGTGAGGCTTAGCGGATGCTCGTTCGGGCAAGACATCTTCTCGCTGAACACTCGGGTTTTTCCTGATCCTGCAGCCTCATCGACCAGGTCAATCAAGATTCTTCCGTTGGCAAGTTTTAGGCCGGTTTCAACTGAATCAGCTAGACGACCGATGATGTCTGGCTTATTCACCAAGCGGTCGATTACGACCGAGATGTCGTGCTTGAAAGTTTTCTTGAGTGGCTTTGCGTCGCTAAGTTGAACTAACTCACCATCCACCATCGCGCGTGCATAACCCTGTGCATTGAGTTCTTTGAAAAGATCAACAAACTCACCCTTTTTCTGGTCAACGACCTGGGCCAAAATTTGAAATCTGGTGCCTTCGGGCAACTCAAGAATCTGATCAACAATCTGTTGCGGAGTTTGCTTGACAATCTTTTCGCCACACTCGGAGCAAAAAGGCGTTCCCACTCTCGCCCAGAGCAGGCGCAGGTAGTCATGAATTTCGGTGATTGTTCCAACCGTTGAACGCGGGTTACGGTTGGTCGACTTCTGGTCAATGCTCACCGCTGGGCTCAGGCCCTCAATGAAATCCACGTCTGGTCGATCTACCTGACCCAAAAATTGGCGAGCATATGCAGACAGCGACTCAACATAGCGGCGTTGGCCTTCGGCAAAAATGGTGTCAAAAGCCAAGGATGACTTGCCTGAGCCGCTCAAGCCAGTGAACACAACCAACGAGTCACGTGGTACCTCTAGGTAGACATCCTTGAGGTTATGAACGCGTGCGCCCTTAATAATCAGCTTGTTATCGTGTGGCACTGGAGTTACAGACATCTTTGAATTTTAACCTTGCTGTTTGAGTCGGAACGCCTAGGCGTGACCGGCTTTTTCCATTTGTCGAAGCTCGTGCTTTAGTTCTGATATTTCGTCTCGAAGTCGGCCGGCCAATTCAAACTTGAGCTCTGCCGCGGCCGCCTTCATCTGCTCATCAAGGTCGACGACGACTGCCAGGATCTCGGCGTAGGCCATGCTGGCAATACCCTTTCGTGAACGAATAGGAAGGACTGACTTGCCGTCGCGAGTCTTTTTAGATTTTCCGGCCTGTTCGAGAAGTTCGGCTGTGTCTTGCTCTTCGCGCATTATCTGGTCGGTAATGTCAGCAATCTTCTTTCGAAGTGGCTGAGGGTCGACTCCCTTTTCTAGGTTGTAGGCAACCTGTTTGGCTCGGCGACGATTGGTCTCGTCAATGGCCCGAGCCATTGAGTCGGTGATGTTATCGGCATACATATGCACCTGCCCGTTAATGTTTCTGGCGGCGCGACCGATTGTTTGAATAAGCGAGGTTGTTGAACGCAAGAAACCCTCTTTGTCGGCGTCAAGAATGCTGACCAAAGAAACTTCCGGAAGGTCGAGTCCTTCTCTCAGCAAGTTGATTCCAACAAGTACGTCGTAAACACCGCTTCTCAGTTCGCGCAGTAACTCGACTCGTCTCAAGGTGTCGACATCTGAGTGCAGGTATCGCACTCGCACTCCGGCTTCGGTCAAGAAGTCGGTCAGCTCTTCAGACATTTTCTTGGTGAGTGTTGTCACCAGTACTCGTTCATCCTTGGCTGCGCGAATACGAATTTCTTCGAGCAAGTCGTCGATTTGACCGGCACTTGGCTTTATTACGATTTCGGGATCAACCAGACCGGTTGGTCGAATGATCTGTTCGACAACGCCGGCCCCGAGGTTCATCTCGTATTTGCCTGGTGTCGCCGAGAGGTAAACCGTTTGGCCAATTCGTTCTTGAAATTCGCTGAATTTCAACGGGCGATTATCGAGTGCCGACGGCAATCTAAAACCGTAGTCAACGAGATTTCGTTTGCGGCTGGAGTCACCTTCGTACATGGCTCCAATTTGAGGAACTGTGACGTGGGACTCATCGATAACGGTTAAGAAATCTTCAGGGAAATAATCCAGGAGGCAAGACGGCGCTGACCCTGGTTCACGTCCGTCGATGTGGCGAGAGTAGTTTTCGATTCCCGAGCAGAAACCAAGCTCATTAATCATTTCGAGGTCGAAGGTTGTGCGCATTTTGAGTCGCTGAGCCTCGAGCAATTTTCCTTGTTGCTCTAGTTCTTTGACTCGCCAAACAAGCTCTTCTTCAATAGCCTCGATTGCTCGCCCCATTCGTTCTGGCCCAGCCATGTACAGCGAAGCCGGAAAAATCGAGACCGCGCTTTCGGTGCGCGCAATCTCACCGGTGAGCGGAAAGAGCGAATACAGGCCTTCGATTTCATCGCCGAAGAACTCAATTCGAATAGCCAACTCTTCGTTGACCGGGATGATCTCGATGGTGTCGCCCTTGACCCTGAAGTTGCCTCGTGAAAAATCAATGTCATTGCGGTTGTACTGCATGCCAACAAAGGCACGGATGAGTTCATCTCGATCGATTCGTTGGCCGACCTGCAAAGCTACGCGTGAATTCAGGTACTCTTCTGGGGCACCGAGACCGTAGATGCATGAAACAGTACTGACCACCACAACATCTCGTCGGCTCAGCAAACTGGTTGTCGCTGAATAGCGCAGGCGCTCGACCTCTTCATTAATTGAAGAGTCTTTTTCAATAAAGGTGTCTGTTTGTGCTACATACGCCTCTGGTTGGTAGTAGTCGTAGTAACTTACAAAGTATTCGACCGCGTTGTTTGGCAGTAATTCACGAAATTCGTTGACCAGCTGAGCGGCGAGGGTCTTGTTGTGGGCCAAAACTAGTGTGGGGCGCTGAACGGCTTCAATCAACCAAGCCGTTGTGGCTGATTTACCTGTTCCGGTGGCACCCAGGAGCACAACATCTTTTTCGCCGGCGTTGATTCGAGCGGCTAGATCGGCAATTGCGGTTGGTTGATCGCCTGAGGGCTTGTACTCACTGACAACCTCAAAGGGTGCAAAAGATCTGGTGGCTTCCATGTATTGATTACTAAGCCGAAAACTTAGCGTTCGCTTCCCGTTTTATTTGATTCCAAAGTAACTCGGCGTCTTTGATTAGCAGTGAAAGCTCTTGGTTCGAGTTCAAAATCACATCAGCGGCGTTTGCTCGCAATGCGGGGCTCGCCTGGCTATCAATTCTTGCGATGGCCTGTTCCGGGGTTAGCGAGCGGTGTTTCACCAGTCGCTCGACCTGCTTTTCGCGAGGTGCTTCAACGGTAACCACCTTGTCAAAAGGGTAGTCGACTTTCGCTTCAACTAGTAGCGGCACGTTATAGACAACTACGGCATCGCTAGGCATCGCATCTAAAAGAGCCAAAGTTTTTGCTTTGACTCTCGGATGAACCACAGCCTCAAGTTTGGCTCGATCAGTGGCGTTCGAAAAGATAATGGCACCGAGTTTTTCTCGATTTAAATTGCCTTCACCATCAAGTATTTGAGAACCAAATACCTTGGTTAGCTCCTCAAGTCCATCGGTTCCCTTGGCAACCACTTCACGCGCGATTTGATCTGCGTCGATGTGTAATGCACCGAGCTTTTGCCAATATTCGGCAACCGTCGACTTGCCAGCTGCGATTCCGCCAGTGAGACCAATCAAGTACATGCCATAAGCCTAAATCGCCGGCGCCTATCGAGAGTACAAAAAAGCGGCCCCCTCAGTGAGGAGGCCGCTTCTTTAGAGTTTTGAAGTTACTCTGCGCTCTTTAGCTTGTCGCGAAGTGCTGCAAGTGACTCGTCTGAAGCCAAAGTGCCGCCTTCAGATGATTCGCTTGAGTAGCTGCTTGACGCTGCTGCTGGAGCTTCAGAAGCCTCAGGAAGCTTTGCTGCTGCCTCGTTGGCTGCCGCAACCTGCTTCTTGTGCTCTTCCCAACGTGCGTGAGCCTCTGCGTACTCTTTCTCCCACTTGGTGCGAGCTTCTTCGAAGCCAGGCTTCCACTCGTTGGTGGTTGAATCAAAGCCTTCTGGGTACTTGTACTGACCGTTTTCGTCGTAGTCAGCAGCCATACCGTAAAGCGCTGGGTTGAATTCGGTGCCCTCTGGGTCAACCTCTTCGTTAGCCTGCTTCAATGAAAGCGAGATGCGGCGGCGGTCTAGGTCAATGTCGATTACCTTGACGAAGACGTCCTGGTTAACCGAAACAACCTGCTCAGCAAGCTCAATGTGCTTTGAAGAAAGCTCTGAGATGTGAACTAGACCCTCGATACCGTCGGCAACGCGAACGAACGCACCGAAAGGAACCAACTTGGTTACCTTACCTGGAGCGTACTGACCGATTGCGTGGGTGCGAGCGAATACCTGCCATGGGTCCTCCTGGGTGGCCTTTAGAGATAGTGAAACGCGCTCGCGCTCCTGGTCTACCTCAAGAACCTCAACAGTGACTTCCTGGCCGATTTCAACAACCTCAGAAGCGTGCTCAATGTGCTTCCATGAAAGCTCTGAAACGTGAACTAGACCGTCTACGCCGCCAAGGTCAATGAATGCACCGAAGTTTACGATAGATGAAACAACACCGGTGCGGATCTGGCCCTTGGCAAGGTCTGCAAGGAACGTGCTGCGGCTAGCTGACTGTGACTCTTCAAGAAGTGCACGACGTGAAAGAACAACGTTGTTGCGGTTCTTGTCAAGCTCAAGAATCTTAGCTTCAACCTTCTGGCCTAGGTATGGGCCAAGGTCGCGAACGCGACGAAGCTCGATTAGCGATGCTGGAAGGAAGCCACGAAGACCGATGTCAACGATAAGACCACCCTTAACAACTTCGATAACAACACCATTAACGGTGCCATCAGCTTCTTTGATCTTCTCAACGTCGCCCCAAGCACGCTCGTACTGTGCGCGCTTCTTAGAAAGAATTAGACGGCCTTCTTTGTCTTCCTTCTGGAGGACAAGTGCCTCTACAGAATCTCCGACTGCAACGATCTCTGATGGGTCAGCGTCGTGGCGGATAGAAAGTTCGCGTGAAGGGATTACACCTTCAGTTTTGTAACCGACGTCTAGTAGAACTTCGTCGCGGTCGATTTTTACGACAATACCTTCAATGAGGTCTCCGTCGTTGAAGAACTTTAGGGTAGCTTCTACAGCTGCAAGAAAGTCTTCTGCAGAACCGATGTCATTTACAGCGATCTGCTTTGCTGGCTTGGTGGTCATATTTATTTTTACTCTTAACGGGCACTACTCGGGCCGCAACAGGAGACCGAGGATTTTCCGCGGGGCTGATGAGGCAATGGATTGATTTATGCGCAAAACGCACTTTTCAAGCCTACCCGTTAATGGCCCTAGTGACCAGCTAATTCCCAGCTTTTTCCTATGCCAATTTGCACTTCGAGCGGCACCGAGAGTTCAACCACGCCCTCCATTTCTTCGACGACAAGTTTCTTTAGTGTTTCGAGTTCGCCAGGGGCTACTTCAAACACCAATTCATCGTGAACCTGAAGCAACATTCGACTTTTGAGTGACTCAGATTGAATGCGCTCTGAAATGTGATTCATTGCCAATTTCATGATGTCTGCGGCTGTGCCCTGAATTGGTGCGTTTAGCGCCGCACGTCTTGCATTTTCACGAACCTGAAACAGTTTGCTATTCAAATCGTCAAAAGGCCTGCGTCGACCATAGGTGGTTACGGTGTAGCCGAGGGTCTTCGCTTCATCAACCACGGTTGATAGATATCGACGCACTCCCCCAAAGCGCGCGAAGTAATCGCTCATTAGTTGTTTTGCTTCAGCATTAGGAATGCGCAACTGCTTAGCGAGCCCATATTCACTTAGGCCATAAACCAGACCGTAGGACATAGCCTTGACTTTCGAACGCATGGCTGGTGTGACTTCTTCAGGCTTTACGCCAAAGATTCTCGCACCAACAAATCGGTGAAGGTCTTCACCAGTTTTGAACGCCTCGATTATGCCCTCGTCACCCGATAGGTGGGCCATGATGCGCATCTCAATCTGTGAATAGTCAGCGGTGAGCAAGGTTTCATAGCCGTCGCCGACAATAAATGCTTCACGGATTAGTCGCCCGCGCTCGCTCTTGATCGGAATGTTCTGAAGGTTTGGATTCTCTGAAGAAAGTCGACCGGTGGAGGTTCCAGTTTGAACATAGTTCGTGTGAATACGGCCGTCAGAGGCAACTGCCTTAAGCATGGTCTCGACAATTTGACGAATTTTGGTGGCCTCGCGGTGTTCGAGAAGGTGCGCGAGGAACGGGTGTTCGGTTTGTTCAAATAGCTCGGTCAATGCTGCTGCGTTGGTAGAGAACCCAGTCTTTACCTGCTTGGTTCCGGTCATGCCAAGTTCGTCGAAGAGAACCGTTTGCAGCTGTTTTGGTGACGCCAGGTTGATTTCATGCCCGATTACGGCGAAAGCCTGCTTGGCAATTTCGCTGACCTCTGAGGTTAACTTTTCAAAAAGATCCTGAAGTTGATCGACGGCGATAGCAACACCGTAGTGCTCCATGCGTGCCAAAGATTCGTTGGTAGGTAACTCAACTTCAGCGAACACTTTGAGTTGGCCCTGCGCTTCAACTTTGCTGAACAAAGTCGGTGTCAAATTCGCGATTACCCAGGCATCCAAGGATATATCTGTGGCGTCTTCTGCAATGAGTTGATTTGGATCAGATCGCTCAACCTGGATTCCAAGGTGAATAGCTGCGACTTCATCGAGACTGAAATCTTTGCTGACTGGATCGAGTAGGTAGGCAAGCAGCAGCGTGTCGTAGTTCGCGCCTTGCAGAGCTAAGCCAAAATCTAGTAGCTTGCGAGCTTGGTCTTTGGCCCCGTGCAAGGTCTTCACGCAAGTTGGGTCGGCAAGCCAGGCTCCAACCGTCTCAGAAACATCCTGAATGGTCGCTGGAGTCCAAAGCACTCTGTGGTTCTCGGTCGCAAAACCAATTGAGCCAATCGATTCTCCGACAAACTCAAAGGCCACACCGATGGTTGAATGCTGATCTGAGAGCCATGATTTAATTTCGCTACCGGTCAGTTTGACACTTTCAGGTAATTCACCAAGTTCGGGCAGGCTTTCAGCAGGGGCATCGAATGCTTCGTTGAAATCTGCAACCGCCGAGGTTGTGTCTGTAACTGTTCCGGTTCCAGGCTGAACCCCGCGGGCCTTCAGCACTCTCTCGGTGAGCGACTTGAAGTGCAACTTGCTGAACACTTCGCGAACCTTTGACTCATCTAGTGGTCCTAGAACTAAGTCATCATGGTTGAAATCAAAATCTAAATCTCGAACCAGGTGATTGAGGCGTCGGTTGCGAATCGCCAGTTCACGATGTTCGCGCAGGCTCTCTCCGACCTTGCCAGTAATTTCATCGGCGGCGGCGAGCACTCCATCCAGGTTTTCATATGAAGTTAGCCACTTAGCTGCAGTTTTCGGGCCAACTCCTGGGATTCCCGGGAGGTTGTCTGAAGTCTCGCCCACAAGAGCTGCGAGGTCGGGATACTGCTTTGCGTGAATGCCGTACTTATCGAAAACAGCCTGGTCATCCATGCGGGCAAGGTTTAGAACGCCTTTGACCGGGTAAAGAATTGTGGTGTTTTCGCGAATTAGTTGAAAAGTATCGCGATCGCCAGAAACCACGTAGACCTGAAAACCTAAGTCAGCGCTTTGATCTGCAAGACTGGCCAAGATGTCGTCTGCTTCGTAATTCACACGTGTGATGGTCTTGATGTTCATTGCTTCAAGCGCTTCTTGAAGCAGTTCCGTTTGACCGACGAACTCCGGTGGGGTTTCACCGCGGGTGCCCTTGTACTCGGGATACTCCTCAGTTCTGAACGAACTTCTTGAAAGGTCGAAGGCCACAGCCAGGTGAGTCGGTTTTTCAGCCTGAAGAATGTTCAACATCATCGAGATGAATCCATGCACAGCATTGGTGTGCTGGCCATCTGGGGTCTTGAACGAGTCTGGGCTCAGCGCATAAAAAGCTCTAAAGGCCAGTGAATGACCATCAATGAGCAGAAGAGTAGGCTGAGAGTTAGCGTTCATGAGGCAAGCCTACTTTGCCTCGAAGACACCAAAGGGAGCCAGACGTGAGTTCGTCACCAGAAAAATTTAGTGCAGATGCCAAAGAGCTTCTTGAACTGCGTGGGCTTGGTCCTCTAGCCGAGAAAATGGGCATTGAATTGGTTGAGCTAAGTGCTGAACGTGCGGTTGCAACCATGCCGGTTGAAGGCAATACCCAGCCCCTCGGAGTTTTGCACGGCGGGGCGCATGTCGTGCTGGGCGAAAGCCTCGGAAGTTTCGCCGCCAATGTGTGGGCACACCCCGACAAAGTTGCCATGGGTATCGAAGTGTCAGCAAGTCACTCTCGCCCGGCAAGTTCTGGTTTGGTCACAGCTGTTTGCACAGCTATCAGTCTTGGAAAGTCACTGACTACCCACGAAATTGTGGTTTCAGACGAAAAAGGCCGAAGACTTTCAACCGTTCGAATCACTAATTATCTAAAAGATAAGAACTAGCTACCCTTAGGCCGAAGGCTTCTGCGCGCCAAGCTGCTCAATAACAGTGGTGGCTACTTCTTGCATGGTTAGGCGTCTGTCCATGGATGCTTTTTGAATCCAACGGAAAGCATCTGGCTCTGAAAGCCCCATTTTTTCGTTTAGGAGACCCTTGGCGCGGTCAACCAACTTGCGGGTTTCGAATCGCTCGTTTAGATCAGCAATTTCACTCTCAAGCGCGATTAGTTGTGAGTGGCGACTCAGCGCAATTTCGATTGCCGGCAATAGATCGTTTGGGGTGAACGGCTTCACCACGTATGCCATGGCACCAGCCTCGCTGGCCCGGTCAACCAATTCCTTCTGACTGAATGCGGTCAACAATACGATTGGCACTTTAGAGCCGACGAGCTGTTCGGCAGCCGTAATTCCGTCCATCTTGGGCATCTTGATATCCATGACCAGAAGGTCTGGCTTGTGCTGATTGACTAAGGCAACCGCCTCTTCACCGTTTGCTGCCTCGGCAAGAACTTCGAAACCATTTTCAATGAGAGTCTCGACGATGTCCATGCGAATAAGTGATTCGTCTTCAGCAACGATTACGGTGCGCTTCTTTGCAACTTCAGCCATGACGACAACCCTATTCCAAAGTGGGTCAATTTAAGAAGTCGAAAAATTTGGGGTATCATTGAAAACTGTTGCCGGCCGAAGTGGCGAAATGGCAGACGCGGAGCACTCAAAATGCTTTTCCGAAAGGAGTGCGGGTTCAAGTCCCGCCTTCGGCACAAATAGAAAAAGACCCCAGTTCAACTGGGGTCTTTTTCTTTGCTTTTATAGGTTCTGGTAACCCGGTGCGGCGCCGTTTACGGCATCGCCAACGCGGTGAACGCGAAGTGAGTTTGTTGATCCTGGGATGCCAGGAGGGGTTCCGGCAACAACAACTACTTCTTCGCCAACCTTGGTGAGGCCCTCGGCAAGTACGATTTCATCAACTTGGTGCATCATTTCATCTGTGTGCTTCACCGGTGAGACTAGGTAGGTGTGTGCACCCCAAACCAATGACATACGGTTTCGTACAGTCTCGCTCGGAGTGAACGCGATGGTAGGAACTGATGAACGTAGGCGCGAAACGCGGCGCAACGAGTCGCCTGATTCAGTGAATACACAGACGAACTTTGAACCCAGCAGCTCCGCGATCTCGACAGCAGCAAGTGAAACAGCGCCAGCGTGGGTGTGTGGACGGGTTCCTAGAGCAGGAATTCGGTCAAGACCGTTTGCCTCGGTTGACTCGATGATTCGAGCCATAGCCTGAACGGTCTCAACAGGCCACTTTCCGACTGAGGTCTCGCCTGACAGCATTACTGCGTCGGCACCGTCGAGGATGGCGTTTGCAACGTCTGATGCCTCTGCGCGGGTTGGGCGGGAGTTGTCAATCATGGTCTCAAGCATCTGAGTCGCGACGATGACCGGCTTTGCCCAGCGACGCGCCAATTCAACGGCACGCTTCTGAACTAGTGGAACATCTTCGAAAGGAAGCTCTACACCCAGGTCACCGCGGGCAACCATGATGCCATCGAATGCATCGATAATTTCTTCTAGTGCTTCTACAGCTTGAGGCTTTTCAATCTTTGCAATTACCGGAAGGAACTTACCCTCTTCGGTCATGATCTCGTGTACTCGAACGATGTCTGAAGCGTTGCGAACGAAAGACAAAGCAATCATGTCTACGCCGAGACGAATACCCCAGCGAAGGTCGTCTTCATCTTTCTCAGAAAGTGCCGGAACGTTCACAGCTACACCTGGAAGGTTGATTCCCTTATTGTTCGAAACGAAACCTGGGATTTCAACGACAGTGGTTACGGTGTCGGTGGTTACTTCGGTGGCCTTTAGGGTTACCTTACCGTCGTCGATCAAGAGTAGGTCGCCTGGCTTTACGTCGCCACAGAGACCCTTGTGAGTAGTGCCACAAATCTCTTTGGTGCCCTCAACCTCGTTGATGGTAATCTTGAAGGTGTCGCCCTTTTCAAGCATGTGTGGGCCATCTGAGAACTTTGCAAGACGAATCTTTGGGCCCTGAAGGTCAACAAAGATACCGACCGGCTTGTTGGCGTCTGCCGCAGCCTTACGCACGGTGCGGTAAATGCCTTCGTGCACGTCGTAGCTGCCGTGGCTGAGGTTCATGCGAGCAACGTCGACACCGGCGTCAATGATGGCGCGGATCTGCTCGTAGTTTGAAGTTGCCGGACCGAGGGTTGCAACAATTTTTGCGCGTCTCATGGGTACCTTTTCTTGTTTTGTTGGCTGGGGCCAACGTTGGGATTAGCTGTGGATAGAAAGTGGTCGATCGGTGGTTTTGACCGGACGAGGCAAAACGGTCTTGCCCTCGAGGTATTCGTCGATTGATGCTGCAGCCGCACGACCCTCGGCGATTGCCCAAACGATCAAGCTCTGGCCTCGACCAGCGTCACCGGCAACAAAAACGCCATCAGCGTTAGTTGACCAGTTCTTGTCGCGGGCGATGTTGCCACGGTTGTCTAGGGCTACCTCTGATTGCTCGGCAGCAAGGTCACCCTCGACACCGGTAAAGCCGAGTGACAGAAGAACCAAATCAGCTGGGATAACGTACTCGGTCCCAGCTTTTGGTAGGCGCTTTCCGTCTACGAATTCAGTCTCGGCAACCTTCACACCAGTAACCTTGCCGTTTTCGCCAACGAACTCGACTGTCGAAGCAAGGTAGGTGCGCTCACCAAATTCTTCGTGGGCGCTTGCAACTTCAAAGAGGGTTGGGAAGGTAGGCCATGGCTGGTGTTCAGGCCTCTCGGCCGGCGGCTGCTTGCCGATAGCCAAAGTGGTAACTGAGATCGCGCCCTGGCGAGTCGCAGTGCCAAGACAGTCAGCGCCAGTGTCGCCGCCTCCGAGAATTACTACGTTTAGGCCATCCGCGTGAATTTGTTCGGCGAGGTTCTCCCCCGCTACAACGCGGTTTCCTTGGACTAGGTAATCCATGGCAAAGTGAACGCCACTCAGTTCGCGGCCTGGAACGTTTAGATCGCGTGGCTTAGTAGCACCGGTCGCAATTAGAACAGCGTCGTAGCGAGAACGTAGTTCTTCCCAGGTGATGTCTACACCAATGTTTACGCCAGCGCGGAATCGAGTACCCTCGGCCTCCATCTGAGCCAAACGACGGTCGATGTGTGATTTCTCCATTTTGAAATCTGGAATTCCGTAGCGTAGAAGGCCACCGATTTTGTCGTCGCGTTCATAGACGGCGACAGTGTGACCAGCTCGGGTCAACTGCTGCGCGGCAGCAAGACCAGCTGGGCCAGAACCTACAACTGCAACAGTTTTGCCGGTTAGACGCTCAGGTGCGTGAGGCACCACCCAGTCATTGTCGAAAGCCTGATCGATAATCGAAACTTCGATTTCTTTGATGGTCACGGCTGGCTGGTTGATGCCCAGAACACAAGCGCTTTCGCACGGTGCTGGGCAAAGACGGCCGGTGAACTCAGGGAAATTGTTAGTTACGTGAAGACGTTCAATGGCAGATTTGCCATCTTCGCGCCAAGTCAGATCGTTCCACTCAGGAATCAAGTTGCCAAGTGGGCAGCCCTGGTGACAAAACGGAACTCCACAGTCCATGCAGCGACCAGCCTGGCGAGTGATTACACCAGAATCACGCTTTTCATAGACTTCTTTCCAGTCCATGATTCGCACTGGAACCGGACGACGAGCCGCAGTCTCACGCTCAGTGGTTTTTAGGAATCCACGTGGATCAGCCATTGGTGACCTCCAGAATCTCTTTCCAAACTTCGTTACTGTCTGGATCTTGTCCGTTTGAAATTGCCCTTGCGCGAATTGCAAGCACGCTTGCGTAGTCACGCGGAAGAACGCGGGTGAAGTTGGCAAGTTCATCCGTGAAGTTTTCAAGGATGTTCTTGGCTACTGCTGAACCGGTTTCTGCGAGGTGCAGCTCGAGGAGCGCCTTCAGCTTGTCAGCATCGGCGGCTTCAAGTTCACCAATGTGAAGTTCACTTGCAGCTAGAGCCTCTTGGTTGATGTGGTCACCACGTAGCTTGTAGATGTAAGCAACGCCACCAGACATACCGGCACCCAAGTTGCGGCCGGTCTTGCCAAGGATGACTGCGGTGCCGCCGGTCATGTACTCGAGGGCGTGGTCACCACAACCCTCGGCAACAGCGGTTACGCCAGAGTTTCGAACCAAGAAACGCTCACCAACAATGCCACGCAGAAGCATGGTTCCGCTGGTGGCACCATAGCCGATTACGTTACCGGCGATGATGTTTTGTTCGGCAGAAAAGACACTCGATCGGTCTGGTCGCACCACAATGAATCCGCCAGAGAGACCCTTACCGACATAGTCGTTTGAGTCGCCCTCGAGAGACAACTTGATGCCCTTCGGAACAAAAGCACCAAATGACTGGCCAGCTGAACCCTTCAAGCGAACATCGATGGTTGCCTCTGGCAATCCATCGGCAGCGTATCGCTTGGTTAGTTCGTTGCCGAGCATGGTTCCAACCGCTTGATCAACGTTTGTGATGTCTAGCTCGATAGTTACCGACTTAGCCTCGTTCAAAGCAGCGTCAGCTGCCTCGATCAACTTGTGGTCAAAGTGCTTCTCTAGCTCGTGGTCTTGCACAGTCATACGACGCAATGATGCGCCTGCAGGAATCTGCGGCTGAGTCAGGATCGGAGTTAGGTCAAGGCCGTCGGCCTTCCAGTGTTCGATGGCACGGTTGACATCGATTAGCTCACTGTGACCGATTGCTTCATCCAGGCTCTTAAAACCAAGAGCGGCCAGATATTCACGTACCTCTTCGGCCAAGAATTCGAAGAAGTTCACAACGAATTCAGGCTTGCCGGTGAAACGAGAACGCAAGGTTGGGTTCTGTGTTGCAACACCAACCGGGCAGGTGTCGAGGTGGCAAACACGCATCAAAATACATCCCTCAACCACCAACGGCGCGGTGGCGAAACCGAATTCTTCGGCTCCGAGAAGTGCAGCAATAATGACGTCGCGGCCGGTCTTCATCTGACCATCGACCTGAACTGAAACTCGGTCACGAAGTCCGTTTAGAAGCAGAGTCTGCTGAGCCTCGGCCAAACCAAGTTCCCAAGGGGTTCCAGCGTGCTTCAGCGAGTTAAGTGGGCTAGCACCGGTTCCGCCGTCATGGCCAGAGACCAAAATTACGTCGGCCTTTGCTTTTGCAACACCAGCTGCAACAGTTCCAATTCCAACCTGAGAAACCAACTTCACGTGCACTCGAGCTGCACGGTTTGCGCGCTTGACGTCAAAAATTAGTTGCTTTAGGTCTTCAATCGAATAGATGTCGTGGTGAGGCGGTGGCGAAATTAGACCAACACCTGGAGTCGAGTGACGAGTCTTCGCGATCCAAGGGTAAACCTTGTTCGGCGGCAACTGACCGCCCTCGCCTGGCTTTGCACCCTGCGCCATCTTGATCTGAATGTCGTCAGCGTGTGACAGATACATGCTGGTCACACCAAAACGACCTGAAGCTACCTGCTTGATTGCAGAGCGGCGGGTTGGGTCAAGCAAGCGCTCAACATCCTCGCCACCCTCACCGGTGTTTGACTTGCCACCGATTTGGTTCATTGCGATTGCCAGAGTCTCGTGTGCCTCTGGTGAAATCGAGCCGTATGACATCGCGCCGGTTGAGAAACGCTTGACGATGGCTGAGACTGGCTCAACTTCGTCGACCGCAATAGCTGGGCGTACACCTTCGCGGATGTTAAACAAGCCGCGCAATGTCATCAGGCCCTCGGCCTGGTCGTCGACAAGCTTGGTGTACTCGCGGAAAATGTCGTAGCGCTTTGAACGAGTTGCGTGCTGCAACTTGAAAACGGTCTCTGGGTTGAATAGGTGCAGTGGGCCTTCGCGGCGCCACTGATATTCGCCACCAGTTTCAAGAGATTCGTGAACGTTGGTTGCCTGCTCAAGCGGATACGCGCTCGCGTGGCGTGCCGCATTCTCGGCGTGAATTACCTCTAGGCCGATTCCGCCAAGCTGGCTGGTTGTACCGGTGAAATAAGTGTCTACGAACTCTTGGCTCAAACCAATTGCCTCGAAGCACTGAGCGCCTGAGTATGAAGAAACGGTAGAAATACCCATCTTCGACATGATCTTCAAGACACCCTTACCAAGACCCTTAATTAGGTTCTTGTGGGCGTGCTCGATGTCAAGGCCAGCAATTTGGCCAGACTTAACCATCTGCTCAACTGACTCAAGTGCCAGGTAAGGGTTAATTGCAGCAGCGCCGTATCCGATGAGTGCAGCGATGTGGTGAACTTCGCGCACGTCTCCGGCCTCAACAACTAGGCCAACCTTGGTGCGAAGACCCTCACGAATTAGGTGGTGGTGTACTGCCGAGGTCAAAAGCAGAGTCGGAATTGGCGCAAGTTCGCGGTTGCTGTCACGGTCAGAAATGATCAGGTAGGTAGCGCCACTGTTGATAGCCTCGGTAACCTCGCTGAAAATCTCACGGATGCGAGCAGCAAGAGCTGTCGAGCCACCGTCAACACGGTAGGTTCCCTTTACGGTGAATGCCTGACCAACACCAGGTCGCTCATCGATGTGCTGAATCTTTGCCAGATCGTCGTTGCTGATTACCGGGAAGTTCAGAATCACTTGCTGGGCGTGCTCTGGGCTTGCGTCAAGAACGTTTCGCTCTGGACCAATGCCAGTGCTAAGTGAGGTAACCACTTCTTCGCGAATCGAGTCAAGAGGCGGGTTAGTTACCTGCGCAAATTGTTGGATGAAGTAATCAAACAAAAGGCGCGGGCGGTCTGAAATAGCCGCAATCGGGGTGTCTGAACCCATGGCGCCGAGTGGTTCGATTCCATTGCGGGCCATAGGTGCAAGCAGAATGCGAAGCTCTTCTTCGGTGTAACCGAAAGTGCGCTGGCGACGGTTTACCGAGGTTGCGGTGTGAGCAATGTGCTCGCGCTCTGGTAGGTCTTTGAGGTTAATTCGGTTGCCCTCAAGCCACGCACCCCAAGGCTCGAGTGCTGCGACCTCTGCCTTAATTTCGTCATCGTCAATCAAACGACCGTTGACGGTGTCAGCTAGGAACATTCGGCCAGGCTGAAGTCGACCTTTACGAACGATCTTGCTTGGGTCGATGTTGGCAACACCAATTTCTGAGGCTAGAACTACGAGTCCATCCTCAGTAATTACGTATCGTCCTGGGCGAAGTCCGTTGCGGTCGAGGGTCGCTCCAACCAACGAGCCATCAGTAAAGACAACTGCTGCCGGACCGTCCCACGGTTCCATGAGCATCGAGTGATACTCGTAGAAATTCTTACGATTCGCGTCGATGTCTGACTGTTTCTCCCAGGCTTCAGGAATCATCATCATCATCGCGTGTGGAAGGCTACGGCCACCCATGTAAAGAAGCTCAAGCACCTCGTCAAATGAAGCAGAGTCGCTGGCGCCCGGGGTGATGATTGGGGTTAGCTGCTTGATGTCTCCAAGTACCTCAGATGCGAGCTGGGATTCGCGTGCGCGCATCCAGTTGCGGTTTCCCTTTACGGTGTTGATCTCACCGTTGTGCGCAATCATGCGGAATGGGTGTGCCAACGGCCAAGAAGGGAAGGTATTGGTCGAGAAACGAGAGTGCACCAGCGCGAGAGTTGATTCGAAGCGCTCGTCGCTTAGGTCTGGGTAGAACGGCTCGAGCTGCAGGGTGGTGACCATGCCCTTGTAGACAATGGTTCTCGAAGAAAGTGACGGGTGATAAACACCTAGGGTGCGCTCTGAGCGCTTGCGTAGGCGGAATGCTCGACGTTCAAGCTCCATGCCCTCTGCGTTGTCTTCTGCAGATACAAAAACCTGACGAATAACCGGCATAGCTGCGCGTGCAAGGTCACCTAGTACTGCTGGGTTGGTTGGAACGTCGCGCCAACCAAGCACTGAGAGGCTTTCTTCTGCGGCAAGTGCGCTGAACTTCGCTTCTACTTCAGTCTCGGTGCCCTGTTCAATGAAAACCAAACCTGCGGCATAAAGGCCCTTGGATGGAAGTTCAAAACCAGCTACGGCACGCATGAAGCTGTCTGGAATCTGAGTGAGAATACCTGCGCCGTCGCCGGTGCCGGCGTCAGAGCCAACCGCACCGCGGTGCTCAAGGTTAGTTAGTGCGGTCAAGGCCGTTACAACAATGTCGTGTCCGGCAGTTCCACGAAGGGTCGCCACCATGGCTAGGCCACAGGCGTCCTTGTCGAAAGCTGGGTCGTATAGACCAGTAGCTGCAGGTGCAGTGCTGAATCTTTCGAACGGCGACATTTCAGGCATGCCACACTCCAATCATTGATTAGTAGAGGGACAACATTGGCCCGGCGATCAAATCGCAATTTGCAAAAAGGGAATTTAGAAACTCAATGCTTTTGGCTGTTTCTGTCGCCCTGAATTCAGGACTATTTAGAGTCTGAGTCTACCTCATAGACGCGCTCATCCAAGGTTTTTTGGTTTGTTGAATCTAGCGCGGCACTGGTTTCAACACCAGGGTGTCTGCGGCTTTGAATGAACCAAATTGCCAGCCCGACTGCAATTCCGAGAATCGCTGACCAAACATTAATGCGCAGACCTAGAACGACTTCAGAAGGATCAATTCGGATTGATTCAGTCCAAATTCGACCGAATGAGTAATAAATCACGTAGATGGCGAACAATTTACCCCAGCGCAACTGGTACTTGCGGTCGAGAGCAAATAGCAGGGCTACTCCGATCAATGACCAAATTGACTCGTAAAGGAAAGTCGGGTGATAGGTGGTGCCTAGTGGAATGCCCTGAGGAATTGCGCTGTTGGCGCCCGAGATTTCAAGCGCCCAAGGCAAATCGGTTGGTGTACCAAAAAGTTCTTGATTGAAGTAGTTTCCCCAGCGGCCAATGGCCTGGGCTAGCAGAATGCCAGGTGCAACGGCATCGGCGAATGACCAGAACTTAACGCCAGCACGCTTGGTACCAATCCAAGCACCAGCAGCTCCACCGATGAGTCCGCCATAAATAGCGATTCCACCCTCCCAAACTTTGAACACGTCCACAAGGTCAGCGCCTTCATAGAAATAGTCACCAGGGTGGGTTAGAACGTGGAACAACCTCGCGCCGATAATCGCGATCGGCACAGTCCACATGGCGATGTCTAGGGCTTTACCCGACTCAACGCCACGACGCTTAAGTCTGAAATCTGCGATAAGTACCGCAGCAATGATTCCGGCAAGGATGCACAGAGCGTAAAAATGAACTACAAATGGCCCGACCGTTATCGAGCTGACCTCTGGAGCTGGAATGTTTTGAAGCAAGTTCATTGTTTTCTCCTAATTACTTCAACCCAGCAGCGAGTTCAGTTACCTTCTGCGTGAGTGCTGAAACTCCACCTTCTTGGTAGGCACGCACAAAGGCAGAACCAACAATTGCGCCCTCTGAATACTCATTGACTTCTGCAACTTGGGCAGCCGTTGAAATACCGATTCCCACCGCGGTATTTTGACTTCCTGATGCTCGGCGCACATTTGAAACAACCTTGCGTGCGTTTGCATCGACCTCGGTGCGCGCTCCAGTGATTCCCATAGTTGAAACCGCGTAGATGAATCCTCGGCTCAATTCACAGGCGTTAACTAGACGCTCGTCAGACGAGGTAGGAGTGGCCAAGAAAACCCTATCGAGATCGTATTTATCTGAAACTTCAAGCCACTCGGCTGCTTCGTCTGGAATCAGATCTGGAGTGATTAGTCCTGCTCCCCCAGCGGCGGCTAGGTCATGTGCGAACTTCTCGACGCCGTAACTCAAAACCGGATTCCAATAAGTCATGACGAGCACCGGGGTGTCAACCTGCTCTGTGATTGCTTTCACAGCACCAAAAAGTTGCTTGAGTTTGAAGCCATTCTCAATAGCCATTTGCGTAGCTTCTTGAATCACAATGCCGTCCATTACTGGGTCACTGTAAGGAACTCCAAGCTCAAGAACGTCAACGCCGTTTTTGCACATGGCAACGGCAGCCTCGATAGAAGACTCTAGATTTGGGTAACCAACAGGAAAGTATCCGATCAGCGAACCTTTGCCAGATGCCTTATTGCTTTTTAGAACGCTTGAGGTTTTGCTTGTCATTACTTGGCTCCATCCAAAAGACCAAAGTACTTGGCAGCGGTCTCCATGTCTTTGTCTCCACGCCCACTTAGGTTCACCAAAATGCTTGAACCCGGCTTGAGAGTTTTACCCAGCTTCAATGCACCAGCGAGCGCGTGTGAGGTTTCAATTGCAGGGATGATTCCCTCGGTGCGGCTGAGCAGACGAAGCGCATCCATGGCTTCTGCATCTGAAATGCCCCAATATTTTGCTCGACCTAGATCTTTGAGCCATGCGTGTTCAGGCCCAACACCCGGATAGTCGAGTCCAGCAGAAATTGAGTGACTCTCAAGAGTCTGGCCATCTTCATCTTGCAACATGTAGCTTCTGGCACCGTGCAGAACACCTGGTCGCCCATAGTTCAAAGTGGCAGCATGGCGAGGAGTGTTCATGCCGTCACCAGCTGCCTCAAAGCCATACATTTCTACGTTCGGGTCATCAAGGAATGCGTGAAAGAGACCGATTGCGTTTGAGCCGCCGCCGACGCAAGCCGCAAGTGCATCTGGCAAGAAGCCAAACTCGTCGAGCATCTGCGCGCGGGCCTCGTTGCCAATTACGCTGTGGAAGTCTCTGACCATAGTCGGAAACGGGTGTGGGCCGGCAACAGTACCAAGTAGGTAGTGGGTGTTATCTACATTTGCAACCCAATCGCGCAGCGCTTCGTTGATTGCATCTTTAAGGGTTCGACTTCCGGTTTTGACTGGCACAACTGTTGCACCGAGAAGCTCCATGCGCGCGACGTTTAGAGCCTGGCGCTCGGTGTCAACTTCACCCATGTAAACAACACATTCGAGTCCGAACAAAGCAGCTGCGGTTGCGCTGGCAACACCGTGCTGACCGGCGCCGGTCTCTGCAATGATTCGGGTCTTACCCATGCGCTTAGTGAGTAGCGCCTGGCCGAGAACATTGTTGATCTTGTGGCTTCCGGTGTGGTTCAAATCTTCGCGCTTCAAGAAGATTCGAACATCACCTGCATGTGTGGCAAAGCGCTTTGCTTCAGTGATGATTGATGGTCGACCGGTGTAGGTTCGGTGCAACTCGGCTAGTTCAGATGCAAACGACGGGTCGTTCTTGGCTGTGTTGTAGGTTGCCTCGAGTTCATCCAAGGCTGCAATTAGCGATTCAGGAACAAAACGGCCGCCGAACTCTCCAAAATACGGGCCAACCTGGTCTTTCAAATTCGACATTTGCTCTACTTTCCGGCTCGCAAGAACGACTGCAACATTTGGGCTGGGTCATTGGTGACCAAAGCTTCGCCAACCAAAACTACGTCGGCACCTGACTTTCGGTAATGAGCCACGTCGTCAGCATTTCGAACTGCTGATTCGGCCACCTTGATGATTCCGTTGGGGATTTCATCGACTACTTTGGCAAACAGGTCTCGATCGGTTTCAAAAGTTGAAAGATCGCGGGCGTTGACGCCAATCATCTCTGAGCCCACTGCAACGGCGAGTTTGAGCTCTTCGCGATCGTGAGTCTCGACAAATGCCAACATACCTAGCTGCTCGGTGAATTCTTTGAGTCGAACGATGTCGCTTTCGGCTAGGCCCGCAACAATCAAAAGAATGATGTCTGCACCAGCTGCTCGAGCTTCAAGAATTTGATACTCGTTCGCGATGAAGTCTTTGCGCAAAAGAGGCACATTCACATTCGCTCTTACGGCAATTAGGTCTTCTAGCGACCCCTTGAACTTGCGTTCCTCGGTAAGAACGCTGATGGCACTCGCGCCGTTTTCGGCATAGATTCGGGCAAGCGCGGCAGGATCAGGAATGTCTGCCATCAAGCCACGAGATGGTGAGGCGCGCTTTACCTCGGCCAAGACCTTAATTTGATCGGCGGGTGCAAGAAATGATTTTGCATCCAAGGCCTCGGATGTCTGGGCAACGGCCCGTTCAATTTGGGCTAGAGAGACTGTTTCTCGGCGACGCTCTGCGTCTGCAACTGAGCCCGCAAAAAGCTCGGCAAGCACTAGTGCTTGTTCTTGGAGTTCTTGCCGCCGACGCCGTAGCCGAGTTTCTTCAGCACGATTCCTGCGACTAGTCCGGCAGCAAAGAGGGCTGCAGAAGCCCAAACTAGAGCTGCTTGGTCAAACCAGAAAGCCAAAGTACCAGTAGCTGAAGCAACCATCATGATGATGACTGCGGTCCATGATGCAACTGAGTCGCCGTGGCCTGCTTCGTTTGCGTTCTCTGACATGATTGCCTTTCTAGAAATCTAGGTCAATTGTAATCGGTGATTGAGGCTGGCTAGCGCTGCGAATCCCAAATTGAGATTGTGTCATTTTCGTCGCTGGTCACGGTTCTTGGGAGCTCGGTGCGAGCTACCCGGGCAGGCCAGCTCTTGGAAGCGAATGTGACGCCGACTTGAATAATCAGCAACAGAGCAATGGCGACGATAGCCAAGGATGCACTTGAGCTGACAGTAGTTTCGATTTGCTTCAGCCCGTGAGCCGTTGCGATTCCGGTGGCTGCCTCAATCTCACTACTTAGTGCAGAAATGTCTGATTTTGCGACGCCAAGTGTCACAAGCGCTAGGAGTGCAGCTGTGAAGAGAGAGGCAATTGAACCGATAACCAGTCTCGCAACCCCAGGCAGAAACAGGAAGGTAAATGCTGCTGCACCAGAAAGCACCAGGAATGGAGAAATGAATGCATAGGTTGTGAATCCGTCAAAACTTTTCAGCTCAACAGTTTCTCCATTGGGCGCCATAGCTAGCGTGAACCAGGTTTGAGAGCATGCAATAGACACGAGAATAATTGCGCCAACCCAAAACACCAGTGCCGTTTGTTTTTTGATTTTCACTACTAGACCTGCGCGTTTGCGATTATTACTGCTCTGAGGGGTGCCCCAGCCTTAGAGATTGTCTCCTGGTATTCAGATTCGGGAACAGAATCTAGAACCAAGCCCGCCCCTGCTTGAACGTGGGCGACCCCGTCGCGAATGAACGCTGTGCGAATTGCGATGGCTAGGTCAGCGTTTCCGGCGAAGTCGAAATAACCAACTACACCACCATAGATTCCACGGTTAGACGGTTCGAGTTCGTCAATGATTTCTAGGGCACGTGGCTTAGGTGCTCCCGAAAGTGTGCCGGCTGGAAAAGTTGCTTTGAACACGTCGATGGGGCTTTGATCGGGTTTTACGTCACCCTCGACTGTTGAAACAAGGTGCATGATGTGGCTGAATCGGTGAACCTGCATGAATTCAGTCACTCGAACTGAACTTGGTTCGCAAACCTTGAGAAGATCATTGCGTGCAAGGTCGACCAGCATCAGGTGTTCGGCTTTTTCTTTATTGTCGTTCAAAAGGCTAGCTTCATGCGACTCATCTGCCTCAGGAGTCAATCCGCGCGGGCGCGAACCAGCAATTGGGTGAGTTACCGCGTGTCCGTTAGTTACCTTGACTAGCGCCTCAGGTGATGAACCAACCACTGCATATGGTCCTGATTCATCCGAGAAATTGAGAAGGTACATATAGGGGCTCGGATTAAGCTCACGCAATACGCGGTAGACATCTAGCGGGCTTGCTGCGCATGGGTGGTCAAGTCGTTGTGAAAGAACAACCTGAAAAACGTCACCGATTCGAACGTAGTGATTCGAGTTAGTGATGCTTTCGATAAAGTCTTCTTTTGCTACACGGTGACTTGCCTCGCTGTTTGCAGCAAAATCGAACGCTCCAACAGTCACTGTAGAACTTGAGTTCAGGTCGCTGAGCATGGTTTCGATTCGCGCCAAAGCTTCGCTATAAATTTGTGCAATGTCGATTCCATCACTCACAAATAGGTTCGAAACCAGCAGAATTTCATCCTGTTCGTGATCGACTATCACCAAGTCGCGGAACATCGCCAAGGCCAAGGTTGGGCTTGGATAATCTTTTGCCGGGGCTGGCCCAAGATTCTCAATCTCGCGAATAAGGTCCCAGGCCATTAGGCCAACTAAACCTGAAGTCAGTGGTGGAAGATTCTCAATTGAGTTACTTGACCAAGCCTTCTGAATTTGAGCCACGGCGTCCAATGCGCCACTAGCCAACGGCTCATTTGCGTTAGGTAGAGCTGATTCTTGCGAATCAGAAACCCATGAAACGGTTCCGTTGTCTCCCTTGATTAGGTTTCCTCGGTTGTTGACTCCGATGAAGCTGTACCGTGACCAAATTCCCTGTTCCGCTGATTCAAGCAAGAAACTGCCAGACCGGTTCGAAGTTACTTTTTCAAAAATCGAAAGCGGTGTTTCTGAACCTTTGCCCAAAGTGCGAATGACTGGGATAACCCGGTGATTTTGCGCCAGTGAGATTACCTCTGCAAGAGAATACTGATTGATGGTCATCCGAGGTCTTCCTCCCCCGCGCTGAAGATTGTCGAAGCGTCGAAGCAAGAATCGGCGTTTGTGTGGCAGGCTGGACCGCTCTCAGTCACCGTGAGTAACAGGGTGTCGGCATCACAGTCAGCTTCAATTTTGTGAACCTTCTGGGTGTTACCCGAAGTTGCACCTTTGTGCCAAATCTCTTGACGTGATCGCGAAAAGAATACGCTCTCGCCAGTTTCAATGGTGAGAGCAAGTGACTCGGCATTCATCCAAGCCATCATCAAAACTCGACCAGTTTCGGAACTTTGAACGATTGCTGGGATAAGGCCGTCTTCATTGAATTTCAAGTTGAATAATGAATCGTTCATTCTTAGCGCACCTCGTAGCCTGCATTTTTGAGTGCCAATTTAGCCTCTGAGATTTTTACTGACCCCTCGTGAAAAATCGAAGCGGCAAGGATTGCATCTGCACCGGCTGCTGCTGCATCTGGAAAGTCCTCGGCTTTGCCAGCTCCACCGGACGCAATCACCGGAACAGGAGAAATGGCTCGAATTGCCTCTAGCATTTCAGAGTCGAATCCGGCACGGGTTCCGTCAGCATCGATGCTGTTAACCAGAAGTTCGCCGGCACCGAGTTCAATTGCTTGCGCAACCCAAGCGAGAGCGTCGAGCTCGGTCTCCTGTCGGCCACCGTGGGTGGTTACAACGAAGCCAGATTCAGTTTTTGACGAGCGCTTTAGGTCGAGTGAAATGACCAAAACCTGGTTTCCAAATCTCGTCGAGATATCTGAAAGTAACTGTGGATTCGCAATGCCTGCCGAACCAACGCTAACTTTGTCAGCTCCTGCACCGAGGAGTTTCGCGACGTCATCAACCGCGCGGATTCCGCCTCCAACTGTCAGCGGAATAAACACCTGTTCAGCGCAGGCGGTCACAAGGTCATACATAGTCGATCGGTTATCTACCGTTGCGTGAACGTCCAAGAAGGTAAGTTCGTCTGCGCCATCCTGGTAGTAGCGAGCCGCAAGCTCAATCGGGTCGCCAGCGTCACGAAGGTTTAGAAAATTCACGCCTTTGACCACGCGGCCATCCGCGACATCGAGGCAAGGGATGACTCGAATTGAAAGCGACATTAGATTCTCGCGGCGTGGATTGCGCTAACTAAAATTGCGCGTGCGCCAAGTTCGTAGAGTTCATCCATCTTGGAATTGATCTCTGATGATTTGACTAAGGCGCGAACCGCCACCCAATCGGTGTCTCTTAGTGGTGACACTGTTGGAGATTCGATGCCTGGTGTGACTGCTGATGCTTTTTCAACCAGTTCGGTCGGGCAGTCGTAATCGAAGATAACGTATTCACGGGCAACCAGCACGCCCTGCATGCGACGCAGCAATTGCTGGTGCTCGCTGGCACCATTAGGCGCGACAATCAGGTGCGCAGAGCTCTCGAGAATAACTGGTCCGAAAATTTCAAGACCAGCCTGTCGAAGGGTGTTACCAGTTGAAACAACATCTGCGACTGCATCTGCCACGCCAAGTCGAACAGCAACCTCAACGGCACCGTCAAGTTGAACCAACTCGACATTTACGCCCTGTGCCTTCAAAAAATCTTCAACAAGGTGCGGGTAGGCTGTTGCCACTCGCTTGCCTTCGAGGTCGGCGATGGACTTGAAAGTTCCTACTGGGCCGGCAAATCTAAATGTTGAACCGCCGAAACCGAGGTCAGCTACCGATTGTGCCTTTGATCTGCTGTCAAGCAGCAAGTCGAGCCCGGTGAAGCCCACGTCAAGGGAACCTGCACCGACGTAAGTTGCAATGTCTCTAGGGCGCAGGTAAAAGAATTCGATGCCGTGTGCTTCGTCTACTACGTGCAGATCTTTGGGATCGCGACGAACGGTATAGCCAGCTTCTTTAAGCATCAGAATGGCTGACTCTGACAAAATGCCTTTGTTTGGAACTGCGACTCTAAGCAATTGGAATCTCTCGTTTGAAATGTTTAAAAGTTTTTTTCAAGGTCTTGCAAGCTAATGCCCTTAGCTGTCATCAAAACCTGCAAATGGTAAATCAATTGAGAGATCTCTTCAGCTGTGCGCTCATTGCCCTCGTACTCGGCAGCCATCCATACTTCGGCAGCTTCTTCAACGATTTTTTTACCGATGGTGTGCACACCCGCGTCTAGCCACTTGACGGTCTCAGAACCGTTCGGGCGAGCAGATGCCTTTTCACCGATTTCGTTGAGTAATTGTTCGAAGGACTTCATACCTCCTAGTTTAGTGCTATCCCCCGTGTTTGCAGGGCTCTAGTGGCGGTGGGAAAGCCCCTGATTGGCAAGAGCGCGAAGGTGATCAATTTGCACCTGACGATCGCTCGCCTTGAAGACGGCAGAGCCGGCTACGAATGTGTCGGCACCATGTTCAGCGACTCGCTCAATGTTTGACTCATCAATGCCGCCGTCCACCTGAAGCCAAATATCTAACTTCTCAGCGTCAATTTTTCGTCTTGCGGCTCGAACTTTATCCAAGGTGGTTTCAATTAGCGCCTGACCGCCAAAACCAGGCTCAACCGTCATAACCAATAGCTGATCAAACTCGTGCAAATCGTCGAGAAAACCATCTACTGGAGTGCCTGGTTTGATTGCTACGCCGGCACGGGCACCTATGGATCTAATTTTTCGAGCCAGTGCAACCGGGTTTTCAGACGCCTCTGCGTGAAAAGTAACTGAATAGGCCCCAGTTTCGGCATAACCCGAAGCCCACTGGTCGACATTTGAAATCATCAAGTGAATGTCTAGAGGTTTAGGTGTGATCTGCTGCATTCGCAGCACCATGGGCAAGCCGAAGGTGAGGTTCGGAACAAAGTGGTTGTCCATCACGTCAACATGGATTAGGTCTGCGTTAGAGATGCTCTCGAATTCGGTCTGAAAGTTAGCGAAATCGGCAGACAAAATGCTCGGATTAATTCGGGCGTTCATGTTTTTAGCCTAATGACTTCTTCATGAGCGCGATGAACATGGCATCGGTGGAATGAATGTGTGGCCACAACTGAGTTGTTTTACGTGAGTTGTTTAGATGCAAGTTTGGATTAATCTTTGAAATCACCCGGTTTGTATCCATTAGCTCAGCGCCTAGTTTTTTCGACGCCCAGTCGGCAATAGCGTTCGTTTCAGCCAGGTGAGGTGAGCAGGTAACGTACGCCATCACTCCCCCTGGCTTCAGTGCGTCCCAGGCGCTGCTCAGCAGCTCTTCTTGCAATTTGGTGAGGTCGGCCACATCGGCCTGTTGCTTTCTCCAGCGAGATTCAGGTCTTCTTCTCAAGGCGCCTAGGCCAGTGCAAGGTGCATCAAGCAGGATTCGGTCATAAAGGGCCGGCTGAGATTCTCCAATGCTTCTGCCATCAAGTTCGGTCACTTTCACATCTGCTGCAATCGGCTCAAGTGCCTGGCGAACAAGCTTTGCTCGGTGCGGGGCAACTTCATTACAGACCAGCGTTGCACCAGCTAACTTGGCTTCAGCAGCAAGAAGGGCGGCCTTTCCGCCGGGGCCAGCACACATGTCTAGCCATTTTTCATTTGGTTGAACTTTTTCAACATCAACTAACGCCAACGCTGCTAACTGCGAGCCTTGATCTTGCACGCGCACTCGCCCTTCACGGAAGGCGAGCAGGTTGTTCGGGTCGCCCGAATCAAGCTGAGCTCCAATTGGGCTTGCTGGGCCAACCTCTAGACCCTCGAAATCTCGCTCGTCTGCGAAACCTGGCAGCGCAACCAAACTCACCAATGGGGCGATGTTATCTGCGAAAAGGAGATCTTTGAGTTCTGACTCACGCCCATCTAGCTTCAGCGCTTGCTCTAGGGCACGAACTACCCAAATTGGGTGACTAAACTCAACAGCCAGTCGCTCGTGTGGGTTTTCGAGACCCGAAAGAACTGCCTCGAGCCACTGATCGCGAGACTTCTCAGAAACTCTTCGCAACACACCGTTTATAAAACCCACAGCGCCGCGGCTCAAATAACGCTTGGCGAGCTCCACAGTTTCGCTGAGAGCCGCGTGTGAAGGTACTCGCATGCCGAGAATCTGATGGGCGCCGAGTCGAAGAAATACCAGTGCGTTGATGTCGATTTCATCGCTGTATCGTTGGGCGCACTCTTCAACGACCCGGTCATAGAAAAGTTGCCATCTCAAAGAGCCGAAAGCGAGTTCTTGTGTAAATGCCGAGTCACGGGTGTCAAGGCCAGAGTCGTCAAGCAACTTAGGCAATAGCAAGTTAGCGTAAGCGTCATCTTTTTCTACCGCCAAAAGCAGATTTATGGCTACTTCGCGAGCTGATACATTGCGTTTTTGTTGAGCCATTATGCGAAAACTACTTTCGTGTTCTTAGGTAAACCGCGGTACCAGTCCCTGGCTGACATCGCTTTTTTTCCGGCGGGTTGCACTTCGATGATTGCTAGTGCCGAGCCATCTCCGCATGTCACCACAATTGCGTCATCTGAGTTGAATACCGATCCAGGTGTCGAATCGGTGGTGCCGACTGAGTATGGCCGCGCTGCCAAGATGCGGATGGAGTCTGAACCGAATTCTGTCCATGCCATCGGTTCAGGATTCATGGCGCGAATCACAGCATCAACTTTGCTACTGTCTGCCGACCAGTCAATTCGAGCCAACTGACGACTTAGTTTGGTAGCAAGTGGATAAGTATCTAGCTTGGAAAGGTCTTGGGTAATCGGTTTGGCAAGTCCGCTGAAAATGGCCGGGAGAGCCTCACCGAGGGCCGAAACGCCCAACTTAGTAAGCCTTTCAAGAAGGTCGCTGGCATTTTCATTCGGGTTGACCTCAGTTGGTACCTGGCTAAAAATTGGGCCAGTGTCCATTCCCTCATCGAGTTGAAAAATTGTCACGCCAGTTATCGAGTCACGATTTAGAAGTGCGTGTTGAACGGGCGCAGCCCCGCGCCAGCATGGCAACAGGCTGTAATGCAAGTTCACCCAGCCCAGCGGCAAAGCGTCAAGAGCTTTGCGGTTCAAAAGAGCGCCGTAGGCGACGATTACTCCAAGGTCTGCAGCGAATTTGTTGATTTCACCAAGCGCCGAGTCGTCAACGCGGTTTGTTTTAACCACGGGAATATTCAGACCCTCAGCAACCTGCGCTACCGGGCTAGGCGTCATTAGGCGTTTTCGTCCGATTGGGGCATCAAGGCGGGTGATAACCACACTGATTTCATATCCCATTTCATGAAGTGCCAACAGGGTTTCCGCAGCGTTGCGCGGTGTTCCTGCAAAGGCGATTTTCAATAGGACCCTTTCATCTGTCAGCCTCTAGATTACTTCTGAGTCGTCCATTTTTACGCGGATTGGTCTTGTTGCGCGACCAGATTTGGAGCTAAAGGCAGTTTGCCCAGCTGAATGCACCGCAATCAATGACCGCATGATTTTTGACAGGTTCTCGCCCTGTGAATACTCATACCTAACGAAGGCGCGCCAACCCGTCAGCACTTCTCGTTCATAAACAGGGATAGGCCCCAGAATCTCGATTTCTTTGTTTTGCTGCAAATCAGACAAAACTGCCTGCAAAACTGTTTGTTCCGCAAAAATTGACGCCAATCGCACAGCTGGCGGGAATCGCAACTCACGGCGGCTCGATAATTCTTTTGCTGCAATTACCTGCATGTTCCATGCGCTCATGTTGAGAGCAAGATCTCCGTGCAGACCAACTATCACAGACTTGCTACCGGTTGCCCCAAGTGCGATTGCATTCGCCCAATTTCGCACAGCGTCTTCCGTAGCGCGAAGTGAATCCTTTGCCAGTGCCTGTTGAGCGTCGAGTATGACGACAGCGCTGTATCCGTGTTCGGCTCTTGGTTCAGCCCCAGGCGTAGCAACAACCATCTGTGGCTGATTCGATACCGATGCTTTTTTGTGGTCGCCGGTCGATTCAACCAGCAAGACACCGGGAAACCCTCTTCCGAACTCCTCTAGTGTTCGAATCGTCCCCGCGCGGCCTCCCCTAAGCTTGGTCGAGCCGCAGGCGTGGCAGTGAAAATTGGCATTGATCAGATTGCACCAACGGCATCGAACTTGGTTGTTTCGATCTAGCCAAATTGGCCCATTGCACTTATTGCAGGTTGCACGCGACGAACAATTCGAGCAAAATCCAGAAACCGAACTGCCTTTGCCAGCTACCTGAATAAGTACCGGTCCAGTCTTCAAACCGTCACGGATAGCTTGCCAGGCATGGCCATCAACCCGGACGTTTTGGTCGGTGGTAGTGCAGGTTGGGCGCTCAAAAACTTGAACGCTATCTCTCAGATACCCGATCTCGACAAGTCGCTGGATTTCTGATGAACGCACATGCGAGGCGAAGAAGATTGAACAATTGGATTGAACCTGGCGAATTAGAGCGACTTCACGGGAGTGTGAATATGGTGATGATTGCTCAAGATGGCTCGAGTCACCGTCATCCCAGATCGCAATTAGACCGAGATTCATAACTGGTGCATAAACCGCAGCCCTACTACCCACGATGATAGAAACTTCGCGTGAGAGTGCTTTCAGGAAGGCTGCGTATCTTTTGGATTTAGTTTGATCGCCGGCGTAGTCAACTAACAAAGGCTCTACCGGAGTACCGGCGGCCGCTTTGATGAATGCGGCTTGATCTCTGAAATCAGGAAGAAGAACAATCGAAGATTTTCGTTGGAGAACCATCTGGGTGCATCGCTGAACGAGTTCGATTGCCCATGCAGGGCCGCGCTCATCTGTTGAGGGGTTGATGATTGATGTTTCGCGGTAACTTGACTCATCGACCAGCGATGTGGCCGGCGGATCGAAAAACAGCGAGGCATCGCCTGCTAGAGAATCTAGCCATCGCTTCTCAACAGCTACCGACCTGGTCGGAACAGCTAACTTCAAGACGTCGCTGATGGCAACCACCTGACGGTCTGCAACTGCCCGCGCAAGTTTGTAGATGTCGGCCGTAAGTGCCGGTACCTCAGAAACTAGTTTCTCGATTTCGGAAAGCTTGCCAGAGTAGTCAGATTCGTCAACCAAATCGACAACAAAACCTTCAGTAAGGCTGCGACCCCGCCCGAATTGAACTAATACGCGGCTGCCGCGGTTCACCAACGCAACCATCTCGTTTGGCACTAGGTAGTCAAAAACCCTATCTAGTTGGGGTAAGGGTGAGTCAATGACAACCCTTGCCACCAATTGAGTCATTTGATTGTTTATGCGCCTACGAATGAACGCAGTTCGCTCGCACGGTTGGTTGCTTCCCAGGTGAATTCAGGCAGTTCGCGCCCAAAGTGGCCGTAGGTAGATGTCTTTGAATAAATCGGTCGCAAAAGGTCGAGGGCTTCGATGATTGCCTTCGGGCGAAGATCGAAGGTGTTCTCAATAGCGGCAACGATCTGGTCGTCCGAAACGTGGCCGGTTCCGAAAGTTTCTACATACAAGCCAACCGGACGAGCTACTCCAATTGCATAAGCAACCTGAACCTCTACTCGGTCAGCGAGCCCGGCGGCGACGACGTTCTTGGCCACCCAACGCATTGCGTACGCAGCTGAACGATCTACCTTGCTCGGATCTTTTCCAGAGAATGCACCGCCTCCGTGGCGGCTCGCGCCACCATAGGTGTCAACGATGATTTTTCTTCCGGTAAGACCGGCGTCGCCCATTGGTCCGCCGACTTCAAACTTGCCGGTCGGATTGATGAACAGTTCAACTCCGCTGAAATCCAAACCGGTTGTTTCGAGAATTGGGTTGATGACAACATCACGCATGGCTGCAACAATCTGGGCGTGTGTGACGCCCGGATTGTGCTGAGTGGATAGCACAACTGACTCAATGGTCTTGGGTACGGTTCCTTCATAGCCAATGGTTACCTGGGTTTTGCCATCTGGGCGCAGGAAATCGACTTCACCCGATTTACGAACACTAGCCAGACGAGAACTCAGCTGGTGAGCGATGTTGATGGCCGAAGGCATGAGGGTTGAAGTTTCGTTTGTGGCATAACCGAACATGATGCCCTGGTCGCCAGCGCCCTGGGAGTCATAGGTGTCGGCAGAAGACTGGACTCGAGACTCGAAGCCAACATCAACACCCTGAGCAATGTCAGGGGACTGCTGACCGATTGAAATAGACACACCGCAGCTGTCTCCGTCGAAACCGATGTCAGATGATGTGTAGCCAATTTCGCGAATCTTCTCGCGAACCAATTTTGGAATCTCAACATAGCCCGAAGTCGTTACCTCACCAGCAACGTGAACCAAACCGGTTGTGACCATGGTCTCTACAGCAACACGAGCGTTTTGATCTTGCTCAAGCATGGCGTCGAGGATGGTGTCACTTATCTGGTCACAGATTTTGTCTGGGTGACCCTCGGTAACTGACTCAGAGGTGAAGAGGCGAAGTTTGCTCATAATGGGTCAAGTATATCGGCTCACTGAGACAACTAGAGCTGCAGCAAGCTACTAGCGAACGATGAAGTCTAAAAGTTCGTGTGCAACAAGTTTTTTCGAGCCCTGCGCACCAACGCCCTCGCCCCTATTGTTCAAGATGAGAACTGAGGTTTGATCCGAGTTAAAAATCGCGCCACCAGCCACATTGTTTGCCACGAGAAAGTCACAACCCTTGTTCTCAAGTTTTATCTCGGCCAATTTGGTTAGCTCGGCGTCATTTGAAGCTGTCTCGGCAGCGAAACCAACAATCAATTGCTGCTTGTTTTCAGAGTTACGACGTTCGACGACACTTTTCAAGATGTCGACATTCGGAACCAAGTCAATCGAATAATTCGAAACCGGGTTTGACTTCTTTATTTTTGACTCTTCATATGAAGCTGCTTTGAAGTCGGCAACGGCAGCGGCCATGATTATGATATCGCTGGAATCAAAAGCGCTATTCACTGCATCGAGCATTTGATCGGCTGTGCTCACTCGAATTACATCGCGCAGACCTAAACTAGATTCACTTAAATTGGCGGCAATGAGGGTTACCTCAGCGCCACGGGCTTGGGCCGCTAACGCAATTGAAACACCTTGCTTGCCGCTCGAACGATTGCCGAGGAATCTAACTGGGTCTACTGGCTCTTGAGTTCCGCCGGCTGTAACGAGTACTCGTTTTCCAGCTAAATCCTGAGGATAACGAAGAGCAATTGCAGCCGCGAAAATCTCTTCTGGTTCAGGTAGGCGCCCTGGACCAGAATCTTCTCCGGTTAGACGACCAACTGCTGGTTCAAGAACGTCCACTCCGCGCTCACGCAAGGTTTTTACATTTGCTTGGGTCGCTTGGTGATTCCACATCTCGCTGTGCATCGCGGGGGCAACTAATACCGGAGCCGTAGTAGCCAAAAGGGTGCTACCCAATAGGTCGTCGGCGATACCCGCGGCATACCTCGCAAGAAACGAAGCTGTCGCTGGCGCGACCACAATTAGGTCTGCCTCTTGGCCAAGTTGCACATGCTTTACGTCAGCGACATCCGTGTATAAATCAGGGTCAACTGTGTTGTGAGAAAGAGCCTCTAGAGTCGTGGCGCCAATAAACCGAAGTGCGTTTGCCGTAGGTATAACTTTTACTGTGTGACCAGCTTCGGTGAAAGCACGGATGAGCGAAGTGGCCTTATATGCAGCAATGCCGCCGGTGACTCCAACGACGACATGCATGCTAAGCCTTGGCTTCTTTACTCTGAAGCGGTTTTGACCAACTTGTTCTGGTCGATCTCGTGCATCGCGATGGTGAGTGGCTTCTCGTCAACGGTTGCGTCTACCAATGGGCCAACGTTGTTGAAAAGGCTACCCTCGTGAAGTGCAGAGTAGTAGTCGTTGATCTGGCGTGCACGCTTTGATGCAAAAATTACGAGCTCGTACTTTGAGTCAACCTTGTTTAGTAGGTTGTCAATTGCTGGAGATACGATGCCTTCTAGCTTTTCAGACATGGTTCAACTTTCTGTTGTCTTTAGCGTGGGATGAATGCGAATAATCGCTAAGCCTGAATCAAGTCTACGACTTTGCGGGCACAAGATGCCACATCATCGTTGATAACCACGTAATCGAAGTCGTCTTGAGTGGCTAGTTCGGCTTTTGCGGTCTCGAGTCGTCGAGCTTGTTCCTGCGGGGTTTCTGTGCCTCTCCCCTGCAATCTGCGAACAAGTTCTTCCCAACTAGGTGGCGCGATAAAAACCGTTTTGCAGTCTGGCATTGCTGCTTTGACCTGGGCAACACCCTGAACGTCAATTTCAAGGATGATTTTCTCGCCGCGCTTTAGTGCCTCAACAACCGGTGCCTTAGGAGTTCCGTATTTATTGACTCCGTGGACCACCGCATATTCAAGCATTTCACCGGCAGCGATGGCTTGGTCAAATTGCTCGTGGGTCAAAAAGAAATAGTCAAATCCGTTAACTTCGCCCGGGCGTGGCGCACGTGTGGTGGCAGACACCGACAGGTGCACATCCGGATAGTTTTCAAGAATGTGCGCGATTACTGTGCCTTTACCAACTGCGGTAGGACCTGCAATAACAAGCAATTGATTAGACATTTAGTGCCTCGGCAAGCTCAAGAGTTGAACGCTCAATCAGGCTTGGCATTTCAGTCGAGCCAGCAGCTAGAACACTCCGAGAAACTGAGTGAATAACCTGTTCGGCGGCCGAACCAAAGAGTTTGCGGGTGTCGGCCAGTTGGGCGCCCTGGGCACCGAATCCGGGAGCCAAAATAGGTGTTGCCGAAACTTTTTGACCTTCTAGCAGCTTTTCAAGACCGATGCTGTTTAGGTCTAAGGTTGCTCCAACAACCGCGCCGAATGAACCTATTCGTTGGCCACTCGAGCTGGCATCGTTAACTTCTTGAAGTTTGCGCCAAATTTGCGCAGAGATAGATTCTCCTGCAATCTGAGCTCTTTGCAATTCAGCACCCTCTGGGTTTGAAGTTGCTGCGAGCACGAATAGACCAGTACCCACTTGATTGCACTGCTCAATTACACCAAGCAAAGAGTCGAAGCCCAAGTATGGTGAAACGGTAAGCGCGTCGCACGTGAACGGAGCATTGTCGCCGATCCAGGCATCGCCATATGCAGCCATCGTTGTTCCGATGTCACCTCGTTTGGCATCCATGATTACTACCAGATCTGTCTGAGCAGCAGCTTTAGCAAGCTCTTCAAGTACCGCAAAACCCTTAGCGCCATGACGTTCGAAGAATGAAACCTGAGGTTTGATTATGCCTACCCGACCAGTTGCAGATTCAAGCGATTTGAACGCAAACGAACGTAGACCATCTACGTTGTCAGTGAGTCCCCAAGATGCCAACAGTGACTCGTGCGGGTCGATGCCGACACATAGTTGTCCGTATTTGGCGAAGGCTAACTCAAGTTTCGCTCCGAAGCTACTTAGCAAGTGCCGCCGCCCGATCTGCTGCGTGGTCTTGCAGTGACTTGACACTGAAAGGCCCATCGATGACAGCCTCGAATGAACCGATGGCCGCGCTCAACTGAGCAATAGTTGTGAAGATCGCCTTATCTGCGGCTGTGGTTGCTGCGCGAATCTCGTAGCCATCCTTGCGGGCACTTGAACCCGAAGGAGTGTTTACCACTACATCAACTTTGCCAGCTGTAATTAGGTCAACAATTGTTGGTCCTTCAGCAACGGTGGTGTCGTCGGTGTGCTTTCTAACCACCTGTGCCTCGATACCGTGGCGAGCCAAAATTGCAGCTGTGCCGCTGGTAGCGAGAATCTTGTAGCCAAGCTGTGATAGTCGACGCACAGGCAAAAGCACCTGAGGTTTATCCCGGTCAGCTACCGAAACAAAGATGTTGCCAGATGTAGGCAGAGCACTTCCCGCTCCTGACTGGCTCTTGGCAAATGCCCGAGGGAAGTCAACGTCGATACCCATTACTTCACCGGTTGAACGCATTTCTGGGCCGAGTAGTGAATCGACGAAGCGACCATCCTTGGTTGCAAATCTCTTGAATGGCAGAACTGCCTCTTTCACCGAAATAGGCGAACCCGCTGGGATGTAGGTGCCGTCTTTTTCAGGTAGGTGGCCGTCAGCAATAAGTTCTTTAATGCTCTTGCCAACCATAACGAGTGAGGCTGCCTTAGCCAGGGTGATTCCCAGTGCTTTTGACACAAATGGAACAGTTCGAGACGCTCTAGGGTTTGCCTCTAGCACGTAAAGTACATCGGCGGCCAAAGCGAACTGAACATTCAAGAGTCCTCGCACGCCAACACCCTGGGCAATCTTTAGTGTTGCCTCGCGAACTCTAGCGATTTGCGAATCGCTGAGAGTCACTGGAGGAAGCGTGCAGCTTGAGTCACCCGAGTGAATACCGGCTTCTTCAATGTGCTCCATAACGCCACCGACATAAAGGTCGGTTCCGTCGAACAGCGCATCGATGTCGATTTCAATTGCGAAATCAAGGAATCGGTCAACTAGCAGTGGGTGCTCTGGGCCAACAATTGCTTGGTCCTTGATGCGATCGAAGTAATCGCGAACGCCGTTCTGGTCGTAGATGATCTCCATGCCGCGACCGCCAAGAACGAATGAAGGGCGCACCAATACCGGGTAGCCAATTCGAGCGGCGATAACCTCAGCCTCAGCCAAAGTTAGTGCGGTGCCGTTTGGTGGAGCCAGCAGGTCGCCGTCTTCAAGAATCTTTGAGAATAGGCCACGCTCTTCAGCTAGGTCGATAGCTTCGGGTGATGTTCCGAGGATAGGGATGCCAGCTGCCTTCAAGCCCTTGGCTAGACCAAGTGCGGTTTGGCCACCTAGCTGTACGACAACACCGACCAACTCGCCGCTCTGCTGTTCAGCGTGAATTACCTCCAGCACATCTTCAAGGGTGAGTGGCTCAAAATAGAGGCGGTCTGAGGTGTCGTAGTCGGTTGAAACAGTCTCAGGGTTGCAGTTGATCATGATGGTTTCATAACCTGCATCTGAGAGCGCAAATGACGCATGCACACAGCTGTAGTCAAATTCGACACCCTGACCAATTCGGTTTGGGCCAGAACCAAGAATTACGACCTTTTTGCGGTCAGATGGAATGACCTCGGTCTCTTCTTCGTAGGTGCTGTAGTGATAAGGGGTAAGTGCCGGAAACTCGCCGGCACAGGTGTCTACCGTCTTGAATACTGGGCGAAGACCAAGATCATGACGCATGGTGCGAACCTCGGCCTCAGTTACTCCACGAAGGTTCGCGATCTGAACATCACTAAAGCCGTGATCTTTCGCGCGTCGAATCACAGCTGCGTCTAGTGAAGGTGCTGCAGCAACGTCTGCAGCGACCTCATTGATCAAGACAATCTGGTCAATGAACCAAGGGTCCATCTTTGTTGATTCAAAAACCTGCTCTGGAGTTGCGCCGGCGCGCAGTGCCTGCTGAAGCAGAACGATTCTGCCGTCAGTCGGAGTTTTGATTGCCTCAAGTAGCTCGTCAACGTTGCCCAGTGGGCCATCCCAGTGGAATGAAGAACCGCGACGCTCAAGACTGCGGAGAGCCTTTTGAAGCGCTTGTGAGTAGTTTCGACCAATCGCCATTGCCTCGCCAACAGACTTCATGGTTGTGGTCAGCGTTGCATTTGCAGCAGGGAACTTCTCGAATGCGAAACGCGGAACCTTGACCACGATGTAGTCGAGAGTCGGCTCAAAGCTAGCCGGAGTTACCCGGGTGATGTCATTTGGAATTTCATCCAAGGTGTAGCCAATAGCCAACTTGGCCGCAATTTTGGCAATCGGAAAACCAGTTGCCTTTGAAGCTAAGGCAGACGAACGGCTAACGCGCGGGTTCATCTCAATCACAACTACTCGGCCATTACTCGGGTCAACGGCAAATTGAATGTTGCAGCCACCGGTGTCTACACCAACAGCACGGATGATGTCGATCGAGATGTCGCGAAGGTTCTGGTATTCACGGTCGGTAAGAGTCAGTGCTGGGGCCACCGTGATTGAGTCACCGGTGTGAACACCAACCGGGTCGACGTTTTCAATCGAGCAAACCACGACGCAGTTGTCGTTGGTGTCACGCATGAGTTCGAGTTCGTACTCTTTCCAGCCAAGAATTGACTCAGAGAGCAATACCTGACCAACCGGGCTGGCCTGAATTCCTGAAGAACAAATGCGACGAAGTTCTTCTTCATCGTGGGCGAAGCCAGAGCCGAGTCCACCCATGGTGAATGAAGGCTGCACCATTAGCGGGTAACCAAGTTCTGAAACTGCATCCAGGCATTCATCCAAGGTTGAACAAATCACTGACTTAGCAACATCGGCACCAGCATCAAGAACGAGCTGTTTGAAGATTTGACGGTCTTCACCCTTTTTGATTGCGTCGACCTTGGCTCCGATTAGCTCAACGTTGTACTTGTCGAGAATGCCCATTTCGTGCAGCGACATCGCTGCATTTAAAGCGGTTTGACCACCAAGGGTTGGCAAGATCGCGTCTGGCTTCTCTTTGATGATGATTGACTCAATTACCTCGGGGGTAATCGGCTCAATGTAGGTGGCATCGGCGAAGTCTGGGTCGGTCATGATGGTTGCCGGGTTCGAGTTCACCAAAATCACACGGATGCCCTCTTCGCGGAGGACTCGACAAGCCTGAGTTCCGGAATAGTCAAACTCGCAGGCCTGACCGATGACAATCGGTCCTGAACCGATTACTAGAACGCTTTTGATGTCTGAACGTTTTGGCATTATTTGGCCACCTTGTTGGTCTTGATCATGTCGACCAAACGGTCGAATAGATAGTTTGAATCGTGTGGGCCGGCTGCGGCCTCAGGGTGATATTGAACCGAGAAAGCAGGGATGTCGAGACATTCCAAGCCCTCAACGCAGTCATCGTTGAGTGATACGTGACTAACCGCGACGCGACCGAAGCCAGCTGGGCTGTCGACCTCTGGCCCGCCATCAACTTTCACAGCAAAGCCGTGGTTGTGTGCAGTAACTTCGACACGGCCAGTCTTGCGGTCAAGTACGGGTTGATTAATTCCACGGTGACCGAACGGCAGTTTGTAGGTTTCGAAACCAAGCGCGCGTCCCAATAGCTGGTTACCGAAGCAGATTCCGAAGAATGGAATGTTTCGGCTTAGAACTTCGCGAAGCACTTCAACCTGACCGCCTGCGGCTTCTGGGTCTCCTGGGCCATTCGAGAAGAAAACAGCGTCTGGCTCGCTTGCGAGAAGGGTTGCCGCATCAACTTTTGCAGGAAAAACAACTGTTTCAAGTCCGCGTGCATTCATGTGTTCAATCGTTGATTTTTTGATGCCCAAATCGAGAATCGCAATGCGCCCAATCTTTTCACCTTCAGCTGGCGAGGTGTACTGCGCCGGTGTGGTCACCGTGTCGCTTAGCGAAAGTCCCTTCATCTTTACCGATGAATTAACCTCAGCAACCAAATCCTCAATCGGACGAAGTGCGTCAGGACCTGAGAAAATGCCGGCACGCATTGATCCACGAGAACGAAGGTGGCGAGTCAATGCACGAGTGTCGATACCGGCGATGCCAACTACTCCATACTTTTCGAGCTCGGTAGGCAAAGATGATTCTGCGCGAAAGTTAGAGACAATTCGTGATGCGTCGCGAACTACGTAGCCCGCAACCCAGATTTTGCTCGACTCTTCGTCTCTCGCGTTCACACCCGTGTTTCCAATGTGTGGCGCAGTTTGAACAACAATCTGCCCCGCGTATGAAGGGTCAGTCAGAGTCTCCTGGTAGCCGGTCATTCCAGTGGCAAAAACAGCCTCCCCTAGAGTTATGCCGATGCTGCCATAAGCTTCGCCGCGAAAAACACGGCCGTCTTCAAGCACTAGAACTGCTTGGGTCATTTTGTTGCCTCTCTAAGGGTTACTTTTGAAACAGTGTTTAGAAACTTTTCGCGCTCAAGTGTGTCAACTATGCGAAGGTGTGTAGAAAGTTGCGATTCGTCGTGATTCCAGTCAACGCTGATGATGCCGCCCGATTCGACAGCCTTGTCAATCACTGCTTGAGTGCTACCCACGTTGAAGATATCGGCTCGGTCAATTGCGAGCGGAACTTCGCCGTCTCGAAGAATTAGAACGCCCTCAGAAAAGATCAGGACCTGACACTTGCCTCTAAATCCAAGGCCGTATGCGTTGATGCGTTCGAGTGAGTTGTTTGCAAACGTGGTTGCGACATAGAAGGCATTGGTTTGAAGCAATAGTTCTCCAAAGAACTCCAAAGCCTCTAGAGGCTGTTCGAACAGCAACTCTTGTTTCTTGCGGCGTCGCAGCCAACTAGTGATCATTAGCAGCCCGATAAAGGCGAGCAGAATGCCTGCGTAGATTGCCATCAAATCTTTAGTCATTACGGCCACGACCTCGAGAAGCTAGTTCACCATTCTTGACTGTCTGGTAACCACGGTAGATTGTGTGGATTACACGACCAGGCAATTGCATGCCAACGTATGGGTTATTGATTGACCTAGATGCCGATTCTGCAACTACAGTTCGGTTTGCCTTCGGGTCGATGACCGTAATGTTGGCGATGCTTCCAACCGCAATTGGTTGACCATTTTCGGCATCCCCAGCAATTTGAGCCGGCTTAGTTGCCAAAACCTCAACAAGGCGGTTCCAGTCAGACTTGCCGCTTTCGATTAGAACCAATTGGGCAATTGAGGCTGCGGTTTCTAGGCCAAGCATTCCAAATGCAGCTGCGTTCCATTCACAATCCTTTGCCTCGATTGGGTGCGGGGCGTGGTCGGTGCCAATGATGTCAATGGTTCCGTCAATCAGAGCCTCTCGCAAAGCCAGAACGTCATCCTGGGTGCGCAGCGGTGGGTTCACTTTGTAAACAGCGTCATATGAACGCACCAATTCGTCGTCAAGAATTAGGTGATGAGGAGTTACCTCGGCCGTAACTCTGATTCCTCTGGCCTTTGCCCACTTAACGATTTCAACCGAACCGCGAGTAGACAGATGGCAAATGTGAACTCGAGAATCAACATGCTCGGCAAGCAAAACATCTCTGGCAATGATTGATTCTTCGGCCACTGAAGGCCAGCCAGTTAGACCAAGCTCGGCCGAAACTTTACCCTCGTTCATTTGAGCGCCCTCGGTTAGACGAGGGTCTTGAGCATGTTGCGCGATTACCCCACCAAATGCCTTTACATACTCTAGAGCGCGACGCATTAGAACTGGGTCGTGAACGCATTTTCCATCGTCAGAGAAAACTCTGACTTTAGCTTTAGAGTTTGCCATCGCACCGAGTTCTGCCATTTGTTTGCCCTCGAGCCCAACGGTGACCGCGCCGATTGGGTACACGTCTGCATAACCGGCTTCAATTCCTAGGCCTGCAATTTGCTCGACCACACCTGCGGTATCGGCAACCGGCATGGTGTTTGCCATGGCGTGCACTGCGGTGTAGCCACCCATTGCTGCCGCCTGAGTGCCGGTGAGTACGGTCTCGCTCTGTTCAAAACCAGGCTCACGCAAGTGGGTGTGAAGGTCTACAAATCCCGGAAGCGCAACCAAGCCGGTGCAGTCCAGAACTTCGGTTTCTGATGGAGCGGTTATTGCAGTTGCAACCTCGACAATTCGATCGCCGGCAACAAGGATGTCGGTGACTTCGCCTGAAGCAAGCTGTGCATTTTTCAAAAGTATTTGCTTAGACATCAGCAGACCTTTCGCCTGATAGTAGTGAATAGAGAACAGCCATACGAATAGAAACTCCGTTGGTGACCTGTTCCAAAACTGTCGAACGTGGTGAGTCAGCAGTGACAGCATCGATTTCGAGACCACGGTTCATTGGTCCGGGATGCATAACAATTGCGCTGTCTTTGAGAGCGCCCAAACGTCCAGCATTGAATCCCCAGATTCTGGCGTATTCGCGTTCTGTCGGAAAATAGCTTGCGTTCATTCGTTCAGCCTGCAGGCGAAGCATCATCACAACATCAGGCTTTTCAGTCGCAAGCATTTCATCCAGGTTGTAGTGCAAAGCAGCCTTGAAGCCCGACGCGTTCTGTGGCAAAAGTGTCGGCGGTGCAACGAAATGCACTTCGGCACCCAAGGTGCTCAGTAGAAGCTGATTTGAGCGGGCAACACGTGAGTGAAGAATGTCACCGACAATTGCAACCTTCACGCCATCAAGGGCTTTACCAGGGCTTTGAGCGCCATGGATTCTCTTTCGCATGGTGAAAGCGTCGAGCAGCGCCTGAGTAGGGTGCTCATGGGTGCCGTCGCCAGCATTGATGATTGAGCCTTGAATCCAGTTGCTGTGTGCCAATACATTGGCAGCGCCCGACGCAGAGTGTCTAATCACAACCGCATCTGCGCCGATCGCCTCGAGGGTTTGAGCGGTATCTTTCAGGCTTTCACCTTTTGAGACGCTAGAACCCTTTGCTGAAAAATTGATGACGTCAGCCGACAGGCGTTTCTCTGCTACCTCGAATGAAATTCTGGTGCGAGTTGAATCTTCAAAGAAAAGATTGACAACTGTTTTGCCTCGAAGGGTAGGCAGCTTTTTGATCTCGCGGTCATTGACGTTCGACATTCCCTCGGCAATGTCGAGAATTTCAATAGCTTGCTCTCGACTCAAATCGCCCGCAGAAAGTAAGTGTTTCGTCATTATTCGATCACCACAGCATTCTGATCATCGGTTTCGTTAAGTTGCACGTTAATACGTTCTTCGCGCGAAGTAGGAAGATTTTTTCCAACAAAATCAGCGCGGATAGGCAACTCACGATGACCGCGGTCAACCAACACAGCAAGTTTTACGGCGCGTGGTCTACCAAAGTCATTGAGTGCATCAAGCGCGGCTCTAATGGTTCGCCCACTGAATAGAACATCGTCAACCAGAACTACTACTTTGTCATCGATGCCTTGGCTCGGAATCAGTGTCTGGGTAACCGGGCGAGTCGGATTCGATGCCAAATCGTCGCGATACATGGTTATGTCTAGACGGCCAAGCAGATCTTCAGGTTTTACGTCAGGTTCGGCTCTCGCGATAACTTTGGCAATGCGTTCCGCCAATAGAACACCGCGGGTAGGAATACCGAGAAGAACTAGGTTTTTCGCGCCACTCTTCTGCAGTGCAGTATTGGCTTCAAGAATTTCATGCGCGATGCGCGTAACGGCGCGATCAATGTCGTCGCTACTCAAGACGGTGCGTGCAGACACGCCCACCTCCTTCTCCGCCTCTCTGGACGGTCTTAAAGGATGTTGACAAAATTCTAGCAGTTATTGGTTAGTTGGCTGCCTGAGTTGAAGCAATACGCGAAAGGAGCCCATTGATGAAGCTTCCCGAATCATCGGTTGATAATTCCTTGGCTAGATCAACGGCCTCGTTGATAGCTACTCCGTTTGGAACCTCGGCGTTGTGAAGAATCTCCCATACGGCAACACGCAAAATGGCGCGATCAAGATTAGGCATGCGATCAAGAGCCCAGCCTTGCGAATAAGTCTCTAGCAAGTCATCGATCTCGTCGTGCGAGTCGATAACACCCTGCACGATTTCACGTGCGTAGCCGAAAATGGCCTCTTGATTTTGACGATCAGCTGCAAGCTCAGCAACTTCATTCAGCAGAATGATTGGCGAAATCTTCCGTAGATCGGCTGCAAACACAGCGTCAACGGCACGTTTACGTGCTTTAGTTCTTGCGCTCAATTGATTATTCGGTCACGCGGCCGAGGTAATCGCCGGTTCGTGTGTCGACGCGTACCTTGGTGTTGTTCTCAAGGAACAAAGGAACCTGAATCTGTAGTCCGGTTTCAACGGTTGCAGGCTTGGTGCCTCCGCTTGAACGGTCACCCTGCAAGCCAGGCTCGGTGTAGGTCACAAGCAGCACGACTGAGGCAGGAAGCTCAACATAGATCGGGTTGCCCTCGTGCATCGCAACAACGGCCTCTTGGTTTTCAAGCAGGTAGTTGACTGCATCGCCAACGGTTGCCTCACTCAGGGTTACCTGGTCGAAAGTCTCGGCATCCATGAAAATGAAGCCTTCACCGTCGTTGTAAAGGTAAGTCATGTTGCGCTTGTCAACGTTAGCGGTCTCAACCTTCACACCAGCGTTGAAAGTCTTGTCTACCACCTTGCCGGTCATGACGTTCTTGAGCTTCGAACGCACAAAGGCAGCACCCTTGCCCGGCTTTACGTGCTGGAAGTCGATAACAGCCCAAAGCTGCCCCTCGATGTTAAGAACCATGCCGTTCTTCAGGTCGTTTGAAGTTGCCATGAAGATCACTCGTTTCAGTATTTTGTAGACAAAAAAATAGCGGGATAAATCCCTGCGCCTTCAATTCTAATCGAAGGCTTGAGGTAAAAGTTAGTTGGTCAGCGCGGTGAGGGCCAAAGTGTAAGAATTTACGCCGAAACCAGCGATTACACCGGTAGCAACTCCAGAAATCACGCTGGTGTGACGAAACTCTTCACGAGTGTGCGGGTTACTTAAGTGAACTTCGATCAGGCGCTTGCCCACTTTGGTGACCTGTACTGCCGCATCGCGAACCGCGTAAGAATAATGAGTAAAAGCCGCTGGATTCAAAATCACGTCATAGCCATTGTCAACCGATTCATATAGCCAAGCGATCAGTTCTGATTCGCTATCGGTTTGACGAACCTCTACCTCAAGGCCAAGCTCGGCAGCCTTGGATGAGGTGATTTTGACCAAACCGTCATAGTCAACGGCTCCATAAATATCTGGCTCGCGTGAACCAAGTCGACCAAGATTCGGCCCGTTGAGTACTAGTACTTTGCTCATGTTCTAAGGCTACCTTTAGGCTTCGGTAATCTCTTGGAAGGCCGCGTGCAACATTTCTGGAGTTGGAGCTGTCATGATGGTTGGCTTGGCTAGGTCATCAAGAACAACGAACCTTAGAGTTCCGGCACGGGTCTTTTTGTCGCGCTGCATGGTTTCTTGCAGCTGCGCCCATTTTTGCGCCGGGTAGCTTGTCGGCAACCCAAGGAGGTGAAGCACGCTACGGTGCCTATCTACTACCTCATCACTAAGGCGCCCGGCGATTCTCGCAAGTTCAGCAACGAAAACCATGCCGATCGAAATTGCTGCTCCATGACGCCACTTGTAGCGCTCGGCGTGTTCTATAGCGTGGCCAAGAGTGTGACCGTAATTCAAGATTTCGCGAATACCAGCCTCCTTGAAGTCCTCCCCTACCACTCGTGCCTTGATGGCCACAGAGCGCTCGATTATCTCTTGGAATTCAGGGGTGTTCGGGTCAGTAGCAACGTTTACGTCAGCCTCAATAATTTCGAGAATTCGTGGGTCGGCGATGAAACCGTATTTCACAACCTCACCGAATCCGGCCAATATTTCATTCTTTGGCAGTGAGATAAGTGTGTCTAGGTCAATGATCACGGCCGACGGTGCATGGAACACACCAACCAGGTTTTTGCCCTCGCTGGTATTGATTCCAGTCTTGCCACCGATTGCTGCATCGACCATGGCCAAAAGCGTTGTAGGTACTTGAATTAGTTTCACACCGCGCAGCCACGTTGCGGCGACAAAACCAGCCAAGTCAGTCGTGGAACCACCACCAAAGCCAATAACAGCATCCGTGCGGGTGAAATCGGCCTGGCCCATGATCTGCCAACAGAAAGCCGCTACCTCAACACGTTTAGCATCTTCACTGTCTGGCACCCCAGCCAAGATGGCTTCATAGCCAGCCTCTAGAAGAGTTTCGCGAAGCAGCTCGGCGCTAGGAGTGAGACCAACTGGGTGAACGACGAGTACTTTTGATACCCCACTGCCAAGAGCCAACGGCACTTCGCCGAGAAGGGCTCTACCAATAACAACTTCGTACGGGTCGGTGCCCTTCACCTGAATTCTCGATACTTGACTCATTAGATTTCGAGCTTCTCTCTGATTTCGGCAATCGTCGTGTTTAGCGGATGTCCACTGGTATTGATTTCAAGGTCAGCAACTTGTTCGTACAAGTGCTTACGCGAATCGTAAATTCGTCGCCAATCCTCAACCCCGTTCTTCAAAAGAGGTCTAGCGCCACTTTTAAGTCGGGAAGCAATGTGCTTTCCATCGGTTGATAGGTATACAACAGTCACTGACTCAAGCGCCGCGCGATTTTTTGGGCTCAGGATAACTCCGCCACCGGTTGCTACTACGGCAGGAGAAACTAGCGACTTGGCTAAGGCCTCCTCTTCGAGCTCACGGAACTTTGGTTCACCATGCCGCTCAAAGAAGTCAGAGATGCGGCCATGCTCTTCGACAAAGACAGAATCTGTGTCAATGAACTTCAGCCCAAGCATCTTTGCCAGTTTGCGACCAACGGTGCTCTTGCCAACCCCCATGGGGCCGACCAAAACAATGATGTCTTTTGACTTAGGCATCCAAGTTTGCGCTATCGAATGACTTCAAAACCGCTGGGATGTTTGCTAGGTATGACTCAAGGTTTCGCTTGGTCTCAGCAACAGAGTCTCCACCGAATTTTTCGAGTACAGAATTCGCGATCACCAACGCGACCATGGCTTCTGCAACAACTCCTGCTGCTGGAACAGCGCAAACGTCTGAGCGCTGGTGATGAGCCTTAGCCACATCTCCGGTTGCCACATCAATGGTTGCGAGGGCCTTAGGGATTGTTGAAATCGGTTTCATTGCGGCGCGCACGCGAAGAATTTCTCCGTTGCTCATTCCACCCTCAATGCCACCCGCACGGTCGGTTAGACGTCGAACAACACCGGTTGTGTCTCGTTCTATTTCGTCGTGGGCAACCGAGCCGCGACGTTTTGCGGTCTCGAACCCATCGCCAACTTCAACGCCCTTAATAGCTTGGATGCCCATGAGCGCTGCAGCTAACTGAGCATCTAGTCGACGATCCCAGTGCACAAAAGTGCCAAGTCCAGGTGGCATGCCATAGACCAAAGTCTCAACAACTCCTCCAAGGGTGTCGCCTTCTTTGTGGCATTCATCTACTTCAGCAACCATGGCTGCAGAAACTTCAGGATTGAAGCAACGCATCGGGTCTGCATCCACGGCTTCGAGGTCGCTTGGAGTTGGAATCGGCGCGCCTGCGGGCGTTGAAACTGGCCCAATCCCCACGGTGTGGGTGATTAGTTGAATTCCGAGTTCGTTCAAAAAGTTTGAGGCGACAACACCCAGAGCAACGCGCGCTGCGGTCTCACGAGCACTTGCACGCTCGAGGATCGGGCGACTATCTAGGAATCCATACTTCTGCATGCCGGTGAAATCGGCGTGGCCTGGGCGTGGACGGGTCAATGATTCCGCTCGCGCCCCAGTGAGCTTTGAAGGATCAACCGGGTCAGCAGACATCACGTCTTGCCACTTAGGCCACTCGGTGTTAGCTACGGTAATTGCCACCGGTCCACCCATGGATAGCCCATGGCGTACGCCACCTGATAGTGAAACCTCGTCTTGCTCGAACTTCATGCGAGCGCCGCGACCATACCCAAGGCGACGTCGGGCTAGTGCAGCCTCAACATCAGGGGTAGTAATAGGTACTCCAGCTGGGAGTCCTTCGAGTACAGCAACTAGCTCAGGGCCGTGCGATTCGCCTGCAGTGATCCAACGTAACATTCGTCAATTCTCTCACAACAAAGTTGGTGAGACTCAAAGAGAGCTAAAGGCCAACTGCGTGGCGCATGGCAGCGACCACTGCAACTTCATTTGGTAGTTCATTTGCCGGGCTACCGGATCTGAAAATTCTGATCTGGGCTACTGCTTGCCAAATCAGCATCTCGATGCCGCTTACGACAGGTTTCTCTCTTTTAACCCATAACTCAGCAGCCTTGCTAGGCCAAGGATCATACGCAACGTCCAAGAGAACGCCGCCGGGTGTCCAGGTTGAAACTTCCATCAAGCGAAGAGCCTGCTCATCTAGAGCGTGCGCGGGGACTGTTGATATTGTGAGTTCTGCGTGGCCGACTGCGTTCACAAAACTGTAAACCCTTGACGCCTTGAGCCCCTGCTGACGTGCAAAGTGCATTAATTCTTTGCGGGTTTTGCGGTTACGAGCCGAGATTTTCAAACGGGAATTTGGGGCCATACGTGCCACTGCAACGACGGCTGAATAGGCAGTAGCACCGGAACCAATAATCACGGTCTTCTTGGGTGCACTAGTAAGAGAGTCCTCCACCGCTTTCACAATTCCAAAAACATCGGTGTTGAAGCCCAACCAGGTACCGTCTTCTTGCTTTGCAAGCGTGTTGGTTGCCCCAGTCAACCTAGCCGATTCGTCTAGAACGCTAGCAAACTTGGTGGCTTCCTCTTTGAGAGGCATTGTCACGCTTAGACCGTCAACTGGCCGATCCAAGTCATGGATGAACTTGCGAAGCGAACCTTTTGGTACATCCGCTCTTCCATACTCCCAGTCAAGACCTAATACGCGATATGCGGCAAGGTGAATCGATGGTGACTTGGAGTGGCCGATCGGAGAACCAAGTACTGCATAACGATTACTCATATTCAGGGTGATCTTTCATCCATGCCTGCCACTGTGCGACAGCGCGCTCATGCTGAGACCATGTTTCACTGAAAACTGTTTCGCCCGTTTCGAGATTTATGGTGCAGAAGTAGAGCCACTTGCCTGCGCCAGGGTTCAAGGCCGCGTCGATCGCCACAGAGCCTGGGGCGCTTATTGGCCCAACCGGAAGGCCTGGGTAGAGGTAGGTGTTGTAAGGGTTGTCGTTTGCCCGCTCAGCGTCAGTTGTAGAAACGGTGGTGCCATTGACGCCGTAACTGACTGTCGCGTCTGACTGTAGGTGCATTCCTTCTCTTATTCGATTGACGAACACTCGGCTAACTTTGTAGAAATCCGGCTCTAGACGAGCCTCTTTCTGAATGACCGACGCAAGCGTTAAGACCTCAAGTGCTTCGCTATCTTTGACGCCAAATTCGACTAATTCGGTACGCATACGATCAACCATCGTTTGCAGGATTGTTTTGGCAGAGGCATCCGGCGCGAACCGATATGTCGCCGGAAACATGAACCCCTCGAGTGTCGGAAAGCCTGCAGGCAAACTAAAAGCAGCTGGGTCGCGATAAAGCGCAACGAATTCGGAACGATCGATTCCTGTCGTTTCAGCGAGCAGATCGAAAATTGAAGTCGAGCGTAGGCCCTCGCGAATCACAATCGTGGTAAGTACCGCAGAATCAGGGTTAGAAAGCGCATCGATTGCTTGTTGAGAAGACATTTCGAGCTTTAGTTTGAAGGTGCCTGGATAAAACGTCGGGTTTTGCGTCAGAATCATTTTGTAAGTGGTCTGAAAGCTCTTAACCACTCCCGCATCAACCAATTGCTGAGCTATAACATCGCCACCAGAACCCTCAGCAATAACTATCGTCGTCTCACCATGACCGGGACCTGGAAAATCGTTTCCCATAAGCTGCTCAATAGCTGTTCGAATGTAGGAACGGTTTAGGTAAGCAACTGGACCGCCGATTATGATGGCGCCAATCACTGATATAGCGAGTACCCGACGCCTCAAGAACTTATTCGGCATCGTATTCCTCCAAAAGCTGACCTGGGGCGCGTGACTGAGTCTTCTCGATCGCAAGCGCTTGTTCCAAGATAACGGTAGCTGCCACCTGATCGACAATCGACCTTGAATTCTTTGTGTTTCGGCCAGAACTAATTAGGGCGCGGCTTGCAGCGACCGTGCTCAAACGCTCGTCAATGAGCCTCACATCACAGGTCAGAGTTTTTGCCAATTCTCTTGCAATCAGCAGAGCGTCACTAGTTGAGGCAGTTTCAGTTCCCTGCATGCTAACCGGCAGGCCAACATAAGCCTCGATCACTTCGAAATCCTCGATTTCACGCATGATGGCTTGGATAGTTGTGTCGGTGTCCTTCGAGCGAGTAACAGTGGATAACCCGGATGCGAGAATTCCGTGAAGATCCGAAACGGCTAGGCCGATTCTGACCTTGCCAACATCGATCGCTAGGCGACGCCCAGTTCTCATTGGTACTAAATTGCCTCGGTTAGGGCTTCGATAGCATCCGTGATTTTGGTTGAGTCACTGCCGCCACCCTGTGCGATGTCGTCTTTACCGCCACCGCCACCGCCAAGAATTGCACTGGCAACACGAACCAATTGCCCGGCCTTCGCGCCTGATTTGCGTGCTGCTTCGTTCGTTGCAACAACAAGCATTGGCTTGTCAGCAATCACAGCAAACAGTGCAACTACGACAGACTCTGCTCCTGCTTTTTCACGGGTGTTTGAAACAAGACCACGTAGGTCATCGACAGACTCTAGCGCACCAAGGTTCTGCGAAATTAGGCGTACACCCTTGACTACCTTTGCCGATGAGATCAACTCTGGAACTCTGGTAGCCAATGATGCGCTTTGAAGTGCAGATAGCTTGCGCTGTGCGTTTTTCAGTTCCTCGATGGTGCTAGCAAGGCGTTCTTCAACAAGTTCTCTCGGTGCCTTTAGAGCCTCAGTCATTCGGGCAACCAGCGCACGCTCAGCTGCAAGGCTGCGGAAGGCTTCGATGCCTACCAGTGCCTCAAGGCGTCGAGAACCTGAGCCAACAGATGATTCACCGGTCAGTGCGATGAGCCCAATTTGAGAGCTTCGAGAAACGTGCGTTCCACCACAAAGCTCTCGTGACCAAGGGCCGCCGATTTGAATGACGCGAACACTTTCATCGTAGGTTTCACCAAACAGTGCCACAGCGCCGAATTCACGGGCTTCTGGAAGGCTCATGTGCTGTGCGCTTACCGCCAAATCGCCGCGGATCGCAAGGTTGGTAACCTCTTCAATCTCGCTTCTGGTCTCAAGGCTAAGCGCCTGATTCCATGAGAAGTCAAGGCGAAGGTAGCCAGGCTTGTTATAAGAACCGCTTTGGAGTGCATCTGGGCCTAGAACTTGGCGAAGCGCGGCATGCACCACGTGGGTTCCAGAGTGCGCCTGGCAAGCACCGACGCGCCAGTCGGCGTCGACCGAGGTGCTAACGCGCTGCCCCACGGTTACTTCTCCCTCACGCACAAGAACCTTGTGGCTAATTAGGCCCTTAACCGGCTTCTGGACGTCAAGAACTTCGAGCTTTAGCCCATCTCCAAGGATGAATCCAGCGTCGGAATCCTGGCCGCCAGATTCAGCGTAGAAAGATGTCTCACTCAAGATAACTTCGGCGATTTGCCCGACCGACGCAACCTGGGAGTCAGCCCCGTCAACGATTAGGCCAAGTACCTTGGAGTCTGTCGAGAGCTCCTCGTAGCCAGTGAATTTGGTGACGCCCAGGGCGCGGAACGCTGAGTAAACAGAGAGATCGGTTCCGCCCAGTTTCTTTTCGCGTGCATCTGCCTTAGCGCGATCGCGCTGCTCAGCCATAAGCGCTTTGAAGCCGTCTCGATCAACTGTCAAACCAGCTTCCTCGGCAACTTCTAGAGTTAGGTCGATTGGAAAACCGTAGGTGTCGTGCAACAAGAAGGCTGCGTCGCCGGCGAGTTGCTTAGAACCGGTTGCTTTGACCTCGGCTAGTGCCTCGTCCAAGAAAACTGTTCCCGCAGATAGCGTGCGCAAGAAGGTTTCTTCTTCAGCAAGCGCAGTGCGAAGAATTCGATCAAAGTCCCGATCCAGCTCCGGATAGGCGGCCATCATTGCGTTCTTAGATACAGGGAACAATTCAGCAAAGGTTGGAGCCTCAACGCCGAGCAACCTCATTGCGCGCACAGTTCTTCGCAATAGTCGTCGAAGCACATAGCCTCTGCCGTCATTTGCCGGTGTAACGCCATCTCCGATTAGCATCAACGCTGAGCGGACGTGATCTGCTACTACTCGCAGTCGAACATCGTCTTCTACCGAGGCGCCGTATGATTTTTTCGAAAGAGTAGCAGCTGCGTCTAGAACCGGGCGAACTTGGTCAATTTCGTAAAGATTCTCAACGCCCTGCATCAAGAACGCAACGCGTTCCAGACCCATTCCAGTGTCAATGTTTTTCTTAGGAAGTTCACGAAGAATCTCGAACGAATCCTTGCCAGTTCCTTCCCCGCGTTCAAACTGCATGAACACAAGGTTCCAGATCTCGATGTATCGATCTTCGTCAGCCTCAGGTCCGCCTTCACGCCCATATGCCGGGCCGCGGTCGTAATAGATTTCGGAGCATGGTCCAGCTGGACCAGGCTGCCCGGTAGACCAGTAGTTGTCTTTCATTCCGCGGCGCTGAATTCGCTCCATTGGAATGTCAGCGACTTCACGCCAGATAGAGATCGACTCATCGTCGTTCTCGAAGACGGTGACCCAAAGAAGTTGCGGATCTAGACCTAGGCATCCAGAGTCTAGTGAGCCGGTCAGGAACTCCCAGGCGTAGGTGATTGCTTCGCGTTTGAAATAGTCTCCAAACGAGAAATTGCCGTTCATTTGAAAGAACGTGCCGTGACGGGTTGTTTTTCCAACTTCTTCAATGTCAAGTGTGCGAACGCACTTTTGAACGCTAGTTGCACGATCGAATGGGGCAGGAACTAATCCGCTCATGTACGGAATAAAGGGCACCATGCCGGCAACGGTGAAGAGAAGTGATGGGTCTTCGCTAATCAGAGAAGCTGAAGGAACAACGGTGTGACCGTTGCGCTCGAAAAAATCGAGCCAGCGCTGACGGATCTCAGCCGTCTGCACGTTATTTTGCGGTCGGCTTCGAGGCCGACCTGGTTGAAGCTTCTTTCGCTGGAGCCTTACGCTCGGCGGCTAGCTCAGACGAGCGCTCGGTAAAGCCCTCAGACATTGCTGCACCAAATTCGCGTGCTTTTTTGGCATAGTCATCAACGACAGCAGCGACCTTTGGGTTTTCTTGAATCTGCTTTGCAGCAGCAAGACCTGCGGCTGCACCTACAGCGAACCAGAACAACTTCTTCATGACGAAACCTACTTCTTTTTGCCTAGCAGAGTAGATCGCAGAGCCTTAGTTAGGCCAGCGATCTTTACAAGTGGTGAGCCGAGTGTTGCAGAAAATACTGCGACGAGCGAGCTTACATTTGAGCTAACTTCGGCAACGTTTTCAGTGATGATGTCAATTTTCGCTAGTTGCTTATTGGCAGAACTAACGGTCTCAGTGAGTTCAGAGAGCAGCGGAGACACGGTCTCGTTGAGGTCACGGATTGAAGTCCGTGTTTCATCGAGCACGCGACCAAGCTTTAGAAGAGGCACTGCAGTGAAAATTACTAGTAGAACGAATCCACCTGCAAAGATCAATCCTGCGATTTCTCCACCGCTCATCTGAACTCCTAAGTTTGCTTATTTAGCGGGCTGCGTAGTACTCAACAACGAGCTGAACTTCACAGGTAACTGGAACTTCAGCGCGCTTTGGACGACGAACTAGGGTTGCGTGTAACTTGTCTAGCTGAACATCAAGGTAGCCAGGAACTGGAGGCAACACGTCAACGTGTCCGCCAGCAGCAGCAACCTGGAATGGCTCTGCGCCCTCAGACTTAGCGTGTACGTGTACAAGCTGGCCTGGCTTTACGCGGAATGATGGGCGGTCAACGCGCTCACCGTTTACAAGGATGTGGCGGTGCACAACCATCTGACGAGCCTGGGCAATGGTACGAGCGAAGCCGGCGCGTAGCACGACTGCGTCGAGACGCATTTCAAGAAGCTCTACTAGGTTTTCACCGGTTAGACCCTCAGCGCGCTTTGCTTCCTGGAAGGTCTTGCGAAGCTGTGCCTCACGGATGCCGTACTGAGCGCGTAGACGCTGCTTCTCGCGAAGACGAACGGCGTAGTCGCTGTCGGCCTTCTTCTTGGTGCGTCCGTGCTCACCTGGAGCGTATGGACGCTTCTCTAGATACTTAGCAGCCTTTGGGGTTAGGGCAATGCCCAGTGCGCGAGACAAACGAGTCTTGCTGCGGGTACGTGTAGTTTTTGACACGTGTTCCTTTCAATGGATCTGAGGATCCTTTTAATAGCGGTAAATGTTCACAAAACGGATTCTGGGAATGAATCCTTTGCCACGGACCACTTGGCTATTCAGTGGTCGCACCGTGACGAAAGCTCGTACAGCCGCGTTCGAGCATTCCAGTCGGCAACCTCTCTAGCCTATCAGCGACTTGCTGAGAGGTAAAGAACCCTCGTTAGGCTTTTGGTCCTCGAATTATGGCCCGCAAACGGCTCCAGCGTTCAACCAGTTCACGTTCAGCGCCTATTTCTTTGGGAAGAAAATACCGACGCTTAGCAACCTTTGTTGGCAAATATTCCTGTTCAACGACTGCAGCTGAGCTGTCATGAGGGTAAACATAGCCAATACCTGCGCCCGCTTTTCTGGCGCCTGCGTAGTTTGAACTACGCAGCGGGTTTGGCACTTCACCGATAAAACCATTCTCTACGTCGGTAATAGCGCTATTTATTGCGTTGTAAGCGGTGTTTGATTTCGGTGCCATCGCAAGATAGATGGTTGCTTCGGCCAACGGTATTCTGCCTTCGGGCATACCAATCATCGAGACAGCTTCACCAGCGGCAACCGCGAGTGATAGAGCCTGAGGGTCGGCCAGCCCAATATCTTCAGCGGCGAGAATAATCAATCGGCGAGCGATGAACCGGGGATCCTCCCCTGCTGAAATCATTCTCGCTAGGTAATGAATAGCAGCGTCGGCGTCAGAACCACGCACAGATTTTATGAACGCGCTAATCACGTCGTAGTGCTGGTCGCCGTTTTTGTCATATCTCGCGATAGCTTTATCCACTGCTTGTGCAACCAAATCAAGTGATAGCTCAGGTCTAGTCTTTTCTGGGGCGCCAGCCAAGGCGATTGTGGCGGCCGCTTCAAGCAAGGTAAGAGCACGCCGAGCATCTCCGGCAGCAAGCACGGCAATCTGCCTATTAACTTCTTCTGTACTTGAAACCACCGAATTCAGACCACGGATGTCGTTGAGTGCGCGTTCGATCAAGGCAATGATGTGCTCATCTGAAAGGGGTTTCAGGGTTAGAAGTATCGAGCGTGACAGCAACGGAGCAATGACAGAGAAAGAGGGGTTCTCAGTAGTCGCAGCAATCAGGATTATCCAACCGCTTTCAACGCCCGGAAGAAGTGCGTCCTGCTGGGCTTTCGAGAAGCGGTGTATCTCATCGAGAAAGAGGATCGTGCTTACTCCGTATAAATCACGGTCGTTACGAGCTTTCTCCATAACTTCGCGCACATCCTTGACGCCAGCGGTGATTGCGCTGAGTTCAACAAATCTGCGTCCGCTCAGCCTTGCAACCAATTGAGCCAGCGTGGTTTTGCCAATACCGGGAGGACCCCAGAGAATTACCGAAGACGCGCTCAGAGATTCTCCAGCCATTGCTTTCACAGCAAGGGCGCTAAGTGGTTGCCCCGCACCTAGCAGATGCTCCTGACCGAGCACTTCATCCAAGGTATTTGGGCGCATTCTCGCCGCGAGCGGCATAGTGCCGGAATAGAGCGAGTTTTGCGACATGTGTTAAGGCTATCGAAAATGTGAAGTGGCGCTCGCCTAGACTCGATGACGGAGGAAACCAATGCCAAATAACAAGGATTTATCGAAATTTCGCGCTGCAGAAAGGCGTCGGCTAACTGAATACCAACTTCGCGTAGACCAGCAAAACGCACTGGTTGCGAAGCGAAGAATAGATAACCGAAAAGCAGTTTTGTTTAGCGCTGGGGCAATCCTAGTTGCTCTCGCATTGCAGCTTTCGTATTTTGCATTTGGCCCAGGCAGCCCAAATGCCAATTTGGCTGAAACTCCGGGCAGTGTGCCTTCGATTTCGGTAGCTGAAAACCGCTCTTGGAGCGGTGAAATCTACATCAACGACTCAACCCTAGGTATCACCTTGGATGGCGTAAATGCCCCACAGGCAACGGCAAATTTCGTTGCGCTGTCTCAGTCAGGCTTTTACATGAACAACAATTGCCACCGCTTGGTTACTGAGGGAATCTACGTTTTGCAGTGTGGAGACCCAAACGGAGATGGAACTGGTGGCCCAGGCTACAGTTGGGGGCCGATTGAGAACGCTCCTGCCGACGACATTTACCCTGCTGGCACAATTGCTATGGCTCGCCAAGGTGGCAATGGTTCGAGCATGGGTAGCCAGTTCTTTATCGTCTACAAGGACAGCCCAATTCCGTCTGACTCTGCCGGTGGCTACACGGTGCTCGGAAGAATCACCTCTGGTCTCGAAACGATCAGCAACATCGCTGCAGACGGCGTTTCAGGTGATGGAACCGATGGTGCGCCAAACACAGCGGCAGTAATCAAATCAATCACCGTAAAATAGCACTTACAACAAGGCAAATCTCAGGAGTCCACATGTCTACAAACAATACCTTCGGTCGTGTCGATGCCGACAACAACGTCTTCGTAATCGAGGCCGGGCAGGAGCGCAAGGTCGGGCAGTATCCTGGTGTCTCACCTGAAGAGGCTCTTGCATATTTTGAGCGCAAGTTCAGCGATCTAAACGCTCAGGTGCGCCTTCTAGAACAGCGTGTTGCCGGAAAGCTCGATGCAGCTGGTCTTCAAAAAGCTGCAGCAAAGCTAACTCAGGAATTGACTGAGCCAGCTGCCGTCGGTGACATCGCAGACCTGCGTCGCCGTGTTTCTAACCTTGATGAGAAGATTCGCGCGCTCACCTCAGAGAAATCTGAACAAAACAAAGAGGCCGCCCACAAATCCCTGGCGGAACGCGAAGCCATCGTCGCCCAAGCCGAAACCATCAGCAACCAAGATGCCTCTAAAACTCAGTGGAAGAATTCTGCTGCAGAGATGGCCGCACTGTTTGACAAGTGGCAAGCCGTTCAAAAATCAGGCCCGAAGGTGTCTAAGAGCGACGCCGATGCGCTTTGGAAGCGTTTTTCAGCCGCACGTACTAAGTTCGACGCCGCTAAGCGCCAGTATTTCGCTTCACTGGATGCGACCAACAAACAGGCTCGAAATGCGAAGAATGAAATAGTTGCACAGGCAGAGGCTTTGGTGTCGCGTGGTGCCGAAGCAACGGCTGATTACCGCAAGCTTTTGGATGCTTGGAAGAGCAGCGGACGCACTCCAGGAAAATCGGACGACGCGCTTTGGTCCCGCTTCAAGGCTGCCGGCGATGCCATCTTCGCAGCCCGCGCTTCAGAAGTTGTTGTTGAGTCAGCTGAACAAAACGAGAACCTAGAAGCCAAGCTGGCGATCTTGAAAGACGCTGCTTCAATTGACCCGCAGAAAGACCTGGCCACTGCCAAAAAACAGTTGTTGGCAATTCAGCAGCGCTGGGAAAAGGCTGGCCGCGTTCCAAAGGACAAGCTCCGTGAGACTGAGGATAAACTCCGTGCTATCGAGCAGTCGGTTCGCAAAGCTGAAGAAGAACACTGGCGCAAGACCGACCCAGCTGCAATCGATCGATCAAACGGCGTTATCTCCCAGCTTGAGGATTCAATTGCGAAACTAGAGGCAGATCTTGCTGCAGCAATGGCTAAGAAGGATGCAAAGGCAACCGAAAAGGCAACCGAGGCTCTGAATGCGCGCAAGGCCTGGCTAGAGGTTGTCGTAGCTTCAATGAAGTAAAACTCAAACCAATAGACGTAAAAAGGGAGCCGTAAGGCTCCCTTTTTTTAGCTAGAAACGCGATAAACGTCGTAGACAGCTTCAATGCGGCGAACAGCATTCAAGAGGTGTTCAAGAACGGCCGCATCGCCCATCTCAAAGACGAAGCGGCTCAGCGCGACACGGTCGCTTCTGGTTGAAACCGAGGCCGACAAGATGTTTACGTGGTGCTCAGAGAGCACACGCGTTACATCCGAAAGTAGACCTGAACGGTCCAACGCCTCAATCTGAATTTGAACTAAGAACAGTGTCTTTGAGGTTGGCGCCCACGAAACCTCCATGATTCGCTCAGGCTCGAGCAGCAAGTGCTCCACGTTCTTGCAGTCGTTTCGGTGAACCGATACTCCGCTACCTCTTGTGACGAAGCCTAGGATGCTGTCACCGGGCACAGGAGTGCAACAGCGGGCTAGCTTCACCAATACATCCGAGTCGCCTTTTACGAGAACACCAGCGTCGTTCGAACGTTGTCTATTGATGCTTCTCGGAGCAGCAGGAAGGGTGAACTCCTGTTCGTCTTGATCAGAATCTGAAATGGCAGCCGTGAGCTTCTCAACTACTGACTGGGCTGAGATTTGATTGTCTCCGACTGCCGCATATAGCGCCTCAACACCGGAATATCTAAGCTCGCCAGCGAGCTTTACTAGCTCATCAGCGGCCATAAGTCTTTGGAGCGGAAGGTTTTGCTTGCGCATTGCCTTAGCAAGCTGCTCGCGACCAGACTCAATAGCCTCGTCTCGGCGGCCAACGGCAAACCACTGCTTAATTTTTGCCCTGGCCCGAGGGGACTTGACGAAGTTCAACCAGTCCTGGCTAGGGCCAGCATCCGGAGATTTAGAAGTAAAGATTTCGATAACATCACCAGAAACCAATGGTGTTTCGAGTGGAACCAGACGACCGTTCACCTTGGCGCCCATTGTTCTGTGACCAACTTCGGTGTGAACGGCGTAGGCAAAGTCAACAGGCGTCGCTCCCCCAGCAAGGCCAATTACTCGACCCTTAGGCGTGAAGACGTAAACCTCTTTGGCGCCGATTTCAAATCGCAGTGAATCGAGAAACTCAGAAGGGTCTTGAGTCTCTGCTTGCCAGTCGGTCAGGTGCTTCAGCCAAGCCAGATCTTCATCTGAAGTAACTTCTGATTTACCGATTTGCTCTTTGTACTTCCAGTGTGCCGCCACACCGTATTCAGCACGCTGGTGCATCTCGTGAGTGCGAATCTGAATCTCAACCGGTCGCCCCTGCGGGCCCATAACCGTGGTGTGCAATGACTGGTACAAATTGAACTTCGGCATGGCGATGTAATCTTTGAAACGACCTGGGATAGGGTTCCAACGCGCGTGAATCGAACCAAGAACTGCGTAGCAGTCTCGAATCTCATTGACGAGGACGCGAATTCCCACGAGGTCATAGATGTCATCAAATTCGCGACCGCGAACCACCATCTTTTGATAGATCGAGTAGTACTGCTTCGGCCTTCCGGCAACTTTTCCCTTGATTTTCGCATCGCGAAGATCTTCTTCGATTGAACCGATTACCGATTCAATGAACTCAGCTCGTTTTGGAGTGCGCTGCTTCACCAGGTTTACGATCTCTTCGTAAACCTTCGGATAAAGGACGCTGAAAGAAATGTCCTCGAGTTCCCACTTGATGGTGTTGATACCGAGACGATGAGCGAGCGGCGCGTAAATTTCTAGGGTTTCTTGAGCCTTGCGACGAGCTGATTCAGCTGGAACGAAACCCCAGGTGCGGGCGTTGTGAAGTCGGTCAGCAAGCTTAATTACCAACACTCGAATGTCTTTCGACATGGCGACGACCATTTTGCGAACAGTTTCAGCCTGCGCGTGATCACCGAACTTAACTTTGTCGAGCTTGGTTACACCGTCGACGAGCATTGCGACCTCTGGGCCGAAATCCTTGGTTAATTGATCAAGTGTGTAGTCGGTGTCTTCAACAGTGTCATGCAGTAACGACGCAGCGAGGGTGACCGGACCAATGCCCAACTCGGCCAAGATATGAGTCACAGCAAGAGGATGAGTGATGTACGGCTCGCCAGACTTGCGAACCTGAGGTCTGTGAGCAAGCTCGGCTACCTCGAATGCCCTGTCAATTATTGAAAGGTCAGACCGCGGATGATTGGCGCGTGCCAAACGCAAAATCTCAGCCATTTCGCTGGCATAAGGGCCGCTCTTGGCAAAAAACTTTGGCATACGACTACGAAGAGTCGCAATCGAACCGGTAGGTGTAGCGTCGCTCATTATTGCCTCTCTCTAATGAAAGACTAACAATTCGAAAAGACCTAGGCGGCCTTTACTTTGCTGAAACGAGGCTCGTTTTCACGAAGCTGGCTGTAAAGCGGCGCTGCGATGAAAATGGTTGAATATGTGCCGATAAGCATGCCGATGAACAAAGCCAACGCAATGTCGCGAAGTGTTCCGGCGCCTAGCAAAGCCGCTCCGATGAACAAGATCGAAGCCACCGGCAACACAGCAACTACAGTGGTGTTGATTGAACGAACCAAGGTTTGGTTCACAGCGTAGTTAACCTGCTGTGCGAAGGTTGTGGTCTCGCTGTGCTCAACATCCAAGGTATTTTCACGGATCTTGTCAAAGACCACCACCGTGTCATATAGCGAGTAACCCAAAATGGTCAGGAACCCAATTACCGCTGCAGGGGTAACCTCGAAACCTGTGAGTGCGTAAACACCAGCTGTGATCACGAGGTCGTGGAGCAGGGCTACAACTGCTGCAACCGACATCTTTAGCGTTCTAAAGTACAGCGCCATCAAAACTGCAGCCAGGGCGATGAAAACGATAAGACCGGTGAGAGCCTTTGAGGTCACATCTGCACCCCAGTTAGCGCCGATAAATGAACTCGCCACGTCTGAGCTGTTGACACCATAAGCAGTAGCCAAAGCCACGCGAACGTCTTCAGACTCAAGGTCACTCAGTTGTTCGGTTTGCACGCGGATGCTATCGGTGCCGACGTTAGACACCAACGGATTTTGCTCTGGAACAACTGACTTCACAGCGTCGACTGCTAACTGCTGAGATGTCTCGGTTACGCCAGCCACTCTAAACTCTGAACCGCCGCGAAACTCGATGCCAAAATTGAAGCCCTTGACAAGTGAAAAAGCTAGGAAAATAGCCAGTAGCACAGCGCTGATTGAATACCAGATCTTGCGCTTGCCAACTACGTTGATAGAACGGGAACCTGTGTAAAGGTCGTTTCCGAAATCACTAAAACGAGACATTAGTTCTTCTCCCCGCTCTTCTTTGAAGGCGATAGTAGTTCGGCAGCTTTACGCTCGGCGATGGTCTGGCGCTTGCTGGCCTCTTTTGAAGCCTTAGCCAGCTTGGCAGGAGCAACCTTTTCAGCTGCTCTAAATTGTCCGCGACCTACGTAGCCGGCCGAACCCAGATTCTTAACATCAAAGCCTGACCAAGTGCCGCCTGAACTAAAGAATCGAGTACGCGCCAGCAACTGAAGCAACGGGTGAGTAAACAAGACCGCGATCATAAGGTCGACCAAGGTGGTAAGACCGAGTGTGTACGCGAAACCGCGAACATTGCCCACTGTTAGCACAAACAAGACCACAGCAGCCAAAAGGCTAACCAAACCAGAAACGATGATGGTTCTAAAGGCGCGCTTCCAGCCAACGTCGACAGCAACTGACAGCGGTCTGCCGTCACGAATTTCGTCACGAACACGCTCGAAGTAAACGATGAATGAGTCAGCCGTGATACCAATCGAAACGATTAAGCCGGCGACACCCGCTAGCGAGAGTCGATAACCCTGGCGCCACGACAACAAAGTGATAGCAAGATAAACCACGACAGCAGCAACAATCAGCGAGCCGATGGTAACCACTGCAAGGCCACGGTATTGGAAAATTGAATAGATAACGACCAATAGCAGACCGATGGCTCCCGCGAGCAAGCCACTGGTTAGCTGCTCTGAACCTAGGGTCGCAGAGATGTTCTCTTGGCTCTGAACCTCAAAAGCAATCGGCAATGAGCCGTACTTCAGCTGATCTGCAAGAGTCTTGGCCGTGTCTTTGGTGTAGTTTCCGGTGATCTCTGCTGAGCCATTCGCAATAACGGCCTGGATGGTCGGAGCAATCGTCACGAAACCATCTAGGGTGATGGCAAATTGGTTGCGCGGAGCCTCTAGCGGAAAAAGTCGACCAGTGGTGTCTGCGAACTGCTGCGTACCAGTGCCATCAAACTTAAGGTTGACAGCCCAGGTGTTGGTTGTTGCTCCGGTTGACGTCGTTTGCAAACCAGCGGATGCATCAGAGATGGTCGAGCCATCAATCTCTACTGGTCCAAGGATGTACTTGTAGAAACCATCTGTGTCACAGGTAACCAAAGGCAGGGTTGGGTCGTCAACCTGTCCAGCTTCACGGAAGGGAGTTGAGCAGTCGAGTGCGTCGTATGCGGCTTGAAGTTCAGGAGTAATCCAGTTGACATCAGACTTGTCGGTCGGGCTCACACTTGGAGTTGAGGCCGGAGCCGGAGACTCTGAGGCAGCAGGGCTTGCTGATCCCGATGCAGTCACAGTTGACGAGATTCCTTGGGCTGTCACCAATACAGGTCTGAATTCGAGTTTGGCGCTACTGCGGATCAACTTCAGAGTGTTGTCGTCTGGCGAACCTGGGATTTCAACGATGATGTTGTTTGAACCCTGAGTTTTAACTGTTGACTCTGAAACACCACTGGCGTCTACACGCTGACGAATAATGGCGACTGCCTGTGCAAGCTGTTCAGCAGAAACTGTCTCGCCCTCGGCTAGGACCGGAGCAAGGATGATTGAGGTTCCACCCGAAAGGTCAAGTGCCAGCTTAGGAGTGGTCGAAGCACCACTTCCAGAAAGAACGCCATATCCGATGATGCTAATCAGTAGACCGACTATTACAGCAAGTGAAGAAAGACGCTTGCGAGCACCCTTGGTGAGTTCAGATTTAGACACTTGGATCCCCTAGCGAAATTATTTTGAGGCAGGCTTTTTTGCAGCTGGCTTAGCCGGAGCTTTCGCGACCGGCTTCTTGGCAGCCGGCTTTTTGGCCGCAACCTTCTTGGCTGGCGCTTCAACGATGCCGCGAACTGCACCACGAGCAACGACCAGCTTGTTACCAGGAGTTGACTCGATCACTAGCTTGTCGTCGTTGATTTCAACAACCTCGCCGTAGATGCCGCTGTGCAGCATCACGTAGGCACCAGTCTTGAGCTGCTCAGAAAGTTCGGCGGCCTGCTTCTTGCGCTTTTTGTTGCTGGTGAACATGAAGAAAATTACCAATGCCAATGCAGCAAGTACAAAAAGGTCCTGAGGTTGCATGAGTTGCCTGTCTGAATAGATCTAAGAGTTTGAGGCACCTTTGGCGCCCTAACAATCATAGATGAAGGGATTCTGTTATTGAGGCGCGATGCCCATGTGTCTCATGGCTGCTGCAGTTGCCTGTCGCCCTCGTGGTGTGCGGACGATTAGCCCCGCGCGTACCAAATAGGGTTCAACGACAGACTCGATGGTGTCAGGCTCCTCCCCCACGGCAACGGCAAGAGTTGAAAGCCCAACTGGTCGATTCTCGAACTTCGAAATGATGACATCCAAGATTTGCCGGTCCAGGCGATCAAGACCTAAGTCATCCACCTCATAAAGCGACAACGCCTGCATTGCAACAGATTCCGAAACTTCACTAATGCCGGCAACCAGAGCAAAATCTCGAACGCGTCGAAGTAGGCGGTTGGCGATACGTGGTGTACCGCGACTGCGTTTGGCAATCGCAGCCAGAGCGTGACTGTCGATGGATACATTCAATTTTTCAGCAGCCCGTCGAATTACCTCAGATAGTTCGCCGGACTCGTAAAACTCTAAGTTTGCAGTGAAGCCGAACCTGTCTCTGAGCGGGTTTGGCAGCATGCCTGAACGCGTCGTTGCACCTACGAGAGTGAACGGCGATATCTCGAGAGGAATGGAAGTGGCACCGGGCCCCTTGCCAACCATCACGTCGACACGGTAATCCTCCATGGCCAAGTAGAGCATCTCTTCAGCCGATCTTGCCATTCGGTGAATTTCGTCAATGAACAAAATTTCACCTGGCGCTAATGATGACAGAACGGCCGCGAGATCGCCCGCATGCTGAATGGTTGGGCCGCTTGTGAGGCGCAACGGCCTTGCACTTTCATGCGCAACAATCATTGCCAAAGTGGTCTTGCCGAGGCCCGGTGGGCCAGCTAGAAGGATGTGGTCAGGCGTGCGATTCTGAAGACGCGCAGCTTCTAGAAGCAGAGAGATTTGCTTGCGAACCTTGGTCTGACCGATGAATTCGTCCAAAGATTTAGGTCTAAGAGCAGCTTCGAAAGCCAAGTCTCCTGAGTCGGCGCTAACGCCGGTCGAGTCGTTCACCTATGCACCAACTGACTTTGAACCTGAAAGATGAGCCAAAGCCGACCTAAGCAAGGCATTGCGATCAGTATCCGAAGATTGCTTGGTGACTGTCTCAACAGCCTCGCTAGCAACTCTTTCGCCCCATCCAAGGCCGGTAAGTGCATCAACCAGCAATTGCTTGTTGACGCTTGGAACAGTTGGTTCCTGCGCGACAATCGCAATGTCATGGAGTTTGCCGGCCAATGTGACGCAAATGAGTTTCGCAGTTTTTGGACCGATTCCACTGACTTTGCGGAACACCTCATCGCTATCAAGTGAAACCGCTGTTGCAATTTCTTGAACGCTCAATTCGTTAAGCGTTGCAAGCGCAGACTTTGGCCCGACACCGGTTACAGATCGCAGAGCTTCAAACATCGAAAGTTCAGAGTCGGTTAAAAACCCGAACAGTGACATTGCGTCTTCACGAACAATAAAACTTGTGTGAAGAAAAACGCTCGCGCCAATTTTCAATTGCAAGGATGTTTTTGCTGTTACCGAGACTGCGTAGCCAACTCCATTGACATCCATCACCAAATAACCGGCGCGAAGAACCTGGACGAATCCCGTTAGCGAAGCAATCATCTATACAGACTAACTTCTTACTTATTTTTGGAGGCGCTTTTGATGGCAGCGTGCCATGCTGCTTGGGCAGCGGTTGTGCCGACGGCTCCAGATTGCACCTTGGCATCGAATGATCGCCAGGCGTGGCAAATAGCTATAGCCAGCGAGTCGGCTGCATCTGCCGGTTTAGGCACCTCAGCGAGGCCCAGAATCTTCGCAACCATGAATCCGACCTGGGCTTTGTCTGCACGACCTGAGCCCGTGACGGCAGCCTTCACTTCCGTAGGTGTGTGCAAAGCCACTGGGATTGAATGTTTGTGGGCCAGGAATAGGACTGCTCCGCTGATCTGTGCAGTGCCCATGACCGACCGAACATTGCTCTGCGAGAAAACACGTTCGATGGCGATTACCGATGGCTTATGGCTGACTATGAGTTGCTCGATTGACGACGCAATTGAACCCACGCGCGCAGCCAAGTCGATTTCAGGAGAACTTCGAAAAGTATGAACGTCAACGAATGAGACTTTACGAGCGTTTGATAGCTCAATGATGCCCGCGCCGCACCGGGTGAGTCCGGGGTCGATTCCCAGAATCCGGTTGCTCAACGGTTATTCCTGCTCTAGCTCGGCCAGAACCTCAGGCGACAAGTCAAAGTTCGAATAGACGTTCTGCACTTCATCCGAGTCTTCAAGTGCATCGATTAGTGCAATAACCTTGCGCGCAGTGTCAGCATCAACCTGAATAGGCATTGACGACACAAATTCGACGTCGGCGCTTTCGTAGTCAATACCTGAACTTTGCAAAGCCGAGCGAACAGCAACCATGAGGCTTGGATCAGTCGTAATCACGAACTGCTCACCGCGGTCCTCTAGGTCGTCAATTCCAACTTCTAGAACAGCTTCAAGGATTGAATCCTCAGTGGCTGATTCGTTCTTGGCTACGAGGATGATTCCCTTGCGGCTGAACTGATAGGAAACTGAACCAGGGTCTGCCATGGTTCCGTTATTGCGTGAAACAGCAAGACGAACTTCGGCGGCAGCACGGTTTTTATTGTCGGTCAGACATTCAATAAGAATTGCTACACCGTTAGGGCCATAGCCCTCGTACATGATGTTCTGGTACTCGACGGCGTCGGCACCAACACCTGAGCCACGCTTGATTGCACGTTCAATGTTGTCGTTCGGAAGCGAGCTCTTTCTACCCTTTTGAACTGCATCGTAAAGAGTTGGGTTTCCGTCGAGATCTGGACCGCCCAAACGCGCAGCCACTTCAATGTTCTTAATAAGCTTGGCGAACAACTTTGCACGGCGACCGTCAATTACAGCCTTCTTGTGTTTGGTTGTAGCCCATTTGGAGTGGCCGGACATAGTGCTCCTAAAGCGGTGAAGTTTTCTTTGAGTTTATCAGCGCGGTTAGTTAGACCGTTTTACCATGCTGACAAAATGCTGATGGATTCTGGTTTCACCGGTAACTTCGGGGTGAAAAGAAAGACCAAGAACATGATCGTTTTGCACAGCAACAATGCGCCCATCAGGCAACGCGCTCAATACTTCAACATCGCTGCCTACCCATTCAACAATTGGTGCACGGATGAATGCCGCCTTGACTGGCTCGCCAGGGATGCCAACAAAGTCCAACTCAGCTTCAAAGGAGTCAAGCTGGTTACCAAATGCGTTTCGTCTCACTGAAACATCTAGGCCACCAAATGACTCTTGGCCTTCAATTCCGTCAAGAATTTCATCAGCTAAGAGAATCAGCCCCGCGCAGGTGCCAAATGCTGGAAAACCATTGGCAATTTTCTCTCGGATAGGTTCGAGTAAGTCATACGCTCTGGCGAGTTTGGCAATAACGGTTGATTCTCCGCCGGGAATAATCAAGCCCGCGACAGACTCCAAGTCACTAAGTGTTCGAACTTGCCGTGACTCAACGCCGATGGCGTCGAGGGTGTAACCGTGCTCTCGAAAATCTCCTTGCAGAGCAAGAATTCCGAGTGGAAGCACCAATTACCAGCCGCGCTCGGCAAGACGGTGTGGTGCAGGAAGGTCAGTCACATTGATGCCAACCATTGCTTCGCCAAGACCACGGCTGACCTGTGCCAATACATCTGGGTCGTTGTAGAAGGTTGTGGCCTTAACGATTGCCTTGGCCCGCTCTGCAGGGTTACCTGACTTGAAGATCCCTGAGCCAACAAATACGCCATCAGCACCCATTTGCATCATGAGAGCCGCGTCTGCCGGAGTCGCTACACCACCAGCTACAAACATAACCACTGGTAGTTTGCCGGTTGAAGCAACCTCGCGAACCAACTCGTAAGGCGCCTGAAGTTCTTTGGCAGCAACATAAAGCTCGTCTTCAGTCTTTGCTGCAAGCGCGCGCAACTCACCGTTGATGGTGCGAATGTGCTTCATGGCTTCAGAAACGTCACCGGTGCCAGCCTCGCCCTTCGATCGAATCATTGCCGCACCTTCGGTGATGCGTCGAAGCGCTTCGCCAAGGTTGGTAGCACCACAAACAAATGGAACTTTGAACTTCCACTTATCGATGTGGTTTACGTAGTCGGCAGGGCTGAGTACTTCAGACTCGTCGATGTAGTCGACGCCGAGTGACTGCAAAATTTGGGCCTCGACAAAGTGACCGATTCGGGCCTTTGCCATAACTGGAATAGAAACTGCGCTGATGATTCCGTCAATCATGTCAGGGTCACTCATACGTGAAACGCCGCCCTGCGCACGGATGTCTGCAGGAACACGCTCGAGTGCCATGACTGCAACTGCGCCAGCATCTTCAGCGATCTTGGCTTGCTCTGGAGTAACAACATCCATGATCACGCCACCCTTCATCATCTCGGCTAGGCCGCGCTTAACTAGAGGGGTTGCAGAATTTGGACGTGAGATGTTTGATTCGGTCATGCTCACAATTCTAAGCCGAATTGAGAAGACCTATGAAACCTTAGGAAACAGTCGACCAGGCTTCGGCAATATCTTTTCGAACCTCGCCAAGCAGTCTCGGAAGAGCCTTAGTTTCGGCGATGATCGGAAAGAAATTCGCATCGTTAGCCCAACGCGGAACAATGTGTTGATGCAAATGCGAGGCAATGCCTGCACCAGCAACCTCACCCTGATTCAGGCCGATGTTGAATCCATGTGCTTTTGAAACAGTACGAACAACTTTCATTGCATGTTGGGTTATTGCGCCAATTTCAGCTACTTCTTCAGGTGTTGCCAAATCATAAGTTGAAATGTGTCGATAAGGGCAAACTAGTAGATGACCTGAGTTATACGGAAAGAGATTCAGGAGTGCATAGGCATGCACTCCCCTAAAAACAATCAAGCTTTCTTCGTCAGGTTTGTCTGGAGCCAGGCAAAAAGGACAGTCCTCATCAGCGGGTTGTTGCCCATTTTGGATGTAAACCAGTCGATGTGGGGTCCAGAGGTGTTGAAACGCGTTCGGAACTCCTGGAAGATCAGAAGACATTTCCATCCCGCGCTCAACCACGACTAGACCTGAGCCTTGGTTTTGATTGCCTCGAGAATGCGCTCGATAGCAACATCAACAGGTACACCGTTTTCTTGAGAACCATCGCGGAATCTAAAGGAAACCGCTCCGGAATCAGCATCCTCGCCACCGGCAATCAACATGAATGGAACGCGATCTTTAGTGTGATTGCGAATCTTTTTCTGCATGCGATCGTCAGAGTCGTCTACCATCACTCGCACACCGTGCTTGCGAAGTTCAGCAGCAACACTGTGCAAGTAATCCGAGAACGCATCGGCCACCGGGATTCCTACGACCTGGACAGGCGCCAGCCACGGAGGAAAGTGCCCTGCATAGTGCTCGGTTAGAACACCGAAGAACCGTTCGATTGATCCAAAGAGAGCACGGTGAATCATCACTGGGCGTTGTTTTGAACCGTCCGCCGCAGTGAACTCCAGGTCGAAGCGCTCAGGAAGATTAAAGTCGAGCTGAATTGTAGACATTTGCCAGGTGCGACCAATTGCGTCTCTCGCCTGAACCGAAATTTTAGGGCCGTAGAACGCGGCACCACCCGGATCTGGAACAAGTTCTAGGCCAGTGGCAGTTGCAACTTTCTGAAGAGTTGCTGTTGCCTTTTCCCAGATATCATCGGCGCCAACGAACTTTGGGTTGCCCTCTTCGCGCGTTGAAAGCTCAAGGTAGAAATCGTCGAGGCCGTAGTCACGCAAGAGACCAAGAACGAAGCCAATGACATCAGTTAACTCTTGCTCCATGTTGTCTGGCGTGACGAACAGGTGGGCGTCGTCCTGGGTCATACCGCGCACACGGGTTAGTCCGTGCAATACGCCTGACTTCTCATAGCGATAAACCGATCCGAATTCGAACATTCGAAGTGGTAAATCACGGTACGAGCGAGCCTGAGATTTGAAGATAAGAATGTGGAACGGGCAGTTCATCGGCTTAAGGTAGTAGTCCTGACCCTGCTTGCGAACAACACCGTTTTCGTCTATCTCTTCGTCCATTTTCATCGGTGGGAACATGCCATCGGCATACCAACCAAGGTGACCAGAGATTTCAAACAGATTCGACTTGGTGATGTGCGGCGAATAAACGAAGTCGTACCCCGATTCCTCATGACGCTTGCGGCTGTAATCCTCCATCACACGACGGATGATTCCACCCTTCGGGTGAAAAACAGCAAGACCCGAGCCAATTTCTTCAGGGAAGCTGAACAGGTCGAGTTCAGTGCCAAGGCGACGGTGATCACGGCGGGCAGCCTCTTCGAGGCGCTCCTGATGAGCACGAAGTTCATCCTTCGTAGGCCACGCAGTGCCGTAGATGCGCTGAAGTTGCTTGTTGTTTTCGTTACCTCGCCAATAGGCAGCAGCAACGCGGGTAAGGGCGAAACCGTTACCGATCATTCGAGTATTTGGCAGGTGCGGACCGCGACAAAGGTCACGCCAGACGGTTTCACCTGACTGCGGGTCTACGTTGTCATAAATTGTGAGTTCCCCAGCACCGACTTCGGCACTACCCTCGCCCAGATCGGAGCCTTTTAGGCCGATCAGTTCAAGTTTGTATAGCTCGCCAGAGAGTTCAATTCGCGCATCGCCATCATTTGTGACTCTCCGAACGAATCGCTGACCAGAGCGGATGATTCGTTCCATTTGCTTTTCGAGGGCCTTGAGGTCTTCTGGAGTGAATGAATCAACAACGTCGAAGTCGTAATAAAAGCCATCGCGAATCGGAGGCCCGATGCCCAACTTGGCCTCAGGGTTTATGGTCTGAACAGCTTGAGCAAGAACGTGAGCGGCAGAGTGCCGAAGAATGTTGAGACCGTCTTCAGAGCTAATTTCAACGCCCTCTACGACATCACCGTCAGCGAGCTTGTGGGCCAAATCGCGAAGCTCACCATTCACACGCATGGCAACAACTGACTTGGATGTAAACAACCCAAAGCCATCTGAAGCCGAAGCACCTTCTTGAAGAATGCCATCCACGGTCAGGTTAATCATTACTACCTCGCTGAAACTAAGAATTCAACAAGTCTAACCATCCAAGTTAGGCATGCCTTGCTGGTGTCGCGCCAAGAAGTGCGCTTTGATTTTGACTATGAGCAAGCAAAACATAGCCAAACTTGACGAAGAGATCATGGCCAGCCAGGAGTTCCAGCGTCAGAACATGGCTGCGAAATTGAACTGGTTGAGAGCCGGTGTGCTTGGCGCCAACGATGGAATCGTGTCAACTGCTGGACTTGTAATGGGAGTGGCGGGTGCGACCACCGACTCGGGTGCAATTCTGATCGCCGGTGTTGCAGGCTTGGTAGCTGGCTCAATTTCGATGGCAGGTGGTGAATACACCTCAGTTAGCGCCCAAAAGGATTCTGAAAAGGCTGCCCTCGACAAAGAACGTCAGGAACTTGCTGATAATCCTGAACTCGAATTGCGTGAACTGGCTTGGTTTTACGAGCAAAAAGGTCTGAGTCTAGAGTTGGCGACCAAAGTTGCGGCAGAACTGACCGAAAAAGATGCCCTCAAGGCTCATGCAGAGGCAGAACTTGGTATCGACTCTGAGCAGCACGTTAGCCCTAGCCAAGCAGCACTATCTTCTTTCGTGGCTTTTGCAGGCGGATCACTTCTTCCTTTGCTTGCCGTAACCGGCCCTTGGGTTGCCTACCGGATTCCCGTAACTGTCGCTGCGGTAATTGCTTCTCTTGCTGTGACCGGATACGTTGGCGCAAAAATCGGTGGTGCCAAGTCGGGAAAAGCCATCATTCGCAATGTGATCGTTTCAGTAGCCACAATGGGAATCACCTACGCGATTGGTACTTTTGTCGGTTCTATCGTGCCTGGAGCCGCAGTCTAGCCACTGGCCGAGAAGTTATGCTTATCAAGTGAGTAAGCTAAAAAACCCTGACGTAATCCTCATCGGTGCGGGCGTCATGAGTGCAACTTTGGGCACCTTCTTGAAGTTGCTGAACCCGAGCATTTCAATCGAAGTTTATGAGCGTCTCGATGCGGTTGCTCAAGAAAGTTCAAATCCCTGGAATAACGCCGGAACCGGGCACGCCGCACTTTGCGAGCTTAATTACATGCCTGATTCCAAGGATGGCACGCTGCCAGATCCGACCAAGGCAATTGCGATCAACGAGCAGTTTCAGCTGTCACGTCAGTTCTGGAGCTACCTGGTTGAAAAGGGCATTCTCGCTGCACCAAAGAGCTTCATTCACTCAACACCGCACATGACTTTTGTTCGCGGTGCCAAGGATGTTGATTATCTAGCTCGCAGATTTGAGTCGCTAAAGACCCAACCGCTCTTCGAGGGAATGCAGTTCTCAACTGACCCTGCGCAGATTGCCAAGTGGGCACCTCTTCTTATTGAAGGAAGAACTAACTCTGAGCCCATTGCGGCTACCTTCATCGACTCTGGAACCGATGTTGACTTTGGAGCTATTACTACCCAATTATTTTCTTGGCTTGGAGCCACAGGTGTTTCAGTTAAGACGAGCACCGAGGTCACATCAGTAAAACGCGTTGGTGAAAACTGGAGGGTTACTAGCAAGGATTCACAGGGCGTTCAGCAAAGCAGTGAAGCCAAAACTGTGTTCGTTGGTGCTGGTGGCTGGGCCCTCAAGTTGCTTCAATCTAGCGGGATTCCTGAGGCCAAGGGATTTGGCACCTTCCCGGTTGGCGGTCAATGGTTGCGGACTGATAACCCAGACCTGATAACTAAGCACAGAGCAAAGGTCTACAGCCAAGCCAGTGTCGGCGCTCCCCCAATGTCGGTTCCGCACTTGGATACCCGAGTGGTGAACGGCAAAACCAGCCTTCTCTTCGGTCCATACGCGACAGCGAATCCAAAATTCTTAAAGAATGGCTCGATTCTTGATTTGCCTTCGTCCCTGCGACCTTCAAATCTGATTCCTTACATATCGGTTGGTTTAAGCAACTTTGGCCTGATCAAGTACTTGGTTGGCGAATTAGCTAAAAATAAGGCCAAAAAATTTGAGTCACTCAAAGAGTTCATGCCAACCGCTAAAAGTCAGGATTGGCAACTACTAAACGCCGGCCAACGTGCTCAGGTAATCAAAAAAGACGCAAAAAAGGGCGGCGTGCTCCAATTTGGCACCGAAGTGATTGCTTCTGCCGATGGATCGATTTCAGGCTTGCTAGGAGCTTCGCCAGGCGCCTCGACGGCTGTACACGTGATGCTGCAGGTTCTAGAGCGAAGTTTCCCGGCGGAATTCAAGCAGGGGCAGTCAAAGCTGCAAGAAATCATTCCTAGCCTTGGTTCCTCTTTGAATGGCGACCGCGAAGCTGCGCGTAGGAGCCTCGCCCGAACTGCAGAAATTCTCAAACTGAAATAGCTTTAAACAACTAATCCCCTAGCCAAAAACGGCTGGGGGATTTTTTTATTTGGTGGTCGATACTGGGATCGAACCAGTGACCCCTTCCATGTCAAGGAAGTGCGCTACCGCTGCGCCAATCGACCATTTTTGTTGCTGGATTTCTTGGAGGTGGAGACGGGATTTGAACCCGTGGGTTTACAGCTTTGCAGGCTGTTGCTTTGGGCCGCTCAGCCACTCCACCATGCTTTGCGAGGCTTACGCCCACTGCGAGCGGATGACGAGATTCGAACTCGCGACCCCAACCTTGGCAAGGTTGTGCTCTACCAACTGAGCCACATCCGCATGCCTTCTTTCGAAGACTTAGATACTATAACCCATGTTTTGGGCCTCGCGCAAATCCAAGCAAGATGTGTGAATTAGCCCTTCCAAGACCAGCGTGGATCTGACTCGGAATAGGCATTCTCACCGTGCAGAACTAAGTCAACTCCGGCGATTTCATCCGTGCTCTTTACTCGGAAACCAATAGTTTTTTGGATTAGCCACCCAAGCGCATAGCTGATAACAAAGGCATAAACCAGAACAACTGCCACACCGATAGCCTGCTTGCCGAGTTGCTCGAACCCAGCGCCAAGGAACGCACCAACACCGGTGCCAAAAAGGCCAATCCATAGGGTTCCAACAATTCCACCAACCAGGTGAATACCAACGACATCCAGCGAATCGTCGAAACCCAGTGTGTATTTCAACTCAATGGCTAGTGCGCAAACGACTCCCACAACGAGACCTAGGCAAAGAGCCCAAACAGGGTGAAGGTAGGCACAGCTAGGAGTGATTGCAACCAAGCCAGCTACGGCGCCAGAGGCTGCTCCAATTGAGGTCGGTTTCTTGTGTGCTACCTGTTCGTAAACAATCCAGCTAATCATTGCACCTACCGGAGCGGCCAAGGTGTTTATGAAAGCCAAGGATGCAACACCATCTGCCGCCAGTTGAGAGCCGGCGTTGAAGCCAAACCAGCCGAACCAAAGGATTGCAGCACCAATGAGGGTTAGTGGCACGTTGTGCGGCGCGTGCATGCCTTTGGTGAAGCCGAAGCGTTTTCCGAGAACCAGAGCCAGAGCAAGTGCCGATGCGCCAGATGCAACCTCAACAACTGTTCCACCAGCGAAGTCCATCACTCCTACGTTGTAGACCAACCAACCGCCGTCGGTGATCTTTCCACCTTCGACAGTGAAGTTGAAGATCCAGCTGGCGACCGGAAAATAAACCAGCACCGCCCAAAAAGCACCAAACAGCATCCATGAACCGAATTTTGCACGGTCAGCAATTGCACCAGAAATCAGGGCGACGGTAATGATAGCGAAGGTTCCCTGAAAACCAGCGAAACTCAGTTCGAAGCCATCTCCGCCTTTGGCCGCATCTAGGGCTGAATTCAGGAAAAGTTTGTCCAAATCTATCCCGAAAACACCGTCGAATCCGATGAACGTGCCGCTACCCGCAGAACTGAAACTTATGGCATAGCCGAAAACCACCCACATAAGACCGATTAGGCCGAGGGAACCGAAACTCATCATCATCATCGAGACAACACTCGATGCGCGAACCAACCCTCCATAGAAGAACGCCAGCCCAGGTGTCATGAATAACACAAGCGCGGAGCAAATAATGAGGAACATTGTGGTGTTCTGATGAATCATTTGGAGCCCTTCTTTGAAACGCGCTAAAAGGAGAGACCTTACGGCCTCTCCTTTTAGCGACTAACTATTTAGCCGCGGTCTGCACCGAATGCATAGGCTTCTTCACCGTGAACAACGGTGTCGATGCCTGCAATTTCGTCTTCTGCCTTCACACGGAAGCCCATGGTCTTTTCGACGATGAATCCGATGATAAGAGCCATCACGAAGCTGTAGACCAAGACGGCTGCGGCTCCAAGAGCCTGAGCTCCAAATTGGTGCCAGCCGAAGCCGAATGCTGCGCCAACTCCGTTGCCGAAGATACCGATGAACAATGTACCGATGATGCCACCGACTAGGTGGATACCTACTACGTCAAGCGAGTCGTCGAAACCAAGGCTGAACTTTAGGTCGACAGCTAGCGCACAAGCGGCACCGGCGATGAGACCAAGCAGAATCGCATACATTGGGTCAAGCACTGCACAAGCCGGAGTGATGGCCACAAGACCAGCCACAGCGCCTGAACCAGCACCGATTGAGGTTGCTTTTCCGTGCTTGAACTTCTCAACAAGGATCCAGCCCAACATTGCAGCTGCTGGAGCAGCAAGAGTGTTGATGAATGCGATTGAAGCGATGCCATCGGCAGCTAGCTCTGAACCTGCGTTGAAGCCGAACCAACCGAACCATAGCAAAGAGACACCAAGCAGAGTTAGTGGCACGTTGTGAGGCTGGGTGATTCCTTTGCTGAAGCCGAAGCGCTTGCCTAGCACGATAGCAAGTGCAAGACCTGCTGCACCCGCATTGATGTGAACCGCGGTACCACCGGCGAAGTCAATTACACCTAGGCCATAAACAATCCAGCCACCGTCAACAACTTTTCCATCTTCTAGAGTGAAGTTGAAAACCCAGTTAGCCACCGGGAAGTAGACGATAGTTGCCCAAAGGCCCGCGAAGACCATCCATGCACCAAACTTTGCACGGTCAGCGATAGCACCTGAAATAAGTGCCACGGTGATGATTGCAAAGGTTGCCTGGAAAGCTACGAACGCCATTGACGGGAATGCTCCGGTTGGGGCCGCTGCATCAGCAACCTGAGCCTCGAGTCCCAAGAATGAAGTGTCAATACCGAACCAACCGTCGATACCAACGAAGCCTTCAGTACCTCCGTTAGCAAATGCGATTGCATAACCGTAAAGCACCCAAAGCACCGCGATAAGCCCGAGGGAGCCGAAGCTGAGCATCATCATGCTGACAACGCTCTTGGCCTTGACCATACCGCCATAGAAGAACGCCAAGCCTGGCGTCATAAGCAGCACTAGAGCTGCTGAAATTAGGACGAATGCTGTGTTTCCTTGATCCACTTGTTTGCCTCTCTCTAAGTAAACAAATTGGCACCAAGATTGGCTTGGTGACAATAGAGAGTTTGACGCACTCAAGTTTCGGGAGTTAGCCCAGAATGTTTCGTGTTTGTAAAACGTGAAGCTAACTCGTCATTGCGCCAATACGCGAGACGGCACGAAGGTACTTCTTTCGGTAGCCGCCTGAAAGATAGGAATCGGCAAAGGCTTCAGTAAGAGCGATACCGGTGGCACGAATGCGAATCTGCGCCTCATAAGCTCGGTCTACGAACGAAACGAAGCGCAAAGCATCAACCTGGTCAGTCAACACGTAGGCATTTTCGATTCCCAGAAATTCAACAGACTCAAGCAAGAGCCCGTATCGACTTGGATGAATAGTTCCAAGGTGCTTCAGCAATACCGAGAAATCGTTCACAGCTGTCTTGTCGTGCGCGCCAGTCTGCAACCACTCGGATAATTCGTGCGCACTGAAAATCTTCGGTTCGATAGTGGTTGGTCGGTGACGGTGATCTTCACCATCGATTCGCACCATCTCGAAACGATCGGCGATACCGAGAATCTCTCTTGCAAAATCGGCTGCAGCAAATCTGCCTTCACCCAGGGCATTTGGTGGCGTATTACTAGTTGCGGCAAAGCGAACGCCGCCTTTTGCTAATTCATTCAGCAATCTCGACATCATCATCGTGTCACCCGGGTCATCGAGCTCAAATTCATCTATGCAGACCAACTCAAACTTTGCAAGGGCCTTTACCGCTTCGGCAAAGCCCAAGGCACCAATCAGTGAAGTGTAGGCAATAAAGCTTCCGAAAACTTTGCGCCCTTTGAAACCATGCCAAATTCCCGCCAAAAGGTGAGTTTTACCAACACCGAATCCGCCATCCAAATAAATCCCTGGAGCCAAAGGCTCAGGCTTCGCGAATAACCTGCGAGTGGATTTCTCGCCAATGAAGGCTTTTGCACGATTAAGCGCAAAAGCTTGACTGTCATATTCAGCGTGAGGGAGGTAATTATTGAGGCTTGCAAGGGCAAATTCGCGTGGAGGCACTAATTCCGCAAGTAAATCAGCAACCGATGGGTTCGGAAATACTTTCGTCAGGTCTATAAATGTGCCAGATACGGTTGCCAATTATTACCTATCGGTTTGTGCTTCAGCTTTTGCAAGTTAATCTAGAAGGAGTCTTCGCTTAGAAGTCTAATTAAGCAGCGGGAGTCATCGATGCCAATCGAAATCGAATCAAATGCAAAGTTTGCCGAGTATGCAGACCCTTCGACCCTAGTTTCAACCGAATGGTTGCAAAATCACCTAGGCAAGGACGGCTTGGTAGTTCTCGAGAGCGATGAGGACGTTCTCCTTTATGAAATTGGTCACATTCCTTCTGCTCGCAAGATTGACTGGTTCACAGAGCTAAATGACGCGGTTTTGCGCGATTACCTTACAGCCGAGGATTTCTCAAAGCTCCTTAGCGAAAAAGGCATCAAGCGAGACGACACTGTGGTTATTTATGGCGACAAGAGCAATTGGTGGGCAGCATACGCGCTTTGGGTATTCAAATTGTTCGGTCACCCAGATGTTCGCTTGCTTGACGGGGGGCGAGATGCCTGGATCGCTGAAGGTCGCGAACTGACCCGCGAAGTGGAAGCTGTAGTTCCAACTGATTACCCGGTTGTTCTCCGCGATGACTCAAAGATTCGTGCGTTTCGTGACGACGTGCTTGCGCACATTGGCCAAGCGATGATCGATGTGCGATCTCCTGAGGAATACACCGGTGAGCGCACGCACATGCCGGCTTACCCAGATGAGGGCGCGCTTCGCGGCGGTCATATTCCTGGGGCAAGGTCTGTACCTTGGTCGCGAGCGGCTGGCGAAAACGGCGTTTTCAAGTCACGCGCAGAGCTAGAAGCAATTTACTTGGGCGAGGCCGAACTAAAGAATGGCGAAGATGTTATCGCTTATTGCCGAATTGGTGAGCGCTCTAGTCACACCTGGTTCGTATTGAAATACTTGCTCGGCTTCGCGACAGTAAGAAACTATGACGGTTCTTGGACTGAGTGGGGCAGCCTAGTTGGTGTTCCTATCGTGAAGGGCGCTGCCCCCGGCGCGCTGAGTGAGAGATAGTTTTGCAGGCTCTCGAAGAGATCGTTGAAGATTTCAACGCACTCGGCCTCAAAGACCGACTAAACCTCCTCTTGGAGTTCTCGGATGCTTTGCCCGAACTGCCAGAGCGATATGCGTCTCACCCAGACCTTTTTGAGCGCGTAGAGGAATGCCAATCTCCTGTCTTTCTTTTTGTCGAAGTCGATCAAGACGACATCGTTAGCCTCTTCTTTACAGCACCCGCTGAAGCACCGACCACTCGCGGCTTTGCCAGTATTTTGAAATCTGCTCTAGACGGTCACTCAGTGCGCGAAGTACTCGAAGTTGATGACGACTTTCCTTCCAAAATTGGTTTGTCAGACGCTGTCTCTCCGCTTCGTATGCGAGGCATGCGAGCTATGCTCGCGCGCATCAAACGTCAGGTCAAAGAAAAGTCACACTAACGTGGCCTTATCAAATGGCAGAGATCTATACGAGTCAATTGCGAGCCAATTGACTCATGGTTGGAATGTAATTCACGCTTTCGCTCCCGGATACACATCTATTGGCGAGGACCAGACCTCGAAGTCGATTGGAAACGAATTCGACAGGAACTTTCTCATAGAGATGCGCAGGCACTCGGATGCAATAGTGACAACCGGCAAAACCGCTATAGCCGAGAATTACCGTTCATCAAAGTTCGCAACAGTTTCGGTACTTAGCGAAAACTTCGACTTCAAAAACTCCAACCTTGCTAGTCGCTCCCCCGAGCTGAATCTCTTGTTCACTCACCGGGGTTCAGTGGCTGACTTAGTCAACCAAGACGAAACAGTCGTTCGGAAAGTACTGCTAAACACTGCACAGGAGCCATTTGAACAAATCAAAATATGTCTATCTGAAACCGTACCGACAAAACTACTTTTCGAGGGTGGACTAACTTCACTTAGACAGCTTCTGACGAGCCAGACTCAAGTAAGAGTTTTCTTCACACTCCTAAATGAAACAGGCGTTCACGCAGAACGCGTTACGAGAGATTTGTCAGATTTATTGAGCACACAATTAGAACTGCTTTCGATTCACACAGACGATAGAAATACTTACCTTGTGCTTGATACAGGAACCTCTAGCGGCGTGGCAACGGACGGTGGCCAACACGTTGCATAACCTTAGATAGATGTTTGAATTTGAAGCCCCAACGGCCGCCTCGACCGAATTTCTGCTAGCACTCGAGTCGCTCAAACATGCTTCAATTCGGGATGAATTGATCGTCGATCAGATCGATGCGCCGGCAAATATCGGCACCAACGCTATTGCTTTCGCCGCCGACATCAGATCTTCAGTGGTTTCCGGACACAACGATCTTGGAACCGGGCGCTTTGTTCTAGTTTGGGAACCAGTTCAACTAGAAGCCTGGCGCTCTAATTTTCGCGTAATTTCATTTGCCAAATCACCGCTTGAAACAAACATCGGAGACGACGAGCGTATTGCCGACGTTGCCTGGGCGTGGCTAAACGAATCATTGAATTTTCGAGGGGCCACTTTTGAAGCCCCGGCGGGCACGGTGACAAGAATAAATTCCTCTGGCTTCGGTAGTCTCAGTGGTCAAAGCGATCATGCCGAGCTCGAAATGAGAGTTTCTTGGTCACCGCTATCAAGTCAGGCTGAGCGTCATTTCGAGGCGTGGCAAGACCTTGTTTGTATTCTTTCTGGATTGCCATTGCTACCAACCGGTGTTTCATCGGGCAAATTTGGTGCTAGATGAGTAAAGAGTCCACCGCTAACAACCACTCCGAAGAAGTCGAGGCAGTTTTGCCGCTTTTGGCTAAACCCCGCGCCAGCGAAATATCTCTAGTAGAGACGACAGACCAATTGAGGTCTGCAATTGCTATCCTCAAGAATTTCCCAGGACCATTCGCGCTCGATGCCGAAAGAGCATCCGGCTTCAAGTACTCTCAACGTGCTTACCTAATTCAGGTGCATCGCAGAGGTTCACCTATCTTCCTGATTGATCCAATTTCAATCAGCCCTACTAGCGATCTCGCGGATTTCACTGAACTGGCAGATTTGCTTTCTTCTGACATTTGGATTCTTCACGCCGCAACGCAGGACATTCCTTGTCTGAGCGAACTTGGACTTGTGCCAACGAGCGTTTTCGACACTGAACTTGGCTCCCGCATCGCCGGCCTTGAACGTGTTGGACTCTCAGCAGTAACTGAAAAGCTCCTCGGTTTGCGGTTAGCAAAGGAACACTCGGCGGTTGACTGGAGCACTAGGCCACTTAGATCTGACTGGCTTAATTACGCAGCTCTGGATGTCGATGTCTTGCCAGACCTGCACGAAGCAGTTGCTGAAGTGCTCGTGGCCGAGAACAAAATTGACTGGGCATCGCAAGAGTTTGATCATGTGGCTAAATTCAAGGCCAAGAGCCCGAATCCAGAAAAGTGGCGTGCAATGTCAGGTCTTCACGAAGTGAAAGATTCAACAAAGCTAGCAATTGCTAAGGCCGTTTGGACTGCCCGTGAACAACTGGCACAAAAGCTTGATGTTTCGCCTGGTCGCCTAATTCCAGATGCATCTATCGTTGCTGTAGCGAGAGACACTCCAAGGTCGCGTCCTGAACTGTCGTCGATGAAATCATTCGCCGGACGTGCATCTCGGTCGTACATTGACACCTGGTGGGGTGCAGTTCAAGCGGGCTATTCAGACAGAAACCCGCCGCCGGTTCGTGTTAAATCAGAGGGTATACCCAATCATCGAACTTGGCCGAGTAGGTTTCCTGAAGCTCACGCTCGTCTTGTGCAATGCCGGGAGTTGATTTCAGCTCGTGCGACTGAGTTGAACTTGCCTCAAGAGAATCTAATTACTCCAGACTTCATAAGGACTCTCTGCTGGCAACCACCAGTGGAAATTTCAGAATCAGCCGTTGCCGGTGAGCTTGCGAAACTTGGTGCCCGAGAGTGGCAAATCAACGAGGTTACTCAGTTGTTGATTGAAGGTCTAGCCGCAGTTCCAGTGCCAACTTCAACAGACTTGGCGTGAGGCACTTTCGAACCAACTACCTGGGCAACGATGTCCATTGCAATAGCCTGCGCACTGAGGCCAACTCGATCTAGAATTTCGTCACGTGTTGCGTGCTCAAGGAACTCATCAGGCAGACCAACTTCATTTAAGGCTGTGTCAACCTGTGCTGCTCTAAGGTCTTGGCGAACTCGCGTACCGATTCCACCTACCTTTAGACCATCTTCAATTGTCACCACTAGGCGGTGTGCTGCCGCGAGCGAGACAACTGACTTAGGAACAGGCACAACCCATCGAGGATCAATTACGGTGCTGCCAATACCCTGAGCCGCAAGTAATTCAGCAACTCTAAGAGCGGTTCGAGCCATTGCGCCAACAGCAAGAATCAATACATCCTTGGAAGCACTCTCTAGCAAGACGTCTACGCCGTCAGCGGTCCTTCTGATTGCAGGTATCTCTGCACCAACACTGCCCTTCGAATAGCGAATCATCGTTGGAGCATCTGAAATCACTACCGCTTCATTTAGCTCTTCACGTAAACGAATGGCATCTCTTGGCGAAGCGATTCTGATGCCGGGAATAACCTGCATTACAGAGAGGTCCCACATTCCGTGGTGGCTGGCACCGTCGGGTCCTGTTACACCAGCGCGATCGAGAACGAAGGTTACTCCGGCCTTGTGGAGGGCAACATCCATGAGCACCTGATCAAAGGCTCGGTTTACGAAAGTCGCATAAAGCGCAACCACCGGATGCAATCCACCGAATGCCATACCAGCCGCAGAAGTAACTGCGTGCTGTTCGGCAATGCCGACGTCAAATACGCGCTCGGGATAAGCCTGAGCAAACGCGTCAAGACCAACCGGCTTCAACATTGCACCTGTAATTGCAACTACTTCGGAGCGCTTAGCAGCAATTTTGACGAGCTCCTCACCAAAAACCGAAGTCCAGGTCTCGCCAGAAGAAGCTTCGAGGGACTCGCCGCTTGTCGGGTCGATTTTGCCAACCGCGTGAAACTGGTCATCTTCGTTTAGCATCGCTGGGTCAAAGCCGCGACCCTTTTGTGTGATTGCGTGCACAATTACTGGAGCCGCGTATTTCTTGGCTTGAGTTAGGGCCTGCTCCATAGCCTGAAGGTCATGCCCGTCAACTGGGCCGATGTACTTAATGTCGAGGTTAGGAAACATGCCTTTCGGAGCAAAAGTGCTTAGTAAGCCCTTACCTGCACCGCGGAACGCTGAGTACGTCAATCTACCGATAAGGCCGAACTTGTAAAAGAGTTTCTTGCTTAGTCGATATAGACGACGATAGTTTGCGTCAGTTCTCACATCGTTCAGATAACGTGCCAAGCCACCAATGGTAGGCGCATAAGATCGGCCGTTATCATTTACGACAATTACGAGCTTTCGGTCGTTATCGTCAGAAATGTTGTTTAGGGCCTCCCATGCCATTCCACCGGTCAAGGCACCGTCACCAATTACGGCGACAACATAACGATCATTCTGGCCAGAAAGTTTGAATGCGCGAGAAATGCCGTCTGCCCAAGAAAGCGATGACGAAGCGTGTGAACTCTCAACTACATCGTGTTCAGACTCAGAACGCTGTGGATAGCCGGCGATGCCATCCTTTTGTCGCAGAGTGCTCAAATCGCTTCTGCCAGTAAGCATTTTGTGCACGTACGACTGATGCCCCGTGTCGAAGATGATTGGATCCTTGGGTGAATCAAACACCCGGTGAATGGCCACCGTTGTCTCAACTACCCCCAAGTTAGGACCAAGATGCCCACCAGTTTTGGCTACGGCCGAAACCAAACCCTCACGTAGTTCACCACAGAGCGCTACTAATTCAAGTTGATTTAGTTTCTTTAGGTCCTCAGGACCTTGAACCCTCTGCAGGATAGACATACATTCACCAACCGATTAATCGGCTAAGTATTCCTAAGCTACTAGGCTTCGAAGAACATACTGAAGAATGCCGCCGTTGCGGTAGTAGTCAGCTTCACCAGGTGTATCGATACGAACAACTGCATCGAATTCGATCACCGATTTACCGGTCGGTGAGTGCTCTGATGGCTTCGCTACAACGTGAACAGTCTTTGGAGTCGATCCGTTGTTTAGCTCATCGATACCAGTGAAATCAAAGACCTCAGTGCCATCCAAACCAAGCGATTCAGCATTTTGCCCCGCTGGGAACTGCAATGGTAGAACACCCATTCCAATCAAGTTGCTGCGGTGAATGCGTTCGAAGCTTTCGGTAATCACGGCACGGACGCCTAGAAGACTTGTGCCCTTCGCTGCCCAGTCTCGCGATGAACCTGAACCGTACTCTTTTCCGCCAAGGATAACGAGCGGGGTACCTTCAGCCTGGTAGTTACTAGAGGCGTCGTAGATAAACGCCTGCGGACCATCTGCTTTGGTGAAGTCACGAGTGAATCCGCCTTCAACATCATTCAACAATTGGTTGCGAAGACGAATGTTGGCGAATGTTCCACGAATCATTACCTCGTGGTTTCCGCGACGTGAGCCGTAGCTGTTGAAGTCAACACGCGAAACACCATTCTCAGCCAGGTATTGACCGGCAGGTGAATCTGCCTTGATAGAACCAGCCGGAGAAATGTGGTCGGTAGTTACCGAGTCACCAAGCTTAGCTAGCACTCGAGCGCCTGAGATGTTGGTGACGGCGTCTGGGGTCTTCTTCATACCGTCAAAGTAAGGCGGCTTGCGAACATAAGTTGACTTAGCATCCCACTCAAAAACAGCTCCAACTGGGGTTGGCAGTGACTTCCAACGGTCATCACCTTCGAAAACTCCCGCGTACTGAGTTTTGAACATGTCTGAGTTGATAGATGCATCGATTACAGACTGCACTTCTTGAGCTGTTGGCCAAATGTCTTTTAGGTAGACCGGAGCGCCTGAAAGGTCTTCGCCGAGTGAATCCTTCTCAAAGTCGAAGTCCATTGTTCCGGCAAGGGCATACGCGATTACCAGCGGCGGCGAAGCCAAGTAATTCATCTTTACGTCTGGGCTGATGCGACCCTCAAAGTTGCGGTTGCCAGAAAGAACGGCCGTTACAGCAAGGTCGTTGTGGTTGATTGCTTCTGAAATTTCGTCAGAAAGTGGTCCTGAGTTTCCGATGCAGGTTGCACAACCATAACCAACAAGGTTGAAGCCCAGGGAATCGAGGTCGCCAGTTAGACCAGCCTTGTTGTAGTACTCGGTGACAACTTTTGACCCCGGTGCAAGAGAGGTTTTTACCCAAGGCTTAGCCTTGAGCCCCTTAGCAACGGCCTTGCGGGCTACCAATCCAGCCGCCAACATCACGGATGGGTTTGAGGTGTTGGTGCATGAAGTGATTGACGCGATGGCAACATGCCCGTTATCCATGGCGAATTCTTGACCCTTTACAGCTGTCGGCTTAGAAGGCTCGGCTGTGTAGGTAGGGAGAATTTGTTCGAAAGACTCTTTAGCTTTGCTTAGAACGATGCGGTCTTGAGGACGCTTCGGACCAGCAATTGAAGGCACAACGGTGCTCAAATCAAGTTCTAGGTACTCGCTGAATCTCGGCTCGATGTTGGCGTCGTGCCAAAGGCCCTGGGCCTTGGTATAAGCCTCTACGAGATCAATTTGCTCTTGTGATCTACCAGTGATGCGCAGGTAGTCGAGCGTAACTTCGTCGATAGGGAACATTGCCGCGGTAGAACCGAACTCTGGGCTCATGTTTCCGATGGTGGCTCGGTTAGCCAGTGGCACAGATGAAACGCCCGCACCGTAGAACTCGACGAACTTACCAACAACACCGTGCTTACGAAGCATTTCGGTGATGGTCAAAACTACGTCGGTTGCAGTGACTCCGGTTGAAATCTGGCCCGTCAACTTGAAACCGACAACCTTTGGAATAAGCATCGAAACCGGCTGACCCAGCATGGCAGCCTCGGCTTCAATTCCGCCAACACCCCAGCCAAGCACACCTAGTCCGTTGACCATGGTGGTGTGTGAGTCAGTACCAACACAGCTGTCAGGATATGCCTGAAGTTCACCAGCGACTTCGCGCGCCATAACTGTACGGGCTAGGTATTCGATGTTTACCTGGTGAACGATTCCGGTGCCAGGTGGAACAACTTTGAAGTCGTCAAAGGCGGTCTGGCCCCAACGAAGGAACTGGTAGCGCTCACCGTTACGGTTGTATTCAAATTCAACGTTTTTTTCGAAAGCATCTGGCGAGCCTGCTACGTCAATTTGAACCGAGTGGTCAATTACCAATTCAGCAGGAGCAAGCGGGTTAATGCGCTTAGGGTCACCGCCAAGTTCGGCTACCGCTTCACGCATTGTTGCTAGATCAACAACGCAAGGAACACCGGTGAAGTCCTGCATGATCACGCGGGCTGGTGTGAACTGAATCTCTACGTCTGGCTCAGCGGTTGGATCCCAGTTGACCAAAGCGTTGATGTGCTCACCGGTAATGTTGGCGCCGTCTTCGGTGCGTAGGAGGTTCTCGAGCAGGATTTTGAGGCTGTACGGAAGGGTTTTGGCATCAACCGAGTTCAGATTGAAGATTCGGTATTCCTTCGATCCAACCTTTAGTAGGTCAGCTGCACCGAAACTGTTGACTTTAGACATGGATGCCCCTTCTTTGGTAGCTCATTACTACTTGAAATTTACCACTTATTGACGGGTCGAAATGCTTCCACGAAGCAAAAGCCAGCTAAACCAGATCGCGATTGCGTAGAGCGGCACTCCCATGGCCACGCGCATTACCCCAAGAAGAGCGATTTGGTCGTTCAAGTACAGAGGAACTTGAACCAACAGCCTGAGTGAGAAGACCGAAATAAATATTGCAGTGGCCAACTGAGCCTTGCGATACAAAGACTTTTGCTTTCGCCAGCCCGCACCCATCCCGTTTAATGCGCCCACGAGCACACCGATTAGAGGCCACCTGACGATCACCGAAAGTGTGAGTGCAAAAATGTACACAGCATTCCATAGGAATCCGGTCAGAAAGTAATCTGCCGGCTTCCCCCCCTCTCGCAGTGGAAGGAAAGCTGCAATTGCTACACCTATAGCGCCCGCGATGGCTTGCACGACTGGTTTTTTACGAACTAATTGAATCGAGATAGACACGAGTGAAAGTGCGCCCGCACTAGCAACAGCCAAGACCAAATTCAAAGTTGCCGAATAGACGACAACGAAGACAAGTGTTGGAACGATGGATTCCAAAATTCCAAGTACCCCACCAACACTTGCTAGAAGACTGCGTTTATTCAGCGACAAGCCGCTTTCAGATTCATGAAGACCCAGGCGTCTAGCGGCGGCCGCTTTGTCGACTCCAGATGGCACTAGATGACTCTTGGTGGGGCGACGGTACCTCCGGGCACCGTTAGTTTGAGCTGCTCTTTTGGAGGAAGAGGGTCATCTCCGCGAACAACAACGACCGACCTGAATAGTGCATCCACATCACCGGCAGCTTTGGGATCTTGCAGCGCTGCTCCCCCGACCACACCGCGCAGGAACCACTTTGGACCGTCCACACCAATGAATCTGGCCAGCTTAAATCCAGCCGCAATACCCTTTTCATCCAAGAGAGGAATTTTGGCAAGTAGTTCAGGACCAAGTGAGCCAACTCTTTCCTGAGTCTCTCCACCTTGGGCCAAAATGGCGTTTTGCATGTTGGCTCGAACCTCGTGCCAAACACCCTCAGATCTCGGTGCGGCAAATGCCTGCAATTGCAGAGTAGAACCCGAGATCTCAAGACTCACTGCCACAACTGAATTTGTTGCTTCGTCAATCTCAAGACGAATTTGAAGGCCATCTCGAGCCGCGATTCGAATAGAACCGAAATCCAGGTACTGAGAAACAGCACTTACCTCAGTCAAGTCAAGCGGACCACCCGTAGAACGATCCTGTGGTGCCGATTTATCTGATGCATACAAATTGTCATTGGTCATAACTGCGTTACTTTCTGCCGGTGGAGCCAAAGCCATTATCGCCCCGATGACTCTCAGGCAACTTGGCTACTCGAATAAAGCGCGCTTTCTCAACTCGCTGGAAGACAATCTGCGCTATTCGATCACCTAGTGAAATCTCGAAGGCCTCCTGCCCAGTGTTCAAGAGAGTCACGCTGATTTCACCTCGGTAACCAGCATCGACTGTGCCTGGAGCGTTGAGTACGGTAATTCCATGTTTTGAAGCCAAACCAGACCTTGGATGAACCAGCGCGACGAAGTTATCCGGGATAGCAATCGATACCCCGGTGGGAATGGTTTTGCGTTCGCCAGCCGGAATCAAAACACTCTCTCGCGAACGAAGGTCAGCACCAGCATCGCCAGGCTGGGAGTAGAGCGGTAGATACTCGTCACTACAAACAATCAATACGGGAAGGTCTTTATTCACGCTTATGAGCGTAATCTAGAAACACGATGCAATTAGATAAGCAAAACATCCAAGCACTCAAGTATCACGAGCGAGTCTTGCCTTCTATCGGATCGTTTTTGCCCGTCTTGTTGGTTGCACCGACACTGTGGCTGATGTTGCTTCCAATTGCACCAATGGTTGGTGTTTTCGCAGGCCTGATAATTTCAGCCTTAATTTGCATCTTCATGATTGCGAATTCCCCGCTGATTCAAGTTCGCGAGGGCTTTTTGCTTGTCAATAAAGCAAACATTTCTTTGGATGCCATCGGAGAAGCCATCACTATTGGCAAGGAGTCTGCGTTCGCTGAGCGAGGGCCTAATTTGGACTCAAGAGCATTTCTAGCGATTCAGGCTTCAGCTCCGACAATGGTGAAGATAAAAGTGATCGACCCTGCAGATCCAACGCCGTACCTGCTTGTCTCGTCTAGGCACCCGGATGAGTTGATTTCCGCCTTAGCGAAGTGATCAAAAAAACTAAAAAATTACTCGCACTCGATGCAAACTTGCCCGTACTTGCCTTTACGCGTTGACATCAGCGAGTGGTGCTTCACGATAAAGCACTCGGAACAAGTAAATTCGTCGTCCTGCGCTGGCACAACCACTACGTCGTGATCCTCAGAGATTACATCTGGGAGAGCAAAGCCTTCGCCATGCTCTTCGTCTACGTCTACAACGCCAGAAAGCTTGTCTGGAATTCGCTCCTTGATTGCTTCGATCGACTCGGTATCGTCGTCGTTTTTGCGCGGTGCGTCGTAATCGGTTGCCATTTGGCTTCCCTCTCGTTTAAGTCTCTAAGCGTGCATAGTGTGCAACAAAAAACTGGTAAAGGCAAACACGTCACCGCGTGTTGATAAAAAATGTCGACACAGTTGAACGGCACACGATGAATGTTCCATTAACACCAGCGGTTGACTGGCAGACTTTCAAGTGGAGGAAGTTATGAAAGACATCAGACTTGTTGGCAATGACGAGGATTACTTATTACTCGAGTCATTGGACGGCCAAAAGTATCGCCTGCTAGTTGATGACGTACTTCGCTCAAGCGTAAAAAAGGAAACCTCGAAGAAGCTTGCATCGGTTTCAATGTCACCACGCCAGATCCAAAATGCTATTCGCGCTGGTTCAAGCATCGAAGAGGTTGCTGCCGCTTCGGGGGCGTCAATAGGTTTCGTAGAAAACTTCGCTGTGCCTGTGTTTGCCGAACTGAATCACGTTTTGGCAAGTGCACTAAGTGTGCGCCTGGGAATCGATGGCGATCGATCATCCGAGCATTTGGAATTTGAGACTCTAATTGCAGATCGTCTCGCCAGCTTGGTAGGCACTCAAATAAAGTGGGCCGCAAAAAGAATTGAAAATGGGCTTTGGACTATCTCTCTGAATTACACCGTTGATGACATCAGCCATGACGCTGATTGGTCTTTTGACGCAAGAAAACTCACACTGACGCCAGAGAACAAAACTGCAATCAGTCTTTCAAGCGGCAAACCCGTTATCGCGCCGGCCGTGGATGTGACTCCAGTAACTACGACTCCGGCAGCATTTAAGCAGTCAACCTCAGATAAAACCGTCACACTAAGCGTTGTTGCTGATGAGCCAAAGAAGGTTGAATCTGCCATCGACGAACTTTTCACCGCAGTTAGCCAAACCGACGCGACAACCTCGACACCGGCTCCTCTGAGCGCAACAGCAGACCTTCTTGAGGCGCTTCGCCGCAAGCGAAGTGAACAAGCTGAGCAAGAGGTAGCTCCAGCTAGCGCATCCTCGGCTGCTGCAATCGAGACCGTTGAAAAGGAAACTCCGCAGCCACAGGAAACGGAGAGCCCGGCACCTAAAAAAGGCCGTGCAAGCATGCCTAGCTGGGATGAAATTGTCTTTGGTACTAAAACCGAAGACTAAATAAAAGCTCCGAACCTAAGCAGCGGCACACTGAGTTCTTCTGGACTAATCGAGCCGTGCTGCCCGATCATTTGCATGCTTTTTTTGCGAGCAAAATCGCGATGATAAAGCGCAACCCTGCTGATCGCAATAATGAATAGATCGGGTAAACGACCACTCGCTTCGTGAGTCAAGGTGCCATACCAACCGGCATTGGAAATCTCTTCCTTGGTCGCAACAAGGCACCGGTCGGTTAGCCAAGATTTCAATTCAGAAATTTGCTTCTCAGAAATCGCTTCTTGGAAATACAAAAACTGGCACCTTGGGTCTCCCCCGACTGCGACTAGGTTTTCTAACCCTGGGGCTTCATCCAAGAAAATGTGCTGATTCGGGTCGACATCAACGATTCCGTGATCTGCAGTAAGAAGCATGCCTGCCTTCTTAGGCAAACGATGCTGTAACTCTTGAATCGCACCATCAAGTTCTTCCAATTTTTCGAGCCACTTGAATGACTGTGAGCCAAATGCGTGTGCAGTTTGATCAAGCTCGGGAACATACAGGTACACCAACGCTTTGGGATTTTTGTCTAGTACAGCGAGAGTGCTGCGAACCCGGTCATCGAGTGTTTTTGCGGCGAGGTATGTCGTCAAGCGCATCGTTGCGTTTGAGTAGCCGGAATTCTCATATTCAGCAGGCCCCACAACAAAACACGGAACGCCTGCTTCAGTTGCTCTCTCTGAGATGGTTTGGTTTGGCTGAAATTGCTCTGGGCTAAAGTCTGCACCAAGACCGGTAAGAAGATTTACAGACTGATTTTTGTCTCGATCGAAGATCTGATACCCGACAAGTCCATGTCTGCCTGGTAAGAGTCCAGTCGAAAAACTGGCAATTGCGGCAGCAGTGGTAGACGGAAACACGGTTGATATTTTTGTACCGACAGAACGGGTGAGAAAGGGAGCGTGACCAGAGCGGTAATTCAAATTAGAAACACCGAGTCCGTCAACTAGCACGACAACCGACTGTTCAACTCGTCTCAAACCAAGACGGTTGTCTACACCAGTAATCGCCCCTAGTGCGGAGGCAAAAACATCGCTTAGCCTCCCGAAGGATTTAGGAAGCGCGGGTAGCATCGAAGACATCACCTAAGTCTGCCATAGGAAGTTCAGAGCCTCTAGAAACATGACTCAAGACAATCTGCCGCAAGAGCGAATCGTCGACATAGACCTATCCAAAGAGATGCAAGACTCCTTCTTGGAGTATTCCTACTCGGTCATTTACGCTCGCGCACTTCCTGATGCTCGAGACGGCCTAAAGCCAGTTCATCGACGCATCATCTTTCAGATGGGCGAAATGGGCCTCCGCCCAGATCGTGGTCACGTAAAGTCTGCTCGCGTGGTCGGCGAAGTGATGGGTAAATTGCACCCTCACGGTGACTCAGCAATTTATGACGCACTGGTTCGAATGGCCCAGCCGTTCTCGCTTCGCGTTCCAATGATTGACGGCCACGGAAACTTTGGTTCCCTTGACGACGGCCCCGCAGCAGCACGTTACACCGAAGCACGCCTCTCAACCGCCGCACTTCTAATGAATGACGGTCTCAATGAAGACGTTGTTGATTTCAAGCCAAACTATGACGCACAACTCACTGAACCTGAGGTGCTTCCCGCGGCCTTTCCGAACCTTCTAGTAAATGGAGCTTCGGGCATCGCTGTAGGTATGGCAACGAACATGCCGCCCCACAACCTGCGCGAGGCTATTGCTGCCGCTCGTTTTCTCCTTGGCAATAAAGAGGCCACGACCGAAGAGCTTATGAAATTTGTACCTGGTCCTGATTTGCCTAACGGCGGAATCATTATGGGCTTGGATGGCGTTCGGGACGCTTACGAAACTGGTCGAGGAACCTTCAAAACCCGAGCACGCGTTTCGATTGAAAGCGTTTCTCCGCGAAAAATGGGACTTGTCGTAACGGAACTTCCTTACCTAGTTGGTCCAGAAAAAGTCATTGAGAAGATCAAAGACGGAGTGAATTCAAAAAAACTGCAAGGAATTTCTGACGTCACTGATCTGACTGACCGCACCAACGGACTAAAACTCGTTATCGAGCTAAAAACTGGCTTTGACCCTCAGGTAGTACTTGATCTGCTTTACCGATTTACCCCGATGGAAGATTCATTCGGCATCAACAATGTTGCCTTGGTCGATGGAAGACCACAAACACTGGGCCTAAAAGACATGCTCGGGGTCTATCTGTCACACCGAATAATTGTCACAAAGCGTCGCACCAAAAATCGACTTGGAAAACGCAAAGCCCGACTCCACCTAGTAGAAGGATTGCTGATCGCAATCGTTTCTATCGACGAAGTTATCCAGGTAATTCGAAGCAGCGATGAAGTTGATGACGCCCGTATCCGTCTGCGTCAAATTTTCGATCTCTCTGAACTTCAGGCCGAATATATTCTTGAGCTAAGGCTGCGCCGCCTTACTAAGTTCTCGAAGATCGAGCTTGAAACAGAGCGAGCAGCTTTGCTAGAAGACATTGCATCTCTCGAGGCGATTCTCTCAAGTGACCAAAACCTACGCGATGTGGTCTCTGCTGAACTTGACGAAGTCGCGACAAAATACGGCGAAGATCGCAGAACCACTCTCATCAGTGATGTTGAAGAGGTTAAGCCGATCAGTATGGCAAAAGCGGCCTCGGTTAGCGCCCAATTGGCCGATACCCCTTGCGTGATCATTATGACGGCTTCAGGGCTCGTTGGCCGTGTCAATGAGCTTGGTGAACCAACTGTGACCTCAAAACGAACAAAACATGACGCGGTCGCGGTTCGATTCGAAACTTCAACTAGGTCAGACATCGGTTTCTTGACTAGTGACGGAAAAATGCACCGAATTCACGTTGGCGATGTTCCGTCGATGGAGTACGCAACCGACGTGAATTCTATGGTTTCGGCCAACTCGTTCTTGGGTATCGCAAAGTCGCTTTCAGTGGTTTCAGTTACTCCGCTAGACGAAAAGACTAGTTTGGCAATTGGCACCCTAAAGGGCGTCGTGAAACGCGTAAGCGCAGAATACCCGCCTAAAGATGAGTTCGAAATGATTAGTCTCAAGAATGGCGATCAAGTTGTGGGAGCCGCTGTTTGTTCCGACGATGACGAACTCGTCTTTGTCACCAACGATGCTCAACTTCTGAGGTTCTCGGCAGCCAACGTTCGCCCTCAAGGACGCGCAGCCGGCGGTGTAGCAGGAATCAACCTATCGCCAGAAGGGACCGTACTAAGTTTCAGCGTTGTCAGCGACATCAATGAATCGAAAGTTGTTACTTGCGCCAACTCCTCTGCGGCCATACCAGGCACAGATCCAGGCAGCGCAAAGTGGACACCACTTGCCGAGTTCCCAGCAAAGGGCCGGGCAACAAGCGGTGTGCGCGCGCAGCGTTTCATTCGAGCTGAAGATTGCCTGTACTTTGCAGCTGTTACATCAGGTGAGCTACTAGCACTTAGCACAGACGGAAAACCGATCACTCTGCCATCAGAGGCTGCCAAGCGAGACGCCTCGGGATCACCGATTGACACACTCGTCGGAAGCCTAGGTTCTAGGTAGCCTGTTAAATAAAAAAAATGGACCCCAAACATTCGGGGTCCATTTTTTAGCTAATTCGCACTACGCGTCGATTCTGTCTCTTTCAAAGCCATCGGCCGAGTCGATGATGAAGTCTCGACGAGGAGCAACGTCGTTGCCCATGAGCAATTCGAAAACCGATTCGGCTGCCGCTGCGTCTTCGACGCGAACTCTGCGCAGTGCTCGGTGGTTGCGATCCATGGTGGTCTCTGCAAGCTGATCTGCGTCCATTTCGCCAAGGCCCTTGTATCGCTGAATAGGCTCTTTGTATCTCTTGCCGGCCTTGGATAGTTTCTGAAGCAAATCCTCAAGCTCTGCCTGCGAGTAGGTGTAAACCACTTCGTTGGCCTTTGAGCCTGCATTTACGATCTCAACCCTGTGCAAAGGTGGCACAGCAGCAAAGACACGACCAGCCTCGACAAGAGGCCTCATGTACCTAAAGAAAAGAGTTAGCAAAAGAGTGCGAATGTGAGCACCGTCGACATCGGCGTCACTCATCAGAATCACTTTTCCGTAGCGAGCAGAATCTAGATCAAAGCTTCTGCCTGAACCGGCACCTAGTACCTGAATAATCGAGGCACACTCGGTGTTTGAAAGCATGTCTGAAATCGATGCCTTTTGCACATTCAAGATTTTTCCACGGATAGGCAACAGCGCCTGGAACTCACTGTCGCGAGCTAACTTGGCTGTGCCAAGCGCAGAGTCACCCTCAACGATGAACAGCTCAGAGGTCTCAGTTTCTTGGGTGCGGCAATCTACCAATTTGGTAGGGAGTGAGGAAGTCTCGAGAGCGTTTTTTCTACGCTGAGTCTCTTTGTGAGTGCGGGCAGAAATTCGCGACTTCATTTCGGCCACGACTTTTTCAAGCAACTGCGAAGCTTGGGTTTTGTCATCCCGCTTGGATGAACTGAACTTCTCCCCCATAGCCTTGGTAACCACATTGGCAACGATGTTTCGGACTGCCGGAGTTCCTAGAATTTCTTTGGTTTGACCCTCAAACTGAGGTTCAGCAAGTCGAACTGTGACAACTGCTGTGACTCCGGCAAGAACATCTTCTTTTTCAATTTTGTCGTTGCCAACTTTTAACTTGCGAGCATTCGATTCAATCTGAGAACGAAGAGTCTTAAGCAGTGCCTGCTCAAAGCCGGCAATGTGAGTGCCGCCCTTGGGAGTCGAAATGATGTTTACGAACGACTTGACCTCAGTGTCATAGCCGGTTCCCCAACGTATAGCTATGTCAACATCGCAGGTTCGATCAACTTCGCGCGAAACCATGTTTCCTGATTCGTCAAGCACAGGAATGGTCTCGGTGAACGAACCCTGCCCGGCTAGAGTCCAGGTAGCAGTTAGAGGGGTATCCTTGGCCAAGTAATCAGCGAACTCAACTAGACCACCATCGAATTTGAAATCGTGGCGAAGAATCTCGGATGACCGCTGATCTTCGATGTTGATACCAAGACCGGGTACCAGGAACGCAGTCTGGCGAGCACGACCCAAAAGGTCGTCAATAGCGAATACAGCGTCTTTTATAAATATTTGTGGATCAACCCAGTAGCGCACACGGGTACCAGAAATGCCCTTGGCTACCTTGCCTACCTCACGGAGCACTGAACCATCGATGAATGGTTGAAACGGGTTTCCGGGTTTAATGCCAGAAGCGTCATCGAATGTGCCCGGCTCGCCCCTGCGGAAAGACATAGCGTAGGTCTTACCATCGCGATCAACCTCAACGTCAAGTCGTTGAGATAGCGCGTTAACTACCGACGCACCAACACCGTGAAGACCGCCCGATGCTGCGTATGAACCAGAGCCGAACTTTCCACCAGCATGCAATTTTGTGAAAACAACTTCGACACCGCTCAAACCAGTCTTAGGTTCAATATCAACCGGGATACCTCTGGCACGGTCATTCACCTCAACGCTGCCGTCTGGGTGCAAAATAACTTTGATTTGATCACCAAAGCCAGCAAGTGCCTCATCTACCGAGTTGTCGATAATCTCCCAAAGACAGTGCATCAAGCCACGACTATCGGTCGAGCCGATGTACATACCCGGGCGTTTGCGAACCGCCTCGAGCCCCTCTAGAACCGAGAGATGTCTTGCTGAGTAATCTGAATTAGGCACCCGAAAATGCTAACCCGAACGGTGCGGAATCCTTGATCTGACACGGATACCGCATCTTCGAAACGCTATATCGCAGTTAGCGAACTGCTAGTGAATTGCGCACTTTTTCCGTCACCACCATGTTCAAATAGAAGTAATCAGAGGAGTAGCAATGTCAGCAAATGATGCAATCACCGAGTCAGTAGAAACCAACGAGTCAAGAGAGTCGCTAACCGCGCTAGATCGTTGTGACATTTGTGGAGCTCAGGCTTACATCCGAGTTGAATTAGCTACCGGTGAACTTCTTTTCTGTTCACACCACGGTAATGAGAAAAAAGCCAAACTAGAACCAATTGCAAAGTCATGGCTAGACGAAAGCGACAAGCTTCTCTCGCGCTAAAACTTAATGAACGCCAGCTGCGACCCAGGCACCTTCAAGATACTTCTTGAGTTCCTGGGTTTTTGCATGTGACAATTCTGGGCACTCGACACCTGCGTAAGCACAAAGGTCCGAAACAAGCTCTTGAAGATACTCAGATTTAGCCAGGAATGGGCCGTGTAGCAGTGTGCAGATTAGGCCACCATCTTCACTAAAAAGTGGAAGTTCAAGTTCAGAGTTCACATACCCAAGGCTCTGTTTTGAGTCCGACACAAAGCTCTTAAACTCAGAAGTCCGTTCACGCAACACGGGTTTGCCAGGCAGTAGTCCAATGCCAGCGCTATCTGCGCTAGTCACATCAAATAGGTGTTCAACGCCTGAAGAAACTGCGAGAATTTTGGCGCCACGCTCGAGCGCAGAGCTGAGCACTTGCTTAAGCTCAGAGAAGCAAGAAGACAAGTCAGCCCAAGCTGCTGCTGAACCGTGCCCAAGAAGAATGAAAGACGCGTCTACCGGTATTTCATGCAGAGATTCAGCCAAGTGAACCTCAAACTCGACTCCACGCCACTCAAGCTGCTTAGACAAAACAGTCAGGTTGCCGAAGTCACCATTTAGATTCAGGTGTCTCGGAAAAAGTCCAACCAACTTAATCATCGCTCGACCGCCTCGGGGTCGGTGAGACCCAGGATTCTGCGTGTGCGCCTCATTGCATCAGCACTGAAAATAACGGTTTTTCGACCATGTTCTGGTCGGGGTAGGGCAAAGAATTTATCCAAGGCAATTTGCAGATCATCGGTGGCAAATCCAACTGGAATATCTGCGTAGGTCAATCGGAGACCCATTTCAGCGAAATTGAATCCCGATAGAACATCAACATGACTCAAGTTTTTCAGGTCTACGGTCCAGAGCCAGGATGGATCGTGAACATCGCGGCCGATGGCTAAGAAAATCTGCTCGGGATTGGTGGTCAAATTATCTAGATTCAACTGAAAGCTCATTGGATTCTGAACGAGAATAAACTCGACCTCTTCACCATTGATTTTTACGATCTCGCCTCTGGCAAAAACTGGCGGAAGCTCGTTTAGAGTCTTAGTGGCAAGGGCTAGATCAAAGCTCTCCCCCAGATAACGCCTGGCGCTCTCTAAGGCTGCAATTGCATCCAGAGCAAAGTGCAGGCCACGATTTGGCAAGATCAGCGAGCAGTCCCTACCTTGAACGACAGCCGAGGCGTCTAGCCCGTCAACACTGGTTATCTCTGATGAAACTTCTTGACGAGGTAGCACCGAGAGGTATGTCTCTGCGGCGCCGAGCCCGTGAGCTGTATTTGAAACTATTTCAGACGCGATGCCAAACCATGTGACTGAACTTGGTTGGTACTTCTGGTTCATAACCAGGATGTTTTGATCATCCGTGTTCAAAATCACGGCGTCGGTCGCTCGGGCTGCAACTTCGCCAAGCTTATTTCTCACCAATGCAGGGTCAATGAAACGATCAAGTTGGTCTTCTAAAACATTCAGGACGGTCACTTGGCGCGGAAGAATGCGCTTGGTGATTTCAGCAGCATGCCCTTCGTCCATCTCAAGAATCGCAACATCGCCAGCGATGGCTCCCCAAACATTCGAACGTTCAATTATTGACGAGTAGAAACCCTGAGCGATGTTCGCTGTTGATGGGTTCGTGAATACAACTTTGCCGTGAGCTCGCGCCATCGCAACGAGCATCTTGGTTGTTGTTGATTTACCGGCTGACCCAGTGACAACGACAAGACCATCCTTGAATTTAGAAAGCGTAGCGGCCAACAAGCCAGGCGCGATTTTACTCAAAACCAAGCCCGGCAGCGCAGAGCCACCACCGGGACGAATCAACCGAACTGCCAGACGCACTAAGCGCCCGATCAGAATGGCTGGCAGGTAGAACAAATTAGTTCTCTAGGTAGTCTCGAAGCATTTGCGAACGTGAAGGGTGACGCAACTTTGACATTGTCTTCGATTCAATTTGTCGAATACGCTCGCGAGTCACACCGAACTCCTCACCAATCTGGTCAAGAGTCTTTTGAACGCCATCGCCAAGTCCGAAACGGCTGCGAATAACGCCAGCTTCGCGAGGGTGAAGCGAATCAAGGATGCGCTCAAGCTCACGCTGAAGCATGGTGAAGCCAACTGCATCAGCAGGCACAACTGCTTCGGTGTCTTCAATTAGGTCGCCGAACTCAGAATCGCCATCTTCACCGAGTGGGGTTGAAAGCGAAATAGGTTCACGGCCGTACTTCTGAACTTCGACAACCTTTTCAGGGGTCATATCTAGCTCACGAGCCAATTCTTCTGGGGTCGGTTCGCGACCAAGATCTTGCAACAGCTGACGCTGAACGCGAGCCAACTTGTTGATGACCTCAACCATGTGAACCGGAATACGAATGGTGCGAGCCTGGTCAGCCATTGCTCGAGTGATTGCCTGTCGAATCCACCAGGTTGCATAGGTAGAGAACTTGTAACCCTTGGTGTAGTCAAACTTCTCAACGGCACGAATCAGACCTAGGTTGCCCTCCTGAATGAGGTCAAGAAACTGCATGCCGCGGCCGGTGTAACGCTTTGCCAGTGAAACCACCAAACGCAAGTTAGCCTCTAGAAGGTGGCTCTTAGCACGCTGGCCGTCTTTGATTACCCACTTGTAATCGCGCTCTTGTTCACGAGTAAGTTTCTTAGCGTTGGCTAGCTTCTCTTCAGCAAAAAGGCCGGCTTCAATGCGCTTCGCCAACTCAACCTCGAGCTCGGCATTTAGAAGCGCAACCTTTCCAATCTGCTTTAGGTAGTCCTTCACAGGGTCAGCAGTTGCACCGGTGATTGTTGTTGTCTGAACAGGAATGTCGTCGTCTTCACGGTGTGAGAGAACCAAAGCACCCTCTGGAACAACCAAAGTTTCGACTTCTTCTTGCTCGTCATCGTGGTGGTCATCTTCTAGAGCAACTATGTCAACGGCAATTGCGGCATCGGCAACAATCGCTTCGACTGAGATGTCGTCTAGATCTTCTTCATCTTCATCATCAGACTTAGGCAATTTAGCGGCCTTTGCTGGTTTCGCTTTCGCGCCAGCAGGTTTGGCGGCGGCCTTGGTGGCTGGCTTTGCCTTTACAGTCTTGGTTGCGGTTTGTTCAGCGTCTAGTGGTAACTCAGCTTCAGCCTTCTTGGCTGCAGCCTTGGCCGGCGCCTTGGTAGAAACTTTCTCGGAACTCTTAGCAGGCTTGGCTTCTGTAGCCTTTGCCGGGGCTTTCGCCGCAGTCTTAGCAACTGGCTTCTCGGTCGGAGCTTGAGTTTTTTTGGTTACGGGCTTACTCGCTGCTGTTTTGGTCACTGGAGCACTTTTCTTTGGTTCAACGCTAATGTTCTCGGGTTCCTTAATGTTTGCTACTTCGTCCCCCTGAGATTTTTCATTGCGCTGAAAACGACTAAACCATGACGTTTTGTCAGGCGCACTTTCGTTCTTTTTAGCCAATTTGAACCTCTCCACTCCCCCACCCCAAGACAATCTCGAAGGCGTTTCGGGCATTACGAAGACCCATGTCAAATCGAAATGAATCTTCGACGACTGGGTCCTATAGATAAGTATGCCACGCTAAAGCTAAAACTGAGTGCATTTAGTTGAAGTGCGACCCAGCTGGAAACAGGCAACGGTTACTATTTATTCCCTTGATGGCTTTTCAGAGCTCTGGTCTTGGCCAATTCAATGGCAAGCATCAAGACCCCGAGAGCGAGTGCAAAGAACTCAACAGACATCGCCCAACGGAATCCTTCGAGAGTAAATCTAGAAATGACACCAGTATCATCGCTATTCGCAAGCGCAACCTGATCAAGAATGACGCCTGCGATAAACATCATCGAGAAGGTGGCGACAAACCCACCCACATTGACAAAGCCATTCACAGCACCCAACTGACTTTTATCTACGTGATTTCGAACGAAGTCAAAGGCAACCATCGACATAGGCCCGCTGACACCCAAGACAAAGATGAGCAGAAGAATCATCCAAGTAGGTGCAGACTCCGTTTGAAGCAAAACGAGAATCCATGAACCGCCAATCGACAACGCCGTGCCGATAACCATGAATATTCGAGCGCCTGGATAACGACCACACAACCAACCAATTACCGGTCCAGAAAACAGACCAGTGACCGCGAAAGTCGAGAGTGCGAATGATGCCGCAGATGGTGAAAAGTTTTCAGCCGAAACCAAGAACGGATACCCCCAAAGCAATAGGAACACCGATGGCGCTGATTGCAAGGTGAAGTGAATCCAGAACGAGGCACGCACGCCAGGTTTAGCAACGTTCGAAGCAAGCTGGCGAAATGACGATTTAAGAGACTCAGCCCTGATGATTCCATCACTCGGATTTCGATCTTCTTGAACCACTGCAAGGAGCACAAAAACTAGAGCAACAGTGACGAAAGCAAGGGAAGCAAAAGCCACGGTCCAGCCGTTTAGGTGCAAAACAAGCGCAAACGGTAATGCCGATATCGCTTGGCCAACTTGACCAACATTGGTAAGAAGTTGTTGAATTCTCGTCGCCATTGCCCCGTCGAACCAGCCGTACACCAAGCGAATCATTGAGATGAAAACAAAGGCGTCACCCAAACCAACAAGCATTCGGCCAGCAACTGCGAAACCGAATACCGGGATGAAAGCAACCAGAAGTTGCCCGACTGCCATTGAGCATGCGCCAAAAACCAGAAGGCGTTTTGCACCGAAACGATCAAGCAGGATTCCTACCGGAATTTGCATAGCCGCATAGACAGCCAACTGCGACACTGCAAGAGTCGAGAGCATGGTTGCGGCAACATCAAAACGCTCGGTCGCAGCAAGTGCAGCGACACCCAGACTGCTTCGATTGATTACCGCGACAAGGTATGCCAGCGCACCGGCTGTCATCACGAGTGCGGCTTTGTTTTTCACATTCCCATCTTGCCAATCAAATGGGGCGTATTCTGCCGATATGACTAAAAGGGCAATCGTGACAGGTGGAACCGCAGGAATTGGGTTTGAAAATGTTAAAACGTTGCTGCATCGCGGCTATTCAGTAACCGCACTTGGGCGAAATCCAAGCAAATTAAGCGAAGTAATCGAGGCTCTGCCCAATAAAGAGAAACAATTGGCGTTCTTGAGTTGCGATTTCTCAGACTTGAACCAAGTATCTGAGGCTGCAAACTATTTGAGGCAGCACCAATGGGATGTGCTGATCAATAACGCCGGAGCCAAGGTCGAGTCACCCAAAAAACAAACAGTTCAGGGCTTTGAGTGGCATACCGGGGTAAATCACCTTGCTCACTTCTATCTGACGTCCCAAATCTGGGATGCTGCGGCAGACAGCGCAAGAATGCTGACCGTTTCTTCGATTGTCGCTCGCACTCACGTGATGACCACCTCGAACGAAGCTGCAATGTCGACGGCAGATCACTATGCAAAGTCCAAACGCGAGAACCTGCTATTCGGTCTCACCGTTGCCAGAAAGCTTAAAAACACTAATCAGAGCTCAACGGTTGCACACCCAGGTTTCACTCGAGCAAGTCGTTACGGAGCAAGCTGGGTTAGACCAGTTGAGTATCTTCTAGCGCAACCGGCTCGGCGCGGCTCTGAGACGGTGCTCAGAGGTCTCGACGAATCAAACGGAAGTTACATTGGCCCGGCAGTTCTGGAGCTTTGGGGAAAACCTAAGCCTGCCAAACTGCCGAGCGAGCTCTTGGACGAAACTGAACAGAATAAGTTTTGGAAAGAAACCGAGGAGAAACTCGGAATACGATTCCGCTTGAACTAAATCTCGTCCTCAGCACCATTTTTGTGACGGTTAGCTAGATAACCCTCAAGCTCATCGGCAATTTCTTCTGCCGAAGGCATGTGAGGGGTCGGTCTGACAATCTGGTTTCTGATACCAAGGTTGATTTCACTTGAATAACCGGCCTCAAGAGAGGCAACCATCTTGGCTAGGTCCTCATTTTTAGAGAGCTGCTCATCAATCTTTTTCGAAACTTCAACGGCCTCGGCTCGAAGAGAGTCGGTCGGAAAAACCAAACCTGTCGCGGCACTAACTTGTTCAAGTGCGGTAATTGTTCCCTGGGGAAACTCAGTGTCGCTCAGGTAGTGAGGAATGAGCATTACGAACCCTGCCACCGGAATTTCTATCTGAGTCAGCTTGTACTCGATTAAGTGAAGGATGTTGCCGGGGACTTGAGTTTGAGGTTTCCACTCAGAAACGAGCTCGATGACATCCGAGCGGTTGCCTGAGACGGTTATGCCCACTGGTCGACTGTGCGGTGTTGGAAAAGGAATCGAGTGTACCCAGGTGAAGTCGGCAACCTGCAGCTCCTCAACGATTTCAAGAATCGCATCAGAAAAGGCCTCCCATTTGAAGTCAGGCTCGTAACCATGCAGGAACAGAAAAGGCTCATTGGATTCATCGTGAACCAGATAGATTCCGAGGATCGCGGGTTCATAACTTGCGATATGGTCGCGCTCGAAATACATCACTGGTCGTCTTGATCTGTAATCAAGTAGTTCATCGTTGGCGAATTGAAGAATCAACTCATGCTTGAGGCTGCTGAATATGTGCTGAGCGAATTGCGCGAACACATGGCCCGAGTCGGTGAAGCCTGATAAACCAGCTACGAAATTCAACCCCATAGGCACTGACTGCACACCAGTGCGATACTCGTACAACTCGCTGAAGTGGTTCATAGCCCCATCCTAACTTTTAGCCGTTTAGCATTGGCGTATGTCTTTAATAAAGGTTTCTACTGCCACATCAATTCCCACTCTGAACGCCAACACGCTTCTTGTAATTGGCATTGCCGATAACGAAGGCAAGTTGTCTCTAACTTCAGGCGATCCAAGCGCGCTAGGTATCGATCTCAAGGCCCTTGAAAACGTAGGCGTCAACGCAAAGAAAGAGTCTGTCACGCTGGTTCCCGGATCAGCTGGGTCAACTAGGGCTTTTATAGGGCTTGGCAATGGCGAATTGAACGATCAAATCTTGCGCGAGGTCGGCGGAACTATTGCAAGAAAAGCCCAAAAATTCGAGCGCGTAGTTTTCGATCTAGACACCAAGTCTGAAGCTCAAATGGAGGCCCTGCACCTTGGCTTTTCACTGGGAAGCTACAGCTTCGATGAATACCGTGCCCAGAAGTCGACGAATCGAAACAAATCTCTCGTATTCGTGTCAAAACTGAAATTGGGTCGAGAATCCGTTCAAAAAAACGAAGTTATCTCAACGGCAGTCAAGCACTCGCGAGACCTAGTCAATCGAGCACCTAATGAACTATTCCCTGCTTCGTTTGCAACCGAAGCTGCGGCCGTTGCAAAGTCCGCCGGCCTCAAGATCAAAGTTTGGGATGAAAAGGCCCTGGTCAAAGATGGCCTTGGTGGAATCTCTGCCGTGGGTGCAGGTTCAAGTCGTCCGCCACGACTCGTAAAAATCTCGTACTCCCCCGCTGGAGCAAAGAAACATATTGCATTGGTTGGCAAGGGAATAACTTTTGACTCAGGCGGTCTTAGCCTGAAGCCGGCGGAATCCATGGTTGGCATGAAATACGACATGACTGGCGCCGCAACTGTTCTGAATGCAGTTAGAACCATTGCAGCTCTCAAAATAAACACCAAAGTCACCGCATGGATGTGCCTAGCTGAAAACATGCCTTCTGGTACGGCGGTTCGACCTAATGACGTAATTCGCGCTAGAAATGGAAAGACCATTGAGGTGCTCAACACCGACGCCGAAGGTCGCCTAGTGCTCGCCGACGGCCTCTCGATGGCAAGTGAAGAGTTTCCAGACCTGATTGTCGATGTTGCGACTCTTACTGGAGCCGCGACTATTGCTCTTGGCAACCGTTACGCCGGATTAATGGGCGATCAGATAGCAGTTGAGCTGGTAGAAAAGGCAGCTGCTTCTACGGGTGAGCTGGTCTGGCACATGCCACTAGCTGACGAGCTAAGACCTCTACTCGACTCAGATATCGCCGATATTGCTAACGTCAAAATTGGCAACCGTGCCGGAGGAATGCTGGTAGGTGGACACTTCTTGCAAGAGTTCATTGGCCCACAGAAAACCGACAAATCTAAGAAAATCGCTTGGGCGCACCTAGATATTGCTGGACCTTCGGATAATTCAGGTGCGGCTTATGGCTACACACCAAAGGGAGCAACCGGCACGATGGTGCGCACTTTGGTTCGCCTTGCCGAGAATCAATCAAGTTCGAGTAAACGCTAAAACATAGTAAAGTTTGAAGGTATTGGCGAACCTTTAGAGGGAGTAATTAAGTGGCTGACCACAACTTTGACGTTGTAATCCTTGGTGGAGGAAGCGGTGGCTATGCAGCTGCACTTCGTTCGGCTCAATTGGGCAAAAGCGTTGCGCTAATCGAGAAAGACAAACTTGGTGGCACCTGCCTTCACCGCGGATGTATCCCCACCAAAGCACTTCTTCACTCAGCAGAGGTTGCAGACACTGTAAAGGAGTCAGCAACCTACGGTGTGCAGTCAACTTTCGGTGCAATCGACATGCCAGCGGTCAACGCTTACCGCAACACCATTGTTGATCGTCTATTCAAGGGCCTCACCGGACTAGTCAACTCGAAGAGCATCACCGTTGTATCTGGCGAAGGGCGCCTGGTTGGGCCAAAGACCATTCAGGTAAACGGCGACAACTACACAGGCGAGAACATCGTTTTGGCCTCTGGCTCATACAGCCGCAGCTTGCCTGGTCTAGAAATCGGTGGCCGAGTAATCACCTCAGAGCACGCTTTGCAATTGAATTTTGTTCCGAACAAGGTCATCGTCTTGGGTGGCGGCGTTATCGGCGTTGAGTTCGCTTCTATCTGGAAGTCATTCGGTGCCGAGGTGACCATCGTCGAGGGTCTACCAAGCTTGGTTCCAAATGAAGACGCTGCTGTAAGCAAGGCTCTCGAACGTGCATTCCGCAAGCGCGGCATTGACTTCAAGACCGGTGTGCGTTTCTCTGGCGTCGAGCAGCACGAACACGGTGTCGTAGTAAGCCTTGAAAGCGGCGAAAAGCTAGAGGCCGAGGTGCTTTTGGTTGCCGTCGGTCGCGGCCCAAACACTGCAGGCCTCGGTTACGAAGAGCAGGGTATCCAAATGGACCGTGGCTATGTACTAACCAATGATCGCCTGCAGACCAACATCCCGGGCGTCTACGCTGCTGGCGACATTGTTCCTGGTTTGCAGCTGGCACACCGAGGCTTCCAACAGGGTATTTTCATCGCCGAGGAAATTGCTGGCTTGAAGCCAGCCGTTATTGATGAAAACGGAATTCCGAAGGTTACCTACTGTGAGCCTGAGATTGCCTCAGTTGGTCTAACTGAGGCTAAGGCTGCTGAGACTTTCGGTGCAGAAAACATCTCAACCTACGAGTACAACCTTGGCGGAAACGGCAAGAGCCAGATTCTTGGAACTGCGGGATTCATCAAACTGATTCGCAAGAACGATGGCCCGATCATCGGAGTACACATGATTGGTTCACGTGTTGGCGAGCAGATCGGCGAAGCACAATTGATCGTTAACTGGGAGGCGTACCCAGAGGATGTTGCATCTTTGATTCACGCACACCCAACCATGAACGAAGCCATCGGCGAAGCTCACCTAGCTATCGCCGGCAAACCTCTACACGCACACGCGTAAAAGATTTCACAAGGAGCATCAGAATGAGCGAATCAGTAGTACTGCCGGCACTTGGCGAGAGCGTTACCGAGGGCACTGTAACCCGTTGGCTAAAGAAGGTAGGCGACTCTGTAGCTGTCGACGAACCACTGGTTGAGGTTTCTACCGACAAAGTCGATACCGAAATTCCTTCGCCTGTTGCAGGCGTAATTGAACAAATCTTGGTTCAAGAAGACGAGACCGTTCAGGTCGGCGCTGTCTTGGTCATTATTGGTGATGGTTCAGGTGCAGGTTCAAGTGCTCCAACCCCGACTGTTGAAGCCAACCCGGCTCCTGTTGTTGAGGCTCCTGTTGCTCCGGCGCCAGTGGTAGCTCCTGCTCCCGTTGCCGCACCTGCGGCTCCGGCATACATTCCGCCTGCGGCGGCAGCACCAGCTGTTGCACCCGTTACTCCAGCAGCGGCTACCCCAGTTGCCACCCCCGTTGCAACCACCGGCTCTGTTGATGCTGGCTATGTGACTCCCCTAGTTCGCAAATTGGCTCAAGAGACCGGCATTGATCTGTCACAGATCGCTGGCACCGGCGTTGGTGGCCGAATCCGCAAGGATGACGTAATCGCAGCTTCAAACACTCCTGTAGCAGCGCCTGTTGCAAGCGCACCGGCTCAATCAACCTTCGTTCCGGGAGCCGCATCACCTCTGCGAGGCACCACCGAGCCGATGTCTCGTCTCCGTAAGGTGCTTGCTGAGCGTGCAGTTGCATCGATGGTGTCTACAGCACAACTAACCACTGTTGTTGAAGTAGACGTTACCAAGATCGCTCAGTTGCGCCAGCGCGTGCAGACTCAGTTCGTAGCAAAATCTGGCGGCAAGTTGAACTTCATGCCGTTCTTTGCACTTGCTGCTGCAGAGGCACTGCGTGTTCACCCGAAACTAAACGCAACAATCGATGGCGAGAACATCGTCTACCACGGTACTGAAAACATTTCTTTTGCGGTTGACACTGAAAAGGGTCTGCTCACTCCAGTAATCCGTGACGCTTCAACACTTAACATCATGCAGATTGCTCAGCAGATTGCTGATCTGGCTGGACGCACCCGCGCTAACCAGTTGAAGCCAGATGAGCTTGGTGGCGGCACCTTTACACTGACCAACACTGGTTCACGAGGTGCTTTGTTTGACACCCCAGTTGTATTCCTGCCTCAGGTAGCAATTTTGGGAACCGGTGTTGTAACCAAGCGCGCTGCTGTAGTGACCGACGCAAATGGCCAAGACGCTATATCAATTCGAAGCATGGTTTATTTGGCGCTTTCATACGACCACCGTCTGGTCGATGGCGCCGATGCAAGCCGATTCTTGGTTGACGTAAAGGCTCGACTAGAAGAAGCTAACTTCGATTCAGTACTAGGTCTATAAAAGCTACTTACCAAGGTCCTCCAGTTGTTTATTCGACTGGAGGACCTTTGTTATCTTCCAGGCACCTTCGCGTGACACTCTATAAACCTCGAGGTTCAAGTTCGCCTCGCCGACACATTTGATTTTGAGTAAAACGTGCTGCAAACCACCTATCTCGGCCAGAACCCTGGTTTCAACTTGCTCACCGGCTGCAATTTCAGAGATGCGATCTAGAGAAGCCGATTTTGCCTCATCACAGGGTGAAACCTGATTCACTATTTCACGGGAAGAATGTTCAGTTGACTCGGCTAATTCAGATTGGGACAAAAAGGCTGACAGGATAACTGCCACTAGACCCGCTGCTAGAGCAGAACAAACCAACAGTGCCACTCGCGAACGGACATTGCGACTAGGCCTGGCCTCCGCAATTTTTTGCAATAGGAAGACCCTCCCATCTGTGCTTTGAATCGGACAAATCTCGGGCGCAAAGGCCGACTGAACTTGAAACACCCAATTCGAGCGAATTCGTTTGGGAGTTTGGGCAAACATATCGTCACCCAAGCGCCAACCACCAGGGCGATGACGGACGCATAGTCGCCTTAGGTCTGCTCGTCGAAAACGCGGTTTCTTGATTTTCACTTGTTTATCAAACGCCTATTGCTAGACACTCATCACGGCTTGAACACTTTTGTGTAAAGAACGGGAATTTGTGACATCTGTGGATTGCTTAGACTTGAGTCATGCCAGAATTCCTTATCGCCGGTCTCGATCCAAAATTCATTGGATACGAAGATGCGTGGGAATTCCAAAGGAATATCCACGCAAAAGTGGCTAGCGGCGAGCTTCCTGACACAGTGATTTTGCTTGAACACTCAAGTGTGTTCACCGCGGGTAAGCGCACCGAAGACTCTGAACGCCCAACTGACGGCACACCGGTAATCGATGTTGACCGAGGTGGAAAGATTACCTGGCATGGCCCTGGGCAACTGGTTGGCTACCCCATCATGCAACTACCTCGCCCCATCGACGTAGTCGGTTATGTGAGGTGGCTGGAGCAGGTTCTGATTGACAGCATCCGTGAATTTGGCCTTGAAACCGTGCGTGTTGAAGGGCGAAGCGGCGTCTGGGCGCCGGTTGGCGACACCTTTGTAAAGGTTGCTGCAATTGGAATTAGAGTTGCCGAGCACACCACGATGCACGGCTTTGCCCTAAATTGCAATAACTCGCTTGAACCTTATGACGCCATTGTTGCCTGCGGCATCCGTGACGCTAAAACCAGCACTCTGACCGAGTTGCTTGGCAAAGAGATCACCACCGCAATGGCGGCCGAAGTTATCCAAAAGAACCTAAAAGAGATTGGCAAGGTCGCAAAATGACCGAACTGAAACCAGAGCGCAAGCTCCTTCGCATCGAAGCTAGAAACGCTTCTGTACCTATCGAGAAAAAACCAGAGTGGATCAAAACCACGGCAAACATGGGGCCTGAATACCAGGCTTTGCAAAAATTGGTGAAGGGCGAAAATCTTCACACCGTTTGCCAGGAGGCTGGCTGCCCGAACATCTTCGAGTGCTGGGAAGATCGCGAGGCAACATTCCTAATTGGTGGTTCACAGTGCACCCGCCGCTGCGACTTCTGCCAGATCGACACCGGAAAACCTGATAACTTCGATCCGGACGAACCTCGACGTGTTGGTGATTCTGTGAAGCAAATGGAATTGCGCTACGCAACTGTCACAGGTGTAGCTCGAGATGACCTGCCAGACGAAGGCGCCTGGCTCTATGCCGAAACCATCAGACAAATTCACAAGGCATCGCCGGGCACCGGAGTCGAGATTCTCGTGCCAGATTTCTCTGGCAACCCAGATTTGCTTGGCAAAGTGTTTGACGCCCGGCCAGAAGTTTTTGCTCACAACGTTGAAACAGTGCCACGCATTTTTAAAGAAATTCGCCCAGCCTTTAGATACGACAGATCCTTGGATGTGATCACTCAGGCTAGAAATTATGGTTTGGTCACCAAGTCGAATTTGATTCTTGGAATGGGCGAAACTCGCGAAGAGATTTCTCAGGCTATGCAAGACCTTCACGATGCCGGCACGGATATTCTGACCATCACTCAATATCTGCGCCCTACGCCTAAACACCATCCAGTTTCAAGATGGGTAAAGCCGGTGGAGTTTGCCGAGATGGCTGAAGAGGCGGAAGAAATTGGCTTTTTGGGAGTGCTTTCGGGCCCATTGGTAAGAAGCTCTTACCGCGCCGGGCGCCTCTGGGCACAAACCATGAGCAAAAAGGGCCGAGAAGTACCAGACCACCTGAAACATCTAGCCGAAGCTGCTGCACAAAGTGGATTCGGTCAGGCATCTCACTAGTACCGATTGATAGGCTTTCATAATGGCTAAAAAAGACAAATCAACAAAACAACCGGGTCAATTCGCGCAGATGATGCGTGTTTACAAAATGACTGCGAAGTCTGACAAAACCTCGACCCTTTGGGCAGCATTGGCTTTTGTCGGTGTTGTTGCAGCCTCACTCCTACTTTCAGTTTTGACTGCTCCAGGCAACGTCACAAACTTTGTGCTCTCAAGCATTGCAGCTTTGGTGCTGGGTGTAATGCTCGCAATGGTTGTAATGTCACGCAAGGCAGAACGCATGGCCTACCGCCAAATCGAAGACCAGCAAGGCGCTGTTGGCGCTGTGCTGAGCAATGGCTTGCGTCGCAATTGGCGAGGTGCAGCCATGCCGGTTGCTTTCAACGCTAAGTCTGGTGACGCTGTTTACCGAGCAGTTGGCCCAGGTGGAATTGTTCTCATCGGTGAGGGTTCGCGTCACCGTGCCCAGGCATTGCTTGAGGACGAACGCAAAAAGATCTCTCGAATCGCAACAGGCGCCCCGATTACCGCAGTCTTCGTAGGCAAGGATGAAGGCTCGATTCGCATCTATGAAGTCACTAAGACCCTCTACAAGATGAAGAAAGCCTTGAGCCGCGCTGAAGTCGCTGCGGTAGATAAGCGACTAGCTTCGCTCGGAATGAACATCCCAATTCCAAAGGGAATTGACCCTCGCAAGGTTCGCCAACAACGAGGTTAATTTTTTGAAAGCCCCGGCCACTTGGTCGGGGTTTTTACCTATGCCCGAATGAGAACGGTGCCGGCAGCCTTGTCATGTAGGCCACGGTTGTCGTTATCCCAGATAACGGCCGGCAAAACCAGAAGGATCAAGCCGACTCGGAACGCCGAGGATACAAGCCCAACTCTCGACCCATCAACTTTGCGAACTTTCATCCCAGTGATTCGATGGCCAAAAGATGCGCCCAGAGTCAACACCAAGATGAATTGCATGCCAGCAAAAATCAATAGTGTCGCTGAATTGTCGCTCGCAAAAAACGCCGTTGAGATAAGCAACGCAACCCCCCAGTCAATAACCAGAGCTAACAATCTTCGCGGGAATTTGGCTAGTGACCCGGAGCCATTTTGAGGAAGACCGAGCGCCTTGCCGGCCCAGTTCTGTGCATTAGACATGCCTCGAGCCTAGTCAAAGTTTTACATGGCTGAAACATTGTTTGAGTCAGTATCAAGGGCGCTCTCGGTTAGACTTTTCGGGATGGCTTAATGACGTGCCAGTAACCACCATCCACCTTCTGAAGGGATACCCCCTATGTTCAAGACCGCCTCTGAGGTAGTCAAGTTCATCAAGGATAACGACGTAAAGTTCCTTGACGTACGATTCACCGACCTACCAGGTGTGCAGCAGCACTTCAACCTTCCAGCAGCGATGATCGATGAGCAGTTCTTCATCGACGGTCAGCTGTTCGATGGTTCATCTATCCGTGGCTTTGCATCAATCAACGAATCAGACATGCAGTTGATTCCAGATGTCACCACCGCTTACCTGGACGCATTCCGCGCTCAGAAGACTCTTGTAATGATCTTCGACGTTTACAACCCACGTAACGGCGAGATCTACGGTCGCGACCCACGTCAGACCGCCAAGAAGGCACAGGCTTACCTAGCCACCACTGGCATTGCAGACACCGCATTCTTCGCTCCAGAAGCAGAGTTCTTCATCTTTGATGACGTTCGCTACGAGTACAAGCAGAACGGCTCAATGCACTTCATCGATTCAGATGAGGCTGCTTGGAACTCAGGTCGCGAAGAGGCTGGCGGAAACCTAGCAAACAAGACCCCTTACAAGGGCGGTTACTTCCCTGTAACTCCAACTGACAAGCACGCAGACATGCGCGATGACATCGTGTCAGAGCTACTTGCTGTTGGCCTAGAGGTTGAGCGCAGCCACCACGAAGTTGGTACTGCAGGTCAGGGCGAGATCAACTACAAGTTTGACACCCTACTTTCATCAGCTGACGACATCTTGAAGTTCAAGTACATCGTCAAGAACGTTGCTGAGCGTTGGGGAAAGACCGCTACCTTCATGCCGAAGCCACTATTTGGTGACAACGGTTCAGGTATGCACGTTCACATGTCATTGTGGAAGGAAGGCAAGCCTTTGTTCTACGACGAGTCAGGTTACGGCGGTCTTTCAGACCTAGCACGTTGGTACATCGGTGGTATCTTGAAGCACGCTCCATCGCTTCTTGCTTTCACCAACCCAACTGTGAACAGCTACCACCGTCTAGTTCCAGGCTTCGAGGCTCCAGTAAACCTTGTTTACTCAGCAGGTAACCGTTCGGCTGCCATCCGCATCCCGATGACCGGTACCAACCCGAAGGCAAAGCGCATCGAGTTCCGTGCTCCTGACGCCTCATCGAACCCATACCTAGCGTTCGCAGCAATGCTTATGGCAGGTATCGATGGCATCAAGAACCGCATCGAGCCACACGAGCCAGTTGACAAAGACCTTTACGAATTGCCTGCTGACGAAGCAGCGCTAATCCCACAGGTTCCAGGCAACCTTGAGGATGTTCTAAAGGCCCTAGAGGCCGACCACGACTACCTTCTAGAGGGTGGCGTGTTCACTAAGGACCTAATCGAGAACTGGATCAACTACAAGCGCGAGCACGAGATCAAGCCACTTGCTCTTCGTCCTCACCCTTACGAGTTCGAGCTTTACTTCGGTTGCTAATTTCCGAATTGAAAAGACCCCGTCGAAAGGCGGGGTCTTTTTTTATTTTAAAGAATCTAGTTAGTCGGCATCAGAAATGAACCCGTAGAAGATGCGCTCGAATACTGCACGAGCCCGGCGGGTGTGCGAAAGGTAATCCTGCTCAAGTTGAGCAGCAGAGCCTCTTGGATACTCGAGAATCCGAGCAATGCCATCGAGTTGCTTTCGATCAACTGGCAGTACATCCGTGCGCTTATTGGCCCACAGAACGCTGGCCGAACGCACTCTAGAAGCCAGAATCCAGGCCTCTTCAAGAACTCGGGCGTCGTGATCAGCAATAACTCCAACGCTTACGCAGGCCTTTAGTGCGGCGAGAGTCTGCGGGGTTCGAATAATCGGATGCTCGTTGCCATGTTGCATCTGTAGCAGCTGAACCAACCACTCAACATCACTTAGCGAACCGCGGCCAAGTTTGAGGTGACGCTTAGGGTCGGCACCCTGCGGCAGACGCTCGGTCTCGACTCTGGCCTTGATTCGGCGAATCTCGATGACGGCCTGGTTTGGCAATTCTTTTGGATAACGGTACTCGTTGATGAGAGCAACGAACTCGTCACGAAGCTCATCGCTACCAGCAATCACTCGGGCGCGAAGGAGAGCCTGGGCCTCCCAGGTGTTGGCCCAACGTTTGTAGTAAGCAGCGTACGACTCCAATGAGCGCACCGATGGACCATTCTTACCCTCGGGGCGAAGATCTAGGTCTAATTCAAATTCAAGAAGCGAGTCTTTAACCAAGAGCTTTAGTTCGTTGATTGCGCGGGCAGCAACTCTTTGGGCTGTGTCGACGGCAACGCCATCCTTGGCTTTGTAGACAAACATGACATCGGCGTCAGAGCCGAAACCAAGTTCTTCTCCCCCAAAACGACCCATAGCTATGATTCCCAGATCAAGAACCGCATTGAGGTCATCGGTAGAAATATCTAGCCCCTCAAGCTGGAGCGCCGCATCCAACATTGCCTTCAGGTAAGCGTCGGTCAAATCACTCAGCCCTGTAGAGACCTGATCGATAGTCAAATCGCCCAAGACAGCCCCCATGGCGAGTCGAAGCGTCTCACGGCGTCTAATTCCACGGATAGCCTTGGCGGCCGGCTCTAACAGGCTCTGACGCGAGACAATGGCTTCGAACTCAACGGTTAGTGCGTTCTTGGTAATTGGCAGCAAGTCTTCAGACTTCTCAAACCAAGCCGCAGCCTCGGGTATGCGCTCGAACAAGTTGGTGGCAAGGCGACTGTTAGAAAGCACCTGGGTCATGCGCTCTGCAGCGCCCGTGCTGTCGCGCAACATCTTTAGGTACCAGGGCGAATCACCGAGGTCTTCACTCAAACGCCTAAAAGCCAGAAGTGCGGCATCAGGGTCTGAGCCTTCGGAGAACCACTGGATCAACACAGGCAATAGCTGCTTCTGAATCGCAGCACGACGCGACAAACCTGCTGTCAGAGCTGCGATTTGCTCCAGGGCACCCTTGGGGTCTGAGAATCCAATCGCGTGAAGGCGATCCTGAACCTGAGCATCTGAAAGCGAAAGACTGTCGTTGTCAAGCTTTGAAACAGCCGAAAGCAAAGGCCGGTAGAAAATGCTTTGGTGAAGCGCTCTAACCTCAAGCTTCACCGACTCCCACTTTTGAATGAGATCTTCGGCATGAAACTTTAGATTCAAGGCACGCGCCAAGGCACGTCGCTTAGATTCAGAAGTAGGCATCAAGTGGGTTCGACGCATTTCAGAGAGTTGAATGCGATGCTCAATTAACCTTAGGAATTTATAGTGCTTGGCAAATTGTTGGGCATCTGAGCGACTCACGTAGCCGCCGTTGGCCAATGCATTGATTGCCGAAATTGTGTCTCGCTGACGCACTGATTCATCGGTACGGCCGTGAACCAATTGCAATAACTGAACAGTGAACTCGATGTCGCGAAGACCGCCGGGACCAAGTTTGATTTGCAAATCAATTTCATTCGCAGGAATGTAGTCAGTGACGCGCTCACGCATTTTTTGAACTGATTCGACGAAATTCTCACGCATGGCAGAAGCCCAAACCTTTGGGCTCAAGGCATCGACGTATGCGTGACCTAAATCGAGGTCACCGGCAAGAGGTCTGGCCTTGAGCAAGGCTTGAAACTCCCAAGACTGCGCCCAACGATCGTAATAAGCCACGTGAGATTCAAGTGTGCGCACGAGTGCGCCTGATTTGCCCTCTGGGCGCAGATTTGGGTCAACTTGCCAAAGCATCGGCTCAGTAGCGGTTCCATCCATTGCTCGCATCATGCGAGTTGCCAGTTTGGTCGCTACCTCTACAGCTCGGTGAGATTCCAAATCATCAGATTTAGTGTTGGCAACGTAAATTACGTCTACATCGCTGATGTAGTTGAGTTCGCGCGCTCCGCATTTACCCATCGCAATTACAGCGAAAGCAGTGTTGTCGACCTCGAACTCGCTAAATACGCCAAAGTCGGTGGACGATTTCAATTCGTGTCTAGCAACAACGATTCCGGCTTCAATCGCGGCGGCTGCTACGTCAGCAAGAGCGGCGGCAACAGTCGGTAATCCAGCTTCAACGTCAGATTGGCAAAGGTCAAAAATCGCAATTTTCAACAATTCACGACGATAGGCAATTCGAAGCGCATTCCAAATGGACTGCGTGTCGGCGCCGCTAGAAATTGATGTCGTGACCGAGGTGCAAATCGAATCAAGCATTTGCGCTGCAGTTGTCAGCGAAGGTGCCGGCTTTTCAAATACATCGAGCTGACTTGGGTGCCGCATCAGAAAATCGGTGAATGCCGAGGATGCACCTAAGAGAAGGCAAAGTCTTCTGGCTGAATCATCTTTCTTCAACAAAGCTTTTATCTTTGCTGTGTTCGACTCCGCCAGAAAAAGCAGCGCGTTCAATGCTTGATCTGGGTCGGCGGTTGCTCCAAGCGCAGCCAAGGCGGAACGACCCGGGTCACCAACCAATTTAACCAATTGGTCTAACTTGGCCATAGTAGAACCAAGATCGACAAAGCCGAATCTGGCTAACTCAGATAGCCCCAGGTCGCGATTCGCCACGATGGCTTATCCTAGAGTGTTTCTAGGTTCTGCTTCAGTTCGTATGGAGTGACCTGAGCGCGGTAAGCACTCCACTCACGACGCTTGTTGGCAAGAACGTAGCTAAACACTTCTTCACCCAAAGTCTCGGCAACGAGTTCTGACTCTTCGAGTTTGCGAATGGCGTGATCGAGTGACTGAGGAAGTGGCTGGATACCCATCGCCCTGCGCTCAGCGTCGTTCAGACCCCAAACGTTGTCTTCGGTCTCAGACGGAAGTGCGTATTCTTCTTCGATACCCTTCAGGCCTGCGTTTAGCAGTAGCGCGTAAGCCAAGTACGGGTTCGCCGCTGAATCAATGGCACGATATTCGATTCTTGAGCTGTTGCCTTTGTTTGGCTTATACAGTGGCACGCGAATCAGTGCTGAACGGTTATTGTGACCCCAGCAAACGAAGCTAGGAGCCTCACCGCCGCCCCACAGGCGCTTGTATGAGTTGACGTACTGGTTAGTAACCGCAGTGATCTCAGGCGCATGACGCAACAGACCGGCGATGAAGTGCTTTGCGGTCTTCGAGAGGTGATATTGAGCGCTCGGGTCGAAGAAAGCGTTTGTATCCCCTTCGAAGAGGGACATGTGAGTGTGCATGCCTGAGCCTGGGTGTTGAGTGAAAGGCTTTGGCATAAAGGTCGCGTAGACACCCTGCTCGATTGCCACCTCTTTAATCACTGTTCTAAAGGTCATGATGTTATCGGCCATGGTTAGGGCATCGGCATAGCGAAGATCAATTTCATTTTGGCCAGGCCCGCCTTCGTGGTGGCTGAATTCAACAGAGATACCCAGTTGCTCAAGCATTGAAACAGCACGACGACGGAAATCATGCGCTGTACCGCCTGGAACGTTGTCGAAGTAGCCTGCGTTATCAACCGGAACCGGCTCGCCATTGGCATCAAGTTGAGTTGACTTTAGTAGGTAGAACTCAATCTCCGGGTGAATGTAGAACGAAAATCCGAGGTCTGAGGCTTTAGCCAGTGCTCGTCTCAGAACGTTTCGCGGGTCAGCTGCGGCAGGTTTACCATCCGGGGTTTGAATGTCGCAGAACATGCGAGCAGTCGGATCAATCTCGCCACGCCAAGGGAGAATCTGGAAAGTGCTCGGGTCGGGCTGAGCCAACATGTCAGCCTCATAAGTACGAGCAAGGCCCTCAATAGCAGAGCCATCGAAGCCAAGACCTTCGGCAAAAGCGCCCTCGACCTCAGCAGGTGCGATTGCAACCGACTTCAACGTTCCGGCTACATCGGTAAACCATAGTCGAATGAATTTGACTCCACGCTCTTCAATCGTGCGGAGGACAAAATCGCGTTGCTTATCCATCGGGTTTTCCTATCTCTACCTGCTACTAGGCTAATGGTTATGCCCAAAGTTCGCTTAGCTATGGCGCAGACAAATCCAACTGTCGGCGACATTCACAACAACATCGCCAACTGCCTGCAGGTCGTGAAAGCTGCAGCTGCCAATGGCGCTCAGCTAGTGGTTTTTCCTGAAATGAGCGCAACCGGTTATCCGATCGAAGACTTAGCTAGCCGACGCTCCTTCATTGAGTCTTCTGAAGCTGCTATCGAAACCTTTGCGAGCCAGCTTTCTATCGATGGCTACGGCGAAATTGCAGTCGTAATCGGCCACCCTCGACTAGCCAGGAATTCACGCTGGGCTATCGCTCACAACAGCGCCTCGGTCATCCGCGATGGCAAAATCATCGGAACCTACGACAAACACCACCTTCCAAATTATTCAGTTTTTGACGAATACCGAGTTTTTGTTCCCGGCGACAGCCTGCTCACCTTTGAGCATGCAGGACTTCGATTCTCAACGTTGATCTGCGAAGACATTTGGCAGTCTGGTGGGCCAGTTGCACAACTTTCAACTAACGCAACCGATGTGACGCTCGTTTTGAACGGTTCACCCTTCGAGGTGCACAAGGATGACCGACGCCTTGAACTGGTTCAGAACCTAGCTGGCAGCAGCAAAAGCGCAGTTGCCTATGTCAATCTGGTTGGAGGCCAAGACGACCTAGTCTTCGATGGCGACAGCCTATTCGTCACCAGCGCAGGAAACCTCATTACACGTGCGGCCAAATTCGAAGAATCACTTACTTTCATTGATGTTGATTCGAGCGAGCGGGCCAACGAGGTAAATGCTGCGCCTATTAATTCTGAACTTGAATCCTCAGATGAAGGACAGGTTTGGACCGCTCTAGTGCTTGGGCTTCGCGATTATGTGAGAAAAAATGGATTCAAGTCTGTGGTGTTGGGTCTAAGTGGCGGAATCGACTCAGCGGTTTGCGCGGTAATTGCTGCAGATGCAATTGGTGCCGACAACGTGTTTGGTGTCTCAATGCCATCGATGTATTCGTCTGACCATTCAAAATCAGACGCCGAAGATCTAGCCGAGCGACTCGGGTGCCACTATCGCACCGAAACGATTGAAACCATGGTCGAAGCTTTTGAGGGTCAACTGAACCTTGAAGGTCTGGCTAGCGAAAACCTGCAGGCGCGCATGCGTGGTGTCATTCTGATGGCGCTTTCAAATGCTGAGGGCCACCTAACTCTCACCACTGGTAACAAGACAGAACTTGCCGTTGGCTACTCAACTATTTACGGAGATTCAGTCGGTGGTTTTGCACCGATCAAGGATGTTGAAAAAACTAGAGTATGGCGACTAGCTGAATGGCGAAACAGTTTCGCCGCGGCAAACGGTCAAACTCCCCCGATTCCATCAAATTCGATCTCAAAGCCTCCGTCGGCTGAGCTTCGCCCTGGTCAAGTTGATCAAGACAGTCTGCCTGACTATGCAATCTTGGATGGTCTGCTCGAACTTTATGTTGAACAAGGCGACGGACGCGACGAAATTATCCGCGCTGGCTTCGACGAAGATACCGTTGACCGCATTATTGGCTTGGTTGACAGGGCAGAATGGAAGCGTCGCCAAGGAGCCATCGGACCTAAGATTTCACCAATGGCATTTGGTCGCGACCGAAGACTTCCGATTACAAACCGATTCAAAGAAGGAACCAAATAATGGCAGCAGACAAGTTGATTTCAAGTGGCGGTCCGTGGGAAGCAGTTTTGGGTTACTCACGCGCAGTAGTTGCCGGTGACTACGTTCACGTTTCTGGCACCACAGCCACTGTTGACGGTGAATTGCAGCACGAAGGCGATGCCTACGGTCAAACAAAGGTAGCCCTAGAGGTAATTGCAAAAGCACTGGCTCAGGTCGGTTATGGCGTTGAAGACGTAGTTCGCTCACGTGTTTATTTGGCCAACGGTACCGACATGGATGCAGCAGGTAAAGCTCACGGTGAAGTTTTTGGCCAGATCAAGCCAGCACTGACCATGCTTGCCGGAATTCAGTTCATCAACCCAAACATGTTGGTTGAAATCGAAGTGGACGCCTGGAAGCGTAGTTAATGGAATTCACTCCAAAGAAAATTCGCACCTCGCACCTTAAAGAATTCAAGGATGCCGGGCGAAAATTTTCTTGCCTGACAAGTTACGACCACCTGACCGCGGCTATCTTCGACCAGTCAGGAATAGACGTACTACTTGTTGGAGACTCAGCTGCCGACAATTCACTTGGCTACGCATCCACCTTGCCAATCACCGTTGAAGAGATGGCAACTTTCGGACGAGCTGTAGCGCACGCTGCTAAACGAAGCCTCGTCGTTATTGATCTGCCGTTCGGAAGCTATGAAACTGGCCCAGATGATGCTCTGCGCAACGCCATCAAGCTCATGAAGCCAACCGGTGCTGCGGCCGTGAAATTAGAGGGTGGCGAACGCAGCGCCACACAGATTCAAGCCATTGTGTCAGCAGGAATTCCTGTTATGGGACACATCGGTTTCACCCCGCAGAGCGTAAATTCACTCGGCGGTTTTAAGGTTCAGGGTCGCGGTGACGCCTCCGAGCAACTCATGCGCGATGCACTTGCAGTTGAAGCAGCTGGTGCCTTCGCAGTAGTGCTCGAGATGGTTCCAGCCCCTTTGGCCAAAGAAGTTTCGGCCAAGCTGTCAATTCCAACAATTGGCATAGGCGCGGGCTCTGGAACTGACGGGCAGATTCTGGTTTGGACTGACTTTGCTGGCTTGTCAGATCGCAAGCCAAGCAAATTTGTAAAGCAGTATGCGAACCTGAATCAGATTCTTAGTAGCGCCGCTCAGCAGTACCGAGCAGAAGTCGAATCAGGCGCTTTTCCGGCCGACTCAAATTCATTCACTGACTAATCCTTATCTTCGGAATTCCATTTTTCTGTTCGTGCGCGGATTGTCTGCAGAGCTTGCTCAGCCTTTTCTCTAGAACTAAACGGGCCTAAACGATTAGGCGCAGGAGATTTTTTACCGACTTCAACGGTGAGCGACTTCAGATTGAACCAGAATTCTGGGGTCTCATCTTTTTCTGAGTAAACAGTTTCTCTTGCCAACTTGGCCTCCTCTCGATGAGCATAGCTCGCGTGAAATAGACTTGACCCATGCCACGCGACCCAATGACCGGTTACTTACTGCCTGGAGAACTTTCTCCAGCCAGAGCTGTTCCTAGCAATATTTCAAGACCAAGCTACGTGGGTAAGTCGGCTCCAGCGAAGTGGACTGGCGGCGATGTGCGAACCCCGGATGAAATCGAAAAAATTCGAACGGCCGGAAGAATCGCTGCCCAAGCAATTGAACTCGTCGGCGAACACGCAAAACCCGGTGTCACAACCGATGAACTTGATCGAATCGGGCACGAATTTTTGGTTAAAAACGGGGCGTACCCTTCGACACTCGGTTATCGCGGCTACCCAAAGTCACTCTGCTCTTCGGTAAACGAAGTTATTTGCCACGGAATTCCGGACAACACCGTTTTGCAGGATGGTGACATAGTTAACATCGACATCACCGCATTCAAAAATGGTTTTCACGGTGACAGCAACAAGACTTTCTTGGTTGGCAATGTCGCTGACGAAGTCAAACTTTTAGTCGAGCGCACCCAAGAAGCCATGATGCGCGGTGCGGCTGCTGCACTACCAGGCCGTGAGATCAACATCATCGGCCGAGCCATTGAAACTTATGCAAAGCGGTTCGGATACGGAGTTGTGCGTGACTTTACCGGCCACGGAATCGGCGAAGCTTTTCACTCAGGCTTAATCATCCCCCACTACGATTCAGCACCGCTTTACAACGATGAGATCAAGGTCGGTATGGTCTTCACTATCGAGCCAATGCTCACACTTGGCACTCACCAGTGGGACATGTGGCCCGACAATTGGACAGTCACCACCAAAGACAAGAGCATTACAGCTCAATTCGAGCACACCTTTGCCGTAACCGAAAACGGCCTAGATATTCTCACCCTCCCCTAGTTAGGTTCATCCATGAGTAAAAAAGCAATCGGCATCGACATCGGTGGCACCGGCATCAAAGGGGCCGTGGTTAACGTAAAAACCGGCGAACTAGTCGGCGACCGCGTTAGGTATGAGACCCCAGAGGGTGGAAGACCGCAGGACATCGCTGAGGTGGTTCAAAAGCTCATCGGCGAGCTCAAAAATGCCAAACCGCATCACACTGTCGGAATCTGTTTTCCTGCTGTGGTTCAGCACGGGCGCACAATGTCGGCAGCCAATGTATCCAAGGAATGGATTGGTCTTGATGCCGATGCACTTTTCACACAGGAACTTGGCCGCTCGGTTCACGTTGTAAACGATGCTGATGCTGCTGGATACGCCGAAATCAAATTCGGAGCTGGTAGAAGCAAGCCGGGGCTAGTGATTATGACTACTTTGGGCACTGGCATTGGCACAGCTTTATTCATGGATGGAAAGCTCGTTCCAAACGCTGAACTGGGTCACCTTGAGATTGATGGTGTCGACTACGAAACCAAGGCTTCATTCGCTGCCAAAGAGCGCGAGAATCTAGACTGGCCGGCCTGGATTGAGCGTTTGCACAAGTACTATTCGACCCTCGAAAGACTGTTTAGCCCCGACCTAATCATCATCGGTGGAGGCGTTTCAAAGGAACACGAGAATTTCTTGCCACACTTGGGTTTGAAGGCTACTGTTTTGCCAGCCCTAAAGCGCAACAACGCTGGAATCCTAGGTGCCGCCGCGCTAGCTAAAAAGGAATACAAGGCTTAGTGGATGGGCCGGCTGATACGCCGGGTTCTGTGCCTATTTCTAGGTGACGATCATCTATCTAGTGACACCGTTGCCGATGTCCTCAAGCGGTCTACCCGAAATCCAGAGCGAGCAGCTCTAAAGATTTCTATCTGACCTTGCTCCAGACGAGGTTTACATAGCCGCAAGACTCACATCCTGCGCTGGTAGTCTCTTACACCACCGTTTCACCCTTACCGCAAAGCGGCGGTTTACTTTCTGTTGCACTATCTCGCGGGTTGCCCCGGGTGGCCGTTAGCCACCGTCATGCTCTTTGGAGCCCGGACGTTCCTCGACATTGCTGTCGCGATCGTCTTGCCGACCCATCCAAGATAAGAGCCTAGTTGCAAATCACCTCAGGCGAAAGCGCAGCGGATTAAAGGTGCGAAGTCGAGTTGACCGTAGTTATTTCAGCAGCCTGTCTACCCCAAAAGCGCAGAATAGTTACCGAACAAGGCGAAATCTGAGGACGCCAATAGGCCGAAACGCCAGCATCCATGGCTGCACGAACTAAGCCTCGGATGGGCATCACATGGCTCACAACTGCTACCGTCTTGCCAGCATGCATCGAGAGTATTTCATCAAGACCATCCTGAACGCGTGCATCAAAGTCAGCGAGTGACTCGCCATTCGGCGGAGAATCAGACCAGGAGCCCCTCCATCGGGCGAATTCTGCTGGCCATTTAGCCTCAGCTTCTTCGTTGGTGTGGCCGTCCCAGTCGCCAAAAGAAATTTCAGCTATGTGGTCAACTATGTCAACTCCGAGACCAAGTTCATTAGCCAAGATGTTTGCAGTGTCACGAGTACGCTGAATTGGTGAGGCAACAATTGCCGAAACAGGCGAGATGTGTGCCCATTGGCCAGTTGATCCGATTGAAGCTACGGCTTTAGCAGCTGCGTGTGCGTCACTGCGACCCAGCTCAGAAAGCCCAGGATTCTCACCCCCACTACCCGAAATGCGCTTAGATTCAGTCAGGTGGGTGCGGCCGTGGCGGATAAGCACAAGTGTCGTAAGGGGTTCTGTCACTTCACCTGGAGCTCGAACAGAGCTAGGAAGCTCCTGGTTGAACTCTGCAACGCCGGATCGTGGAGCATTTTGTTCAGACTTCGAAACCGAATCTGCTCGATCATCCATGGCTTTATTGGCAAGCGCATCAGCCCGTGAATTTTCTTCTCTCGGAATCCACATCCAGCGAATGTCTAGGTTCGCAACTAATTTCTGAATTTGGCTTCCAATTTGAATCATGTCTGGGTGCTTAATCTTCCAGCGTCCAGCCATCTGTTCGATTACGAGCTTGGAGTCCATGCGCACCAAGATTTGAGCCTCGCTGTTTAGAGCAAGTGCACCTTCAAGGCCAGCTTTCAATGCGAGGTACTCGGCCACATTATTTGTGGCTATGCCAATGTACTTGGCAATTTCTAGGATTACCTCGCCGGATTCTGCGTCGATAACAACCGCGCCAGAACCAGCCGAACCAGGGTTACCACGCGAACCGCCGTCAGCCTCAATGATTAGCTTGGATGGTTTGGTCATCGTACGAGTAATGCTTGGCACTCAGGGCAGGTTACAAACTCGTCGGCTGGCTTGGCGTGAATCTCTGCTAACGCGGTTGCGCCGAGGCCAATTCGACAGGCTCCACACTCGTTTATGTTGAGTTTGGCCACAGCGGTGCCGCGAGCCAACTTCTTTTCATAGAGAGCCAAAAGCTCGACGTCAGTTTTAGAGGCCTGCTGGGCTCGTTTGGTGACAAGTAGGTCTAGGCCAGAACGAAGTTTGAGTACAGCTGCCTCGTTACTTGATTCAAGCTCAGAAAGTTCGGCATCGTGCGTGTTCTTGGTAGCGAGAACATCATCAAAATTAGCCTGAGCAAGCTCTTTCTTTTCAAGAATTGCTAGTTCGGCATCCTCAAGATCTGATTTACGACGCTGCAAAGACTCCAACTCGCTTTGGATTCCCTGGGCATCCTTGGCTGAATTTGTCGAGTTGAGTCGGACTAAGTCTTTGGCAATGCGCTGTTCAACCAACTCAAGGTCAGCCTCGGCACGAGTTAGCTCAAGGGCAACCGAATCGAGAGCATTACGTGCAGCGATTAAATCGGCCGCCATATCACGCTGGCGCGAACGCAATTCAACGAAAGCGGCCCCATTCGTCGAGGCTCCAAGAGCCGACTTTGAACGACTGATCTCAAGATCAATATCGCCTAGACCCAAAAGGTCCTGCTGTTGTTGCACTGATGCTTTCATTAGTTTGCTCTCTTTAGTTTGAAACTACTGTGTGACTACGAAGTCCCAAGGATCCGTGCGAATCTGGCTGACTACGAATTGAATGCTCGGATGACGCGAAGCCAGTTGTTGCGCTGCAACATCAAGCCACAACCATTCACTTGCCCAATGCGAAACATCAATGAATGCAAGAGGTTTTTGATTAAGACCGGTCTCGCGCGCTTCTTGAACTGGGTGGTGACGCAGATCTGAGGTTACGTAAACATCAGCATTTGAACTCATCGCGACCGGAATGAATGAGTCACCAGCTCCACCGCACAACGCAACTTTAGAAATTTCTGAGTCGTATTCACCCGAAACTCGAATGCCGCTCGCGGTCGACGGCAAAATTCTCGAAATTGCTCGGGCAAAGTCGCCTAGTTTAATCGATGACGGTAGGCGCCCCAAGCGACCGTGACCAACCGAGCCAGACTCGCCTGCAACCAACGGCACTAGATCAACTAAACCGAAAGCGCGTGCAAGCGTGTCAGAAACTCCATTTTCAACAATGTCGGCGTTTGTGTGAGCAGCGTAAATCGCGATGTTGGAACGAATTGCAGACGCCAAGAGAGCGCCCTTTGAGGTTGCTTCATCGAGGCTGGTGACACCCTTCAAAATCAACGGGTGATGCGCCAAAATTAGGTCAAATCCGCCGTCTCGAGCTTCATCGACAATTTCTTTAGTCACATCAACGGTAAGAAGAACGCGAGACACCAACTGCGAGGTTGAACCTGCTACTAAACCTGGTGTGTCCCAAGACTCTGCGCCAGCCAGTGGCCATAGTTGTTCAAAATCTGAGGTGAGAAGTGAAAGTTGGGTTGACATTAATCCATCGCCTCAAACATGTTCTTGAGCTCATCGCGTCTGGCTTCGATTGCCAATACTTCAGCTTCCTGTCGCTTAATTCGCGGAATCCCTAGAGCAACTGGCAAAAGGAGACCCAAGGCTAGAGCGATGATGATTCCAAAGTTGGTTGCAGACCAAAAACCTGCGCTCGGTAGTTGAGCCGTCAGGTAGCCGAGCCAAGTTAGGCCAGGTTGGCTCGAAGAAATAAGCCCCCAACCGACTGCAACTGCCAAAGCCCACCCGAGTAAGGTCGATAGGTTCACGGCTTTGTAGAAACCATAGCCGCGAGTCAGTGAAATCTCGTGATAAGCGATACGGCGAATCAAAACATCCGAGGTATAAATGCCAATCCAGGCAGAAACAGGAATTGCCAACGCAAGCGCGTAGTCAATAAGAATTTTCAGTGCGCTCTCGGCCTCGATAAAAATGCCGATAGAAACAGCGCCACCGACGACCAAGACTGCGATAACAATCTGCCCCAACAGTGGCTTCATTTTGATGCTCAGCGAGTGCAGAACAAGATTCAAAGAATAGTTAGACATCGCCAACATAACCACGCTAGAAATCACCGCGCTTGCAAGCAAGAAGATTGCAACGAACACGTTCGAATTAGTTGCGAGAGCTGAAACAAAGTTGGCTGCGAACTGCTCATCGAAGGTTGGCCCGAAGCCACGCATGCCTCGGATGAGCGCAAATCCATAAATTCCAATTGCTGCCGGAACAATTGCCAAACTCAGAAGCGCCCAACCAACCACTTTGAAGCCAAGTGAGCTCGACGAGAGTTTGCGAGCGAAATCTGCGCCAGAACCTGACCAGGCAACACCAAAAACGCTGAATACGACCCCCATCGCTGCAAAAGTCGATACCCAACTTCCAGAAACTTCGAGCAGCAGATCATTCCAGGCAATACCCGAGGCAGTGAATCCAACGATTGTTGCACCGGCAATCAAACCGATGAGCCCTGAGATTTGCTGAATCTTGAAAAGGACTTTTCCGCCAAGGAAGGCCAGAGTTGCCGCCAAAATGCTGATGGCAATTGGGGCTATGAATGCGATTGGCTCAATAGCTTTTTGATCGGTTGAAACTACTCGAGTAGAAACCTGAAGCACAAACCAAACAATTGCCACTGACCAGAAAACCCTGGTCAGCAACAAGAATGCTGCCGGGGCAATGTTTCCGAAGACACCGAAAGGAGCTCTTGAAAGGAACGCCGTTGCAAGCCCACTTCTCTTTCCCGAAAGCGCGGCGATTGCAATAGCTAATGCCGAAGCAGTTGATCCAGCGGCGATGGCGAACGCGCCCTGAAGGAACGAGATGTCAAACTGGCTAATGGCAACTGCAAGGCCAAGTGGAAGAATTGAGCCGCCAAGGCCCAACCAAGCCCAAAATTGCGAAATCGGCAAGCTTCTGCGGCTGGCTCGTGGTTGAGAATGTAGTGAAACCGGCTCTGCAAGTTCAATCGGCTGGGCAACTTGATCAAGGTCGACACTCTCGTCGCTTGCTTCACTATCTAGAAAAGACTCGACTTCCAACGCCGTTGGTGCTGTCTCTACCTGAGCGACCTCAGCCGCTCCGGCGAGCAAGGATTCAAAATCTTGTGATTGAAGTTGAGCGCGAAGATTTTCGTCAAAAGCCGGTAGTTCTGAATATTCGACCAACGGCTCAGGCTCAGGCTCAGGCTCAACCTCGAGTTGTGGTTCCGATTCAACTTCTGCTTCTGCGACCGGCTTGGCATAAAGTGCGTTCAAGCTGGCAACCACGTCATCAACTGCGGGAGTCGCCGGAATTAGGTAGTCAACTGGCTCGAGCCCCTGTTGAGCTCGCGTAGCGTTCTGAACCGCCAACAAAGCCTCAGGAGACCCGTTAGTTTCAAGATCCATTACCCAGGCAGCGAATTCCATTTTCTCGATGTCTCGCAGCTGGGCCTGAGTTTCGAGGAGCTCCATTGCAGCCATGATTCCGGCTTCGTCTGACTGAGCGGCACCGAGAGCCTCATGCAATTGCGCATCAGTCATTGAACGGCGTTCCGGTGGGGTTAGAGAAAACGGCTGCATAAGCAAATTCTACCTTGCGACTAAAAATGGGCTCCAAAAACCCCATGGATTGAAAAACAGAAAATCCCAAGCCATTGGCTTGGGATTTTGTTCTGTGGGCCCTACCGGGATCGAACCGATGACATCCACGGTGTAAGCGTGGCGCTCTACCAGCTGAGCTAAAGGCCCCTCTTGCGAGGGTTGCAGTCTCCTGCAACTCGTTTGAGCCTACTAACTTTTCGCAGAGAATGCCAAATCAGAGGCTTGCAAGTGCGCGCTTGTATTCATCTAGGCTGCGTGCCTGGCCAGGTGCTGTGACGAACTTAGCAACCAGAACACCGTCTTTGTTGATCACGAAGGTTGCGCGATTTGAAATGCCTGAGTCTTCAAGAAATACTCCGTAGGCCGAAGCAACGGCACCGTGAGGCCAGAAATCAGCTAGCACAGAGAAGTCATAGCCTTCTTGCTCGGCGAACTTCTTTTGCACGAACTTTGAATCGACAGAGATTGCGAGAAGTTCAACATTTGCGTCAGCAAACTGTGCAAAGTTGTCGCGAAGCTCACAGAGTTCACCGGTACAAATTCCCGAGAACGACAGTGGATAAAAGACTAAAACTACTGGCTTGACGCCTCTAAACTCGCTCAGCTTGACGGTTTCTCCGTGTTGATTTACGAGTTCAAAGTCTGGTGCAGCGTCGCCGATGATTAGTGACATGGTTTTCTCCTAAATAAAAATTCTTTTTCTTTCATCCCTGAACTAGCAAAACATACAAAGGATTCCCTTTGTCGTCATAAACTCTTTTAGAGGCTTTACCAAAGCTATTCGAAATTCTTTGTTCATCCCCCACGAAAGGGAACATCAATGTCTATCAACAACAACGATGCGTATGCGGTCAACACCCCTGACCAAGACCCACAAGAGACAGCTGAATGGCTTGAATCCCTCGATGCAGTCGCGCGAGTGCACGGTCGTGGTCGTGCACGCGAAATCATGCTGAACCTGCTCCGCCGCTCTGGCGAGCTCCAGTTGAACGTTCCTATCGTTCCAACCACCGACTACTTGAACACCATCGCACCTGAAAACGAAGCTGAATTTCCTGGTGACGAAAAAATTGAACGCACCTATCGTGCCTGGATGCGCTGGAACGCGGCCATGTTGGTGCACCGCGCTCAGCGCCCGGGTGTTGGCGTTGGCGGACACATCTCAACTTTTGCCTCTTCGGCATCACTTTACGAAGTTGGTTTCAACCACTTCTTCAAAGGCGCTGACCACCCATCGGGCGGCGACCAGATTTTCATCCAAGGGCACGCCTCACCTGGCCCGTATGCCCGCGCATTTCTTGAAGGTCGCCTGAGCGCGAATCAACTAGATGGCTTCCGCCAAGAGAAGTCTCACCAGGGCGGTTCGCTTTCTTCATACCCTCACCCCCGACTGATGCCAGATTTCTGGCAGTTCCCAACCGTTTCGATGGGTCTAGGACCAATCAACGCTATTTACCAGGCACAGTTCAACCGCTACCTCTCGGGACGCGGTTTCAAAGACACATCAGATCAGCACGTTTGGGCATTTTTGGGCGATGGCGAGCTAGACGAGGTTGAGTCACGCGGTGCACTGCAGCTTGCTGCCAATGACAACCTTGACAACCTAACTTTCGTTGTCAACGCCAACCTTCAGCGCCTAGATGGCCCGGTTCGCGGCAACGGAAAGATCATCCAAGAGCTTGAAAGCTTCTTCAGAGGAGCGGGTTGGAATGTAATCAAGGTTGTCTGGGGTCGCGAGTGGGACAGCCTTCTTGCAAACGACCACGAAGGCGCGTTGGTTGATCTCATGAACCGCACACCTGACGGTGACTACCAAACCTACAAAACTGAAGATGGTGCTTTCGTGCGCGAAAACTTCTTCGGTCGCGACCCGCGTGCCCTCAAGCTAGTCGAGCACCTTTCTGACGATGAAATTTGGGGACTCAAGCGTGGTGGCCACGACTACCGCAAGGTTTATGCAGCTTACAAGGCCGCTAAAGAGCACAAGGGGCAGCCAACTGTCATCATCGCGAAGACCATTAAGGGCTTCACCCTGGGCAAGTCTTTCGAGGGCCGCAACGCGACCCACCAGATGAAGAAGCTCACCCTTGATAACCTCAAGAGCTTCCGCGACGAGTTGCACATTCCAATTAGCGATTCTCAGCTCGAAGAGAACCCGTACCAGCCGCCATACTTCCACCCTGGGCAAGACGCCCCAGAAATTCAATACATGCATGAGCGTCGCCGCGAACTTGGAGGCTACCTTCCTGAGCGTCGCAGCAAATACGTTGACTTCAAACTGCCTGACGACAGCGCGTATGCGATTTCAAAGAAGGGCTCTGGCACCCAAGAGGTTGCCACCACCATGGCCTTTGTTCGACTGTTCAAAGACCTTCTTCGTTCACCAGAATTCGGTGAGCGCATCGTGCCAATCATCCCTGATGAAGCACGCACCTTTGGCATGGATGCGTTCTTCCCGAATGCCAAAATCTACAACCCGAATGGTCAGCACTACATCTCGGTAGACCGTGAATTGCTTCTCGCCTACAAAGAGAGCACCTCAGGCCAAATTTTGCACACCGGAATCAACGAAGCCGGATCAGTGGCTGGCTTCACTGCTGTTGCATCAAGCTATGCAACCCATGGCCAGCCGATGATCCCGTTCTACGTCTTCTACTCAATGTTCGGATTCCAGCGCACTGCTGACGCATTCTGGGCTGCAGCAGACCAGATGTCACGCGGATTCATCATTGGTGCAACCGCCGGACGCACGACACTAACCGGTGAGGGTCTGCAGCACGCAGACGGTCACTCACCATTGATCGCAGCTACCAACACCGCAGTCATTACTTATGACGCGGCATACGGTTACGAGATTGGTCACATCATTCGTTCGGGTATCGAGCGCATGTATGGCGGTCAGCACGAAGACCCTAACGTCATGTATTACCTAACCGTCTACAACGAGCCTTATGTTCAGCCAGCTGAACCTGAGGATGCCGACGTAAATGGAATCATCCGTGGTATTCACAAGATCAGCACTAACCACAGCGAAGGCCGCAAGGCTCAGATTCTTGCTTCTGGTGTTGCTGTGCCATGGGCCTACGAGGCGCAACAGTTGCTACAGAACGACTGGGGAGTTTCAGCTGACATTTGGTCGGTAACCTCTTGGACTGAGCTGCGTCGTGACGGCCTAGCTTGTGACGCCGAGAAGTTCTTGAACCCGAACCACGAAGCTCGCAAGCCATTCGTGACTTCACAGCTTGAGTCGGCTTCTGGCCCATTCATCGGTGTCAGCGACTTCATGCACGCAGTTCAAGACCAGATTCGCCCTTGGGTTCCTGGTGACTATGCAACTTTGGGCGCTGAGGGCTTCGGCTTCTCAGACACCCGTGCAGCTGCTCGACGTTTCTTCAAGATTGATGGTCCGTCAATTGTCGTTCGTGTACTTGAGCAACTAGTTGCGCGCGGTGAGATGGATCCAAGCGTTCCACAGATGGCAATCGACCGTTACCGTCTGCACGACGTGAACGCTGGAACCTCGGGTTCAACCGGTGGCGAAAACTAAGCAAGAGACCCTCGACTGGCTTAAGTCGATTTCGGGTGATTTAGCGACTACAACGCTGAAGCGCCTCGATGACCTCTTGCCCTGGTATCGCGTCATGCCTGCGGCTAGAAGATCTTCTATCGGTTTAGTCGCTCAGGCTGGTATCACCTCATTTGTGGCCTGGTACAAAAACCCAAAGTCACAACCGTGGGTTGCGGCTGACGTTTTTGGAACTGCACCACGAGAACTGCTCAGATCAATTTCGCTTCAAGAAACTCTTCAGCTAATTCGAGTAGTTGTGCAGGTGGTTGAAGATCGAGTGGTTCAAGAAGATGAATCGCTTCGCGAGGCGGTGCTGCTCTATTCGCGCGAAATAGCTTTCTCGGCAGCCGATGTCTATGCCAAGGCGGCAGAAGCGCGCGGCCTCTGGGATGCCCGCCTTGAAGCCCTTGTCGTTGACTCGATTTTGAGCGGCGAACACGAAGAAGAGCTCGCTTCGCGTATCGCAGCACTTGGCTGGCGAGCACGCGGGCCGGTCGCAGCCATCATTGGAACAGCAAAAGAGCCCTTCGACCAAGACGGACTTCGCCGAATTGCCCGTAAAAACAACGCTGATGTCTTGGTGGGTGTGCATGGCAACCGTCTGATCGTTGTGATCGGCCGCATTTCAGTCGAGGCCAATGAGAAGCCCGAGTCGTTCAAAAAACTTGCCGGCAATCTCGACGCCTTCTTCGGCAATGGGGCCATCGTCATTGGGCCAGAAGTATCAAGCATCAGCGAAGCCACCACATCAGCGAAAGCCGCGTTGGCTGGCTTTGCCGTAGTTAAGTCTTGGCCAAAGCCGCCACGACTTATCTCAGCTGACGAACTTCTCGCAGAACGTGCGCTTGCCGGTGACATGCTTGCGAAGGCCACCCTGGTGAGTCGCATTTATCGCCCCCTTGAGAGCAACTCCCCCGAGTTGCTAGAAACCCTTTCGAGATATCTTGAAACCGGAAGGTCTCTTGAAACGACTGCGCGTGAACTTTTTGTTCACCCAAATACTGTTCGTTATCGACTCAAGCGCATTTCAGAAATCATTGGCTGGGATGCAACAGGCTCGCGCGAGGCGTTTGTGCTTCAGGTGGCCATGGTTTTAGGTTCAATGAGCGAAAAAGAAGCGCGCAAGCGCAGTTAGGTCAAGAAATGATTGTTGTTGTTTGCCCGGGTCAGGGTTCTCAGACGCCAGGTTTCCTATCGCCGTGGCTTGAGCTTCCGGCTTTCAAAGCATCCATGGATGAAATGCAGGCCGCCTCGGGCATTGACCTCATCGGATACGGAACCACTGCAGATGCTGACACCATTCGCGACACAGCGGTCGCGCAGCCATTGATCGTATCTGCAGGTGCCGCAGCATTCGCAGCCATGCTCTCTGGCCAATCTGCAAGTGAAGCCGGAATCGCCGGAGTTGCAGGACATTCCGTCGGTGAAATCACCGCTGCTGTTGTTAGCGGTGTGATGTCGGCCGATCAGGGCATCAAATTTGTAAAGACCCGCGGTGACGCGATGGCTGCGGCCGCGGCACTAGAGGTTACCAGCATGGCTGCGGTTCTAGGTGGAGACCAAGCTGCAGTAGAGGCTCGACTGGCTGAACTGGGTCTTGAGCCGGCAAACTACAACGGAGGTGGACAAATTGTCGCCGCAGGATCTGCTGACGGAATTGCTGCTTTGCAGGCCGAGCCGGTTGCAGGAACCCGCGTCATTCCACTTCAGGTTGCTGGCGCCTTCCACACTCGATACATGGCGCCGGCCGTGACTGAGCTACGGACCTACTCTGAAACCTTGACGGTTCAAGACCCTGCCGTCTCACTTTGGAGTAACAACGGTGGACTCAAAGTTTCCAGCGGTTCTGAATTTCTTAGCCTCATGGTCAATCAGGTGTCGAGCCCGGTTCGTTGGGACTTGTGCATGGCTTCAATGATTGAAGCAGGTGTAACCGCAATGATTGAACTAGCACCGGCTGGCACCTTGGTTGGTTTGGCAAAGCGATCAATGCCCGGCATCGAAACCCTTGCTGTGAAGACCCCCGATAATATCGACGCGGCTTTGTCGCTTATCAACAACCACCGCTAAAGATTCGCCAACTAAATTGGTATTTGTCGCTAAGAAATAGAGGATTCATGTCACAGCCAACCCTGAACCAGTATGAAACCGTGAAGTACTCACGAATCTATTCGCTTGGCGCAGCCCGCGGAGATTTGACCGTTACCAACGACGACATCGCTGGCCCAATTGACTCAAGCGACGAATGGATTCGTCAGCGCACCGGCATCATCACCAGACGCCGCGCGAGCAAAGACCTAAGCCTCATGGACATGGCAGTATCGGCCTCAAATGAGGCAATCGCCAAAGCAGGCATTGACCCATCTGAAATCGGCGCTGTAATTTTTAGCACCATCACTCACCCGCATCAAACACCATCGGCAGCTGCCTTGCTAGCTGACAAGATTGGCGCAAACCCGGCCCCAGCCTTCGACATCTCGGCAGCTTGTGCTGGCTACTGTTATGGAATCGCTCAAGCTGATGCACTAGTTCGCTCTGGTGTAGCTAAGTATGTTTTGGTAGTTGGCGGCGAGAAGCTATCTGACTTCATTGACCCAACCGATCGCACAATTTCGTTCCTGCTGGGCGATGGCGCTGGCGCTGCAATCGTTGGACCATCTGAGACCCCCGGAATCAGCCCGACTGTGTGGGGTTCAGACGGTTCACACTGGGATGCCGTTGGCATGTCTGCATCACTTCTAGAACTTCGCGATGGAACCGCCCAATGGCCAACCTTGCGCCAGGAAGGCCTAACCGTCTTCAAATGGGCGGTCTGGGAGATGGTTAAGGTTGCTCGTCAGGCTCTTGAAGTAGCCGGTGTAACAGCTGATGACCTTTCTGCCATCGTGACCCACCAGGCCAACATCCGCATCATCGATGAACTAGCTAAGCAACTTGCTGTTCCAGAGCACGTAGTGGTCGCACGTGACATCGTCTACACCGGAAACACCTCGGCAGCATCCGTGCCATTGGCAATGCACGCGCTACTTGAGTCTGGTGAGGTCAAATCAGGTGGCCTAGCCCTGCAAATTGGCTTCGGCGCAGGCCTTGCCTTCGGGGCTCAAGTAGTAGTCCTGCCCTAAACTTAAACTCGGTCAAATAACCAATAAGGAGAAACAAATGGCACTTTCACAGAACGAAGTACTTGCAGGTCTTGCAGAGATCGTTAACGAAGAGACCGGTATCGCTACCGAAGCTGTTCAGCTAGAGAAGTCATTCACCGACGACCTAGACATCGACTCAATCTCAATGATGACCATCGTTGTCAACGCTGAAGACAAGTTCGGCGTAAAGATCCCTGACGAAGAAGTAAAGAACCTAATCACCGTTGGTGACGCAGTTAACTTCATCGTTGCTGCTCAGTAATTAGGCGAAGGCTGAAAAAATTGTCTACAAAAATCGTTATCACCGGAATTGGCGCTACTACGCCTCTCGGTGGTGACGCGCGTTCAACCTGGCAGGCATTGCTTGCCGGAGAGTCGGGTATTTCGACTCTCGAACAGGAATGGATTGCGCGGTATGAGATTCCCGTTACCTTCGCCGGCCAGGCAAAGGTCAAAGCCACGGATGTTTTAACCCCGCAGGAGGCCAAGCGCCTTGATCCATCAAGCCAGTTTGCGTTGATCGCGGCACGCGAGGCTTGGGCTGACGCTGGTTCACCAGACGTCGAGCCTGAGCGTCTCGCGGTTGAATTCGCCACCGGTATTGGTGGCGTCTGGACCTTGCTTGACGCGTATGACACTCTGAAAGAAAAGGGTCCTCGCCGAGTAATGCCAATGACCGTGCCAATGCTGATGCCAAATGGCCCGGCTGCAGCAATCGGCATGGAGATTTCAGCACGCGGTGGCGTGCGCACTGCCGTTTCAGCATGTGCCTCGAGCACCGAGGCAATTGCCAACGCTCTGAACCGCCTGCTCACTGGTGAAGTCGACATTGTCGTTGCAGGTGGTTCTGAGGCAGCAATTCACCCAATGCCAATTGCGGCATTCGCGTCTATGCACGCACTATCAAAGCGAAACGATGACCCTACTAAGGCATCACGTCCTTATGACGTAGATCGCGATGGCTTTGTTATGGGTGAAGGTGGTGGCGCATTGGTCATTGAGACTGAGGCACACGCAAAAGCTCGTGGCGCAAAGATTTATGCCGAACTAGTTGGTGGCGCAGTTACCTCAGATGCGTATCACATCACTGCACCAGACCCTGAGGGCAGCGGCGCAGCACGTGCGGTTTTAGCTGCGCTAAAGCAGGCTGACGCAAAACTTGAAGACGTGATTCACATCAATGCCCATGCAACTAGCACCCCGGTTGGTGACATTGCAGAATACAACGCGCTTCGCCGAGTATTTGGCGACCACCTAGACAAGGTTGCGATCTCTGCAACGAAGTCTTCTACCGGTCACCTGTTGGGTGGCGCTGGCGCTATTGAGGCTATCTTCACGATTCTGGCTTTGAACGAGCGCACTGCTCCCCCGACAATCAACTTGGATAGTCAGGATCCTGAGATTCCTCTTGACGTAGTTACCTCACCAAGAAAGCTTCCAGATGGGCCACTTCTTGCAATGAGCAACTCGTTTGGTTTCGGTGGCCACAACGCCGTAATCGTATTTAGAAGCTACGAAGGCTAATTCGCTTATTGAAAATCCCCCTGGCAAAAGCTAGGGGGATTTTCTTTTGAACTGAGACACTATGCTTTGATCCACTCGCGTGAGACTGCGTATCGATCAACAATTTCTGGAATCGGATCTACGCCGATGCCAGGACCTGTAGGAACAGTAATGTGGCCATCGACCAGAACGAACGGCTCGGTGGTGTCGGTTTCAAAGTAACGAGAAGATGCCGAGGTGTCACCCGGAAGGGTGAAGCCAGGCATTGCAGCAAGCGCGAGGTTTGCGGCACGTCCGATTCCGGTCTCGAGCATGCCGCCGCACCAAACTGGAATTCCTGCAGCAACGGAGACGTCGTGAATCTTCTTCGACTCTAGGTAACCACCCACGCGGGATGGCTTAATGTTGATGATTTCGGCTGCGCCCAGTTCGATTGCATCGCGAGCAATGTCAGCCGAGATGATGGTTTCATCCAAGCAGACCGGAGTTTCAATGTAATCAGCCAGTTTGGCGTGACCCAACATGTCTTCTTCGTTGATTGGCTGCTCGATTAGCAGCAGGTTGAATTCATCCAAGCGCTTCAATAAATCGAAGTCGTTGCGAGTGTAGGCGGTATTTGCGTCAACCTGAAGCAGCAAATCAGGCCCAAACGTCTCTCGAACCAACTTGACCGGATCGTAGTCCCACCCTGGCTCGATCTTCAGTTTGATGCGCATGTAACCCTGATCGAGGTAACTGTGAACGTATTCCATTAGTTCGTCAAGTGAGTCCATAATTCCCACTGAAACACCTGCAGGAACGCGATCTTTGGTCGCACCAAGGTATGAAGCAAAAGAAGTATTGGTCGAGCGCAACTGAGCATCTAGCAATGACGTCTCGATGGCAGCTTTCGCCATGCGGTGACCTTTGATCCATTCGAGAGTTGGAGCCACAGATTCGGCTGTGAGGTCGTTATTTAGCTTGAACAGGTCAGGAAGCATAAATTCGCGCAAAACCGCCATAGCACCGGTGTGGTACTCGCTGGAGTAGTCTGGGCGATCATTCGCGCCACATTCAGCCCAACCTTCACCTACATCAGTGACGGCGTGAGCCCAAACCACCTCGTGCATGTTGACCGAGCTGAAAGAAGTGCGGAACGCTGACTTGAGCGGAACGTTCAGTCTGATTAGTTCTACGGCCTCTAATTTCAAGGTTTACTCCTGCTCTTTCGGTGGGGTGAGAATCAAATTAGTTCGATCATCTGACATTCCGGTGATCGTCCAGCCAGCGTCAAGTTTCGGGCGAAGTTCTTCACGGATGCGCACGCGCCACTCGGCTGCTGACTCAGGCTGGGTCTTGCGAAGAGTTTCAATGTCCTCAGGCAGCGCAATCTGAATCGATTGAGCTTCAACCGCTCTAACAATCGGCGCCGAGGTGAGTGACCAAAATGCAAATAGACGGTCTGAAACATCCCCTTTGTTGATCGAGTCGGTCATTGCACCATAGAAATTTGGCAAATATTCAATAGCCGTAGCGCCAAGTTTCACAAAGTTGAAATAGCAATTGCGTCGCACCAGTGGGTCGAAGGTCCAGGTGATTGCTGAAATGGCTCGAGAGGTGGCCCAGCCGTGCTGATGCATCTTGATCGCATAACCAACGCCTGGCTGTGTTGATGCGGTTACGTGAGAATGCATAATGCTAGCGCCTTTATGCGTCCCTAAAAAACCAAATGATGCGCCAACTACGACATCCTCCCGCTTCGCGAGAACACAATAAGCACCAACGTGAATCGCGGCCAGAATCAGATCAAACGGTACAACTTCGTCGCCGTCAGCCCAAACGCTGTTGAAAAAAGACGAAACCGCCTCTGCATCTGCAACAGATGTGACTTCAGTAATAGTTAGCGGTTGGTTCACAGCACAATTCTTTCAGATAAAAAGAAAGCGGGAACACGCCGAAGCATGTTCCCGCAAATCCTTTTGAAAATTATTTGGTGCCGTTGATGGTTGCTTCAGTTACAGCAAATGGTGAAAGGTTCCACTTTGCCAAAAGCTCAGCATAGGTACCGTCATCGATTAGAGACTGAATAGCTGCCTGAATAGCTGAGGTTAGGCCAGTGTTTGCCTTAAGAACGCCAACGCCGGTTAGAGCTGATGTATAGCCCTCAGGTGAGTCAGTTGGAGCAACTAGGTCGAAGTACTTGCCCTCGCCAGCGGTCTGAGCGGTGTAAGCCGCAACCTGACCGTCGTTTACGCCAGCAACTGCCTTGCCCGCACGAATCGCGTTCTGAGCTGCGTTGTCGTCTGGGAACTCAAGTACAGCGATTGCGTCTGAACAAACATCTGCGTTAACAGCGTTGATTAGGTCAATCTGAGCGGTTGCTGTCTGAATCGCAACAGTCTTGCCACAAAGGTCAGCGAAGTTTGCGATACCTTCTGGGTTACCCTCGGCAACAACAACTGCGAAACCTGCTGAGAAGTAGTCAACGAAGTCAAGAACCTGCTGACGCTCAAGGGTGTCGTTCATGCCAGACATGATGATGTCGTGCGCGCCAGACTGCAGTGAAGGAATGATTCCATCCCAGTCTTGGTCTTCAAAAGACAACTCGACGCCAAGCTTCTGGCCAATTGCAACTGAAAGGTCGTAGTCAAAGCCGGTTACATTGTCGTTGTCATCAAAAAGCTCCATTGGAGCGTAAGGAATGTCGCTGGCAACCGAGATGCCATCTTTGAATTCGTCTGGCAGCAATGCTGCTGCAGCCTCATCGATTGCGATGGTGTTGGTCGATGCTGATGGAGCCGGAGCCGCAGCTGCGCAACCGGTAAGTGCGAAAATACCTAGACCAGCAACAACTGCCAATCCGGTGATTTTTGAAATAGACATAGGTCTCCTTAGTAAAAACTGGGATGTGACTTAAGCCTAAAGGAGACACGAATTTAGCGAGGCTAATCCGGGCAATGTTTACCAGACCGAAACAGTAGCGTTTCGATTGGAATTATCGGTGATTACTAGATGACGCTTCGAAGAAATGCCTGGGTTCGTGCATTCTTTGGGTTGTCTAGAACTTCGCTTGGGGCACCAGCCTCGACTACGACACCTTGATCCATGAAAACTACCTGGTCGGCTACTTCGCGAGCGAAGCCCATTTCGTGAGTAACCACAATCATGGTCATTCCGCTCTGAGCCAACTTGCGCATGACATCAAGAACGTCGCCAACCAATTCAGGGTCTAGTGCTGAGGTCGGCTCATCAAACAACATAAGCTTTGGCTCCATGGCAAGCGCTCTTGCGATTGCAACTCGCTGCTGCTGACCACCTGAGAGCTGCGACGGGTAAGCATCTGCTTTTTCAGCCAACCCCACCGATGCAAGCACCTCGCGTGCTTTTGAAACTGCCTGCTCTTTAGACAGACCTTTAACACCCATTGGCGCCTCGATTACGTTTTCGAGAGCCGTTAGGTGCGGAAACAGGTTGAATCGCTGAAAGACCATGCCGATTTCGCGACGCTGTTGAGCGATGTCAGTCGGCTTCATCTCATACAAGACGCCGTCGCGTTCATGAAAACCGATCAACTCACCGTCAACAAACAATCGCCCACCACTAATGGTTTCGAGGTGATTGATGCAACGCAAGAAAGTTGATTTTCCTGAACCCGATGGGCCAAGAAGACAAAGAACTTCGCCGCGATTTACGGTGAGATCGATGCCCTTTAGAACCTCATTCGAGCCAAAAGACTTGTGGATGCCACGTGCATCGACCATCGGCAACTGGTTCATGCGTTCACCTTTGCAGAGAATTTGAGCCAACGAGATTTCTGTTCTGCTGGGTTGAAACCGCGGCCAAACTTCTTCTCAAGGTAGCTCTGTGGAATCGAGAGAATGCCAGTCATCACCAAGTACCAGAAGCCAGCTACAACCAAGAGCTCAACCTGGGCTAGGTTCTGCGACGAAATCTGCGAGGTGCGGGCATAAAGCTCCATGACGGCTACTACCTGAAGCAACGAGGTGCTCTTGAGCATCGAGATGAACTCGTTGCCCATTGGTGGAATGATGACGCGCATGGCCTGTGGCAGAACGATTCTGCGGAGGGTGTAGCCGGAACTCATGCCGAGTGACTTAGCAGCTTCTGCCTGGCCTGAATCGACAGACAAAATGCCAGCTCGCACGATCTCAGCGGCATAAGCACCTTCATTTAGAGAAAGTGCAATCAAACCGGCCACAATCGCGGTGAATACATTGCTAGTTGCCTCTGAGAAGAGAACGATGTCGGTAAATGGAACAATGACCTCGATGCGAGGGTAGATGATGCCTAGGTAACCCCAGAACACAATCTGAAGCAAAAGTGGCGTGCCTCTAAAGAAACCCACGTAACCCTTAGCAACCCAGCGAAGAACTGGATTTTTCGAAAGGTTCATCACGGCAAAAATGATTGCCAGAACTGTTCCAAAGAACATAGCCACGATAGTCAGCACAACGGTCAAAACCGCAGCCATCATTACCTTTGGGCTAAATAGGTACTGATCAATAATGCTGTGATTGATGTTTGGTGAAGCCCACAATGAGTAAACAAAAGCACCCAGAACCAACACCAACAAACCTGCTGAAACCCAACGCCACGGATGACGCAGCGGAACGACGACTATCTCGTCGTTGGTCTTCTTACTCATTCAGCCACCTTGATAAATTTCCTACTCAGTAAAGAGTAATACTCACCTGCAAGCAATTGACTCTTCAGGCGGTTTTCTAAGTCCCGTTCCATTTGATGCCTTAGTAGGGAGTACGGGACTTGAACCCGTGACCGACGGATTATGAGTCCGCTGCTCTAACCGGCTGAGCTAACTCCCCTTGCCGGAATGCTTTTTAGTCTTCGTTACGAAGACGCTCGGTAGCATTCTTGACTGCCGATTTAGCCTTTCGGGCTGTCTTCTTTGCAGTCTTTTTAACCTTGCTATTTACAGCCTTGGTGAGTTCAACGACCTCATCACGGATGTCTTCAAGCTTTTCACGAACCTCTTCACGAACTTCACCAGCTGATTCTCTCAGCGCTTGAGAACGCTCGCGCAGAGCCACAACTCGATTGTGCAGTGCTTCTGGAAGCAAACCAATCGGCTTTAGGTACTCTTCATCGTTGTCGTCAGAGGTGTTCTTCTCGTCTTGGTCGCCTCGATAAAGCGCCTCGAAAATTGTGAGTGTGCGCTCTATGTCGTGCGCCTGAATCAAGTGAAGTGAGTTTTCAGACAAACGGTCGAGTTCTGCTTGATCCGCAGTCAAAATTGCTGACAGTTTCTCACTGAATTGAACCACGTTATCTGGCTCAAACAGGTAACCATTGTCACCGTCGTGAACCAGGTGCGGCAGCGCCATTGCATCTGCAGCAACTACTGGGCGACCTGAGGCCATAGCCTCCATGGTTGCGATGCTCTGCAGCTCAGCAATAGAAGGCATGGCAAACAGGGTCGCGCGCTCGTAGGCCTTTGGCAGTTCAGCCTCAGACACGTGACCCAAGAACTTCACGTTTTTAGCAATGCCAAGTTCGAGAGCAAGATTTTCAAGGTACTTGCGCTCACCACCGTCACCAACAATCTCAACCTGGGTGTTCAGTTTCTTAGGCAACATCGCAACTGCCTTGAGCAAGTTGTGAATGTGCTTTTCGAAGTCGAGTCGACCCAAGAACAAAACGCGCGGGATTTCATTTGAGGTTGGTGAAGTGTTGGCGAATTTAGAGGCGTCGATGCCACACGAAATAGCCAAGACACCAGAAACTCCAGCAGCTTCTTCAAGCAAATTCGCTGCACGACGAGTTGGGGTCGTGATTGCGTCAACCTGTGAAAGCACGCGACCAGCATCGGCCCAGGCCATCTTCATCGCGGTTTTCTGGAACCAACCTGGGATGAATGAGTACTTGATGAGGTTCTCAGGCATGATGTGGTTGGTCGCCAGCAAGCGAATGCCCTGCTGCTTAGCGCTCTTAACTAGATATCGGCCGACAATCAAGTGCGACTGAATGTGCACTGCGTCAGGCTTAACATCCTTGAGAATTTGATCTGTCTTGCGCTTGAGCGTGAAAGGCCAGATGTAGCGCAAAGTTTTGTGCTGAGGAATGCGGAAACTCTTGATGCGGTGAACGGTCATCGTTGAACCATCGTGTTCTTCGATGAAAGATCCGTGCTTATCGCTGAAGGCCGGTGCAACAATGTGCACGTCGTGACCGCGTCGCGCTAACCCGCCGGCAAGACGCTCGGCAAAGCGAGCAGCACCATTGATGTCAGGCGGAAAAGTGTCGCAGCCGATGACGATGGTTAGCTTTTTGGAAGAGCCGGGGGCAGATGCCAAGGTTTACCTCTTATAAGAAAAATGAATCTCGGGACTAACGCCCACCCCTCAATTTTAGCCAGTCGTGGTCTAAAACATCCGAGTTTGTTGCTAATTGTGCTTTTTACCGACTACCTCGGGATGAACCTTTGAGATGAGATACACGCCAACCACCGCGACTACCCCGCTTAGGGCAAACCCAAACATAGTCAAAGCAGAGGCCTGCTGCGCTTCACCCAAGATCACGATGGCGATAGTCACTGCTACGAGTGGGTCAATCACGGTAAGGCCGGCAATTACTAGATCTGGTGGACCAGACGAATAGGCGTTCTGAACAAACCAGCCACCGAGTGCAACTGCACCAAGTAAGGCAATGAGACAAAAGACTGTGAGCCATTCGAACTGGTTCTGCAGCACGCGTTGAATGACCACCTTGGCCAGAGTTGCAACAAAGCCATAGAGCACTCCGGCACCGATGACGTATGAGAGCGCCTTCATGCGTTTACCCAGAGTGAAGAACAGCGCGCTGAAAATCGCAAGGATGGCGCCAAGAACGCCGAGCACTTCGCGCAATCGGTCATCAGTGAGCTCGTTCTCAGCTGCCGTGCCCGAAGCCATAGCCACAAAAGCAGCGATACCCGTGGTGCAGAGCACAACGGCAAAGATGGTTGCTCGATTCAGCTTGGTTTTGGTCACCTTGGCGTTGAGAACTGAGGTTATAACCAGTGCAATAGCCCCAATGGGCTGAACCACAATCAGAGGCGCAAGTGAGAGTGAGGCCAGCTGAAGCAAGATTGCCACACCCATAACCACGGTGCCCGACCACCATTTTGGATGCGCAAGGAGAGCGATGAGCTGCTTGAAACTGAGCGATCCGCGACCTTGAACCTTTGGTTTATTTCTCGAAACCACAGCATCGTTTTGAAACTGAGTTCCAAAAGATAGGGCTACCGCACCAAGAACTGCCAATGCAATCGCGATAATTCGCAAATCGAAGCCGGTGGTCATTAATCCCCTTAGGTAAGCAATTCGAGCCTATCTCGCAAGGCTGCAAATCAGAGGGAACCAGAAAGGTAAATTTGTTTCATGACCATTCGAAGAATCTGCATCACTGGCGAACCAGTGCTTCACACCCGAGCAAAAGAAGTCACTAATTTTGACGACGAATTGCGCGAACTCGTTCAAGACATGTTTGAAACCATGGATGAAGCTCCTGGTGTTGGACTAGCAGCCCCTCAGGTAGGCGTTGGCCTTCGCCTTTTCACCTATGACTATGCCGACGACGAAGGAAATGAACGACGTGGTGTGATCATCAACCCCGTTCTAGAACTTGGCGAAATCATGGACGAGCCAGCTGATGAAGACACTGAAATAGAGGGTTGCCTTTCGGTTCCAGGCGAGAGATTCCCCCTAAAACGTGCCGAGCAAGTCACTATTTCGGGCGTCGACCTTGACCAAAAGCCTGTGAAAATTGAGGCCGAAGGCTGGTTTGCCAGAATCTTTCAGCACGAATTCGATCACTTGGATGGATTGCTATACGTTGATCGACTTGCCGAGCCGTGGGCTGAGATTTCTAAAGACATTATTGAAGACAACGGCTGGGGCAAACCAGGCCTAAGTTGGCTACCTGGTTACGACAAGCTCGAAGGATAAACTGCCGCAAATAGCTGAGATCTGGTTGCTAAACCAAGTTCGCTAAGCATCTGTTCGATGGTTTTTCTAACTCGATACTGAGCCATCGAAAGCTCTATAGAGATTTCTTTGTCAGATTTGCCGCACGCGAAAAGCTCGAGCACGGCCTTTTGCTTATCGTCTAAATCTGCCAATTTGTAATGAAACCCTATTGGAGCAGGCGGCAATTCAGGGAGAGTATCCAAGAAAGCTTTAAGCTGACTGAAATCCGGAACATTATCTTTTGCCTGTGAAGATCGAATCGCCTTCAAAAGTTGCTCAGGCCCAGAATCTTGGGTTACTAAGTCTGTTGCTCCTGCCAAAATGCTGGCTAGCTGAAGTTCACCACTGAAGTATGGGCCAGTGAGAATGATCGGCGGAATGGAACCATTGACCTCGATGTATTTCGGAATCAATTGACCAAGAAGAGTGATGCCGTCAATGCTCTTCAACCGGTGATCAATCACAAGAACGTCAATGAGCGCCTCGGTAGCGCGCTCCAGTACTGAAAGTGCATCTTCGTCTTCGAATACCACAGCCATATCGACTTGAGAATCAATAACCAAACGGCGACCGAAACGAATGTCGGCATCGCCATCTATTAAACCAACGCGGATAACCTCGGTCATGCTAGTTTTCGGCCGAACCCGCGAGTGTTCTTAGCTGCGGAAAAATAGCAGAAAGTGTGAACCCGACACCAGGAACCACTGTGGCTTCAACACTTCCGCCATACAGATCAGCACGCTCACGCATTGCGGTAATGCTTGCACCGCGAATTGGCTCAACCAAAGCCTTGAGGTCTTCATCAATCGTGTAGCCACTGTCTTCAATCGGCACTGAAAGATCTAGTCTTCGGTTGACCTCGATGCCATTGTCTTTCACCAGCACCTGAAGACCCTCTTCAACCCATGAGAACGAGACAGAAACATCCGTGCCAACTGGGCAATGCTGTTTCACGTTTTCAAGAGCGTCAAAAACGATGCGATAAATAGCCAACTGGCCACCTTCGCTGAGGCTAAAAGGCACTCCCTCGGATGTAATCGAAACCGTGTAACCGAACTCTCGGTACGCGATGGTTAGCGCATTCAAGTCAGAAATGCGAGGAGGGGCAGCAGAGACGGTGTGCTGTTTGTTGAGCATGTCGTAGAGACGTCGAAGTTCGGTGTGTGCTCCGCGTGCACTTTGTGCGATCTTGTCGAGTGAACGAGTTGCAGAATTCAAATCGGCTTTGGCAGCATAAACCGCACCCTCAGCCTGTGAAATAACGGCCGACACCTTTTGAATGATGAGTTCGCTGATGTCGCGGGCTATCTCAAAGCGCTCATTCTGTTCGGCCACCTCAAGTGATAACAGCGAGTGGGTGCTGCTGGTGATGGCCTGGTCGAACCGAGTTCCAACGTGCAAGTAGTTGGTAATCGTTAGGCGCCCCATAAGCCAAAAAAGAATGTTCAGAGCGGCGACTGCAATGATAAAAACAGCAATTGCTGTGTTGCGTGAATCTTCATTCACGAGGATGAAACCAAACTTGACCTGGCCGATGGTAGCGCCGGCTACCTCCCAGCCAACAAGAGTGAAACCCGAAAGTAGGTTTGACAACAATAGAGCAATGCCCATTTTCTGCGAGGCTAGCGCGCCTGCAATGAAGACTGCGACTGCGGCAATAGCTCCTGAATAGAGCGGCTCTAAACCAAAGTAAACGTATCCCGCGGTCGCAATGGCAAGACTCAAAATCGAGAGTGATGGTCTGTTTGCCGCGAAAAGAGTGGTTAGCCCATAAATCGAAGCGATCAAAACCGCTACTGGACCTTGAAGGATTAAATCAATTCCGCCGAAAACTAAAAATAAAGTAAGTGCGATTAGTGAGGAAGAGAGCCATCTGCGACCTTGGATCCAACGTATCAACGTGAACTCCTGATCTGCGAAAAAGAGTGGCTCCCCGGCTTGGACTCGAACCAAGAACCTATCGGTTAACAGCCGATTGCTCTGCCAATTGAGCTACCGAGGAATGTTGTTTTTGCAACTTGAAAAGATTACCAAAGATTTGGGCGACAAGTCGGCGATTTACAGAAATTAGTAGCCGAGCTCAGCCGAAACCTGACCGACAAGGGCCTCTCCCCCAAAAAACGCGTGAACATTTTCGCGAATTCGATCTGAAAAAAGTCGAACAACCATTTCTCGGGTGTCAGCGGTGTGAGGGGTGATGAGAATATTTTTAGCCTGCCAAAGCGGATGCCCCTCAGGTAATGGCTCAGGGTCGGTTACATCCACGGCGGCACCGGCTAGCTCACCGGATGAGAGCGCATCGATTAGATCACCAGTGTGGACCAAAGGGCCTCGGGCGATGTTGACCAGATAGGCCGACGGTTTCATAGCCTCGAAAGCTTGGCGGTTGAAAACACGACTAGTTTCACTGGTTAAAGCCGCGGTTACAACAACCAGATCAGCCTTTGGGAGTTCACTGAGTAATTCAGTTGAAGCTAGAACTGAATTAACGCCAACCATATGCTGTGGCCGCTTGCGTAGGACTGTGATTTTTGCTCGGAACGGTGCCAGCAGGTTGACCAATTCTTCGGTGATACCGCCACCGCCATAAATCAAGACGCTTGCATCAAACAGGCTGACGGCAAATGATTTGCCCCAACTGGTTGCTCGCACGCGTTCTGGAATGGCACGCATCAGGGCAAGCGAGAGCGCGAGTGCATGCTCGGCCACCGGCTCGCGGTAAGAACCCTTGGCTGATGTGAATCGAACATCTCGGTTGATTACAGCTGAAAACGCATCAACGCCCGCAAAAGGAAGTTGAACCCATTCAATCTGCGGGTTCGAGTCAAGAAGCTCGGCAAGGGCTTTGGGCTGGCTATAGTCAGTCCATATAAGTGCCCGCACATCTTTCGACACCTTTGACAGCGAGCCGCCGGCGTCACTAACTGCAGCTTCATATTCAGGAAAGCTTCGTGGTTCAATGGCGACTAGATTGAGCACTCTAGACCTGAAGCTTTCGGCGCTCGGCTTCTAGTTCAACAAGCTGCCTTTGAATAGCCGCGCTCTCATCTGGGTTAGCAACCGAGTCAACGCGGCGGAGCGCTGCTAAAAGATCGGCTTTGGTGTGAGCTAGCGCATTGATCAACGCACGATTTATTACACCCTGACCATATCGATTCAAACCGTCAAGGTCGTGAGCCGGAAGCGCCTGAGCGGCAATCTCTCGCAACAGCGGGTGCAATGCCTCGGGAGTTGATTCGGCAATCACTCGCAACCAATCGGAGGAATTCTGCGAGCTAAGGCTGGTACCAATTGCTTCAAGAATTGCATTGTGAGCCGCGGAACTGAAGCCATCTCTAACGATTCGAACCAATTGTTCAGGGGTAAAGCCCGATGGGACCTGAACTAATACTTCTAGCACCTGGCGTTCGAAGCGAGTGATCGGATCGGCAAGATTCGGTCGAGAAAACTCGTTTGGAGTTGCGTGTAAATCGCCTTCAGAATCAGGCGCCGGGGGAGAAACATCGACACGGATGGCTGCGACTGCTTCTTTGCGAACGGTTTTGCCGGCAGAATCAACGAGGGATGCTACTTCGTTGGTGTCAAGATTCACCCAACCTGCCAACTCGCGTGTGTAGGCGGGGCGCATTGCTGAATCGCGAATTGCTGCAACTACTGGCGCCGCCGCACGAGCCGCCCCAACGCGGCCTTCAATAGTGCCTAAATCGAATTTTGAAATCTTCTGTTTAATAGCAAATTCAAAGAGTGGTTTCTTGTTCTCGATCATTAGAAGAACAGCTTCATCACCCTTTTCGGTTCGCAAATCGCACGGGTCTAAACCATCTGGCCCAACCGCTACAAAAGTTTGTGCTGAGAATTTTTCTGAATCGGCAAAAGCTCGCATCGCTGCCTTTTGACCGGCAGCATCAGGATCGAAGGTGAAAATTACCTGGGCTGGTGAATCTTTTTCGGCAGAGAGCATTCGGTTGATGATTCGAATGTGATCGTCACCAAATGCTGTTCCGCAAGTTGCAACAGCCGTTGTGACACCGGCTAGGTAACAGGCCATGACATCTGTGTAACCCTCAACCACAACCACCTGCTGAGTTTTTGAGATGTCTTTTTTGGCCAAATCGATTCCGTAGAGAACCTGCGACTTGTGGTACACGAGCGTATCGCTGGTGTTTAGATATTTTGGACCTTGATCATCTTCATAGAGTTTTCTTGCACCAAAGCCAATTACTTGCGAAGTCGAATCACGAATTGGCCAGATTAGTCTGCCGCGAAATTTGTCGTAGGCGCCTTTTTCACTCTTGGTAGCCAAACCGGCAGTCACAAGTTCGTCTAGGGTGAAACCCTTAGCAACGAGGTGATCAACGAGGTTGTTCCACCCCTGTGGTGCGTAACCAATACCAAAAAGCTCGGAGGCAGCCTTGTCGAAGCCTCTTCCTTTCAAAAATTCACGCCCGGGAATTGCACCGTCGGTCATCAATTGAGATTGAAAATAGGCAGCTGCTGCGGAGTTGGCCTCTAAAACGCGTGAACGTTGGCCTTGGTCAATGCTTGGACCACCCTCTTCGTAGGTGAGGGCGAATCCGACTCGAGCGGCTAGTTTTTCAACTGCTTCGTAGAACGATAGCGAGTCCATTTGCTGAAGAAACTTATAGACGTCACCGCCTTCACCGCAACCGAAGCAGTGATAAAACCCCTGCATTGGCTTTACGTTAAACGACGGAGACTTTTCATCGTGAAAAGGGCAAAGACCCTTTAGCGAACCAACGCTAGCCGGTCGCAAGGCGACGTACTCGCCAATTACATCGGCGATATTGACGCGTGACTTAACCTCTTCGATGTCACGAGCACGGATTTTGCCAGCCATCTGGTTGACCCCCGCCCTTAGCTCTTCGAACCGATGAGTTTGTGATGCAAATTAATTGCACTCTGGTCAGTCAATGATGCCACCTGGTCGACAATTACGCGTCGTTGCGAAGCCTCATCAAGCACCTTTGACCATGCCGAGGCACAGTAGGCATCCAAGTGATTGCCATTTTGCGCCAAAAGCGCATCTGAAAGTTCAACCAAAATTGCGCGCTGCCACTCATAAAAGGGCCGTCTTGATTCGTGTGACATTAGAAAAGCAGAAACGATTCCCTTGAGAACCGCGATCTCTTGTTTCACTGATGTTGGCACGACGATGTTGATGCCGTATCGAACCATTGACTCTTCGCCAGCAGCGCTAATGATTGCATCGGTTGTCTGACTAACGAAACGCCCGATCAGTGCACTGCTTAGGTTCTTGAGTGTTCCCTGCTCTTGAGCTGTGCTCGAGTAATTTTTTAGCCAATGAGGCATTAGTTTGAGTCGTTCAAGCGCTGCGTCTAGTTCTTGCTCGTTGAATGCACCAAAACTCCAAGCTGAAATCTTGGCAAGTAATTCTGATTCGGCTGATGAATCATTTAGAACTGAGAGGTCTACGAAACCGGCTACAACGGCATCTTCAAAGTCATGAACTGAATAGGCGACATCGTCTGCGAAATCCATGACCTGAGCTTCAGCGCTCTTGGTTCGCGAAGGAGCGCCTTGGCGCAGCCATTCGAAAACCGGCAGATCGTCTTCATAAACGCCAAATTTAATCGCGTGATCAGCAGCACCCGATGACTCAGCAAGAGTCCATGGATACTTCACCGTCGCATCCAGGCTGGCACGAGTCAGATTCAAGCCAAAAGAGGCTCCATTGGAATCGAAAACCTTGGGCTCAATTCGAGTTATAAGCCGAAGAGTTTGAGCATTGCCTTCAAAGCCGCCAATTTCACTCGCCCATTCATTTAAGGCGCGTTCACCATTGTGACCAAAGGGTGGATGCCCGAGATCGTGTGCCAAGCAGGCCATGTCAACGATGTCGGAATTGAGGCCTAGGTCGGTAGCCATCTCGCTTCCGATCTGGGCAACCTCAAGTGAATGGGTCAATCGGGTGCGTGCAAAATCGCCACCAGATGGAGACAAAACCTGGGTTTTTGCGCCTAGCCGACGAAGAGCCGAAGAGTGCACAACTCTTGCCCTGTCTCTAGCAAATTCTCCGCGACGGGCAATTGAGGTTCGTTCTTCGGGCAGAAAGCGCTCACGATCGAAATCTGTGTAACCAGTTTCAAACTCAACTCGATGTTTCATTAGCCTCCGGACACCCCGATTTCAGCATCTTGAAGGACCGAGCGTTGATTACCAACCAATTCGCGTGACTGAAGCCAATTCTCGGGAAGAGCACACACCTTTGCACCTCCGAGACGACCACGAGGCCCCTCAGCTTCTTCGCCCGGATAAGGCTCGGTTCGATCCAACGTTCCAAGGATTTCATCCATGTGAGACAAAGATTCAACCTGTGCGAGTGCAGCTCGGAACTCACCCCCAACCGGATAGCCCTTGAAATACCAAGCGACGTGCTTCCGGATGTCGCGACAGGCGTGCTCTTCAGACTCGAAAAACTCAATAAGCAATTCAGCATGACGTTTGAAAGCATCTGCCACTTGACCTAGGTTTGGCTGAATTGGTGAAATAGCGGCATTTGAATTCGGATCACGCAGGTACTCGTCAAAGGCTGCTTGCAAGTCACCGAATAGCCAAGGGCGACCTAGGCAACCGCGACCGACCACCACGCCGTCTACGCCGGTTTCTCTCATCATTCGAATGGCGTCTCCGGCTGACCAGATGTCACCGTTTCCTAGAACCTGCACATCCGGGAGCGCCTCACGCAGAGCGGCAATACTCCCCCAGTCGGCGTTCCCCGAGTAGTACTCAGAAGCTGTGCGACCGTGAAGCGCAATTGCAGTTACGCCGGCATCTCTCGCAGCTTTACCAGCATCAAGGTAGGTGAGGTGTTCGGCATCGATGCCTTTTCGCATTTTGACGGTGAGTGGAATATCTCCAGCCGCCTTTACAGCAGCGGTGACAATTGAAGAGAAGAGATCTTGCTTCCAAGGAAGAGCTGCGCCGCCACCCTTGCGAGTCACTTTAGGAACTGGGCAACCAAAGTTCAAGTCAATGTGATCAGCGCGATCTTCAGCTACCAACATGGTGACAGCTTCGGCGATTGTCTTTGGATCTACGCCATAGAGCTGTACAGATCTGATGTCTTCAGATTCGTGGTGGCCGACCAATCTGAGTGATTCCTCGGTGCGTTCGACAAGTGCCCTTGAGGTCACCATCTCAGATACGAATAGCCCACCGCCAAATTCACGACATAAACGACGAAAGGCAGTGTTGGTGATTCCGGCCATAGGTGCCAAAACCACGGGGGTCTTGATGCCTATCGAGCCGTATTGCAACGCTGGCTTTGTGCCGTTATCCATGAATTTAAGAAACCAACTTAGAAGCTAGGTAACCACGAAGTTTGTCTAGCGAAACACGCTCTTGCTGCATGGTGTCACGCTCACGAACCGTTACAGCCTGGTCATCTAGAGTGTCGAAGTCGACAGTGATGCAGAACGGAGTGCCAATTTCATCCTGGCGGCGGTAACGACGACCGATAGCTCCTGAATCATCGAAATCGATGTTCCAGTGGCCACGAAGGTCAGCTGCCAAATTGCGAGCAATCGGCGAAAGGTCTTCGTTGCGAGAGAGCGGAAGCACAGCTGCCTTGACTGGCGCTAGACGGTAGTCGAGTCGCAATACAGTGCGAACATCAACACCGCCCTTGGTGTTTGGCGCTTCATCTTCTGAATAGGCATCAACCAAGAACGCCATCAATGAACGGGTTAGACCAGCAGCCGGTTCGATTACGTATGGGAACCAACGCTCGCCCTTGACCTGGTCAAAGTAGCTGAGGTCTGAACCAGATTCGCGAGAGTGAGTACTCAAATCAAAATCGGTGCGGTTAGCAATGCCTTCAAGCTCACCAAACTCGCTGCCAGGAAAACCAAACTTGTATTCGATGTCTACTGTGCGCTTCGAATAGTGAGAAAGCTTCTCTTTGGCGTGCTCGTATAGACGGAGGTTATCTGGGTTGATTCCTAGATCGGTGTACCAGTTCATGCGCTGTTCGATCCAGTAGTCATGCCACTGCTCATCTGTGCCCGGCTCAACAAAGAATTCCATCTCCATTTGTTCGAACTCGCGAGTTCTAAAAATGAAGTTTCCAGGGGTGATTTCGTTGCGGAAAGACTTGCCGATTTGACCAATACCAAACGGTGGCTTCATGCGAGCTGCGCCAAGAACGTTGGCAAAGTTCACGAAAATACCCTGAGCGGTCTCTGGTCGAAGGTAGTGCAGGCCTTCTTCGGCGGCAACTGGGCCAAGAAAAGTCTGAAGCAAGCCGTTGAAAGCCTTTGGTTCAGTCCAAATGTCTTTGCCGCCACAGTTCGGGCAGTTGATGTCTGCCATGCTCTCTGGAGCGCGACCCTTTTTCTCTTCAAAAGCCTCTTCTAGGTGGTCCTGACGAAAACGCTTGTGGCAACTGGTGCACTCGATCAGCGGGTCTGAGAACTCTTTGACGTGCCCAGACGCCTCCCATACCTTGCGAGGCAAAATAACTGATGAATCAAGACCGACGATGTCATCGCGGCTCTGAACCATGGTGCGCCACCACTGCTTTTTGATGTTTTCTTTGAGTTCCACGCCGAGGGGTCCGTAGTCCCACGCTGAACGGCTACCGCCATAAATCTCGCCGGCCTGGAAAACAAATCCGCGACGCTTTGCGAGTGAAATTACTGAATCTAGACGATTTGGGGTAGCCACTTAAACTCCTTGCCCAAGCTGGATGCCTGGCACTTGTTCGAAGTTATAAGTCTACTTTGATGAAGCAGTGTTTGGCTTGTCGACAGCGCCACCAAATCGTCGATCACGGCCTGAATAGGCGTCAATTGCCTGCCACAGGGTTGTGCGATTGAAGTCGGGCCAGAGGGTGTCGAGAAAGACGAACTCGGCATATGCCGACTGCCATAGCAAGAAATTCGATGCCCGCTGCTCGCCCGAGCTTCTCAAAAAAAGGTCGACGTCGGGCAAATAGTTGGTGTTCAAGTATTTTTGAACGGTTTTTTCAGTCACCGAACCTGGTTTGAGCTTGCCACTGGCAACGTCTTCGGTAATTGCGTTTATGGCATCGGTGATCTCGATTCGCGAACCATAGTTCACGCACATAGTCAAAGTTAGGGTGTCATTATTGCGAGTCAGTTTCTCGGCAGCTTTAAGCTCGCTAATCACCGAAAGCCAAAGCTTTGGGCGTCTGCCGGCCCAACGAATTCGAACACCCCATGCGTTCAACTGATCGCGTCGCTTGCGAAGAACCTCTCGATTGAAGCCCATCAAGAATCGAACTTCATCAGGTGAACGCTTCCAATTCTCGGTAGAGAACGCATAAACGGTTAGGTTTTTGACCCCTGCTTGAATGGCCCCTGCAACGACGTCTAGGAGTGCAGCCTCACCTGCCTTGTGCCCTTCTACACGAGTCAAACCGCGCGCATTCGCCCAGCGACCATTTCCATCCATGACAATCGCGATGTGCTTCGGAACTGCGTTTGGCTCAAAATCAGGCACTTCGAATTCCGGCTTAGCTACCGGTGAAAACTCACTCATTTTCGCTCCACATGTTGAAGAGATTTTAGCCCGCGTTCAATGTGCCACTGGCTGTAGGCCGAAACAATTCCTGAAGCTGCCGCTCGAATCGACTCTGGCGAGGCGTCAGCCACCGGCCAGTCACCCGAAAGGAGCGCACCAAGCAATTCACCGGTGCGCTCATCAATCACAGCGGCACCAGCGGGGCGACATTCACGACAAACCACGCCACCGAGCTGCATCACAAAGGCCTGATGAGGGCCTGGTTCGCCACAGTGGGCACAATCAACAAAGTTTGGCGCCCAACCAGCAATCGATAATGCCCTGAGCAAATAAGAATCAAGTATGAGCGACGCATCATGGTCAGCATTGGCCAAAGACCTGAGTGCGCCAACCAATAGCAGGTATTGCTGAGGCGAACTGTCTTCGCCGGTCAACTTCTCGGCGGTTTCAACCATTGCCGTCGCAGCGGTGTAACTGCGGTAGTCGGCAATGATTTCTCGACCATAGGCGCCAATAGATTCAACTTGGTTGACAACATCCAAGGAACGACCCTCGTAAAACTGAGCTTCAACAACCATGAACGGTTCTAGTCGCGCACCAAATTTGGAACCGGTGCGCCTAACTCCCTTGGCAACAGCACGGATTTGCCCGTTGTATCTAGACAACATTGTGACGATGCGATCTGCTTCACCCAATTTATGGGTGCGCAAAATTACCGCTTCATCTTTGTACGTAGGCACAGTGCAAGTATCCGCCTAAAGCAGAGCTTTAGACGCGAAGGGCTCGGTTTACCGCAGAAATTACGGCCTTGAGCGACGCGGTCGAAATGTCGCCGTCGATTCCAACACCCCAAAGAACCTGACCACTCACTTCTAGTTCGATGTAGGCAGCGGCCATAGCGTCGCCACCCTCACTCAGCGTGTGCTCAACATAGTCGAGAAGGCGAACCTTCACGTCTTGCTGCTCTAGAACGCTTAGGAACGCTGAAATTGGTCCATTGCCGGTTCCATGAGCTTCAAGTTCACCGGTACCGTCACGCAAAATAATGTTTAGATCTACAACACCATTCATGTCGCTCTCGGTGCGCATTTTCTTGAGTTCGAATCGGCCCCACTTTAGGTCAATTCGATCTGCCGGAGCCGGAAGGTACTCATCGGTAAAGATATCCCAAAGCATCGCTGATGAAACTTCTCCGCCAGACTGATCAGTCTTGTTCTGAACAACTCTTGAGAACTCAATCTGCAGTTTTCGCGGTAGATCAAGTGAGTGGTCAGTTTTCAAAAGATAAGCAACGCCACCCTTGCCCGACTGTGAATTAACACGGATGACCGCCTCATATGAACGACCAACGTCTTTAGGGTCAATCGGCAGATAAGGAACTGCCCAAACTAGGTCATCAACTGAAACGCCCTTCTCATCAGCCTCTTTGGCCATGAGTTCGAAGCCCTTCTTGATGGCATCTTGGTGCGAACCTGAGAATGCGGTGTAAACCAAATCGCCACCATACGGTGCGCGCTCAGGAACGGCAAGTTGGTTGCAATATTCCACGGTGCGCTTGATTTCATCCAGGTTACTGAAGTCAATGTGTGGGTCGACGCCCTGGCTAAACAGGTTCATTCCAAGCGTGATCAGGTCAACGTTGCCGGTGCGCTCACCGTTGCCGAACAAGCAACCTTCGATTCGGTCTGCACCAGCCAAATAGCCCAACTCGGCAGCAGCAACAGCGGTGCCACGGTCGTTGTGCGGGTGCAATGAGATCAAAACGCTGTCGCGTCGATCAATGTTGCGGCTCATCCACTCAATCGAGTCTGCATAGACATTTGGGGTTGCCATTTCAACGGTTGCCGGCAGGTTGATAACCATTTTGTGGTCTGGGGTTGGGTCAAGTTCAGCAATCACCGCGTTGCAAACCTCTACAGCGTACTCAAGTTCGGTGCCGGTATAAGACTCAGGTGAGTACTCATAGAAGATGTCGGTTCCCGGAACACTGGCTTCCATCGAACGACACTTGCGGGCTCCTGCGAGGGCGATATCCATAATGCCCTGTTTGTCTTGGTTGAATACAACCCGACGCTGCAGAACAGAGGTTGAGTTGTAGAAGTGCACAATGGCCTGCTTGGCGCCCTTGAGAGACTCGTAGGTGCGTTCAATCAGAGCATCGCGTGCCTGGGTCAAAACCTGAATGGTCACATCTGAAGGAATGTGACCCTCTTCGATGAGCAGACGCACAAAGTCAAAGTCAGTCTGGCTAGCCGAAGGAAAACCAACTTCAATCTCTTTGTAGCCCATCGTTACCAGCAACTTGAACATCTTCAACTTGCGCTCAGGGCTCATTGGGTCGATCAGTGCCTGGTTGCCATCACGCAAGTCAACAGCACACCAGCGAGGTGCTTCGGTGATGATCTGGTCTGGCCAGGTGCGATCAGGCAATGAAACGGTGATCTGCTCGTGAAAAGGCAAATACTTGTGAACAGGCATTCCTGATGGCTGTTGGGTGTTTTTCATGGTGCTCTCCTAGTGCCCTGTCTGGGCGAAAGTTTTAGTGCCGATTAGGGCGAATGTGCGACCAGCAAAAAGCTCCGCAACGAGGAAGGCCGGATTAGGCCTCGTTGCGGCCGCTAAGCAGGAGCGAGAACACACTTTTAGAGTAAACCCAGAATGATTAGAAACCAAGTTTGCCGAGCTGTTTCGGGTCGCGCTGCCACTCTGATGCAACCTTCACTCTTAGGCTCAAGAACACTTTGTGACCAATCAATTTCTCGATTTCAAGCCTTGAGCGCTTTCCTACATCAATTAGGCGGCTACCTTTGTGGCCGATGATGATGCCCTTCTGACTGTCACGCTCGACAAAAATATTTGCATGGATGTCGGTTAGGTTCTGGCCCTTGCGCTTCGACATCTCATCAATGGTTACTGCAATCGAGTGCGGCAACTCGTCACGAACACCCTCAAGAGATGCCTCGCGAATCAACTCGCAGATGCGGTTCTCTAGGGTTTCATCCGTGATTGATTCTGGCGGATAAAGCGCTGGAGATTCAGGCATTAGGTCGATTAGGACCTTGGTGAGAACCTCGAGCTGATCTTCAGCGACGGCTGAGACCGGAACAATTGCTCGCCAATCGCGCAGTTCAGAAACGGCCAATAACTGATTAGCAAGCGCCTCGGGCGAGACCAACTCGCTCTTGGTGACGATGGCAACTAACTTTGCACGACGAAACTCATTTAGCTGTTCGTTGATGAATTGGTCACCCGGGCCAATTTTCTCGTTTGCCGGGATGCAAAAACCAATGACATCGACATCGCCTAAGGTTTGCTCGACTAAATCATTTAGTCGCTGCCCGAGCAGAGTTCGGGGCCTGTGCAGACCTGGTGTGTCTACCAAAACCAGCTGGCCGAAGTCTCGATGGACAATTCCACGGATGGCTCGCCTCGTGGTCTGTGGTTTTGCACTGGTGATGGCGATTTTCTCGCCAACTAATGCGTTGGTGAGGGTCGACTTGCCTACGTTAGGTCGACCTACAAACGAGGCAAAACCCGCGCGGTGTTCAGTCATTCTTACTCCTGCTCCAGTTGCTCAAAGGCAGACTGGGCGTCGGCCAAATTTTGTTCGCGTTGAACAATTACGGTGATCAGGCGCTTGCGGCGCCCTTCAATTCGATCCGCGGTGATTCGAAGACCCGAGGTGACTACCTCGTCGCCAATCTTCGGAAGCTTTCCGAGCGACTTGGCAAGAAGGCCACCAACACTATCCACGTCTTCATCTTCGAGTTCAATCTCAAGCTGTTCACCCAAATCATCGAGCGAATAGCGAGCATTGACTCGGAATGTTCCATCAGCCAAACTCTCGAAATCAGGAACTTCACGATCGTATTCATCTGAGATTTCGCCAACAATCTCTTCAATCACGTCTTCCATGGTTGCTAGGCCAGCCACACCGCCATACTCGTCGATAATGATTGCGATATGAGTCGAACTCAATTGCATTTCGCGAAGAAGGTCGTCGACCGGCTTTGACTCAGGCACAAAAATAACTTTGCGAGCTACATCAGATGCAGATTTAGTTGCAGCTGTCTTTGGGTCTTCGTGAAGCAGTCGGGCTACATCTTTGAGATAAAGAATGCCGCTGATGTCGTCAATATTTTTGCCGACAACCGGCAGACGCGAATAACCGCGAGCCAGAAAAATACTCATAGCCTCAATAAGTTTCAGGTCTGCCGAAACCGTTGCCATGTCGATTCTCGGAACCATGATTTCTCGAACGATAGTTTCACCGAATTCTTCAACGGAATCTAGCAACTCTTGTTCGAACTCTTCGGGTTGCTCCAGTTTCGGAAGCGAAATCGGGGTGAAAATCAAATAAATCGAGTTCACGATTTTGGCTGATGCTTTTGCTAAAAAAGTTCCAAATTTTGTTGATCCCAGATGCTTTGCCGACCACTGCGAGCCGAATAGCAAAATGAGCATTAGAACGGTTGCAATAAGTGCAGACCACCACCACTTGAGACCAAGTGGTACTACTCCCTGACCGACTACCACGCCAAAGATTCCGGTGAACAGAAGTCGCACAAAACCAAGAGACTCTGCCTTGGCTGATTCAACGGCTTCTAGGGCTGCCTTAGTAATAGCCGTCAGCGTTGTTAGCACTGCTAAAACAACTGCCAACCAGATTGCGAGGGCTATCAACTAGGCAGCGCTTTCAGCTGCGTAAAAGGATTCAAGAATGGCTTTTTGCAGGCCAAACATTTCTTTTTCTTCTTCTGGTTCTGCGTGGTCGAAGCCAAGCAAGTGCAGAATTCCGTGAGTGGTGAGCAGCAAAATTTCGTTGATAGTTTCGTGCCCGGCAGCCTCAGCTTGCTTCGCAGCAACCTGCGGGCAAACAACGATGTCGCCAAGCAAACCAGCTGGAGTAAGTTCGCCTTCGGTTCCTGGTCGAAGCTCATCCATCGGAAAACTCAAAACGTCGGTTGGGCCTGGTTCGTCCATCCACTCGATGTGCAAAACCTCCATGGCAGGTTCATCGACGAAAACAATTGCCAAATCAGCCTGTGGGTGAATGTGAAGTTCATTTAGAGCAAAGGTTGCCAAGCGAAGCACTCGAGCCTCGTCAACCGAAATCTCGGTTTCGTTGTTAATTTCGATGCTCATTATTTCTTGGCTCCAGGCTTCAATTTAGATTCATCGTACTTCGAATACGCATCAACAATCTTTGATACCAATGTGTGCCTCACCACATCTTCTGATGTGAGAGTTGCGAAGTGCATGTCTTCGACATCGCTCAAAACTTCGACGGCTGTTCTCAGACCTGACGAGCCAGTCGGAAGGTCAATCTGAGTGATATCGCCGGTAATAACCATTTTTGAGTTGAAACCGAGTCGAGTCAGGAACATCTTCATTTGTTCAGGAGTCGTGTTTTGGGCTTCATCCAAGATGATGAATGAGTCGTTCAGAGTTCTGCCTCGCATGTACGCCAATGGAGCGACCTCGATTGTGCCGGCAGCCATCAACTTAGGCACAGCCTCGGCGTCGAGCATTTCGTGAAGTGCATCGAATAGTGGTCTCAGGTATGGGTCGATCTTGTCGTTTAGGGTTCCTGGCAGAAACCCGAGACGCTCTCCGGCCTCAACCGCAGGGCGGGTAAGAATAATGCGGCTTACCTCTTTGCGTTGCAATGCTTGAACCGCTTTGGCCATTGCCAGGTAGGTCTTACCCGTGCCGGCGGGGCCGATCCCGAAAACAATTGTCGCTTCGTCAATGGCATCAACGTAGTTTTTTTGACCGAGGGTCTTAGGGCGAATGCTTTTGCCGCGGCTTGAAAGAATGCTCTGACTCAGGACATCGGCAGGTTTAATGTCTGAGCTGAGCATTTTTGCTGAACGGGAAAGATCTTGAGGCACCAGATCTTTACCGGCGGCAATGAGGGCCACCATCTCTTCAACCAATCGCTTAGCTTTAGAAACCTCGGATGCCTGGCCAGTTAGAACAACTTCATTGCCACGGGCGTGTACTTCTACAGCCGGATAAGTCAGTTCCAGGGTCTTCAGTAGCCTGTCTTCAGAACCAAAGAGCGCAACCATAGGAACTCCTTGAACTTCAAGGTGCTCAACGACTTTGCGGTCTGGAGACGAGTTAGACAAGTTGCTCCTTGGGTGTTTCGCTGGTTATGTGACCGTGGGCGTGAAAGACAGTCTGACCTGCCTCGGCTCCTGTGTTGAAAGTAAATCTGTATGAGCCGGTTGACAGCTGCGAGGCAACTTTGTCGCCAAGCTGAATGAGGTCAACCAGTGCGGCCTGGTTGGCAAATGCGAGTTCACCTACATTTGAGTGGTGTTCTTTAGGAACCACTAGCACATGCACAGGTTTCTGCGGAGCGATGTCCCAGAAGGCAACTGAAAGTTCAGTTTCTGCGACGAAATTCGTGGCAATTTCACCATTGGCAATTTTGCAGAAAATACAGTCTGACAATCCGGTCTCCTTCGGGTTCGATTTAAGTTTGCTAGTTCCAGTAGCCGAGTTTGGCAAGAATCACCGAAATTGCAGCAACTCCGGCAGTTGAGGTACGCAAAATCGGTGCACCAAGATTGACTCGGCGTGCCCCAGCATCGGCTAGAAACTGAAGTTCGTGATCACTAATTCCACCTTCGGGCCCGACCACAATTGCAATGTTTTGTGCGGAAAAATCCTGCGAACCTAATCCGGCAGCCGCTGTTGGGTCTAGCACCAAGATCAGATCAAAATCCTTTACCAGCTCGCAAATCTGTTTGGTTGAAACAGGCAATTGCACATTTGGTTCAAAGACTCTCAGCGATTGTTTCGCCGCCTCGGCGACGATCACCTGCCATCGGTCAACGCCCTTGGAGATTTTCGGACCATCCCAGCGCGAAATTGAACGCTCAGCTTGCCAGGGAATGATTTGCCAGGCACCCAATTCGGTAGCCGCTTGAACAGCGAGTTCATCGCGATCACCCTTTGCAAGAGCCTGAATAAGAGTGAGTTTCGCTGAAGGTTCTGACTCATCGATGACATCGGTAACGCGAATCATCAAGGAATTTTGTTCAACCGCAGAAACGTTGCCGCGAACTCTTTTGCCGAGGCCATCGGTTAGCTGGATGCCTTCGCCAACTCGCATTCGACGCACAGCAACGGCATGCTTTCCTTCGGAGCCGGTAAGAGCAATCTCAGCTCCGGCCACCGCACCAGCGACATTGCCTTTGAAGAGTGGTTCAACCATGACTATCGACGCTTGCCGAATCGACTCGAAGAGTGCTCGACGAGTTTGATCGAATCAGCCTTTCGAAGTTTGGCCAACTGTCTGAAGATTTCTTTTTGCTTGGCATCAAGCTTGGTTGGAGTTTTAACCTGCACCTGAATGCGAAGGTTGCCTCGACCTGACTCGCGAAGGTGCTTCACACCTTTGCCTTTCAGTGTGATGACATCTCCCGTTTGCAAGCCCGGTTCGAGCTCGACTCTTTCTTCGCCATCGAACGAGTTGATGGTGGTTAGCGCACCGAGAACTGCATCGTGAAGTGGAACTTCTATGATGCAAGTTAGATCATCACCATCGCGGCCGAATGTCTCGTGTGGCGCAACTGCGACGTCAACGTAGAGGTCTCCGCTTGGTCCGCCTGCGAAACCAACCTCACCCTGCCCAGAAAGCTGCAGTCGCAAGCCATCTTCAACACCACCGGGGATGTTCAGGTCGATCTTGCGACGGGCTCGCACGCGACCCTGGCCGCGGCAATCCAAACAAGGCTCAGGAATCGTCTGACCAAAACCTCTACAGGTTCCGCATGGCGATGAAGTAACCACGTTGCCGAGAAGTGAACGAACCTGACGCTGAATCTGGCCAGCACCGCGACAAACGTCACAGGTGACCATTGAGGTTCCTGGTCTGCAGCAGTCACCATTGCAGGTGGTGCACAGCACAGCGGTGTCAACCTCAAGTTCTTTTTCAACGCCAAAAACAACTTCATCAAGTTTCAAATCAACTCGGATGAGTGCATCCTGACCGCGCTCCTGACGCGAACGAGGGCCTCTTTGGCCTCCCCCGCCAAAGAACGTGTCAAAGATGTCTCCGAAACCGCCGAAGCCTGCAGAACCGAAAGGGTTCTGGCCACCCTGGTCGTACTGGCGACGTGAATCACTATCACTCAGAACCTCGTAGGCGTGAGTAACTAGCTTGAATCGCTCTTGCGCCTCGGGTGCAGGATTGACATCCGGGTGAAGTTCACGAGCCAACTTGCGATAGGCCTTTTTGATCTGATCTTCACTTGCGTCGCGAGCGACACCTAGAACTTCATAGTGGTCTGCCACTGTTTCCTCAATTCCCTAAAGCTTTGGTCAGATATCTAGCAACTGCTCGTACCGACGCAATGTTTGATGAATAGTCCATTCGGGTTGGGCCAATGACGCCCAGCTTGGCAATTTCGCTGCCTTGGTTTTCATAGCCGCTGACAACCACTGAAGCGCTAGTCAAGCCTTCATAAGTGTTTTCACGGCCGATGCGAAGGCTAACCCCGTGCTGTTCGGCTTGCATTTCGGTGATTAGTTTGAGCAAAACCACCTGCTCTTCGATGGCCTCTAAAACCGGAGAGATACTGCCCGGAAAATCCTCTTCACGGCGAGCTAAATTCGCGGCTCCGGCAAGGATGATTTTGTCTTGACGATTGGCAGCAACAAGCTCAAGAACTCCCGAAACAATGGTCGCGGCAGATAGTTGATCTTGTGGTTGAAGCTCGAATTTAACCGTGGCAAGTGCCTCAGCAACGGCATTGAGGGGCTTAGCCACAAGAACCTCATTAAGACGACCCTTGATTGCATTAATCGTGGTGAGGTCGATGTGAACACCAAGTTCGATCACATGCTGCTGAATTCGACCGCTATCGGTGATCAAGATCAATAAAACTTTTGTGTCTCCGACAGTAACAAGTTCGATCTGTCGAATCGAACTTTTGCCAAGGGTCGGGTACTGAACCATAGCCACTTGGTTGGTTAGTTGAGAAAGCAAGCGAACGGTGCGACTCAGGGTTTCATCCAAGTCTGCTGAGCCAGCCATGAAGTGCTCGATGGCAAGTTTCTCTGAAGAGTTGAGCGGCTTTACCTCGCTCAAGCGATCAACGAAAAGACGGTAACCCTTGTCGGTAGGAACGCGGCCCGCTGAGGTGTGTGGCGCATGAATTAGCTCTTCGTCTTCGAGAAAGGCCATGTCATTGCGAATCGTGGCCGCTGAAACGCCAAAAGCATGGCGCTCAACGAGAGATTTGGAGCCAACCGGCTCTTTGCTGACGATGTAGTCCTGCACGATTGCACGAAGAACTTCGAGACTGCGCTCGGGAATCATTCTTGCCTCCGTATCTTTAGCACTCGAACCACCTGAGTGCCAATATTACCCGCAATTTCATCACATTCACTAGGAGACAAGCAGGTTAGCCGAGTAATTGCCTTACCAGTGAGTCAGCCAGTAATCGCCCCTTCAGCGTGAGTTTAATTTGACCCTGTATCGCGCTGGCAGCATCGATTAGACCGTCGGCAATGAAACCGGCGATGAGCTTAGCTGCATCTTGATGAACCTGCTTTGCCAATTCAATCGATACTCCAGTCGCAATTCGAATCTCGAGCAAAATTCGCTCTTCTAGTCGCACCCGGTCGTCGAGAGTTTCACGCCCAGCAGCTGACGAGATTCCATCCGTGATTTTTTGACCGTAGGCGCTCGGATGCTTCACGTTCCACCAGCGCACTCCCCCAACATGGCTATGCGCGCCTGGTCCGTAACCCCACCAGTCTTGCGAATTCCAGTAGCTCAGGTTATGAGCGGATTGGTGCGAATTGGTCGAGGCAACAGAATCAAGCTTGGCCCAGTTGCTAACTTCGTACCAACCGAAACCAGCCTTTTCGAGCATTGACTCGGCAAGTTCGTATTTGTCAGCCTGGAGGTCTTCGTCTGGCTCTGCTAATTGCCCACTCTTGATTTGCCGAGCTAGCTTGGTGCCGTCTTCAACAATTAGCGCATAGGCAGAAATGTGGTCAGGTTCAAGCGCCAGTGCGGTCTCGAGGCTCTCGCGCCATTCATCCAAGCTCTCGCCTGGCGCGCCATAGATCAAATCAACCGAGACCTCTAAACCCGCCTGCTTTGCCGCAGCGACTGCTTTTGAAACATTTGCCGGATTATGGGTTCGTTCTAGCGTTTTTAGCACCGAATCAACTGCTGATTGCATACCGAACGAGATTCTGTTGAAACCGCCGGTGGCGAGCTGCTGCAGGTATTCGAGGTCAACTGTGTCTGGATTAGCTTCAGTAGTAATTTCGGCACCTGGCAAGATACCGAAGGTCTCGCTCAGCGCTGCGAGAATTCTAGTGAGATCGGCTGCTGGCAATTGGGTTGGTGTACCTCCGCCAAAGAACACGGATGACAGCTTGCGCGCAGGAACGTTGGACTTAGCCATAACCTCAGCGCTGAAAGCTATTTCTTGAATCAGAATTTCTGCGTAGTCAGACTGATTCGCGCCCTCAAGTTCGGTGGCGGTGTAGGTGTTGAAGTCACAATAGCCGCAGCGAACGCGACAAAACGGAATGTGAACGTATCCGTGAAAAGTTCGACTTTCAGCACCAAGTCTGGCTTGGTTTGGCAACAAACCATCGGCTGGCGCCGGGTCTGCGATTGGTAGTGGCCCAGCCACTACTTGCCCTTCTTCTCGCCCTTTTTCTCACCATCGGTAGAAAGCGCGGCGATAAAGGCCTCTTGAGGTACCTCAACGCGACCAATAGTCTTCATGCGCTTCTTACCCTCTTTTTGCTTCTCGAGAAGCTTGCGCTTGCGGCTAATGTCGCCACCGTAGCACTTGGCGAGAACGTCTTTTCTCATAGCGCGGATTGACTCTCGAGCGATGATTCTGGCGCCAATTGCAGCCTGAATAGGTACCTCAAACTGTTGGCGCGGAATCAACTCACGAAGTTTTCCGGTGATCATCACGCCGTATGCGTAAGCCTTATCACGGTGAACGATGGCGCTAAATGCGTCAACCTGCTCTCCTTGAAGCAGCAGGTCAACCTTGACCAGGTCGCCCTCTTCTAAGCCAATTTCTTCATAGTCAAGCGAACCGTAACCTGCAGTTTTGCTCTTCAGCTGATCAAAGAAATCGAAGACGATCTCAGCCAGCGGCAGAGTGTAGCGAAGTTGAACACGATCTTCACCCAGGTATTGCATGTCGATCATGGTTCCGCGTCGACTCTGACAAAGCTCCATGATGGTGCCGACGTAGTCTTTAGGGCTCAAAATAGTCGCGCGAACAATCGGCTCAAGAATCTTCTTGATTTTTCCGCCAGGAAACTCGCTCGGGTTGGTCACGGTGATTTCATCGCCGTTTTCTAGAGTCACCTCGTAGACCACTGAAGGCGCGGTCGCAATTAGGTCTAGACCGAATTCGCGCTCTAGGCGCTCAGTGACAATCTCAAGGTGCAATAGGCCGAGAAAGCCGATACGGAAACCGAAACCAAGGGCAACTGAGGTCTCAGGTTCGTAAACCAGCGCGGCATCAGAAAGCTTTAGCTTGTCTAGTGCCTCACGCAAAACCGGGTAATCAGAACCATCAATTGGGTAAACGCCTGAGAAAACCATCGGCTTTGGGTCAGCGTAACCCTTTAGTGCCTCGGTTGCTGGGTTTAGCTTGGTGGTGACCGTGTCACCCACCTTGGATTGGCGCACGTCTTTCACACCTGTGATCAAGTAACCAACCTCACCGACACCAAGCCCCTTGGTTGGTTCAGGCTCTGGTGAAGAAACACCAATTTCAAGTGCCTCGTGCACAGCTTTGGTCGACATCATGGTGATCTGCTCGCGTGGCTTCAAGTGGCCGTCGATCATACGAACGTAGGTCACAACGCCGCGGTAGCTGTCATAAACAGAGTCAAAAATCATTGCGCGAGCTGGCGCGTTTGGGTCACCAACCGGAGCTGGAACTTCGCCAACAATAAGGTCAAGCAGCGAGTCAACACCCATGCCGGTCTTACCCGAAACGCGAAGGCAGTCTTCAGGGTTTCCGCCAATTAGATTTGCGAGCTCTTCAGCGTATTTTTCGGGCTGGGCAGCTGGCAAGTCAATCTTGTTCAGAACTGGGATGATTTTTAAGTCATTCTCCATAGCCAAATAAAGGTTTGCCAGGGTTTGGGCCTCAATGCCTTGGGCTGCATCTACTAGAAGCACAGCACCCTCACAAGCAGCCAATGAACGTGACACTTCATAGGTGAAGTCAACGTGACCTGGCGTGTCAATCATGTTCAGTGCATAAGTCTCGCCAGCAACCTCCCACGGCATACGAACCGCCTGTGACTTAATGGTGATACCACGCTCGCGCTCGATGTCCATTCGGTCTAGGTATTGAGCGCGCATTGAGCGGTCGTCAACTACACCGGTGAGCTGCAACATTCGGTCGGCAAGCGTTGACTTGCCGTGGTCAATGTGAGCGATGATGCAGAAATTGCGAATGAACGCCGGATCGGTCTTCGCCGGTTCAAGGCGGCGGGTTGCGCGTGGCGACAAAATCTACCTCTGGGTTTAATTTGAAAGAGACCGATGTTTCGGTTTCTCTATTCTCTCACATTGACTGCGCCACACTGCGGAATTCACTTGCCCAATCATTGATATCACTGGTAGCATTAGACCTCGATACAGGTGAGTGTCTCCACCTAAAATCCACAAGTTTTGAATTGTTCAGCGTGCCTGCAGCAGCAGGTATGCAATCCAAGAAAGTGAAACATGGCAAACATCAAGTCACAGATCAAGCGCATTGGCACCAACCTAAAGGCTGCAGAGCGCAACAAGGCTGTTCGCAGCGAGGTTAAGACTGCTATTCGCGCATCTCGCGAAGCAACTGCAAGCGGAGACAAGGCAGCTGCAGCAGCAGCACTAGCACTTGCTGGCAAGAAGCTAGACAAGGCAGTTTCAAAGGGTGTTCTACACAAGAACAACGCAGCTAACCGCAAGTCAGCTCTTGCTAAGAAGGTTGCGGCTCTATAAGCCACACAGTTTTCAAAGACCTCAAAGGTTTTCAAAAACCCCGAAGCTTAGGCTTCGGGGTTTTGCTTTAATCGTTTCGATTGTCAGACGGCCTAAGAGATTCGGCCTCGGCCGCCAGATGCGAAGCCAACCAAAACCTGCACAGCAGATATTGAAATAAGCACCACAATGCTGACTTGCCATCCATGGCAAATCGCCGCAAGGTAACCGAGAGCAAATGTGCCAGCAGCTGAAATTAGGTAACCCCACCCCTGGGACATTGCTGATAGCTGGGTGGTTAGAGCTTGAGTCCTCGCCTTTGTTCCGATCAACGACAGCGACATCGGAAAAGTTGACGACTGACCAACACCTAGCAGAACACAAGCCAAAACCAAGAGACTCGGCGCGCTGGTGGTCGCGATAAATAGCAAAACAAAACCGCTCGTAGATACAAGACTTGCTCCGGCGGCCAACCAAGCCAGCGACTTGAATCTACTCAAGATGAACGACAGCAGCAAACCAAAGGGAATTCCGATTGCAGTGGTGAAGCCCAGGTAGTTACTTGATTGCTCGGCACTGAAACCAGCTTCTAGCAATATCGCAGGCATCCATCCCAAAACGGCATAGAAACCGAGTGACTGAAAGCCGAAAAAGCCCACTATGGCCCAAGCTAGGGGCGAACGCATAACTGCCCTACGCTCGGCACTTGCAGTTTGCGGTTTCTCTTCGGTTACAACTTCGCGATTGAGTAATTTTGGAATCCACAGCAAGACTGCGAGAAGTGACGGCAAGGCCCAAATTCCCAGGGCAAAAACCCAACCCCCCAATGCGCTACTGCTTGCAACAGAAGCCCAGGCCGCAAAGCTGGCGGAAAGCGCGAGAAGAGTTGTGTAGACCCCGGTTATCAAGGGCACACGGTTGGGAAAATCTGAGCGAACGACCGTAGGCAAGAGCACATTCGCAACCGCGATTGATAAACCTGCGGCAAGAGTGCCAACCATGAGACCAATAAAACCGAAGCTGAGGCGAAGCACCAGTGCCAATAATAAAACTGCGAGAGATATCATCATCGCGACGTTGAGACCAACTTTTCTAGCCAGCCAAGGCGACAAAAATGCTCCCAAACCAAAGCAAAGAACTGGCGCAGCGTTCAGAGCCGAAGTTTGAGCCGCGTTTAGATCAAGCGAAAGACTGATTTCATTGAGCAATGGCCCAATTGCAGCCACTGGAGGTCGCAAAACAATTGAAATGGCGACTAAAGCAAAAAGGCTTAGCAGCGAAATTTTTGCTTTGGTCAAGAACGGTTCTCCCCTTTGTGGGCAATTAGATGAATCAATTTCTCAAGCGAATAGACCGGGTCTCGTTCTGCACCCTTTGCGGCAGCGTCTGCGTCGGCAAGCGCCATGATGGCAGCCGCCAGCCCGTCATCAGACCAACCAACCAACTCTTTTCGAGCTTTATCAAGTTGCCAAGGCGCCATTCCCAAACTTGCGGCTGACGCTGAACGATTACCAAAAACCCTGGCCAGTTGTCGAACTTTCATCGAAATAGCTGCAACTAGTGGAACCGGATCAGCTCCGGTGGCAAGAGCGTGACGCAATAAAGAAAGCGCTTCGCCAGCACGCCCAGCAAGTGCAGCATCAGCTACCTTGAATGCATTCGTTTCGATACGGCCACTGTAATAGCGCTCAACGATTGCTTCGGTAATTGTGTCAGCGCTGTCCATCAGCAGTTGGCTGCAGGCAGCGGCAAGCTCAGCCGTATCGTCGGCAAAGGCATCTAGCAGTGCCCTAACCGCGGCCGGCTGGATTTTGCGTTCGGCACCGGCAAACTCTGATTGAACAAAAGCTTGACGGTCGGCATCTTTTTTCAATTCAGCGCAGGCAATTTCAATCACCATGTGGTTTTCACGCAGGGAGTCAACCAGCTTTTTGCCCCGCACGCTCGAACTGTTGTGCCTAATGATGACTGTGGTGTCTTCGGTGGGTGAATCCAGGTATCGAATACCGTCAGTTATGAAGTCGTCGCTACAACGCTCGACACCCCTAACGATTACCAAACGAGGCTCAGCAAAAAGCGACGGGCTGGTTAGATTCAGCAATGTGCCAGCGGTGTAGTCAGCGGCGTCGAGTTCGTGAATCTCTAAGGCGGCATCCACAGTCTTGAGCTCTTCGCGCACAGCACGAATGGCACGCGAGGCAAAGAACTCTTCAGAGCCTGAGACAAATACGACCGGCGATGCATGCGCCTTGCGCCAATCAACTTGCCTTGCCTTACTCACTAGTCCAGCCTACCTGCGAGCGAATAGGCGAGGCCCGCTTTGGTTGCCCAAATCGCAATTGAACCACTTTCATCTGTTCGCAAAATTTGGGCGCCTGAAAGCTCTAATAAATCCATCGTGCGCTTTGTTGGGTGACCGTAGGAATTACCCTTACCCACTGAAACTAAAGCCAGGTCAGGCCTTAGTGCCTCGATGAATTCAGGAAATTGGTCAGCAGATCCGTGATGAGCTACCTTGAGGATCAATGGCCGGTCATCAAGACCTCGCCCTAGCCAGGTATCGGCTTCTTGAGCCAGCCTCATTTGACCTTTTTCGCCCAAATCGGCCAGTGTCACTAGGTAAAAATTCGCCGAAGAAAACAGCATCGCAATACTTGCATCGTTTGAATCTTCAGAACCGATGGCATTGTGGTGTGGGCTCAATACCTTCCAAGAAATTTCTCCGATTGCCCCCGTCATGCCAACCTCGCCATCAATGACCTGGACACCATGTTGGTCAAGGTTCTCTAAAACCTGAGACGCAGCCCACCTTTGATCTTCAAAAGGAGACAGCATTGCAGTGCGAACCTGCCGAGAACTGAGCGCCCCTTTGATGCCGCCAACATGATCTAAATCAAAATGCGTGAGGACCAGAAGGTCAATGTTTGAAATACCCAAACTGTCTAGGCATGAGTTAATCAAAGCATCGGTCTTGCCGACGTCTAAAACCGCTGTAAAACCGGCGGAACGAATAACCAACGCATCACCCTGCCCAACGTCGCATGCAACAATCTGCCATGGTTGACCAGACCATTTATGTTGTGACTGAAGCTTGTGACCAAAACCGCCGAAAACACTTGCCACCAAAATCATTGTGAGCGCAGCGCCAAGAAGTTTTAGCCGGTGATTTTCGAATCGAAAAAACAGAACGAAACTGATCACCAGCCCTAGTGCCATAGCCATGCCTAAAAAACCAACCGGCCAGGAGATTGACTGCATTGGGGCTGCGGCTAATTCATGAGCCATGAAAACGATGATTTGGGCGAGAGCCGAAGCTATCCAGGTCAATGCTGAAGCGAGCCAAGGCCACAACCAGGCAATCGAACACGCGGCCATAGCCAGAACGGTAATGGGAGCAACTAGCGGCTCAGCGATTACATTTGCCGGAATTGCATAACTGGCGATTCCGGATTGCAAGTGGAGTAAAACGGGCAAGCAGAAAACCTGAGCCGCAAGCGCAACGGAAATTGAAATTGCTAACCATTTCGGCATGCGACGACTAAGGCGTTCTGTGAGTCCGGTTGCGAGCAGGAGGATGCCGAGAGTTGCTGCCACAGACAACGCGAAACCAAAATTTGTGGCCAACCATGGATCTGCGATTAAAAGAACGCAAATGCTCAATGCTAAGGCGACCTCTGCTGCGGCTTTCCGGCCAAGGGAAACACCGAAAATTACCGCCAGTGCCATCACTGCCGCCCTTAGAACACTCGGTTCAGGGCCGACTATGAGCACATAAAGAAAAAGACCAAAAGCAGATAACAGGCACACTAACGAACGATTTGCGATTCTTCGCTTGAGCAGAAAGAAGATTACTCCAACCACGATTGCGCAGTTGGCCCCAGAAACAGCGGTCAAGTGCGTCAGAGAGACGCTCTTCATATCATTTGCTAATTGCTCGGGAATCCTGCTGGTTTCACCGATAGCCAGACCCGCAACCAGACCGGCTGACTCCTCCGATAGTCCACTTAGATTTGCCATGAAGCTCGAGCGAATATTCTCGATCAATTGCGCTTGAGTAGGCGCCTTCTTCAAAAGTTGGGGATTCTTGCAACTTGCATAAAGAAAGAATCGTGTGCCCTGAGGCGCTGGTTTTGAAGTTAAATTGCATCGAGCAACCGCACCTCGCATTTGCCAGCTCTCAACCTCGGTCATAGATAATTGGCCGAACGCACTAGCGGGAATCCAAGATTCAGTTGAACCGGAATCTTTCTTGTAGCGCAGAATTTTGAAAGCCGCACGATAACCCCTGAACTTCGTCGATGCTATCTGCGGTGTATCTAGAAATTCAAAGTCAGCTTCGATTTCAGCGAAATTTGTCGCGACCACCTGTAAATCAGTTGTTCGTGGCTGGAGCTGAAGAATAAATGAGGTCAAACCAAGCGCGAGCGAAACTATCGCCGGAACTAGGAATCTAAATAGTTTGCGCAAACTAATGCAATCCCTGGATATTTTGCACAATTGCTAAGACTGCCCAAAGGAGTGCAGCAGCAAACCAAGTTTTCATAACGAAATCAAATCTTTGATTCCGGAGTAAAGCTTGTCTCCAATTCCACTCACCTCGAGCAGGTCTTCTTTCTTTTTGAAGCCACCGTTGGCCTCCCGCCAATCAACCAGTCGGCCGGCTAATGCTGGCCCAACTCCCGGTAATCCCTCAAGTTCAGCGACAGAAGCCCGATTCAAATTGATGAGATTGTTTTGGTCACTATGTGCAACACCTGCATTCGCCGTCTGCCCAACAACACCGATAAAGATTTGCTCACCGTCAGTTAATGCGCGCGCCAAATTGACACTGGACTGGTCTGCCAATGAGGTAAGCCCTCCGGCGGCAAATACGGAGTCAACAACTCTTGACCCTGCGTCGAGTTCATAAATGCCTGGGGATTTAACCGCACCAATGATGTGAATGAAAATTTTTGCTTGATTCACCACTTGTGCAGCTACCTGACCGTCAGCACTGACCATTTCACCGGATGGATCGGTATTTGGAATCGTTTGTTGGCCAGCTGAAGGAGTACTCAAATTACTAATCACGAAAACTACGCTCGCTACTAATAAACCCAACGCGATTAAGAGCTTGCGGGATACAGGTCGAGAGCCTGCCAAAGCCTCAGATATTGCGGTTCTCAACCAGTTCATTGCTTAAAAGTAGAGCGCCCTGCCAATAGGCAGGGCACTCAAATGCTAACTGTGGAAAACGAGCTATTTAGTAGCTATGTTGACAAGCTTTGGAGCTCGAACAATGGTATTTACCACCGTTTTTTCTCCAATTGCACGAAGCACCGCATCAGATGACATTGCCTTGGCACGCAACTCATCCTCAGTAATGTCGACAGCAACCTCAAACTTGTCTCGAAGTTTTCCGTCTACCTGAACAATTGCAACAACGCTACTTTCAACCAAAAGCGATAGATCAGCGTCGGGTAAACCAGCGAGTGCAACACCAGGCTCATAGCCCAACTTTTGCCACATGTCTTCAGCTGTGTAGGGAGCGAACAACGATAGAGACTTAGCCACGATTTCGGCCGCCTCACGAACCGCCGGGTCTGCAGACCCAGCTTCACCGTCAATTGCTTTTCGAAGTGCGTTTACCAATTCCATGATTTTAGCTACACCAACATTGAATTTGAAACCTTCAATGAGTGGCCCAAAATCACGCAAGAAAGTGTGCGTTGCCTTGCGAAGTTCACGGTTTCCGGTGGCAACTGCTACCCCAGGCTCGCTGGTAACGTCATTTGCTGCTCTCCAGGCTCGAGCCAAGAACTTGGCTGCGCCAGCTGGTGACACATCAGCCCAGTCGATGTCGTCTTCTGGTGGGCCAGCAAACGACATGGTGAGACGAACTGCATCCACACCGTGCTCATCTAGCTGTTCGCTCAGCGCAACGATGTTTCCGCGCGATTTTGACATCGCCGAACCATTCATCAAAACCATGCCTTGGTTCAACAAGCGAGTGAACGGCTCTTCGAAGTCAATCTGACCAAGGTCATGAAGAACTTTGGTAATGAATCGGGCATAAAGAAGATGCAAAATCGCATGAGTTACTCCGCCGACGTATTGGTCGACCGGCGCCCAAGCAGCAGCTTCATCTTTAGGAAAAGCTACTTCGGTTGAATTTGGTGACAAGAATCTCAAGAAATACCACGACGAATCCACGAAGGTATCCATGGTGTCAGTGTCACGCTGAGCCGCTCCGCCACACTTAGGGCAGGCAACATTCAACCACTCGGTAGCTCCACCGAGCGGTGAGGTTCCCTTTGGCTTAAGGTCAAGCCCTTCGGCCGATGGAAGTTCAACTGGAAGTTGATCTTGCGGCACCGGCACTTCTCCACAATTTGCGCAGTGGATGATCGGGATTGGAGTTCCCCAGTAGCGTTGACGAGAAATCAACCAGTCGCGAAGTCTAAAGTTTTTAGCTTTCTTGCCTTTGCCATCAGCCTCTAGAATCTCTGCGATTTTGTTGATTGCATCGGTTTTCGAAAGACCGTTTAGAGCACCAGAGTTGACCAAAACGCCCTCGCCAGTGGTTGCAACACCGGTTACAGCTGGGTCTTCTTCATCGGTGTCGACAACAACCTGAACAGGTAGCCCCATTGCCTTAGCAAAATCTAGGTCGCGCTGATCGTGCGCTGGCACGGCCATGATTGCGCCATGGCCATAGTCGGCCAAAACATAGTCAGAGGCAAAAATTGGCAGCTTCTCGCCATTGACCGGGTTGATAGCGAATCGGCCTAGATTCACGCCAGTCTTTGGTCGGTCAGTTGCCAGACGCTCAATGTCGTTCGACTGTTTGACCATTTCAAGATATGCCGCAAACTCGGCACGGATGCTTTCGTCAGCACCAGCTACCAATTCGGTGGCAAGAGCACTGTCGGCAGCGACCACCATGAAAGTGGCACCAAACAAGGTGTCAGGACGAGTGGTAAACACGGTTACCGGCTCGGTTCGACCCTCGATCACGAAGTCGACATCGGCACCGTATGAACGGCCGATCCAGTTGCGCTGCATTGAAAGAACCTTTGACGGCCAGTTGCCCTCGAGGGTATCCAGGTCATCGAGTAGTCGGTCGGCATACTCAGTTACTTTGAAGTACCACTGGGTCAGCGCCTTCTTGGTGACGACACTGTCGCATCGCTCACAAAGGCCCTGCACAACCTGCTCGTTGGCAAGCACAGTTTGGCAACTAGGGCACCAGTTCACATTTGAGTTTTTGCGATATGCAAGACCCTTGTTGTAGAACTCTAGGAACAACCACTGGTTCCAGCGGTAATAGATAGGGTCTGAAGTAACCAGCACGCGATCCCAGTCAAATGAACAGGCGTAGCGACGCATTGAAGATCGTTGCTGAGCAATGTTGTCGTAGGTCCAACCCTTTGGGTCTAGGCCACGCTTAATGGCAGCGTTTTCTGCTGGTAGACCGAATGAGTCCCAACCGATTGGGTGCATGACGTTGAAGCCTTTTTGTACCCAGTAGCGCGAGATTACATCGCCAAGGGCATAAGCCTCTGCGTGACCCATGTGAAGGTCGCCAGACGGGTAAGGAAACATGTCGAGCACATACTTCTTAGGGCGGGCATCGCCAGCGTTACCTGATGCAAAAGGTCGCAGTTCATCCCAGATTGGAAGCCATTTATCTTGGATGGCGGATACGTCGTATTCGCTCTCTGCAGGCGCGTTTTGCTCAGTCATTTACTCACTCTTCGAAGTCTTGAACTCAAAAACAGTTCTAAGGTTCAAGATTACCAAGTAGCCAAGCAAATTAGGCCCAGGGGTCAACCGCATTCAACACCCGCAACAAGACCTGAGCCTTAAGTTGGGTTTCAGCAAGTTCGGCCTGGGGAACCGAGTCGCTAGTGATGCCGCCACCGACACCCAGCTTGGCAAACCCAGCCTTGAACACGAGCGTACGAATAACCATGCCAAATTCGGCGCTGCCATCGACACCAACATAGCCAATTGCCCCCGAATACACTCCCCTAGGGCCAAGTTCTAATTCACGGATGATTTGCATCGCACGAATCTTCGGAGCACCGGTCATTGAACCACCCGGAAATGCCGCCTGAAGCACATCGCTGACGTCGAGATTTGGCTTCAGCTGCGCTTGCACGGTTGACACCAATTGGTGAACCGTTGCGTAGCTCTCGACCTCGAAGAGTTTGGTCACACTCACTGATTCGGCGAGCGCAACCCTCGATAGGTCATTGCGCATCAGATCTACGATCATTAGGTTTTCAGCGCGCTCTTTTAGGTTTTCGCGCAATTCATCGGCAATAGCCTGATCTTCTACCTCTGCCGCTCCCCTGCCGCGTGTGCCTTTGATCGGCTTGGTGCTGATTAGACCATCTACACCAACCTGCAAAAACTGTTCTGGTGAGCTGCTGACCACCACGGTGTTAGCTAAACGAAGGTAGGCAGAATAAGGCGCTGCGTTTATTTCTCTCAGTTTTAGAAAGGTATAAAGCGGGTCAGCCTGGGTTTCAATGGTCAACTCGTTTGTCAAGCAAATTTGATAAACGTCACCTGCCGCAATGTACTCTTGGGCCTTCTCAATCATGCGCAAGTAGTTATCGGGGCTGTGACGAAGTGCTACGCGGGCTGAAGACTGCCTTGACGCGTGTTTGACGCGATAAATCGACTGTTGCCCACCAACCAGAGTGAGCCTGAGCAGTGCTGCGTGGTGCCAATGGACAAAATCACTCTGGTTTGCAAAGAGACCGAGAAAATACATGCTCTTGGTCGAGTGATCAAAGACTATGGCTCTATCCACACGGATAAACCCAGTCTCGCCATTACCTTCGCTGTTGCCTTCGTAGTGAAGTGCACCAACAAGACCTGGTCTCCAACTGAACGGTAACTCGAGTGATTCAATCTCACTGGCTATACCTGCATACCCGTGCAGTGCCGCAGCCTCACCCAATAGCTTCATGGGTTCATCGCCAAGTTGTTCAGCGGTTCCGGCCCCGATTACGCTGTAGGGCTCAGTGGGGTGAGTCTCACGATCTAACCAAAAGGCATAAGCCTCATCTGCATAGAACTGAACGAATACATCTGCAGGGCTGGCCCATCCGGCTAGGTGTGCAGAATAAAGATGCATTTCACTCCTAGTTCACTTTGTTCTCGGATGGGTTCGTAATCTAGATTAGACGCACTGCAGTTGATGACAGCTAGGAGGTGAGCAGATGACCGATTTTGGCCAGTTCTTTTGTTTTCGCGATAACCACCTCGAATTAGTAACCTCTGCCCCCGAATCTGAAGTTGAACTGCAGGTGGCCGACTCTTGGTTGGTTGAAGACGGTCGCGCTCGCCACATTCAAAGACACTTTGATCGTTTCGGCCTTTGGGTGCAACAGGTGACACCTAACTGCTCTGACCAACTTGAAGCCTTTTACGCCGCTGTTCGCGAGGCTATTCCTAAAACTGGGCGATGGTTTCCGCGCATCGAATTTCACGGCGAGGGCCAAAGCCCGCATCACTTGTATTTGCGGCTTCGCGAAGCCCCTGATCAGCTTGGCCCGATTTCACTTTGGACCAACCCCGAAGCCGACCCACGCAAGCAGCCAACCGTTAAGGGGCCTGACCTGAGCCTTTGCCTGCAACTACGCCGTGCCGCCAAAATGCATGGCGCCGATGAAGCGGTTTTGCTTTCAGGCGACGGATACATCTCCGAAGGCGCCCTGAGTGCATTGGTCTGGTGGCGCGGAGATGTTCTCTGCGCGCCAGATTCTCAAACCGATTGGCTAGCCAGCATTACCCGGGATGAAATATTCGCAATTGCGGCTGAGATGGGCCTAGGCACCAGACTCGAGAAGGCAAAACCAGCTGATCTTGTCGGTTTAGAAATCTGGGCGCTTAGTTCGTTGCAGGGCATCAGAGTGGTTGAAAACTGGGTGAACCTAGGAGCTCCGGTTGGGCAAGCCAAACATTTTGACTCTTTTCAAAAGCGCCTCAGACTTCAAAGCACACTCATTTAGGGCTCTAGCGCAAATTAGAGATGCAAACTGCGGTTAGTAAGTGAACCGAGTTCGCTATCGTGCGTGATGAGCAGTATGGTCTTTCCGCTACCCGCCTCAAGAAGTTCTTTCACCAATGGGGCAGCGGTTGCTCTATCTACGTTTGCCGTTGGTTCGTCCATGATCAAAACCTCAAAATTTGCCAAGAGGGCACGCGCAACTGCCAGTCGTTGAGCCTCTCCACCAGAGATGAATACCCCGCGTTCACCAAGTTGGGTGTCTAATCCCTCACGTTGAACGAACATTTGCCAGAGACCAACTTTGACCAGCACTTTGACTAGTTCAGAATCTTGGGCTTCATTATTGGCCAAAACCAGGTTGTCTCTCACTGAGCCAATGAAAATAACTGGATTCTGTTCAATCAGACCAATAAGTTTTCGAACGGAGTCACTCGAAAAAATACTTGCTGGTTTGCCATTGATTAGATATTCACCCGCTGATGGAGCAAGAAATTTCACCAAAATATTTGCAATTGTGCTTTTGCCTGTTCCGCTGTTGCCATGCAACAAAAGCTTCTCGCCGCGGGCCAGCTTTATGTTGAAACCCCTCAGCACGCTTGGGCCACCTGGATAATTCGCGGTAACACCGCGCAATTCAATCGATTGAATCTTGTCTAATGTGAGCTCACCTTCGGGAACATCTAATTCGACAGGAATTTGGTGATCGATGAATCTTGAAAGACTTTTTGCTGCGGCTCGATAACGATTGAATGCCGATATCGCAGGCTGGGCAGCTTGCACAATTTCATAGACCGCCAATGGCAATAGCGCGAAAACGGCCAAAGTTACTCCTGGATTATGCCCCGAATCCACAGACTTGGCGCCAAAATAGGCCATTCCAAATACTGAGATTCCAGAAAGTGCGCTAACTAATGATTGGCCGATACCGGCAGCCACGGCCGTGCGGTTCGCCTGAGCCGCAAGCCTGTGATCGGTACTTTTGATTTCTTCCAGCCTTTGCGGCAACCAACCATATGTTTGCAGGACTTCGAGTCGCTCAAGCGTGTCAATGCTTAGACTCACAAGTTCAGATTTTGTCTTGGCTGATGTTGAGTCAGCCCGAGCACTTGCCCACGCCGAGAGTGGAAAAGCGAGAAAAAAAGATGCAAGCAGCGTTGACAACAAAACCAGAGCCGCCGACGGAAGCAAAAGCATGACCCCAAATACGGCCAATATCGAGACAACCATCGACTGAACCACTGGGGCGATGACGCGAATTGGCAAATTTTGCAACTCATCTACGTCGTTGACCAATCGTGAGATGGTCGCTCCTCGATCAGGCATTCCCGCCGGCGCAAATGGAATGAGTTTTTCTAAGATTCGGGGACGTTCAAGTTTCAACATCTTGAAAGCCGAATCGTGAAGAAGAATTCGCTCGGCATATCGACCGGCTGAACGGCCAACGGCAAAACCCCGAACTCCAACCACAGCAATTGAGAGATACATGATTGGTGGTTGTTCAGCTGCACGTGAAATTAACCAGGCAGATGTGGCAAGTAAGGCAACTGAAAAAATCGCCTGCAGAACTGCAACAAAAAGTCCGATTTTGAATTGCGAAGTCTTCGGCAACCCCATTAAGTATCTGGCGGTGACAACTTTAGACATTGGCCACCTCAATTTTTTGATCTGCAGCATCAATCAAAAGTTGTTGATGAGAGATTGCAACAACCGTGCAGCCGTTTTTTGCAAACTTTTTCAAGGATTGAACCACGATTTTGGCGCGAGTTTCATCCAAGGCTGAAATCGGCTCATCTACAAATAACTGATGGGCTGAAGTTGTCAAGATTCTGTAAAAAGCTCTGGCAAGGCAAATTCGCTGCGCTTGACCTCCAGAGACTTGAGAACCAGCGACACCTACTTGGTCTTCGGCTTCTAAATCATCGATTGCAGCCATTTCGATGGCCTTTGACAAAGCTGTGCGATCAATTGGTGCCGGTCCAGTGATGTTGAGTGTGACAGTTGTGTCAAAGAGCACCGGCTGCTGAGCCACCCAGGCAAAATCATCTGCTTTGCCATCAAAAAACGCTGTGTCTAATCCCAAAAAATCGCGAATCATTGAGGTTTTTCCCGCCCCAGATGGCCCCGTAATAACCGTTAACCTTGCTGGAGCGAAATCGAATTGTGTGAGCCCAGGATTATTCTGACTTTGCGAGGTGAGGAGATTTGCCTCATCTATTATGTTCAGGATTGAATCAGCGGCGGCAACACCCTCGGCGGAAGCATGAAAGTTTGCTCCGACCTGCCTAATCGGCAAAAAGGCTTCTGGTGCCAAAATCAGAACATAAAGTCCAATCAAAAGCGAGAGTTCACCGTTTACCAAACGAAGCCCAATCGCTACGGCGATCATCGCAACCGACAAACTACTTAGTAGTTCAAGAGCGAACCCCGAAAGAAACGAAACTCGAAGTACCTTCATTGTTCGAATCCGATAGTTGTCGCTCACAGATGACATGGTTTCAATCTGAGCATTCGCCCGTCCAAAAATTCGCAATGTGCTTAGCCCTCGCATCACCTCCAAGAAGTGGCCGGATAGACGGTTTAACGCTTCAAGCTGCTTTAGCTGAGCCGCCTTCGTTGCCCAACCGATGAGAACCATAAAAACAGGAATCAAAGGAAGCGTTATCAACAGCGTTATTCCACTAATGAAATCAGCTGACCAGATCAAAACTATGAAAACTGGAGTGATCAGGGCGGTATAGATAAGTTGTGGGAGGTATTTCGAGAAATAGGCATTGAGAGCGTCAATTCCTGTTGTGGCCAGGCTATTTAGCTCAGCTATTTTGCGATTGGCAAGCCAACCTGGACCGAGCTTCGAAACTGCATCATAAAATTTTGACCGCAACTCGAGCTTGACATTATTGGCCGCTCGTTGCGCCATAAATTCTTGAAGCCAAATAATTCCGGCACGGATAAGCGCTGAGCCAAGCACCCACCACAGGGCTCCAATTGAACTTTCAATTGTTGCCTGTTCGATAAAAATCGAACTGATGAAACAAGACAATTGCCATGCGAAAACTACAGTCGAAGAGCTTGAAAGTATGGCAAGGGCGACCACGCCGGCTATAAACCGACGGGCCGCCCCTGCTTCCCGAATTAATCGGGGGTCTAAAGGTTTGATAGTGAACTATCCCCTGCTTTTAGTGTGAATGAGCCGGAATGGACTTTCGGCTTACTCGTTTCTTGAAAACCCAGTAAGTCCATCCTTGGTAGAGAAGAACTAGAGGAATCATAAACACGGCAACCCAAGTCATCACTGTAAGTGTGTACTGACTCGATGAAGCATTCTCAATGGTTAGGCTGTACGCCGCATTGGTGCTTGAAGGAAACACATTCGGGAATAGCGAGGCAAATAGGCTGCCCACAGCGGTCACGATGGTAAGTACCAGCAGGCTGAAAGCAATTCCTTCGCGATTCATAAAGTTTGCAAATAAACCAGCAATCAGGCTAACTGCAGCCAGTGCAGCAAGAATGAATCCAAGCACACTGAAATGGGCGACTAAAGTCCACACCAAGAATCCCGCTGCCAACAATGTCGTAACTACACCAACCTTGGTGGCCAAAGCTCTAGCACGCACTTTGATTTCACCCTCAGTTTTCAAGGTTATGAAGATAAGCCCGTGAGTCCAAAAGAGAGTCAAGGTTACGAACCCACCAAGCAATCCGTATGGGTTTAGCAGCGTAAATAGAGTCCCCGTGTATACATGATCAATGTTTAGCGGCACACCCTGAACGATGTTGGCAAATGCAACGCCCCATAGCAAAGCTGGCAGCGCCGAACCAACCACAATCATCCAATCAAAAGTCGCCTTCCAACGAACCTCGTTTGCCCCGATTGTGTGGCCTTTTCCGCGGTATTCAAACGCCACACCGCGTGCAATAAGTGCAGCCAGAATCAACAGAAGAGGCAGGTAGAAACCGCTAAATAGCGAGGCATACCACTCAGGGAAAGCCGCAAACAAGCTCGCACCTGCAACGATTACCCAGGTTTCATTTAGGTCCCAAACCGGACCAATGGTGTTGATAAGGACTCGACGATCGGTGTCATCTTTGCCGAGGAACGGTAACGACATACCAACGCCGAAATCAAAGCCATCGAGCACAAAGTATCCGATGAACAAGAAACCGACGATTAGGAACCAAATTTCATTGAGTTGCATTTTGTTATCTCCTATCGATTTCTAGTACGCAACGGTTAGTTGGTCAGCATCAGCAGCATCTTCAGATTTCTCTTCTTCGATGCCCTTTTGCGCGGCGGCCAAAAGCAGCTTCATCTCGACCACGGCAAGCACACCGTAAATCAAGGTGAAAACTATTAGCGAGATAAGTACATCTACTCCATTGATGCCGGGCGAAACTCCGTCCGCTGTTTTCATCAATTTGAACACCAGCCAAGGCTGACGCCCCATCTCGGTGAACAACCAACCGATTGAGATTCCAAGCACCGGTAACGGCGCGGCCCAGATGGCAACGTTCCAAACCCACTTAGGTAGCTCAAGCTTGCCTTTTCGAGTAAGCCATAAACCGACAACGGCAATTAGGAAAGAAAGTGCACCAAGTGCAATCATCCAGCGGAAGGCCCAGTAGGTTACCCAGATGATTGGCATGTAGTCTCCGGGGCCAAAGGCGCTTACGTATTGCGCTTGAAGATCATTAAGTCCTTCGACCTCACCATCCAATGTATGGGTCGATAGATACGAAAGCAGGTTAGGAATTCGAATAGAGAACAATTCGCTCTTACCGTCTGGTGTACCGAGGGTGAAGATTGAAAATGAGGCAGGTGCCGAGGTGTTGTATAGGGCCTCCGCAGCAGCCATTTTCATAGGCTGCGTCTGAACCATAGCTAGACCAAGTCCGTCGCCGCTGATTGCTGTTCCGATTCCACCCACGATTACCGACCAAAGACCGAATCGAAGTGAGGTTCGCATAGTTGACACCTGCTGGTTGCGCTTTAGGTGGTAGGCAGAAACAGATGCAATCACCGCACCGGCAAACATTAGTGAAGCTGTAATGGTGTGCGGAAATTGGTTTAGAGCCACAATGTTCGTCAGAACGGCGCCAATGTCTACCAACTCTGCACGATTCTTGGCTTCATTGATTTCGAAACCAACAGGGTTTTGCATAAAAGCGTTAGCGGCAAGGATGAAATAGGCAGAAAGCAGGACACCAAATGCAGTCATCCAGATTGTTGCCAAGTGAACTTTCTTTGAGAGGCGACCCCAACCGAAAATCCAAAGCCCAATAAAGGTTGCTTCAAAGAAGAAAGCGAGAAGCCCTTCCATAGCCAAGGGCGCACCGAATACATCTCCAACGAATCTCGAATAATCAGACCAGTTCATACCGAATTGGAATTCCTGAACGATTCCGGTGACAACACCCATCGCAAAGTTGATCAAAAAGATTTTTCCGAAAAGCTTCGTCATGTGAAGGTACTTCACGTTATCGGTGCGAACCCAAGCGGTTTGCATAATTGCCACCAAAAGCACCATGCCAATAGTTAGCGGCACGAACAAGAAGTGATAAACGGTGGTTAGACCAAACTGCCAGCGTGAAAGATCTAACGCGCTTAGCTCAGTCAGCACTGCGGGAATCGCGTGCATTATTGTCTCGCTTTCTGAGAAGTAACTGACTTCCCAATTACGGTTTACTCCCATTTATAACGTTTGTGCAACGAAGGTTAGGCAACCCTAATTTATTAGAAAGGATTTCCAATCCCTCATTCTGACCCGCATGGGATGATTAATGCGTGAACGACATTCTCGACTGGATACTCAATGCGGTTCAAAGCGTTGACCCAATAACCCGCAATCTTTTAGCCGGGCTGGCAATCCTTCTCGAAACTTCTTTGTTTGCGGGCTTGATCATCCCAGGCGACACAGTGGTTCTGGTTGCCTCTGCCGGTGTTTTGGACATCGGAGACTTCTTCTGGTTGCTTGGCTCTGTTTTACTCGGTTCACTAATTGGCGAATCTCTCGGCTTCTTCATCGGCCGGTTCTTTGGCGAAAAAATTCGAAATAGCAAACTGGGTCAAAAACTAGGTGAGCGAAATTGGCGAATGGCTGACCATTTTGTTGAGCATCGAGGCGGCATTGCTGTTGCTATATCTAGATTCTTGCCAATGCTTCACTCGCTCGTGCCAGTGGTTTCTGGCATGACGCGCATGCCCTACAAAAAATTCATCACCTGGACATTTGGGGCCTGCGCAGTTTGGGCATCAGCCTATGTAGGAGTTGGTTACCTCGCTCGCGCCAGCTATGACCAGCTTGCCGGTCATCTAAAATTTGGCAGCCTCATATTTGTTGGCGTAATTATTGTTTTTGTTCTGTTGGTGCATTTTGGCAAGAAACGTCTCGAAAAGAAGTTCGTCGAGCCAGAAGCTGAAGAGGTCTAACCATGTGCGGAAGATTTGTCGTTGCTCGTTCAGTTGGTCAGCTGCAGACGATTTTTGAGGCAGACGATGTAATTGGCGAGGTGCCAGGGGTTAGCTACAACATTGCGCCAACCCAACCGATTGCAATTCTGGTTGATCGCGCTTTCGAAAAAGCCGAAGACGGCTCGCCACTGGGTGAACTTAGCCGCGAAATTCACGCAGCTCGCTGGGGTCTGGTTCCTCGTTGGGCTAAAGCGGTTGACGAGCATGGTCCGCTGATCAACGGGCGCATCGAAACCATCCTTGAAAAGCCGTCGTTCAAAGATTCAGTGGTTCGTCGTCGCTGCGTTATTCCGGCTTCTGGTTATTACGAATGGCAGATTGCCGCCGATGGCACCAAGCAGCCGTTTTATATCAGCGCTGGCACCGACGGTATGTTTGCGCTCGCCGGGCTTTACGAATGGTGGGCAGACCCGAGCAAAGACGCTAAAGACCCGGCTCGCTGGCTGCTCTCGGCTACAACTTTGACCAAAGACTCTGCTCCCGAGCTGGCGCACATCCATGATCGAAACCCGGTCTTGCTTTCACCAGACACTTATGAAGCCTGGCTTGACCCTCACATCGAGGGCGATGCCGAACTTCTCGAGGCTGTTTCAGCTGATTCTGATCGAGTTGCCGCCGAGGCTGAGTTTTTCAAAGTTGGCGCTGAAGTTGGCCAGGTTAGAAACAATTCAGCCGACCTGATTCGCCCAATCTACTAGGTTGGTGCGTTTTGGCTAATCGGGAACATGACCGTCGAGATTCAGGCAGCCGTTCGCCGCGCGATAAAAGCGGTCACCTAAAACGCAAGCTGAATGAAATGCCCGAGGATGTAAAACGGGCTCTAGAAGACCGGGGTCTTCGCGCAGATTACAACGCTAGACCGGCCTATCAACGCAACGATTACCTGTCTTGGATTATCCGCGCCAAAATGCCACTGACTCGAACCAAGCGCTTGAATCAAATGCTAGAAGAACTTGAAACCGGTGGCGTCTACATGCGCATGGACCACCCAGCTTCTAAAAAATAACCCCCAAATATGAATTGTCAGCGTCACCCCATACACTCTTAACGTTCGAACAAGTGTTCGAATAATCTTTTGATTGAGAGGGGTCGGCAATGCTGCGGGTTGATGAGAGAGTTTTGGTTTCAACCAACCAGGGAGGTGAGCCAATCGGATTCCGCTGGCGAGGCGGCAGCTATCTGGTGAACGCCAAGCCTGTTCGATGGTTCGCTCGCAAAGAGTGGTGGGTTGAAGCGGCACGAGCACAACGCGGAATCGGTGCCGGAGTGCTCGAGGTAGAAATGTGGCGAATCTGCGCATCAAGAGAAAACAGCTCGCTAGCCCAATACGAATTGGTGCACACCCTTGAAACCAGCAATCAAAATGCTTGGCGCCTAGTGCGCGTCTATTCATAAAGGCTCAGCAAAGTCATGAGCGGGTTTGTTCACCTCAATGTGGCATCTGCCTACTCGGGGCACTACGGAGTCACCAGACCCGAAGCAATGGCCGAGGCGGCGGCAGCCATGGGGTTCAGTGCACTGGCGATAGTTGATCGAGATGGCCTGTATGGAGCGGTAAAACACATCGGAGCCTGCCTGCAACTAGGTATTGCCCCGATAGTCGGAGTTAACCTTGCCGTTTTTGATGATGATCAAGCTGAATTGGCAAGGTGCACGATTTTGGCACACGGTCAAAATCAAGGTCACGGGTGGTCAACCCTGTGCTCCATCATTTCGGCAGCGCACTCGGGCAGAACCTTTGGCAGCAGCAAAAAACTAATTGGCATCAAAAGATCTCAACTGGCAGCAATACTGAAAGACTCCGGAGGCTGCACAGTCTTGATTGGCTCGAACAGCGATGTAGGTCGATTAGCTCTCGAGGCTAATAAAAACGCGGCTAGCGTGGCGCTGGAGCATTGGAAAAACCTGTTCAGGTCTGCGGGAACCTTGGGAGTAGAAATTTCTTGCCACCTCACTGAGCCGGGAACAGAGCAATCAGTGATCCATGCCAGAAGAATGATTGAACTGGCAGATTCACTATCGGTGCCCACCGTTCTAACCAATGCGGTTCGCTATCTCACCCCTGACGACGCACTAACCGCAGACATTCTTGATTCGGCACGACACCTTGAACCACTTGGTGTATTCAAGCTGCAACCCAATGCTCAGGCCTGGCTAAAACCTGACCAAGCAATGCAATCTCTTGCTAAAGAGATAACCGAAGATCAACCGAGAGCTATTGCATTACTCGAAAGCACCTCGAAGTTGGCTGAGCGTTGCCGATTAGAGCCGATCAGTGATTGCGGCTGGGGAAAACCCAAAACCCCTGAAAAATCGACACTAGGAATTGAAGGCAACCCATTCGAAGTTTTGTGGCAGAAGGCACATGAGGGCATTAATCGCTATTACCCACACGCAAGTGGCGAGACCCTTAGGCAGGTGCAACACCGCCTTGGCCAAGAACTAATCACCATAAACAAGCTCGGTTTTGCAACCTATTTTCTGACCGTTGCCGACGTAGCCCAGATGATTCGCGACATGCGCATTCGAAGCCAGGCTCGAGGATCAGGCGCTGGTTCACTAACCAACTATCTCTTGGGTATCAGCGGCGTAGACCCGATCGAGCACGACCTGCTGTTCGAGAGGTTCTTGAGCGTTGAGCGCTCGAGCCTGCCCGATATCGATATTGACGTTGAATCAGCCCGTCGCCACGACATCTATCGCGCAATTTTCAAACGATACGGAAGCCAGCGAGTTACTTTGCTTTCGATGCAGAGCACATACCGCGGCCGAGGTGCCATGCGCGATTCAGGGATGGCCCTCGGTTTAGACGAAGATCAAATTGACGAGTTGGCTAAAAACATGTGGCGCTTCAGCGCCCGCAGCTTCAGAGGCGCCTTACAAACCAAACCTGAATTGGCAAAATTTGCCCAAGAGGTAGAAACCGATCGACAAATGAATCTATTGGTCGACATCACCGAGAGATTAGATCGACTCCCCCGACATATATCCATGCATCCGTGCGGTGTGATTCTTGGCGACATGAGCTTGCTCAATCTAACGCCGGTTGAACCTAGCGGCATGGGGTTGCCGATGAGCCAATTCGATAAAGACGACATGGACCCAATGGGTTTCTTGAAGCTCGATGTTCTCGGTGTTCGCATGCAAAGCACAATGGCTTATGCGGTTCGCGAGATCGAAAGAGTGCAGGGCAAAATTGTTGACTTAGACGCTGTGCCCAGAGATGACGCTGAAACTTTTAAGGCAATTCGCACCACCAATACACTTGGCATTTTTCAAATTGAAAGCCCGGGCCAGAGAGAGCTGACTGGCAAACATCAGCCAACCGAATTCAACGATCTAACAATTCAAATCTCGCTGTTTCGTCCAGGCCCGATGAAGGGCAACATGATTGCCCCTTACCTTGATGGTCGCCACGGATTCGCAAAAGCCGACTTTATCCATGCAGATTTAGAACCAATTCTTCGTGAGACCTGGGGTGTGGTTATTTTTCACGAGCATGTGATCCGCATATTCAACAAGATGACCGGCTGCGGCTTAGCCAAAGGCGATGAAATGCGCCGGTCTCTAGAGAACCCGAGGCTAAAACCAAAAATCGAACAGCTCTTTAGGTCTGAGTCCAAGGCGCGCGGTTATCCGCCAGCGGTCATCGAACGAGTGTGGTCTGTGATTGAAGGCTTCAGCAGTTTTGGTTTCTGCAAAGCACACGGTGCGGCTTTCGCCCTGCCGACTTATCAAAGCGCGTGGCTAAAAACCCACTACCCCGTTGAATTCATGGCAGGCCTATTTACCCACGACCCCGGCATGTATCCACGTCGGCTTCTAATATCAGAAGCTCGCCGCCTTGGCGTAAAGCTTTTGCCGGTAGATGTGAATAAATCCACGGATGAATATCGCGTAGAGGGTGACGGAGTTCGAATGGCGATTCACGAACTATCGGGGATAAGCACTGCTGAGGTCGAGCGAATACTCAAGAATCAACCGTTCAAAGACATCGGTGATTTTTATCTGCGAGCTAAACCGGCAAGACGCACCCTAGAAAACTTGGCACTGATTGGCGCGCTAGATTCGCTAACCGGTGAAGGGTTCGCAACAACCCGAGGAGACATTCTGGCTCGAGTCAGACAACTAAATGCCATAAAAAACCGACCACTCGGTGATTCCATGCAACCCACGTTAGATTTCACCCTGCTCGAGCACCTACCAAGCGGTAACCCCGAAATGACAACTGCCGAAAAAGTTGGCCATGAGATGAGCATCATGAAAATGGATGTCAGCGAACATGTGCTTGAACTGTATCGACCGATGCTCGATGAAATGGGAGTCTTGAGAGCTGACGAGCTGGTCGGCCTTAGAAGCAAAACCGAGGTATTGGTTGCCGGTGTGCGAGTGGCCACTCAAACCCCACCAATGCGATCTGGCAAGCGTGTGGTCTTTGTCACCTTGGATGATGGAACCGGTTGTAGCGACAGCACCTTCTTTGACGAAGCTCAATCGCGGTGCAGCCACATTTTGTTCAACACCCGATTGGTGCTAATCGCCGGAAAAACCAGACGCACCGGTGTGCGCGGAGTTTCAATCATGGCTGAAAACGCTTGGGACATTCGTGAACTATGGCAACAATGGCAACAAAAAACCCAGGCGGCCGGTTAGACCACCTGGGTTTTCTTTGGGCGACAAGACCCGAAGAAAATTAGTCGCGGTTAAAGATTGCTGCCAGTCGCAGAATCTCCATGTACAACCAAATCATGGTTGCGGTTAGACCAAAAGCTGCACGCCACTCGTTCTCAACCGGAAGACCCTCGCGTGCGCCAACAACGATTGCCTCGAAGTCAAGGTTCAAGGTGAAGGCTGCAAGAACAACACCGACCAAACCTGCCAACCAAGCCATACCTGACGAATAGACGCCGCCGTTGCCAGCAATCATTCCAACAACAAGGTTGATGATTGCAAAGCCCATGTAACCAAATAGGGCAAAAGTCATCACACGGGTGAAACGAGCATTTACCTTGATCCAGCCAAAGCGATAAGCCGCAAACATCGCACCAGCGGTGGCGAAGGTTCCAAGAACCGCGTTCTGCACGATGCCCGGGTACTGTGCCTCAAAAATCGATGACAAACCACCGATAACGACGCCCTCAACCGCTGCATAGGCAACGATTACGCCTGGGCGAACCTTCTTGCTAAACGTTGCCCAGAGAGCCAAACCAAGACCAACAAAAACGGCAGGCATAAACAGTGCACCAACGGCTGGAATCAACCATGATGCAGTTGCGCTAGCAACCAGGATCAGCAACAAACCGAAAACCTTGCCAGCTGTGCCTTCAATGGTCATCTTGGCGATCGAAGTAATTTTTGCAAATTCAGCGTCAACTGCGCGCTGGTCGATCTTGGCAACCTCTGCGCCAGTCTTCATTGCACTGTTGAAAATCGGGTTATGCGAAATAGCCACGTTGAATTACCTTTCCGAGAAACTACTGGACAAGGCGAGTTTATGGGAGATTTCTGGCAATTTGCTGAATGTGGTCTTTGGCAATCAGGTGGCCACCCGGGTGCACCATCAACTCGACTTCGGCGCCAAGCTGGGTGAATTCCTCAATCATGGCCTCAGTGCGGCTCGATGGAGAATAATCATCGGTAGCGCCATTTGCTATCCACACGCGCTTGCCGATCAAGTTTGGCCTAGCTCCACGAAATGGGGTTTTCAAAAAAGATTTCGTGGTTCCAAACGCGGCAATGCCGCAGACCGTGTCAGGGTGTAGCAAAAGCAGGGCCCCAGACGCGTTTGCACCGTTCGAGAACCCAACTGCCCACACTCGGTCAGGATCAAAGCCATACTCCCCCGAAGCAGCCCAGACAAAGTCAGCCAATTCGCTAACTGCCTTGATGATTCCTGCCTCGTCGAAACGACCATCGTCATAGCGCATGAAGAACCGATCGGCACCATCCATGCGCACTAAACCTCTTGGTGAAAGCAAATTGGCGTTTGGGTCAAGGGCTTTTCCGAGTGGCAACAAATCGTGCTCGTTCGCACCCGAACCGTGCAGCAGCAAAAGCGTTCTAGCGCTTGCCGCATCATTAGCTGGGCGCCAAACATGAGGCCTTGAAGTATCGCGGGGGTTCACCAAACTAGGCTACTTCGAATGACCGCTTAGCTAAGCCCATAAAGTAACCATCGATTTTGGTTTCGGCAATGTTCTCAGGGTTGCTGGCAGCACCCAGCGAAATGAAAAGCGGAGTGAAGTGCTCAACGGTCGGGTGCGCATAAGGCATGCCCGGGGCACTGTTTCGGTAGTCGATCAAAGTGTCAACGTCTCCTCGGGCAAGCGCTTCTTGTGCCCAGTGGTCAAAATCTGCTGACCAACCAGGCGCCGCTGCTTCAGGTCGCCAGTCACGAATGTAAGGCAATCCGTGAGTCATAAAGCCCGATCCAATAACCAAAACTCCCTCTTCGCGAAGAGCACGAAGCCTTTTACCAAGGTCAAGCAACTTCACTGGATCACTAGTTGGCATAGATAGCTGCAAGACCGGAATATCTGCATCTGGGTACATCACTCTAAGAGGAACCCAGGCGCCGTGATCAAGCCCGCGCGTGGTGTGACGGTGCAGTGGCTCGTTGTCTGGCATCAACTTTGCAACCATGTCACCCAACCAACCTGAATCAGGTGTTGCGTATTGCATCTGGTAGAACTTGGGTGCAAAACCACCAAAGTCATAGATAAGCGGAGTATTTGCAGCAGTCGAGCTAATCGAGATTGGGGCGCTCTCCCAGTGTGCAGAAACAATCAAAATCGCTTTTGGCTTCGGTAGATTCGCCGACCAAGCGGCTAGCTGGGATGTCCAAAGTTCGTCATCCAGCAGCATGGGTGCGCCATGCGAAATGTAAAGCGAAGGAAGCACTAAATCGTTCATGTGTTAAGTAAACACCCTCTTGACAGATTTATTCCGATTTTTGGTCGAATTGCTTCAAAATTTCACCAGCGGCTGAGGTGCCGCAGCGTGATGCACCAGCAAGCATAAAATCAACCACCTGGTCAAGATTGCGAATACCCCCTGAGGCTTTAACCTTTAGACGATCACCAATACATGCCTTCATGAGGGCAACATGCTCGAGAGTCGCACCTGCTGCCGCGAACCCGGTGGAGGTCTTCACAAAATCGGCTCCTGCCCGCTCTGCCAATCGGCAACTGGTAATAATTTGCTCTTCAGACAACAAGGCGGTTTCAAAGATAACTTTCACGGGAATATCTAAACGTGACTCCCGCACAGCCGATACGACCGAGACGATATCTCGTTCTACATAATCCAGATCGCCTGAAATCAAAGCCGAGATATTCATAACCATGTCAATCTCTCTGGCACCGTGGATGATTGCCTGCTGAGTTTCAAAAACCTTGGTCTCAGTGGTGGTTGTTCCGTGCGGAAAACCAATCACGGTACAAACCGGAACACCAGAGTTGGTTAGCTCTAGCGAGGCGAAAGCGACATCCATTGGCCGAATGCAATACGAGGCAACCTGTTCAGTTTTGGCCAATTGAGCGCCAGCGAGGGCTTCATCCATGGTGGCATTTGGTTTCAAAACAGAATGGTCAAGGGTTTTAGCAATTTGTTCACGACTGAAGCCACGATAAGTCTTTGACATTTCTTCAGTCTAAGTTTTAACCATGAGAATCACGGTTCAAGTGAAACCCGGATCAAAAAAGGGTCCGTTGGTAGAAACGAACCCTGATGGTTCACTCACTGTGTTTTTGCTTCAACGTGCGGTTGATGGAGCAGCTAATGAGGGGCTCATCGCCCTGCTAGCAAAACATTTTGAGGTATCGAAATCACGGGTAGAAATAGAATCAGGATTCACGTCAAGAATCAAAAGAGTTTCTGTAGACCTTTAGCACCAACAACAAGTTAGGAACATTTCGTGAAAATTGCTATGGCAAGTGACCACGCAGGCAGATCACTCAAAGAAGAAATCAAGGCTTTGCTAGCAAAAGACGGCCACGAGGTTGTCGATTTTGGCACTGATAGCGATGACCCTGCCGATTTGCCCGACCATGTTTACCCAGCAGCGCTTGCAGTAGCTCGAGGTGAGGCCGACCGAGGAATCTTTGTTGATGGAGTCGGCTATGGCAGCGCCATGATTGCCAATAAGGTAAATGGCATCTACGCAGCAGTTTGCCAGGATTCGTTTTGTGCAGAACTGGCTAGGTCGCACTCTGACACGAATGTGCTTTGCCTAGGCGGAAAAATCATCGGCTCAGCTATTGCGCTTGAGATTGTTCGAGTTTGGATGAACACCGATTGGCTAGGCAACGACGAGCCTAAATACGCCAGAAGAGTGCAAAAAGTTGTTGAAATCAATAATCAAAACCTGAAACCAGTTGGTTAGAACTTAAACGAAAATCCCACCTACTTGAGGTGGGATTTTTCGTTTGTGGACCCGACGGGATTTGAACCCGTGACCCCCTGCATGCCATGCAGGTGCGCTACCAGCTGCGCCACGGGCCCGAATGTTGCCAAGGCAACTTAGACAGTTTACAACAAGTTTTACTCAGCTGCGACGATGTCTAGTTTCACAACTGGCTGGTCGCTGTAAAGACGCTCTAGCGAATAGAACATGCGATCTTCTTCGTGCATCACGTGGCAAACAACATCACCAAAATCTAGAAGAATCCAACGGCCCAGCTCTTTACCTTCACGGTGCAGCAACTTGTAGCCGCTCTCAAGCATCTTTTCTTCGACGTTGTCAGAGATCGCTGCGACCTGACGCTCAGTTCTACCCGAAGCCAAAACATAGATGTCGGTCAATGGCATCACGGCTGTGATGTCAAGGCCAATAATGTTTTCGGCTAGTTTGTCAGCTGCAGCGTTAGCTGCGATGTTGGCTTGGATGATGGCCTGAGGGGTTGCAGTCACGGTGTCCTTTAGATTACTTGAAGAATCCAAGCATAAACGCTGCGAGCACGAGCCCGCCCACTGTGACCATAATCACCGATAACGCAACCACAATGTAAACCTGGTTTTGACCCTTGGCAAGCTTTGCCGGCATGATTCCGATTTTGCCCGCTGTGTTGACAACACCACTGGCGCGAAGTGGCGCAATGGTCGAAACATAGCCACTGATGCTGTCTGCCTGAATCGCTTCGTCTGTCTCGGTGGCGTCAAGAACTGTGGCAATTTCGCCGGTGGCGGTGCTGATCGGTGGCAGCTCAATAGAGCCGGTTTTTAGCCACTCACCGTTTTCGTTGATAGCGCCTAAATCATCGACGCTGGCAACATTTTCAAGAATTATGGTTGAAGTCGACACTTCGGTCACCAAGTTTGGCGACACATCAAAGAGCGACTCTGATTCAGCCTCTAGTTCTTCTTCAACTTGCTCCAGACCAAAGAAGTCGGCAACACTCTGCTCGGGTTCTTCGGCCTTTGGATCTGCGCCTGGGTTCCACAACTCGCCATCAATGATTTGAGGCACAACCACAGCAGCAATTTCAACCGGAACCGGCTTTAGGTCAAAAAACTTTGGTGCACCTGATTCAGTTGAAGATTCGACGCTCGTGCCCAACTCAGCATCACGAAGTTGACGACGAGTTAGAAACTCTCCATCTGTCATTTCGACTCCTGATACAGCTCGTGTTTGGCAATGTATTGAACTACTCCATCTGGCAATAAGTACCAGATCGGCTTTGAAGAATTAACTCTTTCACGAATATCCGTTGAAGAGATAGCAAGTGCCGGAATTTCTAGGATAGTTACTTTGCCATGTGCGGTTTCAGGCACATTTAGTTCATGTCCTGGCCGAGTGACTCCAACGAAATCTGCCATTTCTAGAACATCGTCAACCGACTTCCAGCTCAATAACTGTGATATTGCATCTGCGCCGGTAATGAAAAAAAGTTCAGCATCTGGGTGAATTGCACGGATGTCCGTCAAAGTATCGACGGTGTAGGTTGGGCCGTCTCGATCGATATCAACGCGAGACACCTTGAAACGCGGATTCGATGCGGTTGCGATCACGGTCATGAGATAACGGTGTTCGCCAGAAGTGAAGTTATGTTTTTGCCACGGTTCACCAGTGGGAACAAAAATAACTTCATCAAGGCTAAGAGCGTGAGCAGCTTCATTTGCGGCCACGAGGTGACCGTAGTGAATTGGGTCGAAGGTTCCGCCCATCACCCCGATGCGAGCTGTACTCATGCCTGTTGACCTCAGGGCCGGTTATGCGCCTGTTTAGTGGTGCGAGTGAGAATTGCTTGATTTGTGGTCGTGACGGTTGGCTACGTCGCGGTATGACCAGGTGATGAAACCAAGAAGAATGAATACACCCATGGCAATAACACCGAACCAGAAGCTAGGAAAAGGTAGGGTCACGAATGGCTCGTGCTCAGACTCAGCTGCACTTTTGAATACTGAAAGAATGGCGTTCAATTTTTCTCCTAAGAACTAATTCCAGAATAGCCTAGCCAGCGGGCTTTTTAGGCTCTAACCTGCCCGTTACCGCGCACCAACCACTTGGTCGAGGTTAACTCCTGCAGTCCCATTGGCCCGCGGGCGTGAAGTTTTTGGGTTGAGATTCCGACCTCGGCACCGAATCCAAATTCGCCACCGTCGGTGAACCTGGTTGAGGCGTTTACCATCACGGTAGATGCGTCAACTTCATTCAAGAAACGTTCGGCGTTGATGTGGTCATCCGTGATGATCGATTCGGTGTGCTTGGTCGAATACTGCTTGATGTGAGCCAGCGCCTCATCAATGTCTTTGACTACTCGAACTGCTAGGTCGAGGTCGTGGTATTCGGCTCGCCAGTCATCTTCAGTTGCCGGAACCGCAGCAAAATAGGCCTTTTGAGTAGCCTCGTCGCCGTGAATGGTGACACTTGATTCAGCAAGGCGATCTAGAACTAGCGGGAGCACACGCTCAACCGCTTTTTCATGCACCAATAGTGTTTCTACGGTGTTGCAAACACTCGGGCGCTGCACCTTGGCATTGTGAACGATGTCGGCAGCCCAATCGACCCTGGCAGTCTCATCGACAAAGATGTGAACCACGCCATCGCCAGTTTGAATAACCGGCACCTTGGCCTCTTCTACGACCTGGCGAATCAGGCCTGCACCACCGCGAGGAATGAGAACGTCAATCAACCCAACTGCACGCATCATCTCAACGCCGCCATCGCGACCAAATTCATCCACGGTTTGTACCGCAGCAGAATCGAGGCCAGCAAGCGCTAGTGCGTCTTGCAACAGTCGAACCAACACAGCATTGGTATTTTCGGCTGCTCTGCCGCCGCGCAGCACCGTTGCGTTACCACTCTTGATGGCAAGTGCAGCAATGTCGATGGTCACATTTGGGCGAGCTTCGTAAATAACACCAATTACGCCTAGCGGCACTCTGACCTGGGTTAGCTTCAGAGCGTTAGGCAAAGACATTCCACGGATAACATCGCCAATTGGGTCTGGCAACCCGATGATCAGGCGAACCGCATCAGCGATGGCCTGAATTCTCGTGTGATCTAGACGCAAGCGATCTTGCAAGGCAACTGTCATGTCTTCAGCAATGCCACGGTCTAAATCTTTTTGGTTTGCAGCAATGATTTCGTCAGCACGTGCGGGCAACAGATCGGCAATTTGTCGCAGGGCTTCGTTTTTGTCGTTGGTAGAAGCTTGGGCTAGCGATGGGGCTGCGCCTGCTGCCAAACGGATTTTTTCGATTGCGGTAACCATGCTCTAAGCCTATTCGGGTCTAGTTGTTGATCGAAGGGTCTGATTCAAACCAGGTGCCAACCTCAGCGCCCTCAAGCGCTTGGGCAACTAGGTCGGTGCTGGTTAGCAATACTGAAACACCAGAGTCGGTAGCCACTCTCGCCGCAGAAACTTTGGTGACTGCACCACCAGTGCCAACTGCTGAGCTGCTGCCACCGATTTCTACACCTGAAAGATCTTCATCAAAGCCAACGTAGTCAATGCGCTTTGCACCTGGGTTTGAAGGTGGCACGTCATAAAGCGCGTCTACGTCGCTAAGCAAAATTAGGGCGTCTGCCTTGACCAAGATTGCAACCATCGCAGCCAACTTGTCGTTGTCGCCGAATCGAATTTCTTGGGTTGCAACGGTGTCGTTTTCATTTACGATCGGCAAAACGCGAAGCGATACCAGTCTGTCCATCGCGCGTTTAGCATTTTCGCGAGTTTCGATTGCCTCTAGGTCACCTGCGGTGAGAAGTACCTGACCGGCCACGATTCCAAAGCGTTCGAGCGACTGCTGGTAGCGAGAAATCAGTCGACTTTGCCCAACCGAAGCCAAGGCCTGTGAGGTTGCAAGATCTTCAGGCTTTGAGTCCATACCTAAAAGTGGCATACCGGTAGCAATAGCGCCAGAAGAGACCAGAATTACTTCGACACCGGCAGCGTGTGATTTTGCCAGTGCGTCGACCAAAAGCTCAAGCTTGCCTTCGTTGGCTCCCGTAATTGAAGATGAACCAACTTTGACAACAACTCGCTTGGCCGTTGCCAACTCGCTTCTGTCTTGAAGTCCCACTTAGTCTTCCTTTTCGAAGTCCTCAGGAGATGACCAAATGCCAGCCTCTCCTTCTTTTCTCAGTTCTTCACGGGCGGCAGCCTTGCCATCCATGCGCTCTTTATAGGTCTGGCGACGTTCTTTAGTGGTTCGTCGTTCGCGCATGTCGAATCGCGCGTCTGTGCCTCGAGGGCCAGCAATCAGCTCGGCGTTAGAAGCAATTGCCGGCTCCCAGTCGAAGACGATGCCCTTGTCTGGGCCGATAACCACGGTCGAGCCAGCTACAGCACCAGCTTTATAAAGCTCTTGCTCGAGACCGATTTTGCCCAAACGGTCTGCCAAGTAGCCAATAGCTTCTTCGTTTGCAAAGTTAGTCTGGTGAACCCAACGCTCTGGCTTAGGGCCGAGAACACGGAAGATCTCTTCGTCGCCAACCATCTCACGACGAATCTCAAACTTGTTTTCGCTGCGCTTTTCTTGCATCAACTGAATGCGAGGCTTGACCGGCGCTGACTCTTTGTCTCGTCTTGCTTCTTCAACCAACTTGGCCAGCGCAAAGTTAAGTTCGCGCAAACCCATTTTGCTGATCGCAGAAATGATGAACACTTTGTAACCGCGAGCCTCTAGGTCTGGCTTTACAAACTCAGCTAGTTCTAGTGCGTCTGGAACATCGGCCTTATTCAAAGCAATCAACTGTGGGCGCTTCGTCAAAGGCAATTCACCCTCAGGCACCTCATAGGCGTCAAGTTCTTTGAGAATCTTGTCTAAGTCGGTTAGTGGATCGCGGTTTGGCTCTAGGGTTGCACAGTCAATTACATGCAACAAAGCTGAACAACGCTCAACGTGACGCAAGAACTGCAGCCCTAGGCCTTTGCCCTCGCTAGCACCCTCGATCAAACCAGGAACATCGGCAATGGTAAAGCGAGTTTCGCCTGCCTGAACCACACCAAGGTTTGGGTGCAAAGTCGTGAATGGGTAGTCGGCAATTTTTGGTCGCGCGGCACTCAACGCTGCAATAAGTGAAGATTTTCCGGCGCTTGGGTAACCCACAAGTGCTACGTCGGCAACAGTCTTCAATTCAAGGATGATGTCGCCGCGCCAGCCTGGTACACCAAATAGTGCGAATCCAGGAGCTTTGCGCTTTGAGCTTGAAAGAGCTGCGTTTCCGAGGCCACCGAGACCACCCTCGGCAATGATGAGCTCCATGCCCTCTTCATCGAGGTCGGCAATAACCACACCACGCTGAGTCTTTACAACGGTACCTACCGGAACAGAAAGCTGAAGGCTTTCGCCGTGGTGACCGTTTCTAAAGTCACCCGCGCCATCGCCACCATCGCCAGCGGCACGGTGAGGGTGAAAGTGAAAATCAAGCAAGGTAGTGACGTTGGGGTCTGAAATCAGACTGATGCTGCCACCCTTGCCGCCGTCGGCGCCGTCAGGGCCGGCAAGAGGCTTGAACTTCTCGCGCTTAACTGAAACACAACCATCGCCGCCATCCCCAGCGCGAACGTGAAGAGTCACTTGGTCGACAAATGAAACCAAGATGTCCTCCTTTTTTTAGAACCTAATGAATTGTTGCAAGAAACAGGAAAGGCGAGCCAAAGGCCCGCCTCCTGGAAAAGCTAGTTTTTACTAAGCAGCGTCAATCACGTTGACAACGCGGCGGCCACCCTTGGTGCCGAACTCTACTGAGCCAGCTGACAGAGCGAACAGAGTGTCGTCTTTACCCTTGCCCACGTTTGCACCTGGGTGGAAGTGGGTTCCGCGCTGGCGAACTAGAATCTCGCCTGCGTTTACTTCTTGACCTGCGTAACGCTTAACGCCTAGACGCTGTGCGTTTGAGTCGCGACCGTTTCGGGTCGAGCTAACACCTTTTTTGGAAGCCATTTTGTGTCAGTCCTTTACTTGATCTCAGTGACCTGAACGCGGGTAAGGTCTGCACGGAAACCCTGGCGCTTCTTGTAACCGGTCTTGTTCTTGTACTTCTGGATGATGATCTTTGGACCACGTAGGTCGTTTAGAACCTCAGCGGTAACCTTCACCTTGGCAAGTGCCTTGGCATCGGTGGTGACCTTGTCACCGTCAACTAGAAGAAGAGCTGAAAGCTCAATCTTGCCGTTGGCATCAGCCTTAATACGGTCGAGAGTCACGATGGTGCCTACTGACACCTTCTCTTGACGGCCGCCTGCGCGGACTACTGCGTAAACCACAGATCTACCCTTTGTTCGAAAGTCTTATTGTGTTGCAATTGCGAATACTCAACAGGCAACGAGAATTCAGTCTACATTGCCATTGGGCTATGGTCAAACCTATTTAGCCCTCATTTTGAGTATTGCTTGAATCAATTGGTGCTGGGGCGCTGCCACCGCTGGTTGCACGGCGTGGCTTGCGGCGACCCTGACCAGGTGCCTTTGGCTCTGGAAGAGCTTCTAGCACTGCTTCAAGCATTTTTTCGGCCTCTACCGAGGTGTCAGCGACAACCTTGGCCTGAGGAAGAGAAATCGGCGATTCTTCACCGGCAGCTTCGTGGGCGGCGACGGTGGATGCGGCAATCTTGGCGACAACGCTGTTGATTTCAACTGCGCGTTCAGGAGTAACCACCTTTGCAGGCTCAGGCTTTTGGTTGCGGTCATTGCGACCACGCTTGCCCTGTTTCTGCTGCTGTTGAGGTTTGGCGTCATCCGAGTGATTGCGGTTCGAACGCATGATTGGCTCGTGGTGAACGATCACACCACGGCTAGCACAAGCCTCACAAGGCTCTGAGAAGGCCTCTAGTAGGCCGATGCCCAACTTCTTACGAGTCATTTGAACCAGTCCCAAAGAGGTAACCTCAGCCACCTGGTGCTTGGTGCGGTCGCGGCTTAGACATTCCATAAGGCGACGCTGAACTAGGTCGCGGTTTGATTCCAAGACCATGTCGATGAAGTCAACCACGATGATTCCACCGATGTCACGGAGGCGAAGCTGGCGAACGATTTCTTCAGCCGCTTCAAGGTTGTTCTTGGTGACGGTCTCTTCGAGGTTTCCGCCCGAACCAACAAACTTTCCGGTGTTAACATCGACCACAGTCATAGCTTCGGTGCGGTCTATAACCAATGAACCACCTGAAGGCAGGTAAACCTTGCGGTCGAGCGCCTTGGCGATTTGCTCGCCTACTCGGTATTCGTCGAAGACATCCCTGCTGCCCTCGTATTTTTCAACACGCTCTAGCAAGTCTGGGGCTACCGATTTTAGGTACTCTTCGATGGTTTCGCGAGCGTCATCGCCGGCAATAACCATCTTTTGGAAGTCTTCGTTGAAGACATCACGCACGATTTTGACCAAAAGGTCTGGTTCGCTGTGAAGCAGAACCGGGGCCTGGCCCTTTTCAACCTTCTTGCTGATTTCTTCCCATTGCTGTTGCAAACGTTGAACGTCAAGAGTCAATTGCTCTTCGGTTGCGCCTTCGGCTGCAGTGCGCACAATCACGCCAGCATCTTCAGGAAGAATCTCTTTCAAAATTTTCTTTAGTCGGGCACGCTCTGAGTCAGGTAGCTTGCGCGAAATTCCGTTCATTGAGCCATTTGGCACATAAACCAGGTATCGACCAGGTAGCGAAACCTGACTGGTCAGACGAGCACCCTTTTGACCAACCGGGTCTTTGGTTACCTGAACCAAAACAGTGTCGCCAGACTTTAGAGCAAGCTCAATTCGACGAGGTTGATTGCCGGTCTCGGCAAGTTCCCAGTCAACTTCGCCAGAGTAAAGCACTGCGTTGCGGCCACGGCCGATGTCAACGAACGCTGCCTCCATGGATGGAAGAACGTTCTGGATCTTGCCGAGGTAGACGTTGCCGATCAGGGAAGCTTCAGAAGCCTTAGCTACGTAATGCTCAACGAGGATGCCGTCTTCAAGCACTCCAATTTGAATCTTGCCGTCTTTAGAGCGAACCACCATGGTGCGGTCGACTGCTTCACGACGAGCCAAGAATTCAGACTCGGTGATGATTGTGCGGCGGCGGCCAGCATCGCGACCATCTCGGCGACGTTGCTTTTTAGCCTCGAGACGAGTTGAGCCCTTAACTCGGGTCGGCTCGTTGCTTGGCGCCTTTGGCTCTCGTGGAGTGCGAACCTTCACGACGGTGTTCGGGTCTTCAGCTACCGGAGCTTCTTCACCAGCGCGACGACGTGAACGACGACGAAGGTGGCTTTCGTCGCCTTCTGGTGCTAGGTCAACCGGGCGGCCACGCTTGGCATCGATTACCGGAGTTGGCAGATCAGGTGCCATGAACATAAGTGAAGTTGCAGAAACAGGTGCGGTTACCGGAGCCTCAACTGACGCGGCACCAGGCTCGTTTGACTCAGAAGCCTTTTCAGACGAACCAGAAGTTTTTGCTGGCGCCTTCTTTGTCGGTGCCTTTTTAGCAGGAGCGCGTTTAGCTGCAGGCTTCTTGGCCGGTGCTTCACTCTCTACAGTTGCGTCAACAATCGTTTCGATTGATTCGGCTTCGATTTTTCCCACTGGCTTTTTAGCGCGGGTAGCACGAACGGTTTTTTCTGCGGGTGCGTTTGTTTCTTTATTCACCATTTCTGGTGTACTCCAAGCTGCCTATTTTCTGGGCCACACTCACCAGCCAATAAGGCGTAAATCCTTGTTGCTTACTTTTGCAAACAACCAAAACTATGTACGAGCAACTCTTTTATTTGCGATTGCCGCTGCCCGATGGGTCTTAAGCGAATACAACTCGCAGGTTCTCGTGAAATCTTCGTCGAACCAGGTGTGGCCTGCTTCAACTTCTCTAAGTATGACACTTTGCCCGAGGATTGTCACCCATGGCGCGTGGCATACTTGAAAACATGAGCAACGCTGAAGCTAAAAACGGCATCCAACTGCAGCCAACCAGGGGCTTTGCATGGCACCTAATCATCACCGGCCTCATCGGTTGGATTGCAGCATTTAGCCTGACACTTGAGCGAATTCACGTGGCAACTAACCCGGATGCAACCCTCAGCTGCGACATCAGCATATTTATTTCATGCAAATCGGTAATGCTTACACCGCAGGCGTCGCTATTCGGCTTTCCTAACCCGTTGATTGGCCTGGCGGCATTTATCGCTCCCATAGTTGTGGGCGCCGCGATTCTTGCCGGCGCAAAATTTGCAGCCTGGTTTTGGCGCCTCTTCGCCGTTGGCGTGAGCTTTGGTTTTCTCTTCGTGCTGTGGCTCTTTAGCCAAAGCGTTTTTGTCATCAACGTGCTTTGCCCTTATTGCATGTTGGCATGGGCCGCGATGGTTCCAATGTTCTGGAAGGTCATATTGTTCGGAGCTAAGGATGGCTTCATTGACACTCCCCTGCGTTTCGTCGATTTCTTCGACCGCGCGTATTCAAAATCTTGGGCATTCACTCTGGTTACCGAACTAGTCGTAATCCTGGTAATCGTGATTCACTTCTGGACTTGGTGGCCAACCCTTTTCTAAGCCTGATTTGCAAGCCTTCTCGAATAGAAAAAGCCCTCCAATTGATGGAGGGCTTTTCTATTAAACCTAGAACCAGAGGGCCAATTCACGTTCGGCGGACTCGACCGAATCTGAGCCGTGAACCAGATTCTGCTGCACTTTCAAACCCCAGTCTCGACCAAGGTCTCCACGAATTGTTCCCGGAGCAGCAACTGTTGGGTCGGTAGCGCCAGCAAGCGATCTAAAACCTTCGATGACACGGTTACCTTCAAGGCGAATGGCAACCACATCTCCTGAGTTCATGAACTCTACGAGTGGTTGAAAAAATGGCTTTCCCTCGTGCTCGGCATAGTGCTCAGTTAGAAGCGCAATTGAAGGCGTGAACTTTTTCAAGTCGGCAACGACATAGCCCTTTGCCTCGCAGCGAGCGATGATCTCGCCAATCAAGTTGCGCTTGGTGCCGTCTGGCTTGATGAGTACGAGTGTTGCCTGAGACATTTACTGCTCCTCTTCTAGAGTCTGACCAGCAGCCAGATTTTTTTCGAATACTGCACGAGCTTTATCGATGGTTGATCCGGCAATCATCGCCCAAGCCCAAAGGCAAACGAAGATAGCGCCAACCACATACATGAGCGGCACCCAGATTCCCAAAGCTACGACTACGAGCTGAAGAAACCAGCCAAAAACATATGAGAACTTGCGACCCAAAATGGCAGGCGTGGCGATCAGAATAAACGCGAGCGAGAGGCCAATTGCCCAGACCACCGGGCCGTCTGCAACTTTCAAACCAAATGCAACCAGGGTTGCAAAAAACACGACAAATGATTCAAATGCCAGAAGCATTGACCCCAGTGTTCGTTGAGTTGATTTTTTACGCATCTTGTTCAGCCTCAATTTGTTTTAGTTTAAGAACATCGCCAACCAGCGTGATTGACCCAGTGACCACAACCGCAGCCGCTTGCCCCTTTGGCAAAAGAAGTTGCGCCTCAGCCAATGCCCATTGCACATTTGGCTGCACCTTCACACGGTCAGCACCTAGAACTTCTCGTGCTAACTCGGCAAGCTCTTCAGCAGGAATAACGCGATCAGACGATGACTGAGTAACAATTACTTCAATCAGCGAATCATCTAGTTCAGAAAGAAGCGCACGGGCATTTTTCTCAGCCAAAATCGAGATGACTCCGACCACATAAGGAGAGCCGAAATTATCTTTCAAGGCTTTCGCGAGCGACTGAGCCCCCTGTGGGTTATGCGCTGCGTCAAGAATTACTAGAGGCTCTCGTGAGACGACCTGAAGTCGACCCGGTGATGAGAAATCAGCGAAAGCAGCTCGAACAACGTCATCCATGATTCTTTGCTCGCCGCCGCCAAGAAAAGCCTCAACGGCAGCAACAGCGAGAGCTGCGTTCTCAGCCTGATAAAAACCGTGAACCGGAAGGTTCAAGTCGTGATATTCGCCGGCCAATGTGCGCAGCGAGACAGTCTGACCAAGGATGTTTGGTTCACTAGACAGAACCTCGAAGCCAACGCCGTAGGCAGTCATCTTCTCGGCTAATTGGGCCGACTTAGCCTCTAGCTGTTCGAATGCCTCTGGTTCTTGGCTCGCGCTTAGAACGATGGCATCCTGCTTGATGATTCCAGCTTTGGTCTTGGCAATCTCAGTCAAAGTAGAACCTAGGCGATCTGCGTGATCGATTGAAATCGGTGTGAAGACAGCCACATCACCATCGGCGACATTGGTTGAATCCCATTCGCCACCCATTCCCACTTCGAGAACCAGCACGTCAACCGGCGCATCGGCAAAGATAGAGAAACCGAGCACGGCGAGGGCCTCAAAGAAAGTAAGTGGCTCATCACCCTGTGTGGCAAGTTCAGCATCAACCATTTCAATAATTGGCTCAATTTCAGACCAAATGTTGAATAGACGCTCATCTGAAACCGGTTCGCCGTCGAGTGACATGCGCTCGTTCAACTTCACCAGATGAGGGCTAGTGAAACGACCGGTTCTCAAACCGTGTTCACGAAGCAATCGCTCAATGAAACGCGCTGTGCTGGTTTTGCCGTTGGTTCCGGTTACGTGAATAACTCGATAGGCCTTTTGCGGGTCGCCAAGCAGAGCGGTTGCTCGCAGAGTGGGTTCAAGCCGAGGGCGAATCTGGTTTTCAGGAACTCGCTTCAGCAGAGCTGCCTCTACCTCGCGACCTTTGGCAGCCCAGTATTGTTCGTCGTCGAACTTGTCGAACTCGTCGCTCAAATCTTCTCCACCACAACTGCTACTTGCTGGCCTTCGCCAACTGCCACGGCGTTGACTGAAGCCACACCGTTGATTGAAATAAGTTCAAGAGTCAGAGTTTCTGACATAACTAACTCTTGGTGTGTAGAAATCGCTGCCAAAACCGATTCGTCAGCTGTGACTGAAAGTTTGATTCGGTCGCTGACATCGAAGTCAGCTTCTTTTCGAGCATTTTGAACCGCACGGATAACGTCGCGTGCCAGACCTTCAGCCGCCAACTCTGGTGACACTTGGCCATCGAGAATCAGGAATCCGGTTGGCAAAATACCGATGTGGTCAGTTGACTCTTCGGCACCGTCTGTAGTTCCGGCAACTAGATCGATGATGAACTCTCCATCGACAAGCTCGATTCCACCCACGATCACTGCTCCGTTGGCATCTGACCAGTCGCCTGCCTTTGCTGCCGCGATAACGGCCTGAACTGACTTTCCGATGCGAGGGCCAGCCGCGCGTGAGTTGACGGTTAGTCGCTTGACCACACCGAACTCTGATGTTGAGCCAAGTGACATCTCGACCAAGGCGACAGATTTCACGTTGAGCTCTTCAGCAATGATGGCCGAGAACTGATCGAGCGATGCTGCATTCTTGGTAACCACGGTGAGTTTAGCCAAAGGCAGACGAACACGTAGCCCTGAGCCTTTTCTCAAGCTGTTCGCAACCGAGCTGACTGTTCGAACCTGGTCCATAGCTTCGACCAGAGCTGAATCATTTGGAATGCTGGCGGCATCAGGCCACGACTCAAGGTGCACGCTTCGGCCTGCGGTTAGACCGCGCCAAATCTCTTCGGTGACCATTGGAAGCAGCGGCGCAGCAACTCGACAAACGATTTCGAGAACTGTGTAAAGCGTGTCAAACGCTTCAGCAGAGGCATCCCAGAATCGATCGCGCGAGCGACGAACATACCAGTTGGTCAATACGTCGGCGAATTCGCGAAGACTGTTAGTCGCTGAATAAGAATCAAATTTATTCAGGTGCGCTTCAACTTCGTTCACCAAATCGTGAGTCTTCGAGAGCAAGTAACGGTCGAGAACATCCTGGCTTGAAACCGACCACTTAGCTTCATAGTTCGATGCATTCGCATACAAAGAGAAGAAGTAGTAGGTGTTCCAGAGTGGCAATAGAACCTGTCGCACTCCCTCGCGAATACCCTGCTCGGTAACAATCAAGTTGCCGCCGCGAAGAATTGGGCTCGACAGCAAGAACCAACGCATAGCGTCAGCGCCATCACGATCGAAAACTTCATTCACATCTGGATAGTTACGCAATGACTTTGACATTTTTTGTCCGTCATTACCCAGGATGATTCCGTGCGAAACCGCTGATTTGAAAGCTGGGCGATCAAATAACGCAGTAGACAAAACGTGCAGCGTGTAGAACCAGCCGCGGGTCTGACCAACGTATTCAACTATGTAGTCGCCAGGGTTGTGGGTTTCAAACCACTCGCGGTTTTCAAATGGATAGTGGGCCTGGGCAAATGGCATTGAGCCAGATTCAAACCAGCAGTCAAGAACTTCTGGAACGCGACGCATGGTCGATTTTCCGGTTGGGTCATCAGGGTTAGGTCGAGTCAACTCATCGATAACCGGGCGGTGAAAGTCTGCCGGGCGAACTCCAAAATCACGCTCAAGCTCGTCGAGCGAGCCATAAACATCAATTCTTGGATAGTTCGGGTCGTCTGATTTCCAGACTGGAATTGGTGCACCCCAGAAACGGTTGCGGCTAATTGCCCAGTCGCGAACGTTTTCAAGCCACTTGCCAAACGAACCATCTTTGGTGTGATCTGGTGTCCAGTCGATTTGCTGGTTGAGCTCAATCATGCGGTCACGAAGTTTGGTTGTCTCAACAAACCACGAAGAAACTGCCTTGTAGATCAGCGGGTTCTTGCAGCGGTAACAGTGCGGGTATGAGTGCTCGTAGCTTGCCTGGCGCAAGACTCTGCCGGCGTTTTTCAGGTGCTGCGAAATTGGCTTATTTGCTTCGAATACATGCTGGCCTTCGAAGTCGGTGACGATTGAATTGAACTCGCCGCGCTCGTTGATCGAAACGTAGGTCGGAATTCCAGCCTCGTTACATACGTTTTGGTCATCTTCACCATAGGCCGGTGCCTGGTGCACGATACCGGTTCCATCTGAGTCGGCAACGTAGTCGGCGACAACAACCTGCCAAGCGTTGGTAACCTCAAATTTTTCGGTGTCTGAGTAGTAATCAAAAAGGCGCTCGTAACGAATGCCGGCCAGGTCTGCACCCGGGTGAGTTTCAACTACTGCGGCAAGAGCCTCTTCAGCTGATTCGTAGCCCAAGTCTTTGGCGTAACCGCCGAGCAATGACTTTGCGATTACGTACTTGGTTCCGGCTGGGCCGCCATCACCTGCACCTTCAGGGCCAGCTGCAACAACCGCATATTCAATTTCAGGGCCAACCGCCAGTGCAAAGTTAGTCGGGAGAGTCCACGGAGTGGTGGTCCATGCCAGCAGACGCGCACCCTCTAGTTTTTGACCAGCTGAGATCGGGAAGGTAACGGTCAGGGTTTGGTCTTGACGGTTTTTGTAAACCTCGTCATCCATGCGAAGTTCGTGGTTAGACAGCGGAGTTTCGCAGCGCCAGCAATAAGCCAAAACTTTGAAGCCTTCATAAATCAGGCCCTTTTTGTAAAGCTCGCCGAATGCCCAAAGAACGCTCTCGGTGTAGTTGGTGTCTAGAGTTTTGTAGTCATTGTCAAAGTCAACCCAGCGCGCCTGGCGGGTTATGTATGAACGCCATTCCTCGGTGTACTTAAGCACGGATGACTTGCAATAAGCATTGAACTTATCGATTCCATACTTTTCAATTTCAGGGCGACCCGAAATGCCTAGTTGACGTTCAGCCTCAACTTCGGCTGGCAAACCGTGGGTGTCCCAGCCAAAGCGACGCTCAACGCGGAACCCCTGCATTGTTTTAAAACGCGGAACCATGTCTTTTGCATAACCGGTTAATAAGTGCCCGTAGTGCGGAAGGCCGTTTGCAAAAGGTGGGCCATCGTAGAAGACAAACTCTTCGGCGCCTTCTGCTGCACGCTGATCAATTGATGCTTGGAACGTCCCGTCTTTCTCCCAGTATTTAAGAATTTGCTCTTCAACACCCGGAAAACTAGGGCTTGGGTTTACACCCTCGCGCGCGGCGTTTGAGGAGTCATTGTTCTTGGGATACATGCAAGGCTTTCTTCGCTGTAATCAGGAGGATTTCTACTATCAATGTTAACCTGTAATAAACCCTTTTCTTGGAGACTTTCAGCGTGAATACTGCCCCAAACGGCTCATTAGCCAGCATCCTTGCCCCTGCGACCGCACCCGACAAGGTGGGAGTCGAAGGACTCGAGGACAAATGGGCACTTAAGTGGGAGCAAGACGGTGTCTACCGCTTTCGTCGCGAAGCAAGTCGAGGCGAGATTTATTCAATCGACACTCCCCCACCGACTGTCTCAGGTTCGCTTCACGTAGGCCACGTTTTTAGCTACACCCACACCGATGTTGTCGCTCGTTACAAGCGAATGATGGGCTTCGAGGTCTATTACCCAATGGGCTGGGATGACAACGGTTTGCCTACCGAACGACGAGTGCAGAACTTCTTCGGAGTTCGATGCGACCCATCTTTGCCTTACGTTGAAAACTTTGTCCCACCGTTTGAAGGTGGCGACAACAAGAGCGCGAAGGCCGCCGATCAAGTTCCGATTTCTCGTCGAAACTTCATCGAGCTTTGCGAAAAATTGACCACCGAGGACGAAAAGCAATTCGAGGCACTATGGCGTCGACTTGGCCTTTCAGTTGACTGGAACCAGACCTACCAGACCATCTCGCCGGCAGCGATTGCCGTTTCGCAAAAAGCATTCTTGAACAACCTTGCACGCGGCGAGGCCTATCAATCGATGGCACCAACTCTGTGGGACATCACCTTCAGAACTGCAGTGGCACAAGCCGAACTTGAAGACCGTGAGCAGCCTGGCGCCTATCACCGTCTTGGCTTTGACGGCCCAGACGGCAAGATTTTTATCGAGACCACCCGCCCTGAATTGCTTCCGGCTTGTGTTGCTCTGGTTGCCCACCCTGACGACGAGCGTTACCAAGGACTGTTTGGCAAGACTGTTAAAACTCCGCTGTTCGGTGTTGAAGTTCCGGTAGTTGCTCACCGCCTTGCACAGATTGACAAAGGCTCAGGCATCGCAATGATCTGTACCTTCGGCGATGTTACTGACGTAATTTGGTGGCGCGAGCTTGATCTACCAAACCGTGCAATTTTGGGCTGGGATGGCCGCATCATCGAAGAGATGCCAGAAGCAATCACATCTGACGCGGGTAAGGCTGCTTATTCAGAATTGGTTGGCAAGACTGTGTTCTCAGCCAAGCAGCGCGTGGTTGAACTGCTGAAAGAATCGGGTGACATGGTTGGCGAGCCAAAGCCAATTACGCACGATGTTAAGTTCTTTGAAAAAGGCGACAAGCCACTCGAGATCGTTTCAACCCGTCAGTGGTACATCCGCAACGGTGGGCGCGATGCAGCGCTTCGTGATCGACTAATCGCACTTGGCAAAGACCTCAACTTTGTTCCAGACTTCATGCGGGTTCGCTTCGAAAACTGGGTAAACGGTCTCACCGGTGACTGGTTGATCTCACGTCAGCGATTCTTTGGTGTACCAATTCCAGTTTGGTATTCACTAGATCAAAACGGCGAAGCCAACTTTGAAACTCCACTGGTGCCTTCGATTGAATCGCTACCGATTGACCCATCAACTGATGTGCCTGCAGGCTTCAGCGAAGCGCAACGCGGTGTACCAGGCGGCTTCGTCGGCGAGATGGACATCATGGACACCTGGGCTACTTCATCGCTAACCCCTCAACTTGCCGGCGGCTGGATCGAAGACCCAGAGAAGTTCGCAAAGGTTTACCCATATGACCTTCGCCCACAGGGCCAAGACATCATTCGAACCTGGTTGTTCTCAACCCTGTTGAGAGCAGAGCAAGAGCACGGCGAATTGCCATGGAAGAACGCGGCAATTTCGGGCTGGATTCTTGACCCAGACCGCAAGAAGATGTCTAAGTCAAAAGGCAATGTTGTCGTACCGGCTGAGCCAATTGACAATCACGGTGCCGATGCAGTTCGCTATTGGGCGGCTTCAGCCCGACTAGGCACCGATGCTGCGTTTGACGAAGGACAGATGAAGGTTGGTCGCCGTCTTGCTGTGAAGCTTCTAAACGCTGCCAAATTTGCCCTATCTTTCGAGGTTCCAGCTGGGGCAACCGAGGTTAGCGAACCGATTGACCAGGCAATGCTGCTGAGCCTTGCTGACGTGGTTAGGGGCGCTACCGAGGCTTTCGAAGCTTATGACCACACCAAGGCTCTAGAGCTTGCTGAAAAGTTCTTCTGGGGCTTTACCGACAATTACCTAGAGATAGTGAAAGATCGCGCCTATAACGCGAGTGGCGAATCAACCGCAGCTCAGCAAGCTTCTGCCGCGATTGCACTTCGCAAAGCACTTCACACGATGCTGCGACTCTTTGCTCCGTTCTTGCCCTTTGCCACGGATGAAGTCTGGGGCTGGTGGCAAACCGGTGCCGGCTCAATTCACCGAGCAGCCTGGCCAACCGCAGAAGAACTGACTGAAGGTTTGGATGCATCAAATCACGGCCTGTTGGAGCTTGCAGCAACCGCACTATTTGGTGTTCGCAAGGCTAAATCTGACGCCAAGGTTTCGATGAAAGCGGCAGTTGAATCTGCAGTGATTGAAGCACCGGCTGCCGTATTGACCAGCTTGCGTCTGATTGAAACTGACATCAAGGCTGTCGGCAGAATCGCCTCACTCGCCTACGCCGAAGGCGAAGAACTAGCGATGGTTGACGTCGTACTCGCTGAGGTAGTCGAAGGCTAATGAACCTAAAGAAGAAGCCGTCCGAAATCTATCGGACGGCTTCTTCTTTTAAGAATGATTAGGCTGATTTTGATTCGCGCGAACTTTTGAATGGTTCGATCTGCGGCTCAACGCCATCGACAACTACCCGCTTGGTAATGCGCACGATGCCTTGAACTTCGCTGCCAGGAATTTCAAACATAACCGGGCCAAGAATTTCTTCCATGATTGCACGCAGGCCGCGGGCTCCGGTTTCGCGAGCGACAGCTAGGTCGGCGATTGCTTCTAGTGAGTCTTTGTCAAAAGCCAACTCAAAACCATCAAGTTCAAACATGCGCTGGTACTGCTTGACCAGTGCGTTCTTTGGTTCGGTCAAAATCTGCATCAGTGCAACTTGATCAAGCGGGGTGACAGTCGCCAGAACCGGCAAACGCCCGATGAATTCTGGAATCAAGCCAAACTTGCGTAGATCTTCAGGCTGAACCTCGGTGAAAATCTCAACATTGTCAGACTTGCCCTGGATAGGCGAACCAAAGCCGATTCCTTTTTTGCCCGAGCGCGCCGAGATGATTTCTTCAAGCCCAGCGAAAGCACCCGCAACGATGAAAAGCACATTGGTGGTGTCTACCTGAATGAACTCTTGCTGAGGGTGCTTGCGGCCACCCTGAGGTGGAACCGAAGCGACAGTGCCTTCGAGAATCTTTAGTAGTGCCTGCTGAACGCCCTCGCCAGAAACATCACGGGTGATTGAAGGGTTCTCGGCTTTTCTCGAAATCTTGTCAATTTCGTCGATGTAGATGATGCCAGTTTCAGCACGCTTCACATCGAAATCAGCAGCCTGAAGCAACTTCAAAATGATGTTCTCAACATCTTCACCGACGTAACCGGCCTCGGTTAGAGCTGTGGCATCGGCCACAGCAAATGGAACGTTGAGACGCTTGGCCAAGGTCTGAGCCAAATAAGTCTTGCCACAACCGGTTGGGCCAATCATCAGAATGTTTGACTTGGCAATTTCGATTGCATCGTGCTCTTTGCCCGCCGCGGTTAAGGTACCGCGTGAACGAAGACGTTTGTAGTGGTTATAGACAGCCACCGCCAAGGCTTTTTTAGCCTGGTCTTGACCAATAACGTATTCGTCTAGAAAGCCCTTGATTTCTCGAGGCTTAGGCAGATCAATTTCTTCTACGCCTTCGGCAACTTCTGCACCGAGCTCTTCTTCAATGATTTCGTTGCATAGCTCGATGCACTCGTCGCAGATATAGACACCTGGACCAGCAATAAGCTTGCGAACCTGCTTTTGGCTCTTTCCGCAGAAAGAACACTTAAGTAGGTCACCCGATTCACTAAGCGAAGTCATGTAAAAACCTTATTCCCATTAACTGACAAAGCGGATGAGCCTCGCCCATCCGCTTTGAAAGAACTAATTACGCGTTTTTGCGTGAGGTTAGAACCTGGTCGATCAGACCAAACTCCAGCGCCTCAGGTGCAGTAAGAATCTTGTCGCGATCGATGTCTTTGCTAACTTCTGCAACAGTGCGCTTTGAGTGCTTGCTCAGAGTAGCCTCGAGCCATTCGCGAAGACGCATGATTTCACGGGCCTGAATCTCAATGTCTGAGGCCTGACCACGACCAGATTCGCCAGCAGACGGCTGGTGAATCAAAACACGCGCGTTAGGCAGTGCCAAGCGCTTGCCCGGGGCTCCCGCTGCCAACAGCACAGCAGCTGCAGAAGCAGCCTGGCCTAGGCACACGGTTTGAATCTGTGGGCGAATGTACTGCATGGTGTCGTAAATGGCTGTCATGGCAGTAAATGAACCACCAGGTGAGTTGATGTACATGGTGATGTCGCGGTCTGGGTCTTGAGATTCAAGAACTAGCAACTGCGCCATTATGTCATCAGCAGATGCGTCATCAACCTGAACACCTAGAAAGACAATGCGGTCTTCGAATAGCTTGTTGTATGGGTCTTGACGCTTGAAACCGTAAGAGGTTCGCTCTTCAAAAGTAGGCAGGATGTAGCGGGCATCCGGGCTCTGGAACAGGTTTGGGTTAGTCATAATTCTTCTCCGGCCTTAGTTCTTGCCAACGCCAGTTTGGCTGGCGGCGTACTTCTGGATGTGGTCAATGAAACCGTATTCGAGGGCCTCTTCAGCGCTAAACCAACGGTCGCGGTCACCATCGAGCATTACCTGCTCAACCGTTTTGCCAGTCTGCTCAGCGGTGATGGCTGCCAACTGGCGCTTCATTGACATGATCAATTGAGCCTGGGTCTGAATGTCTGAGGCTGTTCCGCCGAAACCGCCGTGCGGCTGGTGCAACAACACACGCGTGTTCGGGGTTGCGTAGCGCTTGCCCTTGGTGCCCGAAGACAACAAGAACTGCCCCATAGACGCACACATGCCGATACCGACGGTAACGATGTCATTAGGCACGTACTGCATGGTGTCATAAATTGCCATACCAGCGGTGATCGAACCACCAGGTGAGTTGATGTACAAGAAAATGTCTTTGGTTGAGTCTTCAGCAGCAAGCAAAAGAATTTTCGCGCAAATTTCGTTCGCCATGTCGTCGCGCACTTCGCTGCCAAGCCAAATGATGCGATCTTTTAGCAGGCGGTCGAAGGTACTGTTCGGGCCCTGTGGGTGCTCAGCCATTGAAGAACTCCTAAATCTTGTGGTTGCTTGTCAAAGATAACTGCCACGGATGCCAAAACACGGCGTTGTTCGCCAGTGGCTAAAGCGTGGCTAAAAAAGAAAGACCCGACCTGACGGTCGGGTCTTTCAGAAACTACTGATTAGTCGTGGTCGTGACCTGCGTGGTCGTCAGCTGCTTCAGCGTCTGACTTGGTGAATTCGCTTAGGTCTACAGCCTTGCCCTTTGAGTCGGTAACCTTTGCTGCCTCAAGCACAACTGAAAGTGCCTTGCGACGGCCAACCTCGGCTACGAACATTGGAACCTGGCCCTGCTCGCTAATTGCCTTGATGAAGTCGTTTGGAGCCATGCCGTACTGCTGTGAGCTCTGAACCAGGTACTGAATAAGCTCCTGCTCGCCAACCTTGATGTCTTCTTTCTCAGAAATAACGTCAAGAAGCATCTGAACCTTGAATGAGCGGATGCTCTGCTCTAGAACCTCGGCCCGGTGTGCGTCGTCTTCTAGACGGCCCTCACCCTCAAGGTGGCGGTTTACGTCACCCTGAACTAGCTCGTCAGAAACTGGAACGTCGATAAGCTCAAGCAGCTTGTCGGTAAGTAGGTCGCGAGCCTGGATTCCCTGACCGTAGCTCTTTGAGCGTTCGATCTGCTTCTCTAGGTCTGCCTTTAGCTCAGCGATGGTGTCGAACTCGCTAGCTAGCTGAGCAAATGCGTCGTCAGCCTTAGGTAGTTCGCGCTCTTTCACTGCAGTTAGCTTGACTGAAACCTCAGCCTCAACACCAGCCTTGTCGCCGCCAACAAGCTTTGACTTGAAGGTGGTCTCTTCGCCAGCAGTTAGGGTCTCTAGAGCCTCGTCGATGCCGTCAAGTAGGTTGCCTGAACCAATTTCGTAAGAAATGTTCTCAGCTGAGTCGATCTTGTTGCCGTCGATTTCTGCAGAAAGGTCGATGGTCACGAAGTCGCCAGACTTAGCGGCACGCTCAACGGTCTTTAGGCTTCCGAAGCGAGCACGAAGAGCATCTAGCTCCTTCTCGACTTCAGCCTTCTCTACCTTGATCTCGTCAACCTTTACTGAAAGACCCTTGTATTCCTTTAGGTCGATCTCTGGGCGAACCTCAACTTCGATCTCAACGATTAGGTTGCCTTCGAAAGTCTTCTCGTCTGGAGACTGCTTAACATCTGCAGAAGGCTGACCTAGAGGGCGAACGCCGGCCTCTTCAACTGCCTTGCGGTAGATGGTGTCTAGCCCATCGTTGATGGCATGTGCCAAAACTGCTGGGCGACCGATGCGCTGGTCAAGAATGGCTGCAGGGATCTTGCCCTTGCGGAAACCAGGGATGTTTACGGTCTCAGCGATGTGCTCGTAGGCGTGGTCGATGCTCGGGCGGAACTCCTCAGGAGTTACCTCAATGGTTAGCTTCGCGCGAGTTGGCTTGATGCGTTCTACTGCAGTTTTCAAGTGTTTCTCCTGATTTTGAAAATGGCCCGCCTCCGTTATGGAAGACGAGCCGGATTTATTTCAACGACCCAGAAGTGGCATCTGGACCTTTTGGTCGGGGTGACAGGACTCGAACCTGCGATATCCTGCTCCCAAAGCAGGCGCGCTAGCCACTACGCTACACCCCGGTGGTTTCAAGAAAAATTTCTTTCTCGTGAACAACCTCAGTAATACTAACCCATAGAATGGAGATGTTGCGCCGATTTCTCAAAATCGGTTCACAGCTTGCGGGCGTAGCTCAATGGTAGAGCCTCAGTCTTCCAAACTGATGGTGCGGGTTCGATTCCCGTCGCCCGCTCCAATTCGCAAGATACCAGCAAAACAAAGCCCTGCAGGGGCGTCATCCATGAATTTCACTTGGTTATTTTTGACAGCCTGCGCAAAAATAAAGTTTGCGACCAGCCATGATTTCAATCGAAATATTTGTGCCACAAACACGGCAAGGTAAGCCTTCGCGTTTATAGATGAAGTTTCGCTCTGACTTATTAGGTTTCTTGGTTCGCAGTTCATCTCGAGTAATCATGAAGCCTGTTTTTACGCCGATCTTGAGCAATTCGACGCTGTCACGCCAAATTTCAGTCAATTCATCTTTGGTCAGCTGATTGGCTGGTCGATGAGGGTCAATGCCAGCTCGAAAAAGAATTTCTGCCCGATAAACATTGCCGATGCCAGCAATCACGTCTTGATTCATGAGCAGCAAGCCGATAGCCGATTTGCTCGAGTTTGCCCTTTCGATAAATCGGTCACGTTCAACCCCGTGAGGGTCAGCGTTTAGTGGGTCTGGCCCAAGTTTTTGCTCGATTTTACGAGCCTCTTGCTTAGTAATTACTTCACAAACAGTTGGCCCGCGAAGATCGGCAAGCCAGGATAAATTGCTGAAACGCGCACGAACCTGACCAATAGGCTCGGGGTGAATCTCTGGAGCGACCTCGCGAAAGGCCCACTTTCCGTATATTCCCAAGTGAATTCTCAGGACCAAATCGTTTTCAAACCTCAGGAACAGCTGCTTGCCAACAGCTTTGGCCTTAACCAATTTGCGACCGGACACCAGTTTTGCTGATTCAGAAAACCTGCCCTGGGGTGAAGTTATGTCTAAAGGCGCGCCAGCGAAGTGGCGATTGAAATCATTCGCGTTCCGATGAACAATGTGCCCTTCAGGCATGATTTAGAGGATGTCGCCGGTCTGCTCGTAGGTAGCGATTTTTGCGATGCGGCGCTCGTGGCGGGCATCCTTGCTGAAAGGCTCGGCAATGAAAAGGTTGATCAAGTGAAGCACCTCATCTGGGCTGTGTTGTCTGGCACCAATTGCAATCACATTGGCATCGTTGTGTTCGCGAGCCAATTTTGCGGTTGATTCGTTCCAAGCCAAAGCCGCGCGAATGCCCTTGACCTTGTTCGCAGCGATTTGTTCACCGTTACCTGAGCCGCCAAGAACAATTCCAAGTGATTCAACCTGGGCTTGAGAGTCAGCAACCACCGCCAAGGCAGCATTGATGCAGAAAGAAGGGTAGTCATCAAGCGGGTCGTACGATGATGGCCCGTGATCAAAGACCTCGTGACCGAGCTTGGTCAATTCACGAATAAGAAAGTGGCTCAATTCAAGGCCGGCGTGGTCAGTGGCAATGTGAATTCGCATTGGTCTTCTCTCTAAAAACTATTGAGTCAATGATAACTAGCGCTCGAACTTGCTTCTAAAGAAGCGAAGGGCAATCGAGGCAGTAAGCGATGTGATGAGAACGTAGGTCCAGGTGAGTGCTTGAATCTGCCCACCAAAAGTCACCGATCCAGCAGCTAGAGCCGCAATAACGATCGAGAATTCACCCCTGGGAATCAGGAATGCACCGGCTCGCTTCCAGCTCATGTCGTCGGTCATGTCACGAGCAACCCACCAGCCGGTGAACATCTTTCCGGCAATTCCGACCACGGCCAGCAAGAGTGCAAGTGGTAAAACGGCTATGACTTCAGTGACCTGAATGCTTAGACCGAAGAACAAGAAGAAGATCGCTGCGAACAGGTCGCGAAGTGGCGAAAGTCGCAAACGGGCGGCATGGGCAACTTCACCGGTAAGCACGAGGCCGACTAAGAAGGCAGCAACTGCGCTCGAAAAACCAACCAATTCGGCAAGTCCAGCGGCGACCAAGGCAGCGCCGAAAACCGTCAACAACAAACCACCGGGGGCATCTTTGTTTAGAACCCTAGAGACTGCGCGTTGACCCTTGAAGCTGAACACCAAAGCTAGACCAGTCATCAACAACGCAACAGCGACTGACAAGAAACCTGCGATAGCACCAAGACCGGCAAGTATGGAGGTGAGCAGCGGCAAATAGGGTGCCAAAGACAAGTCTTCGGCGACCAGCACACTGGCAACGCGCTTCGAAAGCAGTGAACGCTGCCAACCGGTTTCTTTCATCATCTGCGCTGCAATACCTGAAGAAGATACGTAGGTGATACCCCCGAGAACGAGAGCGCCGATCCATCCCCATCCGAGGATTAGAGCAATCAAGGCACCAGGAACCGCATTTGAAAAGAAATCGATTGCGCCAACTGATTTTTTGGTGTTGAAAGCTTCAGCAAGTTCGGCACCCGAGTATTCAAGCCCAAGCATTAGCAGCAAAAGAATTGCGCCGATTTGAGCGCCGGTATTTAGAAAGTCTTCGCTAAGTGTTAGCGGAACGATGCTGCCCTGCCCCAGGGCCAGACCGGTGATGAGGTAGAAGGGAACAACCGAAATCTTGATTTTGACTGCGCCGAACGCCAAAATTCCCAGCACCAAAAGGGTTAGGCCAATCTCGAACAGGGTCAGGGACTGATCTGCAGTAGTTGCAATTGCTGTAAATAGTCCGCCCATCTCCCAATTATCCCACCGACTTTCGAGCGATTAGGCTTTATTAATCAACTAGAAACAATCAGAGAGCAGATTATGCCTGGAGAAAACCTCACCCGTATTGAAGCCCAACAGCGTGCAGAGTTGCTTGAGGTTGATCGCTATGAGATTGAGCTTGATCTAACCAGCTCTGAAACAACTTTCAGAACTAGCACTCGGGTATTTTTCAGTGCCAAATCTGCCGGCTCGAACACATTTATTGATGCCATCACCAACCAAGTGCACAGCGTCACCTTGAACGGCCGCGAACTTGACCCATCGGTGGTTTCAGATGGCGTTCGAATTCAACTTGATGACCTAGCGCTTAAAAACGAACTGCTAGTCGTAGCTGACGCGAACTACATGAACACTGGCGAAGGTTTGCACCGATTTGTTGACCCAGTTGATAACGAGGTTTACCTTTACAGCCAGTTTGAGGTGCCTGATTCACGTCGCGTCTACTCGGTATTTGAACAACCAAACCTGAAGGCTAATTTTCACTTCAGTGTGATCGCACCCGAGAACTGGAAAGTCGTTTCTAACCAAGCGGCAAGCAGTGTCGAAGGTCTATCAGAGGGCAAGGCTAAGTGGACTTTTGCACCAACTCCAAAAATTTCTAGCTACATCACGGCTCTCATCGCAGGCCCATACACTGAGGTTCGAAACGAACTGACTAGCACCGACGGAAGGATCATTCCGCTAGGTGTCTTCTGCCGTTCTTCACTTGCTGAGCACCTTGATGCTGACTATGTATTCGAAAAAACTCGACAGGGCTTTGCTTTCTTTGAATCTCAGTTCGACCAGCCGTACCCGTTCGACAAGTACGACCAGTTGTTCGTTCCTGAATTCAATGCTGGCGCCATGGAGAATGCCGGAGCTGTGACATTCACCGAGATGTATGTCTTTAGAGGTCAGGTCACCGATGCAATTCGTGAGCGTCGCGTGGTGACCATTCTGCACGAGTTGGCACACATGTGGTTTGGTGATTTAGTGACCATGAATTGGTGGAATGACCTGTGGTTGAACGAGTCATTTGCCGAATATGCCTCAACTTTGGCTACTGCCGAAGCCACCGAATGGCATGGCGCCTGGGTTACCTTTGCGGCTCTAGAAAAGTCTTGGGCATATCGCCAAGACCAGCTACCGTCAACCCACCCAATTGTTGCTGACATCAATGACCTAGCCGATGTTCAGGTGAACTTTGACGGAATTACCTACGCCAAGGGCGCATCTGTTTTGAAGCAGTTGGTTGCCTGGGTTGGCCAAGAAAAGTTCATGGCCGGCGTCGCCAGCTATTTCAAGAAGCACGCTTTCGGTAACACCGAACTAAATGACTTGTTGGTTGAACTTGAAGAACAATCAGGACGCGAGTTGCGTAGTTGGTCAAAACTTTGGCTTGAAACCGCTGGAGTTAACACTCTGCGCCCTCGCATCGAGGCTAACGATCAGGGCGTAATCACTGCATTTGCAATCGAGCAAACAGCAATTGCCGAACACCCGACTCTTCGCCCTCACCGAATGGCAATTGGTTTCTACAACCTGGTCGATTCAAAGCTGAGCCGCGTTCACCGCCTAGAACTTGATGTTGATGGCGCACTAACCGAAGTAAACGCGTTGGTTGGCCTTGAGCGCCCTGACCTCGTTCTGCTCAACGACGACGACCTGGCTTATGCCAAGATTCGACTCGACCAAGAGTCTTGGAAGTTTGCCATCGACAACCTGAGTAAATTTGACGATGCACTGGCTAGAACTCTCATTTGGGGTGCCGCTTGGGATGCGACTCGCGATGCTGAAGCCAGCCCACGCGAGTTCATCAAGCTAGTGCTAAACAACATTGGCAGCGAAACTGAATCAACCACCATGTTGACGCTTCTTCGTCAGTTACTGACAGCAGCGAATTTGTATGTCACTGAAGAAGCCAGAGCAGAAACTGTCAAGTCAATTGGCGCTGGGCTTCTCTCCTTGGCTCGCAATGCCGCGGCAGGTTCTGACGCGCAATTGCAATTCACTAAGTTCTTTGCGCAATTTGCACGCGGTGACGAGCAACTAGACGCGCTTCAGGCGATCATGGATGGCGTCGAACAGCTTGCTGGATTAAAGATTGACGCCGATTTGCGTTGGGACTTGCTTGGTGGCCTAGTGGTGGGCGGAAGAGCAAATTCTGCCCAAATTGATGCTGAATTGGAGCGCGATAACACTGCAAACGGGCAAAAAGCCGCCGCAGGGGTTCGTGCGGCACTCCCAACACTCGAAGACAAGAAAGCTGCTTGGCACCTGCTGACCGAAAAATCCGAGCTTTCAAACGCATTGGTTGATTCGGCCAGTTTGGGATTTGTTCGCGTTCCGCGTGCTGAGCTGCTCGAGCCATTTGTCGACACCTATTTTGCAAACGTGGTTCGAATCTGGAACAGCTACACATTCAAGATTGCCGAGTACTTGGTTGAAAACCTTTACCCAGCTCACCTAGCCAACGAAGAATTGGCAGCGAAGACCCGAGCAGCTATTGCAACCCCAGAAATTGCTGAGATTGCTGCACTTCGCCGCATCTTGGTTGAAGGCCTTTCAAATGTTGAGCGAGCCTTGGCAGCCCAGGCAAGAGACAGAAAGAACTAATCATGGAATTCTTGGCTGGAGCGTTTGACTGGTTCGACAGTTTTTGGCGTGACTGGAGCACTTTGATTCGAATTGTGCTCATCATTGTCGGCGCCCTAGTACTTCGAATTTTGCTCTTACTCTCAGTAAAGCGAGTAGTGAAAGGCGTAATAAGTGGTGCGCGAAAGTTCGGCGGCTCTAAGGTTGCCAGCGCCGCCACCTCTCCCCTAGATCAGGCCCGTGTTATTCAACGTGCCCACACAATGGGGTCAGTGCTCAGCAATTTCATCATCTGGAGCATCTACATCATTGGCATCACCATGGTGTTGGGTGAGCTGGGCGTTGCAGTGGGCGCATTGGTGGCTGGTGCCGGAATTCTCGGTGCAGCGCTTGGTTTTGGTGCCCAAAGCCTGGTTCGAGACCTAATTTCGGGTTTATTTATTGTTTTTGAAGACCAATACGGTGTCGGCGATTCGGTAGATCTTGGCCAAGCCACCGGAGTGGTTGAGAGCGTCGGACTTCGAGTAACTCAGGTTCGTGACTCAGCCGGAACCCTTTGGTATGTGCGCAACGGCGAGATTATTCGCGTTGGAAATTCTTCACAGGGATGGTCACGAGTGGTTCTGGATATTCCGCTCGACTATAAAGCTGATGTCGACAAGGCAACCAAGGCTATTGGTGATGCAGCAGCGAAGCTTGCCAAGAGCAAGGAATTCTCTGCAGATTTGATTGGTGCGCCTGAGGTTTGGGGCATAGAGGCACTAAGTGGCGAGCAGATTGTGATTCGACTAGCTCAGCAGGTATTGCCAACCAAACAAGACTCGACCGCACGCGCTCTGCGAGCAACCATCAAAAAGGCACTTGACTCGGCTGGCATTGAATTGGCCAACGGCTCACAGGCAATTTATGTCGAAGTTGCCGGTAAGGCAGTCAAATAGTGGCAAACGGTTTCGAAGAGGCCGCGAAGATTGAGCCTGTTCGCATCCGTGGCATAGACGGCCAAGATGTTGGCGGTAATTTCTTCGAGTTAGTTGGCGGAAGTGCCACCTTTGAGAAACTCGCAAAGAAGTTTTATGAAGGCATTGCCGCCGACGAGGTTTTGAAGCCGATGTATCCGGCTGAAGACCTAGATGGCGCAACCCGTCGCCTGCAGCTGTTCCTTGAACAGTACTGGGGTGGGCCAACCACCTATCAAGAAGAGCGCGGGCACCCACGCCTTAGAATGCGGCACAACCCTTACAAAATTAACCAGGATGCTCGCCAGCGCTGGCTGAACTGCATGGAAGCAGCTGTTGACTCTCTGTCGTTGCCACCGCTTCAAAAAGCCGAGATGTGGGCATACTTCGACCGAGCTGCAACCTCGATGCTCAACACCTTTGAAGACTAGTTTTTAAAACTTAGTAGCCGCTTTAGCCAAAACATGCCCGTGGGCACTGCTCAGCCTTACCCAACCCTCAGCCTCATAAAGGCCAACCTCTTCGTTTTCGGTAAGAAAACCAAGGCCAGCGGCAGCGAAAGCTGCACCGGTTGGCACTTTTGTTTCAAGGTCGATGCCTCGACCCCAAATTTCACCACGGATGCGCGCGGCAATTGGGCCACCAACTGATTCAGGGAGTGAAGCAGCTACTTCGGCAATGCCATCTCTAGCGATTTGAGTAAGTCGAGTTTCATTGATTGTTCCGGCTGCCTGCCAACCCTGGCGGGGTGGCGAAATTCCCGCCCAAGGAGCCCGCTGAGTATCGACGAGCTGAATCTTGAATTCCTTGGTTTCTGAATCTCCAAGTAGTCGGGCCAGTCGCTCTAAAACAGCAGAGATTGGAACCAGAACGTCAATTTCGGCTGGTCGATCTAGTTCACAGGTGCGTAGACCAAGCACTGTTGGTCCGCCATCCATGAGGCTGCCGGCAAAGATTGGTGCGACATAAGCAGCCAAGACCGAACCGAAAGCACGCAAACGCACCAAACCCTCAGGGTCAAGTCGCTTGGCGCGGGTCAAAAACGATTGAAGGTCAGCTGCGGTCTGCTCATCAGCAAGGAAAAACGGGTTAATCATGTCCTGTCTAAACTAACTTGTGTAGGCCTAAGTTGCCTACAAGAGGAGATGAAAGTCTTGAACGCTTTGATTCCAGACAATCCGCTAGCCGAGATGATCGCGACTCTTGATTTGAGTGATGCAAATGGTGCTCAAACCAAAGAGGACATCTTCACCGGGCCGAGTCAATGGATGCCCCATGGTCGAGTATTTGGCGGGCAGGTACTTGCACAGAGCCTGGTTGCAGCAACCCGAACAGTTGAGGGTCGACCAGTTCATTCTCTCCACGGATACTTTCTGCGACCTGGTGACATCAACCTTCCGATTACCTTTTCTGTTGACCGATTGCGAGACGGGCGTTCGTTTAGCACGCGAAGAGTGCAGGCTTATCAAAAGGGTGAGCCGATCTTCTCGATGATTGCGTCTTTTCAAGATGAAGACCCCGGCCTAAATCACCAGGATGAATTTCCGAAGGACATTCCAGCTCCTGCAACGCTTCCGAGTGCTGCCGAGCTTATTGGAGACAACCCACACCCGGTCGCTCAATACTGGGCGAAAGCAAGGCCTTTCGACATGCGCCATGTAGGTTCACCGATTTATTTCAAGGTTGAGGGCAAGCCGGTCGCGCATCAGGCGGTTTGGCTCAAGGCTTTGGGAGACCTTCCGGCTGATGATGCCCTGCACACGGCCGCTTTGGCTTATGCCAGCGACTATTCAATTCTCGAAAGCATTTATCGAGCGCACGGAATCGCCTGGGCTCACCCGGGTCTTAAGTCAGCGAGCCTTGACCATGCCATGTGGTTTCATCGCCAGGCACGAGTAGACCAGTGGATGCTTTATGTTCAAGAGTCACCAAGCGCCCAGGGCGGTAGAGGTCTGGCACTTGGTCGTATTTTCAGCCAGGATGGCGTTCTGTTAGCAACCGTTGCCCAAGAGGGAATGGTTAGAGTTCCCGAACTGAAAAGCGAATAACGCACAAAAAATCCCCCTGCCAACAGCAGGGGGATTTTCTATCGAACTCTGTGTCGCGAGTTAGTCGCGAGTTAGTCGACGATAGGTAGAACGATGCGGCTTTGCCGCGTCGGCACCCAAGCGTGCAATCTTGTTCTCTTCGTAGGCCTCGAAGTTTCCTTCGAACCAGTACCACTGGTCAGGCTTGTCGTCGTTGCCCTCATAGGCAAGGATGTGTGAAGCCACTCGGTCTAGGAACCAACGGTCGTGAGTGATAACCACGGCACAACCAGGGAACTGGAGAAGCGCATTCTCAAGTGAACCAAGGGTTTCAACATCCAGGTCGTTTGTAGGTTCGTCGAGTAGCAACAGGTTGCCACCCTCTTTTAGAGTCAAGGCCAGGTTGAGTCGGTTGCGCTCACCACCAGATAGAACGCCAGCAGGTTTCTGCTGATCTGGGCCCTTGAAACCAAACGCTGCCACATAGGCACGTGACGGCATTTCTTGATTGCCGACCTGAATGTAGTCGAGACCACCTGAAACGACCTCCCACAGGGACTTCTCTGGGTCGATGCCTCCACGAGACTGGTCAACGTATGAGATCTTTACGGTCTCGCCGACCTTGAGGTCGCCGCCGTCAAGTTTCTCAAGCCCAACGATGGTCTTGAACAAGGTTGACTTACCAACACCGTTTGGACCAATAACACCAACGATGCCGTTGCGAGGAAGACTGAAAGACAGGCCGTTGATGAGTGAACGTCCGTCGAAGCCCTTCTGTAGGTTTTTCGCCTCGATAACGATGTCGCCAAGACGAGGACCCATTGGAATTTGGATCTCTTCAAAGTCGAGCTTTCTGGTGCGGTCAGCCTCAGCCGCCATCTCTTCGTATTTAGCCAAACGCGCCTTTGACTTTGTCTGACGAGCTTTTGGAGAAGAGCGAACCCAGTCGAGTTCTTCAGAGAGGCGCTTCGCAAGCTTGGCGTCTTTTTTACCCTGAACTTCTAACCGTTCGCGCTTCTTCTCAAGATAGGTCGAGTAGTTGCCCTCATAAGGGTAGGCGCGGCCGCGGTCTAGCTCGAGAATCCACTCGGCCACGTTGTCTAGAAAGTAACGGTCGTGGGTAACAGCAAGAACTGCACCAGGATACTTAGCCAAGTGCTGCTCTAGCCAAAGCACAGATTCAGCATCAAGGTGGTTAGTTGGCTCATCTAGAAGTAGCAAATCTGGCTTCTCGAGCAACAACTTGCAGAGAGCAACTCGGCGACGCTCACCACCAGAAAGGTTGGTAACCAGGGTGTCACCCGGCGGGCAACGAAGTGCATCCATGGCCTGTTCGAGCTGAGAGTCTAAGTCCCAGGCGTCGAGGTGGTCGATTTGCTCTTGAAGCACACCCATCTCTTCTAGAAGAGCATCGAAATCTGCATCAGGCTCTGCCATCAAAGCTGAAATTTCGTTGAAGCGGTCTAGCTTTTGCTTGGTCTCTTTAACAGCAAGCTCAACGTTGCCAAGCACGGTAAGACTCTCGTCTAGCGGTGGCTCCTGCATGAGGATGCCAACGGTGTGCTCTGGGCTAAGTCGGGCTTCACCATTGCTTGGGGTGTCGAGCCCAGCCATGATTTTTAGAACTGTGGATTTACCAGCACCGTTTGGCCCTACGACACCGATCTTTGCGCCTGGCAAGAAGGCCAGAGTGACGTCGTCAAGAATTACTTTGTCGCCGTGCGCTTTGCGCGCTTTGATCATCTGATAGATGAATTCAGCCATGTGAATGGTCTCTTTCGATAAGTACGCAGCTCTCGCGGGCGCCTTATGAAAATGGCGCCCTCCAAATCTTGGGCTTGCTTGGGTATAAGTTTACCCGACCAATAATGGCTTCTGATGAGCCTGTAATGCATGCCTAGATTTGAAGGGCGCCGTTGCCTCCCGAGGGGTGGGAGGGTTAAGTGCTGGGCCAAGGGTTGAGGGGGTCGCTACTTGACCCAGCGGTCTAGTGGCTTATTACTTTGCCTTGATTTTTGCAGCGGGCGCAGTGGCAACAAGATCGGTTGACTCGAACTCTTCTTCAAAGTTAGAGTCAGTGTCTGTTGGCTCGGTTTCTCGAACCAAAACGGTGCGGGTGAACACAGAGCTACCCCATGCAAGATCGTGCCCCATCGAATCGGCTTCAACTTCAACTGAAGTACCTGCTCGTTCACCGTTATCCCAGTCGCGAACACGCAACTTTCCGGTTACTGAAACGCGGTCGCCTTTATTGACCGAACCGGCCGAATTGATCGCTAGCTGTCGAAAACTTGTGATGGTGAACCAATTTGTTTCGCCGTCGATCCATTTGTTTTGAGCGCGATCAAATCTTCGACTAGAAGATGCCAGTCGAAACGAGGTAATTGGCAGGCCATCTTGGGTGACCAGGTGGCGAGGTGTAGTCGCAACCAAACCCGCGACCGAAAGAGTTTCTGACATTTGATGCCTTTCTCGATTTCACCGAAAACCCTTGCTTTCGGTTCTGAATCGAGTTTGCCCACCTGCCGGCAGCGAAATCCTTGAATCTTAAAAACTGTGGAGAACTAAGCCTTTAAATAGCTTGTGAATGCAGAACGAATCTTCGCCATTTTCGGTGCGACCACCGCGTTGCAGTAACCCTGAAATGGGTTTTTAGCGAAGAAGTCTTGGTGGTACTCCTCGCCAACCCAGAAAGCCGACGATGGCTCAATTGCAGTCACGATGTGGTCTCCCCAAATCAATTTCGCACGCTCGAAAGCTTCTTCAAATTGCGCCTTCTGGATTTCATCCTGGTAAAACATCACCGAACGATACTGAGTGCCAATGTCATTGCCCTGGCGATTCAACTGGGTTGGGTCGTGCATGGTGAAGAACATGTCCAGAATCACATTTGGCGAAATTATTGCCTCGTCGAAAATGACCTCGGCAATTTCAACATGCCCGGTGGAACCAGAGCACACGGCTTCGTAGCCAGGATTTTCACTCGGGCCACCCATGTAGCCGACGACCACGTCAGAAACACCGGCAACCTGCATGTAAGCACTGTCGAGACACCAAAAACAACCGCCACCGAGATAAAAACTAGTCATGGTCCTAGCCTAGGCTTTACACATGAGCTATCAAGCAGCCAATAATCGCTATGAATCAATGCCTTATCGTCGCTGTGGCAAGAGCGGGCTCAAACTGCCCGAACTTTCACTTGGTCTATGGCACAACTTTGGCACCAATGATTCGATGTCTAACCAGCGAGCAATATTGCGTCGCGCCTTTGATTTGGGCATCACCCACTTTGACCTAGCTAATAACTACGGCCCAAAGCCTGGCTCTGCCGAAGAGAATTTTGGCATTCACATGGAGCGCGACTTCAAGCCCTTCCGCGACGAACTAATTATTTCTACCAAGGCTGGCTATGACATGTGGGCGGGCCCATACGGCGAGTGGGGTTCACGCAAATACCTGCTTGCCTCGCTCGACCAGAGCCTGAAGCGCATGGGTCTTGATTATGTCGACATCTTTTATTCTCACCGTTTCGACCCGAACACTCCCCTAGAAGAAACTATGGGTGCCCTCGCACATGCGGTTCATTCGGGCAAGGCGCTTTATGCCGGAATCTCTTCTTACGACGCTCAACAAACCCGCGAAGCCAAGGCCATCCTTGAAAGCAAGGGTGTGCCGCTTCTGATTCACCAACCTCGGTATTCAATGTTTGATCGCACGGCTGAGCAGTCACTTTTTGACACCCTAGGAATCGAGGGCATTGGTTCAATCGTGTTCTCACCTCTAGCCCAGGGGCTGCTGAGCGATAGATACCTGACTGGCAAAATTCCTAAGGGCTCACGCGCGTCTAAGCAGCACTTTTTGCAGCCATCAAATATCACGGATGAATACCTCGTTCACGCAAATGCCCTAAATCAAATTGCCAAGGATCGTGGCCAGACACTTAGCCAGCTGGCATTGAGCTGGGTGCTGCGCCAGCCGACGGTCACTTCTGCCCTAATCGGTGTCAGTAGCGTTACCCAGCTGGAACAAAACGTTGCAACTTTGAGTTCACCAAAGTTGAGTATGCAAGAGATTGCAGCAATCGAGCCCCACGCCATACACGGCTTGGGAATGAAATAGAAAGTTAGAACCATGGCAACTATCGAACTTGGCGCATCGACCTTTGGTGACACAGTCGTAAAAGAAGGCATCACCATCGTAGATTTTTGGGCAGAATGGTGCGGCCCGTGTCGCCAGTTCGCTCCAATATTTGAAGAGGCCTCAACCAAGCACCCAGAAATCACCTTCGGCAAGGTAGATACCGAAGCCGAGAAGCAGCTGGCGGGCGAAGCGGGCATCAGCTCTATTCCAACCCTTATGGTATTTCGCGACGGAATTCTGCTTTACAACCGGCCAGGCGCACTCCCAGGCGCTGCGCTTGAAGAGTTGATTGCCGCAGTTGAAGGCCTAGACATGGATGAAATTCGCAAAGAGGTAGAAGCCCAGGGCGGCGAGCTCGGCGACGTTTCTGAAGTCAACGAATAAAACTTAAATGTTTGTGCCCCGGTCAATACGACCGGGGCACAAACATTTAACTCAGAACGCTATTCGGCTACGTGTACACCGTGAATCGAACGATCAGTGTGCCTAGCCTTGAGTTCAAGCCAAACCGATATTAGAAACAGCGGCAGTAGCAAATCGGTAGCCACAAAAATTGGGTAGTCAAGCAGATATCCCGTGTACCAGACACCATCACGAATAAACAGGCTCACGTGGTTGATGATCAAGGCGATAGGCCAAGTTAGGGCAATCACCGGTAGCAATCGAATTACCGAATACTTGCCCATCGCATACATGGCAAAAATCACTAAAGGTCCGTTAGCAATAAGCAACCAACCGGCTGTGGTCAAAGTGAGAATCGTGCTGCGAACCGGTTCTCCGTTGGCAAAGGGGCTGAATAGAAAAAAGTCTGGGTAGGTAGCAACCACCAGCCAGAAAAGGCTTGAGATGAAGATTCCGAGGGTAGCCACGACAGCTCTCGTGGTGTTGGGAATCGGTAGGTTAGACATTTTTCTCCTGAGTTCCTATGGGTAATCGCAAACAACAATCCAACGGCTTCCGGCAAGGTTATGCCAGCCATAAACGCCGGTTCCGGCTTGACCCGGAACCTGGCAAATGCCGCCGATGATTGGTTCGAAATTTTGAATTGGCGCTACATAAATGACGCCTTGTGATGAATCTTGGGTAACCACGAACCCGAGTTGAACGATTCGACCGTTGGTAGGTCGAACGTTAGTTAGTTGACCTGTACCGTTTAGGTAAAGCGGTGCACCTGGGCTCCACTGCGAGGTGTCTAATTCGTGAACCAAACCGTAGGTGGTTACGTAGCCATTTTCACCCGTTAGTACATCTTCGGTGAGTACCCCAATTACACCGGTAGCCCCTGTAACTGAATTATTGTCAGCGTGTTCCACTGTGATGCGACCACCACTAGAGCCGGTCACACGAACAGCGCGACCATTTAGCAAGGTTGATCCGGTGATGTTTTTAACCAACTGCACCGACTCTTGACCGATTTGAAGAGTTACAGCTCCATCTTTGAGCTGTAGATTCGCGGTTCCATCTGCGTCGTTCCAGGTGATGCGACCTGGGGCCTCTGGAGCATCGACGCTGGTGTCAAACTGCAGGTAGCCGAGTGCGCCGAGGCGATCAATCTGATCAAGATTGAGGCTGAGTGTCTGAGTTTCAGCGTCATAAATCAAAGGTGCGGTAGCGGAAACAACCCCGGTTGGCCCCTGTGGGCCGGTTAGACCAATTGGCCCCTGAATTCCTTGGATGCCCTGTTCACCGATTGGGCCTTGATCTCCGACTGGTCCTTGCGCTCCGGCGGCGCCATCCTGGCCGTTTGCACCATCTTGGCCATCAACACCGTCTGAACCATTTGCGCCAGCGGCACCTTGATCACCTGAAGCTCCAGCAGGCCCCATTGGTCCGGTCAAGCCAGTTGCGCCTCTTGGGCCAGGTTCGCCTTGGGGTCCGGCTGCTCCGGTTTCACCGGTGTCACCCTTTGGCCCGGCAACGAGCGTGCTGCCGAGTTGCTCGGTAATGTGAGCAAACCCAGTCAGAGAGGTTGTCATCAGGCCAGCATTGACGAGGGTTAACGCAGCAGCAGTTACTAGAACTGCATTCGCACCCAAATTTGAAAATCGCAAGTTACCTCCCCCGGCTAGAAAATTAGTCTAAATCGCGAGAGCAACTAACTGGGTAGATTCGCTTCGATTAGGGCAACAATTTCTTCATCATCTGGTTTGGTGGTTGGCCTGAATCTATGCACTTCGCCGTTAGGCAGAATCAAGAACTTCTCAAAGTTCCACAACACTGGTCCAGCCAAACCAGAGTGATCTTTAGTTTTGACTAATTCTTTGTAGAGCGCGTGCCGATTGCGGCCATTCACCTTGATTTTCTCGGTCATCGGAAAGGTCACACCCCAAGTGGTTGAGCAAAACTCAGCAATTTCATCACTGCTACTCAGCTCTTGCATGAACTGGTTCGATGGCATTCCTAAAACGTTAAAACCTCGTGATTGATACTTCTCCTGTAGCGCCTCCAGAGCGCCATACTGAGGAGTCAAGCCACATCTAGATGCAACGTTCACAACCAGCGTGACTTTGCCTGAAAACTCTTTTAGCGATCGAGATGTGCCATCCAGCATTACAACTTCAAACTTAGAAATGTCCATGTGAGGTGCAACCTAATCTTTTCTGGCTTATTCCAATAGGGTGAAGTTAAGACACCACAATAGCTAGCCAAAACGAAGCAGGACCAATTGAAAAATAACAAAGGTAAGCTTCTGGGCATTATGGCTGGGGTGCTGGTCTTCCTTTCGGTCACGGTTTTTGCTGCGCTCCAATCACAGAACCCAACTGCGCTACCAACTTCGAGCGAGAGCCCAAATGCTGTTGCATCTGCAAGTTCAAGCACCAGCCCAAGCGCTAGCGAAAGCCCATCTTCGCCTGCACCCTCACCAAGCAGATCTGCTACAAAGCGGCCCACACCTAATTCATCGACAAAAACATTTGTGAGTGAAAATCGCATCCTGGTTTCGTCGATGCACAGCATCTTGGATGAAATGGTTGAGCGCGCGTTAAACGAACAAATGGACATCTTGATGTCTAAAAATGATGAACTTCGAACCAAATTCGAAAAACTTGAATCCGCCACACCACCAGCATCGATTTCGACCCGCTGGAGAGATCAACTTTCAAGAACTTCAAATGAGATTTCTGATCTGCGATTCGCCTCAATTGAATACACCAATGCGCGAATTGGAGTTGATGAATTTCTCAGCAACTTTGCTCCGTTGCGAATTGAATTGGTGGCCCTTGACGCCCTGCTCGATGAGGCGGTAGCCAAGTAGTGTCGGCTTCATCGACGGTGGTGACCAAAGCATCGATTGGCGCAGCCGGCCTGGGATACCTGCTGCTTGTTCCAGATGCTCTCTGGTGGAAGTGCCCTGTTCACCTAACCACCGGCTGGCTGTGCCCAGGATGCGGAGGTCAAAGGTGGCTGTTTGCAATTCTGCAAGGAGACTTCGCTGCCGCCTGGCAAGCGAATCAATTCTTGTTCGCGGCACCGGCTTTGATCGCAATCGGTTTTCTATTGCAACGCGCAAGAATCGCAAATCGCTGGAAGGTCAGTTACCTAACCTGCATCGCAGTTTTGACTCTTGCCTTCACGGTTTATCGCAACGCTTAGGCGCCAAAATTAACCACTAGTTGCGAGGAAAGTCCTCAGGGTGGTTTTTGAAAAATGCATTAAAAACATTGAATGCCGTAATTAGTGCCGCCGGCAGGAGCGCGAAGAAGGGCACCAGCGAAATGGTGAGATACACCATCGGATCAGTGGTTTCATCGATAAAAACCATCGAGATGCCTAAAAGCGTCAGGAACAGCAGGCCCCCCATCCAAGCGAAGAATGCCCAAAAGGTTTTTGGTGATTCTTTTCTAACAGTTCGCCATACTTTTTTAGTCAAAGCTTCACGCTCGGCCCCGCGGGTGTAAACGTGATTTGACGTCCAAAACATGATGATCTCTAAGGCACGTGGTGGCTGCATTCTGAATCCCCTCAATCAGACGACGACGTTTATTGCGCGCCCTCGGTAGGAATCGAACCTACGACCAAGAGATTAGAAGGCTCTTGCTCTATCCACTGAGCTACGAGGGCATGCCCAACAAAGGGCAAATGCCAGTCTACAAGAGCAGTGAAGATTAATTCGGCCGACCAAGTGAACCCAAAACTATGATTTTTCGGGCTTATGTAGGCAATAGCGCACATCCTTGGATACCCATAAAAACCAACTAAATAGGCTCATTTTCATGCGTATTTCTATGGGGAAAATATCCAAGCGAACCTGGTTTTTCATTGCCGCTTCGGCTGCATTGCTCTCAACCGCAATTGTTTCGAGCCAAGCCTTTGCAGTGTCATCACTCAGCACCAGTTTGTCTACCACCAGCGTGACAGCAGGCTCAAAAGTAGACCTGACAACTCAGATTCCTGCTGTTAGCGCAGTCGATAATTCAGCCCAAGAAATTATTCAGTCGATTGACGCCACAAAGGTTCGCCTAACAGCTGCCACGGATGTAAAAGCACCGTCTGGCTGGACAGTCACGTATTCAACCGATGGAACAACCTTCGCTGCGACCCCAAGCAGCTGGGCAGCGGTGGTAAAAGTTAAAGCCACAGGTCCGGTAAATTCTGGCGGTGCCACCTCAAGCGGCAAGCAGATCACGCAAACCACAGCAACAATGCCAGGAACCGTCACAACGGTTGATGGCGCTGCACGAAGCGGTGGTGATGGTTATGACACCGAATTCGATAGCCGCGGATACATCTACAACACCTATCACCATGACTACGCAAACGGTGGTCTTGACTGCCGTAAACGCTCGGATGGCTCATTCTGTAGCGCTAACTGGCCTTTTGGTTTGGCTAGCGAGGGATTTAACTCGAACTTCTCGTCAACACAATTCTTCGACGAAACCTACAAGCACTTGTGGATGCCAGTATCAGACCGATCAACCGGCACCGGTTTTCTCTGTATCGATGTATCAGTAGTTGAAACTCCGGCTTACTGTGGCGGATCAAAAGCTGCAGCCTGGCACATGGTTCAAGCTCGAGCTGGAGCAAACGAGGCTGGTGTAACCGACATCATTGCGAGCAATGGCCGCGTTTACGCTTGGGACATCCTTGCCCCACGCGTTCTTTGCTATGACTACCTAGCTAACAACGGCCAAGGTGCAGCTTGCACCGACATGCCAACCTTTAGCAGCGTGATCGCCGGAACCACACGTGCAACAAACCTGATTCCTTACACTCACACAGGTTTTGAAACCGCTTTTGGAAACGTCTATGGCCAGTTGAATGGTGTTGCAATCTGTTTCAATGGCGAAACCCGAGCTAAATGTGCGGGTTGGGCAAACTATGACCTAGTTCTTGGCTCTACTTCTGCCAAAAAGATTCTTTACATTCAACCGACAGCAAATGGACAGGTTGCTGGTGTTTGTACTTCTGCAGATGCCAAATGTTTTGCAGCTGACGGCACCAGATTCGCCGCAAACGCGACTGTGCAGGCAGCACTCAACAACGGAAACACTTCTTACTGGAAGGGCGCGGTAGAAAGCGCCGGTAGCAAACTGATGTGGGTCAGCTACTTTGACACACCGTCTACCACCTTCTGCTACGACTACGCCACCTCGGCCGCCTGTGCTGGCTGGGCAGCTCCAACCCGTTTCGGAGTTACCGGGGTGGGCCAAATGAACACCGATGCTTGGCGCATTTACACCTTGAAAGTTGACCCACTTTCAACAGATTGCATGTGGACCAACGGTGACCTCGGTCAAGGTATTAAACAGTTCACAATCTCAACTGCAACGGCTGGCTGCGCAATCAAAGTCAATGACGTCAGTTATACCCAAACCAGCGTTCAGCCAAGGCTCACCTGTGTGATGGGCGCCGATGCTGCCTATCACCGCTTCACTATTGGCGGCCTTGTTTCCGGAACCGATTATTCATCTGCCAAACTTACGATTCTTAAATCTGATGGCTCAGTGGTCAGCGCAGCGGGATCTACTTGGTCAGAGGTGAGCTTCAATTCATCTGGTTTCGTTGAGCTAACCGGCCTTACCTACTCCGATGTAGGCGCAGGAGCGGTGTTCAAGGTGAGTTATGCCGGCAGAACCTCAAACGCAAACACAACTGGAACACTGACCATGGAGAGCGAATCGGCTCAACTTTGCGTTTCAGTCACAGCGAACGTAGCATGCCCAGCGACAACTCAGATCAATAATTTGCCGACTCAGACAACATCATTCACTGCCACCGCGGCAACGATTAGTTCGACAAATACGCGTATCGACTACTCAACCACTTCTGAGGCGCTGTCGATCGCTCCCCCTGCACAACCTTCTGCTTGCGGATTCCAATTGGTCGGACAAGTTGCAAGGGGCAACTATGCAACCAGCTATCCATCGACAGTGGTTCCTGTTGCAGGCGCCATTGCAACATTGCTTGACGCATCGGGCAACGTGCTTAATGACCCATCTGGCAATCCAATCACCGCCGTTTCAGATGCAAGCGGAAACTACAGTTTTGGCTATCTCAAAGCTGGAACCTACAAAGTTCGCTTCGGTGACTTTCCTCTGGTGAACGGTGTTGGCGCCGGCGATGTCTCAATGGTTTACATCTCGCCGTATACCTACACAACCGGTGCCGTAACCATGACACCTCAGAACCCGGTGAGCTTCACTGCGATTCAAACACCGCTCAGTTCACAGGCGATCTCGGGCACAACTGCTGGCGCAGATGTCTCGGTGAAAGCCACCTACATCATGCGAGCCGTTGCTGTAGCTGACACTGTTTCAGTCAAAGCTGGAGCGACAGCCAACACCATTAACGTTTTGGCCAACGACACTCCAACCACGACAACCACGCTTACAACCAGCACTCTAAAGTTGTGTGCTGCTGGAACCACTACTGGCTGTGCGTTAACCACGCTTACAGTTCCGAACGAGGGCACATACACGGTTTCATCGGGATCAGTGTCTTTCACGCCGCTTTCTACCTTCGTTGGTGTTGCCACTCCGGTAAATTACGAGGTCAAAGACGGCTACTCGAACACACCGCAGACCGTTGGTTCAACCATCAACGTGACTGTTGTTCCCGCACCAACAACTGCAGCCGACTCGGTAACCGGCAACATGCTGGCTCCAATCTCCGTGGATGTAACTACTAACGACACATCAGCTATCGGAACCACGCTGAACAAGGCATCCGTGAAATTGTGCGCTGCAGGCACCACCACCGGCTGCGCGCTCACATCTGTGACGATTGCCGGCAAGGGCACTTACTCGGTGACCTCGCTTGGTGTAGTCACTTTTGCACCAGAATCGGCATTCATCGGTATTGCACCAACCCTGACTTACTCGATCACCGATGGCGTCGGCAACATTGCGACCAGCACGATCACAGCGACAGTCACGGCTACTCCACCGGCAATCACCACTCCAGCATTACCAAATGCCGCCAAGGGTGTTCTGATGACTAGCGTGAATCAGACGGTAACCATCGGCAACGTCGGCATTCCTGCCACCGGAGCATGGATAGTTTCAAGCGGTTCATTGCCACCTGGCTTGAACTTGGACGCAAACACGGGTGCAATAACCGGTACCCCGACCACTAACGGTGTGTTTAATTTCACGGTTCGCGTTACCGATGCAAATGGATTGACAGCCACTAAAAATGAGTCGATTTCAGTTTTTGATGGCCCGACGATTACCACCTCACCCTTGACTTACAACGTCTACGCCAACGCATCGTTGACTATCACTGATACGGTTTTGGCCGGATCAGGCGCAATCAAACCAAGTGCGGGCTGGTCAGCCACGGGGCTTCCGGCTGGAATGACTATCAACTCAACCACAGGTGCAATTTCTGGCACCCCAACAGTTGACGGCAACTACTCAGTGGTGGTTTCGGTCACCGACATCAACAATTTGACCGACACCGAGACGATTTTGATTCGGGTAACTTCAAAGCCGATCATCACAACCACCACGCCTTTGACTAGGGCTGTTCAGGGCGTGCCAATCACACCTATCCCACAAACCAAAACGGTTGGAACGGCAGCCATTCCTAGCACTGGAGCCTGGTCAATCATCACCGGATCTTTGCCTGCAGGCCTGGTGCTTAACCCAGACACCGGAGAAATTTCGGGAACAGCCACTGTCACGGGAGTCTTTCCATTTACCGTTCAGCTAACAGACAGCGCCGGCGAAGTAGCGGTAAAGGCTGAAACCATCACTGTTTTGGCGCCACCAACCATTACTACCTCGACTCTGACCTACAAGTTCTATACCAACAGCTCGAACTCTGTAGTGAACACGGCCACCGCAGGTACAGGGGCCATCGCCTCTGTTGGCTGGACAGCCACGGGAATTCCTACCGGCATGTCGATTAACGCGACAACCGGCTTAATTTCGGGAACACCTACCGTCACTGGCGTTTACACGGTTCTCGAACGAGTCACAGATGTTAACGGTCTCTTTGACGAAGAAACAATAACCATCAATGTGGTTACCAAGCCAACAATCACTACCGTCACGCCGCTTGCACGTGGAGTCGTTGGGCAACCCGTTTCACCTATTGCTCAGACTAAGACCGCTGGCAGCGCTGTAATTGCGTCAACCGGAGCTTGGTCAATTGCATCTGGTGCACTACCAACCGGCTTGGTTCTAAACGCCGATACCGGTGAGATTACTGGTACACCAACTGCCACGGGCATTTACAGCTTCACGGTTCAACTAGTTGACACCGCTGGCGAGATTGCAACCAAGGTCGAAACAATGACCATTCTGGCGCCACCTCGCATTTCGACGACACCGACGACAGTCAAGTATTACGTTGACACAGCCAACACTCTTGCGAACACATCCGTGGCAGGTTCAGGTGCTCTTCCAGCAACAGGTGCTTGGACAATTACCTCGGGAGCCTTGCCTACAGGTATGACTTTGAATGCGAACACTGGCTTGATCTCGGGCACACCGTCAGTCACTGGAACTTTCACAATCACTGAAAAGTTGACTGACATCAACGGATTGTTTGACGAAGAAACCATCACAATCAATGTGGTCAGAAAACCCGTCATTACGACAACAACTCCGCTACGCGAGAACGTTGTTGGTGTCGCGATTGCACCTGAGGCCCAAACCTCAACCCCAGGCTCTGCGGCAGTTCCAGCCACAGGCGCTTGGAGCCTAGTTGACCCAGCTACCTTGCCAGCAGGGTTGCAGTTCAACGCTGACACCGGAGAAATTACCGGAACGCCAACCACGTCTGGAAACTTCACTTTTGTTGTGAAACTTACCGACACTGGCGGCGAGATTGCAACCAAGACGTTGACCATGAAGGTGGTTGCACCGCCAACCATTACTACTGCGGTTATCACCTACAAGAAAATGGTCGGTGAATACGCCAACATGCCAAACACAGCGGCTAAGGGCACTGCAGCCATCAACTTGGTTGGAGCCTGGTCTGCAGCGAACCTGCCGGATGGTTTCACCATCGACCCAGCCACCGGTGCCGTCAATGGCGTCGGCGAAGTCGAAGGCGTTTACACATTCGACGTCACGGTGACTGACGCTGCCGGATTGACTGACACCACCACGATCACAATCGAGGTGGTTGCTCCGCCGACCATCACAACCAGCCCGGTCTCTTATCTAACTCAGATCAATACGGTCATGACACCCATTACTGACACAGCAACCAAGGGCACTGGCGACATTCTGCCAACCGGCGCCTGGACAGCCGTTGGCTTGCCACTGGGACTAACCATCAACCCAGATACTGGAGAAATTACCGGAACGCCTACCAAGGCTGGCTCGTACCAAGTACTGGTAAAAGTTACCGACGAAGATGGGTTCTTTGATGTGAAGGCTTTGACGATTGCTGTCGAAGACCCAGCCAAGAACCTGACCATCCTTACCCTCCCGAGCGAGATTATTGATGGAACCATCGCAGATGGTAAGGGTTATTTGATGACCTCGCGAGGCACCAGCACCATGGATCTTGCAGTCACTTACTCGGCCGGTCCGGCTAGCGTCTGCTACATCGACAGCACTAAAACGTTGAGAACTCTTGGCGTTGGCAAGTGTGAGGTGACTGCAACTAGCGGCACGGGCACCAAGCTATCCGTGGATAAAAAAACCTTCGACGTGTTGAAGGCACCACAGAGCGTGACCATCATCGCGCCGGGAACCACAGTGAATGGAGTGACTGCGCCTGCAGCAACCGACTCGGCAAACGGCTTCAAATTGGTCTCGACAATGAGCTCGGGGCTAAACCCGGTTTACACCTCGCTCGACCCAGCGATTTGTATCGTTGAAGACGATGGCACAGTGTCATGGATGTCGGATCTGGTTGCAGACCCAACCCTCAACACCTGTCGAGTAAAGGTAACTCAACCCGGCGACAAGAACTTCTACCCGTTGGTTGACACCCCAGAAAACATCATCTCTGTGGTTGCCACACATTCCACCGTCGTGCTACCGGCTCCGGTGAATCCTCCGAGTGCACTGGGTACGCCGCACGCACCTGGTGTCTACAACATTGGCGGACAGTGGATTATTACTGTCACTTCAACGAAGGTAACCATCAAGCCTTGGTCTTCAGGCAAGTTCATCGGACCAGTTACGGCAGACATTAGCATTCCTTACACCGTGAAGGTTCGCGGCAAGGTCGTAAAAAAGACGCAAACCTGCAAGGTTGTCTTCGGCATCACAAAGAAGTACGCGCCTTCTGACCCGATGGCCTGGAAGTCTAAGGCCTACGACAATGCCATTCCTTGTGTATTGAATGCAGACGCATTTGCCTATTACAAGTCTGGCCAAACAGTGAAGGCCACCGCGAAGGTCACCCGTGACCGTCGATGGCCAACCACGATGTTGCCTTTCAAGGGCGATGACGGCAAAGGCAAGGCTATTCCAAAAGACATTAAGAACTGGAAGCTAAACATCGGTTAGTTCGGTGAGTAGGCCTTGAAAAGCCATAATTGGTGCGCTGTGCTAGCGTGCGGTTATGAAGCTATTCAAGTTGCTGGCCCAGTTGACACTCGGCGCGTTCTTGACGTTTGCCGGAGTTGCGCATCTGAGTTTTGGCCGCAGTGATTTTCAGGCACAGGTGCCCGCGTGGGTTGAGCTCGAACCTGACTTCGTGGTGGTTGCCTCCGGTGTTGTCGAGATCTGCCTAGGGTCGGCGCTAATTCTGGCCAGAAAGCGCAAGGCATGGGCGGGTATTGCCGCAGCCTTGTTTTTCATTGCGATTTTTCCGGGGAACATTTCGCAATACCTCACTCAAACAGATGCATTCGGCCTGAACACCGACGAAGCTCGATTGGTTCGCCTGTTCTTTCAACCGATTTTGGTTCTATGGGCAATATGGTCAACCAACGCCTGGCAACAAATTAGAAGAGTATTCTGATTTTTAGGTACACCCCTCAAAGGAGCAGGTCATGAAGGTTCAAAATAAAGTCGTTGTGGTTACTGGTGCCGGCAGCGGAATGGGAAGACAACTAACCCTCGAACTAATAAGTCGCGGTGCGCTGGTTGCAGCAATCGATTTACGCGCTGAGACACTGGCCGAAACAAAAAAACTTGCTGGCGGCAAAGTAGAAACTTTCACCGTAGACATCACGGATGCAATAGCAGTAGCAGCACTACCCGCCCAAGTAACTAAAAAGCTTGGTGCACCTGACATCCTGATAAACAATGCCGGCATCATCCAGCCGTTCGTGAAAATAAATGACCTCACCCTTGAGCAAGCGGCTCGGGTGATGAATGTGAATTTTGAAGGTCCACTCATGATGGTCAAAGCCTTCCTACCTGGGTTCCTAACCCGGCCAGAGGCCCACATTCTCAACGTTTCTTCAATGGGTGCCTATGCGCCGGTTCCGGGGCAAAGTGTTTATGGAGCCTCTAAAGCTGCAATCAAACTGCTCACCGAAGGTTTACGTTCAGAACTAACCGACACCAACGTGGGCGTAACCATTGTTTTTCCGGGGGCAATTAACACCAACATTGCTCAAAACTCTGGCATGGCTATGCCAGGCGATGCCGCTGCCGATAGCAAAATTAAGATGACCGAAGCACCGGTTGCCGCCCATCAAATGATCGAGGCGATTGAAAATAATCGCCCAAGAATTTGTATTGGTTCGGATGCCAAAATGCTGGATGTCATTTCGCGCATTAACCCGGTTTTCGCAGCCAAGTTGATCTACAAGCAGATGGCCTCGCTACTCAAGTAAACTTAGGTCTTATGACTAAAGTTCTTGCATCCCTTCCTGTTGGTGAAAAAGTTGGCATCGCCTTTTCTGGCGGTCTCGACACATCTGTTGCTGTGGCATGGATGCGCGAAAAAGGCGCTGTTCCTTACACATACACCGCAGATCTTGGTCAGTACGACGAAGACGACATCGATTCGATTCCAGATCGCGCATTGGTCTATGGAGCCGAAGCAGGGCGCTTGATTGACTGCCGCCAGTCGCTTGCCGAGGAGGGTCTGGCTGCTATCGCCTGTGGCGCTTTTCACATTCGCACCGGTGGCAAGGTCTACTTCAACACCACTCCCCTAGGCCGTGTTGTAACCGGCACCATGCTTGTGCGAGCAATGCACCAAGATGGCGTTGAGATTTGGGGCGATGGTTCAACCTATAAAGGCAACGACATCGAGCGTTTCTACCGTTACGGCCTACTTGCCAACCCAAACCTAAGAATTTATAAGCCTTGGCTAGACGCCGACTTTGTCGGCGAGCTCGGTGGTCGTCACGAGATGAGCGAGTGGCTACTCGCCCGCGACCTTCCTTACCGCGCTTCAGTCGAAAAGGCCTACTCAACCGATGCAAACATGCTCGGCGCAACTCACGAAGCCAAGAGCCTAGAAAACCTAGACACTTCATTTGAAATTGTTGAGCCAATCATGGGCGTCAAGTTTTGGGATGACTCGGTAAAGATCGAAACTGAAGAAGTAACGGTCCAGTTCCGCCAGGGTCGCCCAGTTGCGATCAATGGTGAGTCGATGGAAAGCGCTGTCGACATCATCATGAAGGCCAATGAAATTGGAGGCCGTCACGGTCTTGGCATGAGCGATCAAATCGAAAACCGCATCATCGAGGCAAAGAGCCGCGGAATTTATGAGGCGCCAGGAATGGCACTGCTTCACATCGCTTATGAGCGCTTGATTTCAGCCATACACAATGAAGACACCGTTGCCGCTTATCACGCCGAAGGTCGCCGCATGGGCCGCCTTCTTTATGAAGGTCGCTGGCTAGACCCGCAGACCCTAATGTTGCGCGAATCTCTAACCAAGTGGGTTGCTTCAGCAATCAACGGTTCGGTTACCTTGCGTTTGCGTCGCGGTGACGACTACACGATCGTCAACACCGAGGGTGAAAACTTCAGCTACCACCCAGAGAAGCTTTCAATGGAACGAACTGAAGACGCGGCGTTTGGCCCAACCGACCGAATTGGCCAGTTGACTATGCGAAACCTAGACATTGCCGACACCCGCGCAAAACTAGACATGTATCGCAAACAGGGGCAGATTGACGGCAACCAGTTCGAACTGGCTTAAAACTCTTTTCTAGGAATACCTCTAGGCAGCCACGGGTTAGCCTAGAGGTATTGCTTTAACTAAGGGGTCTCATGCATCGTCTTGCCAAACTCAGCCTTGCCAACCGGTCTGTGGTTGCTCTAATCACAGTGATCATCGCCATATTTGGATTCATTTCACTTGGCTCGTTGAAACAAGAGCTGATTCCAAGTTTCGAAACTCCGCAAGCTGCAGTAGTGACGACTTATCCGGGCGCTTCGCCAGAGGTTATCGACAAGCAGGTTTCACAACCAATCGAAAACGCAATTCGCCAACTCGATGGTCTGGTGACTTCAACCTCAAGCTCTCAAAGCAATATTTCAATTGTTCGAGTCGAGTTTGACTATGGCGTAACCACAGCCAAAGTGAAAGAAGACTTGGCAGCAGCTCTCGCAAGCATCACCTTGCCGGCAGATTCAAGCACCAAAATTCTCTCTGGCAGCTTCGATAGCGTTCCGATTATGGTGCTCGGCGTATCAGCTGATTCTGGCGACAACGAGTCGCTAAGCAAGACCCTGCCAGACATTGCTGGCCCGCTATTTGGCGACATCGCAGGAATGCGTGAAGTTAGCGTTACCGGAGCGACCGAAAAGCGCGTAAATCTCGTTTTTGACCAAACCAAACTTGCCATGGCCGGCTTAACCCAGCAATCGGTAGCTAGCGCTCTTGCAGCAAACGGATTCGTTATTCCTGCCGGAACAATCGACGACGCAGAAGGCTCGATTTCAGTTGAGGTCGGCACTCCGGTGAACAGCCTCGAAGACTTCAAAGCTTTACCTCTATTGGGCGGATCAAGCGCTTTTAGCATCCCTGGAATGCCAACACCGAACAAGGTGGTCACTGTTGCAGACGTTGCAAAGGTGACACTCGAAGACGCACCGGTCACAAGCATTGCGCGCGTGAACGGCAACGCAGTTCTGTCAATCGCTTTCACCAAAACCCAGGATGCCAACACTGTTGCTGTTTCTCACGCGGTTACCGACCGACTTGACGAACTGAAGCAGAAGCTTGGCGGCGGCATCACCGTAGTCACGGTATTTGACCAGGCTCCATACGTTGAAAAATCACTGGAGAATCTAAGCACCGAAGGCCTGCTCGGCCTTGGCTTTGCAGTCATCGTGATTCTTTTGTTCTTGATGTCAGTACGTTCAACTTTGGTAACCGCAATTTCGATTCCTACCTCAGTCTTGATCACATTCATTGGCCTAAACGCATTCGGCTATTCGCTGAACCTCTTCACACTTAGCGCGCTAACCATCGCAATCGGTCGTGTTGTAGATGACTCGATTGTGGTCATCGAAAACATCAACCGTCACTTGGCTTATGGCGAGCCGAAGCGCAAGGCCATTCTTCGAGCTGTCAAAGAGGTTTCTGGCGCAATCACTGCAGCGACTATCACCACGGTTGCGGTATTCCTTCCGATTGCACTTGTCGGCGGCCTAGTCGGCGAACTCTTTAGACCGTTCTCATTCACTTTTGCGATCGCGCTCGTTGCCTCGCTATTTGTCTCTCTGACAATCGTTCCTGTTCTCGCCTACTGGTTCTTGAAGGCACCTGCACAGGCCCAGCATGATTCTGAAGAACAAGCTCGCGCGCACGAATCTGAGATTCGTGAAGTTGAAGAAGCCAAAGAGCGCAAGAGCTGGCTGCAGCGTGGCTACATCCCAGTTCTTAAGTGGACTCAACGCAGACCGGTAATCACTGTTTTGGCTTCAGTCCTAATTCTGTTCTTGACCTTCGGACTGGTTCCGCAGCTGAAGACTGACTTCATTGGCTCATCAGGCTCGAACAGCTTTGTTCTCAACCAGACTCTGCCGGCCGGAGCCACTCTGGCTCAGCAAGACGAGGCAGCCGCCAAGGTTGAAGGCATTTTGCTTGCTGACGAACGCATCGAAGTTGTTCAGACCACGATTGGTTCATCTGGCGACGGTCGCGTGGCCTTCGGTGGTGCAGCTGGTGGCACCTCAATTCAGGTAACTACCGTTGAGGGCACAGACCAAACCTCTACCCAAGCCGACCTCGAGGCATTATTTGCCAAGGATGAAACCCTCGGCGAAGTGAAGTTCACCGCAGGTGGCGGCGAAGCTTTCGGTGGCTCAAGCACGATTGATGTCAAAGTCAACGCAACCACCGATGCAAACCTAAAGACTGCTATCGACGCGGTCGAGAAGGCTATGCAGGGTACCGCTGATGTTTCTGAAATCACCAACTCATTGGCCAAAACCCAACGCACTCTACGCGTTACCGTAGACCGTTCGAAGGCCGCCGCAATTGGGCTAACCGAAATTCAGGTTGGCGGAATCGTATCTGCCACCATGCGCCCTTCAAGCATCGGCAAGGTCAACATCGACAACACCGAAACTGCCATTTACGTGGTTCAAACCAATTCGCCTGACACGGTTGCCGAGGTTAGCGACATTTTGATTCCGAGCACCAGCGGAATGGTGAAGCTATCTTCTATCGCAAAAATTGAGCAAGCCGATGTACCAGTTTCGATCAACAGCGAAAAGGGTGAGCGCACTGCCAAGGTTTCACTCACCCCGTCGGGAGATAACCTCGGAGCTATCTCAGCTGATGTGACCAAGCGACTAGACACGGTTGAGCTACCTTCTGGTGCCACCGCAACTATCGGCGGCGTCAGCGCGTCTCAGGCTGAATCGTTCGGTCAGCTGGGTCTAGCGCTGCTGGCGGCTATCGCAATCGTGTTTATCGTCATGGTCGCAACCTTCTCAAGCATCATTCAGCCACTGATTCTGTTGATCTCGATTCCATTCGCGGCAACCGGTGCGCTGGGCATGCTTTTGATCACCGACACCGCCCTGGGTGTGCCGGCACTTATCGGCATGTTGCTGTTGGTTGGCATCGTAGTTACCAACGCGATCGTTTTGATCGACCTGATTAATCAGTACCGACGCGATGGCAAGCCAACTCAAGAGGCAATCATGGATGGAGCGCGTCAGCGCCTTCGCCCGATTCTCATGACAGCGCTAGCGACTATCTTTGCGTTGACCCCGATGGCACTCGGAATCACCGGAGGCGGAGGATTCATTTCGCAGCCACTTGCCGTAGTCGTAATCGGAGGGCTGTTCTCATCAACCGTACTGACCCTGGTTATTGTGCCGGTTCTGTACTGGTTGGTTGAGGGCCGAAAAGAACGCAAGGTAGCCCGAAAAGCTGCCAAGGTGGCCGGGGTTTCAAGAAAAGCTCGCCGAGCAGCCTAGTTCGGCTGGCTAGAATTGGGAGGTCTCCGGCTTTTGTCGGGGGCCTCCCCTAATTTTTGGAATGTGATTGAAATTACTGAGCATTTAGTCTGGATCGACTGCGAAATGACCGGCCTAAACCCAGAGGCTGACTGTCTGGTCGAGGTTGCTGTTGTGATCACAAACTCCGAGCTTGAAATCTTGGATGAAGGTTTTGACGTGGTAATCAAGCCTCGCGAAGACTCATGGCAGAACATGAACGATTTCGTTCGCAACATGCACACCGAATCGGGCCTGATCAACGAGGTAGCCGATGGTGTCAGCCTCGAAGAGGCCGAACAGCTGGTGCTTGACTACATCAAACAATTTGTTCCGAATGCTAAAGAGGCACCACTTGCCGGAAACACAATCGGCACCGACCGCATGTTCCTCAATCGCTACATGCCTGAGCTAGACAATTTCTTGCACTACCGAAACATCGATGTTTCTTCGATCAAAGAGCTCACCCGTCGCTGGTATCCGCGGGTGTATTTTCAAATGCCTAAAAAAGAAGGCGGCCACCGCGCACTGGCAGACATCCTTGAATCAATTCAAGAGTTGCGCTACTACCGCGAGGCTGTCATGGTGCCACTACCCGGACCAACTTCTGACGAAGCCAAGCAGATATCTGCGCGCATCACTGAAAACCGGTAGTCCAAATCTGTTAGAATTATCAGGTTGTCTTGGTTAGTCAAGACTCATGGTGGGTATAGCTCAGTTGGTAGAGCACCTGGTTGTGGTCCAGGGGGTCGCGGGTTCAATCCCCGTTACTCACCCCATGAAACAAATAATCCCCAGACTTGAGTCTGGGGATTATTTGTTTAAGTCGAACTTTTAGCTATTGGCTTTTTCAATCAAGAGCTCACGAACGCGGCCTGCATCAGCTGAACCCTTCATTGCCTTCATAACCGCGCCGATTACCGCGCCTGCTGCCTGCATGCGACCCTCACGAATAGCATCAAGCACGTCTGGTTGCCCCGCAAGAGCAGCATCAATTGCTGCGATTAGCGCGCCGTCGTCAGAAACCACTTCAAGACCGCGGGCAGTAACTACCTCTGCAGGGCTACCCTCGCCAGCAAGCACGTAAGTCAAAACCTCGCGGGCCAGGCGGTCATTAATCTTGCCCGCCTCAATAAGTGCTGCAAGTTCGGCAACCTGAGCGCCTGAAATTGGCAATTCGGTTACGTTCTGGTCTTGCGAGTTAGCAATACGAGCAAGCTCACCAGTCCACCACTTACGGGCGTCCTGAGGTTTAGCTCCGGCCGAAACAGTTTCTTCAATCTGATCTAGCAAATCAGCATTAACTACGTCTCTGAACTCAAGGTCAGCGAAGCCCCATTCAGCCTGAACACGCTTGCGGCGTGCAGCTGGCTGCTCCGGAAGCTTGGCACGAAGTTCTTCGATCCACTCTTTAGATGGCTGAACCGGCACCAAGTCTGGCTCTGGAAAGTAGCGGTAGTCATCGGCGTCAGACTTAGGTCTACCCGAACTGGTTGCGCCCTTGTCTTCGTGCCAGTGACGAGTCTCTTGAATGATCGCCGTACCCTTAGCCAAAAGAGCTGCCTGGCGCTGGATCTCGTAACGCACAGCGCGCTCAATCGAGCGAAGCGAGTTTACGTTCTTGGTTTCAGTTCTGGTTCCAAGCTTTTCTTGACCGTGCGGGCGAAGTGAGACGTTGGCATCGCATCGAACGTTTCCGCGTTCCATCTTTGCGTCAGAAACACCGAGAGCCTTCACAATTTCACGGATGGATCGCACGTAGGCAGCTGCCAACTCAGGAGCCTCGGCCCCAGCACCGTAAACCGGCTTGGTCACGATCTCGACCAGTGGAACACCGGCACGGTTATAGTCGACCAAAGAGTACTCAGCACCCTGAATTCGACCGGTTGAACCACCCACGTGGGTCAATTTACCGGCGTCCTCCTCCATGTGAGCGCGCTCAATTGCAACGGTAAAAGTGTTGCCTGAAGGAACTTCTACCTCGAGAGAGCCCTCGAATGCGATTGGCTCGTCATACTGTGATGTTTGAAAGTTTTTTGCAAGGTCAGGGTAGAAATAGTTCTTGCGTGAGAATCGGCCGGTTGGCGCGATCTGACATCCAAGAGCCAAACCAATCGAGATGCTTGATTCAATCGCACGCTTGTTTACCGCCGGCAACGAGCCAGGCAGGCCGATGCAAATTGGGCAAACGTTAGTGTTTGGTTCATCACCAAACTCATTGCGGCAACCACAGAACATCTTGGTGTTGGTGTTCAATTCAACGTGAACCTCAAGACCAATTACTACCTCAAACTGCTCGAGGGCTTTTTCATAGTTCATCAACTCGTCTTTAGCCATTAGCCGCGAACCTCCAACTCAGGTGCAAAATCAATCATTCTCTTGCCCCAGATTTCTTCGTGCATGTGCTCTAGAGCTGCACCCACCTGATACAGGCGAGCATCGCCACGAGCAGGTGCCAAAATCTGGATTCCAGAAGGAAGGTTGGTGTCTTCGGCAACACCGTTTGGAATCGACATTCCAGGAATACCGGCAAGGTTCGCCGGAATCGTTGCGATGTCGTTCAAGTACATAGCCAGCGGGTCATCCAGCTTCTCACCCAGCTTGAATGCTGTGTTAGGTGCGGTTGGCGAAACCAGTACGTCAGCCTTTGCGAATGCAGCGTCAAAGTCGCGTTGAATCAGGGTGCGAACCTTTTGAGCTGAACCATAGAAAGCATCATAAGAACCGCTTGAAAGCGCGTAGGTTCCAAGGATGATTCGGCGCTTGACCTCAGGACCAAAGCCCGCTTCACGGGTTGCAGCCATTACACGTTCAATGGTTGGGGTTCCTTCTGGAGTAACTCGAAGCCCGAATCGAACCGAATCGAACTTAGCCAAGTTTGATGACGCCTCAGCAGGCAAAATCAAGTAGTAGGCCGCAATCGCGTATTCAAAACTTGGGCAATCAACTTCAACGATTTCGGCGCCAGCATTCTTGAGCAGCTCTAGGCTCTCGTTGAATCGCGCAGAAACTCCAGGCTGAAAACCTTCACCCGACAGCTGCTTGATTACGCCAACGCGAAGACCCTTGACATCAAGCTTCTTAGCCGCGTCGGCCATTGAACCAAGTGATTCAGGTAGCGAGGTGCTGTCGTGAGGGTCGTGCCCAGCGATTACGTCTTGCAACAATGCGGCGTCTAGAACGTTTCGAGCAACTGGCCCGATTTGGTCTAGCGAACTAGCCAGTGCAATCAAGCCATAGCGCGAAACTGCGCCATAAGTTGGCTTGGTTCCCACGGTTCCGGTAACGAATGCTGGGTAGCGAATCGAACCTCCGGTGTCAGAACCGATTGCAAGCGGAGCCTGGAATGAAGCCACAACCGAGCTTGAACCACCGCCAGAACCACCTGGGATTCGTTCTAGATCCCAAGGGTTTCGGCTAGGGCCGAAAGCAGAAAACTCGGTAGAAGAACCCATTGCGAATTCATCCAAGTTGGTTTTACCCAAAATCGGCATGCCAGCAGCGCGAAGCTTCTTAACAACGGTTGCATCGTATTGCGGCACCCAGCCCTCAAGAATTTTTGAGCCCGAGGTGGTTGGTGCGTCAGTGGTGGTCAGGTTGTCTTTGACGGCAATCGGCAAACCAGCAAGTGCGTGAAGTGCCTCACCTGCAGCGCGACGGCGGTCAACCTCAGCAGCGGCAGCAAGCGCCGCCTCAGGGCCAACGTGAAGGTACGAGTGCACATCGCCATCAACTGCAGCGGTTCGATCAAGGTGGGCCTGGGTCAACTCCACGGATGAAATCTCGCGTGACTTGAGCAGTTCAACCAGTTCACTGGCGTTTTTGCGAATCAATTCAGACATGACTACTCCCCATCCAAGATTGCGTGAACGCGGAAACGGCCATCGCCAGAGTCTGCTGAGCCTGAAAGCGCCTCAGCCTGAGTTAGTGATGGTTCAACGACATCTTCACGAAAAACGTTTGACATCGGAATCGGGTGACTGGTTGCAGGTACGTCGCCCTGCACAGCCGCCTTAACAGTAGCCATTGAGTCGACAATCAAACTGATTTGTTCGGCGAAAAGCTCAACCTCTTGGTCGTTGACGTCGATGCGGGCCAGGTTGGCGAGATGCCTAACCAGGTCGGGGGTAATTTCTGACATAAATCCACTCGCTAGGCAATAGATGATTGAGTTCAGTCTACCAAAGTCCAAAATGTAGCGAAGCCCGAACATCCGTGTAATAGTGCGGAAATTCTCAGGTTTTGACCACAAAATCGGGTGTAAACTTTCAATCGATGCGGGCGTTTTTGCGTTCGCTGCAAAATCTCTGCTCCCCTAGCTGAAGAGGCCAATATTTTGGAAAACGAACAGTTCACGATTGCTTTCCGTGGTTACGAGAAAGAAGAAGTCGATCGCGTACTAGCCGAGCTTCGTGCTGAACTCGAGCACGTTCGCGAATACAACTACAGCGCTTCAAGCGAAGTTGAGATGCTTAAGGCTGAAATCGAAGGCCTGAAATCAAAGGCCAAGAAGAATGCCGCGCCTGGTTACGCCGAGTTGGGTGCTCAGTTCGAGCAGACCCTTCGCCTAGCCGAAGAGCAGGCCAAGAAGCTAGTCTCAGACGCTGGTCAAGACGCAATCCGCATTCGCGAGACCGCTAAGGCCGAGAGCGAACAGCTAACCCGCAAGGCACAAGCCAAGGCTGACAAGCTAATTTCTGAAGCCGAAACCAAACTTAACGAAAGCCGCTTGGATGCAGAGCGCCTAGCAGCGGAGATCTTGAGCGTTGCAAAGACCCGTGAGTCAGAGGCAGCTGAAAAGATTGGCACCGCTCAGCGCGAGGCTGCAGCGATCAAGTCTGAGGGCGAGCGTTATGCCGCCGAGATGCGCGCCCAGGTTCACCGCGAGACCGAAGAGGCTCGTGCACTTGCTACCGAGCTTTCACAGAAAACTGCCCAGGCTCGAGTTGAGCTTGAAGCAGAAGTTCGTGCCAAGCGCGACGAAGCCGAGCAAGAGGGTCTGCGCCTCTACCAGACCGCAGTTACCGAAGCTCAGGCTGTTACCGATGAAGCCAACACCACCCTTGCTGAGGCCTCAGCTCGTGCGGCTCAGCTAATTTCTGAAGCCGACCGCATTTCACGCGAGGCTCAAGAACAGTCAGCGCAATTGATAGAAGACTCAAACCGCACTGCAACCAACCTAATCAACCAGTCACGTCGCCGTTCAGAAGCGCTAACCCGCAAGGCCGAGTACTTTGCCAACGCAACCATTCGCGAGAGCGAAGAGCGCTTGAGCCGCATGAAGTCAGAGCGTGTTGAGATTGAAGAGTTCCTTGGAACTCTTCGCAACATGATGACCACCGAGTCGATGGTGGCTGCAGACGAGAATTCGGCTGCCGAGCAAGACTAAGTTCTTAATTAAAAAATCCCCTGGGCTAATGCCTAGGGGATTTTTTATTGACCCAGCCTTAGCTGGAATTCCTCTTCGGTGATTATTTCTACCCCGAGTTCTTCAGCCTTGGCAAGCTTTGATCCGGCATTTTCTCCGGCGACGACAAAGGCAGTCTTTTTAGAGACCGAAGAAGCGGCTTTTCCGCCGTTTGTGATGATTGCTTCTTCGATCTGTTCGCGAGTGAAGTTCTTGAGCGAACCGGTGGCGACAATGCTTAGGCCCTCGAAGACTCCCCCACCGGCAGCTTCTGCACCCGGACCCAGGTGACCAGGAGTTTCTAACTGAACTCCGGCAGCACGCCATTTTTCGATGATTTCACGATGCCAATCAACCGATATCCACTCCTGAATCGATTGCGCCAAGGTCGAGCCAACCCCGTCAACTTTCGAGAGCTCTGACTCATCGGCGGTAAAGATTCGATCAAGCGAACCAAAATGACTTGCGAGTGATCGCGCGGCGACCGGGCCAACGTGTCGAATGGAAAGTGCTACCAATATTCGCCAAAGCGGTTTGGTCTTTGCCTCTTCAAGGTTTTTCAACAACTTGATTGCGACTTCAGCTGGTGAACCGTCTTTTTTCTTGAAAAAGTCGACAATTTTTGGCTTGCCATCGGCATCAAGTTTTGGCAAACCAGTGTCTGGGTCAAGCACCAAGGCGCGAATCGGAAGAAGTTGTTCGAGGGTCAGGTTGAACAGGTCAGCCTCAGAGTGCAGAGCCGAATCTGAAGGCTCCACAGGTTGAGTGAGTGCACAGGCAGCCACGTATCCCAGCGCCTCAATGTCAAGCACACCTCGAGAACCCAAATAGGCAACACGCTCGCGCAATTGGGCAGGGCAGCTTCTAGAGTTCTGGCATCGAAGGTCTACATCGCCTTCTGCTGAAGGAGCAAGCTCCCCGCCGCAGTCAGGGCAATTGGTGGGCATAACAAAGGCTCGCTCTGAGCCAGTGCGAAGCTCAACAACCGGGCCCAGAATCTCAGGAATTACATCACCTGCCTTGCGCAAAACCACAGTGTCACCAATCAGAACACCTTTAGCGACGACCACTTCTTGGTTATGAAGCGTCGCAAACTCAACCACCGAACCGGCAACTTTGACGGGCTGCAAAACCGCGTACGGAGTTGCCCTGCCGGTTCGCCCAACGCCGATGCGAATGTCCAGCAGTTTTGTGTTCACTTGCTCGGGGGCGTATTTATAGGCAATCGCCCAACGTGGAGCTCGACTGGTGAACCCGAGCTCGCGTTGCTGAGCAAGATTGTCGAGCTTGACCACCACGCCATCAATCTCGTGCTCGAGGTCGTGGCGATGTTTTTCAAATTCTTCGATGTATGAAATCACTTCATCAACCGAGTTCACGACTCGATAGCGAGGCGAGGTCGGCAGCCCCCAGCCGGCAAGCATTTCATAGAGTTCAGATTGGTTTCTAACCGGTGCCTCTGGCCAGGCACCAATGCCGTGAACCAGCATTTTTAGCGGCCTTGTCGCAGTAACTTTCGGGTCTTTTTGCCTTAGCGACCCGCTCGCTGAGTTACGTGGATTCGCAAATGGAGCTTTCCCCTCGGCAACTAGTCCTTCGTTTAGTTTTGCGAAATCTGCGACTGCAAAATAGATTTCACCTCGAATTTCAACCACGGATGGATGCCCTACCCCAAGCAACTGTCTCGGAATAGAAGGAATAGTCAAGACGTTGGCCGTCACATCTTCGCCAACGACGCCATCACCGCGGGTAGCCGCAGAAACCAACCGACCATTCTCGTAACGAAGATTAATGGCTAGGCCATCAATCTTGAGTTCACAGAGATATGGGCCTGATCCGCCGCGTTCAGCCCAAGCGCAAAATTCTTCAAACGAAAAAACGTTGTCTAAGCTCATCATTTTTTCGAGGTGTTCTACCGGCGCAAAAGCTTGGTTTGCCGAGCCACCAACGGTTTGAGTTGGACTATCGCCAGTGATTAGTTCGGGGTTTTCAGATTCAAGCAACTGAAGCTCTGCCAGAAGTTGATCATATTCGGCATCACTAACCAAAACTGTGTTGCCTTCGTAATAAGCAGCTCGGTGGTGATTCAGCAACTCGACAAGCTCTTGCACGCGCTTTTCGGCAGCAGCTTTGAAAAGGTCGGTCACTCGCCACCGACCGTGATTGGAACAGCGCTAATGGTGCGATCAATCGTCATCTGGCCCAACACACGGGTGCCAAGGTAAAGCACTGCGGTTTGACCTGGTGCAACGCCTAGCAAAGGCTCGGTTACTCGAATCTGCATTTCGCCATCTTTAACTTTGAACTCGGCAGCGATGGCGTCGCCGTGAGCTCTCACCTGAACATGAATTTCTGACCAGTCGGTGGTTTGCGCTGGAGCAACTCCACACCAGGTGAATTTCGAGCCGATCATTTCGGCAATGGCCAGAGCCGCTTGTGGGCCAACTACGACAGTGTTAGTCTTTGGCCTGATTTCGAGAACATAGCGAGGTTTGCCATCGGCTGCTGGGCGACCAATCGAGAGGCCTTTGCGCTGACCAACGGTGAATCCGTGTGCGCCCTCATGACCACCAAGGATGTTTCCTTCGCGGTCAACGATTTGCCCCTGCTCTTTGCCAACTTTGTCAGCGAGCCAATCTTGAGTGTCACCTTCTGGAATAAAGCAGATGTCGTAACTGTCTGGCTTATTCGCCACTGAAAGCCCGCGGGCATCTGCCTCTGCGCGAATCAAATCTTTTGAGGCAGTGGCACCAAGAGGAAACATCGAGTGCTTCAACTGCTCTTCGGTCAAAACACCGAGCACGTATGACTGGTCTTTTGCCAAAGCTGCTGACCGGTGGAGCTCAAGATTGCCTGCTTCGTCGGTGAGCAAAGTGGCATAGTGACCGGTGCAAACAGCGTCAAAACCCAAAGCTAGTGCTCGCTCAAGCAATGCAGCGAACTTGATTCGTTCATTGCAACGCATGCAAGGGTTCGGCGTGCGACCAGCCTGATATTCAGCGATGAAATCGTCAACTACTTCAGCTTTGAATCGCTCTGAGAAATCCCAGACATAGTAAGGAATGCCCAAAACATTTGCTGCGCGCTGCGCATCCATGGAATCTTCAATAGTGCAACAGCCTCTAGAGCCAGTTCTGAGAGTGCCCGGCATGCGAGAAAGCGCCAGGTGAACACCGACAACCTCATGGCCGGCTTCAACTGCTCGGGCAGCGGCTACAGCAGAATCAACGCCACCTGACATTGCCGCTAAAACCTTCATTTTGCCTCCGCTTTCAGGTTCAAGTCTACTTTCAACCAGTGACTTTCTAGAGCCCAATTTCAAGCGCTACTTGGCTGACAGGCCAGCTTTTTTGGCTGAGGCATAGGCAGCCGGGAGTGCGTCAATAAAGGCTTGAACCTCGGCTTCGGTCGTGCTGTGACCGAACGAAACTCTCAGGCATCCAGAAGCCTCGGCCTCGGTTCTTCCCATTGCCAAAAGCACGTGCGAAGGCTCAGCCACTCCCGCTCGGCAAGCAGAGCCGGTTGAAACTGACACTCCGGCTGAGTCCAATAGGAATAACAACGAATCTCCGCTGCAGCCAGCAAAGCTAAAGTGCAGAATATTCGGCAAACCAGCAGCTCCGCCGCGGCTCAAGGTGACCTCGATGTCTTTGATTGCAGACAGAGACTTCAAGATCGCGCCGGCAAACTTTGCATGCTTGGCAGCCATGGCTTCGGCCTCAGCAACGCACAGCTCTGCGGCGAGCGCAAAACTCTTGGCGAGGGCTGGGCTTAGAGTTCCAGACCTGAGTCCACGTTCCTGACCGCCACCGTGGGCCACCTCAACCAATTTGGTGTTCCTAGAGACAATCAGCGCGCCCACACCAATCGGAGAGCCGATTTTATGACCGGTGATGGTCATGGCGGCTAAACCGCTTGTTGCAAAACTGATTGGCAGGTGCCCAAAGGCAGCAACGGCATCAGAATGGACCGGAATTCGATATTTGTCAGCTAGCGCGGTTACCTCATGGATGTCAGTAATCACACCGGTCTCGTTATTGGCCCACATGAGAGTGATTAGAGCAACTTCATTAGCGCGCTCGGCTAAAACACGAGCGAGCGCATCAAGCTCTACCAAACCCTCGTTCGAGACAGGCAACCAGATAACTTCAGCACCCTGGGATTTTTCGAGCCATTCAAGCGGATCAATAACAGCGTGATGCTCGGTAGCCGCCGAGATTATTACCCTGCGAGCTGCATCTTCACCGTTGCGCTGCCAAAAGATTCCCTTCACGGCAAGATTGTCGCTTTCGGTGCCACCCGAGGTGAGAATTACCTCAGATCGATTGCAGTCAACCGCTTTAGCGATCTGTTCACGGGCCTCTTCTACTAGCTGGCGAGCGCTCTGGCCGTATCCATGGATAGATGACGGGTTACCAACAACCTCGAGGTGGGCCAAGAACTCATCACGCACTTCACTTCGCAGCACAGAGCTAGCGGCGTGATCGAGATAAACGGGCATGCTCTAAGCCTACTTTCAGCGATGGGTTAACAAGTCTGAAATCATCGGCTGAGTATCATAAGAAAGTTATTGTTCCTATTCCTTCTCTTCCTTTTCAAAGCGGGTGCTGATGCTAAACCTTGATTTGCCAACTCCAGGCACAATGGGCGTAACCATCCAAGACGGGTTAGGCACTATTCGTGTTTACTCTGCCAATGCCACCAGCATTCAACTTTGCATCTTGGATGAAGCTGACACGCGAACCGCTAAAGAAGTAATTGAACTAACCCGTGGCGAAGCTGACATCTGGGCCGCCACCACTGGAAATTTGAAACCAGGCACTAGATACGCACTTCGCGCCGACGGCCCCAAAGGCCCACGACACGGATTCAACACCAATCTGTTTTTGATTGACCCTTATGCGCGCGGTGTCGTGCGTGAAAGTGCTCGCGAATATCACTGCGTGGTTGTCGATGGCGAATTCGATTGGCAAGGCGTTGCCAAACCGAACATTCCTCTTGATGAGCTCATCGTTTATGAAGCACATGCTCGCGGACTAACTCGTGGCAACACTGATTTGCCAGATGACATTCGTGGAACCTATGCCGCTCTGGGACACCCAAGCACCATCGAGCATCTGAAGCGTATTGGCGTGAACGCAGTTGAGTTACTGCCGATTCACATGTTTATCTCAGAGCCACGCCTGATGAACATGGGCCTCATCAATTACTGGGGCTATAACAGCATTAACTTCTTTACCCCTCACCACCGTTACGCGACCCCGGCCGCAATCAAGGCAGGCCCGGCGGCAATCTTGACTGAGCTCAAGACTGCAATTCGCGAACTTCACCGCAATGGCATCGAAGTGCTACTTGACGTTGTCTATAACCACACTGCTGAGGGTGGTGGCGGTGGCCTGACCTATTCTTACCGAGGTCTAGACAATTCGAGTTATTACCGCATGGATGACAACGGGCATTTTCACGACACCACCGGTTGCGGAAACTCGCTTGATTTCGGCAATCCACACGTGATCCACATGGTTCTCGAAAGCCTTCGCTACTGGACTAATGAGCTTCAAATCGACGGTTACCGTTTTGACCTGGCGACCACATTGGCTCGCAACGAGATCAACCACTTTGATCCAAACCATCCACTGCTTCAGGCGATTGTTGACGACCCTAACTTTGCCGACACCAAAATGATTGTTGAACCCTGGGATGTTGGCCTCGGCGGCTGGCAAACCGGTGGGTTCCCAGACCGATTTAGCGAGTGGAATGACCGCTACCGCGACAGTGTGCGACGTTTCTGGTTGGCAGATATTGCTACTGCTCGCAATTCAGGAAACCACTGGAACGGTGTGGCCGATTTGGCTACTCGACTCTCAGGTTCACGCGACATTTTTAACGGCCCGAGCGGCCCAGTTGGCGGCGTGAACTTCATCACTGCACATGATGGCTTCTGCCTTCGCGACTTGGTGAGCTATGACGTCAAGCACAATCAGTCAAATGGCGAGAGCAACCGTGACGGAACCAACGGAAACCACTCGTTCAACCACGGCCACGAAGGCACCGGTGCGCCCGACGAAATTCGTGTGCAGCGTCGCAAAGCCGCGCGAAACATGATGGCGACCATGCTGTTTTCGGCTGGCATTCCGATGATCACCGCTGGTGACGAGCGGTACAAGACTCAAAGCGGTAACAACAACGCCTACTGCCAAGACAACGTAATGAGTTGGGTTAACTGGAAACTCGAGCGTCAGAACCGCGACTTTGAAGAAACCTTTGCCTACCTAACCAAACTGCGGCACGAAAACCCGGTCTTGAGACCGAAGACTTTCGGTGATTTCAACACTGCAACCGAAGAACACGACATGGTCAAGTGGTACAACAGTGCTGGCGAGATCATGACCGATGAAAATTGGCATGACGCAGAATGCAGAACTCTCACCCGCTACACCGAACACCTAAACTCTGATGGCTCAAGATCATCCATGTTGCTTGTGATTCACGGTTCTGAAAAGGCCACCGAGGTTGTTTTGCCATCGGAACTCGGTTTCGAAAACTACCAATTGCTGTGGAACAGCGCCTATGACCTACCAAAACCGGCAACTGAGATCACGCCTGCAGGCGCTGCGGTGAAACTAACTGGCACATCGATGCAGTTGTTCAAAGCAATTTGGTAATTTTTGCCAGGCTTACTTGCTAACGGATATGTAAAGCCTTCGCAAACCACCATAAACAGCACAAAAATGTCGCTAAGTTATGGAGTGTGAGCAAAATTACTGCGATTAGCTATCAGCACGAACAGCCTTTCGGCCGAATTCCAATTCTTGGCGTACAACCGATAGTCGAGGGTGGTCGCTGGGCCGCCAAAGCTGTAGCGGGAGAGGTTATTCCTTTCTCAGCCAATGTTTTCAGAGAAGGCCACGACTCACTTGGTGCTGAAGTACTGCTAACCAACCCCTCAGGCTCTCAGAGCGTGCACAGAATGCATGCGGGAGCACCCGGTTCAGACCTATGGCATGCCTCAGTTCAGCTAGATGAAACCGGCAGCTACCGATTTAGGATTCGTGCCTTTGGCGATGACTATGACACCTGGCACCACACCGCGGTTGTGAAACTGGCTGTTGGAGTCGACGAAGAGCTCATGATGCTCGAGGGAGTAGCGCTATTCACTCGCGCAGCAGCCGAGAAAGACCGCTCCAAAGCCAACGCCAAATTGCTAGTTGAGCTGGCCGAAACCCTGGCTGACCAGAGCAAATCTCCGAAAGATCGACTCGCAGCGGCCGAAACCGCAGCCGTAAAAAAGGCAATTGCTAATCAGCCAATCAGAAGCTTGGTAACTCTGAGTGAAGAGTTTCCGATCAAATCTGAGAGAAAGCTTGCCGGCGTCGGTGCTTGGTACGAGTTCTTCCCAAGAAGTGAAGGCGCAAAGTTCGACACCAAGACACAAACCTGGACTTCAGGAAACTTCAAGACAGCCGCTAAGCGTCTACCAGCAGTTGCTGAAATGGGTTTCGACATCCTTTACATGCCACCAATCCACCCGATTGGTCGTTCACACCGCAAGGGGCCCAACAACACCCTGGTAGCGGGCGAGCAAGACCCAGGCTCACCTTGGGCAATAGGCTCTGAGGCCGGCGGCCACGACGCAATTCACCCAGAGCTGGGAACCGAAAAAGACTTTGCCAGCTTTGTTCGTGCTGCCAACAACCTTGGCCTCGAAATTGCGATGGATCTTGCCCTGCAAGCCTCCCCTGACCACCCCTGGGTCAAAACCAACCCTGAGTGGTTCACAACTCGCGCTGACGGCACAATTGCCTATGCCGAGAACCCGCCGAAGAAATACCAGGATATTTTTCCGATCAACTTCGACAATGACCCAGAGGGTATCTACTTTGAGGTTTTGCGAGTTGTAAAGCTCTGGATTTCACGCGGTGTGAAGATCTTCCGGGTTGATAACCCCCACACCAAGCCGGTGGCTTTTTGGGAGTGGCTTATCAACGAGATTAATTCCGAATTCCCAGAGGTCGTGTTCTTGGCTGAGGCATTCACTCGCCCATCGATGATGCACGCCCTAGGAAAAGCCGGATTCCAGCAGAGCTACACCTACTACACCTGGAGAAATACCAAAGCTGAGCTCGAGGCCTATCTAACCGAGCTCGCCAAGACCAGCGCAAACTTCTTTAGACCAAACCTTTGGGTGAGCACTCCAGATATTCTCACCGAGTATCTGCAATTTGGCGGGCCAGCCGGGCACAAAATCCGTGCGGTTATTGCTGCCACCGCTTCACCAAGTTGGGGCATGTATGCCGGCTATGAACTTTGCGAGTCAGTTGCTCGACCAGGGGCCGAAGAACACATTGACAGCGAAAAATTCGAATTCCGCCCACGCGATTGGCAAGGCGCTGAAAAGGGTGGTCGAAGCATTGCCGGCTACATCACCAAGCTGAATCAAATTCGCCACGCACACCCAGCGCTACAGCAGTTGCGCAACTTCGAACTACACCACAGCGATGATTCAGGCATCCTGGTTTTCTCAAAGCACTTGGATGCAGCTCACACGCCGAATGGTAAGAGTGACACCATTCTCGTAGTCGTAAACGTTGACCCGCATGCAGTGCGCGAAACTACCGTTCGCCTTGACCTTGCAAAACTAGGCCTAGCGCCTGGAGCCAGCTTTGAGGTTACCGACCTCATCACTAAGGCAACCTACGACTGGTCAAGCGACAACTATGTTCGCCTCGATTCGTTTGTTGAACCGGCTCACATTTTCAAAATTGGCAAAACCCTCTAACTAAAGGATCTGCAATGGCTATTTCAAAAAAGGCAGCTAACACCTTGCCGGATCTTGACGTTCACTATGTTGGCCGAGTTTCAGGTGGAGCACACCATGACCCGCACTCACTTCTAGGTGTGCACCCGCACGAGGGCGGATGGATCATTCGGGCGCTTCGACCTTTGGCAAAATCAGTATCGGCCGAGCTAGGTGCAAAAAAGTTAATTGAACTCACTCACCTTGAATTTGGCGTGTGGCAGGGTTTTGTCGCGGCAAAAACCAAGCCCGACTACCGCATTTTGACAACCTACGCCGGTGAAGGCGAAGACACCACCTGGCTGGCCGATGATGCATACCGTCACCTTCCTACCCTTGGCGAGCTTGATCTGCACCTGATTGGCGAGGGTCGCCACGAAGAGCTTTGGCTTGCGCTTGGCTCTCACATCCATGCGATCAAAGATTCAATCGGCACCAGCCACGGCGTGAAATTTGCCGTCTGGGCCCCTAATGCTCAGGCTGTGCGCGTTGTGGGTGAGTTCAACCACTGGAACGGTGTTGGCCACGCAATGCGAGTAATGGGTGGAACCGGCGTCTGGGAACTGTTTATTCCAGGCGTTGGTGTTGGCACCAAGTACAAGTATGAAATCTTGACCCAAGACGGCAACTGGATCACCAAAATTGACCCACTGGCTCAGGCAACTGAGGTTCCACCGTCTACAGCCTCGATTGTCACTGAATCTACTTATAAATGGAAAGACTCCAAGTGGATTGACGCTCGTTCAAAGCGCGATGCGCTGAAATCTCCGATGTCGATTTATGAGCTCCACGCCGGGTCTTGGCGTCAGGGGCTCGATTACCGAACCTTGGCCGATGAACTGATTCCTTATGTTCAGGAGCTTGGCTTCACTCACGTTGAGTTCATGCCACTGGCGGAACACCCATACGCGCCATCGTGGGGTTATCAGGTAACCGGTTACTTTGCACCAACCTCGCGTTTTGGCTCACCTGATGATCTGCGCTATTTGATCGACCGACTGCACGAGGCCAATATCGGCGTGATTCTTGACTGGGTTCCAGCGCACTTTCCGAAGGATGAATGGGCCCTCGGCCGATTTGATGGTCGCGCGCTCTATGAGCACGAAGACCCTCGGCGCGGCGAGCACCCTGACTGGGGTACCTACATCTTTGACTTTGGGCGCACCGAGGTTAAGAACTTCTTGGTTGCCAATGCGCTCTATTGGCTAGAAGAGTTTCACATCGATGCTCTGCGCGTTGACGCTGTGGCCTCGATGCTTTATCTTGACTACTCGCGCGAAAGCGATAACTGGCTTCCAAACCAGTTCGGTGGACGTGAAAACTTGGATGCCATTGCTTTCATGCAAGAAGTGAACGCAACTGCGTATCGACGAAACCCTGGCATCATGATGATTGCCGAAGAGTCAACCAGTTGGGGCGGCGTCTCTGCGCCGACCGATGGTGGCGGTTTGGGCTTCGGCTTCAAATGGAACATGGGCTGGATGAACGACACTCTTCAGTACATCGAAAAAGACCCGGCCTATCGCAAGTACCACCACGGTGAGCTAACTTTCTCAATGCTTTATGCCTATGACGAAAAGTTCATTTTGCCTATCAGCCATGACGAGGTTGTGCACGGCAAGGGATCACTGCTTGCCAAGATGCCTGGTGACCGCTGGCAGCAACTCGCCAACGTTCGCGCCTACCTTGCGTTCATGTGGTCTCACCCAGGCAAGCAGTTGTTGTTCATGGGTTCAGAATTCGGTCAACAGTCAGAGTGGAACCAAGAACGCGGACTCGAGTGGTGGATTCTTGATCAGCCAAGTCACCGCGGCTTGCAGTCGCTAGTTTCGACCCTGAACAAGCTTTACGTTGAAAACCCGGCCATGTGGCAGCTAGACCACCACCACACCGGATTCGTGTGGATCGATGGCGGCAATGCCGACGGCAACCTATTGAGTTTCTTGCGTTATGACGACAATGGCGAACCAATCGCCGTTGTTATCAACTTCGCTGGCCACCCACATCACGACTTCAAGCTTGGCCTGCCACGTGCAGGTAAATGGTCTGAGATTTTGAACACGGATGCCGCCGAATTTGGCGGTTCAGGCGTGGGCAACTTTGGTCAAATCGAAGCTAACGGCGAGGGCAGTCACGGGCAACCGCATTCGGCGAATATTTCAGTTCCGCCATTGGGTGCAGTCTGGTTCAAACCAGCCAAATAAACCAAATAAACCAAATAACCCAAATAAGTTAGTAGAGCAAAGCAGCAAGCGCTTTTCGAGCTTGCGCGAGTTCTGGTGCATCAGGGTCGCAAACTTTGAAGAGTTCAAGCAGGTGCTTGCGCAAAACATCTCGCTCAGAATTGTCGGCACTGGCGAATCTGGTCAAGATGGTTTGAAATCCCAGCCCAAACTGACCAACCGCAACACAGGCATCTGCCTTCGCCAGGGTTTCATCCGTGGTTTTAGGAGCCGAGTTCAAAACCTGCTCAAGTTGCATAGCTTTGGTGCGTTCAAGTAGTTCTGCCTGAGCAAGACCCGCGATAGCCATTGCATCAGCGGGGCTCTCTCGCAATGCGTCTTTGTAGAAACCAATCGCTGCAAGATAGTCAGCCGAATCAATTGCTTCGAGCGCCTTTTGGTGAAGCGGAGGCAACGCAGGCTCGGTCGGTTGAGAAAATTCATCAGAAACAACAACTTGGCCAACCATGCCATTTTGAGTAGCCATCTCAAGCAAACGATTCATAAGTTGAGAAATTGCATCTTGAGTTTGGTTGCCCTCGAATAGATGCACCGGCTGCCCCTTTACCAAAGCAACAACTGCGGGCACCGCCTTGATAGCAAAAGCCTGCACAACCTCGGGTGATGCCTGGGTGTCAATTTTGACCAACAGAATTCGGCCGTGAAGCGAGCGAACCACGTGTTCCAAAGTTGCCGAGAGCGCCTTGCTCTGGTCACTCCAGTCTGCAAAGAAATCAATGACAACCGGAACCGTGCCCGAGATGTTTACAAAGGTCTTGAGGTTATTAGCATCAGCAAGTGCTACTAGATCAGGAACCTTAATCGCGTCGCTTGTTGATTGTGGTGGCATTGGAGCCGCGTCCTGCTGAGCAGCTGGCCCTGAAGTATCGGTCGCGCTTGCCGACTGCGCTTTGTTGCGTAGCGATGAGAGGTCAACGGCACCGGCCAAGTTTGGGCGAGATGAAAAATCTGACACTAAGACAACGCCCTAACGCTAATTAGACCCTGGCTAACTCCGAGTAGGCGAACCGCTTTGTCAGCCTCGCTAAGTGCCGGCACATAAAACAGCAACATGTCGCCATAGATTGTTCGAACTCCGGTGGTTGAACCGTCGGCGCCAAGGAGAATTTTCTCAAGCCCCGAAACAGCAACAGCCGATGATCGATCCTTTGGCTTAATAGTCGTGGTGTCAGTCATGTAAACCGCTACCAACGCACCAGCATCGGTGGTTGAAAGTGAAATTGCGTTGTTCTCAGCAAGCGCGTGGGCGAAAACCATCTTTGCCGTTTTAAGTTTTTCAGCTTGGGTGATTTGGCTTTGCGAGACCTGCTTGTAGAACTCATCATTATCGGTGTCGAACAGGCTGTAACTGAGGCTGGCGGCGCCCTTGTTGATCACATCGCCGTAGGCGTCAGGAATCTGAAGTGGTTGAAGTTTTAGGAACAGTGAGTCTGAGTCAACCGGTGTTGCGCCAACCCCAGGTGACACCACTTCAGGCACCTCTGCGCCTGGCATCAGGCGAATGTTGTACCAGAGCAAATATTGACTGCGAGGGGTCTGCTGTTGCAGAACCAATAGCTGAGGCAGCTCGGTTTCGCCAGGCTGGTCGGTTACCACCATGACAGTTCGTGGCCATTCAGAAGTTGCTGCCGGCAAACTGAAAGTTAGCGGTTTAGCGGCGATCGAGGGCATTGCCTCAACCTTTTTCGACTTCTTTTGAATCAAGTAGTGAGTGGTTCGAAGGGCAAGTGACGGCCCTGTGACACGCGATTCAAGTGCACTAGCGTCTTTGACAGTGTCTGCCTCGGTGACCACCTTCGACACCTGAGCAACGATTCGCTCAATTTGCCCTGCGGTTAGCGAAGCAGGTGGGGCCGCGTCAACCGATGAACTCGGCGATGGGCTCACCTGGCTTGATGGTGCCGAACAGCCGGTAAGAAGCGCTAGCACAACCATTGAGGCTGGAGCAGCAATCGCAGCTCGACCTGCAGCGCGACGCCCACGCACCGGAGCAGAAGGTTTAGCGCTCTTGAAGCGATACTTTGGTGGCTTGGGAGCTGATGGCGTCCGACGTCGTGGCCCACGGTGACGGCGCATGTTTTGGTAGGCCAGGGTGTTGAAAATAAAAGCCCCGGCCAGCAACACAGCACCGCTGATCAGCAAGAAGTTTGACCAGAATGGGTCCACCACAATTGGCCAAACAAGTTCAATTCGAGATGCGGCCGGCGAAACGCCATCTGAGGCAATCAAAACGGCGTTATCGAGTTTGGTGCTCACCTTGAGGGAGCCTTCGAAGTCAGCCATAACCTCTGATCGCCAAAGGTCAGAACCTAGCGGTGAACCGTAGTTAGCTTTGCCATCGATGGGGGTAACAATGATCGAGGTCTTCTTTGCATCAACTGCGAATTCTTCGTGAACAACGCCACCGACCCAAGCCTCAATGTCGCTCTGACGACCAGTAGCAATAAAGACTCGGTCAGAACCAGAGGCCTTGATAGTAGGTGCACCAGGATGAGTCGTCAGCACACCGTGAGGAATCACCAAGATTGGTGAAGATTCATCTCGTGAAATTGAGAGGCTGTATGACTCTGGTGGAGACCAAATAGTTTTTTGCGCCAAGCCGAATAGCAAAAGGAATACAGACGTGACGAAAAGCGCAGCAGCAATCAAAAAGCGCATGCGATATCCAATCAGGTAAACTTGGCGAAGGCAGAAATGCCTGTATTTATTCTAACCAAGTGCCTAGGAGCCGTCATTTGTCAGGCGAATCAACCGAATTCCCAGTAGTCATGCGTGGCTACGAGCGTGGGCCAGTTGACGACGCTATCCGTGACCTCAATAAAGATCTGATGCACCTGTCTGCTCAGAACGCTCAGTTAGCACAGGAACTCAAAGAGGCCAAAGCTTCACGCGAGGCTGTCGATGCCCTACTTAGCGAAGTTGAAACACCTTCTTATAGTGGTGTCGGCGCAAAGGCAGCCCTGATTCTCAGCACCGCTGAAGACCAGGCCCAAGATCTGATTAGAACTGCGAAGGCTGAGGCAGCCTCACTTCGCAAGAAGCTCCAGGATGAAATTCAGGCTCTGCATGGTGAAGCAAAGGGCTATTACGACTCGCTAGTCGCTGAAGCTCAGCGCCGCGCAGACCGCGTGTCTGCTGCAGCCCGAATTGACTATGACGACATGTTGAATCAAGCACGCAACGACTCAGCTCGCATCATTGATGAAGCTACCCGTTCTGCAGGTTCAACTCGTGGCGCGATTTCAACAGAAGTCGCCAAGATGAAGGCCAATGCTAAGCGTGAGGTTGAGTCGCTTAAGGCAAAAGTTGAACGTGACCTCGCCGAGCGCAAACTGATTGCCCAGCGCGAAATCACTCGCGAGCTCGACCTTGACTATGCGGCAACCTTGTTAACTGAGCAAGCCCGAATTGACCTTGAGCTTGAACTAACCGCTCGACGAGCAGAGGCTGAAGCAGAATACCTGCGCAAGCACCAAGAGGCTGTTGCTGCTACCCAGAAATACCTGGATGACGCCAACGCTCAGCTTCAAAATGCCCTTACCCGTGCCAACGCTGCACGACTAGAGGCTGAGACACTTCAGGCTGCTGCCATCTCGATTAACCAACAGACCACCGATTCAGCCCGCAAGAAGGCCGATGCGATCGTTGCCGCAGCCGAGGCAGAATCGCGTCAAATTGCTGCTGAGACTCAAGCCTCAATCGAAGCACAGCTAAACAAGGCGCAGGCCGATCTTGCTGCGGTTATTGCTGAGCGCGATTCAGTAGAGGTTTACCTTCGCAACCTGAAAGAATTTCTCGAGAGTTCAAAACTTCTCGGAAAACCTTCCAACCTAACCAACTAGAGAACAGGCGCACACCATGTCGAGCCCGATAAGAGTTAGCAACTCGTTCCAAATAGGTCTGCTCGGTGGCTTGGGAGTTCTCACAGCTCTAATCGTCGGTGGCGCCATCACCACATTGGCAAACATCTTGACTTACGTTGCGGCTGCAATATTTATCGCACTCGGTCTTGAACCTGTAGTTGCCAAGCTTCAGTCATGGGGCCTCAAGCGTCGACTAGCGATTTTGACTGTTGCACTAAGTTTTATTGGCTTGCTAGCTGCACTTTCAGCGGCAATTGTTCCTACTCTTGCAAGTCAAACCGCGCACTTCATTGAAACCGCCCCTGCGGTTTTGAATGGGGTAAGTCAGGTGCCACTTGTGGCCGACTTAGATGAACGCTTCAATGGCGTAATCAGCAATGCCTTGAACCAGGTTGGTACTTATCTTGGAGATTCAGCAAACTGGCCAACTATGTTTGGTGGCGTTGTGCAGGTAGGGCTTTCAATTTTCAATGGCGCATTCGGCGCTATCATCATCATCATTCTCAGCCTTTATTTCATGGCCTCGATGTCGAGCTTCAAGCGATGGATCTACTCGTTGGTAGCAGCATCTCGCCGAGACAAATTCAGCGACCTTGCCGAACAAATCTCTGATTCAATCGGGCGTTACGTGATGGGGCAAGTTTCTATCGGCGCAATTGGTTCCACTTTGGCCTTCATCATGATGAGCATTGTTGGTGTTCCATATGCACTTGTTCTAGCCATGATCGCCTTTGTGTTTGGTCTTATTCCACTAGTTGGTTCGATTTCATCAGCAATCCTGATCACACTTGTTGCCCTCAGCGTTTCACCAACCGCGGCAATTGTTGCCGGTATTTATTTCTTGGTTTACATGCAGGTTGAGGCCTACCTAATCAGCCCAAGAATCATGAGCCACGCTGTGAACGTTCCCGGAGCAGTTGTTGTTGTGGCAGCACTCGCCGGTGGCGCGCTTCTAGGAGTTCTCGGTGCACTTGTGGCGATTCCGGTTGCCGCTTCAATCTTGCTCATCTTGCGTGAGGTTTATAAGCCTTACCAAGACGCTCGCTAAAACTAAACGTTTTGCCAGTGAGTTGGCAGCGGGTAACTCTGCGGGCTAACCACGCGAACGATTTCATTTAGAACACGCGTAGTCGCCGATTCACCTACCCATAGGTGTTTGGCACCATCGACACCAATTAGATCAATGTGGCTAATCATGCCGAATCTGTGTTTAGCTTCGGCGGGCTTCAGATAGTCATCATGTTCAGGAATCAGGGCAACAATCTTCTTGTCACTCCCCTGCCACCTAAGCAACTCGTCATCACTGGTGCGATGCAATGGCGGAGAGAGCAGAATTGCGCCGACGACATCTTGGTTGACGCCATATTTCAATGCAAGTTCGGTGCCAAATGACCAACCGACTAACCAAAGGTTTGGCAGGCCACGCTCTTTAGCGAACCGAACGGCCGCTTCAAGGTCAAGTTGTTCGCTGACACCTTCGCCAAAACTGCCCTGGCTCAGGCCCCTAGGCGAAGAAGTTCCTCGGGTGTTGAAGCGGAGAACAGCAATATTGGCTAGTTCAGGCAGTCGATTAGAAGCCTTGCGCAAAATGTGCGAATCCATGAATCCGCCGTGAGTTGGCAGTGGGTGCAGCGTGATCAGTGTGGCTTCCGGTTGCCCACCAACCGGCATGGCCAGCTCGCCAACAAGTTCAAGACCATCCTCAGTTCGAAGAACGATTTCTTCACGGATAACCGGCAACTCGACACCTGAGCGAATTTCGATTAGTTCACTCAAAGTAGCGGCCCCTGAAACGCTGCCCAACATGAATTATGAAAATGTCTGCGGGTGTCGACACCTCGAACTGAATCCCAGGAAACAAGGTGGCTAAGCCCTTTGGTGATATTCAAATTGCAGTGCGGGCAAACCCAACTTTTACCATCTTCAGCGTTCGCGCCGATGCTGGTTTGAACCGTATAAGAGACGCCTCGCTTTAGCTCTTCGCGGCGATAGCCCATCCGTGCATTTGAAAGGTCAAGATCTTCACTCGAACTACGCTTTGTGCCACGTGGTCGATTCGAGCGGGGCACTAGTACCAACCGATTTTGTCAGAGTGAGCGAGTGCGCCACAAGGTGAGCCGTAACGACCCTTGATGTACTTGACGCCCCATCGAACCTGAGTTTCGTGGTTAGTCTGCCAGTCTGGGCCCTCTGAAGCCATCTTGCTTCCCGGCAACGACTGTGGAATGCCGTAAGCGCCCGAAGACTTGTTGCGAGCATTCACTCGCCAGTTTGATTCGCGTTCCCAAAGCTTTACCAAACATGAGTACTGGTCTTCACCAAAGTTCATCTTTTTAAGCAATTCATAGGCGTAAGCCTTTGCAGTCCCAGGAAGCGGAATGGATGCTTGCTCAACAAAGAGCGCAGCCGCATCGTCGCCAGTCAAAATGTTGAAGCCACCGCGGGCAAAACTGATGGTCTGTGTAGTTGAAATTCCGTAGCTTTGATCTTCAGGCTGCTCAGCGATGTCAAATACTTGGATAGTGCTCGCACTTGCCATAGTGCCGGCGTAAGGATCAACGATGGTTACCAAGGCAAAACCAACCGAGAAAACGAATCCCCAAAATGGCTGGAAGGCATACTTCTTCAAACGCGGAAATTTAGGTCGTTTGAACGGGGTCTTTTCGAGAGCCGCGTCGACTTTTTGGCCGACACGGTGCGACAGATTAGGCCTTAGCGCCTCATGTCTGCCCATTTAGAACCTCTCAAATACCGGTTTGGTTCGCAAAACTCCAGTTTACCAACGGCAACCGAGTATTACCAGAGACTATTGGCTATCTTGTAGGCCTGACAAGAGGTTGTTGAATTCAGCACCTCTCGTATTTTTGCTTTTTCGGCGAGGGTGACCCAGATTCCATACTTCAGTTTTACAGCCACCTGTCGAGCAACGTATTTGCATCGGTAAGAACGTGATGGTGGCAGCCAAGATGCTGCGTCGCTGTCACTCTTTTGAGAATTAGTAGGACCGTCAACCGCAAGTAGATTCAATGGATCGTTGTAGAAGGCATTCCTCTTTGAATAGGAGAATTGCTGTGCACCCTTTTGCCAAGCATCGCTCACTGCCACAACGTGGTCAATCTGAACTTTCCACGATGTTGATGTACCTCGCAGAAAATTTATCGTGTGGCCGGTATACGGGTCGTTCAGTACCCCACTCGCCACCGTGCACGCAGGTGATGTGCGATAGGTGATGCTGGTCAAATCGCGACGCAGAATGTAGTTACGCAGGTCGCATCCATCACGCTCACCCCAGCCATCGCTAAATAAGCTGCGGTCATAGCCCGTTTTAGGTGCTCGACCTTTGACGTCCAAACAATTCAGCAATTTCAGAGCCACGGATGTTGTTGCCCGGTGAGTTGCCGAAGGGCAATAGCTAGGTTTGGTTACTGCTTCAGCAGAGCCAACCGGGGCAATTTGAAATCCACAGACAATCGCGATGGTGGTCGCAATTGAGATGACAGATTTAAAGTTGTTTCTCAATCTGAAGAACCTCAACGATTCGATCAATGAATGCGTCAACCTGAGCTTCAACATAGCCACCCCTCTTGGCTTTAAAGATAAAGCGGCGCACTGACAGCAAATCCAATGGCGTATCTGAATCTAAGTGTCTAGCCAACGACTCACACAGGGCATCTACCTGCTTGCGGTCATAGCCGCGCAACAGATAACCGGTGGAAGAAAATTTACGACGCTTTGGGCGTTCGACGCGGCCACGAAGAATTTCTTGAATTCGCGAAAGGCGATCCTGCACGGCGTATTGACCCTTGGTTTCAAGTTGGTGAGCAATTTCACGCTGCGCAAAGGTGTCTTCGAGTCGATCCATGGCTGAATCAACCGCACCAATCAGGTAACCGCCGTGCACCAGGTCAAACTCGGTATTACGTACCTGGTCTGAAGTCACTAACTCGGCAGCCGGGTTCGCAAATTGGTCTCGTGCCTTCGCGATAAAGTCATCAACCTGCTCTGGAACGTATCCGGGTTGCTTTGGCTCTGCCTTTGGAAAAGAAAAACTCACGTCTGCGCTGCCGATCTAGAAGGTGGTGATGAATTGCATGAACAAATAGGTGATGAGTGCTGACGGAAGAATCGAATCCATTCGATCCATAACGCCACCGTGCCCAGGCAAAATCGAACTCATATCTTTGACGCCCAAGTCACGCTTGATTAGTGACTCGGCAAGGTCACCAAAGACTGCCGAGAGCAGAAGTAGCGCGGCGAGAACCAACCCAGCCCACCAGTCAAAATCGAAGAAAATGGTGGTCAAAACCACGGATGAAATGATGCCCGCGGTGATTGAAGCAACCAGACCCTCCCAGGTCTTCTTAGGGCTAACTCCCGGTGCCAACTTGTGTTTACCAAGCTTGCGTCCAACCAGGTATCCCATGGTGTCGATCATCGAAACAGTCACAACAAAGGTAATTACCCAGGCTGCACCATTTGGTTCACGAAGCAGCAAAATTGTGAAACTGGTCATTAGAGGCAAGTAAATGACCACGAATGCTGACGCGGCAAAATCACGAACCGTGTGCCTAAAGGCCTGAATTGGCGCCTCTCGGCGCTCCCAGAGCAGGTGCACAAGGCGCCAAATAATCAACGCCGCAACGATTGCCAGGGCAACGAGCCACTGCATTTGGGCACCGCCATAAAAAGCTGCCGGCATGATCAAAACCGAGCCGACCACAGATGGCACGCGAGGAACGTACCAACCCTTCAAGCGAAGTGCAGTCGAAAGCTCCCATGCTCCGGCTCCAGCAGCTGCGGCAGCAAGAATCATGAAGCCCTCTTTGTAGATGAGCACGGATGCCAGGAAAACGGCACCCAATAGCAAACCGACCGCAACAGATTTTGACAGGCTGCGACCGCCTGGAGCTGGCTGTTGGGTGGTTGACAAATTAAACCTCGAGAAGTTCTGCTTCTTTACGCTTTAGAGCGTCGTCGATCGCATCAACGTGGGTTTTGGTTAGAGCATCAAGTTCTTTTTCGGCGCGAGCAATGTCGTCTTCGCCAGCCAAGCCGTCTTTCTTGAGAGCAGCCAAGTCATCGTTACCCTTGCGGCGAATGTTGCGAACCGATACGCGGGCATCTTCGGCCTTGTTCTTGACAATCTTCACGTAGTCGCGGCGGCGCTCTTCGGTTAGGTCAGGAAGGGTCACGCGAATCAAGTTTCCATCGTTCTGAGGGTTCGCATCCAAGTTTGGCATTTCGCGAATAGCGCGCTCGATGCCCTGCAGAGCACCCTTGTCATAAGGAGTGATGACGATGGTACGGGCTTCAGGATTAGCTAGCTGACCCAGCTGACCAAGTGGAGTTGGAGTGCCGTAGTAGTCGACCATGACCTTCTGGAATAGCTGAGGGTTGGCGCGACCAGTGCGAACATTCGCAAAGTCTTCTTTGGCTGAGTCGACAGCCTTGCCCATCTTGTCGGTAGTTGTTGCCAAGATTTCTGAAATCATTTTGTTCTCCTGTTGATCTAAGTTTTAGCGTCGCTGCTTAGGCAGAAACGAAAGTTCCAATTTTTTTACCAAGGATGGCGTCGGTCACATTGCCCTGAGGCTGCATACCGAAAACTCGCATTGGCATGTTGTTGTCCATGCAGAGGCTGAACGCAGTTGCGTCAACAACCTTTAGGCCCTGAACCAAGGCATCCTGGTATGAAATTTCGTCTAGCTTGACCGCGTTCGAATCTTTACGAGGGTCAGCCGAGTACACGCCATCAACACCGTTCTTCGCGACCAGCACTTCGTCGGCCTTAATCTCAAGGGCGCGCTGGGCTGCAACAGTGTCGGTTGAGAAGTAAGGCAAACCTGCGCCAGCGCCGAAAATGACGACGCGACCCTTCTCGAGGTGGCGAATTGCACGAAGCGGAAGGTAAGCCTCAGTAACCTGGGCCATAGAAATGGCAGACTGAACGCGGGTGTCAACGCCGGCCTGTTCCAAAAAGTCTTGCAGGGCAAGTGCATTCATTACAGTGCCCAGCATGCCCATGTAGTCAGCACGCGAGCGCTCCATGCCTCGCTGGGAAAGTTCTGCACCTCTAAAGAAATTGCCACCACCGACCACGATAGCTACCTCGGCGTGCTTGGCACCTTCGGCAATTTCGCGCGCCATTTCGGCAACGATGTCAGGGTTGACACCAAGAGTGCCACCACCGAAGGCTTCACCCGAAAGCTTTAGCAATACACGGCGCTTTTTCTCTGACACGAGACCTCCTGTTAACGGCATTTTCCAAACACTATTCTAATCTGAGCAACAAAAGAGGCCCGGTCGAAAATGACCGAGCCTCTGTTGTTTTTAGCTTTTGTTATGCACCAACGCGGAAGCGAAGGAATGCAGAAACAGTAACGCCTGCGTTGTCTAGAACCTTAGCAACAGTCTGCTTGGTGTCCTTTGCGAAGTCCTGCTCAAGAAGAACGTTCTCTTTGAAGAAGCCAGTTACGCGGCCTTCAACGATCTTGGTGAGTGCAGCCTCTGGCTTGCCCTCGTTGCGAGCGGTTTCTTCAGCGATGCGACGCTCGGTTGCAACAACTTCTGCGTCTACATCTTCGCGGCTTAGAACGCTTGGTGAGAATGCTGCGATGTGCACTGCAACGTCGTGAGCGGTCTCTGCGTCTGAACCTGAGTAAGCAACCAAGACACCAACCTGAGGAGGTAGGTCTTTGCTGGTGCGGTGTAGGTAAGCGTCAACAGCAGCATCCTTGATAGAAGCAACCTTGCGTAGCTCAACCTTCTCGCCCATGATTGCGGCTTCGTCGTTGATGGCGTCTTGAACTGACTTGCCGCCTAGGTCTGCAGCAAGTGCAGCCTCTAGGTCGGTTGCGCCAGCAGCAGCAATAGCGTCTGCGACTGAGTCTGCAAGTGCAACAAACTTTGGAGCCTTAGCTACGAAGTCGGTCTCACAAGCTAGTTCGATTAGGTAACCGGTGCCGTCAACAACACGAGCGACGATAAGACCGTTGCTGGTGGTGCGTCCTTCACGCTTGGTAACGCCCTTTAGGCCCTTTAGACGAAGGAACTCAAGAGCTTTGTCGACATTGCCGTCAGCCTCGTCAAGAGCGCCCTTGCAGTCCATCATGCCTGCGCCACTGCGGTCGCGCAGGGCCTTTACATCTGCGGCGGTGTAGTTAGCCATGTTTACTTTGCTTCCTCTACTGCAACAGCTTCTGCAGCTGGTGCCTCTACGGTCTCAGCAGCGGCGTTGCCCTGCTCAAGAAGTTCGCGCTCCCACTCAGCTAGTGGCTCAGCTGCAGCCTCTGGCTTTGAGTGACGGGCGATTAGACCCTCAGCAACTGCATCTGCGATAACGCGGGTTAGCAGCTGAACTGAACGAATTGCATCGTCGTTTCCTGGAATACCGATGGTGACCTCATCTGGGTCACAGTTGGTGTCCAAGATACCGATTACAGGAATACCAAGCTTCTTTGCCTCGGTGATAGCTAGGTGCTCCTTGTTGGTGTCAACAACCCAGATCGCAGACGGAGTCTTGGTGATGTTGCGGATACCGCCCAAGGCCTTCTCTAGCTTGTCCTTTTCGCGACGAAGAATAAGAAGTTCCTTCTTGGTAAGACCGGTCTTGGTCTTGCCTGAGAAGTCCATGACCTCAAGTTCCTTAAGGCGTGAAAGACGCTTCTGGATGGTCTGGAAGTTGGTCAAAAGACCACCCAACCAGCGCTGGTTGATGTATGGCTGGCCAACACGAAGTGCCTGCTCGGCGATTGCCTCTTGAGCCTGCTTCTTGGTACCAACGAAAAGAATGCTGCCACCGTGAGCAACGGTCTCTTTAACGAAGTCATATGCCTTGTCAATGAAAGCAAGTGACTGCTGAAGGTCAATGATGTAGATGCCTGAACGGTCGGTCAGAATGAAACGACGCATCTTCGGGTTCCAACGACGGGTCTGGTGCCCGAAGTGCACGCCGCTGTCGAGCAGCTGGCGGATTGTTACTACTGCCATGAGCAGTCTCCTTTTTTAAGGCGCGATGAAGCGCCACTCAGTTTGTGTTTCGAGCGGTTGCTCGAGACGCCTGGTGCCGGATCTGTTTCGCCGAATTGCTTCGGACCGAGTGAAACATGAATCTGATTCGACACGCGAAGTCGGCATGCTTTTTGAAGGTCAACTTGAAAGTGGATTTCGCGAAGATTGCCGCTTCTATAACTCTAGCAGCGACTCAACTGGGTTATCCACCGATTTCTCAATGTTTATAAGGATTTTCTGGATTTTGAGAGTCTAGGAATATGACCAAGAACATTCTCTGGAAGGCAACGGCACTGGCAATTTTGACGGTGGCGATCGGTGCAAACTTCAATTTCGACATAGCCTCGGCAGAAGATCAAAAACAGAGGAAAGATGATCAAATTTGGATCATGCCGCTAGAACTACCAACCAGATTGATTAACCCCTATCGACAACCGAGCAGCGACTACTCAGCAGGTCATAGAGGTGTTGATTTAGTTGCAAAAGTTGGAGAAACCGTTCTGGCTCCGGCGGATGGTCGAATTTGGTTCGCTGGCAAGGTGGTGAATCGCCAAGTGCTCTCAATCTTGCACGCCAATGGTTATCTAACCGAGTATGAACCAGTTTGCAGTGAATTTTCCGCTGGTCAAGCTGTCAGAACCGGTGATTTAATCGGCGTTGTTTGCGAGGCAGACGCAAACTACCGGGCTCATTGTTTATCCGAGAGTTGCATGCACTTCTCACTGCGATACTCAGGTGACTACCTGTCACCACTTGCACTGATCGGTGGTTTGAATCCGAGCCGATTACTGCCGATGATTTAGGCACGAGGATGGGCGTTTTTATAGCCATCCTTGAGCCTTTCAATCGACACATGCGTATAAATCTGCGTTGTACCCAAGCTCGCATGGCCCAGAAGTTCTTGCACAGATCTAAGATCGGCTCCCCCATCAAGCAGGTGAGTTGCTGCGCTGTGACGAAGTGAGTGAGGGCCGGTTGCTCCAGTTGGTGTTGACTCAAGGCAAGCTGCAACCAGTCCATAAACCTGACGAACTCCAACACGTTTGCCTCGAGAATTCAACAGAAGCGCGCTGTGGCTTTGCTCTGATTCAAGTTGTGGTCTACCTTTGCGAATCCAGCTATCTAAGGCTTCGGCTGCCGGCTTGCCAAAAGGAACCATGCGCACCTTTGAGCCTTTTCCTAAAACCCGAAGCAGCGAGCGCCCATAATCAATGTCTTCGAGATTTAACCCGACCAGCTCGCTAACACGTGCTCCGGTTGCGTACAAGAGTTCAAAAATCAGCAAGTCTCGTATTCCCTGAGGATTATCAGAGGTCGCTTTCAATTCGAGACTCTCGAATACTTGAGCGAGGCTTTCGCGAGAAACCACTGTTGGCAAGGCCTTGTTTTGCTTGGGTGTTCGAAGCCTGAGTCCAGGGTCAACCTCAAGCACCTGACTCTTGTGCAACCAAGCTGTAAAGGATCGAAATGCAGCACTCTTGCGAGCCAGGGTTGATTTTGCCAGGCCTGTTTCGCTCAAAGCCCAAAGGTAATCTCGCAAAAGGTCGATTGAAATTTCCGCAGGATTTTGAATCCCGCGGGATTGAGCAAAAACCAACAATTCCGATATGTCTGATCGGTAAGCCTTTAACGTGTTCGGTGAAAATCCTCGGGCGCCCGAAAGCTGCTGCTCATATTGAGCGAGCGTTTCGGCGAAAAGTAAGTTCACGTTTCAAACAATAGTTTGGCTTCGAGCCCAACCCGAGCCTCGGCGCACTATGAATCCTTCGAGTTCAAGTGAGCTAAGTGCAATGTGCGCCTCTGAGCGGGTTAATCCCGCTGTGGTGGCGATTTCATTCGATTCGGGGGCACCGAAACCTATTGCGTCATAAGCTCTGGTTTCAAGAGCACCGAGTTCACGCACCTGCATTCCTATTTCATCTTGGGCTTGACCTGAAATATCAGTTGAGCCTTCATGACCAAAGAGTCTGCTTTCATTGCTTGCGAAGTATGTTCTGAGGTCTTCTACTCGAATTACCGGTTGGGCAAGTCCATCCCTAATCAATTGATTGCAACCCACCGACATGGCAGAGGTGATCTGCCCCGGAACTGCAATAACTGTTCGCTCCAGCGCCAGCGCATGCCTTGCCGTGCTCAACGCACCTGATCTCCAGTTTGCCTCTACTACTAGAGTGACCGGGCTAAGGGCTGCAATCAGCCGATTTCGCTGCCAGAACAATGAGTAGTATTAGTTATGGCCAAACCAGTTACTGCAGCAATATATTTACGAATTAGCCAAGACCCTCGAGAAGATGGCCTTGCTGTGGAACGTCAAGAAGCGGAATGCAGGGCTATAATCGCGTCCAAGAATTGGGTTTTAGGTGAAATCTACTCGGATACTGTCAGTGCAAGCAAGAAGAATGTCACCCGCCCTAACTACGAACGAATGCTCCTTGACTTCAAAAGGGGAAAATTTGTCGCTTTGGTTTGCTGGGACCTAGACCGCCTAACTCGTCAACCCCGTCAACTCGAGGATTGGATTGAAGCTGCTGAAGAGGACGGCCTTTTGCTCGTAACGGCAAACGGGGAGGCCGACCTCACAAACGATAACGGGCGATTATTCGCTCGAATGAAGGCCATTGTTTCCAAAGCAGAAATGGAACGGAAAGGCGCTAGGCAAAAGGCCAAGAATGCCCAACTCGTCTCGGGTGGTTTTCCCGTTCCTGGAAGGCGGCGATGGGGATATGAATCTGATAACAAGACTCCTCGCCCCGCAGAAGCAACTCGAGTGCAATACGCTTTTGAACAGGTTGCTCTGGGTAAATCACTGCGGTCAGTTGCGGTTGAATTAGGAGTCAAGCCTGTCAGGTTGCGCGAATCGCTAACTCATCGCTCATATGTTGGGGAAGTCAAACACTTAGGCGAATTCTTGCCATCGGACAAAATTCAACCGCTAGTTTCTGAAGAACTTTTTGAACAGGTTCAGGCAATTCTTAGCGATCCGACTAGAAAAACCACACCGGGAAATACTGTTCGACATTTATTGTCGGGGTTGGCAAAATGCGGCATCTGTGATTCAACAATGTATTACATGAATGGCTATTTGTGTTCTGGAGCCACCAATCACGTTCACATAAAAAAGGAATATTTAGAAAATCTCGTTGTGCTTTCTATAAAAGATTGGGTGGGCCGAAATCGAACAGCCCCCGACTATGGGGATTCTTCCGATGAACTTGTTCCACTTGTGCAGGAATTGCAGGAAGTGGAGCGACTACGCGCCGCGAACTACCGATTTGCTGAAGCCGAAGGTGCCGACCTCAAGTACTTAATGAGAAGAATCAAGGAACTTGGGGAGCATGCAAATGACTTGGAAAGAAAAATAAGAATGACGCGCGAAATGACCGCAAAATCTTCTCTCCTTGAAGACATGCGTCGTAAGTGGTGGGAGTCAATTGATGCAGCAGGTTTTGATGAATGGAAGACTTCAATGAATGACGCAGCAGAAAAAATAGGCTTGGAAAACGAAGTTGTCACCGTTGAGCAGTTTATTCATGTCAGGAAACTTGACAGGGCTTTCGATTACTGGTTTGAGTATTGGAATGAATTAGATATTTTTCAACAACGCGAGATTGTGAAAGCTCTCATCACAGTGGTGGTGCATAAAGGACGTGGCCAAGAAAGAATCGAAGTTAAATTCGTCGATTGAAGTTCAGAGTTATTGCAGTGAGGGCGCACCTCAATCACTATGAGCACATAGCGCCAAGAGTTTGATTTGAGCTTTGGAACTCTCCTGCTGCTTTGTCCAAAGCGGCGCTATCTAAATCCAAAAGGCTAGTGCGAAGGGTTTCTGCGACCTCACGCGACTTAGCGATCCAATCTTCAAGCGCCGTCCTTAATTGAGCCTCTCGAGGCAGAACACCAGCTTCCATCTCATCAAGTTTCGCTGTCCATAGCTTGATACCCGAGCGCCTATAGGAGTTGTCAGAAATTTCGGCAGTCGTCGCATTCTGCAGAGCCACGATTTCCTTGATGTAACCACCAACAGCTTCACAGTCTTTGGCATTGGCCTTAAAACCCGAACAACCTGACAATCCCAATGTAATTCCCAAGACGGTGACTGCAACTACAGTTTTTCTCAAATTCATGAACGCTCGCCCCCAAAATCAAATCAGGATTCGAGTATAAGTGAGAAGAATATTTAGTTACTTTATGTCTTCAGCTTGTACGAAAACGATAATTTTCGGCCATCTGGGTCGGACAGCCTTGTGGTCTCGCATCTCAAGTTGTCTTTTGTACGAAACCTGTGTACGATTGCACTCTACCTAAAGGTATGAGTAACGGACAGGCAGTTATTGAATTCATCTTCTAAGAAATTTGGATACGCGCGCGTTTCAACCCAAACACAGTCAACTGACAACCAAGAGCAACTTCTAAAGGAATACGGATGCGACAAGCTCTTTGTCGAGAAATACACTGGCACCAAGTCAGACAGGCCTCAGTTGAACGAGCTAAAGGCACATCTGAGACATGGTGACACTGTTGTAGTAACAAAGCTAGACCGACTGGGTCGTAGCACGAAAGATCTCTTACAAATCGTTTCAGACTTCAAGGCGATCGAAGTCAACCTTGTTGTGATGCAGCAGAACATCGACACAACCACTATCGAAGGCCGCTTGTTCTTCACACTCATTAGCGCTTTCGCTCAATTCGAAGCCGAAATCATTTCCGCGAGGACCAAGGATGGTTTGGCGGCAGCCAAGGCTAAGGGCAAGCTCGGAGGCAGACGCTCCGTACTCTCGCCTATGCAAAAATCTCAAGTCGCTGAATTTTACGCACAAGGAAAAACAGTTTCTCAAATCGCGGAGCTGTTTTCTACCACGCGACAGGTGATCTACCGTTCCCTCGAGAAACAAAGTTCTTGAAAGGAGTGCTGTTGGCGCAATCGATTCAATCATCTACCTCGATAGAGGTTTGACAGAAATGACGCTGAGTGTTCCGATTTACCGCTGATGAGGATAGAGGCAAAAGTTGCAACGGGCGTCTCGGCAGGAATCAAACCTAAGACCAAGACATTAGAAGTCTCGTGGACAAAATCTGTATTGCCTTGTAAACACAAGCATATATTTAGACACAGACTTTTTGTGCAATAGCTATGCAACAGTGGATTGGTATGACCTACTTTTTATCAGAAAAGCTCTTTAAATATTGGACTGCTGCTTCAGATTGTGCGTTGAAGTGGGTTTGGGATTGCACAAATTTCCAGATCACTCTCGGGTACGGATCTCCTCTGCCATCTTCATACATTCCAACGCGGCTGGCGGCTCCGTGTATCTGATAGTTATCCTGTGTCGCTGAAAGTAAAAAATCTATTTGCTTTTGCGTCAAGCCCTGTTGGAGTCGTAGATGCCTCCAAAGCGAATCCGTAGTCGAAAAGAGATTCGACCGACTAAGTGAGATTAATAGCGAATCAATAAATCTGGGCTTGAGGTCGGGATCATAAGTTACCCACTCTACGATTTCTTTGATCACCTTTTCGTGCGTTGTCCGTTCAGTAACCGATAGAGCTTGGTCCTTAGCAACAAAACCGTGTGGCGGCTTCTTGCCGTATTTGAGGGTGAAGTAAGGTACGTCGCGACCAATCAACCAACCAACCTCTTGGTCACACCAAGGGCTGGCACCAAAGCCATCGTGGAAGAAGATTAATCCCCCATGAACTTCGTTTAGGCTTTTGCGAATCTCTTGCTGAAAGTCTGCTGTTGGCCGAATGGATTCGTGTGCGATAAAAAGTCGAACTCCAAGCAATGAAAGGCTGTCTCCAACCTCTGAAATTACTTTTTTATGCTTCGCGAGGTGCGAGCCAAACAAAAACAGAGGCACCACGTCGTCAGCAACGATGCTCTCGTCTCTTTTGAGGTGCCCACCTATCTCCTCAATTCCATCTGCGAGCTTTTGAAGTTGCACCGGCTGCAACTCATCAAGGATCCTGTATAAGACCTCTTTGCGTTCAGTGTCGGTAGGCGACCAATTGCCATATTCATCGCCGTGCCAAAAGCGCGAATCAATTAACTCGGCTTCGATTTCTCTGAGCAATAGATTTATTTCCGCTGCATCAAGTTTTAGGCAGTTCATTCCGATTCGTCGGATGTTCTGAATTCTTTCAATGTTCAATCGTCATTGCGCTTTCAGGAGAATTTTGGGAACTTGGGCATCTGGTCGAGTAACTTCGTAGTTTCCAATGAGACAGTCACTACTTTGGCGAGTAGCTGGTAAAGGTAGTCCGCACTTCCTGACTCTTTTGCCCAGTCATTCGGGTCGTTAATTAGGCCACTTGCCTTATCGACCGTTATTTTGAACCTCTCAACAACCCAATCAACCGCAGACTTCGCACCAATCTTGAAGTCATGGGCTTCCAGAGGTATCCCACGTACTTGCAGGTTGTTATTGAAAACCACTACGGATTTGTCAATGCTCTTACCAGCCTTGAGATACGAAAGTCTTTCTACCTTGAAGTCGCTTGGATCTAGACCAACTTTTTCTAAAGGATATGGATTGACAACCTCATAGTCGGCATGGAGTTCACCTAATCTCCTACCCAAATCCACCATCTCTCGGAAAGAATCAAGTATTGGGATTCGGGGCAACATTCGCTTGAAATCGTTTTCAAACAAAAGCTTATATTCAGGGTGATTGAGAACGGCATAAGTGTAGAAAAACAATTCATCAGCGGTGACTGAATAACCCAAAACCGCTGTGAATTGGGCAATGGCGTGCTCAGAAATATTGTCAGGTGAATCATCAGAGAACAGGCTGAAAGCTTCTTGTGGAGACCCATCAAGCTCATCGCCTTTACTGTATCTAGGGAAAAACTGACTGTTAGTTTGGGCGCCAAACGCGGACATGTCGGGTACAAGTTTTGTCATTAGCGCAGAGAAAGGTACAGCCGCACCTACGCCAGCAAGTACGAAGCCGATTTGTTGCAAGTGCGGATTTGAGAAATCTCTCTTCAGAATTGCTGGCCGGTGTAGCACCTCAGTGTCACCATAAAGTTTTTGTTTATTGAACGGGCGATATGCAGCATCGACAACGAGTCCAGTTTTGAAAGAAATTTTCTTGCCGCGTTCGAAATTAGACAAAAGACTTGAGGACCAACTAATTAACTTCGGATTCTTTTCTACGAAAACCTCCGGTGCCCCAAGTTTCCCGCTCGCCTCCCAACGTTCAATCTCAGTGTTGTAAGTTTCAAGCATTTTTCGAACTGAAGCATTTACCTTTTCACCTGAAAAGTTGTAGACCCACGCATCTCGATTTGTTTGTAGACCAGTGCTGTAAGACTTAAAAATCCCAATTTCATTTGACTTACCTTTTGCCCCAATAGGTATGAATGATTCGAACACCTCGTTCCTCTGATTAATCCAGTCGCCCGCTTCATTCGGTTTAATGTCAACCCAAGGGATTGACTCCAGATTCAAGAATTCTGTCGTTTTCTCTAACTTGTCAGACTTAGTCGCATAATCAGGAAATTCAAAGTACTTGATACTTCCTGAGCCCTTGTGGTTGGCGCGTTTGACGAGGAAAATTACCGAAACACCCACTCGTATATCGAATATATTCCCACCTTCTCGTCTAGCTGCCTCGCCGGCCATCCTTGAATTTCCTCGATAATTAACAACAAAGATGTTTGAGAACTCCTCAACGAGACACTTTCGCAACCCCGAGGCCGTATTGCTATCAATAAAACCATTGTTGGTCACATACGCGATTAGTCCATCGTCGTTTATTCGATCAGACGCCCAACGAATCGCTCGGATGTATGAGTCATACAGATTGTTCTTGTTTTGGGCGTCTGTTTTCCTTGCGTAAGTTTCAGTGATGCGAGAATCCAGCGTCGGGTAACTCAAATTTCCATTGGCGTCGTTAGCGGACGTTTGCCCAGCGGAATATGGCGGATTACCAATAATTATCTGAATAGGCGTCTCTTTTTGCGCCTTTACACGGCCATTATTTTCTGGGAAAACTTCTAGACCGAAAAGTTCATCCGAATCGCCCTTTTCATGCATTTGGAAAGTGTCAGTCAATACAATTCCATCGAACCCCTCATACTTGCCACCGGCGAGTGCATGGAAAGCCTCTTCGATGTTTATGGCCGCAACATAGTAGGCGAGCAAAACAATTTCATTTGCATGGAGTTCAGACTTGTACTTTCGAATTAAATCGTCCGGCTTTATGAGCCCAGACTGAAGTAACCGAACAATGAATGTTCCAGTTCCAGTGAACGGATCAAGTACATGGACGTTCGGGTCGGAAATACCCGATCCAAATTCTGTTTTAAGTAAAAAGTCAGAACCGGAGATAATGAAATCAACAATTTCGTTTGGCGTATAAACGATTCCTAGGCGCTCGCTTGTAGCTGAAAAGGCTAACTTGAAGAATCTTTCATAGAGCTCTTTGACGATTTTCTGCTTAGATGCACCATCGGTAATGCCGCTAGCGCGCAGCCTCACGCTTTCATAAAACTTTTCAAGGTCTTCCGTGTGCTGGTCGAGCTTTGATTTCTCAAGCGCATCGACCATTCCTTGCATCGCAACGGATACGGGGTTTTGTTCAGAAAATTGGTAATCCTGAAAAAGTGCATCGAAGACTGGTCTAGTAATCAGGTGTTGCGCCAACATCTCGATAGCTTCGAGCGCAGTAACGAAAGGGTTCAGGTTATCTTGAAGGCTCTTAACAAATCTCTGAAATTCGTTTTGTAGCTCAGGGTTTGAGCCATCAACAAGAATGCGAATTCGAGCAATGTGTGCAGTAGCAATTTCAGTCACATCTTTTGCCCAGTTTTCCCAGTAAGTTCGCTCACCGACTTTCTGCACAATCTTTGCCAAGATTGCATCTTTCCAGTCTGCGAAGTCGAACTCAAATAGGGGCACTTGACCGCTGTCTTTTGGTTTAGAGTCGCCGTCCCAGTCTCCTTCGCCGGTGCTTGGGCTTGCGTCGATAATCTCGATTACGCCACCAGTGTCGCCAGTGAGGTCGATCTTGTTCACGAGGGCGTCAAAACGCTCATCGTGAGCTCGTAAGGCTTGCAAAACTTGCCAGACGACTTTGTAGTTCTTGTTGTCCGCGAGCGCTTCCTCGGCTGATTTGCCGGCTGGTACGGCGATTGGAAGTATGACATAGCCGTATTGTTTGTTATCGGCTTTTCGCATTACGCGTCCTACGGATTGGACGACGTCGACTTGGCTGTCGCGTGGGTTTAAGAATAGGACTGCGTCTAGGGCTGGCACATCGACGCCTTCTGATAGGCATCTGGCGTTGCTTAGGACTCGTACTGTATTTTCGGTTTTGGTGTCTTTGAGCCAATCGAGGCGTTCGTTTCTTGCCATTACATTGAATGTGCCGTCAACATGGTCGGCTTCTGCGATTAGTCCGTCTTTTTCTTTGGCTTCGTCGTTTAGGGCTTTGGTGACTGTTCCGAATAGTTCGGCGATCCTTTTGGAGTCTTTGATTGAGCGTGAGAATGCGACGGCGGTTCTCATCGGTGTTTTGTCGACTAGGAAGTCATCAGGGTTGGTGCTTCGTTTGCGTAGACCGTTGTAACAGCCAACGATTTTGATTGCGTCTTGGAGTTTGAGTTCGTCTCCGTCGGTGAGAATTTTTTGAAGTGATTTGCTTACTTGTGTTTCGGACACAGTGAGAACTAGAACTTTGTAATCGCTGAGCAAACCGCGAGATACGGCGTTACCGAAGTTGAGTCGGTGGAACTCTTGGCCGAACTGTGATTCGTTGTCCATCGACGCTAGGACGGCGGATGCTTCTTCTGCTTTGGCTTTGCTTGCTTCTGCGTAGATACGAGGTGTAGCGGTCATATAGAGGCGTTTGGAGCCCTTTATGAAGTTGTTGTCGTGTACTCGAACAAAGTTTGATTCGTCGTCGCCGGCGAGAGTCACTCCGGTCGTTCGGTGCGCCTCGTCACAGATGATCAGATCGAACTCAGGAAGCCCTTTTTTCTGTGCTGCTGCCACGACCTCAATAGATTGATAAGTCGAGAAGATAACCGTAAGGACTGCATCAGTCCCCTTGTTGAAGTGCGATGCAAGTTTCTCAACATTTGTGGTCGACGGATAAGCGAGATCCGCGACGCGCGTATCCTCAGAACTCGCCTGCTTACTCAACTTCGTGTCAGAACAGACTGCATAAGCGCGGAAGTCGGCTGAAGCCTCTCGTTTCCACTCTTTGAGCGTCTGAGACAACAAAGCGAGGGAAGGCACTAGGAATAGCACTGTTCCGCCCTTGGGCGTCATCTCCTGAACAATCTGAAGCGAAGTGAAAGTCTTACCTGTTCCACAAGCCATAATCATCTTGCCTCGGTCGGCAGAAGCAAAGTGGGCCTTAGCAGCCTCAATGGCTTCTAACTGGTGAGGAAACGGCGTCTTCTTCTTCAGAAGCCCAATTTTTGAAACATCTTGGAGACTGAAACCAGACCAGTCGATACCGGACTCATCCAAATCCTGAACACGAATGATTGTCGTCGGGATTTGCTGACCTTCAACAGCATCGCTAGCGTTTTTTGACCAGTTATCTGTTGTCGAGAAGATGTAGCGCTCGCGGAATGGTTCTTTTCCAGAAGCGGTGAAGAAGGAGTCGATTTCTTTCTTGTCTAGGTATGCGCCTTCGGCGTAGAACTTGCATTGGATGGCTGCGATTTCGCCTGTCTCAGGTATGCGAGCAACTAGGTCGATTCCGGTGTCTTGTTTTGAGATGCCGTTCTCTTTCGCCCAGTCCCCATAAAGCCATACTTTGTCGAAGTAGGTTCGGTAGAACGGGTCGATTTCCAAATATTTCTTTGTCAGCGCTTCAAATAGGTCACCTTTGTGTCGCTCGTCGAACGCTGACTCACGCAATTCTGCGAGCACATCGTGAATAGACTTCATCGGTTCATTTCCTTCTTTCCCCACATACTTCAAAAGTCTAATGAGCGCCTACGACAAGGCTGTGGACAACTCACTAGGTAAGAAACCAAACCACGTAAGAATAAGAGCATGGGAGCAAAATGCGTGACGTGCGGCACATTATTCGAAGTTGATTGCGATGTCGAAATAATCCGTTGTGACCTTTGCCCCAGTGAGCCTTGGGGCATCTTGTTTACTTCCCCTTGATTTTTCGAGTAGGTCGCCTAAATGTTTCCTGAGGAAAGTCGGCAACGACAAGGCCGATTCCGCCCATTCGGCCTTCCCAAATTTGACACTCAATGGCGTCAACCCAACATCGCCGTGTTTCGTTGACCTCATCACACGGAGCACTGGGAAGACATGGGTCAGCTTCCTCTGGAGCGAAGATGGCCTCGGGGTTTTGCACGTAGAGAAACCCACCTTCGTTCAAAAGTGACTGGGTGATTTGGATCGACTGATTATTAGAGTCAACTGCCCGTTTCTCGCATGTGTCACAAACTTGGCCAAACCTGAGTGCCCAGTTGAACATTGGGCTTTGATTGCATATGCCACAGGTCTGCGAGGCGGCTTTTAGTCGCGTGTACCGCTCATACTCCGACTCAAGCACTGTTAGGGCCTCCATCGGCCTCCTGTGGCTTCTGGATATATCCTGAGCGGAGACCACTGCTTGCATCAGAATCTTCAACTAGGTGCATTGAAACCCAAACCTCGTGTAGAGCTTGCGAATACTCAGGGCCCCTCGTTTTGGCCACCTTGGCTTTGAAATTCTCATAATCCAAGTGTTCAATACCGACGTTTAACCAACTCCGAAAATCTTCCCTACTCACAAATACTCGATAGGGGTAGTCCGCCTTTGGCGACTTCATAATCTCAACATTAGATGTAGCCGCGAGCGCGTCTAGTGCCGCCTTATCGCGTGCCCTTACGACCAGCCCGTCCTTGTTTCGATTTGAAACCGCGCTTACAAACCCGTCTTGCGTGAAAACCCACATACAAACTCTTTCCTCAGGCTCATTTAAACTGTTTTAGAGACGATTTAATTCCTTAAGGGGAGATTATGGACGACAAGGAAGCGGCGAAGGCGGCCAAACGAGAAGCACGTGAAAACGCGGACGCTGCGAGGAAAGCAAAGTATGAAGCTCGACAAGCTGCACTAAAAGAAAAAATAGCTCTCCAAAAAGAGGTTCACAGGGCAAAAATGGCTGAAATCGATGCCAGAAGCAAGGCTGTCGATGAGGAGCTCAAGCGAAAGAATGCGGAAACAGTAAAAAACATAAAAACTGCCGCTAAGAACATGAAAGATGCTGTCGGCGAGTTAAATGTTGCGCTGGAACAAACGGTGCTCGAAACAAGGCAGGAATTTGCGTCGGCAAAGGCACAATCCGACGAAGAATGGAAGAAAATAAAGTCCGATTTTGCGGAGATTGGAAATGACTTCAAAGAAGCCGGCCAAATGATTTCGGACTCTTCAAAAGACTTGCTAATCAAAGGTCCCTTGGGTGAGGAAAAACGTAAAGACATTCGATCGGCTGCTGGCTCGGATAAAAAACTTGAGAAAACTATGCTTAAGGACGCCAAGAAGCTAGAAAAGGCTCGGGTAGAGGCAGAACGGTTGGAAAAGTTCGGCAAACGAATTGCGGACGAGTTCTTCTGGACAAGACGAGTGTGCATTTACGAAAAAGGGTACGTATCCGTCCGGTTTCTAACTGGCGGGCCCAACTTTGACAAGCCCGAAAAGTTGGTCAGCATTAGCTCAAACTCACAGGTATTCAATAAAAACACATCTTCACTTTTCGAAAAACTTCATGGTGACCTGTACCTGACCATTGTCACTGCTAGCGACACATATTCGCTTCGCAACCCTCGACCTGACACTGGCGATGTTCGAAGAATGAACAAGCTAGTCGCCACTGGGCAAGCGGTGATCGGGAGAGATGCACCGCCGCCAAACGCAGATTTGTCGAACAATCCAAGGATTAACACGGAGATTTCGACAGAGCTCAATAAATTGAACGAACTTCACTCGAGCGGAGTACTGACCGATGCGGAATTCACCGCCGCCAAAGCAAAGATTCTTGGTCTATAGCTGAACTTCTGTTAACCTCTGTGTCTGCGAAAGAGGGTTAATTGATACTTAGAAACTTGGTTCCATCTGGTGGGCTCATAGAGTTCAAGGCAAGTTATTCTTTAGCGCAGAACGTCTTAAATGTCTCCTTCTTTGACCCTGCAACTTGGTGCCAGACCCACTCAATTGCATTGAAGTGCAAGAACGCACTAATGGCTGTTAGATGGCTCTACAAAGCAATAGATGCTGTCTTCGATTCCGATGGCTTCACTCCACTTTTGGATGGAAGCTATGCACTAGGGAACGCGGACGGTAACCTCGTTGTACCTATGACCATGACTTTGGCTTCGGAAATCGTACTAACGGACGATGTTTATACAATTTGGTTTTCAGGTGCCTACCCGCCATTCGATACGAGACAGTTTTCTTTGGATTTACTTTCAAATAAAACACCAGTGCTAGCGCCTCCCAAAGGTTTACAGGCAGCGATTGACAAGGCTTTCTCACAAAGTGCTATACCTTGCGATAGCCAGACAGCGTTGTCACTTCTAGAGATCGAATACCACCTCAAACAGGGTGCAGAACCGCAAAAGGCCTCAGCCGTTCGGGCTCTTGTGCAACTTTTCGTTTGTGCAGGACTTGGCACAGAGTTGAAAATAGTTGAAGCGTTGGAGGACCTAGAGCAAGAACTACTGGACTTCTTGAGAAATGACGTCGGAAATTAGGTAAAACTCGAAACGATTTTCGGGTAAGTTCAAATCGCTTCGATGCCATATGTTTGTTGAGTTTGGCTTCAAACCCATTTACAAATGGCTACCATCAGCTTTAACATCATCTGGCAAAATTGGTATCAATTCGTCCCCTGCATGTCTCCACTTCTCCCCCCTCTATAGGAGGGGGAAGAAGCTGCAGAGACTAGGCGGAAAGCCTGAAGCGTTTGCTGGAACCGCTGATTGTTTCAATAATTGCACCCTCTGAAACAAGTGCTGCTCGGGCCGCTGTGATCAACGAATTTGCTCCCGTAACCGCAGCCTCAATTTGACTTGCATGCAATTAGGATTCTTACCCACGAAGTTGCTTACATGGAGTTTCATATTCTCCAAAACGGAGTCAGCCTTGGTTAGACCGGTAAGGGTCAGAGTGATTCCGTCAACTCCCAGAGTTATCGCTTCCTCTGTGTAGCTCACGTCTCTCCCCTCAGCTCTAAATGTCCTAAGCCTGCCAGCTTCACCCTTGCCGATGAACCACGTTGCATCAGGGTGGTCCGCAAGTGTTGACGCACCGCGAGCGCGAGTTCCATCGTGACCTGCATGGACGACGAGCAAATACTCCTCGACGTTTCCTTGTGCAGCAAGCGAGTCTATGAGGAGAAGGAATTCCTTGACTTCCTCGTTTTCTTTAGCATTCTTTCCAGTGAAGGCACTGGAGAAAGGGTCGATTATAAGAACCTCGATATTGTTTTCAAGCAGCTGCGCAACGAAATGCGCACGAGAAGTTGGTGTTCGAAAAGGGTTTGGTAAACCACGCAAATTCCAGACTTTCACGTTGGCGACATTTCGAAGCTCTAATTTTCGTATCCAACGCTTGTACTGTGACGGGCTCAACTCAAAATTTATTATGCCCACATTGCGAGTGACAGGTAGCGTATTGAATTTGCCTAAGAACAGGCCGCCATCAACGAGTGCTTTCAAAACATTGAGAACTAATGTCGTTTTACCTCCCTTGTTGGGTGCAACTATAAAGTTGTTACCACCTTTGACCCATAGTTCCTCAATACGAAATTGCGCCACTTGATCTGGCTCTTGAAGCCAATCTATGACAGACATTGGTTGAGGAATGGCACCCTCACGCCTAAAAGATTCTTCGGCCAATTCGAGTTTCGCTAGTTCATCAGCCTTTATTCGAAGAACCTGCCTAGCGGCGAGCGCGACAATATGGTTTCGCTCGTCTGAAATAGGCTCACTCAGACCCTCCTCAGCTTTAACGAGGTCTCCTAGGTCCACAAGCCAAGAACGTTTCACGGGGGCATTGTTACTTACCCAAGTGATTGCCGCGAGTTCGTTACCGCCACAAAGCATGTCTCGAATGAAATCAAATTTATGTATGGGAAACGCGTCATTTCCTCCCTTGACGAATTGAACTTTGTCTCCTTCTTCATACGTTTTTGGATGGTAAGTTGACTGGATTGTTACTTCTTTCCCCCGAGTTGTTCTGGAGTGTGAGACGACAACAATTCCGTCCACGATTGATTCTCTAGAGTCCCAAACACCTAAATTGCTCAAGATGTCGTCGATGCTGATCTGTTTGGCAGCGTCAAAGTGACTGCCTAAGTTGTTATACGCCATTGCGGCCTCCGAATTTAAAGTGAATAAATTTATGGAGGGCGCTTCTCCGAGGGATCTCCCTGCGCAGTCCGTTGGAATTACCTTCGCCACATAATGTGGCTGCCTTTGCGGTAAGGCATATCTGCTCCCTGTCAGGGTTCGAGCTTGCAGTTAGCTCAGTCTTACGACTACGAAGGTCTGGGCCTGATTTAACAGGTAGTCACCATGTCTTCGCGTTTTGCGAACTAGTCGCGTCTTTTCAATAGCCAATCCTTAAGGTCCGACTCAGAAACTCGAAAGTGTCGTCCGACTCGCAAAGTGTGCGGGCCAGTACCTTCTTTCTTGAAGAGATAGAGAGTGCTGATTGGTACCTTCAACATTTCCGCTATTTCCGTGTAGCTGTAGTGCTTTTCCATGAGACTCCTAGGTTTCGTTCCTAAGTCCATTTTGAAGCAGTTAGAAATGGGTGATTTTTGTATTTGGGGTCCAACTCAGCTATCCCCTTGATATAGAGAGGGATAGTTTGTTTCGAAACTGATTTGGCATTTGAGGGGCGCGTCCTCGGGCTTTAGGCCATGCGCAGATAGTTAGAGACTACGCACCATCTTGCAGAAAAGAGGTTGATGTTCGCCCTAGGCAAAAAACTAGATGAACTGATACAAATCATTATTTTGCTGCAGAAATCGCCATTTGGTAGGTGCCGTGCCTGGTGGCATTTCACTGATGACTAATCCCTCCATAGAAATTCTATGTAGAAGTTCAGAATGAGCCGAGGGATAAAAACGATCAACTCCACCTGCCATTACAGCGATGGTTTTACCTTGCGTTGCTAGAGCAATGCTGTGAGCTCGACCGTCGACTCCAAGTGCGCCGCCTGAAACTACGATGAGGCCCATCGCTGTCGCAGCAGCAACAAACTCGGCGGTCACTTCGCGCCCGTAGGCAGAGATGGCTCGAGAACCAACAACAGCTATGGATGAATTAAGTCGTTCTAGGTTTGCAACTTTTCCCCTGCACCAAAGAACCATTGGAGAATGAACTCCCAGATCGAAAAGCTGAGCCGGCCAAAAGGTAGAGACCGGAGAAACTGTTGAGCCTCCGAGACCCCTGACTAGCTCGAGTGTTGCCGACAACTCCGCAAGCGACTTGCGGCTCCCCCACCGCTCCAGACCATCTGCATACGCTTTTTGAAACTCTTCTTCGCCGATAAATTCGATGTTGGGTTCACAGTTTGGCTCCAACGCTTGGTAAACCTCCTGCGCAGAAGCACCGTTAAGAATAAGCTCTAAGGCCTTATCAGAGCCGAGCGATTGCACTAGAAAACCGGCAAGCCCATCACCGGGCTCACACATAAGACTCCACGCAAGATAAGCAAAATGTTGAGAGAGCCTCTCTGGTTCGACACCGGGGCTAATTCCTTCTAGAAATGAACTAATTTGCTCGGTCGATATCTTCAAGTCAGCCATCTCAAACTCCAACCATCGGAGAATCGCTACCTCTAAGGTATGCCGCCTCAACGATGTGTTCACGCCGGGGTTGGTCGCAACCCGCGAGATCAGCAATTGACCAAGCCAACCTGAGACAACGGTCATAACCGCGCATACTTATTTTGCCCTTGGCAAGTGCTCGATCAATTGGCTGGGTCACTTCGGTAGCCAATCGCAGTTGCTTTCTAAGGTACGAGCCTGGAACCTGCACATTCAAAGACCAAGGTGTCGCACTAAGTCGATCTGCCGCTAGTTCACGGGCACATTGCACCTGCTGTCTGAGCTGTTTTGAGGTCATTTGGTTTTCTTGAGCAGCCTCGAGATCAAGCGCCATTTGGCCGGCATTCGCCGCCGATATGGCCAGACGAATATCTATTCGATCGAGCAAGGGGCCACTGAGCTTATTTGCATATTTTCTCTTAGCTACCTCGCTGCAGGTGCAACCTCGGGCTTGCCCAAAACTTCGGCCGCAGGGGCAAGGATTAGCTGCCAACACCAGTTGAAACTTAGCCGGAAAACGTGCCGTGCCGGCGCTTCGGTTGATTAGCACCTCGCCAGATTCGAGTGGTTGCCGAAGCGCCTCTAAGACGGGTAATTGAAACTCTGGTGCTTCGTCGAGAAAGAGAACCCCATTATTTGCTGTTGATATCAGCCCCGGCCTGGGCAGCCCGACACCGCCACCCACGAGCGAACTCACTGATGCGGAATGGTGAGGTGCTTCGAATGGTGGGCGCTCGACTAAACCATTCAAAGCCACAACTGCCGACCTTCGATGATCAGCTATAGACAAAACAGCGGTAGTTTCGAGAGCCTGGGCCAATGGCAGGTTTGGCAACAATGTTGGTAAACGTTCAGCCAACATGGTTTTTCCGGCGCCAGGCGGGCCAACCATAAGCAGGTGATGGCCACCGGCAGCCGCAACGGTTAGGGCCCTGATCGCATCTGCCTGCCCGAGAATGTCTGAAATATCCAAGTTTTCAAGGTTTGAATTTTCCGCAAGATTTGGCTCCAAAACTGTTGCAGCAATTTGTTCTGGTTCTCTAATTACCAAATTCGCGCCGTGAACATTTGCGACTTCTGCCAGCGAATGAACACCGATAACCTCAATGTCAGACACCAATTTTGCCTCTGCAAGATTGGCTGCGGGCACTATGGCTCGAGAGAACCCGAGCGACTTGGCAGACAAAAGCGAGGGCAAGACTCCAGCCACCGATCGAACCGAGCCATCGAGCCCAAGTTCACCAAGGTGAATGAAATTTCGAACAGAATGATGGCTGATCTCGCTCGTAGCAGCCAAAATCGCCACCGCAATCGATAAGTCAAAGCTTGCGCCTTGTTTAGGAACCGATGCTGGAGACAAATTCACTGTCACTCTTCGAGCGGGCATTTTCAAACTACTGTTTTGAATCGCTGCCCGAACGCGGTCTTTAGATTCACTCAGGCTTGCATCGGGAAGCCCGACCAGAACAAAACTTGGCAAATTGCTCGAAATTTCAGCTTCTATTTCAATTAGGGTTCCAGCCAGACCAAGCAGACTAATCGCGAAACTCTTGGCAACGCTCATTAGTAAACCTGCTTTAGATGTTCAATTGAAACTCTGCCGTGTGAAACCCAAACTGCGATGGCGTCCAGGCGAACATTCACTCCAGAAATCTCGTGAGTCGCACACCATTGAGCAACTAACCTGCGCATACGCGAGACTTTCTGAGGATTAATCGCCTCAAAGGGGTGGCCATAACCAGAACCACTTCGTGTTTTTACCTCGACAAAAACTAGCCGATTTGCATCTTGGGCAACTAAATCAATTTCACCAACCGAACACCGCCAGTTTCGCTCAACGATTTGATAACCCCGATCATGCAGGTAGTCAGCGGCCCGATCTTCTCCGTATTTGCCTAAGGCTTGATTTGAAATCATCAAGCCAGCATTTCTTGCTTAAAGCCAAAATGAGCGCCTGCGCGCTCATCTGTGGAGAAAATCAAACGGAATGAAGCTGTTAGTTTTCGCCGGCAGCAAATTCTTTCGGAAGGTTGAACGCGGCACCGGTCAACTCTTCTACGTTGACGTCTTTAAAAGTGAGAACTCGCACATTCTTTACAAAACGGTCGGTGCGGTAGATGTCCCAGACCCAAACGTCTTTCATTGCCAACTCAAAATAAAAATCGTTTCCGGCGTCGACACGCTTTAAATCAACCTCGTTGGCTAAGTAAAAACGTCGTTCGGTCTCGATCACATACTTGAACGTGCCGACAACGTCACGATATTCGCGATAGAGCGCAAGCTCAGCCTCGCGGTCGTAGTCCTCGATCTCGTTCTCATCCATGGCTTAAGTCTAAATGCCTTCGAGAGTTGAGTTTTCAGCCAGAATTTTGGTGAGCCAAGTTACGCGATGTTCACTGCTTGGCCCATGTTCGTGAATGGCACGGATGTGGGCCTCTGAGGCATAACCCTTGTGACCATCAAAGCCATAAGCCTTGTGCTGGGTAGCCAGATGAATCATCAAGTTATCGCGTTTGACCTTTGAGATCACCGAAGCGGCAGCAACCGAAACACAGTCGCGGTCAGCTTTGGTCTTCACCATCACCGGTATTCCCATTGCCTTCTCACCAAGCCAATTATGAGAACCATCAAGGATAATTACCGCGCCAGCTTGGGCAATCGATTGGCGCAATGGTGAATCTTCGAGCAACACACGAAGAGCTTCAGCGCCGGCGGCGGCTAGGGCAGCCACGATTCCGTCGCTATCGATTCTTTGAGCTGAAACCATGCCGACAGCTGAGGCTTCGACCCAATCAGACACCGGAGCAAGCAATTCGTTGCGAACTTTTTCACTGATTAATTTGGAGTCGCAAAGTTTTTCGGGCCAGGGTTGCGAATTGGCCTTGCCATCGCGATCAATAAGTGCAACGCCAACTGCAACTGGGCCAGCTATCGCGCCGCGGCCAACTTCATCCATGCCGATAACAAACCTATGGCCAGCTGCCCACAGCTCGCGCTCTAAGTTAAGGCTTGGGTACGTCTTTGAAGACATCTGCGTGGTTGTCTAGAAATTTCCAGTGGGCCGAAGGCCAGCTAACCACTAGGGCACGGCCTACAACAAAGCCTTCGCCAACAAAACCTTTGCTTGGCAGATCTTCGTGAAAGCGCGAATCTTGGCTGTTCTCGCGGTTGTCACCCATCACCCAGATAGAACCCTCAGGCACAACAACATCAAAGTCAATGCTCGAAGGCGGCACGTCGCTGCCCAGGTAAGTTTCGTCAATGGAAACCCCATTGATCATGAGGTTGCCGTTTGCATCGCAGCATTGAACGTGGTCTCCGGCAACACCAATGACGCGCTTTACCAGGTGCTGGCTACTGTCTGGGGCAGCCAAGCCAAAGGCAGATAAGAACCACTCAACACTCGCTTCAATTGGGTTCTTTTCTTCGGTAACCACTGGGCCTAGCCAGCCGCCGGGATCTTTAAAGACCACAATGTCGCCACGTTGAATTGGCATTAGGTCGGGAGTTAATTCATTCACGATGATGCGGTCATCGATCTGAAGGGTTTCGAGCATTGAGCCCGATGGAATGAAGAATGACCTCAGCAAGAAAGTCTTGATTAACAGAGAAAGCACCAACGCAGTTCCGACAATTGCAACTAGATCAAAAATCAAAGAGACGAAAACGTTTCTTCTAAATTTTTTGAACTTGCCGTTGCCGGAAGTGCGTGGTGCTTTGCTTTGCGGGCTTATTAAAGACCCGAGGTTCTTCATGCTGTTAGGCGATTTAGATGTTGTCGCGCTTTTCGGCGATCTTCGCCTTCTTGCCGCGAAGGTCGCGCAAGAAGTAAAGCTTTGCACGGCGAACGTCACCGCGGGTAACAACTTCGATCTTCTCGATCACTGGTGAGTGAACCGGGAAGGTACGCTCAACGCCAACCTGGAAAGAAACTTTACGAACGGTAAAAGTCTCGCGAACTGACTCGCCTGAACGACGAATTACGATGCCCTGGAAAACCTGAACACGGCTGCGGTTACCTTCGATGATGTTTACGTGAACCTTTACGGTGTCACCAACACGAAACTCTGGGATGTCTGAACGCAGTGATGCTGCGTCTACTGAATCAAGAATGTGCATTTTGAATCACTCTCTGTCACTGCACGCAGGTCAACAACGGTTAGTTATAAGTTGAATGTTGTCTTTATTGCCAGACTCCCCTGCGGCAGAGTAACTAGTGGCGAACAACAGTCTCTAGTTTAGCCAAGAAAACTGAGATTCAGCAACGGTTGGCGCTTATTCGCCAAGCAGGTCGGGGCGCACTTTCTTAGTGCGCTCAATTTGCTGCTCTTTGCGCCAAGCTGCAATGGCTGCATGGTTGCCGCTGGTTAGAACCTCGGGCACATCCATGCCTCGCCAATTAGCCGGTTTGGTATAGCTCGGGTATTCAAGCAAGCCGTCAGAGTGCGATTCTTCAACCAGGCTTTCGGCGTTGCCAATAACCCCTGGGATGAGCCTCACGATGGCCTCGGTCATTGCAATTGCAGCAACTTCACCGCCGTTCAGCACATAGTCGCCAAGGCTGATAAGTCTCACACGCGCTTTGGTCGCGGCGTATTCAACTACACGCTGATCAATGCCCTCGTAGCGGCCACAGGCGAACACAATGTGGTCTTCTTTAGCCAGCTCATAGGCAGTTGCCTGTTTGAATTGCTCACCAGCTGGCGAAGTAAAAATGACGGTGCAATTGCCGTCTTCAGGCAAAATCGCATCAAGCGCTTCGCCCCAAGGTTCTGGTTTCATCAACATGCCAGCACCGCCACCATATGGGCTGTCGTCTACGGTCTTGTGCTTGTCGTGAGTGTAATCACGAAGGTCGTGCGCCTCAAAGTTGATTAGGTTCTTTTCGCGGGCCTTGCCCAAAAGCGAAAGATCAAGCGCCTTGAAGTAGTCAGGAAAAATCGTGACAGCGTCGATACGCATTTTCGATTACTCCGACTCTTGTGCCTGGTCTGAGTCGACGGCAGGTTCGTCTTCTGAGTCTTCGTCGGCGATTTCTTCAAAAAGACCGCCAGGAGGCGTGATTTGAACTTCACCCTTCACAACATCAACCGATGGAGCAAACGCCTTGATAAAAGGCAAAAGCACCTCGCCCGTTGCAGTTTTGATTGCCAAACAGTCTTGAGCTGGCAGGTGGTCAACGCGAACCACTTTGCCAATTTCTTGGCCGTCGCGAATAACCTTTAGACCAATGAGCTGGTGGTCATACCAAGCATCAGGCTCTTCAGGTAGTACCTCAGTGTCGGCGTTCACCAAAAGAATCGCCTTGATGAGGGTTTCGGCTAAGTTTCGGTCTTCTACATCTTCAAGAAACAGAACCGGAGCCTGGTTGTAGTAACGGAGTTCTTTTACGGTTACGGTTTTGCCGAACCAAGGTGAAGAATCAGGAACCTGAAGGTCTAGAACTGCTCCGGGCGCAAAGCGAACATCCGGGCTGTCTGTATATAACTCGAGTTTGAAAGCACCCTTTAGGCCATGGGCCTTTACCAGGCGACCAACTCGGAGCGTTGTCTTGTTAGAAATCGGTGTCCACCACGTCAACGCGGACTTTTTTGCCATCGGCTAGGGCGTTCACAAGTGTGCGAAGCGCCTTGGCGGTGCGGCCGTTGCGCCCGATCACTCTACCCAGGTCATCTGGGTGCACGTGAACCTCAAGCAAGTCTCCTCGCGAGGTTGAGCGTGCAGTCACGGTGGCATCGTCAGGATTGTCGACGATGCCTTTGACTAGGTGTTCGAGCGCAGCGGCTAGCACTTATTAAGCCTCTTCGTTTACAGCAGCTTCTTCAGCAGCAGGAGCCTCTACGGTCTCTTCTGCGGCATCAGCAACTGCGTCTTCGATTGACTGAACTGCTTCTTCAGCTGCGTCTGCAGCCTCAGCGATAACCTCTTCAGCAGCAACTTCTGCTACAACTGGGGCAACCTTGATTTCAGCCTTTGGACGAAGAACGGTCTTCTTGGCGCCATCAACAACGAACTCAGCCTTAGCAGCCTTTACCTGAACGGTGTTCTTTGCTGACTTGTCACCCTTTGAAGCCTGTAGGTCACCGGTCAACTTTAGAAGTACAGCTACCTGCTCGGTTGGCTGTGCGCCAACACTTAGCCAGTACTGTGCACGCTCTGAGTTGACCTCAATTAGTGAAGGGTTCTCGGTCGGAATGTAACGACCAATTTCTTCGATAGCACGGCCATCACGCTTGGTGCGTGAGTCTGCTACAACGATGCGGTAGTGAGGCGCGCGGATCTTGCCCATGCGCTTCAAACGAATTTTTACAGCCACGATTGCTCCTGATTTTTCATGTTGGTGCGAACGTTCAACCGTGAGCGTGGGGGCACACTCGGTGAAAAAGCTCTATGGGTTGTCGTTGCGTTTGGTTAGAGGGTCAAACGGCGACAACCGCTCTATTCTGCCAGAAAACTAGGCTTACCGCTAGTTCATCGGCCTTAGATTCTTGGATACTTTAGATTCCGAACGCCGAACCGCTGCCGGTTGACCCGGCAGAATTTGGATTCTGACCAAGGGCGCGGGCTGCCTCTTCGGCAGCTCGCTTCGCCGGGTTACCTGACTTTGAGCCCTTTTTCTTGTCTTTACCCTTAGATTTACCGCCGCCGAATGAGCCCATCCCGGGCATTGCCGGCATGCCCGGCACCTGCGGAACACCGCCCTTAGCTACAGTTTTCATCATTTTGGCAGCTTGTTCAAAGCGGTTGACCAGCGAGTTGACGTCAGTTACGGTCATGCCCGAGCCCTTGGCAATTCGAGCACGGCGCGAACCATTGAGAATTTTTGGTTGGCGGCGCTCAGCCGGAGTCATTGATCGAATGATCGCCTCGGTGCGGTCAATCTCACGTTCATCAAAGTTGTCGAGCTGTGCCCGCATCTGCCCGGCACCAGGCATCATGGCCAGCATGCTCTTCAGCGAGCCCATTTTTCGCAGCTGCTGCATTTGATCCATGAAATCTTCAAGGGTAAAACTGTCTTTCGCGATTTTTTCTGCCATCGCGCGAGCTTCAGCTTCATCGAAGTTTTTCTGGGTCTGTTCAATCAGGGTGAGAATGTCACCCATGTCAAGAATTCGACTCGCCATGCGGTCTGGATAGAACGGCTCAAAAGCATCCATGCCTTCGCCATTCGAAGCAAACACAATTGGCTTACCGGTAACCGAGGCCACCGAAAGCGCTGCACCACCGCGAGCGTCACCGTCAAGCTTGGTCAGCACGACACCGGTGATTCCCACACCTTCGTCAAAAGCCTTAGCCACATTAACGGCGTCTTGGCCAAGCATTGAGTCGACAACGAAAAGAACTTCGTCTGGGTCAACTGCCTTGCGGATGTCAATTGCCTGCTGCATCAACTCTTCGTCGACACCGAGACGGCCGGCTGTGTCAACAATGACGACGCTGAACATCTTCTTTTCGGCGTGCTTGATAGCCTCTTTGGCTACCTTCACCGGGTTGCCCACACCATTGCCAGGTTCTGGGGCGAACACCGGCACACCGACTCGTTCACCAACCACCTGAAGCTGGTTCACAGCATTCGGGCGTTGGAGGTCAGCAGCTACCAAAACTGGTGTTTGCCCCTGATCTTTCAACCATTTGGCTAGTTTTCCGGCGAGTGTGGTTTTACCCGCACCTTGCAAACCGGCAAGCATAAGCACTGTTGGTGGCTTCTTTGCAAACGAAAGTTTCTTTTGCTCGCCGCCCAAAATAGTGACCAACTCTTCGTTGACAATTTGAACAACCTGCTGGGCTGGGTTCAGCGCTTTTGAAACTTCGTCGCCCAGTGCACGGTCGCGAACGGCACCAGTGAAAGTCTTGACAACGTCTAGAGCAACATCGGCTTCAAGCAGAGCGCGGCGAATTTCGCGGAGCGTCGCGTCAATGTCGGCAGCGCTGAGCTTGCCCTTCGAGCGAAGGTTTTTGAAAGTATCAATCAGGCGATCTGAGAGGTTACCGAACAAGTTGGTTTCTCCTAACTAACTAGCCCGCGAGCGAACTCTTGTGCATCGAAAAATGCGAAATCGTTTATGCCTTCGCCCACACCAACGAGCTTTACCGGAATACCGAGTTCCTTTTGAATAGCAAAGACAATGCCACCCTTGGCGGTTCCATCTAACTTGGTAAGCACAACGCCGGTCACCTTGGCAACCTCAGCGAAGGCCTTGGCCTGGGCTAGACCGTTTTGGCCAGTGGTTGCATCGAGAACCAGGAGCACTTCTGAGATTTCGGCTTGCTTTTCGATTACTCGACGAATCTTGTCAAGCTCGCCCATCAGGTCAATCTTGTTCTGTAGGCGCCCAGCGGTGTCAATAATCACGATGTCGGCATCAGCTTTAATTGCAGCTTCAACCGATTCAAACGCCACGGATGCTGGGTCTTGCCCCTCTTGCTTTGGGCGAACCAGGGTTGCACCAGCACGCTCGGCCCAAGTGGCAACCTGGTCAACTGCTGCCGCTCTAAAGGTGTCGGCTGCGCCGATAAACACCTTCCAGTCCCCTTCGGTTAGCCAGTTTGCTAGCTTTCCAATGGTGGTGGTTTTTCCGACACCGTTCACACCGACAACAAGAAAAACATAGGGCAATTTACCGGCCGAAAGATTCAGTGCTTTGTCGCTGCGCTCGAGAGACTCTGCCAAAACGGTCGCCAAAACTTCTTTGAGTTGGTTCTCGCTTTCAGCTCCAGCCTTTTTGGCACGAAGTTTCACCTCGTCGACAATCGCGACTGATGCATCGAGACCGAAGTCAGCTTGAATCAAGATATCTTCAAGATCATCCAAGTTTTCTGGGTCAAATTTAATTCGACTGAAGAGGCTGCGAATGCCCTTTTTGGCGCTTCGCTTAGGCAGTTCTACAGCTACAAGTGCTTCACTGATCACTGGAGCCAAAACCTCATCGACCGCGGGAATTTCGACAACCGGCTCGATTACCTGTTCAATCAGTACTTCAGCAATCGGTTCGACAACGGGTGCGACTTCTTCGTTGCGCTTTTTCTTCCAGAACATCAAAGCCATGAGTTTAGGCCTTGTCTAGCAGTCGCTGACCAACTACGGCCGAAACGCCATCTTGACGCATCGAGACTCCATAGAGTGCGTCAGCAATCTCCATGGTGCGCTTTTGGTGAGTGATGATGATGAGCTGCGAATTCGAACGCAGGTCTTCAAAAATCTGAAGCAAACGACCAAGGTTTGCATCGTCAAGAGCAGCCTCAACCTCATCCATGACATAGAACGGTGAAGGGCGCGCTTTGAAGATAGCCACCATCAAAGCAACTGCAGCCAACGAACGCTCACCACCAGAAAGCAGCGACAAACGTTCAATGCGCTTACCGGCCGGCTTCACCGTAACTTCGAGACCAGTGGTCAGCATGTCATCTGGATTAGTCAAGAAAATTGAGCCAGTACCGCCTGGGAACAGGGTTGGGAACACCTGCTCAAAAGCCTTGCGTGTGTCTTCAAACGCATCGGCAAAGATAACCTGCATCTTGGTGTCGAGGTCTTCGATGATCTGCAGAAGGTCTTTGCGGGTTTGAGTTAGGTCGGCAAGTTGCTCGGTCAAGAACTTGTGTCGCTGTTCGAGAGCGGCAAACTCTTCGAGAGCAAGAGGGTTTACCCGGCCAAGTTTTTCAAAAAGGCGCTCGGCATCGCGAAGGCGTTTTTGCTGTTCTTCACGGATGAACGGCTTGGTGCCGCCCTCAGCTTCTTCATCTGGAATTCCCAGCTCTGGAGAATACTCTTCGAGAAGCACAGCCTGCTCAAGGCCAAGTTCATCGTTTGCGCGCGAAACCAAGTTCGCGAGGGTCAAACGCTTTTCGTGGTTTGCAAGTTCCATGTCGTGAACGTTTTGGGTGAGGCTAGCGAGCTTCATCTGAATCTCGGCAGTTTCACCGCGAAGCTTCACCAACTCAGCGTTCTGGTTGGCTCGTGCGGTTTCAAGCTCGTGCAGGCGCACCTTTGCCAGCGAGGCGCTATTTGCCACTGCATCCATCAAAACAGGAAGGGCATCGAGAACTTGCTGCGCTGAATCAAGTTGCGCTTTTCGAGCTGCTGCAGCCGCTTTTGATTTTTCGATTGCAACCTTGGCTTCGGCTACCTGTGCTCGTAGTGACTCAGAGCGTTGCTTCTCAACGCGAACACGCTCAACGGCGGCGCCAAGATCAACACGAACTTCTAGCTCACGTTGACGTTCTTGCTCGAGATTCTCAGCGAGCGTTTGACGGTTGGCCAGATCAAGTGCCGGTCGCTCTTGAGCTGCAAACGAATCATGTGCGGCAATTGATTCGGTCAGCTTTGACTCAGCGTCTGAAATTCCAGTTGCTGCAGCTTTCGCTACCTGGCTAAGTCGTTCAATTTCTGCTTCTGAGGCTTCAACCTGAACGCGAAGGCGACCAAGTTTTTCTGCATTTGAAGCCAAGTTTTGGTCATGCTCTTTGAGTGCAGCTAGGGCATCCTTGGCACTTGCCTTGGCCGCCTCTTCGGTTGCTCGAGCTTGAGTTAGCTCGGAACGAGACTTTTCGATTGCTTCTGTGACTTCAGCTAGGCGAACTTCTGCAGAGTCACGCTCGGCAACAAGCTCGAGCTTTGAAGGCTTATTTGATGAACCGCCACGGATAACCGATTCAGTCAATACGTCGCCGTCGAGGGTGATCAGAGTAAGTTTTAGAGCATCTTGGTTCGATGCATAAAGCGACTTGGCAGCATTGATGTCATCGACGACAACAATGTTGGCCAACAGGCTAATGATTCCCGCAGGAGCCTCAACGACATCAGCTGCAGAGCGTGCGCCAGCTACATTGGCAACAGCTGAGGCAGCGCCCTTGAGATCAATGTCAGCGACAATCAGTTCAACACGACCACCCTGGGTCGATTTGAGGTGCTCAACTGCAGCGAGTCCGGCTTCTCGGGTGTCGGCAACCAGAGCATCAGCCAACGGGCCAAGTGCGGCGGCAATCGCAGCTTCGAAACCCTTTTGAATTTTCATGTGGGTTGCAACTAGGCCACGGATGCCGCGAAGACCGGCCGAAGCTAGCTCGGTTGCGCCATCTTTTTGCTCAAGCATTAGGTTCAAAGCTGATCGCTTCGCCGACAAAGAATCGCGTTCACGCTCGGCTTGGTGCAGTTCTTCTCGAAGACTTTCAATTTGCGCTTGTGACTCCGAAACAGCTTTTTGAGCGGCTTCATAGGCAGCCTCGAGGCCGTTGTCATTTGGTGACTGTTGGTTTTGAAGTTGTGCTTCTAGCGACTCGTACTCAGACTTACGTTGGGCGTGACGCTCGCGGGCTTCATCCAAGGCACCCTCGTGACGAACCACCTCGGCGCGCAAGCTGGCAAGCTTTGACTCGGCAACATTGGCATCGTTGGCAAGTCGAGCCTTGTCTAGGTCAAACTTTGAAATCAGTGCGTTCTGCTCGGCAACCTCGTTGTCAAACTTTTCAAGCACATCGCGGGCTTCGCTTCGAGCTTGTTCAGCCTCGTGCAACGCACGCTTTAGGGTCTCAACGTTATTTGCGAGTTCAGCAGCGGAAAGTTCAGCTGCTTGGCCTTCGGCCTCGAGCGCAGCTGGATCAATTTGAGAACCAGACACTTCAGCCTGTGAACCGAGCAATGCAACCTTTTGATTGGCAATTGATAGCAACGAACGCAGACGCTCCGAGAGCGAGTCAAACTGATAGGCCAAGTTACGAGCTTGGTCTAGCTCGGTAGAAACCTGTGCAGCTTCAAGCTGGCTAAGTCGAGCAGTGTTCTCAGCAAGAAGAGTTTGCAGGAGGTTGCGTTCGCCGCGACGATCAGCCTCGCTCTTTGCCGTTTCTTCAAGCGCCTTGTGCAGTTCGGTAATGTCGGCTGCCAAAATTCGAGCTTTGGCGTCACGAACCACAGATGCAATTCCCTGTGCCTCGCGAGCGACTTCGGCCTGCTGACCCAGGGGTTTCAGTTGGCGTCGAACTTCGCCAGCAAGGTCGTTTAGGCGAGTGAGGTTGGCTTGCATTGCCTCGAGCTTGCGCTGAGTCTTTTCTTTGCGACGGCGGTGCTTGAGAATACCGGCAGCTTCTTCGATGAAACCGCGACGTTCTTCAGGGGTTGCACGCAACACTGAATCGAGCTGCCCCTGGCCAACAATTACGTGCATCTCGCGACCAAGACCTGAGTCGCTCAGCAGCTCTTGAACATCAAGCAATCGACATGCGTCGCCATTGATTGCGTATTCACTGCCACCGTTACGGAACAGTGTTCGCGAAATGGTTACTTCGGTGTAGTCGATCGGCAATGCGCCATCAGCATTATCAATGGTAAGAATTACTTCGGCGCGACCAAGCGGACCTTTAGTGCTGGTGCCCGCAAAAATAACGTCTTCCATCTTGCCGCCGCGAAGGCTCTTGGCACCTTGCTCACCCATAACCCAGGCCAGCGCGTCAACTACGTTTGATTTACCGGAACCATTAGGGCCAACAACTGCGGTTACCCCAGGCTCGAACGCGAAAGTTGTTGGTTGAGCGAAAGACTTAAAGCCTTTGAGGGTCAAACTCTTTAGATACAAGCGTTCTCCCGCCCCTCTTCAATTCGCTCGGATGCATTCCCAATGAAATGCCTAAAAGTCAAAAATACCCCACTTTTAGCGGAGTTTTTGGCACTTTGGGCAGAAGTGCGAACCACGGTTCATCCATGATTCGCGCTTGATCTCGGTTGAGCAGCGTTTGCAAGCTGTGCCGGTCATGCCATAGGCATTTAGCGAAACGGCAAAATAACCGCTCTCGCCATTTACGTTCTTGTATTGCTCGTCGAAACTGGTGCCACCCTGAAGCACAGCCTTAGACAAAATTTCTTTGACATTTGACAACAACTCGCGCATTTTTGCATTGCCGATACTGTCGGCCGGTTGGTCGTAGTGCAGCTTCGATGCCCAAAGAGCTTCATCGGCATAGATGTTTCCGATTCCGCTGATTGTCTGCTGGTCTAGCAACACTCGCTTGATTCCAGAGTGCTTTTTTGCAACCTTTGCCAAAACGGTAGTTTCACTGAAGTTTGGGTCAAGCGGGTCTCGACTGATGTGTGCCGCCGATGCCGGAATCAGGTTCTGCCACCAGGTTCCCTCAGCCACGCCATCGCTAAATCCTCCGGCAAGCGAATCGTTGGTTTCGACCAATTCATCGATGGCTAGCGAACCAAATAGACGTTGATCAATGAAGCGAAATTCAAATGGCTGACCATCGTCTGAGCGCACATGGATGATGGCTCGAGTGAGCTTGTCTTCGGTAAAAGCGGGGGTTCGAAGCAACATCTGACCACTCATGCCGAGGTGCCCAACAAGTGCTAGTCGGTGACTGGTCGCCGTGGCCGGTTCAATCGGCATCCATAGAAACTTGCCCCGCCTTGCCACACCTAAAATTTTGCTGCCGACGAGAGTTTGGCGAAAGTCTTCAACACCACCCGGATGCCGCTTGAATGAACGCGTGTCAAAAACATCTAGCGATTCAACAATTGCTCCGGTCAGTGCAGGAGCAAGCCCTGCGCGAACGGTTTCGACTTCTGGAAGCTCAGGCAATTATTTTGCCTTTTTACGCTTGGGAAGAGTTAGCTCGGTATTCGCGAGTGCCGAAATTGCAGCTTCGGTTTCTGCAAGTTTCTTACTGCGCCCTGTGCCTTTGCCAATCAATTTACCTTCGTAGGTAAGAGTGGCAGAAAATTCAATCGCGTGATCTGGGCCCTGACGTTCAATCTCATAGGGTGGCTGGTCAATTCCGGCCGCTTGAAACATTTTGTGTAGCTGAGCCTTCGGATCGGCATTTCTCAGCAGGCCTTCAACGTCAGACAGCAGCGGGAACACCCAGCGAGCCACAAATTCTGCAGCTTCGTCGATTCCGTTTGAAATGTAGATGGCACCCAGAACCGCTTCGAAGGCGTCAGCCAGCAGGTTCATGGTGGTTCGACCACCATCTTTTTCGGCGCTCTTGCCAAGTCGAAGGTAGTTGCCCAACCCGATTTCGGTAGCCAAGGATGCCAGTGCCCGGGCTGAAACAACCGCGTGCTTAACGGTGCTTAGGTCAGCTTCAGAAAGGTCGGTGAGGGTTTCATAAATATGTGCGGTTACAACAAAACCCAGCACCGAGTCGCCTAGAAACTCTAGACGTTCGTTGCTGGGTAGGTTGCCATGTTCATATGAATATGAACGGTGAGTCAATGCGAGCTCGAGCAACTGAGGCTCGATTTCAACGCCTAAGCGATTGCATAGAACGTTGAGGTTCATCGCGTGACTTTAAGTCTTAGGCGTCAGCGACCTTGCGGCCCTTGTACTCAAGGAACAGCGCGTTGCCGGCTGAGTCGGTTACAAGCTTTGCGCGGTGAGGCATGCTGTAAACAGTCTTGCCGTTTTCAATGGTCTTGACGAGAGTAACCTCGGCAGCCTTCCACTGTGAACGACGAGCGTGAGTGCGTGCGCGAGAGAGGCGTCTCTTTGGTACTGGCATGGTACTTACTCTTCCTTTTTTGTGAAGCTTTCTAGGGCACTCCATCGCGTATCAATCGCGGCGTCGTGCACGTGGTGCGGGTTTTCAGCAACCTTCACACCACAATCTGGGCACAGGCCAAGACAGTTTTTTCTACAAACTGGGTGGAACGGGAGGCTTAGAACAACCGCGTCACGGATGACTTGTTCAAGATCAATTTGCTCGTCTTCGACAACGTAGTCATCCTCGTTGGTTAAAGAATAGGCGAAAAGCTCCTGAAAATCTACTTCTACGGGCACAGTAATTGGATCAAGACAACGACTGCACTCACCATCAGCGTCTACAAAGACCTCACCGGTGGCCAGAATGCCCTCGTGGACCGACTCGACTCGAAGATCAAGGTCGAGTTCGATTCCTTCAGAAACCTTGACCAAGCCGTCGCCAAAATCGCCGGTTGTGACGATGTCGAGCTTGTATTCGCGCATGGCACCGGGCTTGTGCATGATGTCGCGCACTGAAATTAGGTATGGAGATTGGGCAGCCATTTAGTTCTTTGCCTTTCGATTGGCCGAAGAAGAGGCTAACGCACGAGCAACCACCTGCGGTACATATTTCAAAACATCGCCGTTCAAATCGGCAACTTGCTTTACCAGCGAGCTCGAAATGTGGCCGTGAATTGGGTCTGCCGGAATAAAGACGCTCTCGACCGAGGCAAGGTCGCGGTTGACCTGTGCCATCGGCAATTCGTAGTCAAGATCCATGGTGGTTCTAAAGCCTTTGACCAAAGCAGTAGCGCCCACCATGCGGCAATAGTCAACCAGCAAGCCAGAATCTAGAGTGTCGACGACAATTTTGGTGTTGGCACCAATGCCTAATTCGGCAATACTGGCACGGATCAGCTCTACGCGCTCTTCACTTGAAAATCTTGGTTGTTTGCTCGGGTTGTGCACCACAACGATGTGAAGTTCTGAGAACAATCGTGCTGCGCGCGCAGCGATGTCGATGTGACCGAGTGTGATCGGATCAAACGAACCTGGATAAACAGCGATTGTTGACATGCTTCAAGGTTAGCCGAACATCCGTGTGGTTTATAGGGCTACGACTTGGCTAGGTTCTCTTGTCTGGCTTGATCTAGTTGCTCGAGCACCTGGGCTAAAACAGGGTGTTTTTCTAGGGTTGGATCAGCAGCCAATACAGCTTCTGCCTCAAATCTTGCCTCTTGAATCAATTGCGCATCAGGAATCACTCTCAGAAGGCGAAGGCTCGAGCGGCCACCTGATTGCGTAGCACCAAGCACGTCACCCTCACGACGCAGCTCAAGATCGATCTCGCTCAGCGCAAAACCGTCGAGCGTAGCTGCAACAGCCCTTACGCGCTCAAGTGCCAAACTGCCCTCTTCAGCTGAAGTCAGAAGAAGACAGAGACCTGGGTTTCCTCCGCGGCCAACTCGACCTCGAAGCTGATGCAACTGGCTCACACCGAATCGATCGGCATCAAGAACCACCATTACCGTGGCGTTGGGCACATCTACGCCAACTTCAATCACAGTCGTAGAAACTAAGACGTCTATCTTTTTTGCACTGAACCTAGCCATAACCTCTGCCTTGTCTTCAGCTGAGAGGCGACCATGCAGAGTCTCTATTTTTAGGTTCGCCAAAGCTGCAACCTGTCGAAGCGATTCAGTCATGCCGATTGCAGAAGCCAAGAGTTGTTTAGGTTTTTTTGCCATTTCTAGAGCGGCAGCGTCGGTGCCATCCGAGAAAATCAAGTCGTCTTCAGCAATGCCGCCAGATTCGATGAGCTCTTCACCCGGGTCATCTTCATCGATGCGAGGGCACACCACAAACGCCTGCCTCCCAGCGGCAACTTCTTCGGCAATACGCTGCCAGGTTCGGGCAACCAAAGCCGGTTGAGAGAGCTGCACGACGTGGGTGGTGATGCCTTGACGACCAGCAGGCAACTCGGTGAGGGTAGAAACGTCGAGGTCACCGAACACTGTGACGGCTAGGGTTCGCGGAATTGGTGTGGCAGTCATGGTTAGAACGTGTGGCGGCAGTTTGCCCTTGAGACGCAAAGCCTCGCGCTGCTCAACGCCGAATCGGTGTTGCTCATCGATAACAATGAAACCTAGATCTACAAATTCAACTTTTTCGGCGATTAGCGCATGCGTGCCGACCACGATTTGTGCCTTGCCGCTGACTAGCTGAAGCAGTGCACGTTTTCGCTCTGCAACCGGCATCTGCCCGGTTAGCAGGGTCAGGCCAACCTTTTTGCTTAGGTCTTCGCCCAGCGCCTTCTCGATCGATTTGAAGTGCTGTGCGGCCAATACCTCAGTGGGAGCCAAGAGCGCCGATTGGCCGCCAGCATCGGCTACCGTCAGCATGGCGCGAAGCGCAACCAGTGTTTTTCCGGATCCGACTTCACCCTGAAGCAGTCGATTCATCGGATGCGGTTTGGCAAGATCAGTTGAAATCTGCTCGCCTACCTCAACTTGCCCCTTGGTGAGGGTAAATGGCAGCCCCGAATCAAACTTTGCCAGCGCACCCTCGGCTTGGGCTATGCGAGGCGTGGCTGGGGTGTGTTGATTCAAAATGCGTCGGCTAATTAGAGTTGCCTGCAGAGCAAAAGCTTCGTGATATTTCAAAGTTTCTCGCGCGATCTTGAAATCTGAATTCACCTTTGGTCGGTGAATCTTTTCAATTGCCTCATGAATCGGCAGCAAACCGCGAGCCTTAATTAATTCGGCCGGAAGCTCATCTTCGATTGGCGAAAGCGTGTCTAAGACCACTGCCATTGCCCTTTGAATAGCCCAGGTTGTTACGGCCGACGCGGCTGGATAAATCGGAATAGGCAGTTGAGCCCAGGCGGCCGCATCTTCATCAGAGATTTCTTCAGGAAATAGTTCGTACTCAGGATGAGATAGCTGAAGCTTGCCCTGATAGCTTCCTATCTTTCCAGCAAATAGGCCTCGCGAACCAGGACGAAGTTCTTTCTGTCGCCAAGCCTGATTGAAAAAAGTTAAAGTGATTTGACCTTTTCCATCCGTGATTTTGACCTCAAGAATGCTGCCGTTGCGCCCCTTCATTCTTCGTTCACGAACTTCGAGAATGTCGGCAACAACAGTCACAGGTTCGCCGAGCGGCACCTCGCTGATCGGGGTTAGCTCGCCTCTGGTTGAGTACCTTCTCGGAAAGTGCGTAAGCAAATCACCAACCGTTTTAAGCCCGAGGTGCTTGCTAAAAGACTTGGCCGTGCGATCACCGAGCACACGGTCTAAAGTCTCAAGAGAAAGCAGCATGCTTCTATCTTCGCCGACAGGCACGACTCTAAAGGTAGGCTTGGCAAGTTATGACACGAATCATTGGTGGCATTGCCGGCTCGAGACAACTCGCCAGCCCTGCCAAATCAACTAGACCCACGAGCGATCGCATCCGTGAGGCAATTTTTAACCGTCTCGATGCACGTGACATGGTCGACAACAAACGAGTTCTTGACCTTTATGCTGGCACGGGTGCTCTAGCGCTTGAGTCAATCAGCCGCGGAGCACTCTATGCGGCCATGGTAGAACGCGATGGTAAAGCCGCAGCAGTTTGCGTAAAAAACAACCACATGGTTCAAAAAGCCATGGAAAAAGAGGGCTTCTACGATCAGGTAACCCGAGTGGTCAACAAAGCCGTACAGTCATTTTTGGCAGCAGACACTCTTGAATACGATGTGGTCTTCATCGACCCACCATACGAGATTTCAAACGAAGAAGTAACTGCAGATCTCACAGCACTTGTTCCGCGACTAGCCCAGGATGCAATCGTGATGCTCGAGCGATCAAGCCGAAGCGGAATGGTCGAATTGCCAAGCGAGCTAGAACTTGACGAAGAAAAGAATTACGGCGACACCACGGTTTATTGGATTGTTCGCAAGCAGTTCTAAATACTGAATAAAAAAAATGGACCCCAAATGGGGTCCATTTTTTTTACGGTTAGTTCTTAGTGAAAGAAACCAGGGATGTTGCGCTCTGGCTCACCGATGTAAATCTGCTGAGGGCGACCGATCTTGGTTGCTGGGTCTACGTTCATTTCACGCCAGTGTGCGATCCATCCTGGAAGTCGACCCATCGCGAATAGCGCGGTGAACATGTGTGGCGGGAAGCCAAGAGCCTTGTAAATAACGCCAGTGTAGAAGTCGACGTTCGGGTAAAGCTTGCGCTCTTGGAAGTAAGGGTCGGCCAATGCAACTGCTTCAAGTTCTTTAGCGATGTCGAGCAGCGGGTCTTTGACACCAAGCTCAGCTAGCACCTTGTCGGCAGTGGCCTTGACGATGCGCGCACGTGGGTCGAGGTTCTTGTAAACACGGTGACCAAAGCCCATAAGGCGAATGCCATCTTCTTTATTCTTCACTCGGTTTACGAAAGCTTCTACGCCCTCTCCCGACTTCTGAATTTCAGTGAGCATTTCAAGAACCGCTTCGTTTGCTCCACCGTGAAGTGGGCCGAAAAGAGCGTTGATGCCTGACGAGATAGAGGCAAACAGGTTTGCCTGGCTTGAACCAACGAGACGAACAGTAGAGGTCGAGCAGTTCTGCTCGTGGTCTGCGTGCAACACCAAAAGAGTGTCTAGCGCTTGAGTGACTACCGGGTTCTGAACATAGTCTTCGGCCATGTTGCCAAAGTTCAATCGCAAGAAGTTTTCGACGTATGAAAGCGAGTTGTCTGGGTAGAGCAGTGCTTGACCCATGCTGTTTTTGTGCGCATAAGCAGCAAGAACAGGTAGCTTAGCCAACAAACGAATGGTCGATAGCTCAACTTGTTCAGGGTCGTGCGGGTCCATTGAATCTGGGTAGAAAGTCGAAAGCGCAGAAACACCTGCAGCCAAAACGGCCATCGGGTGTGCGTTCTGCGGCATGGCGTGGAACAAGTTCTTTAGGTCTTCGTGAACCAAAGTGTGGCGACGAATGCGCTCTTCAAACTTTGAAAGTTCAGCCGAGGTAGGTAGCTGACCGTAAATCAACAACCATGCGGTCTCTAGAAAGCTCTTTTGGCCGGCCAATTGTTCAATTGGGTAGCCGCGGTGACGAAGAATTCCAGCGGCACCATCGATGTAGGTGATTGCCGACTTGGTTGAGGCGGTGTTCACGAAGCCCTGGTCATAGGCGGTTAGCCCAGTCACTGCGGTTAGTTTAGAAATGTCAACGGCTGAAGGGCCATCAACTGATGGAACAACCGGAAACTCAGCGGTGATGTCGCCATAGTTAATTGTTACTTTGTCGCTCGAGGTCATCGAAGCTCCTACTGCTTTGTAAGTGCCTTGGTTAGGCGTGTGTTAAGCCTATGGCATCGCGCAATCTGCGCGCACCTTCGGCGATTTTTTCATCGGTTGCCGTGATTGAGAATCTGACAAATTTGTCGCTGGTTTCGCCATAGAAAGTACCAGGAACAACAACGATTCCCAGATCAGCCATTCGGTCTACGGTTGCCCAGCAGTCTTCACCCAGAGTCGCCCACAGGTAAAGGCCAGCCTCGCTTTCGGCAACGCTAAAGCCATAGTCGCGAACCGCCGCAAGCAATATTTCGCGTCGCTCACGATAAATCTCTTTTTCAATCGCAACGTGCTCTTCGTCACCAAGGGCCACTGCCATTGCGCGCTGCACAGGTTCTGGAGTGTTAAGCCCAGAGTGCATGCGAATGTTCACCAAGCCCTTGATGAGCGAGGCCTCACCCACGGCAAAAGCTGCACGATAACCAGCCATGTTTGACTGCTTGCTCAACGAATAAACCGCGAGCACACCCGCGTGACTGTCACCACAAACCCTTGGATCAAGAACACTCGGAATAAGTTTGTTATCCCAATCGCCCCAACCTAGTTCGGCGTAGCATTCGTCGCTTGCCAAGAGCGCACCCAGCTCACGTGCACGATCCACGGCAGCCTTCATTTCGGCTACGTCGAGAACGCGTCCGTCTGGGTTTCCGGGTGAGTTAATCCAAACGAGTTTGGTATTTGCCGGCCATTTCGCTGGGTCGTCTTCTGAGACGATTTCAGCTCCACAAAGTGCCGCACCAACAATGTAGGCGGTGTAGGCAACGGTTGGCTGAACCACAACATCGCCTGGGCCAAGACCCATCAAAAGTGGCAACCAAGAAATTAGCTCTTTAGAGCCGATGGTTGGCATAACTTGCTCTGGCGTCAAACCCGCTACCCCGCGACGACGCTTGAACCATTCGACAACGGCCGCCTTAAAAACAGGAGAACCGCCGGTTGAAGGGTATCCGGGTGCATTAGAAGACGCATTTAGAGCATCTTGAATAATCGAAGGGGTTGGGTCAACGGGTGACCCAACAGATAGGTCGACTGCTCCCCCGGCATGAAGTGCTGCTTTAGCCGAAAAAGGCTTTAGCTGCTCCCAGGGATACTCTGGCAGTCGATCAAACACGAATTACTCGCCCTGCGGCGGAAGTGCCTTGATTACAGCGTGGTCGCTATCGATCTTGCCAACCTTGGCAGCACCAGCAGGAGAACCGATCTCGCTGAAGAACTCGACGTTGGCCTTGTAGTAGTCAGACCACTGTGAAGGAAGGTCATCTTCGTAGTAGATGGCTTCAACCGGGCAAACAGGCTCACAGGCACCACAGTCAACGCACTCATCCGGGTGGATGTAAAGCATGCGGTCACCTTCATAAATGCAGTCAACCGGGCACTCTTCGATACATGCCTTGTCTTTGACATCAACACAAGGAAGTGCGATTACGTAAGTCATTTGCTGGTCCTCTCAAAAACTATGTCTAGTTTAACGATGTCCACGTGAACTCTTGCGCCAAGCGCCAGGTTGAACACGCGGAAAAAGAATAATAAAAGCGCAGATTCCGATTGAACCGAAGGCCCAGATGTTGCCTGCGTCGTTGCCTGGGATGAACAGATCGCCACCAGGCTGACGCTGAGCCAACCAGAAAACCGTTGAAGCAAAAGCTGCGGTGAATAGGTAGAGCGCACCGCGACTGCGTCGCATAAGGCGAAGCCCCAGTGCAATTGAGGCAACCATGGCCAAGGCAACAATCAAACCAATGTCTGTGGTGCCAGCGTCATTCGCCTGAACCTGGTGAAATAGCGAACCGGCTACTGCAAACAGCACGCCCAGAGGAAGAGCCCAGAATGAACCAATTACGATCTTCACCTGTGAGAAGTTGCGAAGCGTGCCTCGGCGCAAGCGCTCTGGTCGGTCGTAGCGAACTTCTTTGCCCGGTACCACTGAATAGGTCTCAGCACTCACGGCAACCTGGCTGGCATGAGCTGAAAGCGCCGCTTTCTTGATCTCTGCGGTTTTAGCGCTGCCAATTTCAACATCAAAACGCTCACGCGGTTCTGCGATTACCCAGAACTGTGGGGCGCGACGCTTCTTGGCATATTTTCTTATAGCCAAGGATGTTGCCTCATATGCCATCTTGTGGTCGGGGTGCCCGAATCCACCCTTTTGGTTGTAGGTCAAAACAGCGTCTGGGTTGAACTCTTCGATGGCTTTGAGGATATCTTCGGCAATAACTGAAGTTGCAGCGGCTGACAAAGCCATTTCGTCAAGGTCACGAGGCTTAGCTGGCTTGCCAACCGAGTTGATTCTCAAACCAGAATCTAGGTAGGCGCGTGTGCCTGCGAAGGCATGCTTCACGTTTCCGTAGGCGCTTAGTGCTTCACGCAATTCGGTGGCGCGATAGGCACCCATTGCCTGAAGGTTACCTTCAAGCGGTCGCAACTCTTCAAGTTTGACCTTGCCACGCTCACCACGAGTGAGGGTAAAAACCATGACCTCGGCTTTGGCTGCGACACGATCGGCAATCACGTGACCAGTGAACAGGCTCTCGTCATCTGGGTGCGCGTGAACGATAAAGAGTCTCTTGGGATTGAAATTCACCTTAGCCATACAAACACTTTAGGCGATTTTGAAATTTTCCTTGCCAAGTTAGGGTTGCCTAACTTAGGCTTACCTAAGTAAACAGAAAGTGAGTAAAAATCATGTTGGCAAACTACCTAATTGGTATTCGCGAGGGTCTAGAAGCAGCCCTAATTGTTTCGATCTTGGTGGCTTACCTGGTCAAGTTGAACCAACGTGAAAAACTTCCGACTCTGTTCGCTGGTGTAATTGCAGCTGTCTTGGCATCGGTAGGTATCGGCCTGCTCCTAACCTTCTTGGTTACTGACGCACCTGAGGGCATCAATGAATTCATCGCCGGCCTGGCCTCGTTCATCGCTGTTGGCTTTGTGACCTGGATGAT
>NZ_JAHEDV010000013.1:0-3011 GCF_024641065.1 Rhodoluna sp.
AAGCTCTCGCGTTATCAGTGGGTGGCAGTTGGCTTTGGCGCGCTCGCGGTAATTGTGCTCACGTTCGACTATGGGCGTCTGCCTTGGATTGCGCTCACGCTTGCCGGCTCGTTCGGCATTTATGGTCTTGCCAAAAACAAACTCGGCAAAAAGGTAACCGCGCTAAATAGCTTTGCCATCGAGTCAGGCTTTGTCGTGCCAATTGCTATCGTGCAGCTCGCGTTAGTTGCAACTCTTGGCGGCGGCATTCATTTTGGCGCGAATGGCCCATGGGGAAGTGCCGGCTTGATTATGTATGGCGCGATGACGGCCATCCCGTTGATTTTGTTTGGGGCGGCAGCACAACACCTGCCGCTTCGCTTCATGGGTTTCATGCAATATCTGACCCCGATCATTCAGTTCACCCTGGGGTTGACTGTGTTTCACGAGCCGATGCCGCCTGCCCGCTGGATTGGCTTTGTTTTGGTCTGGTGCGGCCTTGCCGCGCTCATTTTTGAGGCCCTAAAAGGCACTCGAAACAACATTGTTATCAAGCGTTAAGCCCTTTATTCATGCGCTTTTTGGGCCCAAACGACCCGAGAAGTGTCGAATTGTTACCAGCACTCTATTTGCCCGAAACATCTGCTCGGTAGACTGCCAAACACGGCAGTTGCAAAGACGTGCTGCCGCAAATAAACAAGGAGCTATTTTTTATGAGCGCATTCGCGAACAAGAAGTTCGTTGCGGCAGTTGCAGTTGTTGCAGCAGCGGCACTCGCACTGTCGGGCTGTGCATCAAAGGGTGACTCGTACGCCAAGGGCGACGGCACTCTTAAGTTCGGTGGAGTTCTTCCACTAACTGGTGCACTTTCATTCCTATCACCTCCTGAAATCGCAGGTGTTGAACTTGCTATTCAGGACATCAACGCAGCCGGTGGCGTTCTAGGTAAAGACGTTACCTGGACCCTCGAAGACTCATCAGACGGTGACCACCCAGAAATCGCACCTGCATCAGCTACCAAGGTTCTCGGTGAGGGCGTTGACGTAGTAATCGGTGCAGCAGCATCTGGTGTTACTCGTTTGATCATCGACCAGATCACCAAGGCAAAGACCGTTCAGATCTCGATGTCAAACACTGCTCCTGACCTTTCAACTTGGGCTGACGGCGGATACTACTTCCGTACCGCACCATCTGACCTACTTCAGGGTGCAATCGTTGGAAACACCGTTGTTCAGGATGGAAACCAGAACGTAGCAATCATTTACCAGCAGACTTCATACGGTGAGGGACTAGACGCTAAGGCAAAGTCAACCATCGAAGCTGCAGGTGCAACCGTTGTTGCTAACCTTCCTTTCCCTGAAGCAGAGACCAACTTCGACACCATCGTCGACCAGGTAGTTGCTGCAGGCGCTGACTCAGTTCTAGTTATCTCATACGACGAGATCAAGAAGATCGTTCCAGCTCTTCAGAAGAAGAAGTTCGACGGTTCAAAGATCTACCTCGTAGACGGTAACTTGGCTAACTTCTCAGACCAGGCTTGGGCAGGCTACATTGAAGGCGCAAAGGGAACTCTTCCTGGCGGCAAGCTAAACGAAGCTTTCAAGACTCGTGCAGCTGAGCTATACAAGACCAACCACGGCGCAGAGCTAACCGAGTTCGCTTACCTAGGCGAGAGCTACGACGCAGTTGTGCTTGCAGCCCTAGCTGCAGAAGCAGCAGGCAACGACTCAGGTGAGGCAATCTCGAAGAACCTACAGGCAGTTTCAACTGGTGGCGACAAGTTCGACGTCGCTTCAGGAGACTCTGTTGAGGTTCTAAAGGCTGCATTCGCTGCTGCTAAAGACGGAAAAGACATCGACTTCGATGGCTTCTCTGGCCCAATTGACTTCGACGACAACGGAGACCCAACCGGTGCTTCGATCGGCGTTTACCAGTACGGCAAGGACGGCACTTCGACCCTCCTTAACGTAGTTGCAGGTAACTCAGTCAACTAGTCGAAAGACAACACAAAACCCCCGAGCGAAAGCTCGGGGGTTTTGCTTTGCCATAGCTAGAGAGAGAAGCTACGGATTCTTTTTATAGCTCGGCTAAGTTTCCGAGGTAAAGCTCGACCATCTTTGGGTCGTTCAGAAGTTCACGACCGGTGCCCGTGTGTGCATCCTTGCCTTGATCGAGAACATAAGCACGGTCGCAAATCTGAAGGCAGCGACGAGCATTCTGTTCAACCATGATTACTGTTACACCAGCCGAGTTCACTTCTTTGACTCTCAAGAAGGTTTCGTCTTGACGAACCGGCGATAGACCAGCCGATGGCTCGTCGAGCAAAAGCACCGAAGGGTCAATCATTAGTGCACGACCCATGGCAACCATCTGACGCTCACCACCTGAAAGCGAACCCGCGCGCTGCGCGCGACGCTTGCCTAGATCAGGAAAAATATCGGTGACAAACTCGAAGCGCTCCTTGAAGCGCTTTGGAGTTTGAAAGACACCCATCTCAAGGTTCTCTTCAATGGTCAGGCTCGGAAACACGTTGTTTGTCTGAGGCACGAATGCAACACCCTTCGAAACCAACTTGTTTGCCTTTAGGCCGGTGATGTCTTCGCCGTTCAAGAAGATCTTGCCATCGCGAATGTTCACCTGACCGAAGATTGCCTTCAACAAGGTTGACTTGCCAGCGCCGTTAGGGCCGATGATTCCGATTAGTTCACCCTGGTTGGCTACGAGGTTGCAACCGTTCAGGATGTTTACGCCAGGCAGGTAGCCGGCAACCAGATTCTCTGCGAAAACAACAGGAGTGCTCATTAGTTGCCCTTCTTTTGCATGGTTCCAAGGTCGGTGTCGTGGTGTGCACCTAGGTAGGCGTCGATCACGGCAGGGTTCTTCATAACCTCGCCAGGAGGGCCTTCGGCCACAACCTTGCCTTCGGCCATAACGATGACCCAGTCGCTGATGTGACGAACCATGTGCATATCGTGCTCGACGAACAGCACGGTGGTGCCGTTCTTTTTCAAGTCTTTGATGTGCTCAAGCAA
>NZ_JAHEDV010000013.1:3111-6513 GCF_024641065.1 Rhodoluna sp.
ACTGAGATTTGGTTAGACATTGAACTGCATCTCCCTCTTGTTTCCAAAGATTCCCTGTGGTCTGAAAATGACCAACAGCATTAGCGAGAGGCCAATCAAAATGAATCGAATCTGGCCAACCTGCGGGTCTGACAAGAACGGAAGGGCGCCGATAGACACCAAACCACTCAAAATTCCCTGGGTGATGCTCATCAAGAAGAAGAACACCAAGGTGCCAACGATTGGGCCAAGAACAGTCGCAGCGCCTCCTAGAAGAAGCACTGTCCAGATCATGAAGGTAAAGGTTGTTCCCCATGACTGTGGCTGAACGTTCGAGAGGTTCAGCACAAACAACATTCCACCGAGGCTGGCGAAAAGGCCACCAAAGATCAGTGCCTGCAACTTGTAGACAAATACGTTCTTGCCAAGGCTGCGAACGGCATCTTCATCTTCACGAATGCCTCGAAGCACGCGGCCCCAAGGTGAGCGCATGAGCAACCAAACCAAGATTGCGCAAATCGCAACCAATGTCCATCCGAGCATCATCACGAAAATTTGGTCGTTGCGATATGTGAACGGTCCGAAGCCATAGTCAAGGTCAGGGAACGGATTCATTTTCCAAAATTCTTGACCGAACTGGCTTAGACCATTTGAACCACCGGTGACTTTTGCGAAACCAATCGTGGTCATGAAATATCTGAAAATTTCAGCAGCTGCAATGGTCACGATTGCGAGATAGTCGGCTCGCAAACGGAGCGTAGGAATTCCTAGCACCACTGCGAACACAGCGCTGCAGGCGAGACCAAATAACGCAGCCGGAATCAGTGGCCAGTGCAATGTGAGAATCGCGATTGCCAATCCGTAGCCACCAATGGCAGCGAATGCCGCCTGACCAAAGTTAAGCAAACCGGTATAACCGAAGTGCACAGACAAACCAATCGCGCAGAGCACGTAGGTCGCTGTGATGGGGCTGATCAGTTCTTTGACAGCCAGAGTGAATATTGCTCCCCAGTCCATGATTTCCTAACCGATTCTCTGCTTCTTGCCAAGAACACCCTGAGGGCGAATCAGCAATACCAATACAAGGATGATGAGTGAAGCCGCATATTTGAGGTCGGCTGGGATTACCAATACCGAAAGCTCAACTACAAAGCCGATGATCATTGCGCCAACGGTCGCGCCAAGTGCGGTGCCAAGACCGCCGAGGGTTACCGAAGCGAACAAGAGCAACAGAATCTGGAAGCCGGTGAGCCAGTTGGCCTGAAACTGAAGGCCATAGAGCAAGCCAGCAAGGGCAGTTAGGGTGCCGGCAACAATCCAGACGATTCGAATAATTCGCTCAACGTCGATGCCGGTTGAAGCCGCGAGAGCTGAGTTGTCGCTGACGGCACGCGTTGCCTTGCCGATGCGGGTGCGGGTCAAGAACAAAGCAACTGCGGCCAGGGTTACCAGGCTTACTGCCATTGACACAACCGAGTTCATGGTGGTCACGATCGGGCCAAGTTGAACCGATTGGAACGAACCGCTAACCACCTTTGTTTCACCACCAAAAATGATGAGCAGAACATAGCGAACTACGATGCTGAAACCGATTGAAACGATCATCATCTGGTTCAGGCCTACGCGCTTTTTGCGAAGCGGTTTCCACAAGAAGGCATCCTGTGAGAAGCCGAATGCGCCACCAAGGATAAGAACCAAAACTGCTACCAGCAAAATTGGCAGGTTCATGTTTGCGTAGAAAACCCAGGTCATCAATGCACCGAATGTGAGCATTTCACCGTGAGCAAAGTTGTTGAGACCAGTGGTGCCAAAGATTAACGAGATTCCGATTGCAGCAACCGCAAGGAGCAATCCGAGGTTAAGGCCAGACCAAAGGCGAATCACTAACTGGTCGCCGAACGACTGCACCACGCGAGTGTCTTTTCCGAGAGGAAACAAAATTCCGGCTGTGTTGACGATGGTTAGGTCGGCTTGACGCACTGACTTCTCAGGGTCACGCAGACCAACACCTTTTGGCAATGAGTCGAGTTGAATCTCGACGTCGTATGTGCCTTTCTTGGAAACCTCTATGATCCACTTGCCATCTGCGTCAGTGGTCGCGGTGCCATCGAATCCGTTTCCGGTGACATGCAACTTCACACCAGCCACGGGCAGCTTCTCGTTTGTGATCGTTCCGCGAATTAACAGAGCGTCATTCGAATAACTCGGGCTAGGAGCAGGGCTAGGTGTGGCAGGTGCTGCGATCGATGGCAGAGCCGAGAACAATACTGAAAACAGCATTGCCAAGGTCGTGCCTGCGAGGGCTAACCCACGCCAGCGATTGATCTGATGATTCTTCAATCAGGCCTCCAAGAGGTATAGGCGCCCGGGATGTGCGCCTTTGCGTATTCGCCCCAGAATACCGCAATAAGAGGTGTGACTTTTGCTCGGCTAGACTTGCCTAACCGCCAACCCGCATGAGGACAAAATGACTGAAAACAACCCTTTCGGCTTTCTCGGACTGACCTATGACGACGTGCTGCTTTTGCCGGGCGAATCAGACATCATGCCTTCGGCGGTAAACACCAAGACCCGCATCTCAAAGCGCATCGAAATCAACATTCCGTTGCTCTCATCGGCAATGGACACCGTAACCGAGGCCCGTTTGGCAATCGCCATGGCTCGCCAGGGCGGCATTGGCATTTTGCACCGCAACCTTTCACTCGAACAGCAGGCTAACCAGGTTGACCTGGTCAAACGCTCAGAGGCCGGAATGATTACCAATCCGGTAACCACAACTCCGTTGGCCACCATCCAAGAAGTAGACGATCTTTGCGGTCAGTTCAGAGTTTCGGGCCTTCCGGTTATCGACGAGGATGACCGCCTAATCGGCATTGTCACAAACCGCGACATGCGTTTCGTGCTCGACGTGCAGCGCACGACAACTTTGGTTAAAGATGTAATGACCCCAATGCCGCTGATCACCGCGCAGGTTGGTGTTCGCCCAGAAGAGGCAATCGCGATTTTTGCTCAACACCGCATCGAGAAGTTGCCAATCGTTGACGGCAACGGCAAGCTCAAAGGTTTGATCACCGTTAAAGACTTCGACAAAAGCGAGAAGTACCCGCTTGCTTCGAAAGACTCGAGCGGTCGCCTTTTGGTTGGTGCAGCCGTTGGTGTTGGCCAGGATGCCTGGGAGCGTTCGATGGCACTCATCGATGCAGGCGTTGACCTGCTCATTGTTGACACCGCTCACGGACACAACCGCGCAGTTCTCGAAATGGTTGCCAAGCTAAAGGCCGAGCCATTTGCCAAGAACGTCGACATCATCGGCGGAAACATCGCAACCCGCGAAGGCGCAGCTGCTCTGGTTGCAGCAGGTGCCGATGGCGTGAAGGTTGGCGTTGGCCCAGGTTCGATTTGCACCACCCGCGTTGTTGCCGG
>NZ_JAHEDV010000011.1 GCF_024641065.1 Rhodoluna sp.
AGGTGCTTACATCGGTTGCTGGCTGAATGCTCATGATTAGCGGCCCTTTTTGCTACCAAGGGTTGAGGCGTCTGCGCCAAGTGCGCTGGAGATTTCCTTGACTGAGATGCTGCCGACTTCTTTGCCCTTGGCATCGGTAACTGGAACCGGCGCTCCACCGTTTAGCACGATGTGGTCAAGTGCTTCGCGCAGGTTCTCAGAGATCATTACGCTTGGGCCGCTGGCGGTTGCCGCGCCCAACTTTGCCGAAGCAATTGGAATAAGCGCCAAACGCTTTAGCGCTGCGCCCTCACCAATGAATGAAGAAACGTAATCGCTTGCTGGGTTCGCCAAGATATTTGCCGGAGTATCAAACTGTTCAATCTGTGATCGCTCGCTAAGCACCGCAATGCGGTCACCAAGTTTGATTGCCTCATCAAAGTCGTGAGTAACAAAAACAATTGTCTTGCCGATGGTTGACTGCAAACGCAAGAACTCATCCTGAAGTTTTTCACGAGTGATTGGGTCTGTTGCACCAAAAGGTTCATCCATCAACATCACCGGTGGGTCAGCTGCAAGTGCGCGGGCAACACCAACGCGCTGCTGCTGGCCGCCTGAAAGCTGCTTCGGATAGCGGTTTGCAAACTTGGCCGGGTCAAGCTCTACAAGCGAAAGCAGTTCTTCAACGCGAGCTGCAATTTTATTTTTGTCCCAACCCAAAAGCTTTGGCACCACAGAAACGTTCTCTGCAATTGTCATGTGCGGGAACAAACCAATTTGCTGAATTACATAACCAATTTGACGACGCAATGTGTTTTGGTCTAAAGACAAAATATCTTTGCCATCAATTTTGATTGAGCCAGATGTTGGTTCAATGATTCGGTTGATCATCTTCATGGTTGTGGTCTTACCGCAACCAGAAGGTCCCACCAACATAATCAGTTCACCGGGATTGATGCTCATCGAGAAATTCTCAACGGCAGACTGTGGCTGGTTTGGATATGACTTAGTTACATTGCTTAGTTCAATGCTTGCGCCACTTGTTGACTTAGACACGGATGCCTCTCGAGGTTGTTAGTCGGTTTATCAAAATAAAAACTGCATCAAAGCTCAGCGCAATCAAAACGATCACCACTGTTCCGGTTAGTGCAAAGTTCAGTGCGTTTGCCGCACCCAGCATTGAAAGTCCCTTGAAGATGTAAGCGCCCATTCCCGGTCCGGCCACATAGGCAGCGATTGCTGCAATACCAACCGATAGCTGCGCGGCAACGCGAAGGCCGGTAAGAATTACTGGCCAGGCAATTGGAAACTGAATCTTCATAAGCACAGCAACTTTGCTCATGCCCATGCCGCGTGCAGATTCAATTACTGCAGGGTCAACCTCGCGTAGCCCAACCACCGTGTTGCGCACAATCGGCAGCAGCGAGTAGATGCTTAGGGCAAATACGGTAGACGCCCAGCCAAGACCCATGATCGGAATCAAGATGGTCAGCAGTGCCATTGATGGAATGGTCAGAATCACACCGGCGGTGGCCACGGCGGCCGAACGAGCAACCGGCTTCTCCCAGACCAAAAGTCCGGTTCCAACACCGATAACCGCTGCGATAACAAGTGAGATGAGAACGACGGTGATGTGTTCGACAGAAAGCTCGAGAATTTCATCGGCCTTCTTAATTAGGAATGGAACGACCAAACTTAGGTCATAGTCCATGCCGGCCTCCTCTTTGAGAGCATTTGGCACCTTTGTGCCTGAAATCAAAACTAGGAAGCAGTTGTGTATACCGCAACGAGAGTTGGTAGTATGTCAACCAAATACGATAACAATCAGATAACCAGGGCTTCACCCAGAAGGTTCGCTAGGAGGAACGAATGGCCGAAACTAAGCCGGTACAGCGAAGAAATGCCGCTGGCCTCAGTCGCGACCTTGAGGTTCTTGAGGTTCTGGGTACCCCGGAGGCGCTAAGTAGTCACGGCCTTGGGGTCAATCGGGTTGCCGAACTTACCGCCAGAGACAAGGGCCAGATCTCTAGAACCCTGTCCACTCTTGCCGATGCCGGCTTTGTGCAGCGCGATCGCGCCACCGGTAAGTATCGCTTGGGCTTTCAGCTTTACTCGTTGGCCTCAAGAACGGCCGAGGCCAGGTTTGTTGAAGAGGCCGGCCGCTACCTGCGCAAGGTTGTCAACCTGACTCACGAGACCACGCATCTTTGTGTGCTTCGCGGCGGAAACGTTTTGACTCTAAAAAGTGAAATGTCTAATCACGCGTTTCGCGGAGTTGGCTGGGAGGGCGTAAGCGTGGCCGCGCTCAGCACATCCTCAGGCCGTGCACTTCTAAGTGACTGGAACGATGCCGAAATCGAAGAGTGGTACGAGGAACACGCAAAAGATAATCGGATCATAAGTCCAACAATTGGCTCAATAGTTTCAAACGACGGCGCATTGCCTAATCTTGAGCAAAGCCCGCGCCTCGGAAAGATTAAAAATGTTGACGATCTGAAAAAAGAATTAGCTCAGATTCGCAAAGTTGGCTACGCAAAAGTAGACGAAGAGTTTGAGTGGGGATTGGTTGGCGCCTCAGCACCAATTCGCGATCAGACAGATCGCATCATTGGTGTCATGAACGTGAGTGCGCCAAAAACCAGAATTGGTTCGCACCTTGATCAGGTTGGCGAAATTATTGCGAAGGTAGGTTTGGAGTTTTCTCTTTACCTTGGTGCTTCAAAAGTTAGTTACTAAATTTTCTTTTTACCGGTTTTTGATTTCATCTGAGTAATCGCAGAACCAGCGGCAACTAGCACCGCACCAACCGGAAGGTTCCAACTGAATGGCTCGCCAAGAACTAACCATCCGATGAACAGCGAGACCAGCAGAGTTGGGTAACTTGCCGAACTTGCAATTGCGCTTCCGGCCCGGTCAATCAATTGCAAATTCCAAATGTAGGCAATTCCGCTACCGATAGTTCCCATCAAAACCATTGAAACAATAATTTCCCAGGTGAATGCCGTGCGCACTAGATCTTGGCCAAGAATGAAATTAGAAAGCAAGTAAGCAGGTAGCAGAGTAATTGATGCAAAGGTTACTTGCCAGGTTGCAATTACCTCAGAGCGCTTGCCTTGACCAAGTAGGTACTTGTGTGAAAACGGAATGGCAACGCCGTAGCAAAAGACCGCAAGAATAATTGCACCTACACCAAGCGGATCATTGTCTCCAATATCACCGTTTGAAATTCCGAGTGCAAAGAGTGCACCAAATAAGCCAACCAAAATTCCCGATACCTGTCGCAGGGTCGGTCGTTCGTCTCTGAATGCAATCAACATCACGATCAACGTCGTGATTGGGTTTGCGGTATTGATAATGCTGGCAATCACTGTGCTCACGTGCTCTTGCGCAAAGGCAAACAACGTGCCCGGCACTGCGTTCATCAGAATTGCAACAAACAAAATTCTCAGCTTGAATTTGTTGTCCAGCTTGGTATTTAAGCCCTTTATCTTGACGAAAGTCCAAAGTGTGATCGCGCCAAGTACGCAGCGCCAGAAGGTGACTCCTGCCGGCGGAAAGGCCAGCAAGCCCATCTCAATAAACAGAAACGAAGCGCCCCAAATTAGGCCCAGGCCAATGTATTGCGGCAGCCAACGCTGCTTGGTTTTAGCGTGGTGAGATGTTGAAGGCATTCGCTAGCTTCATAATCTTTTCTGCGCGACCAAGTCGTGGCAAGTCTGAACCATCACGAATCACGCGACCGCGAGCTTCAAAATCGCTAATGAAATCGTGAGCCCAAGTTACATCGGCAACGGTTGGGCAAATGGTTTCGTTGATCACGGCTAGCTGACTGGTATCAAGACACAACTTGCCGGTCATGCCCAGTGCAACGGCAAGCTCACTTTTTTCTCTTAGCACCGCGTGGTTTGAACCCACGGTTGGTCCATCAATCGGGCCAGGCAAATTACCAATGCGGCTTGCCACCACAAGCTTTGAACGCGGATAAGCCATGGCCAAATCGTCAACGCTGGTTCCCGTGTCGCGACGATAATCGCCGCTACCAAAAGCCAACCGATACGCGCCCTTAGCCGATGCAATTTCGCGGGAGTCTTCGATGCCCAGCGCAGATTCAACCAGTGCAATCACCGGAAGTGTTGAACCAAGTGCCGCGTAAGTTTCTGTAACTTGGCTTGCGGTTTCTGTCTTGGCAAGCATTACACCTTTGAGTCCCTTTACCCCCTTTAGGCCATCAAGATCCTGGCGCCAAAAATCGGTGGTGTAGTCATTGATGCGCACCCAACCAGTGCCTTCGTCATTCAGCCAGTTGATAACTTTTTCAAGTGCCTCGCCCTTGAACTTTGGGTCAACTGCGTCTTCGACGTCAAGAATAATTTCGTCTGCGCGACTCTTAGCGGCAACATCAAACTGCTCGTGATGCATGGCGTTTACCAGTAGCCATGATCTTGAAATTTCTGAATTGCTATTCAATTCAAATCCAATCTGGTTCATCCTTGAACCAGGATTAGCCTAATTGGTTTTTAGTTAGAGCAGGTCTTGGTGTCTGCGGTGGTGCCAAGAATTCCAGTTGGCAAAGCCGATGGATTTGGACTTGCACTCACAGACGGACTTGGGCTTGGGCTTGAAGTTGGATCAATCACTGCACCCTGACCACCATTGGCCTCTGCCAAAACAATCGGCTCGTCCTTCTGCAGCTTTTCGAAAATTAAGTTTGCGGTTTCGTATATCGGTGCTACACGACCCGAATATGGCGCAGGCAATCCACCGCGGCTAGGCACCTGCAAGAAGGTCATCTTGTCTAGTTCAACATTCTTCAGCGCTCCGGCCATTGCCACCATTACGTTGACGTTGGTCAGGCTCTCACTTAGCTTCATGTTGCGAGCCGCGGCCGAGGCAAGTGAGTAAAGGTAAATTGGGTTGCCCAGCACGCCGGCACTCTTAACCTTGCGCACCAGCGAGGTCAAAAATACCTGCTGGTTTGAAATACGTGAAAGGTCAGAGCCGTCGCCAACACCGTGGCGGGTTCTTAAGAATTTCAGCGCATCCTTGCCCTGCAGCACGTGCTTTCCGGCGGCGAGGTTTAGGTAGGTGTACGAGTCGTGAATTGGCTTGGTCACACAAACCTCAACGCCACCGATGGCGTTAGACATTTCGATAACGCCCTTGAAGTCGATCATCGCAAGGTAAGGAATCTTCAAACCGGTCAGCGCCTCAACGGTCAGCAAAGTACAACCTGGCCCACCGTTTGCGATGGTGGCGTTAATCTGGCCAAGTGACTGCGGCAGGTAACCCGGGCCCGGCGGAATCGAGGTACTAGGGCAAGCTGGCCACGGCACTAGCAAGTCGCGCGGAAAACTGAGCGCGGTGGCATGCTTACGGTCTGCCGAAACGTGCAAAAGAATAATTACGTCGGCCAACACCGATGTCTCGTTGCCGTACCCCTCGCCCTGACCAGCGCGGGTATCGCTTCCAACCAAAAGCATGTTGATTGGACCAGCTAGGTCCTTTTCTGAAATTTTGTGGGCACCGGAAAGCACGATTCCGTTGGCCTTGATGGTGTTGGAAAGATCCGCAATGGCGATTCCAGAAACCGCAACAGTTGCACCAAGAACTAGGCCCAAGATCTTAAACAGGATCCCCCAGATTGCGCTGGCCTTGGTTTGTACGCGAATGCGACCATGGCGCGCAAAACCGCGCGACTGCTTAGCCTGGCGTTTGCTTAGTTTTGGGGTGGGGTTCTGGTTTTCCATGAACCTCTAGTTTAAGTGAAAAACCCTTTGCGCTTCCCTGTGGATTAGGTGTTAAACAGAAAACCCCAGTCAAAGACTGGGGTTTCAAGTGGAGGAAGCGGTGGGATTTGAACCCACGGTCGCTATTAACGACGACAGTTTTCAAGACTGTTCCGTTCGGCCGCTCCGGCACGC
>NZ_JAHEDV010000004.1 GCF_024641065.1 Rhodoluna sp.
TCAATGATCAGGTGAGTTTCATGGCACAGGGCAGCTCTACTACTTCTTACATGTATGACGCTTTGGGTCGTCGTGTTTCTGAGTCTTCTTCTGGTGTGGTTTCTACATCTCATTACAGTGATGGTTCTGATAATCCTGCTTGGGTTACTCAAACAGGTGGGGTTGATGCTGTGACAGAGATTTACAGTGCTTCTTTGGGTTCTGGTTTGCGGGTGTTTACTAAAGAGGTTTCTGGTTTAGTTTCTGCCAGTGTTCAGTTATCTGATGTGCGGGGCAATACGGTTACTAGTTTTGATTTGGGTTCTAAAACTGTTTCTGGTTGGTCAACTTTTGATGCATTTGGTAATGCTGAGGGTGTTGTTTCTAAGTCTGGTTTGTTGGGTTATGGGGCTTATGGTCAGATGCAGAGGGCTACAACTGCCTCTGGTTTGATGTTGATGGGTGTGAGGGTTTATAACCCGGTTACTAATCAGTTCTCTAGTGTTGATGCGGTTTCTGGTGGTAATGAGACACCGTATGGGTATCCGAATGATCCGGTGAATAAAAACGACTTCAGCGGGCTGCTTGGTTGGTTTGAGGCTGCTGGGTTGGCCGTGGGTATGGTGATTGCTGTTGGCGCTGCATCGCTCTTCTGCGGAGTTACTCTCGGTGCGGGTTGTCTACTGGCGTTAGTAGTTTCTGGCGCGGTTGGAGGGGTCGTGCAAGGTGTAGGCCATGTCGCCGACAAGAAGCAGACTGGCGCGCGAGCACAAAAAACTGTTGCAGACTATGCGATTGCTGGTGCTATCGCGGGGCCTATGAAACTACCAGCATGGAAACAACTCGCAAAGATTCCTGGATATCGACCTAGTTCTGGAAAGCTTTCCCTACCTAAGGCAGCGACTAAGGCGGTATTGAGCGCTGCGACGTCGGGCTCAGTTGGCGTTACCATTCATTACGCGCAACATGCGAGAAACAGGTGGGCCGATGCCAGGTGAAGCTCTAATTATGACCGTTGTGGGCGGATTTATTTTTGGCATCATGCCAGGAAAAAGTCGCCTCTGGTGGGGGATGGTATACGCAGTTTTTGTTTTTATCACGTTCTTGGCGTTGCCGCGGAACGAGTTTTTGGTTCTCTTTGGCGTTTCATTTGTCGCAATGCTTTTAGGATTCGTGCTGTGCTGGTTACTCTTTGTTAGGAAGTCTCGATGAGGATAACGGCCAGAATCTGGAGCGTGATTGATGGATTGTGTTGATTTTTGTAATAGGGACTTACCATTCGGTGTTCACTTGGCCTGGTTCAGCGCCTGGTAAATTTTCGCAGTCATGCTTTACTAAATATGGGTTGCAAATGATCCCTTTGACCATGGGCTGGGATTAAGATTCAAGTTACCGCTCGAAAGCCAGTGGCTTTGTTAGCCGGTTTGAAAGGGGGGCGCTTGGACATATTTTTGTTTCTTGGAATTCTAGGCTGGGCAGCTGCAGCAGCTGTGCCTATGGCTTTTATGCTCAGATCGCGCGCAATCCTATGCGTCGTTGTTGCTATAGCGACCCTGATTATGGTTCTCAACACCGAAAAGTCCCTCGGAATCGCATACTGTGCGTCGCTGGTACTTTTCGCCTCATTTGGCTATTGGTTTAGGGATTTGAATTGGTGGCGTCATCAGATCGACGACGCCCTAAGGCTCAGTTTCGATGACAAAGACGAGGAAATTCCTGCAAAAGAGCCCACCACTCCGTTCGGAACGGTTATCTGGCATTGGTATTCAGAGGCAGACATTCTGACGCTTGACCAATGTCGTCCAAGACATTTGAAAATACTCAAGAAATTGTTGTCGACTCGGGGTCTGCCAAGGAGAAAATTGGCCCGGGCCAGGGCTAGCGTCACCAGAAAATATGCCGAGTTGCCGATCTTTTTGCTTGTTGCCGATTCGAATTATCCCCATATTCAAAAAGATCAACCCACTCTTACGGCAGCACAAATGGATGAGGCTTTTCAAGCGATATCCAAAGCCTGCGATGAGCTGAAAATTCCGTCCAAAGTTGAGCTCGGGCAGTTAGCGCTAAAAGATCAACAATGGATTTTTATTGGCTTCCTTAAATTTTTGGCATTTTGGTTTCAGTGATTTGGGCTGCAAATCAGTCTTGCACTGATTAGCGCCCAGCGCGCTCAAGCGCATCCATGCCCGCTTGCCAAGTGATGAAGCCGCCATCGAGATTGCGCACCTGCTTACCACGACCTTTAAGAATCTGAACTGCGGTGTGACCGCGCTGGCCAACAGCACAGTGAACAATCACGTCGTGGTCTTGAACCTCGGCTAGGTGCTCGCGAAGGTCGTTCACGTCTATGTTGATGGCTCCGGGAATGCTCGCCGCACTGTGTTCGGCTTTGGTTCGCACGTCGATTAGTTGAGCCCCATTTGCCATAGCCGAGGTCAACTCATGCCACTGAATGCTTGGGGTGTTGCCGGTGATTACGTTGTTGCCAACATAACCGGCCTGGTTAATCGCGTCTTTAGCCGAACCAAATTGTGGGGCATAGGCAAGTTCAAGATCCATAAGGTCATCAATGTTTAGGCCTGCATAAATAGCGGTCGCAATCACGTCGATGCGCTTATCTACGCCGTCTTCACCGGTGGCCTGACCGCCGAGAATTTTGCCCGTTTCAGGGTCGAACAATAACTTGAGTGAAACGCGCTTTGAGCCTGGGTAATAGCCTGCGTGGTTGCTTGGGTGTAGGTGAATCACCTGGTGTTTGATTCCAGCTTTGATGGCTGCTTTCTCGGTTAGACCAGTGACTGCAGCTGTGAAACCAAATGCACCGATGATTGCTGTTGCAACTGCTGGGTGGGCTTTGGTTTCGATGCCGGCAATTGCGTCAGCAACCAAGCGGCCATGACGGTTTGCCAAGTTGGCCAGTGGCACCAAGATGTGCTCACCGGTTAATTGACCGTTCTTCTCAACGGCATCACCTGCGGCATAGATGTTCGGGTCGCTGGTTCGCTGTTGCTCGTCTACCCAAAGGCCGCCGGTTGTGCCGATTTTTAGCCCAGCTTCTCGAGCAAGTGCGTTATCTGGTGCAACACCAGCTGCAGAGAACACCAACTCGGCGGGCAGGCGCTTGCCGTTAGCCAAGACAACCTCGTCGGCAGTGATCTCAACTGGCTCATTGCCAAGCTCGAGCTTTACTCCGTTAGCAACCAGTCTGGCCTGCAGGGGCTCAATAACCTCTGCATCAAATTGGCTCAAGACGGTCGTTGAACGCTGAACAATCGTTGTGCTGATGCCCATGTGCTGAAGGTTTTCGGCCAGTTCAATGCCAATGAATCCAGCGCCGAGAATTACCGCGTGCTTGCCAAGATTTGCCTGGGCGGCAGACTTGACCTCGTCGGCGTCAAGAACGTTGCGCAGCACCATGGCCCGCTCAATTCCGGGTATGTCGAGCTTTCGTGGCTTGGCACCGGTAGAGATGATCAATTTGTCATAGCTGTCGGTTTTGGTTTCGCCAGTGGCAAAGTTGAGCACGGTGACGGTTTTGGCATCTTTGTTGATCGAAGTCACCATGTTGTTCACGCGCACATCGATGCGGAATCTGGCCCAAAGCGATTCTGGGGTTTGCAACAAAAGAAGTTCTCGCTTGGCGATGACATCACTAACGAAATATGGAAGGCCGCAGTTGGCATAGCTGACGTGCTCGCCCATTTCATAGACCACAATTTCGGCGTCTTCTTTGAGTCGACGCAAACGGGTAGCTGCTGACATTCCGCCAGCAACTCCGCCAATAATGATGATCTTCAAGGTGAACTAACCTTTCGTTTTACTTAGAGATGGTGAGGCCAGCGTTGCGCCAGCCGTTGGTGCCGCCAGAAACATTGATTACTTTGTAGCCTTTGCCTGCCAGAAAATTGGCTGCCTGAGCTGAACGCGCGCCACTCTGGCAAATCACCAGAATCTCGCGTTCGATCGGCAGATCGCGCAGGCGGTTTGAGATTGAACCGAGGGCAATATGCTTAGCGCCGGCTGCATGCCCCGATTTGTATTCGTGGTTTTCGCGCACATCAATCAGCAGCGCACCAGCATTCTGAAGTTCTTTTGCCTTTGCTGGTGAAACAGTTTCGTATTTCTTTTTGAACAAGTTGCCGAATAGGCCCATGAGAGATCCTTTGGGGTTGAGTTTGGCTAAGCCAGAGACATGAAAGCTTTTTCGAGAGTTTCTCGGTTTGCGGTGCCCTCGGGGTCATTGCCGCACTTGGCCATGCCGGTTGAGATGATGGTGAAGCCTGCTCGGGTCAGGGCGGTGCTCGCGGCTGAAAGTTGTGTTAGCAGCTCAGTGCAGTCGCGACCTTCATCCAGCATTTTCACAATGCCGCCGATTTGGCCCTGAACACGAACAAGTCGGTCGCGGGCCTTTTTTAGTTCTGCAGGTTCAATTTGCATTCGTTGCTCCTTTAACTTTGCTGCTATAGTTTTAGCATACCCTAGGGGGTATAACAAACGATAACTTTTTTTCGAGAGGTTTTGCAATGAAGAAGAATTTTTTCAAGCTAGTGGCTACCCTTGCAGTAGCGCTATTCGCTACTTTCTCACTTTCGGCTTGCAGCAATCAAGGATCAATCGACATGGCATCAGTATCAGCAGTAATTGACGTTCGCACCCCGGCAGAAACCGCAGACGGTTATCTAGAGGGCGCACTACTAATCGACTGGCAGGGCCCAGATTTCGCAACCGAAATCGAGAAGCTCGACAAGGCAGCCAACTATGTCATCTATTGCCGCTCGGGCAACCGCGCTGGCCAGGCAATTGAGCTTATGAAGACTTTGGGTTTCACCGGCACTCTAACGAACGCAGGTGGGCTTGACGACGCAGCAGCGTCAACCGGCTTGCCAATCGTTTTCTAAACGAGAGGCAATAGTCAATGCTCGATGCAGAATATTGGAACAAAAAGTTCGAAGTCGATGAATACATCTATACCAAAGATGTAAACCGCTTCGTCAAAGAGTTCGGTACCGAGATCATTGCCAACCGACCAGTGGGCAAAATGATTGACCTTGCTGGTGGCGAAGGCCGAAACTCAGTTTGGTTTGCCGAACACGGTTGGCAGGCTGAAATCATCGACTTCTCGCGAGCAGCACTAACCAAGGCATTGGCTTTGGCCGAGGAGCGCGGAGTTGCCGATAAATATTTTGCTCACGTTGCTGACGCAACTGGTTTTGAATCGGTGCTAACCCCGGTTGATGTAGGTCTAATTGCTTATCTTCAGGTTTCAAATGAGGACCTGTTTGATGCTCTCGACACTTTAATTGAGAACATCAAACCCGGGGGATACCTGCTTGGTGTCTGGCACGCGCGCGAAAACCTTACAGAAGGTTTCGGCGGCCCTCAAGACCTAAACATTTTGCCAACTGCCAGTGAAGTTCGCGAGTTTTTAGAATCACAACCGGTTCAGATTGAAGTGCTTGAAAACCGCGAGGGGCAAATTCAGACTCGCGAGGGTTTGAAGCCTTCAACCACCTTGGTCCTTCGGGCCAAGCACCTCTAAACCATCGGTCAAAGAGAGTAAACTCAGGAACATAAACATCCCTGGGAGCATCAATTGACGCGTGAATACAAGATTGCCGTTATCGGCGGCGATGGCATTGGGCCAGAAGTAACCAAAATTGCACTTGAGGCTATGACTCGTGCAACTGCTGACTCTGGCGTGAGCTTTAAAACCACCGAGTTTGATCTTGGCGCGCGCCGCTATTTGGCAAATGGTGAAACCCTCACCGATGCCGACATGCATTCACTTAAGCAGAACGACGCAATTTTGCTCGGTGCAATTGGAGACCCAAAGGTTCCATCTGGTGTGCTCGAGCGCCAGCTGCTTTTGAAGCTTCGTTTCTCTTTTGATCACTTTGTAAACCTGCGCCCAACCAAGTTGTATCCGGGTGTGGTTAGCCCATTGGCTAAGCCTGGCGAGGTTGATTTTGTTGTTGTTCGCGAGGGCACCGAGGGGCCTTATGTTGGCAACGGTGGCGCTATTCGAGTTGGCACCCCGGCCGAGGTGGCCAATGAGGTTTCAGTGAACACCGCATATGGTGTTGAGCGTTTGGTTCGCTATGCCTTCGAGCTTGCGCAGACCCGCGATCGCAAAAAGGTCACCCTGGTTCACAAGCACAACGTTTTGGTTCACGCCGGTTGGTTGTGGCAGCGCACCGTTAATAAGGTTGCCGAAGAGTTTCCTGGCATCACCCACGACTACCTTCACATTGATGCCGCAACCATTTTTATGGTCACCGACCCACAGCGCTTCGATGTGATTGTTACCGACAACCTGTTTGGCGACATCATCACCGACCTAGCCGCTGCAATCGGCGGCGGAATCGGTCTCGGCGCATCGGGCAACATTAACCCGACCGGCGAGTTCCCAAGCATGTTTGAGCCGGTTCACGGTTCAGCCCCAGATATTGCTGGCAAAAACCTTGCCGACCCAACCGCAGCCATTCTCTCGGCTGCACTGCTGCTAAGTCACCTAAACCACCCGGTGGCGGCTGCGCGAATTGAAAAAGCCGTTGCGGCCGACCTCGCAACTCGCGGCGACCAGAAGCGTTCAACCACTGAGGTAGCTGAGAGCATTTTTGCTCTTCTCTAAACCAAAGACTCAAGAAAGTAGCAGATCATGGCTGATCTAAAGTTTGCAGTAACTCGCAACCCTAACCCGACCCCGGAGGCTGAGCGCGAGGCTATCCTTGCTGCACCGGTTTTTGGTGCCAAACTAACCGACCACCAGGTAGTAATCGTTTGGGAGAAAGACAAGGGTTGGCACAGTGCTGAGGTCATTCCTTATGGCCCAATCATGATGGACCCTTCTGCTGCGGTTTTGCACTATGGCCAAGAGATCTTCGAGGGCATCAAGGCTTATCGTCACGCTGACGGTTCAATCTGGACATTCCGCCCAGAGGCAAATGGTGCGCGTCTGCAGAAATCAGCTCACCGCATGGCCTTGCCGGAATTGCCGGTTGAGCTTTTTGTTGAGTCGCTTCGCCAGTTGATTGCTGTTGACGGAGCCTGGGTTCCACAGCCGGTTGATGAGAAGACGCTATACATTCGCCCGTTTGAGATCGCTGCTGAAAACTTCTTGGGTGTGCGAGCAGCGCACCGCGCCGAATATCGCGTGATTGCATCACCGGTTGGCCCATATTTCACCGGTGGCCTAAAGCCTGTTTCAATCTGGATCGCCCTTGATTCAGCTCGAGCTGGACGCCACGGAACCGGTGAGGCTAAGACCGGCGGAAACTACGCCGCGTCTCTTTTGGCTCAGACCGAAGGCTATGAAAACGGCTGTTCACAGGTGATGTTCCTCGACGCCGAGTCGGCAACCTACATCGAAGAGCTTGGTGGCATGAACCTGTTCTTCGTCTATAAAGATGGCCACGTGGTTACCCCGGCACTAGACGGCACCATTCTTCACGGCATCACTCGTGCTTCTGTGGTTCAGCTAATCAAAGACCGCGGCCTTGCGGTTGAAGAGCGCAAAATCACCTTGGATGAAGTTCGCACCGGCATCAACTCTGGCGAAATCGTTGAGGTTTTTGCCTGCGGAACCGCTGCAGTTATTACCCCAATTGGCCAGTTCAAGTCTCGCGAAGAAACCATTGGTTCAGCCGAGACCGAGCCGGGCCAGCTAACCGCCAGCCTTCGTGCCGAGCTAACCGGAATTCAGTATGGAACGGTCGCTGACCGCCACGGCTGGATGGTAAAGCTAGCCGACTAACCGGCTCAACAGAAAGCAGTGCAACATGCGCGTAGCGCGCTTTAGCCTCAATGGTGAACCAAAGTTTGGTGTTCTCGACGGCCCAGAGCTTGTTGTACTTGCTGGTCACCCTCTGGTTAGCGGTTACGAAACCACTGGGCAGCGAGTGCCGCTCAAAGAGGTCAAGTTGCTTGCGCCCACCATTCCATCCAAGGTGGTTTGCGTTGGCAAAAACTATGCCGATCACGCAAGCGAATTGGGCCTCGAACTAAACGGTGACCCAACCATTTTCTTCAAGCCGTCAAGCTCGATTGTTGGCCCTGGCGACCCGATTGTTATTCCGGTTCAGAGTGACCGCATTGAGCTTGAAGTTGAGCTAACCGTTGTGATTGGCCAATTAGCAAAAAACGTGAGCGAAGAAGACGCCCTCGACTATGTTTGGGGCTTCACCATCGCCAACGACGTCACCGCGCGCGATTTGCAGTTCAGCGATGACCAGTGGGCTAGGTCAAAAGCTTTCGACAGTTTTTGCCCGCTTGGCCCATGGATCGAAACCGATTTTGTGCCCGACGGCCAACTGCTCGAGAGCCGCATTGATGGCGAAACCAAGCAGTCAGCCTCGATTGATTTGATGCTTCACGATGTTCCTAAAATCATCTCTTTTGTGAGCCACAACATGACTCTCTTGCCCGGCGATGTGATTCTCACCGGCACCCCGGCTGGCATTGCGCAAATTCGAAGCGGCGAGATTGTTGAGTGCGAGATCGAAGGCATCGGAACTCTGCTGAACCCAGTCATTTAGACTTGAGGCATTATGTCTTCAGTCATCACAGCACCTTTTACCGACGCAACCGGCCCTGATGTTAAGGTTCGTTTTTGCCCTTCACCGACTGGTTTGCCGCACGTTGGTTTGATTCGCACCGCACTTTTCAACTGGGCCTATGCCCGTCACACCGGCGGTTCATTCTTGTTCCGCATTGAAGACACCGATGCCGAGCGCGACAGCGAAGAGTCTTTTGAGATGATTCTCGATGCCCTCAACTGGCTTGGTTTGAACTGGGATGAAGGCGTTAACGTTGGTGGCCCGGCCGAGCCTTATCGCCAAAGCGAGCGCAGCCACGTTTATCTTGATGTGATCGAGAAGCTGAAGGCATCAGGTCACATTTATGAAAGCTACCTCACTGGCGAAGAGCTTGATGAGCGCAACAAAGCAAACGGCCGTGCAGTTCAGCTCGGCTATGACAACTCAGAGCGTGAGCTGAGCGAAGAGTCTAAGGCTGCTTATCGCGCCGAGGGCCGCAGCCCTGCTTTGCGTTTGCGAGTGCCAGATGTAGACATCACCTTCAACGACCTAGTTCGTGGCGAAATTACTTTTCCGGCCGGTTCGTTCCCTGACTTTGTTGTGGTTCGCCCTAACGGCCAGCCGCTTTACACACTGGTTAACCCGGTTGATGATGCCCTGATGGGTGTCACCCATGTGCTTCGCGGTGAAGACTTGCTTTCTTCAACCGGTCGCCAAATTGCCCTCTACAACGCACTTTATGAGGCTGGCGTAACCAAGTTCATTCCGCAGTTCGGTCACCTGCCTTATGTGATGGGTGAAGGAACCAAGAAGCTTTCGAAGCGCGACCCTGAGGCAAACCTCTTTCACCACCGTGACCGCGGATTTATTCCAGAGGGTCTGCTCAACTATCTAGCCCTGTTGGGTTGGGGTCTTAGCGCTGACCAAGACATTTTCACCATGGATGAACTTGCTGCCGCCTTCGACGTCACCAACGTAAACCCAAACCCGGCCCGCTTCGATCAGAAAAAGGCCGATGCAATCAACTCGGCACACATTCGACGCCTTGATGTAAATGACTTCAAGTCACGCCTGATGCCTTACCTTCAGAGCGCTGGAATCGTCGGAGCCGAACTATCGGCGGCTGAAGAGAGCATCTTGACCGCGGTTGCTCCGCTGATTCAAGAGCGCCTAGTGGTGCTTAGCGAGGCTCCTGACCTGATCAGCTTCTTGTTCAAGACTGCCGACCAGATTGTGGTTGAAGAAGATGCCAAGGCTGGCCTGCCAGAAAACACCGTTGAAGTTCTAAACGCTGGTGTGGCTGCGCTTGAATCCATGGATGAAAGCGCCTTCAAAACTGAGGCTATTCAGGCTGCTCTTCAAGCTGCCCTGATTGATGGCTTGGGCCTAAAACCTCGTGTTGCTTTTGGCCCACTGCGTACTGCAATTTCGGGTCGCCGAATCTCTCCACCGCTGTTTGAATCGATGGAAATTCTCGGAAAATCTGAAACCATCGCGCGTTTGAGCGCGTTTGCTCGCATCGCCTAAAAAGGCTAAGATTGGAAGTCGAGCCTCGGCTCGGTTTCATACTCTGGGGTATGGTGTAATTGGCAACACGGAGGTTTCTGGTACCTTTGTTCTTGGTTCGAGTCCAGGTACCCCAGCTTTAGAAAATGGCTCTTCTCTCAACGAGAAGGGTCATTTTTCTTTAAACTCGAAGCATGACTGCTCTTCAAATCTCAGCCCTAATTTTGGTCGGAATTCAAGTTTGCGTGGCTATGTTTCAGCTGGCTCTAGCGCTTGGTGCGCCGATGGGTGAGTATGCCTGGGGTGGCCAAAATGAGGCTGTTCTGCCTAAGCGCCTGCGAATCGCCAGCGCGGTGAATCTTCTGGTCTATGCGGCAATCGGTGGCCACTATTTGGCGCAAAGCGGCATTTTGAAGCCGCTGCTAGAGCCAAGCTTGAACACCATAGCCAACTGGGTTTTGGTCGGGTTCATGGCTTTGGGTCTATTGATGAATGGCATTTCAAAAAGCAAAAAAGAACGTCAGATGTGGGTTCCGGTGCTTTTGCTAAGCGTGGTTTGCTCGGTGATCGTGGCCCTAGGCTAATTGCCTCAAACCTGAGTAGATTCACCTGGCTGCAAGTATTCAAAACTGCCGCCGCCGGCTTCGGTAATCGCCTGAATTCGACCGTTATTTAGTGCGTGCCCGTTTTCGCTCAGCAGCGAGTTGTGAGTTGCAAAACTGCGCTTCGGTTTGATGGCATCAACAAAATCGATTACGTCGCCAATCTTCAACCATGGCGCCGATGCTGGGCAGGCCAGCAGTTCAACTGGGCGGTCGGGTTGGGTGTAGCTATCTCCTGGGTAATACAACTTGTCGTTGATCATTACGCCGCAGTTTTGCAGCAACGCAATTGATCGGTGAATTTCGGCGTGCAAATCGCCAAAGAATTCAATGGTGAATGAGCCTTCATTAAAAAAGTCTCCGTGGTGCACTGCGATTACCTTGAGGTTTGGGCGTGAGGAGGCTAGGCGAGCGCGAACTTCATCGGTGCCATAAATAACCAAGGATGCATTCTCTGCGCTGATGCGATCGAGTTGGGCTTCGAAGCAGTGATCGTCGTGCATGTGGGTAATGACAACGGCTCGAACATTCTTGAAACCAGCCATGTCGCGGGTGTAGAAGCCAGGGTCGATGATTAGTTTTTCGCCGTCTTGCTCAAGCACTAGGCAAGCGTGTTCGAATTTGGTGATCTGCATGCTCTCATTGTGCCAAGTATTGTTCGGCTCGGCATAAGATTTGGAGGTGAATCAGAATCAGCCAGCCCACCAGCACCTGCAGGCCCTAGCGCCAGGCGTTACGCCAGCGCTAACTTTGCAGCCGCGGGTTTATCGCAACAACTTTTTTGTTGCCCTTGGTCTGACTCTGGCCGGCGTGGTGCTGAGTGCGTTTTTTCAAGCCTTGATCGGTGTTGATTATGGTGTGCCGGCATTGGCAGAAATCGCCTCGCCCGCTCTGTTTGGCTTGTGCATTCTGATTTCAGGGCGAGTGTTTTTTATTCGTGCGGTTCGTGAAATTCGCGATGGGCTAATTGCCTCACACGGCTTGGTCTCGCTGGCAATTTTGCTGTTGTTGGCTACCGCTGTTGAATCTGGGCTAGCTGCTTGGTGGCAGGCATCCGCGGCAATCACCTTAGCGCTCTTGTTCAACTGGTTGACTGCTCGTCAGATTTATCAGGTGACCCAAGTTCGTGGTCAGTTGCGCAAATTATTGCCTCAGCAAGCCGTTCGCTTGGTTGGCGAAGGCGATGATCAGCTCGAAGAAGTAGTTTTTGTTGCGAATCTGCAACACGGTGATTTGATCGTGGTCAAGCCTGGTCAGCGAATAGCTGTTGACGGTGTTGTGGTTGAAGGCTCAAACGATGTCGATGAGTCGGCCATAGACGGCGTTGCCAAGTTTGTTTATAAAGAGGCCGGCGACAGTGTTGTAGCCGGGGCGCTCACGAAGGGTGAGCTACCTCTTGGGCAAGGCGTTCTCAAGATTCGAGTAACCGGAGTTGGTTCTCAAACCAAGCTGGGCATGCACCTAGAAATTCTTGATCGAGTTGAATCTCAGATTTCTCCGGGGCAGATTGGCGCATCGCACATTGCCAAATTTGTAGCCCTCGGCTTGTTGATCTTGGCAGGAATTGCTGCGGTTCTATGGGGCTTGGCCCCTGCGTTTTCGCTTAGTCAAATTCTTGCCCTTGCCGCTGCGGTGCTGCTAATTTTTGCCCCTGAGAGTTTGGCTCAAATTATTCCGTTGAGCATCGCTGCAGCAGTTCAAAAAGCCAACCGCGAGGGCGTGCTGGTGCACGATCGCGCGGCATTCGCACTCTTAGCCAAAGCCGACGTTGTTGCTTTTGAAAAGACCGGAACCCTGACTACGGCCGAGCGAACTTTTGAAGGTGCCTATTTGGCAGTTGGTTCTTCGTTGACTTCGGTAGATCAGCTGCTGGCACTGGCCGCTGGTCTTGAATCTCATGCCAAGCACTCGGTTGCCAGCCGCATTGTGCTCGAGGCTTCAATGCGCAAGCTCGACTTGCCCGAAGTTCTCGACTTTAGGGCAATTCCTGGCCAGGGTGTAACCGGAATCATCGAGGGCGACAACCTGAGCATTGGCTCGGCCGCTCTGCTTACCGCCAGAAACATCGACATCCATGTGTCTGACTTGGTGAGGGCAGATGCTGCCAACCAAAAAGGGAACACCGTGGTTTTTGTGCTGCGAAACAGTGAAATTCTGGGCTATTTCGAGCTTGGTGACGCCTTGAGGGCTTCGGCCAAATCTGCGGTTTATCAACTGCACGCTAACCGCAATCGTGTTGCTCTGCTAACCGGCGATGCCAAGGGTGTTGCTGACTGGATCGCCTCGCAACTGGGCATCGTTGAGGTGCATTCAGAACTTTCGCCGCTTCAGCGCCCGGCAACAATTCAAAAATTGAAGGCTGACGGCTCGATTGTTGCCGTGGTTGGTGACGCTCAAAATGATGCCGCTGCGCTGGCAGAAGCCCAGGTGCCCATCGCAGTTGGTGACGAAACGGTGTCGAACTTTGGTCTTCAGCTGCTTTCGCTTGACCCTCTTGCAATTGCTCACACAGTGCGTCTTGCTCAAAAAACTAGTCGTCGCATTTTCTGGTCTTTTGCTTGGGCGGTGGCAACCGGGTTGATTTCTCTTGCCCTTCTCGGGGCATTCAGCGCATTTGCGTTTAGCGCCGCACTGGCAGTAATTGCCGCTGCCCTAGGGCTAGTGCCTTCGTTGTTGGTTGCTGCTCGAGCCAAAGGGTTGGGTCGCTAGTGAAACGCATCGGGCTCATCGTCAACCCAACCGCAGGTAACGGGCAGGGCAGAATTGATGGTTGTGTTGCGAATAAGCAACTCGCCAAGCAAGCTGAAATCATCGATTTGTCAGGCACCAGCCGAGCTGAGGCTGAGGCCAATGGCACACGCGCAATCAAAGAGCATTTGATTGACGGGCTTGTGGTGGTGGGCGGCGATGGCACTGTGAATCTCGGTGTGAATCTTTGTGCCCAAACCGATGTGCCTCTAGGAATAATTCCGTCTGGCACCGGTAATGATGCAGCGCGCTCACTAGATTTAGTGGTCGGCGATGCTGAGGCTGCTGCCTGCCAGGTGATTTCATCCTTGGATAACCCGCGAATTGTTGACCTGGGCAAGGCACAGACCCGCAATCAGTCGTTTTGGTATTTCTGCACCATCTCGGCCGGTTTCGACGCTTTGGTAAACCAAACTGCAAACCGCTGGAAATGGCCCAAAGGCCCAAGCCGCTACAAGTTAGCTATGCTCGCCGAGCTGGCAAAGTTCAAGCCCATTCACTACCGTGCTGTGATCGACGGGGTGGCGCGAGAATTCGACGCCATGCTGTGCTCGGTAAACAATTCAAAGGCCTTCGGTGGAGGCATGCTGGTTACCCCAGACGCCAAAGTCGATGACGGTTGGCTCGATGTTTTCATCGTGCACAAAATCAGCCGGCTCGAGCTAATCAAGGTGTTCCCAAAGGTTTACACCGGCGAGCACGTGAGTCACCCGGCTGTTGAAATTATCCGTGCCAAAAAAGTTTCTATAGAGTCGGGCAACATGCCAGCGTTTTCAGATGGCGAGGCGAGAGGCTATTCGCCAATATCGGCAGAAATTGCGCCTCAAGCGTTGCGAGTTTTCGCGCCAAAGTAGGTCAATAGGCCAAGTGGCGAAGCAGGCTCACTTATGGCATAATTGTCAGGTTGCACAAAACGGTCCCATCGTTTAGCGGCCTAGGACACCGCCCTCTCACGGCGGCAGCAGGGGTTCAAATCCCCTTGGGATCACGAATTCTCCCTCTCGATGACTTGCTCTCGGGAGGGAGTTTTTTCTTAACTTGCCAGCACTAAAGGGCGGTAGGCGCTTTGAGTTTGCCGAAGGTTGCCGCCAACACAATCAAAACCACCGGTATCAAGGCCGCGGCATTCACACCCACAAAGGCAAATACCGCAAGGATGCTTCCGGCAACCCCTCCACCGAAGGCTCCGGCCAGGTTCATAGAAGAGTCACTCAGGCCTTGAACATTGGTCTTCTCAAGCGGTGGCAGGGTTTCGGTTAGAAGTGCTGAACCGCCAACCGTAGATGCCGACCATCCCAGGCCCAGCAAGAACAAACCGAGTGTAACCAAGAAGCGATCATCGGCACCAAAACCGGCAAAGGCAAGGGCTGCGACATAAATTAACTGGCCGAGCAAGATGGTGCGCATGCGCCCAAATTTGTCAGCGAACCAACCGAATATTGGGCTGAAGGCATACATTCCGGCAATGTGAAGGCTGATGGTGAAGCCAACCACCACTAGGTCATAGCCCATGCTCTTCATGTGTATCGGTGTCATGGCCATTACCGAAACCATCACCATGTGGCTCAACGCAATCGACATAACGGCGAAGGCTGCCAATGGATAGGCCTTGAGGGTCGCAATCGCCGAGGCAAATGAAACCTTGGGTTTGATGCCTTTGATTTCAACCTGTTGTGATTTCGCAACAAGTAGGGGGTCTGGTCTCAAACCAAACCAGAAAACCGTGGTTGCACCCAGTTGAGCCATGATGGTGAACAAAAACGGCCCGGTAAGGGTTGGCAAGCCGAGTGCGTGGCCAACAATTTCTCCAGGTCCAAACATGTTTGGACCAATTACCGCGCCAATGGTGGTTGCCCAGACCACAATCGACAAATCGCGAGCTTTTGAACCTTCGGTTGGAATATCAGTAGCGGCAAATCTAGCTTGGAGGCCAACCGCTGACCCACCGCCGAGCAAGAATAACGCCACCAGCAGTAACGGAAAAAAGTGAATTGCGGCCGCTGTGATGACTAACATTGCACCCGAAATGGCCAATGCAGCACCGGTGGCTAGCGAAACCCTTCTGCCCTTGGCAAAAGCCAATCTTGCGAGGGGTATGGCCCAGGTTGCTGCGCCCAAGGTGCTGAAGGTAGCGGCAGAACCAGCCCAAGCCTCAGACCCTGAAAGTTCGGCGGCTAGCAGTGAGCCAATTGAAAGGGTTGAACCAAGCCCAAACCCACCCAAAATCTGCCCAGAGGTTAGTACTTTGACGGTTTTACGCTGAAGAATATCCAGCTCTGAAGGGCGCATCCTCTCAGCCTAAAGGTAAACTTGAGACCTAAACGTTTTGAGGTGTTTGCATGACAAATAAGCCATTGACTTTGGCTGAGAAGGTATGGAACGACCACTTGGTGGTCAAGGGCAAAGACGGCTCTCCAGACCTGCTCTACATCGACCTGCACTTGGTGCACGAGGTAACCAGTCCACAGGCTTTTGACGGTTTGCGTTTGGCTGGTCGCCCAGTTCGCCGCACCGATCTGACCATTGCAACCGAAGACCACAACACCCCAACCTGGGATATCGACAAGCCAATTGCCGACCCGGTTAGCCGCACGCAGATTGAGGCCCTTCGTCACAACGCTGCCGAGTTTGGTGTTCGAATTCACTCGCTCGGTGATGCCGAGCAGGGCATTGTTCACGTGGTTGGCCCGCAGCTTGGTTTGACCATGCCTGGCCTAACCGTTGTTTGTGGCGACTCACACACTTCAACCCACGGTGCTTTTGGCGCCTTGGCCATGGGCATCGGCACCAGCGAGGTTGAGCACGTGCTTGCCACCCAAACCTTGCCACTAAAGCCTTTCAAGACCATGGCAATCAATGTCGAGGGCACCCTTCGCCCAGGTGTTACAGCCAAGGACATCATCCTTGCGGTTATTGCCAAAATTGGCACCGGTGGCGGCCAGGGCTATGTGCTTGAATACCGCGGCAGTGCTATCCGTGCGCTTTCAATGGAAGCCCGCATGACGATTTGCAACATGTCTATTGAGGCTGGAGCCCGTGCCGGTATGGTCGCGCCTGACCAGATCACCTATGACTACCTCGAGGGTCGCCCACACGCACCGATTGGTGCTGACTGGGATGCAGCGGTTGCTTACTGGAACACTCTGCCTACCGATGAGGGCGCCAAGTTTGACACCGAGGTTTTCTTGGATGCCAACACGCTTGACCCATTTGTCACCTGGGGAACCAACCCGGGCCAAGGCGTTAGCTTGAACGAAAACGTTCCAAACCCTGACGACATTTCAGACCCAAATGAGAAGGCTGCTGCACTGCGCGCCCTTGAATACATGGATCTAAAAGCCGGCACCCCAATGAAAGAAATTGCGGTGAACACCGTTTTCTTGGGCTCTTGCACCAACAGCCGCATTGAAGACTTGCGTGCTGCAGCAGCGATCATCGAGGGCCAGAAAAAGGCCGAGGGCGTTCGCTTTATGGTTGTGCCAGGTTCTGCTCGAGTGCGCTTGCAAGCTGAAGCCGAAGGTCTAGACAAGATCTTCAAAGACTTTGGAGCCGAGTGGCGTTTTGCCGGTTGTTCAATGTGTTTGGGTATGAACCCAGACCAGTTGGCACCGGGTGAGCGTGCAGCTTCAACCTCAAACCGAAACTTTGAGGGCCGCCAGGGCAAGGGTGCTCGCACCCACTTGGTTTCACCGCTGGTTGCCGCAGCTACTGCTATTCGCGGAACCCTTTCTAGCCCAGCTGACCTACTTGAGCAGAACGCAGGAGCCAACTAATGGAAAAGTTTGAAATTTTCACCGGCGTTGGCGTACCTCTTCGTCGCAGCAACGTAGACACCGACCAGATCATCCCTGCGGTTTATTTGAAGCGAATCACCAAGACTGGCTTCGAAGACGCGCTGTTCTCGGCTTGGCGCAACGACCCTGAGTTTGTGCTGAACCAGGAGCCTTATAAGGCAGGCCAGGTTTTGGTTGCTGGCCCAGATTTTGGAACCGGTTCGAGCCGCGAACACGCGGTTTGGGCTCTTCGCGACTATGGCTTCAAAGCTGTTTTCTCTAGCAAGTTTGCTGACATCTTTCGCGGAAACTCTGGCAAGCAGGGCTTGGTCGCTGGCGAGATTTCTGAAGAGGACACTGAGAAACTTTGGGCTGCGCTTGAGGCAAACCCGGGTGCCGAAATCACCGTGAATCTAATCGAGCAGACCGCCACGATTGGTGAGCTATCGGTTCACTTCGACATCGACGAATACACTAAATGGCGTTTGCTAGAAGGCTTGGATGACATCGGTCTGACCCTTCGTGACGAGCAGGCGATTACCGATTTTGAAGCCAAGCGACCAGCTTGGATGCCAAAAACCCTTCCAGCGAAGCACTAAGGAATCAGATGAGCCAGATCACCGTAAATGGTGGCAAGCCACTTCTTGGCCGCGTTGACGTCAAGGGTGCAAAAAACCTTGTTACCAAAGCCATGGTTGCTGCACTGCTGGGTGAGACCGAGAGCGTTCTCAAGGATGTTCCGTTCATCAGCGACGTAGACATCGTTTCAAGACTGCTTCAGCTTCACGGTGTGGCAATTACCCACTCTGAAGACGGCGTGATGACTCTTGACCCGAGCAATGTTGCCTCGGCTCGCATGGTTGACATCGATGCGCACGCTGGTTCATCACGTATTCCAATTTTGTTCTGTGGCCCGCTGCTTCACCGTTTGGGCGAGGCTTTCATCCCCGGTCTTGGTGGCTGCCACATTGGCGACCGCCCAATCGACTATCACTTTGAGGTGCTGCGCAATTTTGGTGCAGTTATCGAAGAGCTTGAAAACGGCACTCGACTTTCGGCCCCAAAGGGTTTGAAGGGCGCAAAAATTGCTCTCCCTTACCCATCGGTTGGCGCAACCGAGCAGGTATTGCTAACCGCAACTCGTGCTGAGGGAATCACCGAGCTTTCTGGCGCAGCAATCGAGCCAGAAATCATGGACCTAATCGCCATCTTGCAGAAGATGGGTGCGATCATCTCGGTTGACACCGACCGCGTCATTCGCATCGAAGGCGTAAAAGAACTTCGTGGCTACACCCACCGCGCATTATTTGACCGCAACGAGGCTGCATCTTGGGCCTGTGCCGCACTGGCAACCAACGGTGACATCTTTGTTGGTGGCGCGCGTCAGCAAGAGATGATGGCCTTCTTGAACGTGTTCCGCAAAGTTGGCGGCGCTTTTGAGATCGAAGATGACGGCATTCGTTTTTATCACCCTGGTGGCGAGCTTCGCCCGGTAGTGCTCGAGACCGACGTTCACCCAGGTTTTATGACTGACTGGCAACAGCCTTTGGTGGTTGCCTTGACTCAGGCAAAGGGCCTGTCGATCATTCACGAAACCGTGTATGAAAACCGCTTTGGTTTCACCGACGCCTTGGTTCAGATGGGCGCTCAGATTCAGATTTATCGCGAGTGTCTCGGTGGCACAGCTTGTCGTTTTGGTCAGCGCAACTTCAACCACTCGGCAGTTATTTCGGGCCCAACACCGTTGCACGCAGCAGACATCCGTGTGCCTGACCTTCGCGGAGGTTTCAGCCACATGGTTGCTGCACTGGCCGCAAAGGGCACCTCGAACGTCACCAATGTTCAGCTAATTTCACGTGGTTACGAGCACTTCTTGAAGAAGCTCGAAGCCCTCGGCGCAGACTTTAGCTACACCGAATAGTCATCATGGCCAAGCCAAAAAAAGAATTGCCAATGCCGAAGATCAGCTCTTCGGAACGTCACTTCACTCTTGCGCTGATTGCATCGATTCTGATTCCGATTGTGCGCGGGCTGTTTCGCCTTGAAGCTAAGGGCGTCGAAAAGCTTCCGAAGCAGGGTGCCTACATTTTGGTGGCAAACCACGTAACCAACGTTGATGCACTTGCCGTTGCTTATTTCGTTTATCGCGTGCTTCGTCGTGCTCCGCATTTCTTGGCTAAAGAGAGTTTGTTTCGCATCCCAGTGATTGGCCGCATTTTGCTAGCCGCTGGCCAGATTCCGGTCTATCGCTCGGGTCACCGCAACGATGCACCGATGCGCGCTGCAAATTCATACTTAGATGCCGGTCACTCGATTGCGATTTTTCCGGAGGGCACTCTCACCCGCCACCCAGACCTTTGGCCGATGCGTGGCAAGACCGGTGCGGTTCGCCTAGCTATTGAGACCAATGTGCCGGTTTACCCGATGGCTCAGTGGGGCAGCGAAAAAGTTTTGCCGCAGTATGGCAGCAAGTTTCGCCCTGGCTTCTGGAAGCCGGTGCAGATTTTGGTTGGCGATGAAATCAACCTGGATAAATATCGCAAGAAGCAGCTAACCCCGGCTGAGGTGAACGAAGCCACCGATTTGGTGATGCGCGAGATTACAGCTTTGGTCGAAAAGCTTCGCGGCGAGAAGGCTCCGGCTGATCTTTGGGACCCAATCAAGGCAGGTCAAACCACTTCAGGAAACTTCAAGAAAGCGGGCAAATAGTCATGGCTAAAATCGCAGTGATGGGTGCCGGTAGCTGGGGAACCACCTTTGCCAAAGTTCTTGCTGACAACCCTGAAAATGAAGTTACCCTTTGGGCTCGTCGCGCTGACGTTGCCGAAGAAATCAATGACGATCACCGCAACGGCGACTACCTGCCAGGCATCAATCTGCCACAGAATTTGAAAGCATCAACCGATGTTGCCGCGGTGCTTGAAGGTGCAGAGCAGGTTTACCTTTCAGTTCCATCGCAGACCCTGCGTGCCAACTTGGAGGAGTGGGGCCCGCTGCTTCCATCCAAGGCAATTTTGGTCAGTTTGATGAAGGGGGTTGAAAAAGATACCGGCCTTCGAATGAGCGAGGTAATCGCTCAGGTAACAGGCTTTGCCGCCGCTCAAATTGCCGTAGTTTCTGGCCCAAACCTTTCGCTTGAAATCGCGGCAGAACAGCCAACCGCTTCGGTTGCGGCTAGCCAAAGCCAGGAAACTGCATCGGCCGTTGCACATGCTGCCAGCAACAGCTATTTCACAACGTTCACCAACACCGACGTAATCGGCACCGAGTTTGGTGGCATTCTCAAAAACCTAATCGCGGTTGCCATCGGCATCGTTAATGGCGTTGGTTATGGCGAGAACACCAAGGCTTCGATCATGACCCGCGGCCTCGCTGAGATTTCACGATTCGCAGTTGCCTATGGGGCGCAGGCCCAGACCATGGTCGGTTTGGCCGGCCTCGGCGATCTAATAGCAACCTCAGAATCACCGCTTTCGCGCAATCACAAGGCTGGCGAAATGCTGGGCAAGGGCTACACCCTCAAAGAGGTAAAAAAGCGCATGTCACAGACCGCCGAAGGTCTCGCTTCGGTTGCGCCGATTTTGCAATTGGCCGCTGCTAAGAACGTTTCAATGCCAATTGTTGAGCAGGTTCAAGGTGTGCTCGATGGCACTATGAAACCCCGTGACATTGCTCCGCACCTGACTCACGAAACCGACGGCCCGAAGGGCGAATAACTTGGCCAAGCTAAAAGTTGTCATTCTGTTCGGCGGCAAATCGAGCGAGCACTCTATTTCTTGCGCGACTGCTGCCGGAGTTTTGGGCGCGATTGATCGAAGCAAATACGAGGTAATTCCGGTTGGTATCACCCAGCAGGGTGTGTTTGTGCCAGCCGAAGACAACGCTGAGCGTTGGGCCCTTCGCAAGGGCGAGCTGGCCACAGTTACCGACGAGGGTGCTCGGGTTGAATTTGCCATGGATGGCTCACGCCAGTTGTTCCGCATCGCAATCGACGGCAGCAAGGCATCACTCGGTGCCATCGACGTCGTGTTCCCAGTGCTTCACGGCCCATTCGGCGAAGACGGCACCATGCAGGGCTTTCTCGAGCTAGTCGGTGTTCCTTATGTTGGCAACGGAGTTCTGGCCTCAGCCGCCGGCATGGACAAAGAATTCACCAAGGCGCTGTTCCAAGACGCCAAGATTCCGGTAACCCCTCACGTGGTGATTCGCGCTAACCAGTGGCAGCGCGACCCAGAGACTTCGCTTGAGGCGGTTCGTGGCCTAGGCGGGTTGCCAGTGTTTGTGAAGCCTGCACGCGCAGGTTCATCGGTGGGTGTTTCAAAAGTAAAAACCTGGGATGAATTCGCAGCAGCGGTTGCCCTGGCATTTGAGCACGACAACAAATTGGTGGTCGAGCATGGCTTGGTCGGTCGCGAGGTTGAGTGTGCAGTAATCGAAGGGCGAGAGGGCGCACGCCCTCGAGTTTCGGTTGCTGGCGAGATTGTGGTTACTGGCCGCGATTTCTATGATTTTGAGGCTAAATACCAGGATGAAGATTCAGTTGACCTGATCATTCCGGCCAAGCTCAGCGAATCTGAATTACAAGAAATGCAGTCAATTGCGCGCCGAGCTTTTGAATCGCTTGGTTGCGAAGGCCTAGCCCGAGTTGACTTTTTCTTGACCGCCGATGGGTTCTTTGTAAACGAGATCAACACCATGCCTGGGTTCACCCCGCTTTCGATGTTTCCTTCGTTGTGGCAGGCAACTGGCCTTGAATATGTCGAACTAATCGACGAATTGATTGGTTTAGCGCTAGCTAAAAACTAACCCAGGCAGCGTTCGGTTGCCTTGATGTTTTGAATAGCCCCGGCTACTGCCTCAAGTGCGCTAACACCGGCAACGGCTGTTGAATCAACAATCACCTCGGTTGCCGGCTTGCGGCCAAAGGTAATGAATCGGTAAGACGGCTTTTGGGTGTCATCGACCAGCCAGTCGACATCGCCCGCTGTTACGCAAGGCAGTGTGCTCACATCAGCAGGCTCTAAACCGCAACGCAAAATAACCGCGGTGGGTTCACCCCAGGCGGCAGTTGCTTGAGCATTCGTGTTGCGAATAGGCAACAGGGCTACTTCTTCGGGCAGGCGCACGATGATTTCAGCGCAGGTCGGGTCATTGGCCAGCTCAGCGGCATCTAGATTCACGGTTGCGGTGCAGGCGCTGAGGCTCAAACCCAAAGTCAAACCAACCAGGGCAACTGCTACGGCACGAAAAATTCTCATCTCCAACAGGCTACCTTTGTTATGTGACTCACACAGAAACCATTCGCACTCTTGGCGAAAATGAAAGCCTAAAACGCACTATCGCGCGCCTGAATAGCTCTGATCACGCACTGGTAGGCCCTGGCGATGACTCAGCTGTCATTGCCGCTCCAGATGGTCGTTTTGTGGTCACCACCGACACCATGATCGAAGACCACGATTTCAAACTCGACTGGTCAACCGGTTATGACCTCGGATGGAAGGCTGTGGCATCTAACGTTGCCGATGTAGCCGCCATGGGTGCAGTGCCAACTGCTTTGGTGGTTGCTCTTGCGGTTCCGGCTGACACTGAAATTTCTTGGCTCGAAGCTTTTGCCGACGGTTTGCGTGATGCTTGCCAGAAGCTTGCACCGGGCTGCGGTGTTGTCGGGGGAGACCTAGCCGCTGCGAATCAGGTAATGATTTCGGTTGCCGCTCATGGCTCTCTAGAGGGGCGCGAACCGGTTTTGCGTTCTGGAGCCCAGGTTGGTGACATTGTTGCCGTAGCCGGCACTCTGGGGCGCGCTGCCGCTGGTTTGGCGCTTCTGCAAAGTGGCAACACCGACGCGATTAACTCTTATGACGCTGTTGTGAATACACAACGCCGCCCAAACCCGCCGGTTGCCGAGGGAGTTGCTGCCGCTATTGCCGGGGCAACATCCATGCTCGATTTATCAGACGGCTTGGCCAAAGATGCCGCGCGCATTGCCAAGGCATCAGGAGTTTCGATTCAAATTGATCGCTTGCAGTTGCAGGGCTTTGAAGCCATTCTCGAAGAGCCGGCGCGAGCAATCGAAGCAAATGAGTTTGACTGGGTGATTGGCGGGGGAGAAGACCACTCGCTGTTGGCGACCTTCTCGCCAGAGGCAAAATTGCCACGGACGTTCAAACCAATTGGCGTGGTTATTCCTGCTGGCCCAGCGCCTGTTTTGCTTGGCCTACAGCCACTGCCCGAGCATGGCTGGGATTCAGTCCGCGGCTAATTCAGCATTGAGGCTTTAGCCGTGCAGTTGGCTGTTCAGCACAATGCCAACACCTGCGCGAGGCAAAACCTCCACGCGGCCGCTCACCGAGTTTCTGCGGAACAAAAGATTTGCAACGCCAGATAGCTCGGCTGCCTTTGCGCTGCGCTCACCTTCAGCATCGATAATCGTCACCTTGGTGCCGGCGGTTACATAGAGGCCAGCCTCTACAACCGAGTCGTCACCGATTGAAATTCCTACGCCGGCGTTTGCGCCCAAAAGTGCCCGTGCGCCAATAGCAACGCGCTCTTTTCCGCCGCCAGAAAGGGTTCCCATGATTGAGGCGCCGCCACCGATGTCAGCACCATCGCCAACTGCAACACCCTGAGAGATTCGACCTTCGACCATAGAAACGCCAAGTGTGCCGGCATTAAAGTTCACGAAACCTTCGTGCATGATTGTGGTGCCCGGGCTGAGGTGTGCACCCAGACGAACCCGAGATGCGTCAGCGATGCGAACCTTGCGCGGAGTCACATAGTCGACCAAACGCGGAAACTTGTCGATGGCATAAACGCTTATTCCAGCGCGGGTTAGTGCCGGGCGAAGCTCATCAAGATCATCAAGCGCAACTGGGCCAACGTTGGTGAAAGCAACAATTGGTAGTGCCGGAATCAGGCCATCCAAGTTGATGGTGTTCGGCTTTACCTGAAGGGTTGAAAGCAGGTGCAGACGCAAATAGGCATCTGCGGTGTCGGCAACCGGAGCGGTTAGGTCGACCTCGGTAAGAACCACCTTGCTGCTCACGCGACGACGTGCGTCTTCGCCAACCATCGAAGAGATGGTCTCAGGTGCAACCGCATCGCTCGGTGCTGTGCCTAGCTGAGGGTTTGAATACCAAACATCCAGGATGCTGCCATCGCTTGAAATGGTTGCCAGGCCGAAGCCCCATGCTTTTGAATCTAGAAAACCTGCTTGAGTCATAGGTTCAAGGTTACAAGTTAGGCTCGTTATATGGCGCCTGTAACCCTGAATCTAGAAGCTGATGTAGTTGAACTGACTCGCGATATTTGCGACATTGAGTCGGTTTCTGGCAATGAAAAAGCACTTGCCGACGCGATTGAGGCTGCACTGCGTGGTTATTCCCACCTCGAAGTCATTCGCGATGCCGATGCGATTGTTGCCCGCACCAATCTTGGTCGTTCTTCGCGCGTTGTAATCGCCGGCCACATCGACACTGTTCCGGTTGCCAATAATTTGCCGGTCAAACTGCTTTCAATGGAGCGCGAACAGGTGCTTTATGGTCGCGGAACCGTAGACATGAAGGCTGGTGTTGCGGTTCAACTCAAACTTGCCGCCACCGTAGCCGAGCCTCTGGTTGACGTCACCTGGATCTTCTATGACCACGAAGAGGTTGAAGCCACCAAGAACGGCCTCGGCCGACTATCACGCAATCGCCCAGACCTGCTTGAGGCAAACTTTGCCGTACTTTGCGAACCAACCAATGCTCAGGTTGAGGGTGGTTGCAACGGCACCATGCGCGTTGACCTGACCTTTAGCGGTGTGAAGGCACACAGTGCCAGACCATGGATGGGCAAGAACGCGATTCACGCAACCGCCGAGGCGCTCACTCGTTTGGCTGCCTACCAGCCGGCTGAAGTCGAAGTTGATGGCCTGGTTTATCGCGAGAGTTTGAATGCCGTTTTGATCAACGGCGGAATCGCAACCAATGTGATTCCTGATCTTTGCAATGTGACCGTGAACTACCGATTCGCTCCGAGCAAATCTGGTGCCGAAGCCGAGGCGCACCTGCGTGAGGTTTTTGCCGGCTTTGATTTGACCGTGACCGATCTAGCCGAGGGTGCTCGCCCAGGGCTTGACCGAGAAGAAGCGAAGGCATTTGTGGCTGCGACCAACTCGGTAGCACGGCCAAAATACGGCTGGACCGACGTAGCGCGTTTCAGTGAACTTGGCGTGCCAGCGGTGAACTATGGCCCTGGTGATCCGAGCAAGGCGCACGCCGATGACGAGGCGGTTCCGGCCAGCCAGATCTATGCCTGCGAAACTGGGCTTCGCAACTGGCTAACCGTGGGATAATAGAACTTCGGCCCGAAAGGGTCAGTTATTCAAGGAGTTCTCAATGGCAGCAATGAAGCCACGTACCGGCGACGGACCAATGGAAGCAGAACGCGAACCTCGCGGACTGATTATCCTTCGTGTACCTCTAGAAGGCGGAGGTCGCTTGGTAGTTTCAGTGAATGACGAAGAGGCGAAGAACCTACACGAGGTTCTAGCGGGGGTCGTCAAAAAATAAGTTTCAATAAAAAAGTCCAGTCAGTGATGACTGGACTTTTTTTATGCTCGAAAGTTTGCGGTGTCTAGTTTCTTTTGCTCGCCAACAGAAGGCCATCGCCAACCGGTGACAGTGCCGAAACAAAAGCCTCGTTGTTGCTAAAGAATCGCAGAACGTCTCGATAAATTGCAGTGGCATCGTCGCGCATTGCTGGGTCAGGAACCCGGTCGCGCCAAAGAGCGTGGGCAATCGCGACCACGCCGCCTGGGCGCAATAACCTTGACGCCTCGTGCAACTGTGATTCAAGGGTTTCGCGATCTGCATCCAAGAAAACTAAGTCATAGGCGGCATCCGCCATGTTCGACATGACATCAATTGCGCGACCGTTGATAACACGAGTGCGATTAGCTGGGATGCCCGCCTCAGCAAAAGATTTCTTAGCGGCAAACTGAATTTCTGGCTCGTTGTCAATGGTTGCCAAAACGGCTTCGGGTGCGCCTGATAGCAACCAGAGGCCTGATACTCCGGTTCCGGTTCCGGCTTCAACAATTGCTTTGGCGCCGAGCGCCGAAACCAAAAGGGCAAGGTGTGCGCCAACTGCTGGAGTGATGCATTCGACCCCAAGTTCTTCAGCTCGAACGCGCGCGTCTCTAAACGCTTCTGGCTCTGATGTGAAGTCTTCTGCAAACTTCCAGCTGCTGATTTTGTCTACCAATTGGGCTCTCCTTGCTCAAAGCATAAACGGCACTTTGCCCAATGCTCGGTAGCGAGGCGGTAATCTGAAAGGGTGTTTGGTCTAAGCGGCGAGAAGCTCCTCATCCTGGGGTTAATTGCTGTTTTTGTAATCGGCCCAGACCGACTGCCCGGCTATGCCAAAAAACTTGCAACGCTGATTAAGCAATTGCGAGTTATGGCTGAAGGCGCCAAGGGGCAAATCGAAAATGAAATCGGCGAAGAGCTCGATTGGCAGAAGCTCGACCCACGTCGTTATGACCCTCGTCGAATTATTCGTGAGGCACTAGCCGAAGAAATTGAACCGGTGAAAACTGCAGTTGGTGGTGCGGTTGCATCGGTTAACGCTGCTGGCGCTCCGGGCAATTCAACGCCCGCTCAATCTAAGGTTTCTGCTGCAGAACCGCTCAAAAAGGGTGACCCTGCGCCTTTTGACTCAGAGGCAACCTAAGCTCAAATCAAGCTCGCTGTTTTAGCGTTTCTGTTTAGAGCGTGATGCGGCGAAGAACTTTGAGCAGCACTCGCATCAGCGGGGCCATTTTTTCGTAATCTTTTGCGCGGCTTGGCAGACGCAATGCTGTGCTGGCAATTCCAATGACCTTGGTTTCGGTGAATCTAAGCAGCCCGCCTGGCCCATTGCGGCGACCTTGGCCTGAGGTTTTGGTTCCGCCCATCGGTGATTGCATGGATGCAAAGCTTGCCCTGAAACCCTCGTTGATGTTCACGCTTCCTGCGTGCAAATAGCGAGCAACCTCTTTAGCCGATTTCACCGGACCAACCACCGATGCGTTCAAACCAAAATCGCTGTCGTTGGCTTTCTCGATTGCCTCATCGATGCTGTCGTAACCCTCAACGTTGACCACTGGGCCAAAGACTTCACGCCGAACCATCCGGGCAGTTTCAGGAACATCGGTGATCACTGTTGGGGCATAAAAGTATGGGCCGATCTCTGGCAACGCTTTGCCGCCGGCTACAACCTCGGCACCCTGCGCCACAGCATCGTTGATGAAACCTGAAACTCGCTGAAGTTGGTTATAGCCACCGAGCGAACCGATGTCGACGCTAAAGTCGTTTGATTTGCCAACCTTGAGCTCTTGGGTTTTGGCAGCCAAGATCTCTAAGAACTTAGCTTTGTCACTGTTGGCCACATAGACACGCTCGATTGAAACGCATAGTTGACCGGCCGAGCTGAACGCGCCGCTCAAGACAATTTCGGCGGCACGTTTGAGGTTGGCACCCTCGAGCACGATCATCGGGTTTTTGCCACCAAGTTCGAGTGAACATCCAATCAGGCGCCCGGCTGCACGCTGAGCAACCTTTCGCCCAGTTTCGGTAGAACCTGTGAACGCCACATAGTCAACGTTGTCGACAATGGCATTGCCCACCGTTGCGCCGTCGCCGGTGACCACAGTCCAGGCATCCTCGGGAATACCGGCTTCAACGGCTAGGTGTCTGGCAAACAACACTGTGAGCGCTGTTTGGTTGTCAGCTTTTTGAACCACGGCGTTACCTGCGGCGAGCGCCGGCAGGACATCAAGCATGGTGAGAGCTAGCGGATAGTTCCACGGAGTGATCACACCAACCACGCCAACGGGAATGTGGTCGACATAAGTTTTGGTCAGCAATGGAACGCCAGCTTTCGTTCGCTTGCGTGCCAGAGTTTTGCCAGAAATTTTGCCGTAGTAGGCAGCTGCCGAAATCGCTCCAGCGGTTTCTTCAAAAGCGTGTGCGCGTGATTTGCCAGTCTCTAGCTGCAGCAGGTCAAGAAGTTTCTCTTCGTTGGCAAGCAAAATATCGTGAAGTCGCAATAACGCTCGCTCACGTGTGTAGACCGGGGTTTGCGACCAATCATCCTGGGCGGTTTTTGCATTTTTTACCGCGGCAACCACTTGGTGCTCTTGAAGTTGCGGCAGATCAAAGATCTTTCGGCCATTGCTCGGGTTCAAAACCGTGGCAGCTGCTTCGGTTGAAGGTAGGTGTGCAATCAGGGTTGCAATGCTGGTTTCGCTCACACGCTAACTCTAAGCAGTTTGCCCGCCAAACCAATCTTGTCTTGGCTGATTTTCACAGCAATTTCACGGATAGCCTCGGCAGCTGGGTCGGTCGGATTCGAGCTCACCACCGGCTTGCCGGCATCTGAACCTTCACGCAGGGCCACGCTGATGGGTATCTGCCCTAGAACCGGCACAGGAGCGCCTGAGATGCCCGACAAGCGGTCAGCAACAGCTTGCCCGCCTCCGGCACCAAACAGCTCGAAACGGCTGCCATCGGGCTGCACAAGCCAGCTCATGTTTTCGATTACCCCGAACACGCTCTGACCGGTTTGTAGGCCAACTGAACCAGATCTCTCGGCTACCTCAGCGGCTGCAACCTGCGGTGTAGTAACCACGATGGTTTTGGCTGTTGGCAGCAATTGACCGAGGCTGATGGCGACATCGCCGGTGCCCGGAGGTAGGTCAACCAACAAGAAATCAAGGTCGCCCCAATAGACATCACATAAAAATTGTTCAACCGCGCGGTGAAGCATCGGGCCACGCCAGGCCACCGGCTTGTTGTCTTCGAGGAACATGCCAATCGAAATGACTTTTACGCCCCACGGGCCAGCCTCTGCTACCGGCGGCAGAATGAGTTCGTCAACCCTGGTTGGTTTGTCGGTTATGCCTAGTTGACCCGGAATCGAGAAACCAAAGATGTCAGCATCAACTAGGCCGACACGAAAACCTAGCTCGGCAAGCGCAATGGCAATGTTTGCCGTGGTCGAAGATTTACCCACGCCACCCTTGCCCGAACCGATTAGATAAACGCGGGTGAGGGTGTCTTTGCCAAAAGGATTGAAGCGCGGTGGCTTGCCATCACGCAGCTTCACTCTTAGTGCATCGCGTTCTGCAACGCTCATGACGCTCATGATTACTTCGAGGTTGAATTCGGCTACGGCCTTGCGAACATCGACTTCAATTCTTTGAGCAGCTGGGCAACCGGCAACGGTGAGTTTTACGGTCACCGAGTTCTCGCCAATTTCAACCATGTCCAGTTCGGTCAGTGGCAACCGAAGCTCAGGGTCAATAACGGTGGCGAGGGCGCGCTCAATCGCGCTTGCGCTCATCCAAGATCTCTTTCAACAGGTCGCGAAGTTCGTCGCGAACAAAGTCTTTGGTTGCCAAATCTTCAATGGCCAAACGCAGGGCAACCACCTCGCGAGCCAGGTACTCGGTGTCGGCAAGGTTTCGCTCAGCACGCTGGCGGTCCTGCTCGAACTGCACGCGATCGCGGTCATCCTGGCGGTTTTGAGCCAAAAGAATAAGTGGCGCAGCATAAGAAGCCTGCATCGACAAAATCAAAGTCATGAGGGTGAAGTTAGTTGCGCGCGGGTCGAACTGCGCAGCCTCGGGTGCCAGGGTGTTCCATATAAGCCAAATGGTGACCACAACGGTCATGCCAATCAAAAACGCGCCGGTGCCCATTGCGCGCGCAAAAGCCTCGGATGCGCGGCCAAACTGCTCACGGTCAATCGAAATCTTTGGAGCCAAGCGCTGACGTGAGCGCAGCGGTGAATCTAGGCGGTCGTTAGCCATGCTGTGCCTCCTCATCTTCGGTTCGCCAGTCATCAGGCAATAGGTGGTCAAGTACGTCGTCAACGGTAACCACACCAATCAGGCGGTGGTCTGCGTCAACAACCGGCAGCGCTACCAAGTTGTAGTTCGCCAGGGTTCGGTGAATTACCGAAATGTGAGTGTCTGCCTTTACCGGTTCGAGCTCGGTATCAAGCAGGTTTCCGAGGCGCTCATGAGGCGGGTAACGCAACATGCGCTGAAAGTGAACCACGCCGAGGTATCGCCCGGTGGCAACTTCATAGGGTGGCAAAGTTACGAACACCGATGCCGCTAGCGCGGGAGCAACCTCAACGCGACGAATCAATGCCATTGCCTCGGCAACGGTCGCGTCAGCCGCACAGATGATTGGCTCAGTGGTCATCAAACCACCAGCGGTGAACTCATCAAACTGCATCAACATACGAATGTCGTCAGCTTCTTCTTCATCCATGAGATCAAGAATTGCCTCGGTGCGAGCTTCTGGCAGATTTGCCATAAGGTCGGCGGCGTCATCAGGTTCCATCAGGTCGAGAACCTCTGCGGCGCGCTCGTCATCAAGCTCGGTGATGATGTCAATCTGTTCGTCTTCTGGCAGCTCTTCAAGAACATCGGCAAGACGCTCGTCGTCGAGCTCTTCGGCAACCTCAAGCATGCGCTCGTCAGGTAGGTCTAGAAGCGCGCTCGCCAAGTCGGCAGGGCGAAGGTCTGAATAGGTAGCAATCAGCTGCTGTGCGCTCTGGCCTTCTTCACCGCGAGCTTCTTCAGAAACTTGCTCCCAAGCAGCAAAAAGGGTGGCTCCGCGGGCAAATGGTGAAGCCGAGGTCTTTGGGCGGCGAAGGAACAGTTCAGAGATGGTCCACTCTTTGTTCTTGCCCTGTTCAATAGCGAGGTCTTCAATGCTCGCTGCGCCGCTGCCATCTAGCAAGCGAACTTTGCGGCCGAGCATCTCGGCAATTACGCGAACCTCTTGGCCTCGTTGAGTAAAACGACGTAGGTCAATCAGGCCGGTGGTGATTACCTGCCCGGCTGAAATAGAGGTAACTCTTGAGATCGGAACGAAAACTCGGCGTCGACCAGAAATCTCAACCAACATGCCTGTTGCGCGAGGCGATCCAGATTTACGGTAGGCCACAAGAACGTCAATGACCTTACCTACGCGGTCTCCCGCAGGGTCAAAGACGCCACAGCCAGCCAATCTGGCGACGAATACTCTAGTTGCGCTCACCGTTCAACCTTAGACGAGAGGCAAGAGCCATGCCAGAATGAAAAGGTGAACAACAAGCCAAAGAATTCAAGAAACCAGCCGCCAGCCCTACCAAAGGGTGAAGTGCTCGCCACTTTTAAGACTCATCCAGAGGCGGCCGCTTTGGTAGAAAAGCTAATCGCCGGCAAGTTTCCGGCTGGTGCGATTGCCATTGTGGGTTCAGATTTGCGTTCGGTTGAGCGAGTGCGCGGCAAAATCAATTACGCCCGCATGGCCATTGCCGGTGCAACAACCGGTGCTTGGGTTGGTTTGGCCTATGCATTGTTGTTTGGCGCAAACCCTGACCCAGCAAATTTAAACTCAAGCATCAACCAGATTTATTCAGGTCTTGGGTCTTCAATCGTTATTGGTGCCGGCATCGGAATGCTGGCTAACGTTATTCGCTACAGTCTGGCCAAAAACAAGCGAACCTTTATTGCGCAGTCAACTTTGGTAGCCGCGAAATATCAGGTTCAGGTGCCAAGCAGTCTTTTTGAGCAAGCCAAGCTAATCGAAGCTCAGCAAATCATTACCGAATAACTAAAGCCTGATTAGCTGTATTTTTTCAGCCATTTTTCAACGGCCTTTGACTCCCTAGGCAATGCAGCGCTGAGGTTTTCAGCACCTTTTTTGGTGATCAAAATATCATCTTCAATTCGAACGCCAATGCCTCTAAATTCTTCAGGAACCAAAAGGTCATCAGGCTGAAAATAAAGCCCAGGTTCAATCGTGAAGACCATTCCTGGCTTCAACTCGGCCTCAAGATACATCTCGCGACGAGCCTGTGCGCAGTCGTGAACATCTAGTCCGAGGTGGTGGCTGGTGCCGTGAACCATCCAGCGTCGGTGAAACTGTTGGTCAGGTTCAAGTGAACGCTCGGCACTCACCGGCAGCAAGCCCCACTCGGCAGTCTTGGCAGCGATTACTTCCATCGCCGCTGCGTGAACATCCTTGAATTTGGCACCGGGTTTGGCAACCGCAAATGCCGCATCGGCAGCCTCGCGAACGGCCTCATAGATTTTGCGCTGAACATCGGTGAACTTGCCATTGACCGGCAGGGTTCGAGTGATGTCAGCGGTGTAGAGGCTATCCATTTCAACACCGGCATCGAGCAGCAAAAGGTCGCCGTTTTTCACTGGTCCGTTGTTCACGATCCAGTGCAAAGTGCAGGCGTGTGGGCCAGAGGCGGCGATGGTGTCATAGCCCAGGTTGTTGCCCTCGAGTCGGGCCTTTGAATAGAAGGCAGTTTCAACAATGCGCTCGCCGCGGTGGTGCTTTCTGGCCTGTTTCAGATTTCTAGCTACTTCTTCAAACCCACGGATGCTCGCCTCGACAGCCAGACGCATTTGCTCAATTTCATACTTGTCTTTGATTAGGCGCAGCTCTGATACGAACTGGGCCAAATCGGCACTCTTGTTCAGGTTGATAAGTTGCGTATTCGCAACAGAACGCTTGAATGCATTGAATGCCTTGAGTGGTTGGGTGTTGATGTCGAGCAGTTTCGAAACATCACTCAGGCTTGGTCGAGCACCAACCCAGAATTCACCGATCGCTGAGTTGGCAAAAAACTCGTCACTGTCACGACCAGCGGTCTCTCGAAAATAGAGGGTTGAAACTGGTTTTGCTTCGCGAGCGTCGATCACCAAAATTGAGTCGGCTACGGTGTCTGAGCCCCACCCGGTCAGATGAGCGAAAGCTGAGTGAGGGCGATACATGTAATCGGTGTCATTGGAGCGAACCTTGAATGCCCCAGATTCGAAAACCAACACGTTGCCAGCAAACTCGGCGGCAACTGCGGCTCGGCGCTTGGCAGCGAATTTTGCGACCTCGGCAGTTTTGATCTTGTGCTTTTCAGGAGCGGCCCAGTTTGAACTTATGTAATTCAAGAATTGGCTGCTGTGCGGTGTGCGACTCCTCATGCCTTTATTCTGGCACTATGACCAGGATTGATTTACACAGCCACTCCACGCGCTCTGATGGCAGAGAGACTCCGCGTGAGGTTTTTGAGCAGGCTGCGCTCGCAAAAGTAGACATCCTGGCGCTCACCGATCACGACACCACCTCTGGCTGGGCCGAGGCTGCTGAGACCGCATCTCGTCTGGGGCTGGGTTTTGTGCCGGGCATTGAGGTAACTACCAGGGCTGAAACCGCATCCAAGGATGGAAAACCTCGCGGCATCAGCGTTCACATGCTGGCCTACCTGCCTGACCCAAATTATGAACCCTTGGCCCGCGAATTAGCGGCAACGGTTTTGTCACGCGAAACTCGCGCTCAACGAATTGTTGAACTGCTCTCGGTTGACTATGACATCACCTGGGAGCTCGTTACCAACATGCTTGAAGAGGGTGCAACCATTGGCCGCCCGGCGCTGGCAGATGCGCTAATTCACCTGGGGCATTTTGAGAATCGAGCCCAGGCCTTTGACGGCCCACTAGACAAGCACGGCCCTTACTACGTTGCAACCAAGACCACTGACACGCTCGAAGCTATTCAAATGATTCGGGCCGCCGGGGGAGTACCAATCATTGCGCACCCTCTTGGTGGGGTGAAAGGTTCGCTCAATCGAGGCGACCTACCGCAGGCATATTTTGAAACCATGATCGAAGCAGGTTTGGCTGGCTTCGAGGTTTATCACCGCGAGGTTTCGGAACAGGCACGTGAATGGTTGCTTGAGCTAGCTGAACAGCACGACCTCATTGTTACCGGCTCTAGCGATTATCACGGCATAGATGGCAAGCCGAATCGACTAGGTGAAAACAGCACCGAGCGAGAGATGCTCGATCGAATTTTGGCTCAGGGTTCGGGCACAAAAGCCCAAATCTAGAACTAGCTCTGCTGGCTCTTATTTACGCGACGGCGAACTCGGTTGCGCTCAGGGCGCGGGTGTTCGTGACCACCGTGCGACTCAGACTTTGCTGCCGCTTCGCCCTCGGTCTTGTGAGGCTTGTCGCCCTGAGGTCGTCGGTTTTTGTCACCGCGGTTTGAGCCTTCGCTGTGACCGCGACCAGACTGTCCACCTGGGCGACCTGAGTTTGAACGGCCACCGGCTGAACGAGAGCCGCGAGGCTTTTCGTCGTCGCCTGGCTTCCAGCCTTCAGGGCGCTTGCTCTTGGCAATTCGACCTTTGGTTCCGGCTGCAATCTCAAGATCTGCAAACAGGTGAGCTGAGCTCGAGTAGGTTTCGGTCGGTTCAGGCTGACCAAATTCGAGTGCGGTGTTGATGTGACCCCAGCGAGTCAGGTCTTCCCAGTCAACAAAAGTAACGGCGATGCCGGTGCGACCAGCGCGACCGGTGCGACCAACGCGGTGCAGGTAGGCCTTCTCGTCTTCAGGAATTGTGTAGTTGATTACGTGAGTCACGTCGTCAACGTCGATTCCACGAGCTGCCACCTCGGTTGCAACCAGGATGTCTTTTTTACCTGAGCGGAAGGCTGCCATCGAACGCTCGCGCGCCTCTTGGGTCATGTCTCCGTGAAGGGCAGTTGCATTGAAGCCGCGGTCTACCAATTCTTCAGAAACTTTAGAAGCCTGGCGCTTGGTCTTGGTGAAGATTACGGTTTTGCCGCGACCTTCAGCCTGAAGAATTCGGCCGACAACTTCATCTTTATCTAGTGCGTGAGCACGGTAGATGAACTGCTTGATGTCAGCCTTGGTCTGGCCCTCATCCGGGTCATTGGTGCGAATGTGTACCGGGCGGTTCTGATACTTGCGCGCCATGGTGACGATGGTGCCTGGCATGGTTGCCGAGAAAAGCATGGTCTGGCGGCCATCCGGGGTGTAAGCGAACAGGCGCTCAACATCTGGCAAGAAACCAAGGTCGAGCATCTCGTCGGCCTCGTCAAGAACCATGAAGCGAATGTTGCCAAGGTCGAGAAGCTTTTGCTTTGAGAGGTCGATCAAACGACCTGGGGTGCCCACGATTACCTGTGCGCCGGCGTTGATTTCGGCAACCTGCTCTTCATAAGCCTTGCCACCATAAATGGCAGCGACCATGGTGGCGCGGTTTGCAGAAGCAAGTTTTAGGTCATCGGCAACCTGGATTGCAAGTTCACGAGTTGGCACAACAACCAGTGCCTTGGCGCCCTTTTCAGGGTTCTTGCCCAAGCTCTGAAGCAGTGGCAAACCAAAACCCAAGGTCTTGCCGGTTCCGGTCTTTGCCTGACCAATTACGTCTTGACCAGTTAGAGCAACTGGGATGGCCTCTTCCTGAATTGGGAAAGGGCTGGTGATGCCTCGTGATGCGAGGGCTTCAACGATGTCTTCATCGATGCCTAATTCGGCGAAATTCAATAGTGCTCCTAAGTCTTGACCAGTCTACTCGCGAGAGCATGGCGAGCCACGGATGAGTGAGTATCCTTATCAATGTGTTTGATTGGTTTAAAAGAATCCGCGCTGGCGCTCGCAAGTTCACATTGCCGCCGCGTGAAGAGCGTGCTGCCCGCAACACCGGCGAGGTCAACCTAAAGCCATACACCCCAGAGCCAAAGGCATTCTTGGGCCAGCTGGCTTATTTGCAGCTCAGTCAGTTTGAGATTCTCACCAGCGAGCTGAAGTATTCACCGAACACCCAGTACAAAGCTGAACTTGGTGAAGCTGCTGCCAAGAGTTTTGAAAAATACCGCGCAATTTCTAAGAAAATTGCCGGTCTCGGCGTTGACCCAACCGACGCCATGGATCCATACGTAGAACGCATCGAAACCTTTCACTCGCGCACCAATGGTCTTGACTGGTTCGAGAGCGTTATCAAGGTTTATCTAGTTTCAGGTTTGCTAGACGACTTCTATCGCCGCCTTGCAGTGGGCCTCGAGCCAACTCTGCGTGCAGATGTTGAAAAGGCGCTCAGTGACAAGAAATTTGAACAATTTGCTAAACGCGTATTGCTTGAGGCAATGGCTTCAGACCCCCAGTTGGCTTCACGCCTTGCACTTTGGGGTCGTCGTTTGATGGGCGATGTTTTGCTTGAGCTTCGAGCAGCTTTTGATAACCGCAAATTGGCGGGCATCTCAAAGACCAAAAAACTTAGCCTCGAAGAAGAGCGCGAAGTTAACCTGGCTTCTTATTCAAAGCTCGAGCCACTGGTCACCGAATTGATAGGCGCCCACACCATTCGCATGGATGCCCTGGGCCTTACCGCCTAAGTGCGAATTTTAGTTAGGCGCTTAGCGCCCAACCACATGCCAACCGGCATGCTCAACATGACAATTAGCCAGATCCAGGCTTCGTCGTAGTGAAAGCCTGCCCAAGTCAAAATGCTCCAGACCAAACTGCCGGTAACGATTGCCAGCGCGGTTGGAACCAGCGCACCAAACTTTGAGCTCGACAAATTGATGTACGGAGCCACTAGGCCAAGAATCAGCGCGTAGACAACTACAAATGCCAGGCTGAGCAGGTTGATTGGATCCATTAGGCGATGAACCCAACTCGACGAGCTTCTTCAGCGCCGATTTCTACATAAGCAAGTGCCTCGGTTGGAACTACAAAAAGGCGACCCTTGTTGTCAGAAAGTTTTAGCACCTTCTGGCCAGCTTCTAGACAAGCAGCAACTGCGCTTTCAACATCCTTGGCAGATTGATCTGACTCAAAGCTAATTTCGCGGGCGCTGTTTTTGATACCGATTCTGATGTCCATGAAGGGCCTTTCTTGCTTGCTTTTAGATTACGACAGCCTCGGGCAAGTTGTGGCCAGGTGTCGAGGGTTTTCAATTTTGTCGGCAGCTCGAGGTAGTTTTGAGGGCATGACTTTCACCACTGTTTTTGGAGCGCCCGGCGCTGGCAAAACCACGGTTTTGAAGTCAAAATTTGAGGCTGCCTTAGCTGATGGTCTTGGCGCAAATGACATTCTGGTCATCGCCGCCAGCCGCGAGGCTGCTAATGACTTGCGAGATGAACTAGCACTCAAACTTCAGGCTGCGACCTCGGGCGACCTGGCCCGAACGCTAAATTCCTGCGCATTCGAAATTTTGCTTGAGCGAGCCGCAGCGCAGGGCTCCCGAATGCCCGAGCTAATTAGCGGTAGCGAACAAGATCGAATCTTGGCCGAGATAATCGAAAGCCACCTCGATGATGATCTTGAGCAGGCTGGTTGGCCCAAACACATCAACAAGCAGGTGGTTGCGCTAAATGGTTTTAGATCTGAGCTTCGCGATTTGATTTCGATTAGCCTCGAGCACGGGGTAGACCCTGATGAACTTCGGGGGATTGGCTTGCAGTTTGGTCGTGCTGAGTGGGTTGCCTCCGCCGATTGGTTTGACGAATACCTTGTTTCAGTTGGGGCATTCGAAAACCGATTCGACTCGGCTATGTTGCTTCGCGAGGCTATTTCGATTCTCAAGACTTATAAGTGGCCTCAACGGTTGCTAGACCTCAAGTTGATTTTGGTCGACGATGCCCAAGAGTTGACCCCGGCGGCTAGCGATTTCATCGCTGTTCTGGCAAGCAAGGGTGCTTCACTTGTGCTGCTTGGTGACCCAGATTCTTCAACCCTTGGCTTTCGCGCGGCTGACCCACGAGCCATGGCAAACCTTGCTGATCGAGTGGCGGGCATCCAAGGCAAAAAAGTTGACATCGAGGTGCTTGATGCTTCATTGATGGAACGTGCCGAGGCGATCAGTGCCGCACTTGGCCGAGTCTCAGCGCAAATAGATACTGCTCGGGCAGGTCGCCAGCGAAAGGCCTTGGTTGCCAGCAAGCCTGACGCTGAGACAGTTATTGGGCGAGTGTTCAATCAGCCTCAAGAAGAGTTGGCCTGGTTGGGTCGAAGCCTGCGCGAGGCTCACCTATATGACGGCATCGCTTGGAATGAAATGGCTGTGGTTGCCCGTTCGCGCGCTGCTCTAGAGCAATTGTCAGCGGCCCTGGCCTATGAGTCTGTTCCGCTCCAGATTGTCGGTTCTCAATCGCCACTGCGCGATGAATTTGGCTCTCGAGTGCTGCTGCGCTTAGCGCAAGCTTGTTTTTCATCCGAGGCAATTCAAATCGAGCAGGCAATTGAATTTTTTAGTTCGCCGCTTTGTGGGCTTGACTCACTTGGGCTGCGCAGATTGCGAAGAGCTCTTCGGCGCGAAGAATTGCAAAACGAGGGTTTACGCAATAGCGATGAGCTGATTGTCGAGCTGTTCAATGCCGAAGGTTCAATCGCAACAGTGGCTAGCCAAGAGGGCAAGCGGGTCGATGCCTTTTTGAAGCTTTATTTCGAGGCACGCAAGATTGCCGGCGACGATTCAGCATCGATTGAAGATTTGCTCTGGCACATTTGGAACACTTCTAACCTAGAAAAATCATGGAGAGAGACAGCCCGAGGAGTAGGCGAGGTTGCGGTTCAAGCTAACCGAAACCTCGATGCGGTAGTTGCACTTTTTGCTGCCGCCAATAGATACGTCGAACGAAACCCGGGCGCTGATCCGAGGTTGTTTGTGAACCAACAACTTGCGCTTGGTCTACCCGAAGACACCTTGGCTCTCAACAATCAATCAGCCGATTTGGTTTCGCTGGTTACCCCATCTGGGTTGATTGGCCGTCGATTCAAACTGGTTGCTTTGCCTCAACTGATTGAGGGTGTGTGGCCAAACTTGCGACCAAGGTCTTCTCTGCTGGGTGCAACCGCACTGGATGCACTGAAATCTGGTCGAGTTGACGATCCAAATGAATTGAAGCGCTCAGAACTGCCAGACGAGCTTCGAATGCTCTACAAATCGGTAGGCGCTGCGAGTCAAAAAATCTTGGTGTCGGTGGCTAACAGTGAAGACACTCAAACCTCGCAATTTGTGAACCTTCTGTTGGGCGGTGTGCCTGAACCGATCAGCCATTCCACCGCAGCTTTGAGTTTGCGTGGAATGGCCGGCTCACTTCGTCGCCGATTGGCTACCTCAACTGTTGAATCTGAAACAGATTCATTGGCTTTGGGGTTGGCTCGCTTGGCCTCTGCCGGTGTTGCCGGTGCGCATCCTGACAGTTGGTATGGAATGTTGCCACTGTCGACCATTGAGCCTCTGACTGATTTGCAAGACCCAGAGGCACAGGTTTATGTGCGACCTTCTCAACTCGAAAGTTTTTTGAAGTGCCCGCTGCACTGGTTCCTTGGGGCACATGGTGGTTCTGATTACACTTTCTCGGCAAACCTTGGAACTCTGCTGCACAAGTCATTCGAACTGGCCACCGAGATTAACGAAGATGCCCTCTGGCAATTAGTTGATTCAAAATGGCACACGCTCAAATTTGAGTCTGACTGGTTAGAACAAGCCGGTCGCCGCCGAGCGAAAAAGATGATTGCCAACATGGTTCAGTACATCCGAGAATTTGAATCGGCCGGCGGGCAGGTAATCGGCAGAGAAGTGAATTTTGAGTTTGATCTGGGTCGGGCCAGAGTTCGCGGTCAGGTAGACCGCCTTGAGCTTTACCCAGATGGTCGCGTGATGATTGTCGATCTCAAAACTGGTGCAAAAGATTTCACCAAGGATGAAGCCCAAAACCATGCGCAGCTGGGGCTCTATCAACTGGGTTTTGAAAATGGCGCTTTCAGTCATTTGGATGGCCTGTCTAAGGCCGAAACACTAGGTGGCGCAAAATTGCTGTTGGTCGGATCGAAACTCGCAGAGCGAACTCAAGACAGCATCGCGACAGACGAGTTTGCTAAAGAAAAGTTCGAGCAAATGGTTGCTTCAGCAACAACGGGTATGGCAATGACAGACCACGTCTTTGTGGCCCAGGTTGGCTCGCATTGCACCAACGAGAACGAATTCGGAAGTTGCAAACTGCACTTGACCAAGGCGGTGTCATTTGGTGGCTAAATTCACTGCAAACCAGGTTTATCGAGTAATCAAACCTTTCGACCTAACTGCCGAGCAAGCAGCTGCCGTCGAGCTTGCCAGCACTAATTCGCCTTCGCTAATTGTTGCTGGTGCTGGCAGTGGCAAGACCGAACTAATGGCAGTTAGAGTGCTCTGGCTCGTTGCAAATGGTGTGGCAACTCCAGAACAAATTTTGGGCCTCACTTTCACCCGAAAAGCCGCAGCCGAATTGAGCAAGCGAATTTATGAGAGTCTGCTGAAACTTCGTGACACCGAGATGTGGCCCGAAGATCTCGACTATGACTTTGTGGCACCGACCATTTCTACGTACAACGCCTATGCCAATAACTTGTTTCGCGATAACGCACTCGCAATTGGTTATGAACCCGAAGCTGTGCTGCTATCAGAAGCCGCGGCTTTTCAATTGGCGCGCGAGGTTGTTCTCAAACAGGGAGCGTCTGTAGATTCTCGACTTGCTGATGTTGAGTCGAATCTGAATTCGATTGTTGAAGCGGTGCTGGCCATGGCTGCCTCGATGAATGACAATCTGGTTTCGGCGCAAGAGGTTGAAGGCGTCATCGAATCGGTGGTTTCAGCCTTAGATAACCTGCCAAAGCGTGAGGGTTCTTCTGATCTAGCCAAATTTGCCTACATGGATTCTCTGTTCACGCCGATTCTAGGCACCCCAATCATTGCCAAACTTGCAGACGCTTATCGAGCTGAAAAACAGAAACAGGGATTTGTTGATTATTCAGACCAGGTAGTGCTGGCCGAGCGAGCTGCGCGATTGATTCCTGGTGTGGTTGCGCAGGTTCAAGAGTCTTTCAAACAGGTTTTGCTAGATGAATATCAAGACACCTCGTTCTTGCAGACCAAACTGCTTCAAAACCTATTCGGTGGCACGTCGGTTTTTGCTGTTGGCGACCCGAATCAGTCAATTTATGGCTGGCGTGGGGCAAGCGCTTCAAACCTCACCAACTTTTACCGAGACTTTGGTGCCGAATCGGCAAGCGCCAACTTCACGCTCTCTACATCTTGGCGAAACCCGGGTGTAGTTCTCGAACTGGCGAATGACCTAATCGGTGACCTCAAAGTCGTTGAGCTGAAGCCCTCGCCACATGCTGAGCAAGGCGAGATTTCAATCGATTTTTGCCAAGACCTAAAGAGTGAAGCCGAGAGGGTTGCTCAATGGTTTAAGGCTCGAAATTCTCCTGACCAGACTTCAGCGTTATTGCTTCGTAAACGCAGCCAAATGCATCTATTCGTTGAAACTCTAGAAGCCGCAGGTCTCGAGGTTGAGGTAGTTGGTCTCGGCGGGCTGCTAGAAATGCCTGAAATTGTTGATTTGGTTAGTGCCCTCAGGGTTTTGCATAGTCCGCAAGCGGGTTCTCAACTAATTCGGCTACTCACTGGCCCACGCTGGAGGATCGGTGCCAAAGATATTGAGCGCCTCAGTCGCTATGCAAGTCGCCGGGCCAAGATTGACGAAAATCTGCGCGATCGCCAACAAGAAGGATTCGCCCCTGAAGATGCAGTTTCGATAGTCGATGCACTTGACCTTCTGATCGAAGACAAAAGCCCAGAAAAAGCTGGCTTCTCTGATGTTGGCCTAGCTCGAATGCTCGATGCGGCGCGGCTACTCAGAACTATGAGGCGCCAGGTAGGTCTTTCACTGGTTGATTTTGTGAGGTCGGTCGAACAAGAGCTGTGGCTCGACATCGAGGTTCTAGCGAATCCACGACGCAAGAATCCGATGGCACATCTAAATGCTTTTGCCGCGATCGTTGCCAACTATTCCGCAAATAATCAGCAGGCTTACCTCGGAGCATTTCTCGATTGGCTTGATTTTGCTGATCAACGCGAAAAGTTTGAAGTTCCAACCTCTTCACCTGAACGAGGTGTTGTGCAAGTGCTCACCATCCATGCGGCTAAAGGTCTTGAATGGAACAACGTTGCAGTTGCAAACCTCATCGAAGGTGATTTTCCGAGTAATCGCGGCGGATCGGGCTGGATTAAATTTGGCGAGCTGCCATACCCGTTGCGCGGCGACCACGACGCGCTTCCGGTTTGGAACTATCAAGGGCTCAGTTCGCAACCGCAGGCTAAGAGCAGCGTCGAAGATTTCAAGTTGGCCATGAAGAACCATCAGCTGAATGAAGAACTGCGCCTGATGTATGTTGCCGTTACCCGCCCGAAGTCTTCACTGTTACTCACCGGTTCTTACTGGAAGCCAGGCAATAAAAAACCTCGCGAGGTCTCACGTTTTCTAGGTGCGGCACTCGAAAAAACCAAAACTGAAATCTCTGCAATCGAGTCCGAGGTGAATCCACTAGAAGCAGTTGCCCTGGTTGAGCAGTGGCCGTTAGACCCTTTGGGTGAGAAGCACAGAAAAGCGCTTCAATCGGCATCTGAACAAACCCTGGATGCCATTGAGAGGTTAGAGCTTGAGAAAGCTGGCATAGATTTTTCTAACCAAATTCAGGCCGACATTGATCTGTTGCTTGCTGAACAGGCCGAGCGGCTAGCTAGCCAAGCTGTGGTCAAGCTGCCGGTGCGAGTTCCTGCTTCGAGTTTCAAAGACTATGTGGTTTCAATCGAAGAATTGCTCGAAAGGTTCAGAAGACCGGTTCCGGCGAAGCCATACAAAGAAACCCGAAAGGGCACACTGTTTCACGGCTGGGTAGAACAATATTTTGGTGTGCCGACAAATAACGATGTGACTGAAATTGAAGACCTCATTGAGAATTTTGAGGCATCCCGCTGGGCCAAAATGAAGCCCGTTTCGGTTGAGCAAGAGATTCAATTCACGGTTGCCAAAAATACCTTCATTTGCAAACTTGATGCTGTTTTTGAGATCGATGGAGGCATTGAGATTGTCGACTGGAAGACCGGAGAACCGCCTAAAGACGAGCAAGATTTAGCCGATAAATCATTGCAATTGGCGCTGTATCGTCTTGCCTACTCGAAATTCTCTGGGCTTTCACCTGATCAGATTTCGGCCAGCTTTTATTACGTTACCCAAAACCTTGAGATTCGACCAAATCATCTGCTCGACGAAAAACAATTGCTAGAACGTTGGCATGAAGCAATTGAAAAGGCTAGCGCCACAGCAGGCGAGGCAGAGTAAAACTAGAAGAGTTCGTTGTCAGTCTTTGCTGGCAGCTCGATTGGTCGAGTTTTGTTGTCGTTGTACTCAACTGCAACTTCAACTTCTTCAACTGACTCGACAGTTAGGTCGATGATTTCAAGGTCGTCTTCATCGGCAGCCATGGTGAATTCTTCGGCACTCAAGGTTTCGAATGCCTCAACCGGTTCGATCACTGGTTGGCTTATGGCTAGGCGCCCAATAGCCCCAGTTTCTACGTCGTTGGCCAGCAATTCGAGTGTGCTGGTCGCATCGGCAATGGCATCTTCGTCACCGGTTGCAATGGCGTGCAACAACCACTTAGCAATGTCGAGTTCGTTATAAAGCGTTGCGCGGTGACGCAGGCCTTCATCTTGGTGGCGGTGATTTTGGCGATAAACATCAAGAATGCTGTCGCTGAGTTCATAAAGGCCAGTTCCGAGAATCCAAGCAAAGTCTTCGGCTGGGTCGCCGATGTGCAAGCTGGTCCAGTCGAGAATGCCGGTGACTTCACCGTCAGCCTGAAGCACGGTTTCTGAGCTGAGTCGAGAGTGAATGACGGTTGGCTTGAAACGGAACAGGCTGATGTCTTCGAAGGCTGATTCCCAGCGGCCAAGCAGCACTGCTGGAACCTTGCCCGATTCAAGGATTCGGTCAAGCTCAGCAACTTTTTTGGCAGCTACCTGGGCCACATCGTATTCAGGCAAGTGTGCATCCTGAACAAGTTCGAGTGGCAGGTTGTGAATGCCTGCGATTGCCTTACCGATGCTGGTTGACAGGCTTGAATCAGCTTGAACTGTCTCGATTTGAGTTTCGTTGCCGTACACGTATTCATAGACGTAAACCGAAGTACCAAATTCATCCTTGGTTTCGCCAACCATACGCGTGACACCAAACGGCAATTGTTCTCGAACCTCAGCAGTCAGCGCTTTCAGGGCACGCAATTCAAGTTCCTGATCGGTTCCTGCCTGTGCGCTGTTAGCAACGCGAACCACAAAATAGCTGTTGTCATTAGCAGTCAGGAGTGCTGAGTCGTAGTGGCCGGCGGCGCCATTAGAAATTCTGCGCACCTGGTGAAAGTCAATGCGGGGCACTGCGTCTTTAGCAAGCGCCGCTAAAATCAAAGAAGATTTGGCCATGAAATTCAGAGTAGAAGATAACCATTGCTTCACCTCGCAGCGCCACGCGAATCACGACAGAGAGAAGCCATGAACGAGCCCTTGAACTTGCCGCTGGCACGCTCAGCTGTCGACCGCGATTACCTTTCTCGAACTGATGAAAACCTTTTCGAAACGCTAGCCGCAAATGCAAACACCCGGATGGTTGCCTTGCACCAGGGCAAAGTTTTGCTCGAAGAGTCTGGCAGCGCCCTGCTTCCGCAACTTCGTCTAATTTCTCTGGCCGAAACTCTCTCGACTCAAAAGCTCGATGGCTCGCTGATGGTCTATCTCGGCAAAACCGAATACTTAGAACGTGATGTCGAGCCTGGCTCGGCGTTGGTCCTCGTGGTTCTCGACGAAGGTCAGGCCATGGCGATCGAGCCAATTGCTAAGAATTGGCACCAACTGAGACGCACGGGTGCCGGCCTATCTGAGCGCGACGCCGGAATATATGCCCAGGCTTTAGCACTTGCCAACTGGCATGAAACCCACCTATTCTGCCCTCGATGTGGCTCAGCGACCCAGGTTGTGCAGTCGGGCTGGGTTCGTTTGTGCCCGGTTGATGCTCACCAGAACTTTCCGAGAACAGACCCAGCAATCATCGCTGCTATTACAGATTCGCAAGATCGAATTTTGCTTGGCTCGCAGGGCATCTGGGAGGACAACCGCTGGTCAATTTTGGCTGGTTTCGTTGAACCAGGGGAGTCACTCGCAGCTGCTGTGAAGCGAGAGATTTTTGAAGAGGCCGGAGTTCGAGTTATCAACCCGCAGTTTCAGGGCAGCCAGGCTTGGCCTTTTCCATACTCCCTGATGGTTGGGTTCACGGCTCAGGTTGACCCAAATTTTGAGCACCTTGAATTGAACCCAGATGGCGAAGAAATTGAAAAACTTCGCTGGTTCAGTCGCGAAGAAATTCGATCTGAGGCTTCTAATTTGTTGTTGCCAAATCGAATTTCAATCTCGAGGGCGCTTATTGAGCAATGGTTTGGTGGGCCAATCGAATCTGCCACCGAGCGGTAGGTAGTGATGGATCCCGAACAGATTCTAGAAAACCTCGACCCCGAGCAGACTCTTGCCGCTCGATCGTTAGTCGGCCCAACCTGCATCCTTGCTGGTGCTGGAACAGGAAAGACCAGAACCGTCACGCACCGAATTGCCTATGGCATTGCAACTGGTTACTACGCTGCCAATCGAGTTTTGGCATTGACTTACACCAACCGTGCTGCTGGTGAATTGCGAGCCCGACTGAGACAGCTCGGAATCGGTGCAGTTTCAGTTAAGACTTTTCACGCAGCTGCGTTGGCCCAACTTGAGTACTTCTGGCCGCAATTCGCTGGTGTGCCAGCCCCGAGCATCATTCAGTCAAAGTCAAGGGTGATCGCTCAGGTTGCCGATGAGGCCAAAATTCGCCTGGATGCCGGAGCGCTTCGGGATTTTGCCGGCGAGATCGAATGGCGCAAGTTTTCGATGCTGAGCCTCGACGAATATGCGCAAGTAGCCAAAACCCGAGACAAAGTTGCTGGTTTGAGCTACGAAAAAAATCTTGAATTACAAAAAGCCTACGAAGAAGCAAAAATCAAAGCCCAGAAGATTGACTGGGAAGATGTCTTAATTCTCACCCTGGGCATGCTTCGGGCCGAACCGCGCGCTCTGGCCCATGTTCAACAGCAATACCGTTTCTTTACCGTCGATGAATATCAAGATATTTCGCCGCTTCAGCACGCCTTGCTCGATGCTTGGTTGGGTAATCATTCAGATCTCTGCGTTGTGGGCGATCCAAACCAAACAATCTATTCATTCACCGGAGCCACCAGCGAATATCTAAGAAACTTTGCTTCGCGCTATGAAGGTGCAACTGAGATTCAGCTGACTCGCAACTACCGCTCAACTCAACAAATTGTGAATTTTGCGAACCGTCTGACCGCAGATTCTGATTTGGTAGAGCCATTGGCATCTCAGGGCGAGGTTGGTTTAGCTCCTAGAACAATTGCTTTCGCAACTGTGGCCGACGAATGTGCCGCGATTGCCAACGCCATCAAGACCAAGATCGAACAGGGTGTGAAGCCAAGTGAAATTGCGGTTTTGTACCGAGTCAATGGGCAATCCGAAGCCATTGAGAACACGCTAGCCCAGGCCGCAGTCGACTATCAAGTGCGCGGCGGAGAACGATTCTTCAATCGTCCAGAGATACAAGCCGCGATTCGAGCGATTCGTGCTGAGGCAGTATCGCCAACCGACAAAGACCTTTTTCACGCCGTTTCAGATATCTGTAGGTCTATGGGTTGGCAGTCGCAACAACCGACCGAACAGGGTTCTGCTCGCGAAAAATGGGAATCATTGAATTCGCTTTTGGCCATTACCGAAGAGTTGCCAGCAGGGGCAACCATGATGGATTTCGCAAAAGAAATTGAAGAGCGTCAGCGTTCTCAGCACGAGCCGGTAAAAGCCGCGGTAACCCTTTCAACTATTCACGCGGCCAAGGGCCTCGAATGGGACGTAGTTTTCATCATGGGGCTTACCGAGGGTTACCTGCCGATTACTTATGCGCTTACTGACTCAGCTATTCGCGAAGAGCAACGTCTGCTCTATGTTGGCCTTACCAGGGCCAGACGTGAACTTAATTTGAGTTGGGCACGACAAGAGCTAACCAGTTCGCGCGAGCGTGAACAGTCACGGTTCTTAGTGAAATTGCAGGCCCGAGGCTAAATATTTAAGCCTGCGAGTTCTACCGACCCACTAGCGTTGGCAATCGCAACCGTCTGCAACGGGCCACGTGACAGCGGTGACTTCACCAGTTTCTAGATCAAGCTCGTATCCGGTCGAATTTTTTGATTCAATTTGAAAACCAGCCCAAGCGTCGAGTGTTGCTAGACATTTTTGCAAGGCCAAGCCGGCACCAAACATCGAACTCGCGGCATCATCAAACTTCTGTTTTCGACCGATTAGCTGGCTAGCAATTACCGGCCAGTTTGCGTCTTCGTTCGCTTTGAAGTGCTCGAGGCAGAGAAGGCAAGCGCTTTGGCTAGCCAGAATCATCGGGCTGATGAAAACGCGGTGGCTCGAAAAGGTGATGGCAAGGTGAGGAATGTCTCGATTGAGCCAGCGCGCATATCGCTTTGGCTGAATAACCTGTTGACCGATCAAAATTGCGCAATCAACCGCGTCGAAATTTCGGCTCACATTTTCGTCGATAAGAATCGCTTCTGATTGGTTCGGAGAAGCCGCCAACAGCGAATTGACCGCATCGATTTTGGGTCTACCGAGAAGTTGCTGAACATAGCCACTGGGGCCAAGGTTCTCTACTTGAACTGAACTGTTATCGGTGGTAAAGATCTTGCCAACCCCTGCTGCTGCCAAACCCAACGCCAAAGTCAAACCCGCACCTGCAAGGTCGTCGATAAATACTTTTCGAAGGCCTCTAATTGCCAAAACTCGTTCTCCGTCAGAGCCGGTGTTCAAACTCGCACGGATAATCTCGGCAAACGCACTCTGAACATAATCAGCTGAGATTAGCGGGGGCTTGGCCTTGCCATTGGTTTCGACCGGCGTCTCGAGCAGTGGGCCCAGCGCTTCAAGCACAGTTTGAGTTTCAGATTGCTTGAGCCCCAGGCCGGCCGCAAAGTCGGGCAAATGCTGGTCGGCAATACCTTGATAAAGTGCCGCAATTAGGCGCTCTTGAGCAGGAGTGATTTGACCGATTACTGCACGTTTGCGGCCAAGGCCGATTTGCAAGGTTCTAGTGTCGTGCCAGACCGATTGTTCTTGAGGATTAAGTCGAATAACCATGACCAGATTCTGGTCGAGGTGAGTTCAATCTGCGCTAGTTATCCCCAAGCAAATCGCGAAGGGCTTGATCAAAGTCTTCATTCTCAGCTTTTGAATTTTGTAGACGCGAAATTAGCGCGTGTGGGTCGGCAATGTCCTCGGCTGTAGGCACAAGATCTGGGTGATTCCACAGGTCATCACGCTTTTCGATGCCCAATTGATTGGTGATTTCACGCCAAAGGGCAGTTGCCTCACGCAGTTTGCGTGGGCGAAGTTCCAACCCAACCAAAGTTCCAAAGGTGAGTTCGGCCGGGCCACCGGTAGCTCGACGGCGTCTAACCGCTTCACCAATAGCTGCCGATTTTGGCAATAACTTTGTTGATTCTTCGGTCACCACGTCAACCCAGCCCTCAATTAGAGCAAGCAATGTCTCTATGTTGTCTAGCGCCTGCTGCTGGTCTTGGGTGCGGTCAGCGATGAAAGCACCGGTTTCGAGGGCCTCGCGCAATTCATCCATGTTGTTTGGGTCAAAGTCTTGAGTCATCTCGGTAACTCGGTCGTTGTCGATCGTGATTTCGCTCGCATATTTTGCAATCTGAGAAACCACTGCATCGCGTAGCCACTTGCTGTGCTTGAAAAGTCGCGCGTGAGCCATCTCACGGATAGCGAGGTAGATGTAAGCCTGGTCAGGTTCGACTTCAAGACCGGCCACGAATTCATCGAGATTTTGGGGAACAAACGCTGCTCGCTGATCTTTGAAAAGTGGCAATCCAATGTCGCCGCCTGAGATCACCTGGCTCGACATTTTTCCGATGGCCTGGCCAAGCTGCACGGCAAACAAGGCCCCGCCGGCGGACTTCATCAATCCGGTAGCGCTGCCGAGAATAGAAGCCAATTCTTCAGGTGCGTTCTGGGTCAAGTTTTCGCTAAGTGCGGTGCTCATGCGATTGCCAACCGGGTTTGCAAGGTCTTCAAACAAAGGCATGGCGTCGGCAACCCACAATTCACGGCTTTGCAACTTAGGTTCGCTGGTCAGCTCTGAGATTGCGGTGGCTGCATTCAACCAAAGTGAACCAACTGAAACCGCAGCGTGCAAGGCTCCTCGGGTTGAATCTTTGATTGCCACGGATGCTTCGCCGGCAACTGTCTTGGCTTGATTCGCAGCGAGTTGCCAGTTGACGCCACTCTCGCCGGGGTTAGCACCAGAGAGGCCACTTGCTCCCATCGCGTTTTGCAGGTGCTTTAAAAGATCGGCTAGGGCGGCAGGGTCTTTTGGCAAGCCAATAGCCTCAGCTAAAGCTTCTGGGTCTTGACCATTTTGATTCGCGAGAAAGGCTTTCATGAAGGCCTCGAACTCGTCCTTGCTCATGCCGCCGTTTGACTCATTGTTGTCGTTCATGTTTTCCTAACCTTTGATAAACATAATCCGCCTTAGGCTTAAGTCATTCCAGCCAAAGAAAGGGTTTCGTTGAGTCTTCAAACTCCACCAGATTCAGCCGAACCTCAGAATGCTGCACCCAAGACCCGCAAGTTAGTCGGTTTAGTTCTTGTGCTGTTTTCAGCTATCGCTCTAATGGCTACCGCATTTGTTCCAATGCCTTATGTCATCGAACAGCCGGGACCAACTTTCAACACCCTCGGTGGTGAGATGGGCGAATACGTAATTGAGATTGAAGACACAGCAAGTTACCCGACCACCGGTCACCTCGAACTTTTGACGGTTGGCATTGTTGGTTCTCGAGATAGTGCGCCTACTCTGCTGCAGGTGCTTTTAGCTTGGATAGACCCTCAAAAGAGTGTTTTACCAATCGATCAAGTTTTTCCGATCGGCCAATCATCAGACGAAGCTGAAGCTGAAAGCTCAGCCATGATGGAGATCTCTCAACAAGACGCGATTGCGGTTGCCTTGACCAAACTAGGCTATCAGGTTCCACTGCACCTTTACATCAGCAAGGTTTCTAAGGCGATGCCGGCGTCGGGCAAATTGGTTGCCGGTGACTTCATTATTGGCATGGATGACCAGGTCATCGACACCTACGAGCAACTGGTTGCCTACCTAGATAAATCAGATGGCAAAAAACCCATTGCTGTCACCGTGCTTCGTGATGGAGTGAAGAAAACCTTCGACATTACTCCGACCAAAAACAAAGCCGCAAAGCTAGTTATGGGCGTAGAAGTTAGTTATAAATATGACTTTCCGGTGAAAGTGAAATTGCAACTTGCTGATGTGGGCGGCCCGTCAGGCGGAATGATGTTTGCGCTAGGTGTGTATGACAAACTCACCCCTGGTGAGCTCACCGGCGGAGCGTTTATTGCCGGTACCGGCACCATCTCGCCAACCGGAAAAGTTGGCGCTATCGGCGGAATCAGCTACAAAATGCTCGGTGCTAAAGCAGCTGGAGCAAAATATTTCTTGGCACCTGCCGATAACTGTTCAGACGTAATTGGGAACATCCCAGCCGGTCTCGAGGTTTTCAAAGTAGATAACTTTGACCAGGCCCTTGCTACCGTTGAGAAAATTGGTTCAAAGCAATCGCTCTCAGGGTTAGCCCGCTGCACCAAATAGCTTTTAGCAACAACCTGCACACTACGCATCAGGAGAAAAATGTCATCTGCTTCAACGCCGACTCAAAACCGCCGACGTTCACCGTTCAGAATTGCTCTGATCATTGTGGCAGTGATTGCCGTAGCGCTAATCGGCGCATCCAGCCTCTATGTAGATAACCTTTGGTTCGCCCAGCTTGGCTACAGTGAGGTTTTCATCACACAGATTCTGGCTCAGATTGGCGTGTTCACTGCGGCCGGTTTGTTCATGGCTTTGGTCACTTGGCTAGGTTTTTACCTTGCATATCGCACCCGCCCGATCTATGCAAAATTCCCAGATGAGAACAACCCATTTGCTGGCCTTCGCCAGTTAGTTGAGCAGCTGCGCAAGGTAGTCATGATCGGCCTGCCACTTTTGCTTGGAATCTTCGGTGGCGTTGCTGCAGTTTCAAAATGGCCAGTGGTTATCACCTGGTTGAACCGCACCTATACCGGTGAAGTCGACGCCCAGTTCGGTCTAGACATTTCGTTCTATCTATTTGACCTACCTTTCTTGAAGGCATTGGTCGGTTTCGTGTCGGCAGGTGTACTTATCTCAGGTCTAATTGCGGTTGGCGTGCACCTCGCCTACGGCAACCTGCGCTTTGGTGTTCGCCAGGGCCGCATGGGCAAGTCTGCTCGCATTCAATTGGCGGTCACCGCTGCGATCTACCTGGTTGTTCAAGGTGCTTCACTGTGGCTTGACCAGTATTCAACTATGACCAGCTCATCTGGTCTATACACCGGTGCAACCTACGCTGACGTGAACGCGACCATCCCAGGTTTTCAGATTCTGGCATTGATTGCCCTGGTGCTAGCAGCGCTATTTTTGGTCGCCGCAGTTATCGGAAAGTGGCGCTTGGCAATTATGGGCACCGCGCTCATGGTGGTCAGCACTATGGTTCTAGGCGGCCTCTACCCGTGGTTGGTTCAGCAGTTTCAGGTTGGCCCGAACGAGCGAACCATTGAGGCTGAATACATCGATCGCAACATTGCGGCAACTCGCGCGGCCTATGGCCTAGACGCTGTTGAAACCTCTGAGTACGCGGCTAAGACTGATGCCACCCTTGGCGCTTTGCGAAAAGATGCCGAGACCACTGCCAACATTAGAATCATCGACCCAGCTTTGGTTAGCGCATCGTTCAAGCAGCTTGAGCAGTACAAGCAGTATTACAACTTTGCGACCCACCTGGATGTTGACCGTTATTCAATCGACGGTAAAACTCAAGACACTGTTTTGGCAGTTCGAGAGCTAGACCAGGCTGGCCTAGGCGACTCTCAGTCTTGGTACAACAACGTTGTGGTTTATACCCACGGATACGGTGTGGTTGCTGCCTACGGTAACCAGCGATCAACCGAGGGTCAGCCAGTGTTCTTGCAGAAGGGTATTCCATCTGATGGATTGCTCGGAGAGTACGAACCACGCATTTACTTTGGCGAGAAGTCTCCGGTCTACTCAATCGTTGGTGCCAAGTCAGATGTTCCACTTGAGCTTGACTACCCAGCGGGCGACGGTGAAGCAGACCAGACCTACACCACCTTCTCTGGCAACGGTGGTCCAAAGCTAGACAACATTTTCACCCGTTTGTCCTACGCGATGAAGTTTCAGAGCGAGCAGATTTTGCTCTCTGACGCCATCACCAACGACTCGCAAATTCTCTACAACCGCGACCCTCGTGAGCGCGTTGCGGCAGTTGCGCCTTACCTAACTCTCGACAGCGACAGCTACCCATCGATTGTTGATGGGCGAGTGGTTTGGATCGTCGACGGTTACACCACTTCGGCAAACTACCCATACTCGCGCGCTGAAGATTTCGGTAACGCAATCACCGACAGTAGCTCAGTCGGCACCGGCGGCAAGATCAACTACATTCGCAACTCGGTGAAGGCCACCGTCGACGCTTATGACGGCAGCGTCAAGTTGTATGCCTGGGATGAAAAAGACCCGATCCTAAAGACCTGGTCGAAGATTTTCCCAAGCACCCTGCTTCCTATCTCTGAAATGTCAGGCGAACTGATGTCACACGTTCGCTATCCTGCCGATTTGTTCAAGATGCAGCGTGCCATCCTTGGCACCTATCACGTAGATGACGCCGGTTCGTTCTACTCGCAAGAAGACGCATGGATGACCCCGAATGACCCGGTGTCAGCAAGCTCTTCAAGTAGTTCGGCTAACCTGCAACCGCCTTATTACTTGACCATGCAGGTTCCTGGAACCACCTCGCCAGCATTCTCGATCTATTCGACATTCATTCCGCGTTCAACCGGTGAGGCAAGTCGAAGCGTCTTGAAGGGTTACTTTGTAGCCGATTCAGATGCTGGTTCGGTAAAGGGCAAGGTTTCGCCAAACTATGGCAAGTTGCGTCTGATGACGCTGCCGGCTAGCACGATTGTGCCGGGCCCAGGTCAGGTTCAAAACTCGTTTAGCTCAGACTCAGAAGTTTCAAAGCTTTTGAATATTTTGCGACAGGGTTCAACCACCGTACTTAACGGAAACCTCTTGACACTGCCGGTTGGTGGCGGTTTGCTCTATGTTCAGCCGGTTTACATCAAGTCAACTGGTGAAACCAGCTTTCCGCTGCTCAAGAAGGTGCTGGTTGCCTTCGGCGACAAAATCGCTTTTGAAGACACCCTGGATGGCGCCCTAGACGCACTATTCGGTGGCGATTCAGGCGCCAATGCTGGCGATGGTGATGGCACGGTGAGCCCTGAGCCGGTAGACCCTACCGACCCGGGCACCACCACAAACGTTGCTCTGCAAAATGCTTTGGCCAAGGCTAAGGCAGCAATGCTCGCTCGTGACGCAGCTATGGCTGCTGGTGACTGGACTCTCTATGGAGAAGAAGATGCCAAGCTAAAGGCTGCAATTGAGGCAGCCATCGCGGCTTCGAAGTAACTGAAACTGCTGGTTTTACCCCGCAGCTGATCTCGATTAGAGCAATCGCCTTTGGCGTGTTATAGTTGAGGTTCGCCGCGGGGTGGAGCAGTTCGGTAGCTCGCCGGGCTCATAACCCGGAGGTCGTAGGTTCAAATCCTGCCCCCGCAACTAGAACGAAAAACTCGATTGGTCTTTGACCGGTCGAGTTTTTTGTTTAACCGACCGGTTTGGTGGTCTACTTCAGTCGCTGTGCATAACTTAAATCCGGTTTATCGCAGAGCTTTAGCCTCGTGGCATGTTCACTTTTCAGAAAATACCGATGGCTGTTGGTCTCGCGCTGATGTTCAGTTTGTTGGCACCGATGGCAAATTCTGCTCATGCGGTAACTCCTTGTTCGGCTAGCGCAGGTTCAGCAGGCTTTCAGCATGGCTCCTATGTGTCGGGCAGTACGGTGATTATTTGTGCCGTAACCAACGTGGTGGTGCCCGCCAGAACCGTCACCACGGTCGTGAGCGGCCGAACCAACACACCAGGGTCAACAGCGCCGGTGACCCGACCGCCAGCCCCTCGATTGCCAGCCTGGCAAAATCACTGGCAACCTGGGCAGCACATCGTGGTAGCCCCGGTGAGTCATGTCGTCACAACTCCGCAGCGTTCGGTTACACCGCCGGCCCAAAACACCAATAACGGCCAAGCGATTTTTACCCCAAGCGGGTTAGTCGCTGCGGTGAGCCCATCGAGTTCGCTCACTATTGGCCAGGCTGCGACCCTCACTTCTAACGCCAAGACACATTTTCGCCAGGGAATCATCCTCGGAAGATCTGCCGAAGTTAGGTTCTTGCTTCAGTCGGTTAGTTGGAAGGTCGATTCAGCTTCTGCGTCAACCAAGACCTTTGTTTGGTCTCCCGATCAAGCTGGCAATTATTCGGCAACCGTGAAGGCAAATTACAGCGTTGCCTATCGCTTCTTGAGCGGGGGAGCCTGGGTGGTTGCGGCAAATTCGGTGACACTGAGTGATTCCTTAGCGCTCAACGTTGATACCCAGCCTCAGACTCAAGCCAGCGTGGTTGAAAGTAGTCCTGCTCAGGTACTACTGGTCGGTGCGCCCTGCAGTCGGTATTCGACGAGTTTCGGCTGCCATTGAGACATTGCCCCACACGGGAATAACCTTTCAGGTTTCTTTCAGTTAGTTTTCATAAACTAATCAGGCTGGGTTGGCATTCTGTAGCCAATCGATAAAGCATGAAAGGTTCCAATGTCTGACTACAACCGCCAATTCACCTTCGATGTGGCCCAGGCCGCTTATCCGGTTAAGGTAAAGCGAACCCTTCGTCAGAAACTTGCCGCCAAAACAACCTTTCTAACCGGAACCGCAGCTCTAGCAGTAGGAGCGATTGTCGGCGGAGGAGTAGGTGCCGGCGTAGGTATCACTGCTTTCAACTACTTTTCTCAGCCAGCACCCGTCGTGGTGAACAACACCTCGCAGGTTAATTGGGTAACGGCCGCAGCATCGGTGGCCTCGCCATCAGTAGTGACCATCAGTGTTGCCGGCGCCGACGGCGGTGGCACCGGTTCAGGTGTGTTCCTAACCGAAGATGGCTACATTTTGACTAACACTCACGTGGTAACTCTCGATGGTGCAACCGCCGACCCAACCATTGAAGTCAAAACCTGGGATGGCCACGTGCTTGACGCCAAGATTATTGGAACTGACCCAACTAACGACCTCGCGGTAATCAAGGTTGAATCTCCGCTAACTTTTACTCCAATTCAATTCGCAGATTCTTCAGCGCTAAACGTGGGTGAACAGGTTGTAGCACTTGGTGCGCCGCTAGGCCTCGAGAACACTGTGACCGAAGGTATTGTTTCGGCGCTAAACCGAACCATACAGGTTGCTTCTGCTGCTGCACCAGATTCTTCAGGTGGCAGCCTGCAGCTTTTCAACGGCTCTGGTAACGCCACCAACCTTCGCGTTATTCAGACCGATGCAGCGATTAACCCTGGCAACTCAGGCGGAGCGCTAGTTAACGAGAAGGGCCAGTTGGTTGGCATCAACGTAGCTATTGCCACTGCAGGTTCGGCCACCGGTTCATCTGGAAGCATCGGTGTTGGTTTTGCGATTCCTTCGAACGTGGCTCACCGAATTGCAACCGAGATCATGGCCACAGGTAAGGCCAGTCACGCTCTCCTTGGAGCCTCGGTTGGTGATGCCGCTGCATCAAAGGCAGCCGGCAGTTTCACAGTCGGTGCTGAAGTTATGGCACTTACCGATGGGGGAGCCGCGCAGGTTGCTGGCATCCAAGTTGGTGACATCATCATTGGTTTCAATGGCGTAGACATCAACTCTGCAAAAGAACTAACCGCAGCTGTTCGTCAAGAAGCCGCAGGTGCTGAGGCCGAAGTGGTCTTCATCCGCGACTCAAAAGAACAGACCGTAAATGTAGTCTTGGGAGATGCAACCGAACTCAAGTAGTTGGTTGGCCTAAGACACCGCAATAAGGAGCATCATGAGTGATTTTGGATCAGAGACCGTTGGTGGCCAGAGTTCTGGCTCAACTCTGCTCGAAGAGGTAACTCAGAATGTTGAGCCAGGCGACCACGAGCGCAATTCGCACTATGTTCGCAAAGAAAAGATCGTTGAGTCAGCAGTTCTAGGCACCCCGGTGATTGCGCTTTGTGGCAAAGTTTGGGTGCCCGGTCGCGATCCACAGAAGTTTCCGGTTTGCCCAACCTGCAAAGACATTTATGACGGGCTTCGACCAGAAGACCCTAAGAGCAAAGATCAGGGCTCGGGCGAAGGCAATTAGCCGGCAGTTCTGGTGCCAAAGGTAGACTTAGCAACGTGAATGACGCTCCTATTGGCATTTTTGACTCCGGTGTTGGCGGGCTTACCGTAGCCCGTGCAATCATCGATCAATTGCCCAACGAGTCGATCATTTATGTCGGTGACACCGCCAACACCCCATACGGCCCAAAGAGCATCCCAGAGGTTCGCGAGTTAGCGCTCGCCGTAATGGATCGCCTGGTTGATGAGGGTGTCAAAGTTTTGGTCATTGCCTGCAACTCGGCCTCAGCAGCCGTTCTTCGCGACGCTAGAGAGCGCTACACGGTTGGTCGCGGTATTCCGGTGGTAGAGGTTATTCAACCCGCTGTTCGCCGTGCAGTAGCCGCCACTCGCAATCGCAAGGTAGGCGTTATCGGCACTCAGGCCACCGTTACTTCGAAAGCCTACGACGACGCATTTGCGGCCGCGGTAGACCTTGAAATCACCAGTGCGGCTTGCCCAGCTTTTGTAGATTTTGTTGAGCGCGGCATAACCTCTGGCCCTGAACTCCTGGCCGCTGCCGAGACCTACCTTGGCCCGATTCGCGCTGCTGGTGTTGACACCCTAGTTCTTGGTTGCACCCACTATCCGCTGCTCACCGGTGCCATCTCTTATGTCATGGGCGAAGAGGTAACTCTGGTCTCTAGTGCAGAAGAAACCGCCAAGGATGTCTACCGAACTCTGGTGGCACACGATTTGCTTCGCACAGCTAAGTCAGCACCGAGTCTGCGTTTTCAAGCCACCGGCGATGCCGCTTCATTTGAAAAACTCGCCAGACGTTTCTTGGGCCCTGAAGTGGCTCAGGTTGAACTTTTAAAGTAACCAAAACTAAGGAGCACCATGACCGTTCGCGCCGATGGCAGAACCCCAGATCAACTGCGCAAAGTAACCATTGAGCGCGGCTGGAGCGAACATGCCGAGGGCTCAGTCTTGGTTTCTTTCGGCGGAACCAAAGTGCTTTGCACCGCGTCTTTCACCTCGGGTGTTCCGCGCTGGAAAGTAGGCAAGGGTGAAGGTTGGGTAACTGCCGAGTACGCAATGCTTCCGCGTGCAACTCACACCAGAAACGACCGAGAAGCAGTCAAGGGCAAAATCGGTGGTCGCACCCACGAGATTTCGCGTCTAATTGGCCGCAGCCTTCGCGCCATCGTTGACGTTCGCGAACTTGGCGAAAACACCATTGTTATCGACTGTGATGTTCTGCAGGCTGATGGCGGCACTCGCACCGCTGCAATTACCGGTGCTTATGTTGCATTGGCCGATGCCATCACTTGGGCACGCGAGCACAAACTCATCAGTGCCAAAGCTAAGCCGCTAACCGACAGCGTTGCCGCTATCTCGGTGGGCATTATCGACGGCGAGCCATTCCTTGACCTGGCATATACCGAGGATGTTCGCGCACACACCGACATGAATGTTGTGGTTACCGGCTCTGGCAAGTTTGTTGAGGTTCAGGGCACCGCTGAAGGTGTTCCCTTTGATCGCGATGAACTAAACGCGCTTCTTGACATTGCACTCAAGGGAACCACCGAGTTGACCCAAATCCAGTCGCAGGTTCTGGCAGAGGCCCTCAACTAATGCAGTTGGTTTTGGCGACCCACAATCAGCACAAAGTCGCTGAGGTCGGGGCTATCCTGGCCAGCTCTGTTGAAGAGCTCGAGCTTATTGGATATGACGGCCCAGAGCCAGTTGAAGACGGCACGAGTTTTCTAGAAAACGCAATGATCAAGGCTCGAGCAGCCTTCGAATTTACTGGTCAGCCATCAATCGCCGACGATTCAGGTCTGGCTGTAGAAATTCTCGGGGGAGCACCTGGAATCTTCAGTGCTCGCTGGTCGGGCACTCGTGACAACGTCACCAATCGTCAATTGGTCTTGGCCCAACTTCAAGATGTGAAGCCTGAACATCGTGCCGCTTCGTTCGTTTGCACGATCGCCTATGTTGACGCCGAGAACGAGATCAGTTTCACCGGAATCTGGCCAGGTCGCATTGCTCCAACCGAGCAAGGTGAACACGGTTTCGGTTACGACCCGATATTTATCCCAGATGGTTTTGAAGTTACAGCTGCCGAACTCGAACCAGAAGTTAAAAACTCGATGAGCCACCGAGCACTGGCATTAGAACAATTGGCCAGCTACCTGCAGGCAATTAGCTAATAATCGATTCGGCCTTGTGCTCGCGTCTTGCGCGAATTACCTCGAGTGCAATCGGAATTGTCGAAACGATGACAAAACCGATGGTGAAATACTCAACGTGCTGGGCAACAAATGGAATCTTTCCTAAGAAATAGCCAAGTAGCGTTACGCCAGTACCCCAGCCAATAACTCCAAATACGTTGTATTTCAAAAAGCGACGGTAAGGCATTTGCCCGATGCCAGCAGCTACCGGCACAAAGGTGCGCATTACTGGCACAAAATGAGCAAGGATGATTGCCCTCGCCCCATAGCGCTCAAAGAAAGAGTTGGTGCGGTCTACGTTTTTTTGGCTAAACAACTTCGACTCTTGCTTGTTGAAGATGGCAGGCCCTGCTTTTCGGCCAATAAAGTAGCCAGTTTGGTCGCCCAGCCAAGCGGCTAGCGAAATCATCGCGCATGCCAACCAAATTGGCACTGGCCAAGGGTCTCCGCCGGTCGGAAAAACCACGTCTCCGGTCGAAACCATCAAGCCGGTTACAAATAGCAGTGAATCGCCAGGCAAGAAGAAGCCGACCAGCAATCCGGTCTCGATAAACACGATCGCGCAGACGCCAATCATGGCGAACGCGCCAAACGACTGGATTAGGGTTTCAGGCTGTAGCCATTCGATTCCAAACATGTGCCCCTAGCAGGATTCGAACCTGCGCTTTCGCCTCCGGAGAGCGACGCTCTATCCCCTGAGCTATAGGGGCCAGGGTGCGTTCTAAGCCTACCTTGGCTATGCCATAGGCTTTTTGCTTGTCCGTCGCTATTTACTGGGAGTTTGCATGGCACTTCGTTTACCTGGCCAATGGGTCTGGGATTCATGGTTTGTTTTCGATGGCGAAAAGCACCACGCCTTTTACCTTCAGGCAAGTCGTGCCCTGGGCGACCAAAATCGCAGACACCGCAACGTCACTGTTGGCCACGCCATTTCTGATGACCTAACCAACTGGACTGTCGTTGCGGATGCCCTTGCTCCAAGCGAGTCACCGGCACCAGATAGCTGGACAACCTGGACCGGCTCAGTGGTCCGTGGCGATGATGGCCTCTGGTGGATGTTCTATACCGGCACCAGCCGTGAAGACGCGGGGGAGCGCCAAACCGTTTGCGCTGCAACTTCGACCGACCTAATGGTTTGGACCAAAATCGATGACCTCCCAATCGTCGCTGCCGATTCACGCTGGTACAAAACCCTCGCCGCGGGGTTCGACAACGAGCCTTTCCGCGATCCGTGGGTATTTAAACTGCCAGGCCAGGATGTATGGACCATGTTTACCACCGCTGGCTCACCGGCCGCAAATAGTCGCCGCGAAGAGGCAATCATGGGAGTGGCTAAGTCGACCGATCTCAAGAATTGGTCTTTACAGCCGCCATTAGGTGCGCCAGGCCAAGGATTCGGCGAAACCGAGGTATTCCAGTTTGAAGTGGTTGACGGCGTGCCAGTGCTGCTGTTCTGTTGCGGCCCACTGTGGCTGTCAGACGAGCGCAAAGCAAATGGCGAGATCGGCGGCGTTTATAGCCTTGCGGTTGCTCCAGACCTGAGCGATGTAGATTTCAACCGAGCTGTGTTATTCCCAGATGTGAGCTTGTATGCGTCGAGGTTAGTGCAAGACAAAAATGGCGCCTGGAACCTAATCGCGTTCCTAAATAACGTGGATGGTGAGTTCGTCGGCGAACTTTGCGACCCGATTCCAGTAACTGCCCACGCCGAGTTAGGCGTGATTCCGCGGAAGTAATAAATCCGTGTTCTAAGCGTTTACAAAACGTTATCAAAATCGGCCACTTTTTCACCCACGACCCCTTTTTAGCGCAATAGAGTCATAGAGCACATTGATTGCAACCGCTTTCAGTGTTTTTCGAAAGGACATACAAGGATGAAACTAGGAACTCGTTTCCTCGCTGTTGCAGCTGTTTCAGCTCTAGCAACTGTGTCACTAACTGGCTGTGCTGCTTCAGGCGCTCCAGAGGGTGACGGCAAAGTAACCATTTTCGGTGGCTACGGTGAAGCCGACGCAAAGGCATTCCAGGAGAGCCTGACTGAGTTCGGTGACGCTAACGGCATCGAAATCACTTTCACCTCTCTTGCATCATTCGACAAGGACATCAAGGTCAAGATCGAAGCTGGCCAGGAGCCAGACATCGCTCTATGGCCACAGCCAGGTGGTTTGAAGGACCTTGCAGCTGACAACCTAGTTCCTCTAAAGGACGTAGTTGACCTACCTGCAATCCAGAAGACTCTTGTTCCAGGTTGGGACACCCTTGCAGTTGTTGACGGCGACATCTACGGTTTGCCAGTATCAGCAAACGTAAAGTCAATGGTTTTCTACAACCCAGCAGCATTCGCAGCTAACGGTTACACCGTTCCTACCACTGCAGCTGAGCTAGAGGCACTTGAGGCCAAGATCGTCGCTGACGGTTCAGGTTACCCATGGTGTGCAGGTATCGAGTCTGGTGGCGCAACCGGTTGGGCATTCACCGACTGGATGGAGCAGTACGTTCTTGACCTTTACGGTTCAGAGAAGTACGCACAGTGGGTTTCAGGTGAGCTTGACTTCGCTTCACCAGAGATCACCGCAGCTGCTGACGTAGTTTCAAAGCGTCTTCTTGCTGAGGGCCAGGTTAACGGTGGCGGCGCTTCAATGGCTACCGACGGCTTCGGTAACACCGCTCCTCTATTCGAGACCGGTGGCAAGGCTAAGGGCCAGTGCTTCATGCTTCGCCAGGGTTCATTCATCACCGGATTCTTCCCAGAGGACATCCAGGCACAGCTAAAGGCTGAGGACTACACCAACGCTGACGCTTTCCCGCTACCTGCTCCTGCAAACGAGGGTGCTACCGCTGGCATCCTTGGTGGTGGCGACCTAGCTGCTATATTCCAGGGCCACAACGACGCTGACGTGCAGAAGGTTGCTGAGTTCATCTTCAGCGCTGACGCTGCAAACAAGCTAGTTGGCAACGGAACCATCTCTCCACACAACAACTTCGACGCAGCTCTATACCCATCAGAGCTAACCAAGAAGATTGGTGAGGCTATGGCTTCAGCTCCAGTATTCGGTTTCGACGGTTCAGACCAGATGCCTTCAGAGGTAAACGCTGAGTTCTGGCTAGCAGGCACTGACTTCGTAGCTGGTAAGGCTACTTGGGCAGAGGCTGCAGCACGCATCGACGCTAAGTACTAAAAACTGATCAAATTAGGTCTCTAGCAATAGAAACCTGATGAGAACAAAAGCTTTGGCGGGGGAGCAATCCCCCGCCAAAGTGTTTTCACCAAAACTTGTATTATCGATTCAAACAAACATCGGAGTAACACTATGAACGACATACTCTTCGGAATCGGCGCCATCATCCTTGGCATCGCTGCCAGCTGGGGCCTGTACTGGGTTCTAGACTTCTTAGTTCGCTTACTCCCGGCTAAGACCCAAGAGCGCCTTCGCGCTTTCTCGTTCTTGCTTCCAGCCCTCGTGCTGTTGATTCTTATCTCGGTTATTCCCTTCTTTCAGACAATCGTTTGGTCATTCTTTGACAAAAAGGGCAAAGAGTTCATCGGCGTAGAGAACTACGTGACTCTTTTCACCGACAACAACTTTCTAGGAATTCTCCTAAACAACTTCTTGTGGGTGGCCTTTGTGCCAGTCATCACCGTTGGTTTCGGTTTGATCGCAGCCAACCTTTCAAACAACGTCGGCCCACGACGCGAGAAGATCATGAAGTCTTTGATTTTCATGCCGATGTCGATCAGCTTCGTTTCGGCAGCAACCATCTGGGCTTACTTCTATGAGTCACCACCACCGGGGCGACCTCAAATTGGTCTGCTAAACGCAATTGTTGAAGCTTTCGGTGGCGAGGCGCAGTCTTGGCTTCTAATGGATGCCGGTCGCCTCAACAGCTTTTTCTTGATGATTGTTGTGGTCTGGCTAAACGCAGGTTTCTCGATGGTTATGCTCTCTTCAGCTATCAAGGCTGTTCCAGAAGAGACCATCGAAGCCGCTCGCATCGACGGTGCAGGGCCTTTCAAGATTTTCACCGGCGTAATCATCCCGCAGATTCGCGGAACCATCATGTCGGTATTCATCACCACCGTTATCGGTGTCATGAAGATTTTCGACATCGTCTTGGCTATGACCGGCGGTAACTTCAACACCAGCGTTCTTGGTTACGAGTACTACCGACTCTTCTTCGTTGAATCAAACATCGGTGGATCAGCTGCGGTTGTTTCTATCCTTTGTATCTTGATTGCCCCACTCATGTGGCTTCAGATTCGCACCGCTAAGTTCCAGGAGGAAATCCGATGAGCACATTCCTAAACAAACTTCGCGCAGCGAAGCTCGGATCAACCCTTACCCTGTTGGCTTTGGTCCTGGTTTGGTCAACCCCAACTGTTGGTCTGCTAATCACCTCACTCCGTGAGCGCGACGAAGCAGCAGCTTCAGGTTGGTGGACAGCCCTATTCGACCCGTTCAACCAGGTCTGGAGCTGGGAGTCTTACCAGAAGGCGATTGACGGCGGCATGCTTGAGGCATTGCTGAACACCATCGTTATTTCGGTGCCGGCAACCATCCTTCCGTTGATCATCGCCGCTAACGCAGCGTTTGCCTTTACCTTCATCGAGTTCAAGGGTCGCGAAGTAATGTTCGCCGCTCTGGTCGCTTTGATGGTTCTTCCATTGCAGTCAGCGCTTATCCCAGTTCTAAAGGGAATGGTGTGGCTTAAGAAGAACGTTGGTATCGACATCGTCGGTAACTTTGCGGCGGCCTGGATCATGCACGCGGCCTTTGCGTTACCACTGGCAATTTATATCTTGCGAAACTTCATGATGACCTTGCCAACCTCATTGATTGAGGCAGCACGCATCGACGGTGCAAGCTACTACCAGATCTTCTGGAAGCTAATCTTGCCAATGTCTATGCCATCAATCGCGTCATTCGCTATCTTCCAGTTCCTTTGGGTATGGAACGACTACTTGATTGCCTTCATCTTCGTGGGCGAGCAAAAGTCTGTTATGACCTACAAGTTGCTTCGTTTGATTGGCCAGTATGGCGACGGATGGCAGACAGTTGCTGCCGGTTCGTTCATCGCACTGATTGTTCCGCTGATGGTTTTCTTCGGCCTGCAGCGTTACTTCGTTCGTGGTCTAACCGCGGGTGCAGTGAAATAAACCCAAGTTTTATCGAGGGCGGTTGTCTGGGTCTAAAAGCCCCGGCAACCGCTTTTTCGTTATGATTTAGGGGTACGTTCAACAACGAGGCCAATCATTTGGCCTCATTTTTATAAGGATCCATTTTGACTCCAGCAGACCTTTCTGCCGCCATCGTTCGCATCCTTGCAGAATTGCAAGCTGACGGTCGACTAGGTGAGGGCGCATTGCCTGCTGAGGTAGTTGTTGAACGCCCAAAGAACCGAGACCACGGAGACTGGGCAACCAACGTTGCTATGCAGTTAGCCGGAAAATTTGGCATGAAGCCGCGAGCGTTTGCTGAACTACTCTCTACCGAGCTCTCGAAAGTTGCCGGTGTCGAAAAGGTAGACATTGCTGGGCCAGGTTTTATCAACCTCACACTTAGCGCTGCCGCCGCCGGCGAACTCGCCAAAGCCATTGTTGAAGCAGGCGATGCGTTCGGTCTCGGAACCGACCTTGCTGGCGTAAAACTAAACCTTGAGTTTGTTTCAGCCAACCCAACCGGCCCGATCCACATGGGTGGAACTCGCTGGGCCGCGGTTGGTGACTCTCTAGCGAGAATTTTTGAGGCCCAGGGAGCCGACGTTACTCGCGAGTATTACTTCAACGACCACGGTGCTCAAATCGACCGTTTTGCCAGATCTCTCTTGGCCCGCGCCAAGGGGCAAGACGCACCCGAAGACGGATACGGCGGCGCATACATCCAAGAAATTGCAGACCGGGTGCTAGCTGAAACAGCGATCGATGTCCTCAACCTCCCTGAGGCTGAAGCTCAAGAGTTTTTCCGTTCCAACGGTGTCGAGCTGATGTTCCAAGAGATTCGTGAGTCTCTTCACGACTTTGGCGTAGATTTCGATGTTTATTTTCACGAGAATTCGCTTTACGAGTCAAAGGCAGTCGAACGAGCCATCGAGAGACTTCGCGAGCTTGGCCACATCTTCGAAGCTGAGGGCGCAATCTGGTTGCGTTCAACCACCTTTGGCGATGACCGTGACCGCGTAATTATCAAGAGTGACGGCGACGCTGCCTACATCGCCGGTGACATCGCCTATTACCTCGACAAGCGTGAACGTGGTTTCGACCAGTGCATCTACATGCTTGGTGCCGACCACCACGGATACGTTCCGAGAATGCTTGCGCTTTGTGCAGCGTTTGGCGACGAGCCGGGCAAGAATCTTGAAATCTTGATTGGTCAGATGGTGAACCTGGTTCGCGACGGTGAACCTGTTCGCATGTCAAAGCGCGCCGGAACAGTTGTGACCATGGAAGACCTGGTTTCTGTTGTTGGTGTCGATGCTGCTCGCTATGCGCTTGCTCGTTCATCAATTGACTCTCAGCTGAACATCGATCTTGAGCAGCTGCAAAAGAAGACCAACGACAACCCGGTTTTCTACGTGCAGTATGCCTTTGCCCGCACCAAGCAGGTTGCCAAGAACGCAGCCAGCCTCGGTGTTGACCACAGCGAATTCGATCCAAGCTTGTTGTCGCACGAGACCGAATCAGAGCTGTTGGCAAAGCTGACCGAGTTCCCGCGAGTTATTGCACAGGCTGCCGAGTTCCGTGAGCCTCACCGCGTTGCCCGCTACATCGAAGAGGTCGCTGGTACCTATCACCGCTGGTATGACCAGTGTCGCGTGACTCCACTTTCTGGCGCAGCAGTTGAGTCGGTTCACCGCACTCGACTTTGGTTGAACGATGCCGCCGGAGTGGTCTTGAACAATGGGCTTCGCCTTTTGGGCGTAAGTGCGCCAGAAAGAATGTAACTATGGGCAATCCATTAGCGCCGACCTGGCTTGACCAACCGGCACACATCAATGCCTTGGATGCAAAGGTCTGGCCCCGCCATGCCAGTCGCAGAGCTACCGGCGAGGTTGAAATTGCTTCAGTTGGTGTGAGCGAACTTGCCACTCAATTTGGTACCCCGCTTTATGTAATCGACGAGGATGATTTCAGAGCTCGCGCCACCGCAGCCAAGCACGCTCTCGAGTCTGCTGCTAAGAAAATCGGAACCTCGGCAAAGGTTTATTACGCCAGCAAGGCGTTCCTTTCAACCGAAATTGTTGGCTGGATCAACGAGCTTGGCTTAAACATCGACGTTGCCAGCGGCGGAGAACTCGCCGCAGCTCTTGCCGGTGGAATTCCGGCCGAGCGCATTGGTCTTCACGGAAACAACAAATCTTTGCGTGAGATCGGTCGCGCAGTAACCGCAGGTGTTGGCGCAATTGTGATCGATTCAGAAATTGAGATCGAGCGAATTGCCTCTGCTGCCGGTGCTCAAGACACCATCCAAGGTGTGCGCCTGCGCGTCAACACTGGTGTGCATGCAAACACCCACGACTTTCTAGCCACTGCTCGCGAAGACCAAAAATTTGGCATCGCACTGGCTGATGTGCCGAATCTGGTTGCCAAAATTCGTTCACACTCGCACCTGAAGTTTCTTGGTTTTCACCAACATGTCGGCTCGCAAATTTTTGCGGTCGAGGGTTTCGTTGAATCAACAAAACGACTACTAGCGCTGCACGCAGAGATGCTGGCTGGGGGAGACATCCCAGAAATAAATCTAGGTGGCGGCTTCGGTGTGAACTACAAGCCGGCCGATGATGCCCCAAACATCGGCTACTTCGCAGACGCAATCAGTGCGGTAGTCGAAGAGCAATGTGCCAAACTTGGTATCTCGGTTCCAAAACTAGCTTTCGAGCCTGGTCGCTACATTGCTGGACCAGCTGGAATTACGCTTTATAACGTTGGCACAATCAAAGATGTCAAGGTCACCGACGTAGCAGCCCCGGCTGTGCGCAAGTACATTTCGGTCGATGGCGGCATGAGCGACAACGCGCGAACCGCACTTTATGAAGCCGAATATCACGTGACTTTGGCATCAAGATCTTCAACCGCAATGCCTGAGTTAGCGCGTGTGGTTGGCAAACACTGTGAGAGTGGCGATATCGTTGTACGTAACGACTATTTGCCAGCAGATATTCAGCCAAACGACTTGCTCGCTGTAGCAGTCACCGGCGCTTACTGCTACTCACTGTCGAGCAACTACAACTTCATGACCCGTCCTGCAGTTGTTGCAGTTCGAAATGGTGAAGCGCGATTGATTATCCGCGGCGAGACCGAGGCTGATCTGTTCGCAAGAGATTTGAACTACCAGGCGACCCACGCCAACAAGAATGAGAAGAGCTAAACCGTGATCGAATACCGACCATTGCGCATTGCGCTACTTGGAGCCGGCTCTGTCGGTTCTCAAGTGGCACGCCTGTTGACTGAGAATAAGGCCGAATTGGCCGCCCGTGTTGGCGCCGAGCTTGAACTTGTTGGCATCGCAGTTCGCGACCTCGACTCACCACGCAACGCTGGTGTGCCTCGCGAGCTTCTAACCACGGATGCTGAGCCTCTCATCCTTGGCGCTGACATTGTGATTGAAGTGATGGGTGGCATTGAGCCAGCCCGAAGCTACATCTTGCAGGCCCTGAACTCAGGCTCAGACGTTATTACCGCTAACAAGGCCTTGCTGGCCACTCACGGTACCGAACTCTTCGACACCGCCGAGCAGGTTGGCGCCCAGTTGTATTACGAGGCTGCGGTGGCAGGTGCGATTCCAATCATTCGGCCGCTTCGCGAGTCACTTGCTGGCGACAAAGTCACCCGAATCATGGGTATTGTCAACGGCACCACAAACTACATTCTTGACCGCATGGATTCAACCGGTGCAAGCTTTGAGACTGCACTGGCTGAAGCGCAAGCTCTGGGCTACGCAGAAGCTGACCCAACTGCCGACGTTGAAGCATTCGATGCTGCTCAGAAGGCTGCCATCCTTGCATCTCTTGCCTTTCACACCGAGGTGCCTCTTGAGAAGGTTTATCGCGAGGGCATCACCAAGATCACCCCTGAGCAAATTGTTGCTGCCAAGCGCGATGGTTATGTAATCAAGATTCTGGCAATTGCTGAACGAATCGATGACACCGAGGGTGAAGCCGGAATTGCCGTTCGCGTGCACCCGGTCTTGATCGACAGAAACCACCCGCTGGGTGCAGTTCGTGGCGCATTCAATGCAGTTTTCGTTGAGGCAGAAGCCGCCGGCGAACTTATGTTCTATGGTGCAGGAGCCGGTGGAGTTCAGACCGCTTCAGCCGTTCTCGGTGACCTAGTCTCTGCTGCAAAGCGTCACGTTGCCGGTGGCCCAGGTCTAGCCGACTCAGTTCACGCCAACCTGCCGGTTCTTCCGATTGATCGCGTACAGACTCGCTACCAAATCACCCTAGAGGTGACTGACCAGCCGGGTGTGCTTGCCAAGATCGCGAACACTTTCTCGGCCAAGCAGGTTTCAATCGAAACTGTCGAGCAGTACGTCAGCCAAATTTCAGGCAAGCGCAGCAAAACCGCTACCCTCGAGGTAGGAACGCACGCAGCTACCGATGCAGCACTTAGCTCAGTCGTCAAGGCTCTCGAGGCCAGCGATTCAGTTGAATCAATTACTTCAGTAATCCGAGTAGAAGGAATCTAATGGCCCACCAATGGCGCGGAGTTATCCGCGAATACATCGATCGCCTAGACATCTCGAGCGACAACCCGGTTATTACCCTGGGTGAGGGTGGCACTCCACTTGTTGAGGCCCCTGCTTTGGCCAAATTGGTTGGTGCCGAGCGTGTACTACTCAAGGTTGAGGGTATGAACCCGACTGGCTCTTTCAAAGACCGCGGAATGACCATGGCAGTCTCAAAGGCTGTTGGTCACGGTGCTCAGGCTGTTATTGCAGCTTCTACCGGAAACACCTCTGCTTCTGCTGCAGCTTATGCGGCAGCGGCTGGCATCAAGTCAGTTGTGCTGGTTCCAGAAGGCAAGATTTCACTAGGCAAGTTGAGCCAGGCTGTGGCTCACAAGGCTCAGATTCTTCAGGTTCAGGGCAACTTCGATGACTGCCTAGATTTGGCCCGCGATTTGGCCGAGAACTACCCGGTTCACCTGGTTAACTCAGTCAACCCAGACCGCATCGAAGGTCAGAAGACTGGCGCTTTCGAAGTTGTCGACGCACTTGGCTTCGCACCAGATTTCCACGTTCTTCCAGTTGGCAACGCGGGTAACTACTCGGCTTACTTCAAGGGCTATGTTGAAGACTTCAACGAGGGTCGCATCAAGGCTGTTCCAAAGATGTGGGGCTTCCAGGCGGAAGGCTCAGCCCCTTTCACCTTCGGCAACCCGGTCAAGAACCCAGAGACCATCGCCACCGCTATTCGCATCGGTAACCCAGCTTCATACGAGTTGGCACTGAGCGCTCGTGAATGTTCATTCGGTCAGTTCGGCTTCGCCTCGGATGCTGAAATTCTTTGGATGCACCGCTTCTTGTCGCAAGAAGTTGGCGTTTTCGTTGAGCCATCTTCTGCAACCGGTGCCGCTGGTCTGTTCAAGCACTCAAAGATGGGTGAAGTTCCTGCCGGTTCAACCGTTGTGGTCACTGTCACCGGTCACGGTCTGAAAGACCCAATGTGGGCGCTAAAGGCTGAAGACGGTTCTGACATTGAGCCAACCTCAGTTCCAAACAACGCTGCACAGGTAGCTGAACAACTTGGATTGAGCAAGAACTAAGCATGACTTCACTAATCGGCAGACGAGTTAGCGTCAAGGTCCCTGCAACCTCTGCAAACCTTGGCCCTGGTTTCGACACCCTTGGCATGGCTCTTTCTTACTACGACGAACTCGAAGTAGAAGCAGTTGCCGGCGATGGTGCGTTTGTCGAGGTTCACGGCGAGGGCGAGGGCGAAGTTCCTACCGACGCCAGCAACCTGGTGGTTCAGTCAATTGCTTTCACCTTTGAAAAGTTTGGGCAAAAGTTGCCTGGCCTTCGTCTCAAAGCTCACAACATCATTCCTCACGGTCGTGGCATGGGCTCATCGGGTGCTGCCGTGGTTTCAGGAATTGTTGCGGCCAAGGGTCTCCTCGAAGGCATCGTCGAGATCAGCGAACAAGACTTGCTCGACATCGCAACAGAACTTGAAGGCCACCCAGACAACGTCGCACCAGCATTGTTCGGTGGTCTGACCATTGCCTGGGAGGACGAGTCTGGTCCACACCACAAAAAGCTGTTCGTGCACCGCGGTGTTTCACCACTCGAACTTGTGCCAAATCACAAAATGTCAACCGCTCTAGCACGTTCGCTTCAGCCTGAATCAGTGCCGCACAATGATGCTGTTTTCAACGTCTCTCGTTCAGCTCTTTTGATCGCGGCTTTGATTCAGAGCCCTGAGCTTTTGCTAGCCGCGACTGAAGACCGACTGCACCAGGATTACCGCGCTGCCGCGATGCCTGAGACTGATGCCATCGTCAAACTAATGCGCGAACACGGCCATGCAGCTGTGGTTTCAGGCGCTGGGCCATCAGTGTTGGTATTGGCCAGCGACCCAGCCGAGCGTCTAGAAGCTGCAAAGTTGGCCGCGAAACACTACCCAGACTGGAAGTCGCTAATGTTGGCTGTCGACTTCAAAGGTGCTACTGTAGTAGTGCACTAGCAAGTAGGTTTTAGGTTTTCTAAAAACCCGCTAGTGAATCCTCGCAAATCAATGCGATTTCCGCTCAGCCAAAGCTGGGCCAAGCAGCGTGAAAAATCCCAAGACTCTTTTGGGCCAAGACAGACTTGGGCGCTGAAATCTCCGAGAAAGAGAAAATCAAAACATGGATGAAATCCAGGAAACCACTCAGCCGGTGCGCAAGAGCCGCCGCGTTGTAGCAGAGGCATCAGCTCCAGCAGCCGACAACTCAGCAACCGCTGAAGCGCCAAAGAAGACCACCCGCACACGTGCCCCAAAGGCTGCGGCTCAGTCGGGCGAGGCTAACGCCGAGTCAAAGTCTCTTGCACCTAAGGCTGCATCAAACGAAGCAGCTGCAAAGGGCGAGTCGAAGTCTTCAGAAGGTTCAGAGAACTCTTCAGGCGAGGGTCAGGAGCGCGGAGAGCGTTCAAGCAACTCACGTAACCGTAACCGTAACCGTAACCGAAACCGCAACTCGGGCGAAAACTCAAACGAGGGTTCAGACCAATCAGGCGAAGGTTCAGAGAACTCTTCACGCGATAACTCATCACGCGACAACTCGACTCGCGACAACGACTCACGCAACGAGCGTGACTTCAACGACGAGCGTCGCAACAACGGCAACTCTCGCAACTCTCGCAACCGCAACCGTAACGACCGTTACCGTGACCGTAACGACCGTCGAGGCGGCCGTGGCAACGGAGGTCTTCAAGATGAGGTCGAGACTGAAATCTCTCCAGATGACGTGCTTGTTCCAGTAGCCGGCATCCTTGACGTTCTCGACAACTACGCATTCGTTCGCACCAGCGGTTACCTGCCTGGCCCGAACGACGTTTATGTTTCACTCGGTCAGGTCAAAAAGTATGGCCTGCGCAAGGGTGACGCAGTGGTCGGCTCGATTCGCCAGCCACGCGAGGGCGAAGGTCAGGGTCGTCAGAAGTTCAACGCGATTGTTCGCATTGATTCGATCAATGGTCTAACCCAAGAGCAAGCTGCAAACCGTGTTGAGTTTGGCAAGCTAACCCCGCTTTACCCACAGACTCGTTTGCGTCTAGAGACTGAACCAAACAAGCTGAGCACCCGAATCATCGACTTGGTATCGCCAATCGGTAAGGGTCAGCGCGGTTTGATCGTGTCTCCTCCAAAGGCTGGTAAGACCCTGGTCCTCCAGGCAATTGCTAACTCAATCGCCGTAAACAACCCAGAGGTTCACCTAATGGTTGTCTTGGTTGACGAGCGTCCAGAAGAAGTTACCGACATGCAGCGCACCGTCAAGGGTGAAGTTATCGCTTCAACCTTCGACCGCCCAGCCGAAGACCACACCACCGTTGCTGAGCTTGCTATCGAGCGCGCAAAGCGTTTGGTTGAGCTTGGCCACGATGTTGTAGTGCTTCTAGACTCGATCACCCGTCTAGGCCGTGCCTACAACTTGAGCGCACCTGCTTCAGGCCGAATTCTTTCTGGTGGTGTTGATTCATCAGCACTTTACCCACCAAAGCGTTTCTTCGGTGCTGCCCGCAACATTGAAGACGGCGGCTCACTAACCATCCTTGCAACCGCTCTTGTTGAGACTGGTTCAAAGATGGACGAGGTTATCTTCGAAGAGTTCAAGGGCACCGGCAACATGGAGCTTCGTTTGTCTCGCTCACTTGCAGACAAGCGCATCTTCCCAGCAGTTGACGTCAATGCTTCTGGTACCCGCCGTGAAGAAATGCTGATGAACCCAGATGAAACCAAGATCGTCTGGAAGCTTCGTCGTGCACTTGCCGGTCTTGAGCAGCAGCAGGCTCTTGAGCTTGTCTTGAACCGCTTGAAAGAGACTTCAAGCAACGTTGAGTTCTTGATGCAGGTTCAGAAGTCAATGCCAGTTCCTGCTGGTTCTGACTCGGAGTAAGAATTGCTCGAATCAGTAAAGCCGCTGATTGCGGAACATCTTGAACTTCAGGGGCGTCTGTCAGATTCTGATTTGCACAGCAACCCTGCTCTAGCCAAGAAGCTCAACCGACGCTACGCCGAATTGAGCACAATCGTCGCTGCCCACAACCAAGTTTTGTCATTGAACGAAGACTTGGCGGCAGCTAAAGAGTTGGCTAAAGAAGATGAAATGTTTGCTGAAGAGGCTACTCTCACCGAAGAGCGCCTAGTTGCAGCCAACGAGAAGCTTCGTCGCTTACTGATTCCACGTGACCCAGATGACGGCCGCGATGTAATTATGGAAATCAAGGCCGGTGAAGGTGGCGCTGAATCAGCGTTGTTTGCAGCCGACCTACTTCGTATGTACATCCAGTACGCCAACTCAAAGGGCTGGAAAACTGAAGTTCTAGACAAGAACGAATCAGACCTTGGTGGCATCAAAGACATTCAGTTGGCAATCAAGACCAACGCCACTGACCCAGCTCAGGGTGTTTATGCTCACCTGAAGTATGAGGGCGGTGTGCACCGTGTTCAGCGTGTGCCAGCAACCGAAACTCAGGGCCGCATTCACACTTCAGCTGCGGGTGTATTGGTATTCCCAGAGGTTGACGAGCCCGAAGAAGTTGAGATTAGCCAGAACGATCTTCGCATCGACGTTTATCGCTCTTCAGGCCCTGGTGGTCAGTCAGTTAACACCACCGACTCGGCCGTGCGCATCACCCACTTGCCAACCGGCATCACAGTTGCCATGCAGAACGAAAAGTCTCAGTTGCAGAACCGTGAAGCTGCGATGCGCGTTCTTCGCGCCCGCATCCTTGCAGCTCAGCAAGAGGCAATCGAGGCCGAGCAGTCGGCCGCGCGCAAGTCTCAGGTGAAGTCAGTTGACCGTTCTGAGCGCATTCGCACTTATAACTACCCTGAAAACCGCATCGCCGACCACCGCACCGGCTACAAGGCTTATAACCTGGACGCAGTCATGGATGGAGCTCTCGAGCCAGTTATCCAGTCAGCTATCTCCATGGATGAAGAGGCACGCCTGGCGGCACTTGGTTCAGCCGAATCGAAGTAACTTTGCGCCTGCGCGATCTAGTTGAGCACGCTGCCGAGCGCTTCGAAAGCGCCGGCCTGCACTCAGCCCTGGTCGATGCTGAACTCTTGGCAGGTCACATCCTTGGATTAAACCGTGGCGAAGTTCAAGCTCAGATGCTTGTGAGCGCCAGCGTGAGTGAATCGCAAGCGCAACAAATAACCACGCTTTACGGCCGCAGAATTGCCCGAGAACCTCTGCAACACATCACTGGAACCGCCTATTTTCGCAACCTTGAACTAAGCGTTGGCAGGGGAGTGTTCATTCCTCGCCCCGAGACCGAGTTTGTTGCCCAATTAGCCATTCATGCTCTGAAAAGCGCGGAGCAAAGCGAACCAATCGCTGTCGATCTCGGAACCGGTTCGGGAGCAATTGCTCTGGCAATAGCAACCGAGGTTTCAACTGCTCGCGTGTTTGCTGTCGAAAAGTCGCCAGAAGCTCTGCCATTCACTAAGCAAAATTTCGCAAAGTATGGCGCAAATGCCACTCTGATTCAAGGCGACTTGGCTGACGCGTTTGCCGAACTAAACGGCCAGGTGTCCGTTGTGGCATCTAACCCGCCGTACATCCCGGCAGCAGCTATTCCTCGCGATGTTGAGGTTCACCTTTATGACCCAGATCTCGCGCTTTATGGCGGTGATGATGGCATGGATGTAATCCACTTGGTTTCAGCAACAGCCAAGAGATTACTAGTTGAAGGTGGAGCTTTGATTATTGAGCACGCCGACTCTCAGTCTGTTCAGGTCTGTCAACTACTATTGGCTGATGGATGGCGTGAAGTTCAGGCGCATCAAGATCTGACCGGTCGCGACCGCGCAGTCACAGCAATAAAGTAAGCCAGATTTAGGAGGGGTGTGAATTGAAACGTGTTTTTGATTGTTCAATCGATACCGAACTCTTAGCTGGCATGCGTCAGGCAAAATTGGCCCTCGGCCGAAATGAACTTGTTGTGTTACCCACCGACACCGTCTACGGAATTGGTTGCGATGCATTTTCGGCGAAGGGTGTCGAGTCGTTGCTTTCGGCGAAGGGGAGAGGCCCACAGTCGCCACCGCCAGTTTTGATTGGCAACATTCAAACTCTTCACGCTCTGGCCGAGACTGTGCCCGATGTGGCTCAGCGACTAGCCGAAGCATTTTGGCCAGGCGCTCTAACCATGATTCTGCGCTCGCAGCCCTCACTTACCTGGAACCTCGGTGAAACCAAGGGCACAGTTGCACTCCGTATGCCCGACCACAAAATTGCCCTCGCGCTTCTTGAAGAAGTTGGGCCGATGGCCGTTTCAAGCGCCAACTTAACTTCAAAACCGGCCGCTCTAAACTGCCAAGAAGCTGAAGACTATTTTGGTGACAGTGTTCAGGTTTACCTTTCAGCTGGGTCTGCTCCTAAGGCTGAGGCGTCAACAATTCTTGATTTGACCGACATCGTCGACACATATGATTCTGAGGGCCGCATTTCAACCTCAGGAAAAATCCGTGTGGTTCGCCGAGGGGCGCTTTCGCTTGATTCGATTAGTACAGTTGCCGGCGAGTTGCTCGAGGTTGAGAACTAGCAAATGCGCGCTTACCTACTAATCATGTTGGCCGCCGCTGCGGTTACTTTTGTTGGCACCTACCTAGTGCTAAAACTTGCGCACAAATACAAGATTTATCCGCAGATTCGCTCGCGAGACGTGCACACCAAACCAACTCCGCGCCTCGGTGGCGTTGCAATGTTCTTCGGCTTTGCTGCAGCGGTGCTGGTTGCCGGTTCACTCGGATGGTTTGAAAGCGTATTTGCCGAGCCAGTGCACATCTTGGCAATTTTGGCTGCTGCATTCTTGATCACGGTCATTGGCTTTCTAGACGACCTTTATGACCTTGACTGGAGCCTCAAACTTGCTGGGCAATTTGTGGTTGCCGGCATTCTGGCTTGGCAGGGTGTGCAAATTGTTTCGCTACCGGTTGCCGGCCTCACCATTGGCAGTTTTGGAATCTCTTTTGTAGTGACAGTTTTCTTGACGGTCCTAGTCATGAATGCGGTGAATTTTATTGATGGCTTGGATGGCCTCGTTGCCGGTGTAGTGCTAATCGGCACTGTGGTGTTCTTTGCCTACAGCTACCTACTTGCCAAGCAAACTTCACCTACCAACTACTTCAACCTGGCTTCGCTGATTTCAGCGATTGTTATCGGCATGTGCGTTGGCTTCTTACCTTATAACTGGCATCGGGCCAAGATTTTTATGGGCGACACCGGCGCTATGCTCCTAGGTCTTCTGATGGCAACCTCAGCCCTCACCGTTACCGGCCAGATTGATCCAACCTTGGTTAGCCGTGGCGAAATTGTTCCCGCCTTCATCCCGCTGGTTTTGCCGCTAGCTATCTTGGTTCTTCCGCTCCTTGATTTCTCATGGGCTGTACTTCGACGCCTTCGAGCCGGAAAATCTCCATTCAGCGCAGACCGGCTGCACTTGCATCACCGGCTTCAAGACTTTGGTCACTCTCACCTCGGTGCCGTTGTGGTTTTCTATGTCTGGACAGCAGTGATTTCAGGTTCTTGCCTCCTGTTCTTCTTCTTGCCGGTCTGGAACGTAGTCGGTATTTTCTCCATCGGTGTTTTGATTGCTTTGATCTACACCGTTCGCCCAGTAATCAAACGAAAGTTGTCAGTCCGTGGCTAATTCCATCGCCGAGTTGTTCAAGCAAGTCTTTATCCGTGGTTCATTGCTAGTTGCTGCGATTGCTGTCATTGGCAGCGTGGTTGGTTTTCTAGTGGCTGGGATGCCTGGCCTGGTCAGTGCATTGATCGGTGCGGGCCTTACCTTGTTGTTCGTGACTCTGACCGCGGTGAGTGTTTATGTTGGAGGCAAGCTGCCCCTAGGTGGTTTCTTCGGCGTTGTGCTTGGCGGTTGGGTCTTGAAACTGGTCGGATTCATCGTCTTGATCGGGGCTCTAAAAGGCGCTGATTTCATCAGTGGGCCAGTTCTGTTTTTCACCCTGGTGGCATCAATTCTTGGAACGCTCGCAATCGACTCGGTTTTGGTTTTGAAGGCCAGAATTCCGATCGATGCCTAGAGGCAAAAAAGTACAATAAAAAACTTTGTTAATTCAAACTAAACGGCTATTTCTGGCGGTTTTCGGCTGTTAGGATTATCAAGGAATTGGGGAGAAATCCTCAATAACCAAATCGCACTGTAAATCGCCGCAAGGCCGCAATAAAACTTGCCCCGAAACAGGAGTTCACGCTGTTCACTAACGCTATGAACCTGCTCTTTGTAGCAGCGAGCACCGACGAGTCGGGCGGTGGCTTCCACGCCCCTTCAATCATGGAGTTCTACCCAGAGATTGTTGCTTTCGAGGGCACCCCATTTGCTTTGAACCGAATCATGTTGATTCGTCTTCTTGTGCTAACTCTTCTAATCGTTGTCTTCGCACTTTGGACTTCAAAGTTCAAGCAGGCCAACAAGTCGGGCAACCACATCCCAGGTCGTTTTCAGTTGATGGGTGAAATCTCACTCAACTTCGTTCGCAAGAGCATCGCTCACGAACAGCTGGGTGAAAAAGACGGCGACCGATTCTTGCCGCTACTTGCGACCATCTTCTTCCTAACTCTTGGAATGAACATCACCGGTATCATCCCTGGTTTGAACATCGCGGGTACTTCGGTTATTGGTCTTCCAATCGTTATGGCCATCGCTGCCTACGTCGTGTTTATCTACGCAGGTGTCAAAAAGCACGGTGGTCATTTCTTCACCGCATCGCTATTCCCTGCTGGTGTTCCAAAGCCGTTCTACATCTTGGTAACCCCGATTGAGCTGCTTTCAACCTTCATCCTTCGCCCGGTCACTCTTGCTCTTCGTTTGACCATGAACATGATTGCTGGCCACTTGTTGCTAGTTCTCTGTTTCTCAGCGACTCAGTTCTTCTTCTTCGACAGCGCAGTAGCCGGCTTCATGAAGCTATTCGGTGCCGGAACCCTGTTGTTCGGTTTTGCATTCACGGTCTTCGAGATCTTGGTTGCATTCCTACAGGCTTATGTTTTTACTCTGCTGACCACGGTCTACATTCAGTTGGCCTTGGCAGACGAGCACTAATCAGATCTGACAACCGTCAGGTCTAAACCACGGAAGGGAAATACAAAGTGGACGTAACTAACATCGCAGAAATCTCAGGCAACATCGCAGTAATCGGCTATGGCCTTGCAGCAGTTGGTCCTGGTATCGGTGTAGGTCTTGTTGTTTCAAAGACCATCGAGTCAATCGCACGCCAGCCAGAGCTTGCAGCAAAGCTTCAGGTCACCATGTGGCTTGGTATCGCATTCACCGAAGCGCTAGCGCTTATCGGTCTTGCAACCCCATTCATCTTCGCTTAGTCAGTCAGGACCTAAACCATGATTTCTAGGATTCTCGCGAACACTGGAGAGGCGACCCCAAACCCGCTTCTTCCAGCGTCGTACGATCTCCTGTGGTCTTCGGTTGCCTTTTTTGTCCTACTGGCCTTCTTCTGGTTCAAGGTTCTACCGAACTTCAAGAAGACACTAGACGCTCGCACCGAGGCAATCGAAGGTCGCCTCGAAGCCGCTGAAAAGGCTCAGGCTGAGGCTGCAGCTAAAACTGCAAACATCGAAGCTGAGCAGGCAGAGGCACGTGCCGAAGCATCAAAGATTCGCGAAGAAGCACGCGCAGAGGGTGCAGCTATTTTGGCTGAACTTAAAGAGCAGGCATCTAGCGAGGCAGCTCGTTTGACCGCTACCGCAAAGGCTCAGATTGAAGCCGAGCGTCAGGCAGCCCTAATTTCACTTCGTGCAGAGGTTGGCTCACTTGCCATTGACCTTGCATCAAGCGTTGTTGGCGCAAGTCTCAAGAACGACAAGATTGCTAGCTCTGTAGTCGACCAGTTCCTGGCCGAACTAGAAGCTGGCGACAAGGCAGGCAAGAAGAAGTAATGGCGAGTTCAACCAGACAGTCACTAGCCCTAGCGAAAGAGGCATTGAGCCCACTTTTGGCTAAGGCCGACCTCAAGTTCGCAGAAGAAATCTTTGCAATCGGCGCAGCCGTTGCATCGTCTTCTCAACTGCGCAGCATCCTCTCGGACCCTTCCGCCGAGGCAAAGGCAAAGTCAGGCGCTCTACAAGCCGTATTCGGCAAGAGTGCTTCAAAGACCGCGCTTGAGTTCGCCGACTGTCTGGTTGCCCTTCGCTGGTCAACCGGTCAAGACCTCGTATCTGCTTTCGAGCAGCTCGCGGTCTTTGCCGTTGCTTCAATTGCGTCGTCAAACAAGAAGATTGCGGCTGTTGAGAGCGAACTATTCGCTTTTCAGCGGGCAGTTGACTCAGATCAGGCATTGCAGTTCGCGCTGGGCGATCGTCTGGCTACAGATGAGGCAAAGCTTTCACTAGTTGCAGCGCTAACCAAGGGCAAGGTTTCTGATGAAGCCGCTGTTCTTATTCGTCGTTCAGTAACTGGTGCACGTCGTCGTCGCGTTTCAGTGGTGCTAGAGCAGTTTGGCAAGCAGGTTTCTGCAGTTGCTGAGCGTCTAGTTGCAACCGTTACCGTCGCGTCAGCAATCAGTGACAAGCAGCTTGAGCGTCTTGAGGCGGCTCTTGCTAAGGCTTATGGCCACAGCTTGAAGCTAAACGTAGAAGTAGACCAAGACATCCTTGGTGGAATCAAAGTCCAGGTAGCTGGCGAGATCATCGACGGAAGCCTCAGCTCTCGTCTAAATGCAGCAAAACTTCAGCTGGCATAAACCAGCTGTCAAAAACTTCAGCCACTTAGGTGGCTGAGCAAACGACCAACCGGGGTTCGCCCCAGAAGTAGAGGAACGAGATGGCAGATCTGAACATCAGCCCGAACGAGATTCGCGACGCTCTAAAAGACTTCGTTAAGTCTTATGAGCCAGCCAAGGCTTCAAAGACCGAGGTAGGCCATGTAATCGATGCCGGTGACGGTATCGCTCACATTGAGGGTCTTCCAAGTGCAATGGCCAACGAGCTTCTAAAGTTCGCTGACGGCACCCTGGGCCTAGCTTTGAACCTTGACGAGCGCGAAATCGGTACCGTTGTACTCGGTAACTTCGAAGGCATCGAAGAAGGCATGGAAGTTCACCGCACCGGTGAAGTACTTTCTGTACCGGTTGGTGACAACTTCTTGGGTCGCGTTGTAGACCCACTAGGTAACCCAATCGATGGTCTTGGCGAAATCAAGGCAGAGGCACGTCGTGCGCTTGAGCTTCAGGCTCCTGGCGTTATGGCACGTAAGTCTGTTCACGAACCACTTCAGACCGGTATCAAGGCAATTGACGCAATGATCCCAGTTGGTCGTGGTCAGCGTCAGTTGATTATTGGTGACCGTCAGACTGGTAAGACCGCAATTGCGATCGACACCATCATCAACCAGAAGTCAAACTGGGACTCAGGCGATGTCAACAAGCAGGTTCGCTGCATCTATGTTGCAATCGGTCAAAAGGGTTCAACCATCGCAGGTGTGAAGGCAGCTCTTGAAGAGGCCGGCGCTATGGAGTACACCACCATCGTGGCATCACCTGCATCAGACCCAGCTGGTTTCAAGTACCTAGCTCCTTACACCGGTTCTGCCATTGGTCAGCACTGGATGTACGGCGGCAAGCACGTTCTGATCATTTTCGATGACCTGTCAAAGCAGGCCGAGGCCTACCGTGCGGTATCACTTCTTCTACGTCGTCCACCAGGCCGCGAGGCTTACCCAGGTGACGTCTTCTACCTACACTCACGTCTACTTGAGCGTTGTGCCAAGCTGAACGATGAGCTTGGTGGCGGTTCGATGACTGGTCTTCCAATCATCGAGACGAAGGCAAACGACGTTTCTGCATACATTCCGACCAACGTGATTTCGATCACCGATGGTCAGATCTTCTTGCAGTCAGACCTATTCAACTCAAACCAGCGCCCTGCTATTGACGTAGGTATCTCGGTTTCACGTGTTGGTGGTGCAGCTCAGGTTAAGGGCATCAAGAAGGTTTCAGGAACCCTGAAGCTAGAGCTTGCCCAGTACCGCTCACTTGAGGCTTTCGCAATGTTTGCATCAGACTTGGATGCAGCATCTCGTCAGCAGCTTGCTCGCGGTGCCCGCCTAATGGAGCTTCTAAAGCAGCCTCAGTACTCACCGTTCCCAGTTGAAGAGCAGACCGTGTCTGTATGGGCAGGTACCACCGGCAAGCTTGACGAGGTTCCAGTTGAAGACGTTCTACGTTTTGAGAGCGAACTTCTTGACTACCTACGTCGCAACAGCAAGGTGCTAACCACCATCCGCGAGACCAACAACCTCGAGAACGACACCGTTGCCGAGCTTGAGAAGGCAGTTACCAAGTTCAAGAAGAGCTTTGCAACTTCATCAGGTGCTCCTTTGGCATCAGCTGGCGACGCAGCAGTTCTAGACGAAGCCGAAGTCGAACAAGAAAAGATTGTGAAGCAGAAGCGCAGGTAAGCACTTCTACTAAACAAATCAATTTCGACAAGAATCTAGGAGAGACATGGGAGCGCAACTTCGGGTCTATAGGCAGAAAATCAAGTCTGCCCAGACGACCAAGAAGATCACTCGTGCCATGGAGTTGATCTCTGCATCACGCATTTACAAGGCACAACAGCGTGTAGCAGCATCAAACCCATACTCACGAGCAGTGACTCGCGCGGTTTCAGCAGTGGCAACTTATTCAAATGTTGCTCACCCGCTAACCACCGAGCCAGCCCGTATTGACCGAGCTGCGGTTGTTATCTTCACCTCTGACCGTGGTCTTGCTGGTGCGTTCTCATCAAACGTTCTAAAAGAAGCAGACCAGCTAACCAACCTGCTTCACGAGCAGGGTAAAGAAGTTGTTTACTACTTGGTTGGTCGTAAGGCTGTAGCTAACTTTGGTTTCCGTCGTCGCACCGCTGTTCAACAGTGGATCGGCGGCACCGACCTTCCTCAGGTAGAAACTGCGCATGAAATTGCCCAGGCTCTGCTCGCAGCTTTCAACACCGACTACGCAGACGGCGGTGTTGACGAGATTCACCTCGTATCAAACCGTTTTGTTTCGATGATTGCCCAGATCCCAGAAGTTGTTCGTCTGCTACCTCTTGAGGTTGTCGAAGGCACCGAAGCTCCTGAGGCAAGCGAAGTATTCCCGCTTTACGAGTTCGAGCCAGATGCAGTAAAGGTTCTTGACGCGTTGCTTCCGGTTTACATCGAAAGCCGCATCTTCAACGCAATGTTGCAGTCGGCCGCTTCTGAGCATGCAGCACGCCAGAAGGCAATGAAGTCAGCAACTGACAACGCAGACAAGCTAATCAAGAACTACACCCGTTTGAGCAACGCTGCCCGTCAGTCAGAAATTACCCAACAGATTTCAGAAATTGTTGGTGGTGCAGACGCTTTGTCTACCGCCGGCAACGAAGACTAAGAGAAAGAAAGAGACATGGCCGAGACCAAGAAGAAGGTTGCAGCAGCAGCCGGCACCGGGCGCATTGCTCGCGTAACCGGTCCAGTTGTTGACATCGAGTTCCCGCACGATGCCATCCCTGCGATCTATAACGCACTCACCACTGAGATTGACCTAGATGGCGAGAAGAGCACTCTTACTCTCGAGGTCGCACAGCACCTCGGAGATGACCTAGTTCGCGCGATTGCACTGAAGCCAACCGATGGTTTGGTTCGCGGTGGAGTTGTAAGCGACACTGGCGCTCCAATCTCAGTACCTGTTGGTGACGTCACCAAGGGTCACGTATTCAACGTGACCGGTGATGTTCTAAACGGCAAGCCAGGCGAGAAGATCGAAGTGAACGAGCGTTGGTCAATCCACCGCCAGCCACCTGCGTTCGACCAGCTTGAGTCAAAGACCAACATGTTCGAAACGGGTATCAAGGTTATTGACCTTCTAACCCCTTATGTTCAGGGTGGAAAGATTGGTCTATTCGGTGGTGCTGGTGTTGGTAAGACCGTTCTTATCCAAGAAATGATCTACCGAGTAGCCGAAAACCACGATGGTGTGTCTGTATTCGCTGGTGTTGGTGAGCGTACCCGTGAAGGTAACGACCTTATCGACGAAATGACCGAGTCAGGCGTTATCGACAAGACTGCACTGGTCTTCGGTCAGATGGATGAGCCACCTGGCACCCGTCTTCGCGTAGCTCTTTCTGCTCTAACCATGGCGGAGTACTTCCGCGATGTTCAGAAGCAGGACGTTCTTCTATTCATCGACAACATCTTCCGCTTTACTCAGGCAGGTTCTGAGGTTTCGACCCTTCTAGGTCGCATGCCTTCTGCTGTGGGTTACCAGCCGAACCTTGCCGATGAGATGGGTCTCCTACAGGAGCGCATCACCTCGACCCGTGGCCACTCGATTACCTCACTTCAGGCAATTTACGTTCCTGCTGATGACTACACCGACCCAGCCCCGGCAACTACCTTTGCCCACTTGGATGCAACCACCGAGCTTTCTCGTGACATTGCTTCGCAGGGTCTATACCCTGCGGTTGACCCACTAACCTCGACCTCTCGCATCTTGGACCCTCGCTACATCAGCAAGGACCACTACGAGACTGCAACCTTGGTTAAGTCGATCCTTCAGAAGAACAAAGAGCTTCAGGAAATCATCGCGATTCTTGGTGTTGAAGAGCTTTCTGAAGAAGACAAGATCACCGTTTCACGTGCACGTCGTATCCAGCGATTCCTATCGCAGAACACCTACATGGCTACCAAGTTCACCGGTGTTGCAGGTTCGACCGTTCCGTTGAAGGACACCATCGAGGGCTTCTCAGCTATCGCACGCGGTGACTTTGACCACGTTGGTGAGCAGGCGTTCTTCAACCTTGGTGACATCAACGATGTTCTAAAGGAATGGGACCGCATCCAGAAGGAATCTAAGTAATCATGGCGACTTTGCGCGTTGAACTAGTAGCAGCTGAACAGGCCGTTTGGTCTGGTGAAGCCAAGATGGTTGTAGCTAAGACCGTCGAAGGTGAAATTGGTTTGCTACCTGGTCACGAGCCAATGCTTGCCATCCTTGCTTCAGGTGAAGTACGCATCACTCTTGAAAGCGGAGAACAGATCAAGGCATCAGCTGAAGATGGTTTTCTGTCAGTCGAGAACAATGTTGTGTCAGTTGTGGCACGACAGGCTGCACTCATCTAAATCAAACTAAAAAGAAATCCCCCGCAAATAGCGGGGGATTTCTTTTTTAGTTCAAGTTATGGCTTGGTTTTGCCGATAGGTCGGGTTCGACGGTTAGCCGCCGGAACCCACTTCACGTCGCCACCGTGCTTTACGTTTGCGTATCGGGCCAAAACGAATAGGAGGTCGCTCAAGCGGTTTAGGTACTTAGCGGCAAGAACACTCACGCCACCATTTGAGTGGCCCTTCTTGCCCGGCTCAGTGCCGTGCGCCTCAATTGCATGCCAGGTTGCTCGCTCAGCGCGACGCACTACGGTTCTGGCAAGGTGAAGACCGGCTGCTAGTCCAGAGCCTCCAGGCAAAATAAACGAATCTAGTTTGCCCAATTCTTTGTTGTAGTGGTCGATGGCGTCTTCGAGAGCATCAATCCAAATGGCGTCTACGCGAAGTGGTTCATACTCATAGTGCTCATTTAGCGGGTTCGACAGGTCGGCACCGAGGTCAAAAAGATCATTTTGAATCTGTGACAACAAGGCAAGGGTTTCGGCATCAAACTCGTTTTGAGCCAAAGCAACGGCTACACCGATAGCCGAGTTTGCCTCGTCAACATCGGCGTAGGCTTCGATTCGAGGGTCGGTCTTGCGCGTGCGCGAAAAGTTACTAAGGCCTGTCATGCCTTCGTCGCCGGTGCGGGTATAAATTTTCGTTAGATTGACCATGCCTCAAGTTTAGGCTCACCTGAAATAGGGTTGGAACATGTTGTTCTTGCTGCCGCCTTCAGAAACCAAAGCTTTGGGTGGTGAAGTGCAAACTGATTCGGTATTCAGGTTTGCTGAGTTGAATCAAGCCCGTGAGCAAATTCGAGTGGCGCTGAACGAAGTTGAAGCTTCGATTATGGTCATGCCAGCAATCGATCGCTATACCGGAACACTCTATTCAGCGGTGCATGGCCGAGGGTTGAAGGGTACGCCTACAGCCAATAACTCCCTGAATGCCGCTGAACGATCGCGTGCCGCGGAAATGATTCTTATTCAATCGGCCAGATACGGTTTGCTTTCAGCCTCGGATGAAATTCCGGTTTACAAATTGAACCCGGCAAAGTTAGTGAACGGTCTTAATCTAAAAAAAATGTGGAACCAGGCCCACTCGGATGTGTGGTCAAACCTTGATGAACACGTAATTATTGACCTTCGCTCGAAAGCCTATGCTGACCTTGCTGAATTGCCTGAAGCCTCAAATGCGTTCTCGGTGACCGTCTTTGTTGAGAAAGAGGATGGCGCTCTAGAGCAGCTGAATCACTTCAATAAAAAGGCCAAAGGGCAACTGGTGAGAGCCGCACTAATGGCAAAGAAACCTCCGACTACAGTCAAAGAATTAGCCTCAGCAGCCAGCAAGAATGGGTTGCGACTCGAAATCAACAGACAGTCGCTAACGTTAGTCACGCGCCAAGCAACCTGACCCCACCCCCCCCTACAGGGTTGAGGTTGAATCAACAAAGTCAATTTGTTCGTGATTCAGCAGCCAGCGTTTGGTTGAAAGGCCATCGCCGCCAGAAAAGCCGGTTATCTTGCGGCTAGAACCAAGCACACGGTGGCAACCAATCAACAGTGGGAGAGGGTTTGCTCCAACCGCCCCGCCAACGGCGCGAAAAGCCTGGGGTTTTCCTATTCCGGCTGCAATCTCGGCATAGGTGGTAATTTCGCCTGGTTTGACCTTGGCAATTTCTTGCCAAACTGCCTTCTGAAAATCGGTTCCAGCAAGTTCAAATGAAAAATCTGGCGTCGCTGTATTGCCGGCAAAATAGCGGCTCAGGTACTTTTCAACTTTGGCCAGAGTTTTCGATTTACCGGTTGACTCTGATGCCTCATCGCCGGTGGCAAGAATTTGAATAGCCACCAGTTTGTCTTCGAGGGCAAACAGCTCAACGATGCCAATCGGGGTGTGCAAAGCTACACTGGCATCAAATTTTTTAGGTTTCATGTGATCAAACTAATCTTTGTAATTTCATCCAAGTTGGTTGGGTGCTAATTCTGAGGATAAGTCATTCATCGAACCGCTTGTGAATCGTTGATTAGACTCGATTTGAGGTCTAAATCTTAGGAGTAGAAGTTGTCTAACCAGCTGTTGCGCAATTTCATCAACGGAAGATTCGTTGATGGAGGTTTTGGCGAAACCAGCACGGTTATCAACCCATCCAACGAGGCTTCCTATGCCACCGCTCCGATCTCTGACGAGCATGATGTGGCAAGCGCCTACCAGGCTGCCGGCGAGGCATTTGACGGCTGGTCAAACACAACTCCAGCCGAGCGCCAGCTAGCTCTGCTGAAGATTGCCGATGCGCTGGAGGCACGCGCTGAAGAATTTGCCGATGCCGAATCTTTGAACACTGGCAAACCAAGAACTCATCTTGTTGAAACTGAGATCGCACCATCGATTGATCAGATTCGCTTTTTTGCCGGTGCCGCTAGAAACCTTGAGGGGCGTTCGGCTGGCGAATATTTGCAAAACCACACCTCGTGGATTCGCCGTGAACCTATCGGCGTTATCGGTCAAGTTACTCCTTGGAACTATCCATTGAATATGGCCGTTTGGAAGTTCGCCCCAGCCCTGGCAGCAGGCAACACACTCGTGCTTAAGCCTTCAGAAACCACACCAATCACCACTTTGATGATGGCTGAGTTGGCAGCTGAATTTCTGCCGAAAGGCGTTTTCAACGTGGTTACCGGCGACCGAAAAACCGGCAGGGCAATGATTCAAAGCGCGATTCCGCAAATGGTTTCGCTTACTGGTTCAGTTGAAGCTGGCATGGATGTTGCCGCCACCGCAGCCGTTGACCTGAAACGCGTGCACTTGGAATTAGGTGGCAAGGCTCCGGTGATTGTGTTTGCCGACGCCGATCTCGTCGCGGCAGCGCGTCAAATCGTGCAAGCCGGTTATTTCAATGCTGGGCAAGACTGCACTGCAGCCACGAGAATTTTGGTTCAGGCAGGCATCCATGATGAATTTTTGGCGGTCCTGATTGCCGAAGTGAAGTCTTCGGCAATCGTTGGGGCGCCAGATCAAGCGAATGCGCTCTTCGGCCCGGTGAATAACGCCAATCAACTTGAGCGAGTTCAGGGTTTCATTGAAAACCTTCCTAGCCATGCCGAGGTTGCAGTTGGCGGCAGTCGCGTTGGCGGCCAGGGTTATTTCTTAGAAGCCACCGTACTAACCGGCCTCAAGCAAGCAGACTCTCAAATACAAAATGAAATTTTTGGCCCTGTGATCACCGTTCAGAAATTCACAGATGATGCCGAGGCTCTAAAGCTTGCCAATGATGTTCGATATGGCCTGGCTTCGTCAGTTTGGACTCAAAACCACTCGCGGGCACTTAGATTCTCTAAGGCGCTCAATTTTGGCACCGTGTGGATCAACACCCATCTGCCAATCGTTGCCGAGATGCCTCACGGTGGCTTTGGTCACTCGGGTTACGGCAAAGACTTATCGCAGTATGGATTTGACGACTACACCCGCATCAAGCACGTGATGAGTTACATCGGCGAATAGTGCCGGTTATGCACAAATATCGAGGTAGTCGCTAATTTTCTCGGATGCCTTGGCAGCCTTGATTTATGCAAGTGCTTTGGTTTCTTCCGTCGCTAATTTTTGGTTCAATCATGGCCATCACGACCGGTTCATGGATGATGGTTGCCTTCGCTTGCAGCACTTTGGCAATCATGCCGCTACTGGCATGGCAGCGCAGCCGCAAGGCAGTTGACCTAAAGGCCGACATCGAAATTTCGGAAGACGAAATTTACATTGGCAATTATCGGCTTCCCCGATCAGGAATGCTCTGGCGTCAAGAGTGGCATGACTTGTTATTTCAGAAGATATCGGCAGAGATTACCGCCAAACACCTGCAACAGCACCTCGCGAAAGGAATGCCAGAAAGTCAAAGTCGCTCTGAAGATTTCATTTTGGGGCGCGATGAATCTGGCGTGGTTGAAATGTCGCTTTCGAATGAAAACGCACATCTTTTGATAGTCGGTGCCACCGGCAGCGGAAAAAGCCAATTGCTGATCACAATGCTGAATTCTCATTTAGCTCTCGAAGGGCCGAGCGTGGATGATTTCTTTCTACTGGATTTCAAGGGCGGAGCCACACTTCGACAGTTTGCAAATAATCCTCGGGCGCGCAAATTTGCAACCGACTTAGATGAAGTCGAGTCGAAATCAATTTGGGCTGTTATTCATCGTGAACTCAAATCGCGTGAAGAGTTATTCGCCGAACATCTGGTTAGTCGAATCGAAGATTTTGCACCGGTGGCCCTCCGGCCGAATCGGTTATTTATTGTTGTTGACGAGCTAGCGGCGGCACTTGCCTCCAATTCACTTGCGCTCGGGGCGGTAAGTGCAGTTCTGAGTCGGGGGCGCTCACTTGGCATGCACTTGATTGCTACAAGCCAGTCTTCGCAGGGTTTGCCAAGGGCCGCCCTGATTAACTTTGGTGCACGCATTTATGTTGGTGGCGTAGATCAGATTGAGGCTGCCCAACTGGGAATTCGTGCTCAAAGACACTTGAAAGCTGAATCAGCACTTTCAGCAAGTCTTCATTTGCGAGACAAGCCCGCTATCAATTTTGTTTTTGCGAATGCATCAGTTAGGCCAAATGGCGCACTGCCTAATAATTAGCGGGCAAATTCGAGGTTTCGGGAGCCAAAATTACAAAAGCATCGCTGCTTTCATTGTCAATTGGTTTGTCTGAAACTGTTGCTCGGTCAGTTGGATAGATCAAAAGTTTCACTTTGATTGGTGCATCGCCAAGGTCGATGTGCAGAAATTTCGGCTCAGGCGAATTGCAACTTTGGCTACGCTCAAAGATGGTTTTCCCCGTTGCTTGGTCTTGGGCCAAAATTGTGAATTCCTGATGACTCACGGTGCGGCAATTCCAGGTCAGTTGATATTTCAAGGTTGGGTCCGATAGCAATCCAGATACAGTCTGGTGAGTGCCTGCGGCCAAAGTTTCTTCGTCGACATCCCAGGTGCCTCGCGAAAGCTCTTGAGCTAATTCAGGAGGGTAAAAACTATTGGCTGAATTGGCTTCGTAGACCGGCGATTCATCGGAGTAGCGCTCAAGCAGGATTGGGCTGGCCATCAAAAGCAAAAGTGCAATCGATGTGGCAATCATGGTCTTGCGAGCATTCAAAAATGTTGGGTAAAGAGCCCGCCCGAAGAATGCGGTGATGCCAGCAAACGGGGCGGCAATTGCAATAACGGTGAAACCATAACTGAAGTTATTGAAGTTGGTTTGTGGCCCAGAGATGATTGACCCACCCAAAACCACGACATAACCCAGCACTGTGATTGCTCCAAAAACAATTAGGTACTTCGTGCCAGCTACCCATCGATTGTGTTCGGGCTTCACCATCCAACGTTCAACCGGATACGCGAAGAGAAAAATCGAAACGAAAATAATCGCGAGACATAAGCCGACCCAGTCGAGCCCGCGACTTAGGCCTGCTAAGGGGTGCACGTCATTTCCCTGGCTAAAGCTTGAAACCACCAAGATCGCAAATCCTGGTATGAACGCAACACAGGCAGCAACAAAGGCAGTCGCTACTCGATCAATAAACTTTGGCATACCCCTCAATTCCAAGTTGTCTTGAGCCTATCAACGAGAAAATCCCCTCATCCGCAGGGGAGAAGGGGATTTTCTAGAGATTTCGTGAAATCTAAAGTGCAGCTAGACCAGCTTCTAGTACATCCAAGGCGTCGTTTAGAAGCGCATCGGTGATTGCTAGTGGTGGCAAGAATCGGATCACGTTGTAGAAGGTACCGGCATTTAGAACCAGAACGCCATTGCTGTGACAGTGCTTTACCAACTTGTCTACGGCATCTTTGTTTGGGTTCAAAGTGCCAGGCTCGATGAACTCGATTGCCATCATTGCGCCGTGGCCACGAACATCGCCGATCACCGGGTATTTAGCCTTCATTGCCTCTAGGCGAGGGCGAAGAATGGCTTCAATCGCGTTTGCACGCTCAATAACGCCGCCGGCTTCAATCTGCTTGAGCACAGCAACGGCAGCTGCTGCCGCAACTGGGTTGCCACCGAAAGTGCCACCTAGGCCACCTGGGTGAGATGCATCCATGATTTCTGCGCGACCGGTAACTGCCGAAATTGGCATACCGCCAGCAATACCCTTTGCGATGGTGAATAGGTCTGGCTCAAAGCCTTCTTCCCATTCGCTGGCAAACCACTTGCCGGTTCGGGCAACACCTGATTGAACTTCGTCGGCAACCATAACCACGCCATTTGCTCGGGCCCATTGGCTCAGTGTGCGCAAGAAACCAGGGGCTGGGATGATGAAACCACCCTCGCCCTGAATTGGCTCAATCACGATTGCTGCAAGGTCTTCAACACCCACGCGCTTCTCAATGTATGAGATGGCGCGCTGTGCAGCTTCTTCGCCGGTCATGCCCTGAGGGTCGCGGTATGGGTAAGACATTGGAACGTGCTGAATGCTAGCCGCAGTTGGACCAAAGCCGTTACCGTACGGTGCTGACTTGAAGTTCATCGAGAAGGTCAGGTTGGTGCGACCGTGATAAGCGTGGTCGAAGACAACGATGCCGTTCTTGCGGGTAGCCTTTCGGGCGATTTTTACTGCATTTTCTACAGCTTCGGCACCTGAGTTGAACAGCACTGACTTCTTTTTGAAGTTACCTGGGGTGTGCTTGTTTAGTAGTTCACAGACTTCAACGTAGTTTTCATACGGAGTCAGAGTGAAAAGTGTGTGGGTTAGCTTGGCTACCTGGGCAGAAACTGCCGCTACAACCGCGGCGTTGGTGTGGCCAATAGTGGTTACACCAATTCCTGAACCTAGATCGATGATCTGGTTGCCATCGGCGTCAACAAGAATCGCGCCATGGGCAGATTCAATGTAGACCGGTAGTGCTGCACCAGCGCCCGCAGAAACAGCATCCATGCGGCGTGCATGCAGTGCTTGAGATTTTGGGCCTGGGATGGAAGTGACAACTTTGCGCTCTTGCGCGACGGTGAACTCGCTCATAAATAAAAGTCTAAGCCCCTTGATTTGCTTGGGGAGCCCCAAACCCAAATCTGTCAGAGATGGCAAGATAAAGACATGCGTCGCGTAATCATTCTTGGGTCTACCGGTTCAATTGGCACCCAAGCCCTAGAGGTAATTTCAGCTAATCCTGAGCGTTTCGAAGTGGTTGGACTTGCAGCCGGCTCGAATGCTGAACTAATGAATGCGCAGGCAACTCAATTTGGTGTCAAACATGCCGTACTCGGCGCCGAAGCTGCAACCCGCATGGTCGAAGACTTAGAAGCCGATGTCGTGATCAATGGCATTACCGGTTCAATTGGGCTGGCTCCGACTCTCGCAACCCTAAAATCTGGCAAGACGCTTGCACTGGCAAATAAAGAGTCGTTGATTGTCGGTGGTCGCTTGGTGACATCCGCGGCTGCACCTGGTCAGATTGTGCCAGTTGACAGTGAACACTCAGCCCTCGCGCAGTGTTTGTTAGGTGGCAGCAAGGATGAAGTTCGAAAACTGATCCTCACGGCTTCTGGTGGCCCATTTCGCGGTTGGACTCGTGAAGCACTTGATGAGGTGACTCCTGAGCAGGCACTGGCTCACCCAACCTGGGTCATGGGCAAAGTGGTTACCACGAACTCGGCGACACTGGTCAATAAAGGCCTCGAGTTGATTGAGGCGCACCTGCTTTTCGATATTCCGTTTGACCGAATTGACGTGACCGTGCACCCACAATCGGTGGTGCACTCGATGGTTGAGTTCGTCGATGGTTCAGTTCTTGCCCAGTGTTCACCTCCAGACATGCGACTGCCAATTGCCCTGGGTATGTCATGGCCTGAGCGAGTGCCAAACGTGGCAAAAGCCTGCGACTGGACACAAGCTGCGACTTGGAATTTTGAGCCCTTGAATGAGTCAGTCTTCGGAGCAGTCAAGCTTGCGCGCCAAGTTGGGCAAGCAGGGTTGACCTACCCAGCTGTCTATAACGCCGCTAACGAAGAGGCTGTTGAGGCATTCCACCAGCGTCGAATTGGTTTTAATCAGATCGTCGATTTGATTCAGCGTGTGGTTGATGCCCACGAACCTGAAAAAGAACTTTCCTTGGATGGAGTGCTCGCGGCCGAGAAGTGGGCTCGCGATCGCGCACAGGCATCCATGGTTACCGCTTGTTAGTTGTCAGCCGATTGTCAGGCACCCAAGATAGGTTTTAGTTGTGACTGACATTCTTTGGTACATCGGCGGGGTCGCTTTCATTGCACTGGGCATTGGCTTTTCTATCGGCCTGCACGAGCTCGGGCACCTTTACCCAGCTAAAAAATTTGGTGTCAAAGTTCCGCACTACGCGATTGGTTTTGGTCCAACCCTCTTCAAATTCACTCGTGGCGAAACTACATATGCCCTAAAGCTCATTCCGCTCGGTGGTTACATCACCATGCTCGGAATGTATCCACCTGAAAAAGCCGGAGCTAAGCCGAGAACCGGATTCTTCGGCCGCATGATCACTTCAGCGCGCGAGGCCCATTCTGAATTCGAAACTCCGGCAGATGTCAATCGAAAGTTTTATCAACTGCCGGTTCTAAAGCGCATGGTCATCATGTTCGGCGGCCCATTCATGAACCTGGTGCTAGGCACCGCGCTGTTAGCCGCAGTGTTCAGCGGCATCGGAGTAAATCAACCTTCGACTTTGGTTCAGCAAGTTTCTGCCTGTGTGCCGGCAACACCAACCGAAGTTTGCAATGACGCGTCGCCTGCATCTCCGGCGCTCGCCGCGGGCATCAAAGCTGGTGACCGAATCCTGTCAATTAATGGTTCAGCTGCTAAAGATCTTTATGCACAGATCCAGTCCCTGCCAGCGAATAAATCGGTTGCTGTTGAGGTTCAACGCGCCGGTGCGAAATTGACCTTGAGTGTTGCTCCCACCAGCGCACTCCGTCAGGTTATCGATGAGAGCACTGGTGCAATCAAGATTGATGCAAAGGGTGAGCCAGTGTTAGAGGCCCGAACCGTTTTCGGCGTCGTCTTTGGCAACGAACGGGTGGCACAACCAATCGGAACGGCTTTTGAGCAGGCGGGTCTCAATGTTTCGCAGGTGGCCGTAATGATTACGACTCTCCCAAATCAGCTGGCAGATGCGGCTTCGGCTACCTTCGTCGGGGGAGAGCGAAACCCAAACGGGGCAATCTCGGTGGTTGGCATTGGTCAAATAGCTGGAACTGTTGCTGCAGCAGACCAGGTTGATTTAGTCGACAAGTTATCTACGGGTTTGTTGATTCTTGCTTCACTTAACTTTGCCTTGTTTACCTTCAACATGATTCCCCTTCTGCCGCTTGATGGCGGGCACATCGCCGGTGGAGTGTACGAATCGATTAAGCGCGGAATGTTCAGACTGCGTGGCAAAAAAGACCCTGGCCCAGCAGACACAGCCCTCTTGACTCCGGCTACTTGGCTAGTTTTCATGGTTCTCTTGGGCATGAGCGCCTTGCTAATACTTGCCGACCTGATAAACCCCATCGCTCTCTAAGCCTGTTTATGATTAGAGCAAACTGAAAGCGAGTTAGCTTGTGGCTGCTGTAAACCTTGGTCTACCAAAGACTCCACCACCGACGATTGCGCCGCGTCGCAAGACCCGCCAAATCATGGTGGGCAAAGTGGCCGTTGGTGGCGATGCACCGATCTCAGTGCAGTCGATGTGCACCACTCCAACCACCGATGTGAACGCTACTCTTCAGCAAATTGCTGAACTCACTGCCTCTGGTTGTGACATTGTTCGAGTGGCTGTGCCAAGCCAAGATGATGCCGAGCGACTACCGCTGATCGCCCGCAAATCCCAAATTCCAGTAATTGCCGACATTCACTTTCAGCCAAAATACGTTTTTGCAGCAATCGACGCTGGTTGTGGAGCCGTTCGAGTCAACCCGGGAAACATTCGTCAATTTGACGACAAGGTTGGCGAGATTGCTAAGGCAGCTAAAGATGCCGGCGTGTCAATTCGAATCGGTGTTAATGCTGGTTCGCTCGACCCGAGACTGCTCGAAAAATATGGCAAAGCAACCGCCGAAGCATTGGTCGAATCGGCCATCTGGGAGGCCAGCCTTTTTGAAGAGCATGACTTTCACGATTTCAAAATCTCGGTAAAGCACAATGACCCAGTAGTCATGGTTAAAGCCTACGAGATGCTTTCAGAGCGTGGCGACTGGCCGCTACACCTAGGTGTGACCGAAGCCGGCCCTGCCTTCCAGGGAACTATCAAGTCATCGGTTGCCTTTGGAGCACTGCTGTCTAGAGGAATCGGCGACACCATCCGCGTTTCTCTTTCTGCTCCGCCGGTTGAAGAAATCAAAGTCGGATCGCAGATTCTTGAATCGCTCAACTTGCGCCCACGCAAGCTAGAGATTGTTAGCTGCCCAAGTTGCGGTCGTGCTCAGGTTGATGTCTACACCTTGGCAAATGATGTTTCAAAGGGTCTCGAAAAACTTACTGTTCCGCTTCGCGTTGCAGTTATGGGTTGTGTGGTCAATGGTCCTGGTGAAGCTCGCGAAGCAGACCTCGGAGTAGCATCTGGAAACGGCAAGGGGCAAATCTTTGTCAAGGGCGAGGTAATTAAGACTGTGCCCGAGAGCGAGATTGTTGCCACGTTGATTGAAGAAGCCAACCGTTTGGCTGCCGAGATGGACCCAACCTTGGTCGGTCGACCACAGGTTGTTGTCAAGCAAGACAACTAGAGCCTGCCAATGTAACATTGAGGGATGCCTACGCGTCTATCTCAACTTTTCCTGCGCACTTTGCGTGAAGACCCATCTGAAGCCGATGTAACTGGTCACAAGCTTTTGCTTCGTGCTGGTTACATTCGTCGCGCTGGTTCTGGTCTTTACACCTGGTTGCCGCTGGGTCTTGCTGTAAAAGCCAAGATTGAGCAGGTAGTGCGTGAAGAGATGGCTACTGCTGGTGCTCAAGAAGTATTCTTCCCAGCGCTTTTGCCACGCGAACCTTTTGAAGCCACCGGTCGCTGGACCGAATACGGCGATAACTTATTCCGCCTTCAAGACCGTAAAAAGGCTGATTACCTGCTCGCGCCTACGCATGAAGAGATGTTCACCCTGTTGGTGAAAGACCTTTACTCAAGCTACAAAGATTTGCCAGTTTGCCTTTACCAGGTTCAGAACAAATACCGCGACGAAGCCCGACCTCGTGCCGGCCTCCTTCGTGGGCGTGAATTTGTGATGAAAGATGCCTACAGCTTTGACATCGATGATGAGGGCTTGAAAAAGGCATATCAGGCACAACGTGATGCATACGAACGAATTTTCACTCGCCTAGGCGTTGAATACGTGATCGTAAAGGCTGATGCCGGTGCGATGGGTGGCTCAGCATCCGAGGAGTTCTTATCGCCTAGCCCGATCGGTGAAGATACCTTTGTTCGCTCACCTGGTGGCTACGCTGCAAACGTTGAAGCTGTTGCGACTGTGGCCCCTGAGGCAATTGAAATTGCTGGCCAACCAGACTCAGTGCAGTTAGGAACCCCGGCAGCGTCGAACATCAAGCGCGTGGTTGCTTTTGCCAACGATAACGTCAAGCGTGCCGATGGCCAAGAGTGGACGGCCGCTCACACCTTGAAAAACAACGTGATGGCCTTGGTTTCACCTGAGGGCAAGCGCGAGCTTGTGATTGTTGGTTTGCCTGGCGACCGCGAGGTTGACGCCAAGCGCGCTGAAGCTGCGTTCTCACCAAACGAGGTCGAACAGGCCACGGATGAAGACTTTGCCAAACACCCAGAACTTATCAAGGGTTACATCGGCCCAGTATCTCGCAAGGCTGACGGATCATTCGAGGTTGTTCTTGGCCTTGAAGGTAAAACCAAGATTCGCTACTTGCTTGATCCTCGTGTGGTTGAAGGAAGCGCCTGGATCTCAGGTGCCAACCAGAAAGAGCAGCACCTGTTTGACCTGGTGAAAGGTCGTGACTTTAGTGCTGATGGTGTCATCGATATTGCTGAGGTGCGCGCCGGCGACCCAGCACCTGATGGCTCGGGTCCGCTCGAGCTTGCTCGTGGCATTGAAATTGGCCACGTGTTCCAACTTGGTCGCAAGTATGCCGAGGCTCTAGACCTCAAGGTTCTCGATGAGAACGGCAAGCTCGTAACCGTAACCATGGGTTCTTATGGAATCGGTATCACCCGAATGATTGCGGTTCTGGCTGAAGCCAATAATGACGAAAAAGGCCTGATCTGGCCGGCTGCTGTTTCTCCGGCTGATATCTACGTGGTCGCTGCTGGCAAGGATGAAGCGGTTTACGAAGCCGCTGAAAAGCTAGCTGCTGAGCTTGAAGCTGCTGGCAAATCAGTGATCTTGGATGACCGTCAAAAGGTAAGCCCCGGCGTAAAGTTCGGCGACGCCGAATTGGTTGGCGTTCCTCAGATTGTGATTGTCGGCAAGGGTCTTGAAAATGGCGAGGTTGACCTATGGGATCGACGATCAGGCGAGCGTCGCCCAGTCAAGGTAGAATTGGCAGTAGCCGAACTTATCTAGTCGCCTTTTTGGCGATTTAAGTTCAAGATTTAATAACTAACTAGCGGCCGGGAGGCATCTCATGGACATTGATTTGAGAGTATTGAAAACCCTCGAGCGAGAAGCTGAGATTCCTTTCGCAGAGCTAGTTGCAATCATCGAAGCCGCAATTCTTGCCGCTTATCACAAGCATATTGGCAACAGCGATAGTGCTCGTGCCGAGCTAAATCGCACCACTGGCGCTGTGCACATTTTTGCCCCAGAGCTTGACGAAGAGGGCAACTCAACCGGCGAAATTGAAGTCACCCCTGAGAACTTTGGTCGCGTAGCGGCATATGCTGCCAAGCAGGTAATTGCCAACCGTTTGCGCGACATCAACGACGAAAACCTTCTTGGCGAATTCAAGGGCAAAGAGGGTGACATCGTTGCCGGTGTGATTCAGCAGGGTCAGAAGCCATACATGGTTTACGTCGACCTGGGTAGCATCGAAGCGATCATGCCTCCTGAAGAGCAGGTTCCAGGCGAGGACTACTCTCACGGCAAGCGCATCCGTGTTTATGTCACAGCCGTGAACAAGGGCACCCGCGGTGGGCCGATGGTTACCGTTTCGCGCACTCACCCGAGCTTGGTTCGCAAGTTGTTTGCACTCGAGGTCCCTGAAATTGCCAGCGGCGTTGTCGAAATCGTTTCGCTCGCTCGCGAAGCAGGTCACCGCACAAAGATCGCTGTTCGCGCACACGAAGCCGGCGTAAATGCCAAGGGCTCTTGCATCGGTGAGCTCGGCCAGCGTGTTCGCGCAGTTCAGGCTGAACTTAACGAAGAAAAGATCGACATCGTTGACTTCAGCGATGACTTGCCAGCTTTCGTTGCCCAAGCGTTGTCACCGGCCAAGGTAACTAGCGCATACATGCTCGACTCCGCAACCAAATCAGTTCGCGTGCTTGTTCCTGACTTTCAGCTGTCACTGGCAATCGGCAAAGAAGGCCAGAATGCCCGACTTGCAGCCAAATTGACCGGCGCCAAGATCGATATTCAGCCAGATAGCATTCTCGACGGCGAGTAGACCTAGCCTGATTGCCATGCCAGGGGTTAGAATGGAACGAACCTGCGTTGGTTGTCGTCAACGTTCTTCGCGAGTAGAGCTCATCCGAGTTGTTCAAAAAGCTAAGTTTTTAGTTTTTGATTCAACCAAGAGTTTGCCTGGCAGAGGAGCATGGCTTCACCCGGTAACGAATTGTTTAGAGTTAGCAATTTCACGAAAAGCGTTTAACCGCGCATTGAAATTGACTGAACAGATCGATACATCAGGTCTGATTTTCACTACAGAACAGGCAGAAACGATGTTGGCAAACAAATGAGTAACTCGAAATGAGTACCCAACAGCTTTAACGGCCTGCCCTGTCTAGGGAAGGCCCCAGACAGGAGAAACAAAAGTGGCGCTACCACGCGTGTACGACATTGCTAAAGAACTTGGAATCGATTCCAAGGTTGCTTTGGCCAAGCTCTCAGAACTCGGCGAGTTCGTAAAGAGCGGTTCATCAACCATCACCCCACCAGTTGCTAAAAAGCTTCGTGAGGCATTCCCAGACGCAAAGCCAAAGGCAGAAGAGCCTAAGGTTGCACCAAAGCAAGCTGGACCGGCGGCTCCTGCAGCACCAGTTGCACCTGCTTCGAGCAGTGCACCTTCACCTGCAGCAGTTGCTCCGGCCCCGGCTGCTCCGGTAGCTCCTGCAGCTCCAGTTGCTGAAGCCCCAGCGGCTCCGGCTCCGGCAGCTCCGTCGGCTCCCGCTCCCGCAGCTTCGGCTAGTCCAGCTGCCGCAACCCCATCAGCCGCAGGCATTCCTCGCCCAGGCAACAATCCTTTTGCTGCCAGTCAAGGCATGGGCATTCCTCGCCCAGTAGCCCGCCCAGGCAACAACCCATTCTCACCATCTCAGGGAATGGGCCGCCCTGGCGGTCCACGCCCAGCAGGTGGCGCTGGTCGCCCAGGTGGCCCAGCTGGTGCCCGCCCTGCTGGTGGAGCACCTCGTCCTGGTGGCGCAGCTGGTGGCCCTGGTCGCCCTGGTGGTTTCTCAGGCGCTCCTCGCCCTAACGGTGTTGGTTTCCAGCGTCCTGGTGGCGCAGCCGGAGGTGCTGCTCGTCCGGGTGGCGCACCTGGCGCAGCCGGTGGTTTCAGCCGTCCAGGCGGAGGCCCAGGCGCAGGTCGTGGCCGCGGTGTCGGTGGCGGTACCGCAGGTGCTTTCGGTAAGGGCGGTGCCCGTGGCCAGAGCAAGGCTCGCAAGTCAAAGCGCGCGAAACGCGAAGAGTTCGAACAGCGCAGCAATGCACCATCACTAGGTGGAGCGATAGTTCCACGCGGTGATGGCTCAACCGTTATTCGCATCCGTCGCGGTTCATCTATCCAAGATTTCGCAGACAAGATTGAAACCACAGCGGCACAGCTGATCACCGTTTTGTTCCACCTCGGTCAAATGGCAACTGCAACCGCATCTCTAGACGAAGAGACTTTCCAGATTCTTGGCGAGGAGCTTGGCTACAAGATTGAAGTTGTTTCTCCAGAAGACGAAGAGCGCGAGCTATTCGAAGGCTTCGGTCTCGATGTATCAACCGATTACGACGACGAAGAAGAAGATCTAGTTGCTCGTCCGCCAGTAGTAACCGTTATGGGTCACGTTGACCACGGTAAGACTCGCTTGCTTGACAGCATTAGAAACTCGAACGTCATCGCTGGCGAAGCCGGTGGAATCACCCAGCACATTGGTGCCTACCAGGTTCACGTTGAGCACGAGGGTATCGACCGCGCAATCACCTTTATCGACACCCCGGGTCACGAGGCGTTTACCGCTATGCGTGCACGTGGTGCTCAGGTGACCGACCTTGCAATCCTTGTGGTTGCAGCTGACGACGGCGTAATGCCTCAGACCATTGAAGCGTTGAACCACGCGCAGTCTGCTGGTGTTCCTATCGTTGTCGCGGTAAACAAGACCGATAAAGAATCTGCCAACCCTGCCAAGATTCGTCAGCAGCTTACTGAGTTCAACTTGGTTGCCGAAGAATACGGCGGCGACGTAATGTTCGTTGACGTCTCAGCATTGACCGGTAAGGGCATTCCTGACCTTCTAGATGCAGTGCTTCTTACTGCAGACGCTGCGCTAGATATGCGAGCAAACCCGAACAAGGATGCCCGCGGTGTTGCCATCGAAGCCAACCTTGACAAGGGTCGCGGTTCAGTTGCTACCGTTCTGATTCAGTCGGGTACCTTGCGTGTTGGTGACTCAATCGTTGCCGGTGCCGCTCACGGTCGTGTTCGTGCCATGTTCGACGAGAACGGCACCGCGGTTGAGGCTGCTGAGCCGAGCCGTCCGGTTCAGGTACTTGGTCTTCAGTCTGTTCCTCGCGCAGGTGACACATTTGTTGTTACAGACGACGAGCGTCAGGCCCGCCAAATCGCTGAAAAGCGTGAGGCTGCTGACCGCAACGCTCTATTGGCCAAGACTCGCAAGCGCATAAGCCTTGAAGACTTCACCAAGGCACTCGAAGATGGCAAGGTTGAGTCACTCAACTTGGTCATCAAGGGTGACGTATCTGGTGCCGTTGAAGCGCTTGAAGACTCGCTTCTCAAAATTGAAGTTGACGACTCAGTTCAGTTGCGCATCATCCACCGTGGTGTTGGTGCAATTACCGAGTCTGACGTCAACCTTGCAACTGTTGACAACGCAATCATCATTGGTTTCAACGTCAAGCCAGACAACAAGGCAAAAGACCGCGCAGACCGCGAGGGCGTCGACATTCGTCAGTACTCAGTTATCTATGCTGTGCTTGACGACATCGAGAAGGCTCTCAAGGGCATGCTCAAGCCAGAGTACGAAGAAGCTCAGCTTGGTACCGCAGAGGTTCGCGAATTGTTCAAGTCATCGAAGGTTGGAACCATTGCTGGTTCGATCGTTCGCTCAGGCTCGATCAAGCGCAACTCTTCGGCCCGTGTTCTTCGCGACGGCAAGGTTATCGCTGACAACCTAAAGATCGAATCGCTAAAGCGCTTCAAGGATGACGCCACCGAAGTCAAGACTGACTTTGAATGTGGTATCGGCCTTCAGGGCTTCAATGACCTCGAGCTTGAAGACATCATCGAGACCTTCGAAATGCGCGAAAAGCCACGAGTTTAGGTTCAGGTAATAGCAAATGGCAGACGCCGGACGCGCTAGAAAACTAGCCGAACGAATTAAGGTATTGGTGGCCGAAGCTCTTGAGCGCGCGGTTAAAGACCCCGATTTGGGCTTCGTCACCATCACCGATGTCAAGGTAACTCCAGACCTCCAGCACTCGACCATTTTCTTCACGGTTTATGGTTCAGCTGCTGAAAAGGCCAAGAGTGCCGAAATCATTGAGAAGAACCGCGGATTGATTCGACGCGAAGTTGGTCGAAACCTATCAATTCGCCTGGTTCCTACCATCGAGTTTGTTGCTGACGAGATTCCTGAAACAGCAGCTCACATGAATGACTTGCTAGCCGAAGCTAAAGCTCGCGACGCCCAGGTGAATGCCTTGGCAGCCGATGCTAAATGGGCCGGCGAAGCAAACCCATATAAAGAACCTCGACAGATCGAAGAAGAGGACGAAGACTAAATGTCTTCGGGCCTAATCCTGATCGACAAGCCTTCGGGCTGGACCAGTCACGATGTGGTTGCTCGCTTGCGAAAGTTAGCGGGCACCCGTCGGGTTGGTCACGCAGGAACCCTGGACCCAATGGCTACCGGCCTACTGGTGATCGGCATCAACTCTGCAACCAAACTCCTCACATTCTTAGTCGGGGAGAACAAAACCTACTTCGCCACGATTCGGCTTGGTGCAACCACAATCACCGATGACAAAGAATCTGAATTTCTTGAAATCGCCAACCCCATCAGCATTGGTAATGTTACTGACGCTGAAATCGAGCAGCAATTGGTTTCTCTCCGCGGAAGAATCAGCCAGGTACCGAGTTCGGTTAGCGCAATAAAGGTTGATGGTCAGCGCGCTTATGCCAAAGTTCGTTCCGGCGATGAAGTTAAATTGGCCGCTCGTGACATTGATATTCACAAATTTGAAATTCTCGGTGCAGTCCGACGCGTGGTCGAAGCGGGGCACAGTTTCATTGACTTTGACGCCGTAATTGACTGTTCATCAGGAACCTACATCCGTGCACTAGCCCGCGATTTAGGTGTTGCTCTCGATGTTGGTGGTCACCTAACTGCACTTCGCAGAACAAAAGTTGGCTCTTACACAATTGACCAGGCGCAAGTACTTGATGGTCTTGATTCTGAGAGCCTGAAGGTGCTCGATATCAATGCCGCTGCTGCGCAGCAGTTTGAGGTTCGCGAACTTTCAGCCCAAGACGTTGCCGATCTGAGGCACGGTAAGCGACTTCCAGCAAATGGTGAAGGAGCAAGCCCTTTTGGTGGGTTTGATGCCGATGGCAAATTGATTGCCGTGCTTACCCGGTCGGGCAAAGAAATTAAGTCTCTAGTGGTTTTTCCGGAGGGTGCAAATGGCTGAGTGGCTTTATCTGGCCCAACTTTGGGTGGCTAGCGGCGTCGGGGCCGTTTCACTGATTCTTGGCTTCGCTAAGAGAAAACCCTCAGTACTCACCATTGGCGCGATTGCGTTGGTCGAGCTGGGGCTGCTCATTCAATTGGCTTATTCAATCAGCGTGGTTTTTCTGGGGGAGAGAGCCAAAAGCGACACCGTCGAGTATTTTGCCTACCTAATCGTTGCCATGATTGTGCCGGTTGCGGCTGCACTCTGGGCTTTGGTCGAGCGTACACGTTTCTCGACAATTATTTTGGCGATCGGTGCATTCACGGTAGCTGTGATGTTGGTGCGCATGTACCAACTTTGGTTCGGCTTGAACTAGCAAATTCACTCTCCGTTTACCTAAAAAACAGGTGGCGGATACTTGCCATAGAAACAATGTCTCTATGGAATCAGAATTGGCCAATCCGAAGGCGAATCAAGCCCGTCGAAAGCTGAACGTAGGCCCTCGTTCTCGTGGTGATCGAGTTTTCTTCGGCATCACCAGCTTGGCCGCTAACTTTGCCTTCGTCCTTGTGGCGCTCATCCTTGTATTTTTGATGGTTTCTGCCTGGCCGGCGCTTCAGTCGCAGGGGCTTGCATTTATCTATGGCAGCACCTGGGTCGCCGATGAAGGCGCCGAACCGATAATGCAGCTTGGTCCGATGATCTGGGGTTCGATTCAGATTGCATTTATCGGAATCCTTTTGGGCACTCCGATGGCAGTCGCTACCGCCTACTTGATTGTTTTCATGCTTCCGAGCCGCGCGGCTAAAGTTGCGACCACCGTGGTTGACCTAATGGCTGCGTTGCCATCGGTAGTAATTGGACTATGGGGCCTGATTGTTTTCACTCCGGTTGCTGCACACTGGGCACAAATTTTGAACCAAACCCTCGGATGGTTCCCAGTATTTGCCATCGAGGGTGAGCAGCCAACCTACGTTGATTCACCTTTCATTGCCGGTTGGATCGTGGCCGTCATGATCGTGCCAATCATCACTTCGGTGACTCGAGAAATTTTCAGCCAGATGGATTCAGGTCTAATCAACGGTGCGCTGGCACTTGGTGCCGGCCGCTGGGCAGTGCTGAGTCGCGTAATTCTGCCTACATCACGCGGAGGAATCCTGGGTGGAGTTCTTCTTGGGCTGGGTCGCGCTATCGGTGAAACCGTTGCGATTCTCTATGTTTTGCAGCTTTCATTCGACATCAACTGGTACCAAATTCTTGAACCTCGCGGTGGCGCAGTAGCTTCGTTCATCCTTGCTCGCTTTGGTGAGGCCACGCCTCTTGAGTTCCAAGGTTTGATGGCTGCAGGTCTAGTCATCTTCGTTGTGACACTGATCGTCAATACCATCGCCAGCCTGATTGTTAACCGTTCAACTAGGAGAGTTAAGTGAGTCAAACCCTGTCTCGTCCTAAGGTTCAGCCTTGGTCTCAGAGTTCGGTGGCGAGTGTGCGACCGCTAATTCTTGCTTCGGTCTTGCCCGCTGTGTTCGCAGCTTTGGTAGGTCTGCTAGCCAACCTTGATTTCTCGGTGGCACTGCTAGTCATCTTTGTTCCGTTGCAGGCACTGGCTGCCGGTTTCGTCGGATTCAAAACCTATGGCAAGCGCGGCCTCAAAGACGCCGTGCTAATTTTTGTGACCATCTTCTTTTCAATGATGGTGATGGTCTTGCTCACCTCGGTTTTGGTTTCAGTGGCGGTTGCCGGCTTCAGTGCAATGAGTCCTCAGTTCTTGAGTCAGAACAACGTGTATGTTTCGCCAACCACTTCGCTGGAATATGGTGGCGTTGGTCACGCGATTCTTGGAACCTTGCTGATTGTTATTTTGACCACGATTGCCGCGGTGCCTCTAGGTATTGCAATGGCAGTGTTCTTGACTCAGTCGAATGCCAAGCACAAGGGAATTGTTCGAACTGTCACCCAGGCGCTTAGTGGATTGCCATCTGTGGTTTCTGGTTTGTTCATCCTTGCGATCATGGGTTTTGTCGGTATCGAGCGCTCGGGTCTTACCGGTGCGCTGGCCCTGTTCCCTCTGATGTTGCCGACGGTTGCCCGTGTAGCTGAAGAATCTCTACGCCTTGTTCCCTCAGACTTGCGCCTTGCAGCGCTGGCGTTGGGTGCACCAAACTACAAGGCTTTCTTCCAGGTGATTTTGCCTGCTGCCAAGAGCGGAATCATCACTGCGCTTTTGCTAGGCCTTGCTCGAATCATCGGTGAAACAGCGCCACTGATTCTGACCATCAATGCGAACAACAGCACCAACCTGAACCCATTCGCCGAGGGAATTGCAACCCTTCCGACTTACATCTATGGCTTCTTGAGCTCAGGCTACTCAACCTCTCAGGCACGAGCCTGGGGTGCGGCGCTTGTGTTGCTGCTATTGGTTGCACTACTTTTCGGTGCTGCCCGAATTATGACCCGTCAGAAGTCACTAAAGACCAAATCAACAAAGAAGGCTAAATAATGACTAATTCAACTCCTTCAGCCTCAACTCTTAGCGCCGAAGACATCAGTGTTTGGTTTGGCGAACGTCAAGTTCTAAGCAATGTGAACTTAGTCTTTCCGGCTAACCAGGTGACAGCACTGATCGGCCCTTCTGGTTGCGGAAAGTCAACCTTCTTGCGCACGTTGAACCGCATGCACGAGCTAATTCCAGGTGCTGGTCTTGCCGGCTCAGTTCTTCTAGATGGCGTAGATATTTATGCACCCGAGGTAAGCCCGGTTGATGTGCGAATCAACATCGGAATGGTTTTTCAGAAGCCAAACCCGTTCCCGACCATGTCGATTCGCGAGAACATTTTGAGTGGTCTGAAGCTAAGTGGCCGCAAAACCGCAAATGCTGATGAACTGGTTGAAACCTCACTCCGCCGTGCCTCAATCTGGAACGAAGTTAAAGATCGACTAAACGACCAGGCGCTTTCGCTATCTGGTGGGCAGCAACAGCGTCTGTGTATCGCACGCTCTCTGGCGATGGATCCAAAAGTTCTACTCATGGATGAGCCTTGTTCAGCGCTTGACCCAGGCTCAACCCGTCGAATTGAAGAGACCATCGAAGAGCTTTCAGAGTCGATGACCGTGGTCATCGTGACTCACAACATGCAGCAGGCTCAGCGAGTTTCGCACCAAACCGCTTTCTTCCTGGCAGACGAAAACACTCCGGGTGGAGTTGTTGAATTTGGATCAACCGAGCAGGTTTTCAACACCCCGGTTGACCCACGTACCAACGACTATGTGAATGGTCACTTCGGCTAAAGCTCGGTAACCAAACGTTCACTTTAACTTCGGTTGGATGCCATGAAAACACCACCTCGAGTTCTTTGAGTGAAGTTTTACTGAAACTGTCGAACACGACCAAACACTAAAGAAAGATAAAAATGCAGAAAAAGATTCTGGCATCAGTTGCCGCTCTAGCTGTTCTAGCTGGCGTTGCACTAGTTGGCCCTTCAGCCAGCGCAGTAACCGCTACCGCAATCGCTGGTAAGGGTTCATCATTCGCAAACGGTGCACTTCAGTACTGCCTATCTCACTACGACCCAACTTCAGGTGACACCGTTACCTACACCTCAACCGGTTCTGGTACCGGCCGCACCGAGTTCGCAGCCGGCAGCATTGCCTGGGCAGCAACCGACGCACCTTACTCAAGCGGCGCTCCAAGCTTCGCTTACAAGACCATCCCACTAGTTGGTGGCCCAGTTGTCTTTGCATACAACAAGAACTCAGGTCTTCCTGCTGGTCTCAAGCTTGACGCTCCGACCATCTCAAAGATCTACAAGGGAACCATCACCCGTTGGAACGACGCAGCAATCAAGGCGCTGAACCCAGGCAAGACCCTGCCATCAGCAATCATCCTTGCTTACTACCGCGCAACTGGTTCAGGCACCACCGCTAACCTAACCAAGTACCTGGCTTCAAACTCAGGTTCAGCATGGACTTCAGGTAGCAACGACCTTCGTGCAGCAGCCGGCGGTACCTTGAACGCACACGCGTACTCAAAGTCAACATCATCAGTTATTGCTGACAAGGTAGAGGCAACTAAGTACGCATTCGGTTACTTCGACCTTTCAGACGCAGCTTCAGCAAACGTATACAAGGCATCGCTGAAGAACAAGGCTGGTCAGTTCATCGCTCCAAGCGCAAGCACCGGTGCCTTGTTCCTAAACGGTCAGACCACCATCCGCGACACCACCAGCCCTATGACTGATGGAACCCTAAACATCGACTTCGCAAAGCGCATCTCAGGCGCCTACCAGCTAACCGTGGTTACCTACGGTCTTGCTCCGGTTGGCAGCACCGAGAAGAGCCGCGCGGTTGAAGGTTGGTTCAAGTACGTAGTAAACACCTGTATGCCAGCTCGCGCAGCCGGCCTTGGCTATGTGCCACTGTCAGGTGCGCTAAAGACCTCAGCTCTAGCTCAGATCAACGCGATTTACTAAACAAAACGGTTAGATCGATGGCGCGGATGTGGGCAACCACCTCCGCGCCTTTGGTCGTAATTTCAACAAACACTAACCAGTAAGAGGAAACATGTTTTCAAAGAAAATCAGAAATGGCCTAAGCGTAGTTTTGGCTGCCTCACTTGCTCTTTCTCTTACTGCTTGTGACCCTCCAATGCCGCCAGATGTTGAGGCTCAGATTCTTGAGCAGACCTACACCTGCGTTGAAGGTAACACCACTGTGTCGCTGCCAGAATCGATGACCGATCTAGGTTTTCAATGGGCAGACTCTTTGACTTTTAGCTGCGTAGACCCTGAGCCAGCCATGACTCTAGAAATGCTTGGTGAGTCAGTAGCCGCCGACATTAGCGTTAGTGCCTATGCGCTCGACACAGCGCTTTGCACACCTTTGGCCACTGTGCCGTTTGCCCTGGATGCAGGCGAATTTTCCTACCAGCTCTCAGAGGCGGGGTCACTGAACCTTTCACCAAAAACTATTGCGGCCATCTTTAAGGGTGAAATCACCAATTGGAATGATCCTAAAATTGCCGATGAAAACCCAGGATCAGTGTTTTCTGACCTACCAATCATTGTTCGAAAAGACGCTGATGAACAGGCGCTAAAGTCTGTCAACAGCTGGTTTTCACGTCTAGACGCTGCGCTCCCAGATTCGGTTTTTTCACCGACCCAGAACGTGAACCTTTCGACTTTCGTTCCTCTAGAAGAGGGCGAAATTGCCCTGGTTCAGCACAGCCTCTCGATGCAACTTGGTTTGATGTCGGCAGCAATTTATCTAGGCACCGATAAAGAGACTCAAGAACCAATTTTGGCAATCTCAGATACCTTCGGTGTTGCATCAGCTGCCACCCAGCTGGTAGCCAAAAAGCAGGGCACCACTGGCGTGACCATGGAACTTGATCCAAAGATTGAACCGGTTGCCCAGGCCGGAATGGAAGACGCTGGTGTTCCTTACCAAGCCATTTACCCGGTGAACCTGACCATTTGTGGTGAAGATTCATTGCTTCACCGAGCTGGTGCGCTGTTCTTGCTGCGACTTGATAGCCAGGGTGCACTCGCGGCTTCGGTCTATAACCCGCTGTCAGAACAGATTCGTGTTGAGTCTTTGGCAATGGTTCGAAAAGGCCTACCACTGCCTGAATTTGCAGCCGAATAAGCGCAAATTTTCGCTTAGGCTTGAGGAATGCCTTCTGCAAAAACCTCTGGTCTCGGCCGCGTCTTAATTGCTGTTTATGGCGTTTTGGCCCTTGCAGCAACCGGGCGAGCAAGTTACGAGCTCATCGCTAAGTTTGACGAGGCTCCACTGCCGTATTCGCTCTCGCTATTTTCGGCTTTGGTTTACATCCTTGCGACCATTGCATTGGCCAAACGAGGTAAAACCTGGAACCGCATTGCGCTAATTGCCGTTTCTGTTGAACTGGCCGGAGTGCTGGTCATTGGTGCCGCGAGCTTGCTTATGCCCGAAATTTTCAACTATTCAGGCAAGCAGATCAAAACCGTTTGGTCATTCTTTGGCATCGCCTATGGATTTGTTCCACTCGTACTGCCGGTTCTCGGCCTAATTTGGCTAAAGAGGCGCAAGGTATAGTGCTAAAGATTTCACAGCCAAGCGAACTGCCTCAAGATTTTGCTGAGACGGTAGTCACCATTGGTAAGTTCGATGGCATTCACCTCGGCCACCAAAAATTATTGGCATCAGTTCAAGAGGCAGCGGACGAGCAGATGCTGGCAAGCGTGGTGCTCACCTTTGACCGCCACCCTGACCAGCTGCTCGCACCTGAGCGGGCAAAGTTGCCTTTGATTGGCCCTACTCAAAAGCAGCAGCTCATCGAAGATTTTGGCACGGATGTTTTGTTGACCATGCCATTCGATCAAGAGCTTGCCTCGAAGTCGCCTGAGCAGTTTGTCAAAGATGTTCTAGTAGATGGCCTGCATGCCCAATTGGTTTTGGTGGGAGAAGACTTCAGGTTCGGCGCCAGGGGAGCGGGTGATGTTGACACGCTGAAGACTCTTGGTCAGCAATTCGGTTTCGTGGTTCGAGTGGTTTCAAGCGTTGAGATTGATGGCCAGAAAGTTTCTAGCTCGCTCACACGTGATTTGCTCGATCAAGGAGAAGTAGCCCAGGTTGCCAAATTATTGGGCAGGCCTCACACGAGCGTGGGCATCATCGAGCATGGTCTAAAAATTGGTCGAACCATCGGTTTTCCGACAGCAAACATGACTCGTGATTGCGAGGGTTATTTGCCGCTTGACGGTGTTTATGCTGGTTGGCTATGCGTAGATGGCGAGCGCTACCCAGCCGCGCACTCGGTTGGCATTAACGAAACTTTTAAGGCGGTGCCGCGATTGGTTGAGTCTCACGTTATTGATCGAACCGACCTAGACCTCTATGACAGGGTAGTCACCCTTGAATTTATTGAATTCATCAGACCAGCTGCAAAGTTTGATGGCGTTGAATCGTTGGTTGCCGAAATCAATCGCGACCTCGAAAAATGCCGTGTCATCTTGGCTATTTAGCTGAGGCTTTCACAGCGAAATCTCAGGCCTTTCTAATGATTCGCTCAAACTAGCCTGACAGGTTTATCCCATGAGTTGGTTTCTACGAAAGGAAAACCCCATGGCGAAAAACAAGGCAGAAGAGAATCTCGGCGACGAGAATTTGAACCACAACGAGGCATCGGTTGATGCTGAAACTGTTTATGAAACAGACACCCCAAAGAAGAGCAAAACCGCATGGATGCGTTCGCGCCCGGCCAAGATCACCGCAATTGCAGTCGGTGGCTCACTTGCGCTCGGAGCGGCATTCGCTGGCGGCGCACTGGCCGCCGGACCATTGCACGGTCCAGCCGGATTCGCCGGTAATTCTCAATTTGGTGACCATGACGGTGGCAATTTTGCTGACGGCCAGCGACCTCAAGGCCCTCACGAGGGTGGTCGTGGCGGCCACGGCCCAGACGGAGACAGTGACGGCGATTTCGGTGGCCAACTTGCTCCTGATGCTCCGGCACCAAGCACTTCAACCACGCCAAGCACCACGACCCCGTAACGCGAACATCCGCGTCTAAATAAATCTCGAAGCGCACTGCTTCTCTCTCGAGATACCCCGGTCAATTTCCCCTGGTTGGCCGGGGTTTCGCATTTAACCATGGCGGTTGAAAAGGTTTTGAAGTGAATAGTTAGACTTCAAACATGACTGATCTAAAACCAAAGCAAATGTCTTTTGCTGGCGCAATCAAGACCGTTTTCAGCAAGTATGCCGATTTTCGCGGCACTGCCTCAAGACCCGAATACTGGTACTTCTTCTTGTTCAGCATTCTGCTAGCGATGATTACCGGCACCATTGACTCAGTGATTTGGCCAGAAGACCAAAATGCCGAATTCATTGATTCGCTCACTGCCGCCACACCAATTGGCACTATCAGCCAGATCCTTTTGTTTCTGCCAACCCTTGCAGTGCAAATTCGACGCCTTCGCGATGCCGGTTTCTCGGCACATTTTCAGTGGCTAAACCTAGTTCCGCTAATCTTGGTGATTATCGCTATTCCAGCAGCGATCACTTCGATCACTGAGCTCTCGGCATACCCGACCGAAGAAGAATTTGCAGCGGTAATCATGCCGTTCCTGCCAGCCCTTTTGTCAATCATGATCATCTCGCTGTTCTACTTTGTCGTAACTCTTTTGCCGACCAGCGCCAAGTTTCAGAAGCCAGCAGCCGAGGCAGCGCCAATCAACACTGGCGACGCAAACTAAAAACCGCTAGGATAGACAGGTTGCCGTGTATCGGCCGCGGATAAAGAGCGCCAAAACATCGTGTTTTGTGCACCGCGCAGTTAGTAGAAGAGGACCATTCAAATGGCACTAGACGCAGCAGTGAAAACTGCAATCATCAACGAGTACGCAACTCACCCAGGCGACACTGGTTCTCCAGAGGTGCAGGTTGCAGTACTAACCAAGCGCATCAAAGACCTAACCGAGCACCTAAAAGAGCACAAGCACGACCACCACTCACGTCGTGGACTGTTGATCCTTGTTGGTCAGCGTCGTCGACTACTTGGCTACCTACAGGGTGTAGACATCGCTCGCTACCGTGCTCTAATCGAGCGCCTAGGGCTTCGTCGATAGTTCGCCTTCGGCAAACGTCGATAGTTCGTCTCCGACAAACGTCGATAGTTCGTTTTCAAAATCTGCCTCATCCACTCGGATGGGGCAGATTTGTTTAACCCGATGTACACCTTTGCGAAATTACCTTCCTAGGTAAATGTCAGGTGCTCTGGTAACCTTGTGAATAGAGCAACGTGGCAGGTTTGCTGGTCTTCGGTTGTGAATCTTGATGAAATCAAGCTTTTCTACTGCAGACCAGGGCATCCCTCCAATGTGGGCAAGTTAACTTGCCGCGATCGCTCACGCGCGCTATCCAGGTGAATAAATCATTTGTGATGCGCACAGAGGAAAAAGAGGAGGGACCATGGAAGGTCCAGAAATCAAAGCAACAGAAGCCGTTATCGACAATGGCAAGTACGGCAAGCGCGTAATTCGCTTCGAAACCGGTCGTTTGGCCCAGCAGGCACAGGGTGCAGCTGCGGTTTACATCGACGAAGAGACCATGCTGTTCTCGGCTACCACTGCAAGCAAGCAGCCAAAAGACCAGTTCGACTTCTTCCCACTAACCATCGACGTTGAAGAGCGTATGTATGCGGCTGGC
>NZ_JAHEDV010000009.1 GCF_024641065.1 Rhodoluna sp.
GAGTGCGCTTGAGCGCGTTGGTGGCTACGACGAATCAATCGTTCGCGGTGAAGACTGGGATCTAGCTCAGCGCATCAAGAAGACCGGTGGTTTGGTTTGGTTTAGTCCGGAACTCAAAGTGACCTATTGGCCACGCGGTACCTGGAGCAAGTTGTCTAAGCAATTCCTTTCGACAGGAATTTGGCGCGGCGACCTGACTCGCAGGAATGCATCGGGTGCGAGTCTGCGCTACTGGATTCCACCGTTGCTGGTGGGTGCTTTGGCGATGGGTTTCTACTGGCTGGCTGCTGGCCATGTGTTTGGTATTCTGCCGGCCGCGATTTACCTATTGGGAGTGGCCTTCTTGGCATCAACCGCACAGGGTCTGTCATTGAAGTCGCGCGTGGCCCTGCTGATTGCACTGCCGACCATGCATTTGTCTTGGGGAATTGGTTTTTGGCGCGGCTACTTCTTTACCGCTTTCGGCATTGTTGATAAGAGCAGGGTTGGCGGCGCTGGCGGTGCCAACAAAAAAGGTTCGAACCGATGAGTTACACACCGGCCCGAATCATTGGCGCGTTGCGTCGTCGTAAGAATGATCTGATTCGTAGTGCACTTTATAAGCCGGATACCTCAGCCACCGGTGGTGTGAAGTTACGCAACTCGGTTTTGTTTGAAGCCTTCGATGGCAAAGTTGTTGGCGATAGTCCGCTTGATATTTTCAACGCGCTAAAAGTTGCACGACCTGATTTGGAATTCTTCTGGACCGTCAAGTCTGGTGTGCAGGCCCCAGCTGGTTCCACAGCTTTAAAGTACGGTTCGCGTGAGTGGCTCAAAGTTTTGGCAACCGCAAAATATTTGGTGAACAACTCGGCTTTCCCTTGGTACTTCAAAAAAGTTGCTGGGCAGGTTTATTTGCAAACTTGGCACGGCACACCGCTCAAGCGTTTGGTGCGCGACATTGAGGCAGGAAAAGTTTCCGCGCAGTACTTGAGCACAATGCGCAAAGAAGCGGCGGCTTGGGATTACCTAATTTCGCCGAGCGCATTTGCAAGTAAATGTTTTAAGTCTGCGTTTGCGTACTCAGGAAAAACTCTTGAGGTTGGTTACCCGCGCAATGATCGCTTGAGTGGGTCAGCCGACGAGCGAGTTGCGGTGCGTAACCGTGTGCGCAAGCAACTAGGCGTGAAGAGCGCGCAAACTCAATTGGTTTTATACGCACCTACCTGGCGTGACACCAATCGAAATGCTGTTGGAACTTTGCAGACCGTGAATCACATTGATGCGGCAACCAAAATGCCAAAGGGTTTTCAGTTGATGTACCGCGGACACAGCATGACGCTTGATGCACACAATTCAAAAACCGCCCGGGGCGCTATCGATGTAACCGATTACCCAGACATTACTGAACTGTATTTGGCCGCAGATGTATTGATTACGGATTACTCATCGGTGATGTTTGATTTTGCAGTGACCGGCAAGCCAATGATTTTCTTAACGCCAGATATCGAGAAGTATGTTGCTGACCGCGGTTTCTATTTTGATTTTGTTGCCGAAGCTCCGGGCCCAATCTGTCACACCACCGCAGAGGTTATTGGGGCGCTAGAAAACATCAACGATGTGGCCAAGCAATACGGCAAGGCCTACAAGGCTTGGCAGGCAAAGTTCACGCCGCTGGAAGATGGCAAGGCCACTGCCCGCGTGATTGCTGCTGTCTTTGGCACAAAGTAGGCCCCGCCGCGAAGCTGGCGATTAGGCTGGGGACATGTCAATTCAGGTCGTCATTCTTGCCGCGGGCATGGGCACTCGCCTCAGCCGCCCGCTGCCTAAGCCGCTGACTGAGCTCAAAGATGGCCGTTCGATCATGCAGCAGCAGGTTGACAATCTAAAGACCGCATTTGATAGCGATTACCGTTTGACCACCGTTGTGGGCTTCAAGCTTGAGGCAATCATCGAGCGCTTTCCTGAGGCCACCTACGTTTACAACGAGGAATACGACCAGACCAACACCTCAAAGAGCCTGCTTCGCGCGCTTCGTGCATCTGGTGATGGTGGCGTGCTGTGGATGAACGGTGACGTTGTTTTTGACCCAGAAGTTTTGCGCCGTGTTACCCCAATGATCAACACCGATGAATCCTTCGTGGTCGTGAATCATTCATCGGTTGCTGATGAAGAAGTGAAGTACACGCTTGATGCCGATGGTTTTGTTGCCGAGCTTTCCAAGACCGTAGTTGGTGGACTTGGTGAAGCCGTGGGCATCAACTTTGTTTCATCTGGCGACAAAGCCGCTGTCATTAGGAGACTTGATGAAGTGGCTGACCAGGATTATTTTGAGCGTGGCCTAGAGCTGGCAATTGCAAACGGCGAAGCCAAATTCAAGGCGGTAGACATCAGTGATCTCTACGCGGTTGAAGTTGACTTCGCCGAAGATCTTGCTCGCGCAAACGAAGTTATCTAGCTTTTTAAATTCGGTGCAGCTTCAGCTTGATGCCAACGAAGGTGCCCAGCAAAGCGAAAGCAAAAAACACCCAACCGGCGATTGAAAATGCCTGAGTGCTAGAAAGCAAAACACCAACAGTGCAACCCAGGGCGGTCATGCCACCCCAGCCAAGCAGAACTCCACCAACAAGTGCGGTGATTCCGTTTGGCAAAGTCAGCCCACCAACTTTGAATCTGTTTCCGCTTAGGGCTGCCGCAAACGATGCAATCACGATGCCAATTAATATCCATCCGTTGTTGGTGATTGTTTCGGTGATCAAACCAATGCAACCGGTCATAACATCAAGTCCGTTTAGCGTCTCGGGAATCAAACCGTTTGCATCAAGAAATGTTCTTGTTGAACTACCTATCTGACGAGTCACACCAAGTGGTTCAATTCGAAGGTAGGCGAGCACGCCTAGAACACCTACGATTGCACCGGTGAAGATAGGTGACCAGCGGCGTTTGATTAGTTGATCGCGCAAACTTGCCAGGCTGATTGGCTCGGCAACCGGAATTGAATACTTGTCATCTTTTTTGCCAAGTTTCAGAGCCAAAACAGAAAGTCCGATTACGAGCGCAAGCGTTGCAACTAGTGCTCCGCTATAGCCCAATAGATGCGGCAGCCACAGGGTAGGAGCGCCCTGGATTGAGCCAAGGTACAGATCGTTCCAGGTAACGTAACCAAGCCCAAAGCCCACTAGCGAGCCAATCAGCGCGGGAATCGCCCGCAACGATCCCTGGCCCAGGCGATACAGGTGCCCGCTGATGCACGCACCAGAAAGTGCCATTCCAATTCCAAAGGTGAATGCCGCGACTGCGAGAACCCAGCTAACCGGGCCAATGTGCGCAGCCGGTGGGTATTCGCCGGTGGTGGTGTCAGGCAAGAACATGCCAAAGACAATCGCGTAGCCAATCGCGCCAACGGCAATTGCGGAAAACACCGATAAGAAAGGCGTGGTGATTTTGTATTCAATGCCATCGCGGAAGATACAGAAGAAGCAGAAGCGTCCACGCTCGAAGGTGATGCCGAGGGCGGTACCGATTAGCAGCGAGAACGACGCGTTGCTTCCTAGCGCCGGATCATTGCCAATAGCTGTTGCCCAGACGAGCAAGCCTGCAACGATTAGCGCGGCTATCGATGTTCTGATGGTGTCACCGCGGGTCCAGATACGCACAACAGCAGCGCCCCCTTCGGAGACGCTGCCGTTGCTTGTAGCTTTTGGAGCGGTGGCGGATTTTGCCACTACTTCTTACCCCATACAGTTCCAGCCTCGTTCACGATTGGAACGCCAACTGAGTTACCGTATTCGGTCCATGAACCGTCGTAGTTCGCAGCCTTGTAACCAAGGATCTGAGTTAGTACGAACCAAGTGTGAGCAGCACGCTCACCAATGCGGCAGTAGGTAATGATCTTGCTCTTGCCATCAATACCCTTTGACTTGTAAAGCTCAACAAGTTCGGCCTTTGACTTGAAAGTTCCATCTGCGTTAAGAGCGTTCTTCCAACCGATGTTAACCGCAGTAGGAATGTGACCTGCACGAATTGCAAGCTCATCGAAACCTGCTGCAGCGATGATCTTTCCGCTGTACTCATCTGCTGAGCGAATGTCTACCAACTTGGTTGAAGGCTTCTTAGATTTTGCGATCTTTAGAACCTCTGGCAAGAATGCGCGAAGGTTTTTGTCAGCCTTAGCTGCGGTGAAGTTACCCTTTGCATCGGTAGGTACAACAGTTGTGGTTGCCTTACCTTCTGCAAGCCACTTTGCCTTGCCACCATCTAGTAGGCGAACATCCTTAGCGCCGTATAGCTTGAAGATCCAGGCACCCCAGGCTGCGAACCAGTTGCTGTTGTCACCGTAAAGAACGATTGTGGTGTCTTTGTCGATGCCAGCCTTCTGTGCAAGCTTGGTGAAGTTTGCCTGAGAAACAACATCGCGATTTACCGGGTCAACCAGCTGTGTGTGCCAATCAAATTCAAAAGCGTTCTTGATGTGCTTGCGCGCGTAGTCGCCGTCTTCAACGGTTACTTCAATTAGCTTGACGTTTGACTTGTCTAGGTTGTCTGCCAACCATTCAGTGGTGACTACCGCTGACGAACCGGTTAGTGGAGCGGCTTGTGCCGATGAGGTACCAACCGATGCAGCCAAGACTGCAACAGCAACTGCTGCAATCGACTTTTTAAAAATGCTCATTTTGTTTCCATTCGTGTCCCCCCACGCGATGAAAACACCTGCGGGTTTTGTGAAGCCTCGCCCCTTGCGAGATTGACACTATTGAAATTCAATCCACCGATACTTGCAATCGGCGCTGAAACATAATGAAACGGTTGGAAACAATTTGTAACGAAGTTGGGGTTTTGCCCTTATGAAGTGGCAGCCCATGCGGACTCAACGATGTCATGCAGGTTGTGCTTTGCACTCCAACCCAAAACATTTTTGATGCGAGAAACATCGGCACATAGGAATGGCGGGTCACCAGCGCGACGCTCAACAATTTCTTCATTGAAATCAATGCCAGAAACCTTTTTGATTTCTTCAATCACTTCAAAAACACTTGAGCCCTGACCGGTACCAACGTTGAAGGTGGTGTGCGGGCGAGTATCGGTGTTTAGATAATCAATCGCGGCAAGGTGTGCACTCGCAAGATCTTGCACGTGCACGTAATCGCGCACGCAAGAACCGTCGTTGGTGGCGTAATCGTTGCCGTAGACCTTTGGTGCATTGCCGGCGCGAATCGCGGCAAAGACAATTGGCACCAGGTTGGCAACTGCGGTGTCGGCAAGCTCCGGCCAACCGGCACCTGCCACGTTGAAGTAGCGCAGGTTCACTCCGCGAAGCCCCCAGGCTGCGGCTGCCGCATCAACCATCCATTCGCCAACCAATTTGGTCTCGCCATATGGGTTGATTGGCTTGCAGGGGGTGTCTTCAGAGACGGCATCAACATCTGGCATGCCGTAGGTGGCGGCCGATGATGAGAAAACCAGTTTGTTGACCCCGGCCTCGCGCATTGCGCCCATTAGGTTGGCCATGCCACCAA
>NZ_JAHEDV010000010.1 GCF_024641065.1 Rhodoluna sp.
CAAGGGCACGCAAACGACCCTAAGGAACCCGGATTCTTTGCTCGTCTCTTTGGAGGTAAGAAATAATGTGCAGCCCAGCTCTTTGCCCACAGTGCAACAAAGTCACCTGGACCGGATGCGGTCAGCACATCGAAGAAGCTCTCGACGGTGTGCCTCAAGACCAGCGTTGCACCTGCAACGACTAGTTTGAAAACGAAAACGGAGCCTCACAAATGTGAGGCTCCGTTTCGCTATAACTGCTAAGGAGTGGTTGTGGTCGGTGGAGTCCAAGCGCCACCGTTTGTGCCATCTCGATCACCGTCGTGGTCGCCACCGCGTGGGCCGTGACCCTTGCCGCCGAAGCCCTTAGGGCCTCCAGCTGGCGGGGTGTCAACAGACAAGATTGCGTTGTTCGCATCGAAGTGAACTGCAACCTTAGTGCCGTCAGTCTTGGTCATTAGAACCACATAAGCCGCACCGTTGCGGGTGTCTTTGAAAATGTGATCAACAGTTGCGCCGGCAACCTTTGTCTTAGCGAGGTCGCCAAGAGTGGTTGCAATGGTTCCGGTTACCTCAGCCGGAGGGGTGCGGTCGCCGCCCTTGCCGAATGCACCAGGACCGCCAGCAGGTTGAGTGTCAACTGAAGTAATTGCGTTGTTGGCATCGAAGTTGACTTTCACGTGAGTGCCATCGGTCTTGGTCATGTGAACCTCGTAGGTGGCAACGCCATCCGAGTCTTTTTCAACTCGGTCAACCGTTGCACCAGGAACTTTGGCCTTAGCCAGGTCGCTCAAAGTTGTGGCTAGATCGCCGGTCACTGCCTCTTCAGGGGCGTGGGCTTTGAATGAAGGAGGAACTGGCGCAGATGAAGAGCTGCTCGATGGTGTCGAAGGGGTGTCAGCTGCATTTGCGCCAGCAATCGACATGAAGCTGCCGGCTAGCAAACCAGCGGTCAAGAGCCCTGCGGCTCCGATTAGTTTCTTGTTCATGTGTTGTCCTAACTGCGAACTATTTGCTCGCTAAGAAGATAGTTGCTTTTGAACCTGCGTGAAACCCATAGAGAACCTGAAAGGGGGCTGGCAATTTTGAATAGGCTTTTGAACATGGATGAGCGCAAAAACTACCCGCAGGTATACATCGACTCGGCGCAGGATAGCTTCATGCTGCAACTTGAGCAGCTCGAGCAGGCGCAGTTGAGCCCAGCGATTTCTAAGAATGCGCTGCGCAATTTGGCGCTGTCTCTCGAATTGCACTTTGTTGATCGCCTTCAAGTTATCGAACAGGATGGCGGCGCTCTTCAAGATTTGCGTGCAGTTGCAGCGTTGCTAACGCACGACGCCAAAGCTCCGGTGGCACTTGGTTATTTGAAAGAACTGGTTGACGAAGTTTTTCTCGAACTCAACAAGAACTTCGCGCAAAAGTAGTTAGTTTCTAGGGCTGAGTGCGAGCCCAGCAGCAAGCAGCATGATTCCGATTCCAGATGCTGCGGTCAGCCAGCGGCGAACTCTTGGCTGTGCAAGCCATCGACTCGATTTCTCGATAATCGCAACCAACACGAAATACCAACTCATTGAAATGGTTGCCCAAAGAGTGCCGAAGATCATGATGCCAGTTAGCAAATTGAATCCATCTGGAACATATTGAGGCAACAGAGCAAGAGCAAAAACCATGGCCTTTGCGTTGGTCAGATTTGTGATCAGACCAACCCGATAAGCGCTTGCGGCAGAGGCTGAAGTTAAACCTTCTAAGTCGAATGCCGAGTGCCTGCTTCTCAGCGACCACAAGGTTTGCAACGCGATGAAAACCAGATAAGCAACGCCGCTCCAGCGCAGAATTTCAAAGGCTACCGGCGAGACGGCAAAGATTGCCGAGAGACCTAGGGCGCTAGCAGCCGACCAAATCAGCAGGCCGGTGCTGTTTCCCAAGATTGAGATGCGAGCTATGCGCGGCCCACTAACTATGCCTTGGCGCAAAACCATAGCAACGCCTTGGCCTGGCACTATCGAAATGAAGAGTGCAGTCAAAGCGAAGGCTGCGAGGTTTGAAAGCACCGTTTACTTGGTGATTTTGAAAGTGCCGGTAGTGATTTTTGAACCAACCGGCAAATTAGTTGGCAGGTAGATTCCTTGGTCCATATATACGGTTGCACCCGCCTGAGTAACGGTTAGCTTGTTGCCCACACGCTCTTGGAAGTAGTTAGTGGTGTTGTTATATGCCGTGAGCGAAAGGCCGAAGCCATGATTCTTGAATGCGAAGTTGGTCGACTTCTTAGTTGTCGCATTAAAAATTTGAATCTTAGGGTCAGTAAAAGTGAGAACCGTTCCTTTGGCTATGGCGCCCTTTGGTGACCACTGAGTTTCAAGCCAAAGTTTGGTTAGGTGGGCTGGCACCACGAACGATTTGCCGTAGGTCTTGAACCCAAAGCTAATTTTGTAATTGGTTGAATTTTCAGAAGTCACTGCAACCGGCTCTTGGTCGCCAATTTTGACAGTTGTTGCAGCGGTTAACCTTCCTAGCAGCCCTTTGTATTTGCTGTCGAGAAATTCGTTATAGGTGTTGATTATTCTGAGGTTAGCAATTTGCTCACCTGCAATTTTGGTGTGCTCCCAAACGCCGCCACCATAAGAAACTCCTAGCATTTCTCGCGTGCCGTCGATGCCGCCGATCACGCAGCAGCCTTTGTCGACAGTCAAAGACTTAGTGCCGGTGGCACTCAGCGAAAATTCGATGTGGGTGCCAACAGGCACCGCAGAAATGTCGTAGTTGAATTCTGCCGTGACGTTGTCGAATTTCAGTGTTCCTGTGTCGTTCATAGATGCGCTACCAGTCGATAAAGTTGCGACATATCGGTAACTCTCAGTTCCGGCAACAGGAGTTGCAGCTTGTGCTGCATTTGACGGCACGATTGCCAACGACGCGACTATGGCAATAAAGGCTACGAATTTTGATTTCATAGCCCCAAGGTAGCAGTCGAGAAGCCAGGCAGCTCTTCATTATTTGATTTGTTGACCTTGTTCACTGTAAAGATCACTGATTGAATTTCAGAACGCTTAGAGTTGGTGTCAGCTGTAGGCGCATTGGTGCGCATTGCTGAGAGGGCAGAACTCAACACTTAGCGGTGAACGACGTTGACCAAGAAGTGAAAGCCAACCCACCACCAGGCAATCATGATTGCCAACCAAGTTGTCTAGCAGCGGGTCAACCAAAACTGAGAGCGTCGGAAATATGTGCAGGATGTGATCGAGCTGTCTGAGAATGTTTGCGGCAAATTCCCAAAGCAGCAGACCAACGACCGCTGCAGCCCAGGTCATGCTCGCACGCCAAGAATTTACCCGCTCTTACATCGAAGCGTTTCAAGATGCTTTTGATGTTCAGCTTGCCCAGATCGAAAAGGCTGAATTGAGCCCAGCGGTTCAGCGAAACGCACTTCGAAATCTTGCCCTATCGCTCGAACTGCATTTTGTGCGACGCATGCGCCGCCTCGAGAAGAAAGACGACGGCCTCAAAGAACTTCGTGCTGTTGCCGAATTGCTGATGCATGTCGCCAAGGCCCCGATTGCCCTCGAGTTCTTGCGAGAGCTAGCCAGCGAATCATTCGAAGAGCTTTATGAGGTCTTTGCCGTCTAGTACCTTTGAGCCATGGTCAAGGAACCTATGGTATCGAGCGGCTGGCTGGGTCGGCTGACGCTGGTAGCGGTTCTTTTAGTCGCAATGGTTGGCGCTCCGATGAGCGCGCAAGCCGCAGAGTTCGAACCAAACATGCCTGTCACGATCGTTGGGCAGTATGGCGTTGGCGGCACTCTCGCCGCGGTGTATCCGAGTGATGACCCAACGGTGACTGCAACATTCGAGTGGTTTGCTGATCAGATAAAGATTGAATCGATTCAGTCCTCTACGTTTTATCTAACCAGCGCTCAACTCGGCAAGGTAATCAGCGCAAGAATCACGCTGAACAAAAACGGCTACGAGCACAGCATTGTCACCGCCACCGGTTCAAAAGTTTTTGCGGGGGTTCCCGACTCATTTGGAAGCATGACCTATTACGAAGAATCGGTTCGTCAGCCCGGATGCTTCGCTCCACGCCCTACCCAGGTAGATGTTCCAACGGTCGGTTGGCCGGTCTATTTCTCGTGCCAGCCTTACAACACTAACTTCGGCAGCCCGAACGAACAAAAATTCTGGTGGTATCGCAACGGAAAACTCATCGACGGCGCAAATAGCATCACTTATCGTTTGCAACCCGAAGATGCCGGCCAAAACATTTGGGGCGGATATCAGGCAACTTATGCGAACGGCTTTGTCTTTACAGAGACCAAAAAACTTCGCAAGCCAATTGCCTACCAACAAACTCTGAGCAAACCGGAAATTCTTGGAACGGTTAAAGCCGGAGCAACGCTGCTTGCGCGCACCCTTGATTGGAACCGCGATGCCGAAGTTTCCTACCAGTGGTTTAGCGACTACAAGCCGGTTGCCAATGCCACCAGGTCGAGTTATTCGGTGGGTGCGGCAGATATCGGCAAGGCCGTGCAGGTTTTGGTCACTTCGACTCGAACCGGATTCACCAGTGCTTCATCGCTTAGCCTGCCGGCGTCTGGGTCGAAGATTGCCGCCGTCAACCCGCTCGACGCGTATCAAAAGGTGTTCAATGGCTATTCGAAGTCGACGACAGCCTATGACATCAACTACATTGCTTCGCCCAATGTGACCAAGGCCACCCTCGATCGCGAGAAGTTGCTGGTGAATCGCGCCGCTGACTTCTGGGTTAATCACTACACACCGGTTGGTGTGACGGTTGTTTATGTAACAAAAGTTGACGCCAGCTGGGCCGAAGAACTTGTGTTGCAGAACCCAAGTTGGAAGAACAATATTTCAGGCGGCATTCGATCATGGATAGAAAAGAATGACTGCGGTTTTGCACTGGCATTTAAAGCTGACGGCAAGCAGGTTTTCATTCAGTGCGTGCGAAACGCAGCCGATAGCAATATAAATGATCAGCAAGTTGGACCGCATGAATACAGTCACTGGGTTCAATATGAGCAAACAGCAAATCTGTTTCTTGCAACAATTCCCTGGCTAGTCGAAGGGCAAGCGAATTTCTATGGGCTCGCTCTCGGAATTGCACCAGAAGACGCAGCGCTCAAATTTGTCAACTACTCGCTGGCTGGTCACGCGACTCAATATGACATTTATAACGGTTACAAATTCGGCGAATTCAGAATGCTAGACGTTTTTCAGCAGGGTAATTCGTTTGACACTCAGATCATGCTCAATCGTG
>NZ_JAHEDV010000016.1 GCF_024641065.1 Rhodoluna sp.
CAGCCTTGAGCATCAGGGTTTGGCCAGGGTCCAAATCGTAGGTGTAATCAAGGGTGATCTTCACGGTTGGGTTTAGGTGCATTCCATCAAAGCCGCTTGCCTCGCGTACGCAACCACTAACCACCAGCGCCTTGCGATCCGCGTGCAGGGTTTCATCGACTGCTTCGCGGCGTAGGTAGCGTTCTCGAAAAGTAATAACTTCTTCGCGCTTGTAATAAAGCACCGAGTGCATAAGCGCCTGCCAGATTTTGGCCCGATAGTCGGCATCGGTGTTTTCACCCCAACGCCAATCGGCGATTGCCTTTGCCATGTGATCTGTGGCGCGCTGCAACTCAGCTAGTTCGCGCTCGGCCTTGTTGGTTGCGCTGTCTTGGTCTTCTGGGTCAGCGGCCCACTCAGCTTTTTTTCTATCAACCGCCTGACGGAACTCGTTGTACTTGGCATGCGCGCCTGGCATTGACGACAGCCATTCGTAAAGCGCCAGGGTAGAGACGCAGTCGTCCTCGTTGTAGTCCGCGATTGTCTGAAGCACTCGCTTGGCCTCGGCCTGATCTTGCTCGGCTAGCTGGCGGTAGTAGTCATACTCTTCGATACTTGAACCGGCATCAACCACGGTGCTCTTGCGGCCAAATTCGTAAAACGCCTCAAGCTTTTTGATTGAGTAGCTTGGCTGGCTAACCATGATTGAACCCTTGACCACTTTATAAAGGTCAATCATTTTTCCCTGACCAATTAGCCAGTCAACCTCTGCCTCCATCACGCCGTGGCGCGAAGCCAACTTATTCAGTGCGGTCACCTCGTATGGTGCGTAGTGATAAACGTGCGCGGTTGGATCTGCCTGCAATTTGTCGTAAGCAAACTTCACGAAGTCGGCAAAGGCAACTGCCTCTTGCTCGCGGTCGTGCGCCCAAAACTCGTGGAACTTTTTGTCGCGAGTTATGGCGCCAAACAAATACTCCAGCCCGCCCTTTTCTTCAAAGTATGGGAAGCCCTCCATGTCAAAGAAAATGTCATTTGGCGATGCAGGTGGAAGTACACCGATTTCAGGATCGTCGACCACAACATATGAGTGCTTGCCTGTTTCACGAAAGCTGGTTTGAAGTTTCGCTTGCTTGCGAAGTTTGTCGAAGCTGCCCGGGACAAAGTCGCTTGGGCGTTGGTCATCGGTGGCGCTGGCAAGCGCTGCCATTGTGGTGATGCCAGCCTTCTTTAGCTTTTCAATTTGCGACTTGTTGATGCCAGCAATCTGCACCAGGTGATCAACCTCTTTGCGATTGTGCTCGCACAGATCCGGATATTCGCAAATGACACAGGTGCTTTGCACATCACAGTGCAGCGAGAGGTGCTTAAGTTCAAAGTCACTGAGTTCACCAGCCGCTACTTGCTCAAACGCAGCCTCTAGGTAAGAACGAGCCTGACGCATGGCAGGAACGATCTCACCTTCTTCAAACAGTTCGATGGTGCGCGAGCCAAGAATTAGACCGTGCATGGCATCTGCCTTTAGGCCAAGTGCATCGAGCGCCTCAACGTAGAGAGCAACCTGTAATAGGTAGTGTGGCTTGGCCGAGCTGGCCAGCTTGGCATCCCAGGCGATATAACCGGCTACCCCAATACGTTCTTTAGAAGGCTTGGCAACCAGCTTGCCCTTAACGAATTCAAGTTCGTAATCGCCGCGAACTAGAAAGTCTGGGCGACCGGTGAATTCGGCAAGGCCTGATCGGTGTCGTAGCGCACCCTGGTAAATAACTGGAACACCGGCGTGCATGAGCGCCACGGTCTCGGCAAAAGTGTCTTTGCCCTCTGGGCGCTTGAAGTCGCCGTCGCCAAGCGAGGCACGAAGCTCTTCCTCTATCTCTGCTTCAAATTTGTCACCATAGGCCATTGCCAGGGTCTTGCCTTCAAGTTCGTAGGGCTCAACCAGAGCGCGAACCCCTGGCATATCCAGCTCTTTGGCAATCGCCAACTTGATGCAGTGATCACAGGTTGAGGCTCGCATTAGGTCGCGAGTGTTGAAGGCCCAAATATTTTGGGTACCGTGGTCGTCTTTTAATTTATACATGTGGATCTCTCCAAGATTTTGTTAGAGCTGGTCGCCCAGCTGTTTTCTTTGTATGGAGATTGTCCCACGACCCACTGACATTTAAGCGGCCAGGGGGTATCGGTGTTGAAATCTAAAGGGTTGCCAGAACAGCCGCTAGATCTGCCTTGGTTGGCGGCTCGGCTCCGGCGCGCTCACAGGTGATTGAGGCGGCGATACCGGCGGTCCAAACAAACTCACGCAGTACGTCGTCGCTCAGATTCTGCAGGCGGTCGAACGGATCGGTGCCCAAGGCGTCAACATCAGAAAGTTGCCCAAGCAGATTGGCGCAGAATGTGTCGCCGGCACCCACGGTGTCAACCACGTTGATCTTGCGCGAAGCCACATCAAAACGCACACGCGATCCATCAGCACCAAGTCGGTACACCGATACTCCGTCGCCGCCGCGAGTAATGAAAACGTGACGAGCACTCTCGCCAATCCACTTCCAAACAACTTTGTCTACGTCTTCGCCGTCGGCCATGTCGTACAACCAGTGAATGTCTTCGTCAGATGCCTTGATGATGTGTGAGATGTCATTGATTCGTTCAACGCGAAGGCGCTCGTGATTGCGCTCAAATCCAAGTGCCGGGCGAATGTTGATGTCGTGACTGATGGTTACAGACTTTTGTTTGAAGTGTTCGCGGGCCCAGTCTTCAATTACCAAGTTGCCTGGGCCCATCGCCATAGTCAAGCAACCAAATTGAATTGCGGTTGCGTGCATGTTTTCAAGATCGGCATCGGTTGGTAGTTCGTCCGGAGTCCACGCCCAGTCTGCAGTGCCGTTTACATAGAATGCGTAACTTGGCACACCGGCAGAATCCAAAGAAATAGTTACCAGCGTGCTTTGCTCTGTTGCAGAAATTGCGTGATCCAGGCCTACGCGATTTGCCTCAAGCTTGGCGCGAATGATTTTGCCAAAGCCGTCATTAGAAATGCGCGCTAGAAATTGCTGCGGTGTACCTCGGCGAGCAAGTGCAATTGAAACGTTGGCATTTGCACCACCAACAATCGCGTTGAATGAACCGGCCTGGTGGCGGTTCTCGAACAGGTCAATCAGTGCTTCGCCGATAACAAGGATCATGCCAAAAGTTTAGAGGGATAGGCTGGGGTCATGAACAGAATTCCTTTGGCAAACCGTGCTATTGCTCTTCCGCTGCTGGGACTTTTTGTGGCCTGGCTGGCCTTTATGGGGGCGGTTCTTGCCGACCTATTCGTGCCCCAGCCGCAGTACAGCAACACCGGCGAGGCTCTTTTCACTCAGGATGTTTTCCACATTGCCCCATACCTATTTCTGTTGGGAATTGCCTCGGTAGCAATCAGCTCACTTCTTGCCCAGGGTTTGGCCATTCGCGCCCGCCGCGAGAATGGTGAGAGCAACGCCCTTGCCCGTGCCGCCCAACGCTTTACAACCCTTGGAATAATTCTTGGTTTGGCCGCCGGTGCCATCTTTGCAATCGGCAACTTTATGGGCGCCTTTAACTCTTACTCTGACCGCGCCGAAAATCCGGTGCTGCGCATCTTCAGCGTCTACGTTCCAATTCTGTTGGCCACCGGTTTGGTGGTTTACGTGCTGCTTGCCGCGTTCGTGTTCCGTAACGATGAAACTACAAACACCGATGGCGTCAAGCAAAAGATGTCTGAAGCCCAAAAGGCACTTGGCCTTGGCTATGCGATTCCTATTTTGGCAACCGCAGTTGCCATCATCTTTGGTCTTGGCGTTTACGACGTGACTCGCACAAACTTGCAGGTTTGGGTTTGGGTGATCATCATCGCCATCGTGGCAGCCGGTGTGGTCTTTGGCACTCGCTTCGCCGCAAAGGCTAAGTCTGCAAAACCTGCCGCTCCAAAACCACGCACCGCTCTTGCTGCTGGTGCTGCGAATCTAAATCTTGTGCTCTCAATAGTTTTTGGCTCAGTGGTGACCATCATGGCTTTCTCATTTGGTGCCGAGGCAATTAATAAGTTGCGCACCTGGACCAACCCACCGGCAACTTGTGTTGACTCCGAGTGCTTTTCTGATTCTGTAATTAACGCACCAACCTGGACCTGGTTAATTCAAGAACTGGCGCCGGCTAAGGTATTGATTTTGCTTGCGATTGTTGGCATCTATGTCACCATCACCGAGCGAAATAAAGAAAGCAAGTAATTTGAAGTTTTTTGCATCGGGATTGTTATTTGACAACGACGGTGTGCTGGTGGACTCACACGAGGCAGCGCGCATCGGCTGGGAACAATGGTCTAAAGAGTTCGCGCCAGACTTCTTTTGGGATCAACCTGAAAACAGTGGAGTGCGTGCGGAAGACAAGGTTCGCCAACTCGTAGCTGCCGAACTTTTTGAAACGGCTAACGATCGCATCAACGAGCTGGAACAAGTAACCGCACACCTGACCACGCCGCTACCTGGGGCAGTTGAACTTTTGACCTCTATGCCAGCTGGGATCTGGACGGTTTGTACCTCGGCCAACGCCAAC
>NZ_JAHEDV010000019.1 GCF_024641065.1 Rhodoluna sp.
TTGACGTTAGCTGTTGCAGTAGTCATTAGTTCACATCCTCTAGAGTGCGAGTGCGTCGGAAACTTACAAGTGAGAAGGTCGCGACCACGATAAAGATCAAGATCGAGAATGCGCTAGCCAAACCGTAGTCTTGGCCGTGACCACCCGAGAACGCGATCTTATAAACGAAGGTGATCAAAATATCTGTTCCACCGGCGTCATAACCGCTTGTCGCCGAATCCATCGGGCCACCCTTGGTGAGCAAATAAATCAGCGTGAAGTTGTTGAAGTTGAACGCGAACGATGAAATTAGCAGCGGAGCAATCGAAACCAAAAGCAGTGGCAATTTAATCTGTCGCAAGATCTGCCACGGAGTCGCACCATCGATAGTTGCCGATTCGGTGAGCTCTGCAGGAATGGCCTGAAGCGCACCGGTGGTAATCAAGAACATGTATGGGAAACCTAGCCAGAGGTTAACCAAGAGAATTGCGGCACGAGCCGGGCCTTCTTCTGTCAACCAAGGAATGTGGTTTCCACCGAGAATCACGTTGTTAATGAATCCCTGGTCGGTGTTTAGCAAACCGCGCCAAACGTAAGCCGACAAGAACGCAGGAAACGCGTAAGGCAAAATCATCAACGAACGGTATACGCGCTTGAACTTCATGCGGTCGTCGTTGAATAGCAGAGCAATTGCAAGACCGGCAATAAACGTGGTCAAAACAGTCGAACCTGCAAAGATGAATGTCCAAGACAGAATCTTTAGCAGCGGTGCACGCAGGTTTTCATCGGTGAAGATTGTTTTGAAGTTCTTGAAGCCAACTTCTACTTTCCAACCGATGTCGCTAACCTTCTCGCCATTTGGCTTGCCATCGGCTCTGAAATAGCCGTCTTCGGCTGCCCCAAATACGATGCCATCGGTTACTCGAGTAAAGGTTTTAGCCTTGCCATCCCAAACCAATTCGGTTTGGTAGGTGATGGCAACCATGAGGTCATCGGTCTTGACGAACTGACCTTCGTGATTTGTTGGGTCAACATACAATCGAGTAGCAGCAAGCCTATTTAGTTGCGCCTTGCTGAGCCCCTGCTGATCAGTTGCAGCATAGCCAGGTGCCGAAATTGCGTCGGCGATGTTGTCGCCAAGAATTGTGATTTCACAATCGCTTGGAGCGACGTTGGTGGAGTTGTTTTGAATGACATCAGAGATTGCTGTCGAACACGCTGCGATCTCAACCAACTTTTCGTTTGCACTGTCGCCAACAAAAACTTTTCCGTTTACTGGGTCGGTCAGCAAGAACTCAACTTTGCCCGCGTCGGTTTTAACTAGGTGCACGTCATATTGCGCTGCGCCATCAACCACTCCGTAGCCAGCCGCACGAATTGCAGACACAGCTAGTTTCTGGTCACCGTTGTGAAACGAGCCATAGTTGGTGAAAGCGGTGTAAGCGCTGAAGAACAAAACATAGATCTGGAATGCGATAAGCAGAACCACTCCGGGTGCCAGATATTTTGCAGGGAGACCGCCGCGACGAAGGTAGAGCCAGTTGATAATCAGCATGGCCACGATGGCAATCGCTACTGCCAACCAAAGGCTCTTCATGAAAAGAATGAATGTGACAAAAATTGTGACCGCATCAAGAATTGCCAAAAGCAAAATCTTAAAGATCGTTCCACGAAGACTTGGTGTTCCACCGTCATAGAGCTGCTTAACGCTCTTGCGCTTAATATTGCTGCGGTCAGAGCCGCCAGCGAATGGGTTGGTCATGAAGCATCCCTCCCTGGATGTTGCAAACTAAAGAAACTCTATTCGCAAAATTCAGCAGCCAATCACACAAAGCGGGTTCGTTACCTAACCGAAACTGAAAGCGCTTGCCGAATTCATGGGGCAAAAAAGAAGCGAGGCCCCGGTTTCCCGGAGCCTCGCTCGAGCTTTGCTCGACTGAAATTAGCCCTTGATAAGCGCGGTGATTGCGCTAGTCATGGTCTTCCAGTCAGCTGCAGGGTTGGTTGACTTGCCAGTAAGGATCTTGGCTTCGGTCTTGCCCCACTTGTCCCAAACGCTGTCCATCGCAACGATGTTAGGCATTGGAACTGCGTTCTTGCCAGCAGCAGCGAAAGCTGCGATAACTGGGTCAGATGAAGCAACTGCTAGAGCTGCCTTGTTTGCAGGAGTGAAGTTGTCTACGTTGAAGTATTCAATTCCGGCTTCCTTGCCAGCAAGGTAGGTCAATAGCTGGGTTGCGTTTACAACGTCAGTTGCTGGGCTGTTGGTGATGAATCCACCCTTTGCACCCATGAACTGCTGAGCAGTCTTGCCACCGAATGAAGGAATAGCTGAAACAGCGTAGTCCTTGTTGATGACTGACTTGGTGGTGCACTTTGAGTTTCCACCTTCGATTGACGAAACTGCCCATGGACCAGTGATCCAGTAAGCCAAGGTTCCGCTCTTGATGCCACAGATTGCGTTGTCCCAACCGAAGTCAGCCTTACCGAAGAACTTCTGTCCCTTGGTTGCTAGGTACTGAGCGAACTTGGTTCCTTCTGCGCCATCCATGCCTAGGGTTGAAGTCCAACCCTTTGAGGTTGAGTTGAACACTGGAGCACCGAATGAGCTCTGCACTGGGTAGAAGTGGTATGGGTCGCCACCGACAGCACCGTAGGTGCCGACTAGAAGCTGACCATCTTTGATCTGTGCACCAGTGGTAGGAGCCTTAGGAGCCTTCTTTAGGTTGCGAACTAGAGCAATGTTCTCAGTGTAGAAAGGCACACCATACTGCTTGCCGTTGAACAAGAATGCCTGAAGGGCGTTGCTTGCAAGGGTCGAGGTGGTTGCTGCTGACAAAGTAACTGGGCGTAGAACACCAGCAGCTGCTAGGTTTCCGGTCCAGTCGTGTGCTGCAGCGATAAGTAGGTCTGGACCAGTTCCTGCAGGAACTGCGGTCTTTAGAGCATCGCGAACGGTGCCAAAGTCCTTGCCAGTAAGAGTTACGGTTACGCCGTTTGCCTTAGCCCAGGTCGCTACTGGACCTGAGAAGTCTGCCTTACGGGCGCTGTCTACCCAAACCAAGAGGTTTGGGGTGTCTGCGATGGCTGGGGTGCTTACTGCAAGCATTGCTCCCGCTGCCAAGGTCGCTACTGCAGCTGCGATGCTGCTCTTGCGGATCTTCATTTGTTACCTTTCGAACTACGTAGTTGAAGGACTTGCAATCAAGTCCCTACTATCCAACCCCCTAACCTTAACTTCTCGCAACTTGAGAGCAAACTTTTGGATAACGGAATTATCACGATGAAACCGCGAGATTTCGGGGTTTTTATCCGTGGATAAAGGCTACAAAGCGCCTTTTGGCCGTAGCTTTTCGAATAAGTTAGATGCCATGTCTAAATCACCTATCTTGTATTCGACCAAAGAAAACCCTGAATGGTGGCGCTCAAGCGTCATTTACCAGATCTACCCTCGAAGCTTTGCCGATGGCAACGGCGACGGCATGGGTGACCTAAAGGGAATCACCGATCGCCTGCCGGCACTTGCCGAGCTCAACATTGATGCCATCTGGTGCTCACCGTTCTTTAAGTCGCCACAAAAAGACGCTGGATACGACGTCAGTGACTACAAAGACATCGACCCGCTGTTCGGAACCCTCGCAGATTTCGACAACATGGTGGCCGAGGCGAAAAAGCACGGCATTCGCATCATCGTTGACTTGGTTCCAAACCACTCTTCAAACGAACACGAATTTTTCAAGGCCGCACTTAAGGCAGCACCTGGTTCACCTGAGCGCGAAATGTATATGTTCCGCGACGGCAAGGGAAAGAACGGCGAACTTCCTCCGAACAACTGGCAGTCAGTTTTCGGTGGCAACGCTTGGACTCGCATCACCGAACCAAACGGCGAACTAGGCCAGTGGTACTTGCACATCTTCGACTCATCACAGCCTGACCTTAACTGGGACAACGAAAAAGTTCGCGAGATGTTCGACGACGTTCTTCGTTTCTGGCTCGACCGCGGTGCTGCAGGTTTCCGCATCGACGTTGCCCACGGAATGATTAAGCGCACCGGATTGCCAGACGTTGCAGTTGCCGACTCACACATGGGTGGCGCAAAGTCTGAAGAAGACATGAGCATCAAAGAACTTGAAGAGAAGAACCCGTTCTGGGGTCAGCCTGAAGTTCACGACATCAATCGTCGTTTCAGAAATATCTTGGATGAGTATGACGAGCGCGTAATGTGCGGCGAAGCATGGGTAATGCCTCTTGCTCGCATGGCGACTTGGGTTCGCTCAGATGAATATCACCAGACATTCAACTTCGGTTATCTAGAAACTCCTTGGAAGAAAGATCGTTTGATCAAGACCATCAACGAGTCTTTTGATTCTTTCGGTGCCGTCGGCGCACCTTCGACTTGGGTGCTTTCAAACCACGACGTAATTCGTCACGTGACTCGCATGGGTTACGACGAGATTCCAAAACAGGGTGATGGCATTGGCCCGA
>NZ_JAHEDV010000021.1 GCF_024641065.1 Rhodoluna sp.
CGGTTGCCCAAACATCTGCTGTTACTAAATCTTTTGCAACAACGCTGACCTGAACTAAATCAGTTGGCGAATCTTTGCTAGGTGCTTTTGGATTCCAAATGTGATTGCCGCGTTCTGCAGAGCCGCTGGTTGCCATCGCACGAAACTCAGTGTCATTCAAATCAATCACGGTGAGAATTGCATGATCAGGTGACGCAATAGAAATTGGTTTTGAAATTGCGATGCGCCAATCTTGCTCAGTGGTTAGTTCATCGCCTAACCAAACATCGCCGCCGGCATTCATCGTGAAGTCCACGATGCCCGCTTGCAAAATATATTCGGCTGCACGTTTTGCCGCCCAGGTCTTGACGATGCCAGAAGGATCAAAAGTATTTTGCGGAGTCATGGCGCTGAACCAACCATCGGTTCGTTTTTCCCATTCTTCACATGCGTCCCAAATTTCAGCGACAACCGGTGGGCAATCTGAAACTCTAGTCTCACCGCGCGCAAGTTGCGACAGTGGCGATTCGGTTTTATAGAGACTGAATGTTCTGTCGGCCTCGTGCAAAATTTCACATGCCTGGGCAATTACTGTTTGAGTTTCAGAATCGCTCAGTGCACTGCGGCCGGCAAAACGAAACGTCGTGCCCATACAGGTCTCGACATGTTCAAAAGACCGGTTCTCAGAAGAGGCGTGCTCGAAAGAATTCATCAATTCAATTTCGATAGCGCGCTCGAAAGCGCCTGTTGGTATGCCTCAGTGGTGAAGGTTGCACCAGAGAGATTTCCAAAGTTCGCGCTCTGTGCTTTCATGGCTTCTTCGTTCAATACCGGAATGGCTTGGTCATAGCCTGGGCTTGCGGTTGCTTGCAGCTCAGTGATTTTTTCAATCTTGCCGGCGGTGGCGGTAACTTCAAGTTCGATCACACCGTAGCGGTACTCAATCGGATCACCCTTGACGGTCTGTGTCTTGGTCGCACCCGCGGCTGAGCCACTGGTATCGGTTGTTGGATTTAGCCAGAGCGCATTGATGCCAATTGCGCCGCCAACACTGGCGGCAACCATGACCATGGTTGAAACTATCCATGGGCGCTTTTTACTGTGTGGGTTCGCGAGTTTCAAATCTTTAGAACTTGGCAAGGGCCGACTCCAATGCTGTCTTGAAGGCCTGGGTGGTGAAGGTTGCCCCAGACACATTGCCAAAACTTGAACCGTTAGCGCTGACTGCTGCATCGGCAAGCATGCCCGGCACTACTGCCCAGTCTGGCCCCTTGGTTCCCGATTGAATCAAGTTGACGGCCGTGATTGTTGAGCCGGATTTGACTACCTCAAGCTGGATCACACCGTATTTATAAGAAACCGGGTCGCCGGTCTTTGACCCCGATGCCGTTGCCGGCTTCTTTGTTGCTGCAGGTGTAGATGTCTTGGTTGGGGTCGCGGATTGGACCGGCTCGCTCGGCACTGTTTGAGATGGTGTTGATTCTGTTGAAGGTGATTCCACAGGGGCAGCCTCCACGGGTGCCGCAGGCTGAGTCGAATTGTCCAAGCTCAAACCAGTTTCAGCAGCTTGACCCAATGACCACGAGGTGGCAAGAACGCCAAGGCTGATTACGCCAACAATGTTTTGAGTAACTTTTCTCACCAGGCGTACTCCTCTGAGTGAATGCTGTCGATAGGTGTGCCAGCCTTGCGCACAGATTTGATGACACTGTGTGTCCAAGCCTCGGGTCCACAAATGAATACATCTGCTTCTGAAACATGCGGGGCCATCATTGTGAGGCGGGCGACATCGGGGTTGTTTGTTCCGTCTTCACTTAGCCAAGAGTTTTTGTTTGCGCGCGGGCCGGCGATGATGTGCAGCGGGAATTCGCGACGACGACAAATCTCTTTGATCTCGTTTAACAGCGACGCATCGTTTTCGTTTCGCACGCGATAAATAACTGTGATGTCACCTGGGCGGGCAGCCATAGATTCAGCAAGAGTGCGAATCGGTGGAATGCCAATGCCAGAAGCAATCAAGACAACTTTTTCTTTTGTGCGACGCTCCTCGGTGAACAATCCGTATGGACCTTCAATTGCGATGGGAGTACCCGGCTTCAGGTTTTGCATCAGCTTGGTGTCGTCACCGCGATCACCAATTGTGAAACGCAAGTACTCACCATTTGGTGCTGCAGAAATTGAGAATGGGTGTGGGCGCCACCACTGAGTTGGTGTTAGAAAACGCAAGAAGTAGAACTGACCCGAAACCGCTTCAATCTTTTGCAGGTGCTTGCCGGTTAGGTAAAGCGAAACAGTGTCAGAAGACTCACGAACGGTTTGTGCCAAGACAAGACGCTTACGGAAAGACTTGCGAATTGGAATGATCACGCGGAACCAAAGAATGTTTAGGAACACAAACAGGTAAAGCGAAACCCAAATAATTGTTTGCACCGGTTTTCCGGCTACGTCACTGCCTGCTGTAAAAATATGCGGCACTGCAAGAGCTACTGAAATGTATGAGGTTAGGTGCACGAAGTACCAGGCCTCGTAGCTCATCTTGCGCCGAGTGAAGTTGATTGAGGTAAGAACCACGACAACCATCAAAACCAAACTGATTGTTGCGATGAGCATGTCTTGGACATCGGTGATGAACCACCAAAGGGTTTTGACAATGTCGTCACCATTAGTAATTGAGTACTGAACCAGTGAAGCAAGGAAGTGGGCAACGATCAGGTAGAGCACCGGTTTGCCGAGGCGCTTGTGAACAACCGTGGCGCCATCGTGACCATAGAACTTGTCAATCCATGGAACACGAGCAATAAGCAGCATCAAAATCAAAAGCAGGGCGGTACCGAGTAAAGAGGTAACGCGGCTGATTGCACCCAGGGCGGTTGGCAGATCGGTGACGCCTTTGAGCCCGCCGTCAATCAGGAACATCACCAAAACCGCCATCACGATTGACAAAGCAATGGTCTCGATGATGTCTTGAGCTCGCTTGATGCGAACTACCTTGCGTTCACCAATTCGGACCGCCTTATTGGGCTCAGTTAGCCGTAATTGATTGGCTGGTGAGTTGCTCATAAGACCCAGTCTGGTTCAGAAGGCTGGGAGTTGTCTGGACGCGCGCTGTATGTGCGGGATGAATGAAACCCAGGGCTAAAGTTGCCTCATGACTGCTCTTCCGATTGTGCGAACCTACACCGATGCCGAGGGAATCGACATTACTTTTTACGAGTGGCCAGTGGCTCAGCCGAAAGGCTGCGTTCAACTGGTGCACGGATTGGGTGAGCACGCTCGCCGCTACGACCACGTTGCCGCCGCATTAAACCGAGCAGGCTTCAGCGTCTATGCCGACGACCACCGCGGACACGGTGCAACTGGATTGCGTATGACCGCCGAGGGCATCACCAAGAAGCAGGGAAACCTTGGCCCTGGCGGAATGGCTGCGGTTTTTGCAGGCGTGCGTCAACTGAGTCACATCATCGTTGGTGAAAATCCTGAAGAGCCCTTGGTACTTATTGGGCACAGCTGGGGTTCGATGATTGCGCAGCGCATCTACAACAAATACTCCGATGAATACGACGGCCTTGTGTTGAGCGGTTCATCCATTTTGATTCCAGGCGTTGTGCCAAGTTCTGGTTTCAACAAGAAGTGGAACAAGACACCAAATGCGTCCGGCTACGAATGGTTGAGTCGCGACGAAGAAGTTGGTCGCGATTTTCTTGCCGACCCAAAGAACTTTCCTGAAACAGCGATTCAGGTTTTTGGAATCACCAACACCGCAAAGTTGATGGGTGTGCCGTCCAAGCAGATCGATTCCCACGTTCCGATTTTTATTATGGCCGGGTCTGCTGATCCGCTGGGCGGAGAGAAGGGCAACAAGAAGTTGCTTGATGCCTACCGCAAGGCTGGAGTGCACGATGTTGAGCTTGTGATTTATCACGATGCTCGTCACGAAGTTTTCAATGAGACGAACAAGCAAGAAGTGCTTGAAGACTTAGTTGCTTGGC
>NZ_JAHEDV010000005.1 GCF_024641065.1 Rhodoluna sp.
GCTAAGACCTCCAGCGCCGATGGTACTGCAAGGGTGACCTTGTGGGAGAGTAGGACACCGCCGGACTTAATTTATGGCAATGGCCACCTTTCGAGGTGGCCATTGTCGTTTAACATGCATAACTCTTTCTGAAGAGATCAAAGCCCACCCCTGCGGTGGGCTTTTTGCGTTAGGTGAACTATTGATAACAATTTGGTAGGTTAACCTACTAAAAATGTTCGTTATTCTCTATGCTGAAGACATGCCAACTATTGGGAGCGAACCGGGGGTCTAGGAAACTAGAAGGCGAGCTCCGCTACAAAAGGGGATTTGGCAGAAGAATAGCCCCGGACTTATGTCCGGGGCTATTCTTCTTAATCCGTCAATAGGCGAGGATATTTAGGGTCTTCCTCTAAGGATTGCCTGCTTTACCTCAGCAATGGCCTTGGTGACCTCGATGCCACGAGGGCAAGCCTCGGTGCAGTTGAAGGTGGTGCGACAGCGCCAAACGCCCTCTTTGTCGTTGAGAATGTCGATGCGTACGTCGGCTGCCTCGTCACGTGAATCAAAGATGAATCGGTGTGCATTGACAATAGCCGCCGGGCCAAAGTACTGACCGTCTGTCCAGAACACTGGGCATGAGGTGGTGCAAGCAGCACACAGGATGCACTTGGTGGTGTCCTCAAATTTTGAGTGCTGAGCTGCGCTCTGTAGGCGTTCCTTTTCAGGGTTGTCGCTGGCGATCAAGAACGGCTTGATGTCACGGTAAGCCTGGTAGAACGGGTTCATGTCTACCACTAGGTCTTTTTCAACTTCTAGACCCTTGATTGGCTCAACATAAATTGGCTGAGTGATGTCTAGGTCTTTGATCAAGGTCTTGCAAGCCAGGCGGTTGCGACCGTTGATTCGCATCGCATCTGAGCCACAAACACCGTGTGCGCAGGAACGACGGAAGGTTAGTGAACCATCCATCTCCCACTTAATCTTGTGTAGTGCGTCAAGCACACGGTCTGTGCCGTGGACCTGAACATCAAAGTCTTGCCAACGTGCTTCTTGGCCATCTTCTGGGTTGTAGCGACGCACAAACAGAGTTACTTGGAACGATGGAACCGCACCCATAGCTTCAAAGGCGGTTGGAGTTGAGGCTGCAACAGTCATTAGTACTTACGCTCCATTGGCTGGTAGTTAGTGACAGTAACTGGTTTCCAGTCGATCTTGATGTTCTCGCCTGGTTTGGTGACCTTCTTGTTGGTCAGGTAAGCCATCGAGTGCACCATGAACTTCTTGTCATCACGAGTGGCGAAGTCTTCACGGAAGTGGCCGCCACGGCTCTCGCGACGCTCGCGTGATGTAAAGGCAAGTACCTCAGCTAGATCGAGCAAGAATCCTAGTTCGATTGCTTCAAGCAGATCGGTGTTGAATCGCTGGCCCTTATCTTGAACTGAGATGTTCTCGTAGCGAACTCGCAATTCAGCAATCTTCTCGAGAGCCTCGTTGAGAGAATCTTCTGTGCGGTAAACCTGGGCATTTTTATCCATGGTGTCTTGCAGTTCTTTACGAAGCACAGCAACCTTTTCGGTGCCCTTTGAGTTTCGAACCTTCTCAATCATCGCGATGACCTCGTCGGCAGAATCAGCAGGAACCGGAACGTGCTTGGCATTCTTTGCGTACTCAACCGCGGCAATACCGGCGCGCTTGCCGAACACGTTGATGTCTAGCAATGAGTTTGTGCCCAGGCGGTTGGCGCCGTGAACTGAAACACAGGCACATTCGCCGGCGGCATAAAGGCCTGGAACAACCTTCTTGTTGTCGCGCAAGACTTCGGCCTGAACGTTAGTTGGAATTCCACCCATCGCGTAGTGAGCGGTTGGGAAAACCGGGACAGGTTCGGTGTAAGGCTCAACGCCAAGATAGGTGCGAGCAAACTCTGTGATGTCAGGCAGTTTCTCGTCAATGACCTCTGGTGGAAGGTGGGTCAAGTCTAGAAGGACGTAGTCCTTGTTAGGCCCTGCGCCGCGACCTTCACGAACCTCGTTAGCCATTGCACGCGCAACCATGTCGCGTGGAGCAAGGTCTTTGATTGTAGGCGCATAGCGTTCCATGAATCGTTCGCCAGACGAGTTGCGCAGAATTCCACCCTCACCGCGCGCGGCTTCAGAAAGCAAGATGCCCAGACCTGCAAGGCCGGTTGGGTGGAACTGGTAGAACTCCATGTCTTCTAGCGGAAGACCCTTGCGGTAGATGATTCCAACGCCGTCACCGGTTAGTGTGTGCGCGTTCGAAGTGGTCTTGAAGATCTTGCCGAAACCACCAGTAGCAAAGATGATGCTCTTGCCCTGGAAAACGTGTAGTTCGCCGGTAGCAAGTTCGTAGGCAACTACGGCTGAAGGGCGCTCTTCGCCATCAACCTTGGTCATTACTAGGTCTAGAACATAGAACTCGTTGTAGAACTCGATGCCAAGCTTTACGCAGTTTTGGTAAAGAGTTTGAAGAATCATGTGACCGGTGCGGTCGGCTGCATAGCAAGAACGGCGAACTGGCGCTTTACCGTGGTCACGAGTGTGCCCGCCGAATCGGCGCTGGTCAATCTTGCCATCTGGGGTGCGGTTGAACGGCAAGCCCATGTTTTCTAGATCGATAACTGCTTGTACTGATTCCTTTGCAAGAATCTCGGCAGCATCCTGGTCAACCAAGTAGTCGCCACCCTTGACAGTGTCGAAGGTGTGCCATTCCCAGCTGTCTTCTTCAACGTTTGCGAGAGCCGCAGCCATACCGCCCTGAGCCGCACCAGTGTGGGAGCGAGTTGGGAACAGTTTTGAAATAACCGCAGTCTTAGCGTGTGGGCCGGCTTCGATCGCTGCACGCATGCCGGCGCCTCCGGCACCAACAATTACAACGTCGTACTGGTAGTGGTGAACCTTTGGAGTTGCGTTGGTCACTTTATGAATTCCTTAGAAGCTACTTAGCCGAACAGAACGATGGAAGAAGCTCGGCAGCTGCGCCTGCAGGGCAAGGATCGAAGGTGAAAATCACCAAGGTTCCTAGGGTGACCAATACCGCGCAGATTGCCCAAAGTGAGATGTTCAGGGTCTTAGCGATTTTTGGCTTGCTGGTGTAGTCGTTAACCAGCGTGCGCATGCCGTTGGTTCCGTGGATGAGAGCCAGCCACAGCATTAGTAGGTCCCAAACTTTCCAGAATGGGTCAGACCACTTGCCGCCAACAAAGGCAAAGTCGATTGCCTTGATGCCTTCACCGAGGAATAGGTTTACGAAAAGGTGACCGAAGATTAGGACTACAAGCACCACGCCTGATGCACGCATGTACATCCAGCCATACTTTTCAAGATTTGCGCGCTTGCGGCTCCGAGGGCTGCGAGGTTGTTCAATAACTACAGACATTCGATACCCCTTAGAACAGACCTAGGTTGAAGACGTGATCAAGGTGACGCGGAGCGAAACCCAAGAATAGGGCTGCGGCGATGCCAATTACGATCCAGAACATTACGTTCTGGTACTTGACGCCCTTGCGCCAGAAATCGATCAAAATCACGCGAAGGCCGTTTAGTGCGTGGAACAGAATTGCTGCCACTAGGCCAAGCTCTGCAAGTCCGATTAGAGGAGTCTTATAGGTGCCGATTACAGCGTTATAGGCTTCTGGGCTCAATCGCACCAAAGCAGTGTCAAGCACATGGACAAGTAAGAAGAAGAAAATTGCGACTCCGGTGATGCGATGCAACACCCAAGACCACATTCCAACTTTTCCGCGATACAAAGTACCTGCTGGCATTGATGGCACGAGAATCCTCCGATTAGGCAATATTTTCGACGGCGAAAAACGTTTTAAGTCTACGCCTAATGGTTGGCCGCCCTAACCGATTTTGCCCTTATTTGGACTAGGGTTTTGATTGTTATGGTCAATCAGCGAAACCCCCAAGATCGATTCTTCAGCATCATTCCAGCCGGAGGCATCGGCAGCCGACTCTGGCCGCTTTCGCGCGCCTCGGCTCCGAAGTTTTTGCATGACCTTACCGGTTCGGGCCAGACCCTTTTGCAAGACACCTGGGATCGACTGACGCCGCTTGCCGGCAAAGACCGCATCCTTGTTGTGACAGGAAAAGTTCACAAGTCTGCTGTCTTGGAGCAAATTGAAGACTTGTCGACCGACAACCTAGTTTTGGAACTTTCACCAAAAGATTCGACTGCGGCCATTGCGCTCGCGGCAGCAATTTTGATGAAGCGCGAACCCGATGTCATCATCGGATCATTCGCTGCAGACCACGTGATCAACGAGGATGAGAAGTTTCGCGAGACTGTTCGGGAGGCGGTTGAAGCCGCGGCAACCGGCAAAATTGTGACCATTGGTATTGAGCCGACTGAGCCATCCGTAGGCTTTGGCTACATCAAAACTGGCGAATTGCTTGGTTTGTCGGCGGCGCCGAATTCAAGGCATGTAGTCAAATTTGTCGAAAAGCCAAACATCGCCAAGGCTCGAAAGTACGTTGAATCAGGCGAGTATCTATGGAACGCCGGTATGTTCATCGCGCCGGCAGCTCTGCTCTTGGAGCAATTAGAAAAGTCTGAGCCTCAGCTTCACGCCTCAATCATGGAACTGGCAAATGCCTGGGACACCGAAGATCGCAAAAAAACTTTGGAACAGATTTGGCCAAAACTCAAGAAAGTGGCGATTGATTACTCGGTTGCCGAGCCTGCTGCCGCTGCCGGATTGGTCGCTGTTGTTCCAGCGAACTTCACCTGGCACGACGTTGGCGACTTTGCCGCCATTGCTGAACTGCAATCACAGGGACGCCGCGGAAATTTAGCCGTACTTGGAAACGCCAAAGTTTTGGCTGATTCATCAAGCGGAATTCTGGTTAGTGATACGGATCGCCTCATTGCTCTCATCGGTGTCGAAGACATCATCGTGGTCGATACCCCGGATGCTCTTTTGGTGACCACAAAGGAACACGCTCAGCGTGTGAAAAGCTTGGTTGACGCACTGAAGGCAACTGGACACTCGGACGTTCTGTAAATGCTACTCAAGCAACTTGCCCCAATAGCACTTGTTTTAGCCCTTACCGGCTGCGCCGTGAGTGAGCCCGAGCCGTCGGTTGTCGCGGTTGATTTCGAAGCCTGTTTTTTGACCGGAGTTTCAACCTTCGAGGAATCTACGCTGAACCAAGCTCTGGATATCTCGATGCACCAAGCCCAGGTCGAGTTTGGCATCAAGATTCAAGTGGCTGAGTTGGTATCGGGTGCAAAATCATCTGTGATTAGCCGCCAAGCTCGTAAGTTCGTGACTTCTGGCTGCAATCTTGTTGTTAGTTCGGGTGTTGGTTCACAAGCTGCTTTCGAATCAGTTGCCAAGGCTAACCCTGAAGTGGACTTCTTGTTGTTGGATGCCGAGGCCACAAAAGATCAGGTCGATGCTGGTGAAAGCGGATTGGCGAACCTAGAACTCTGGGATTTCGATGAGTGGTCGGCGGCGTTCGAGGCTGGTTATCTTGCGGCTATGAAGGCAAGTTCAACCGTCGGGGTTTGGCACCAGAACCAAACCGGAGAATCGGCCAATATTCTCGATGGATTTAGGGAAGGTGTCGATTTATTCAACGTTGACAATGCAGCAGCAGTTGAGGTTTTGGTATCGAAAGACCTAGACGCGCTGGAAACAGCCGACGTTGTTTTAGCCACCCGTGAGTTGTCGGCTGCTGAATTGAAAGATGCTGTTTGGCTTTACCTAAAGATGCAACCAGAACAATTACTCATCGACGGAGTAAAAACTTCACTCACCGGTGAGTTTGCCGGCACCGCCGCTAAAGTGGGCAAGGCTGGCGGATATTTTGTGTTCAGTACTAAAGCGTTGCCAAGCGGAGCTGCTGGCCAGATTTCAAGACTTGAAAAGTTATTCGCTGACGGCACGATCGTCGGCCCCTAGTAAGCGCCAAGAAAGAGAACACAATGGCAAAGTTTGATATTCGCGATCTACCGAAGATCTCGCTGCACGATCACCTAGATGGGGGATTGCGCCCAGAAACAATTCTTGAACTTGCTGCAGAAATTGGCCTTGAACTTGCGGCCACTGATGCCGCGGGGCTCAAGAAATGGTTTTTCGAGGCAGCCAACAGCGGATCTTTGCCAAAGTACCTGGAAACCTTTGATGTCACGACCGCAGTGATGCAGACCCGTGAAAATTTGGTTCGCATTGCGCGCGAATACGTGATTGACCTTGCCAATGACGGTGTTATTTATGGTGAAGTTCGCTGGGCCCCAGAACAACACCTGCGAAACGGCTTGACCTTGGATGAGGCTGTTGAAGCTGTGCAAGATGGTCTAGAAGAGGGTGCCGCGCTGATTGAAAAGCAGGGTGGTTACATTCGAACCGGTCAGGTCATAACAGCAATGCGTCATGCTGATCGCGCTCTTGAAATCGCTGAGCTTGCCGTTCGCCAGCGCGATGGTGGCGTGGTTGGTTTTGACATCGCGGGTGCTGAGGCTGGGTTCATGCCGGCCAAACACAAGCTGGCTTTTGACTATCTTGCTGCCGAATTGATGCCAGTAACTGTTCACGCAGGCGAGGCTGACGGTGTCGAGAGCATTCGTGATGCGATCGTCAGCGGTCGCGCACTTCGTCTTGGCCATGGCGTTCGCTTGATCGAGGACATCATGTTCAGTCGAACCGAGGAAGACACCGACATGGTGGTTTTGGGCCAGGTGGCAGAGTGGGTTCACGACCGAGGAATTCCACTAGAACTTTGCCCATCGTCAAACCTTCAAACCGGCGCTATTTCGATGCTCGGCGACACCATGCGCGAGCACCCGTTTGATGTTTTCTATGACCTTGGATTCGCCGTCACTGTAAACACCGATAACAGGCTGATGAGTGGCACTACGCTGACTCGCGAAATGGAGCTATTGGTGGATGCCTTTGGCTATGGCATCGAGGATCTTGAAGTCTTCATGACTAATGCTGCTGAGCACTCTTTTCAACCAATCAATGATCGCGAAGAGCTCATTGAAGTCATTCAAGAGGCCTACGCTGAGGCAGCCGGGCGATAAATTGCGCTTCGCAAATTTGGCTGCTGCCTTCGGCGAGAACTCCATCCAAGTTGGAGCTTTGGCTCTTGATCGGAGTCATGCCGTACAGCTTGCTGGCGATTTATTAGTTGCGAGTGGTCGGGTTCACCCTGACTACACGCAAGAAATGATCGACGTACTTGACTCGCATGGCCCATACATAGTCATCGCTCCGGGTATTGCCTTGGCACATTCCAAGCCATCAAATTTGGTGCTTGAAACCGGCATGAGTTTGGTGGTTTTAGCCGAGCCAATTGAATTCGGAAACAAGGCCAATGATCCAGTGAGATTGGTGTTTGGGTTCTGTGCTGTCGATCATGATTCTCATCTCGGCCTGCTGCAAGACCTGGCAATTGCGCTGTCAGAAGAATCTTTTGTGAATTCCCTGTTAAATGCGCGAGATTCCGAACATCTCCGCAGCCTGCTCTGACTCAATCAGGCAGAATGGAATTATGAAAATTATCGCTGTGTGTGGAATGGGTATCGGGACTTCAGTTCTGCTGAAGATGAATGCCGAGAAAGTTCTGCGCCAGATGGGAATCGACGCAACTGTCGAAGCCACCGACATGAAAACAGCTCGTGAATCTCGCGACGCTCAAGTAATTTTGACAACACCTGATTTGGCTGGGTTGCTGACTGGTCTGCCATCAGAAATCATCACCATCGAGCACTTTTTTGACCTCGAAGAGATCACCAACAAGCTTTCTAAAAGCCTGCTCTAAGCCAAAATTACTTTCATCGCTGCGGTGATTTTTTCTAGTTTTTCTTGAGCCACGTTTTGCTCGCTCGAAACGGTTTGTAGGTAACACTTGAGTTTTGGCTCGGTTCCCGACGGACGAATAATCACTCGACTACGGTCATAAAATTCAAACTTGAGAGCATCCGTGGCAGGTAGTTGTTCGGTGCCAACTCTCAAATCAATAAGTTTTACTGACTGACCCGCAATTTCAAGTGGAGCTTCTATTCGCAGTTTCTGCATGATGCTTTCAATTTGAGCCACTTCGTTAAATCGCATTGAAATTTGCCCGGTGAAGAAATAGCCATAAGTGGCATTTAGCTCTTGTAGATGTTGGGCCAGGCTCTTGCCCTCAGCCAGCAAATCTGCGTGAATCTTTGCCATGAGTAATGCCGAAGAAATACCGTCTTTGTCTGGGGTGCTGCCCAGGTCAATGCAGTAGCCCAGGGCCTCTTCATAGCCAAAAATTAGGTCGGGTACTTTAGCAATCCACTTGAAACCAGTGAGTGTTTGTTGGAACCCAAGACCGAACTTTTTAGCAACCTCGGCAAGAGCATCAGATGAGACTATCGAACTGGCCAGGTTACCTTTTCGGCCAAGAGCAAACGCTTCTTTGGCAAGGTGATTCCCGAGAATAAGCCCAATCTCATCGCCGGTAAGTCTGCGCCAGCCTGCCTCAGAATTCGAATCGGGAATTCCGATGGCGAGCCGATCGGCGTCGGGGTCGTTAGCTATAGCTAGGTTGGCATTTGACTCGCGGGCAATTGCGAAAACTTCATCCATGGCCCCTGGTTCTTCGGGGTTCGGAAAAGCCAAAGTTGGGAATCTGCCATCGGGGATTGCCTGTGATTCGACGACGATTAACTCAGGAAAACCCGCCGCATGGAAGAGGTTCTTGATAGTTAGTAGGCCAACTCCATGCATTGGAGTGTAGGCAATTTTTGTTTGGCGGGTATTTTTAGCAGGCCCGCCCGCGGCCTCAAGTGCTGCGATTACATAGGACTTAAAGAGTTCTTCATCCAAGATTTTGAAATCATCTGACTTGGAGATTTCTTGAAAAGTTCGGCTCTCGGCGATGTGGGCTATTTCATCTGAGATCAGTGAATCTGTAGGAGAGGTTATCTGAGAACCGCCGTTTGAGCCGCCGAGATAGACCTTGTAGCCGTTATCTTGTGGTGGATTATGCGAAGCCGTAACCATGATGCCGGCGCTTGCCTCGAGGTGTTTGGTTGCAAAGGCCAGCACCGGGGTGGGGGTGTAGTCAGCGAAAAGAAAAGTTTCGATGCCGGCCGCTGCCATGATCTGTGCCGAATCGATAGCGAACACTTTGCTGTTGATTCGACCATCGAAACCAATAACCACAGACGGTTTTTCGCCGGCTGCCTTGTGCTCGTTCAAGTAGGCAGCGAGCCCAGCCGCAGCTTGCGCAACCGAAACGCGGTTCATTCGGTTTGATCCGGCACCGAGTTGACCCCTCAAACCCGCGGTTCCAAATTTCAGGGGCTTCGACATTCGAGAATCTAATTCCTGAAAGTCTCGATTGTCTATTAGCTTCTGAAGCTCGGATTTTGTGCTCGGGTCAGGGTCTTGGTCAGCCCACCTTTGGGCTGCGCTAAGCAGTGCATCCTGGTTCATTCTTAAATCCTGTTGATTATCGTGCTTAGTAACTCGCTGATGCGGCTTTCGGCGTCGCGCCCGGCTTGAAGGACCTCATCGTGGCTGAGTGGGGAGGTAGATATTCCGGCTGCCAAATTGGTGATTAGTGAAAGTCCGAGAATCTCTAGGCCAACTGACCTTGCTGCGATTGCTTCGAGGGCGGTTGACATTCCGACTATGTCGCCACCAATAGCCTTGGCCATCTGCACTTCTGCCGGGGTTTCATACTGTGGGCCGCGAAATTGACAGTAAATTCCCTCGTCTAGGTTTGAGTCGATTTCGCGCGCAAGTTCACGCAACCGCTTTGAATAAACCTCGCTCATGTCTACAAAATGAGCGCCCTCGAGAGGCGTTTGCCCAGTCAGATTGATGTGATCAGAAATTAGCACCGGTGTGCCTGGTTTCCAGGCGGAGTTAATTCCTCCCGCTCCGTTTGTCAGAACCAGTGTTTTGGCCCCTGCAGCTGCGGCCGTGCGAACGCCGTGCACTACTGCTGCAACACCGCGGCCTTCGTATAGGTGAGTGCGGGCGCCCAAGGCGAGCGCATACTTGCCGCTCTCTAACTTGATTGAACGAATAGTTGACACATGCCCTGGCACCTCAGGCGCATGGAATCCCGGCAGGTCAGCGGCCGAAATTGTTGCAACGGTCTGGCCGACTAAATCAGCAGCTTTTGCCCAACCCGAACCCAGAACCAGAGCTATTTCGTGCTGCTCGACACCCGATTTTTCACGGATAATTTCGGCTGCCGCTGTGGCTAGTTCAACTGCGCTGTTCATGCCTAGAGTTTAGCGATTGCGCCCATTGTTCTGGGTAGTGCTGGCAGAATGGTCAGGTGAGTAATGCAGAGAAAAAGAAACACCACATCGTAATTATTGGCGGAGGCCCTGGCGGCTATGAAGCAGCCCTAGCGGGAGTTCAGCTCGGTGCCCAAGTGACCCTGATAGAACGCAACGGTGTGGGTGGAGCTGCGGTACTCACCGATGTCGTGCCTTCAAAGACTCTCATCGCTACCGCTGAAGCCGCTCAACGTGTGAGCCATGCAACCACTCTGGGTGTGAAGTTTTCGTTTGCCGGCCAGATCATCAAGCCAAAGGTAGAAATCGATCTCGGTGTTGTAAATCAGCGCCTTCTAGACCTCGCAGCGAGCCAGTCGTCAGACATGCTCGAGACCTTGATGGCAGCTGGCGTTCGTGTTATCAACGGCACTGCCCGCTTGGATGGAAACCACCACGTTGTTGTCGACGCCATTGAGGATGGTCGCTCGGAGCGCATGGAGGCTAAAACCATCATCGTTGCAGTTGGAGCGCATCCGCGTCGGTTGCCTGATGCAATGCCAGACGGGGACCGAATCTTCACTTGGACTCAGCTTTATAACCTGACCGAATTGCCCGAGCACATGATTGTTGTTGGTTCTGGCGTAACCGGCGCAGAATTCGCTTCGGCTTACAACGCCCTTGGCAGCGAGGTTACTTTGATCTCAAGCCGCGACAAAGTTTTGCCAGGTAACGATGACGATGCTGCCGACTTGATTGAGCACGTGTTCCGTCGCAACGGCATCAACATCTATAACAACACCCGCGCCGACAAAGTTGTAAACACCGGCCAAGGTGTTGAAGTCACACTCGCCGATGGCAAAGTCATCAAGGGTAGCCACGCACTCATTGCAGTTGGCTCGATTCCAAACACCGAGGGCTTGGGTCTTGAGGAGGCCGGCGTATCGCTGACCGAATCAGGTCACGTAGAAGTAAACAAGGTGGCCAGAACCTCGCGCGCGAATGTCTACGCAGTAGGTGACTGCACCACTTTCTTGCCGCTAGCTTCGGTAAGCGCCATGCAGGGCCGCACGGCGGTCTTTCACACCATGGGTGACGTGTCTGCACCAACCGAGTTGCGCAACGTGGCCTCAAACGTTTTTACGGCTCCCGAAATCGCATCCGTTGGTTGGAGCGAGAAGGAACTAAACGAGGGCAAGGTTTCAGGTTTTGTTGAGAAAATTCAGCTGAACACAAACCCTAGAGCCAAGATGCAAGGCATCGAGGATGGTTTCATCAAATTGGTTTGCTCAACCGGTGGCACAGTAATCGGTGGCGTCGTGGTTGCACCTCGTGCATCAGACCTGATCTACTCAATCGCAGTAGCAATTGAAAATCGCTTGACCGTTGATGAGCTGGCTAAGACCTTTACGGTGTATCCGTCGCTGTCTGGAACCATCAGCGATGCAGCGCGCGCGTTGCACCGACCAAATATCTAGCCGAAAACTTAGTCTTCGAACTCTAGAAGCACAGTTCCAGCTGGGATGGTCTCGCCGACCACAGCTGAGATTGACTTGATGATGCCAGTCTTGTGAGCATTCATTGGCTGCTCCATCTTCATGGCTTCAAGCACAACTACTAGGTCGCCCTCTTGAACCGAGTCGCCAACCGATACGGCAATCTTGACAACTGTTGACTGCATAGGTGCCTTCAACGCGTTGCCAGAAGCGCCGCTGTTAGAAGAAGCTGAACCGTGAGACTTGCGCTTTGGGGCATGGCCAGCAACTGCAGGGCCAGCAACAGAGGCGCCAGCGGCTAGCAAACGCTTAGGAAGTGAAACTTCAATTCGCTTGCCGTCAACCTCGACTACAACGTTGTTTCGTTCAGCGAGATCGGCCGCAGGCTCTGCAACACCTGACCATGCAGGAATGTCGTTGACCCATTCGGTTTCAATCCAGCGGGTGTAAATGCCGAAAGTGTTTGTGTTGTGATCGCCAATAAAAGCAGGGTCATTCACGATTTTGCGGTGGAACGGAAGCACGGTTGGTAGACCGGCGACTTCCATCTCAGCAAGCGCACGACGGGAACGAGCAAGTGCTTCGGCACGAGTTGCGCCGGTAACAATCAACTTGGCAATCATCGAGTCAAATGAACCCGAAATCTCGTCGCCAGCGCCAACACCGGTGTCAACGCGAACGCCTGGGCCAGATGGAGCCTTGAAAACGTGCACTGGTCCGGGTGCCGGCATAAAGTTGCGGCCAGCATCCTCGCCGTTGATGCGGAACTCAAAAGAGTGGCCCTTCACGACAGGGTCTGGATAATCCAAGACACCACCCTCGGCGAGGCGGAACTGCTCGCGAACCAAGTCAAGGCCAGTGACCTCTTCAGAAACTGGGTGCTCAACCTGCAAGCGAGTGTTGACCTCAAGGAACGAGATCGTTCCATCTTGGGCAACCAAGAATTCACAAGTGCCGGCGCCTTGGTAGCCAACCTCTTTAAGAATGGCCTTGGATGATTCGTAAAGGCGGCGGTTCTGCTCTTCGGTTAGGAACGGTGCCGGCGCTTCTTCGACTAGTTTTTGGTGGCGACGCTGAAGTGAGCAGTCGCGGGTTGAAACCACAACAACGTTGCCGTAAGCATCGGCAAGACACTGGGTTTCAACGTGGCGAGGCTTTTCTAGGTATTTTTCAACGAAGCATTCACCGCGACCGAAAGCGGCGATTGCTTCACGGGTAGCTGACTCGAATAGTTCGGCAACTTCTTCAGTTTTGTAGGCCACCTTGATTCCGCGGCCACCGCCACCGAAAGCTGCCTTGATAGCAACCGGAAGACCGTGCTGCGCCACAAACTCGAGAACTTCTTCAGCACCAGAAACTGGGTCAAGGGTTCCTGGGGCAAGCGGGGCGCCTGCTTTTTCAGCAACGTGACGGGCAGAAACCTTGTCGCCAAGTTGATCGATTGCCTTTGGTGATGGGCCGATCCAAATCATGCCTGCATCAATTACAGCCTGTGCGAATGCAGCGTTTTCTGCCAAGAATCCGTATCCAGGGTGAACTGCGTCGGCGCCTGACTTTTTGGCTACGCCCAAAATTTTGTCAATTACCAGGTAGGTTTCTGGTCCGGTGGTGCCGTGCAGGGCATAGGCCTCGTCGGCAAGCTTCACGTGCATGGCATCGCGGTCTTGGTCAGCGTAAACGGCTACCGAAAGAATTCCGGCATCCTTGGCAGCTCGTGCAATGCGAACGGCAATCTCACCGCGGTTAGCGATTAGTACTTTTGTGATTTTCTTCTGCGTAGATGAAGTCATAATTCCCAAGCCTATTGGCTAAAAACCGGTTTTTATTGGCCATCAATCACAAAAAAATTACAAATCTACTGTGAAAGTTGCCATAGTCGACTAGCAAAGGTCGAGCCATGTTGGCTGCTTTGACTATCGGTCGATGTTCCACAGCGAGGTGTATTCAACGCCGAGACTCAAAACAAGCTCGCGAAGAGTAGGTAGCGATAGGCCAATCACCGTGTGTGCATCACCCTCGATAGCCTTCAAGAAGGCCCCGCCAAGGCCGTCGATGGTGAATGCTCCAGCAACTTTTAGAGGTTCTCCGGTTTGCACATAGGCATCGATCTCTCGCTCACTCAGATTTGCAAAATGAACGATTGCACTCGAAACCGAGCCGACAGCCACCTGAGTTTGTGGCGATTCGGGTGACCTGTTGTCGATTACCCAGTGGCCTGAATAAAGGGAGCCAGACTTACCGCGCATGGCTAGCCAGCGTTGTCTTGCGATTTCTGCCTGGTGGGGCTTGCCGAGTGCCTCGCCGTTAAATTCCAAGGATGAATCGCAGCCAATGATTAGCGCGTTTTGTGCATCCGGGTGGTGAATCACTGCCTCAGCTTTGGCTCGGGCCAATAACTGAACCATGTCTGCAGTATTTTGAATGCGGCCATCGGCGAGAGCTTCTGCGGTGAGTGAATCTTCATCCACTCCCGGAGAAATCGTGATTGGGTCGATTCCGCCGGCCCTCAGCAGGGCAAGGCGAGCGGGAGAAGTAGATGCAAGAACTAAACGAGTCACACCGATACTCTGGCACACTTGTCTGGTGAGTAAAACTACAAACTGGGTCGGCCAGAATCTTGAACTAACCATCGAAAAGGTTGCCCACGGCGGCATCTTTGTTGCACGCCACGACGGAAGAGTGATTTTTGTGTCACACGTGTTGCCTGGTGAAAAGGTGAAGGCTGTGGTTTATGAAGACCGTGGCGGTTCATTCTGTCGTGCTGAGCCAACTGAAATTCTCGTAGCCTCACCAGATCGAGTCACTCATTTTTGGAAGCAGGCTGGCCCAGGCGGAGCCGGTGGCGCCGAGTTTGGTCACATCAAGTTAGCTCGCCAGCGTTCTCTAAAAGAGGATGTCATCGAAGAGGCGCTTGACCGCATGGCGGGAATCAAGCTTCGCCCGACCGTTGAAGCGGCCCCTGGCGATGACGAGGCCAATGGCTTGCACTATCGAACCCGAGTTCAACTTCACGTGGATGAGGCCGGCACTGTAGGTCCATATCGTGAACGCAGCCACGAGGTCATCAAGGTGCGAGACCTGCCTCTTGCGGTAGACGAGATTCGCGAACTCGAAATGCAAAACAAAAACTTTCAAGATGTTCGCAAAATCGAAGTTTCTGCATCGAGCACCGGCCAGGTTCAGTGGCGAATTGACAACAAGGTAAAGGGCGATGAGCGTCTCGTTGAGCGCGCAGCTGGTCGAACCTTCAGAATCAGCGGTGGCGGTTTTTGGCAGGTTCACAAAAAAGCCGCAGACGTACTTGCAGCATGTGTAATCGATATGGTTGCTGCAGTCGGAATCGACAAGGAGGCTGACAACCTGGACCTTTATGGTGGTGTCGGCCTGTTTACCAGCGCTCTCGCCGGAAAGTTTGGTAAAGACCTGCGAATGACATCAGTCGAGTCATTCCGACAGGCAACTGACGATGCGACATTGAACCTTTCAGATCTTTCAAAGGTCAAAGCTGTTTGTGCACCCGTTGAGCGATTCTTGAACGAGAAAGTCGGAAACCGCGACAAAGGCGGCAAGCCTGCGAGCCCAAGTGCCGCGACTGTTGTGCTTGACCCGCCTCGCGCAGGTGCAGGCGCGAAGGTTGTTGACCAGTTGCTTGCAGTCGGGCCAAACCACATCATCTATGTGGCTTGTGACCCAGTGGCTTTGGCTCGCGACCTGAAGCAGTTCATTGCCGGCGGTTATGAACTAAAGCAATTGCGCGCCTTCGACCTGTTCCCTCACACTCACCACGTAGAAGCCGTGGCAAGTTTGGTGCGAAAGAAGTAATCGATGCCACCGTCACAGCGAGAAATCTGTGTGGCTATCGTCGATGACCACGATGCCATTCGTTTTGCGTTCAAAGGCGCCTGCGAGGAGTATGGCCTCAGGTTTTGCGGTTCTGCAGCGACCGTTAGTGATTTGATCGACAAACGCGAAGTGCTTGGTTGCGATGTTGTGGTGCTGGATCTATCGCTAGCCGATGGTTCGATCATCACCGATAACGTGAAAGCTTTGTTGGCTGCACAAACCCAGGTTTTGGTATTCAGCATCGCCGACAAAAGACACCAGGTTGCGGCAGCGCTGAAGGCTGGCGCGGCGGCGTTGGTGAGAAAATCACAAAGCATGGATGAGTTGGTCTCGGCAATTAAGCAGGTTGCGGCAGGTCAAGTGGTAAACAACACCGAGACATCAGCGGTGATTGATGCCGACGTCTCGTTCAAAGAAGAAGCAAACCTGTCACCACGCGAACGTGAGGTTCTTTCGCTTTATGCCTCTGGATTCGCACTCAAGCAGGTAGCGCACGAATTGAAAATTTCTGACAGCACTGCCAAGGAATATATCGATCGCGTTCGAATCAAGTATTCGAGTGTTGGACGTCCTACTTCGTCAAAAACGGATCTGCTTCTTCGTGCCATTGAAGACGGAATCATCGATGAGGGTCAGCCATGAGAGTGAAGCTCTTTCGCGCCCGTAAAAATAAAAGTTTTGCGGTCACTCGAATCACTAAGGTGACCTCGAGGGTACTTTCGATTGGTTTGCTGATTTCGAGCGTCGAAATCTACATGAATGCTTTTGCTCAGTTGCCAGTCTTGGGAACCATCTGGGCCCTGGTTGCAATTTCTCTGCACGGAATAGCTTTGGTGGCGGTTGTCTACAGCGCTTGGTTTACCGAAAACCCAAGAACCGGGCAATTGACCTATGCAGCAGTCTCGGCCCTAATACTGATCTTCTGGCAACTGCAGGTAGCTGACGCTGGCGCACTGCCACCTGGTTTTCATCCATGGGTTTGGTGGGTAATTGGTTCGGCGGCAATTACTGCTGCGCTTTCGCTACCGATTGCATTTGGCAGCTTTTATCTCTTTGGTGTGCCTTTGATTTGGTATTTCATTTACCAGTCTGCCGAAGGTGGATCGGCCGAGGCGTTTTCGGCTGCGAAGGACTCGGTCTACACCTTGCTTTTCAGTAGCTGTTTTTCGCTTCTTCTGCTTCTGCTTCGATTTGAAGCTGAAAAGGTCGACCTAGCCAACCAAGAGGCCTCGCGGGCCGAGGTTGAGCGAGCTGCAATCGATGCGGTTGAACAAGAGCGAGCACGTGTGGATTCATTGGTTCATGACAAGGTTCTGACCACCCTTTTGGTTGGGGCGAATGCTCGCACTGATGACGAAATTGTTGAGGCGCGTACGCTAGCTAAAACTGCGATTCGTGCTCTTGAAAGTGACATGTCGTCAACTTACCAAAATGAAGATGCCATCACCGTTTGGAGTTTCTTCGGTGCAATCATGGACTCGGTTCGATCAGTATTCGCTGGCGTTTTGGTCAAAGAATCAGGCGCAAGCGACTTATCTGTTCCAGGTGATGTAGCAGAGGCATTGACTGAGGCAACTTTTCAGGCAGTCACCAACGCCATTCAACATGCTGGGCCAGGCGCCGAAACAGTTGTTCGGTTGAAAGGAACTCCGCACGGGGTAAAGATCGTTATCAAGGATGACGGCCGCGGATTCAGAGTTTCTCGAGTGCCTAAAACACGACTTGGCCTAAGGCTTTCAATCATCAACCGAGTGGAGTCTGTCGGTGGCAAGGTTCGAATTGACTCGGGCCCAGGCCGGGGAACCGCAATCATTTTGGATTGGATTGCCAAATGATCAGAGTTTCGCGCCGCATGGTGGTTTTGGCCGCCGCAGCTTTCGGCTTGTATCCGGTATTTCTTGCGCTGGTTGGCCTCGAAGATTACAGTTCATCGTTTGAAATTTTTGTCGCCATGGCAATCTATGTGGTGTGCATCGTTGCATCGGTAGTGCTCTACGAAAGTGTTGAATTGCCGATTTGGCAAGCAAGAGCAAACGTGGTTGCCTCGGCTGCTGTTCCAGCGCTCGTGCTTGCCAAACTCGACGTTTCGCACGTTGGCACCTATGCCACTTGGTTCGTGGGCGCTATTGCAAGCCTCGGCGCCGCCACGGCATTTAGGGGTCGCACCCATCACGCGGTTTTGATGGTGATTTCTGTAACGCTTCAGGTGGTCATGTGGGGTGGGCCGAGCGCTATCAACAGCACCGGTATCTTTGGTGCGATTATTTTCGTAGTGGTCGGATCGTTGATGTCTCGAGGAGTTTTGGGCGCCATGAAGGCCACCGAAGAAGCTCAGGCCAAAACTTTGGCTATCGTCACAAAAACCGCATTTGTTACTGCAGCCCGCGACGAACACAAAAAACGTATTGCTGCAGCACTTGCCACCGCTTTGCCAGCGCTTGGGCAGCTGGCGCGACTTGAAAATCCTTTGGATTCTGCGGACCAAAAGAAGATGTTTTTGCTCGAATCGGCATTACGAGATGAGATTCGCGGCCGCGGCCTGATGAACGATCGAATTCGCGAGGCGGTAACCGCCGCCCGAAATCGTGGCATTGAAGTCATGGTGCTCGATGAAGGCGGTCTTGATTCAGCAACAGCTGATGAAATCGCCGAGCTACTTGACCAGGTGGCAACTGCCATGGATGGCGTAGCCGAGGGGCGCATAACGCTCAGGGCTCCCGCAGGTGAAACCTGGCGCATAACTTTGGTAGCCACCCGACCTGGCGTTGCTACACCCGATTTGTGGCTCAAGCTCTGATCTGCGCTTTGTCGCTTAAATAAGAAAAGACGAATCTTTCGATTCGCCTTTTCTTTCCCCAATCAGGTTTATCGCCTGACCCCAAGGTCTTTGGTCATTCCCCTGAATTGGACCGAAACCTTATGTTTCAAGTATGGATTGTCTGATGGGAGACCGCGAGCGATTTGCTGTCCCCTCTTATGGGGACAGCAATAACGGTTTAGTTAAGGCCCGAACGATACACGCCGCGCCATTGACCCGGCCCAGGCGTGATCGGGTGCCGCAGTTGAGCAACGTTGCGAGACCACGATGACTGAAGCGGTCGTTCATAACCGGTTGCTGTTGCTGCTTCTTCGGCGTGCACGGCCTCAAGCACTGCAATTACTGTGGCTAGCTCTTCAGCGGTCGGGGCGCCAGAAACTACCTGCAAGGCATCTTGCAGTTCGTGAGGCCCGCCTTCGGCGCTGTGTTTGCCGCTCATTACAGTGGAATGTTTCCGTGCTTCTTAGGTGGCAAGTTTGAGCGCTTGGTGCGAAGTGCACGCAGTGCCTTAATTACCTGGATGCGAGTTGCTGACGGCTCGATGATTCCGTCGAGCTCACCGCGCTCGGCAGCTAAGAATGGTGAGGCCACGTTGTAGGTGTACTCAGCCGCAAGCTTGGTGCGCACGGCTGCGACATCCATGCCGGCTTCTTCGGCTTTTTTAATCTGGTCGCGGAACAGGATGTTGACTGCGCCCTGACCACCCATAACGGCGATTTCTGCAGTTGGCCAAGCAAGGTTGATGTCAGCACCAAGCTGCTTCGAGCCCATAACGATGTATGCGCCTCCGTAGGCCTTGCGGGTGATCACGGTTACCAAAGGAACAGTTGCTTCGGCGTAGGCGTAGAGCAGCTTGGCTCCGCGACGAATAACGCCGGCCCATTCTTGGTCGGTGCCCGGAAGGTAACCAGGAACGTCGACCAAGGTAAGAATCGGAATCGAGAAGGCGTCGCAGAATCGAACGAAACGAGCTGCTTTTTCGCCGGCCTCAATGTTTAGGGTTCCGGCCATAGCCTGAGGCTGGTTAGCCACAATGCCAACGCTTCGACCATCAACACGAGCAAACCCAATGAGAATGTTCGGAGCAAATAGTGGCTGAACCTCTAGGAACTCGCCACCATCGACAATGCCCTCAATGACTGTGTGCATGTCATAAGGCTGGTTTGGTGAGTCAGGGATGATGGTGTCAAGCGCGCGGTCTGCATCGGTGACTTCTAGTTCACCTTCGGGTGCGTAGACCACGGTTTCAGACAAGTTGTTCTCAGGAAGGTAGCTGAGCAATGCGCGGGCGTAATCAATCGCGTCAGACTCGTCTTCGGCTAGATAGTGAGCAACACCTGATCGCTCGTTGTGGGTGCGTGCGCCACCAAGCTCCTCCATGCCAACGTCTTCGCCAGTAACGGTCTTGATGACATCTGGGCCGGTTACGAACATGTTTGAGGTCTTGTCGACCATGATTACAAAGTCAGTCAGAGCAGGTGAGTAAACCGCACCGCCGGCAGCCGGGCCCATGATGATCGAGATCTGAGGGATCACACCCGAAGCCATGGTGTTGCGCTTGAAAATCTCACCGTACTTGCCAAGAGCGATTACACCCTCTTGGATGCGGGCGCCTCCCGAGTCAAGGATTCCGATCATTGGCACACCGGTTGCAATAGCAAGGTCCATGATCTTGATGATCTTGTTGCCGGCAGCCTCGCCGAGTGAGCCACCAAAAATTGTGAAGTCTTGTGAGAAGAGTGCAACCTGGCGACCATTAATGGTGCCAACGCCGGTAACAACTGCGTCACCGTATGGACGGTTTTTATCCATGCCGAAAGCGGTTGAGCGGTGGCGAACATATTCATCAAGCTCAACGAACGAGCCCGGGTCGAGCAGCATCTCAATGCGCTCGCGGGCGGTGTTCTTGCCCTTAGCGTGCTGCTTGGCAATTGCGTTCTCGCCCGCGGCAGTAACTGCCTCGTGGTAGCGGGTGCGTAGGTCTTCTAGTTTGCCCTTGGTGGTAGCAATGTCTGGGTTGAGACGAATTGCACTCGTGAAGGTGTTCTCAAAACTCATAAAACACACTCTAGTTTGAAGTTGGCTTGAATCCTTTGAAGGTTTGCTACTGCGAATTGCAGAAATGGCTGTGCAAAATCTACAGAGACTAACCTAGAAGACATGGATTTTGCTCGCAGTCGCCAAGAATCGGCTCATTTTGAATATGTTGCCGAAACGGGATCAACCAATACTGATCTGATTACAACAGCCGCGAGCCTTCCTGATTTTTCAGTTCGCGTGGCTGGCTACCAGAATGCTGGTCGCGGCCGTTCGGGCAGACAGTGGTTGGCTCCTGAGGGTAGTTCACTGTTCGTTTCAATTTTGCTCAAGCCAACCGGAATGTCGGCCTCAAAGTTTTCTTGGCTGCCGCTAATTGCCGGTCTTGCGATGACCGAGGCGGTCTCTGATCTGATCGCTCCAACCAAGCCAACCCTCAAATGGCCCAACGATGTTTTGATCAACGAACGCAAAATTTCTGGAATTCTTAGCGAATTAGTGCCAGATCTAAGCGGTGTAGTGGTCGGTGCCGGACTCAATGTTTTGCAGACTCAAGAAGAACTTCCGATCGAGAATGCGACATCCTTGGCCATTGAAAAGGCGCACACTTTGAACCTGGATGAAGTTCTGGCTCGTTACTTGGTGAACTTCAAGAGTCATTATTCGAGATTTGTTGGTGCCTCTGGCGACGCGGTCAAGAGCGGAATTCGCTTTAGTGTGATCGAGACCTGCGGAACCCTGAACCGCAAGGTTAGGGCCATTTTGCCGGGTGATTCAGAGGTGATTGGCGAGGCGGTTGGCATCGATGACAGTGGCCGTTTGATTTTGTTGCCAGACGGTGCAAATCAGGTAATGCCAGTGGCTGCTGGCGATATCGTTCACTTGAGACACAATTAGAACAATGACTTTTTTTGCAGAACAACGAATTGCTAAGTTGCGCCCTCGTGGTGGCAAGTTGTTCGTACCCACGGCCATTTTGGGGCTCGACGCCGCGGTTTTCGCATTCTTGGCTAATAGATTCAGCGAGCAGTGGCAGCTGATCAGCGAATACGCAATTTTGGGTGCGGTCGCATTTCTATTTTGGTTAGTTCCTGTTCTTCGCTACCTGAGCACTTATCTCGAGGTCACCACCTCAAGAGTGATCTACCGCTCGGGTCTGATGGGGCAAAAACGATTCGAGGTCAGCCTCAGCCAGATTACTCAGGTTGAGTTAGCCAAGGGAAGGGCCTTCACGATCTTCACCAAGGATGGCCGCACAGAAACCGTGGTTGATATGCCCAAAGCCAAGATGATTGCTGTAGAAATTGACCGCCTAGCTGCGTCAATATAGAACCAAAGGGATTGGAATCGGAATGACTGAACTGCGCCTAGGCGTTATTGGTGGCGGCCAGCTTGCCCGAATGATGACCCCGCCGGCCATCAACCTTGGTATCAACATCAAGGTGTTGGCTGAAGCCGAGGGTTCGTCTGCAGCTCTTGCAACCACCCAGGTGGGCGACTACAACCAGCTATCTGTGGTTCGTGAATTCGCTAAGACCGTTGATGTAATCACCTTTGATCACGAGCATGTTCCGCTTGCTGTGCTCGAGGCGCTAGAGGCAGAAGGCGTATCGGTGCAACCGCCAAGCAAAGCACTTGCGTTTGCTCAGAATAAATTGAGCATGAGAAAGCGCCTTGGTGCATTGGGTATGCCAATGCCTGACTGGGCTGAGATTCAAGATGCCGCAACACTTAGTGCTTTTATTGAGGCCCACGATGGCGTAGCAATTTTGAAGACTCCGATTGGCGGCTACGACGGCAAGGGCGTTCGAGTTGTTCGTTCGGCCGAGGATGCAGCCGACTGGTTGGCTAATCTGGCTAATTTTGGTGGCAGTTTGCTGGCTGAAGAAAAAGTTGACTTTGTTCGTGAGCTAGCGCAGCTGAGTGCGCGCAGGCCATCAGGAGAATTTCTCGCTTGGCCGCTGGTTGAGACACAGCAAGAAAATGGTGTCTGCTCGGTGGTCTTGGCCCCTGCGCCTGAGGTTTCAAAGGCAACACTCGACACAACTGCTGAGATTGCAAAGGCAGTGGCAGAAGGCCTCGGCGTCACCGGAGTGCTTTCAGTTGAAATGTTTGAAGCACGCGATGGCAGAATTCTCATCAATGAGTTGGCAATGCGCCCGCATAACTCAGGCCATTTCAGCATTGAGGGTTCGGTTACCAGCCAATTCGAACAGCACATCCGAGCGGTTCTAGATTTGCCACTTGGTTCAACCCAGCCACATGCCAAGCACGCGGTGATGGTGAACCTTTTGGGTGTCGACGACAAGAATGACTTCATTCAGGCCTACGGATCTGCCCTTGCGGCTCACCCCGAAGCTAAGGTACACACCTACGGCAAGTCGGCTCGAGCCGGCCGCAAGATGGGCCACGTCACCGTAATTGGCGATTCTGCTGCGCACGCGCTCGCCGAAGCCAAAGGTGCTGCAGCCGTTTTGCTACGGGGATAAATCACCCCCATTCGGTAAAATTTAGGGGTCGCCGAATCGCTAGGAGCCCCATGTCTGCATCATCTTCAGTACAACCAATCGTTGGTGTTGTAATGGGTTCAGACTCAGACTGGTCGGTCATGTCTGACGCCGCTCAAATTCTTAAAGAGTTCGGCATCGCTTTTGAGGTTGAAGTGCTCTCGGCTCACCGCACTCCAGAAAAGATGATCGAGTGGGGTAAGGCAGCTGCCGGTCGCGGAATCAAAGTCATTATTGCCGGTGCCGGTGGCGCAGCTCACCTGCCTGGAATGTTGGCTTCGGTCACTACCCTTCCGGTTATTGGAGTGCCAGTTGCGTTGGCAAAGCTTGATGGCATGGATTCACTGCTATCGATCGTTCAGATGCCTGCCGGTATTCCAGTAGCAACAGTTTCAATCGGCGGCGCCAAGAACGCCGGAATTTTGGCCGCACGAATTATCGGTGCGTTTGATCCAGAAATCTCAGATGCCATGGCTACCTTTAGCGAGGACCTAAAGCACCAGGTTGCTGAGAAGAATGCGAAGCTAAAATCTCAAATCTGAACCAAAGGCTGAGTCAGAGAAATGCGCAACCGCGTTCCGCCAGCCCATTCAAGAACTTAGATCGAGCCACCCCCGAGCAGATGAATCGCCGGGCCTGGTGGCTAATTGTGCTTGCTCTCATTGTTCCTGGATCAGCGCAACTCGTTGCCGGAAACCGAAAGCTCGCGCGCTTTGGTTTGACCGCGACTCTAAGCCTCTGGGCCTTGGGGCTCTTGCTTCTCATCCTTGGGCTAATCAATAAAACCTGGGTGCTTTGGCTGGCGACCGTGCCGTTTGTCATGGGTTTGTTCGCTGTAATTCTTTTTGCCTATGCTGCAATCTTTGCCGTGCTGACTCTGGATGCCCTCCGCCTACTTAAGTTAGGCCGCCTCTACAGTCGAGAACGCTGGATAGCCCTTGCAGCAATTCTTCTAACCGCCTCCCTTGGAACTTCAGGGCTTGCCTACGCGGGCAACCTTGCTGGAGTCCAGTCAAATTTGATTGGCACGATTTTCAATCAGGGCGGATTAACCACTCCGGTGGATGGCCGCTTCAACATCATGCTTCTTGGTGCCGATGCCGGAGCTGACCGTTTCGGAATTCGCCCTGACAGTATTTCGGTGATCAGCATCGACGCCGAGACTGGTGACGCCATTAACGTCGGCATTCCGCGCAACATGCAGCACGTGAGTTTTTCTGCAGGGTCGCCAATGCTTGAGGTTTATCCGAACGGTTGGGACTGCGGCCTGGAGTGTCTAATCAACGCCATTTACAAGGATGTTGAAGACAATCACGCTGACCTTTACCCGAATGCCACAAAGCAGGGTTCAACCCCCGGCACCGAGGCTACCCGGGATGCAGTTGAATGGGTCACCGGCTTAGAGATTCAGTCTTATGTGTTGGTAGACATGTCGGCATTCTCAACCTTGATTGATGCACTCGGCGGCATTGACATCAATGTGAAGCAGCGATTGCCAATCGGTGGACAAGCCGACGATCTCTCAGATGTAAAGGGCTGGATCGAAGTAGGGCAACAACACATGGATGGCTACCATGCCCTCTGGTATGCGCGTTCGCGTCACTCAACCAATGACTATGACCGCATGCGTCGCCAGCACGAGGTCGAAGATGCGATGCTCGCACAGATGGACCCGAAGACGATTCTGACTAGGTTCCAAGAGATTGCCTCTGCTGGCAAAAAATTGGTTCGCACCGATATTCCGAGCGGAATGCTGGCCAATTATCTTGATCTTGCAACCAAAGCCCGCGCGAAAGGCATTAAATCTGTGCCGATCGTGCCGCCTGACTTTGACATGATTCACCCAGATTTCACAGCAATTCGTGAAACGATTAAAACGGCAATGATTGTGACTCCAGAAAAGGAGCAGTAATGAAAAAGGTTTTAACCGCAGCTACTGCACTAGGCCTAGTTACCCTGCTGTCAGGTTGCGCCCTGCTATATCCAAATTGGGGAACCTCTGAGGGCCCGAGTGATTCGCAGAGCCCTTCGGCAAGTGCCACGGCGACGCCTTCTGAAACCCCAAGCGAATCTGCTTCCCCCTCACCTTCGGTTGACCTAAAGCCCGCAACTGTTTCATTCATCGACTATGGAACCGACGGCAGCTCGGTTTATGTGATTGCTGAGGTTACCAACGTTGCCGAAAACGGTGGCCAGTGCACCCTCAATTTTTCTAGTGGCAGCACCAGCAAGACGCTGACTGTTAAGGCAGAAGAAAATGCCAGTTCAACTCAGTGCTACCCGATTTATTTGCCATTGACCGGATTACCGAAGGGCGCCGCCAAGCTGACGGTTAGCTATGCATCGCCTGGGTATTCGGTCTCATCGCAAACTGTTGAGGTCACAGTTCCCTAATGCAAAAGCGGTTCAAGAAAGTCGTTGCACTAATAGCCATCGCGCTGTTGGTTGCAACCGGCTTAACCGCGCTCATGGCAGCTGAGCCTGAGGCCAAATCAGAAGCTGCAGTCGCTTCACAATTTGACCCAGGGCTAATCATCAGCGACAGCGTTTTTTATGACTTTGGAACGATGAATCCGTCTCAGATTCAGGCATTTTTGGTGAGCAAAGCACCTGCCGCCTGTGCCGACAATTTGATTGGCCCAAAGTGCATCAAAGATTTCAAGATGGACACCCAGGCGGTAACGGGTGAGTCTGGTCGATGCGCTTCGATGCCAGCCAGAACCGACCAAACCGCGGCGCAGATTATTTATTACGTTGCACGGGCCTGTGGCATAAACCCGCGCGTGCTGATCGTCACCCTGCAAAAAGAACAGGGCTTGATTCAGTCGTCAAACCCAAGCCAACGCATGTATGACTTTGCTCTCGGAATGAGTTGCCCTGACACCCCTAGCGGTTGCTCTAAGGCTGATGCTGGTTTCTTTTGGCAACTTTATAAAGGCGCAGGTCAGCTGCAGTGGTACGGCGATCCTCGAGGCTCATTTACCTATCTTCGAGTTGGCACCGACATCAAGCGCGACTATCAAGCCAACATGTCATCTTGCGGTTATCGCACCTTCAGATTGAAAAGCCAGGCAACGGCAGCCCTTTATTACTACACGCCTTACACTCCGAACCAACCTGCGCTAGACAACCTTTATGGCGAGGGTGACAACTGCAGTGCCTATGGCAACCGCAATTTCTGGCGCTTCTACACCGACTGGTTTGGCAGCACTGTTGGTGGCGGTTTCTTGCTCAAAAGCGAGACCAGCGGCACCTATCTGATTGTCGAGAACAAGAAGTACTTGATCGCAGATGACGAGGCGGTCACCGCCTACGCATCGCTTGGGCCGGTGGGTACCGTTTCAGAGCCTTACCTGAATTCATTCATCGACTCGGGAAATATGAGTCGCCTGGTTCGAGGAAGCACCACCTATTACTTCATTGATGGAAGCAAGAGATATGCCTTCACCAACGTGGCCCAGGTGGCCGAGTTTGGTTATGACGCAACTAAGGCAGTTCGGCTAACCAGTTCTCAGTTCTCAGCTCTTCCGAGCGGCGGCACCATGACCGAATATGTCGCAGGCGCTGACGGCAGCAAGTTTTTGATCGAAGATGGCAAGAAGAGGCAAATTCTTGACCAAGCCTCAATTGCTTCGACCCCGCTGCCTGCGCTCTCAAAGGTGAAAATCTCGGCCTTCGGAGAACTCCCTTGGGGTAACCCGATCATCCGTGCCGGTTCAACTTTTGTCACTAACAGCACTGGTCGAACCATGCTTTATGACGGCACCAAGGTTTATGAAGTATCGCCAGAAGTTAAAGCTGATTTCACAATATCGAACTGGTTCACCGCATCGACCGGAAAAATGAATGAAGCAGCAATCGCGCCAGTATTGAGCGACCAAAAATTAAAGCCAATATTTGCTAACGAAGCCGGAAACCAGTTCATTCTCACTGCCAATGGCAAGCGACCGGTTGCCGTTGGCTCACAGCTTTTGACCTCGGTGCCCGTCATGTCTCAGGCCGTGATTGATGACATTCCGACAGCGAGCACCGCACCCATCGCAGCAACCACCTTTGCCAAGGCAACTAATTCAACCAACACCTTCTTGATCGATCACGGCAAGAAGCGTCTTTTGGTTACCACCGCAGATCGGGCAAGATTTGAGGGTTTGGTGCCAAGCATCCGTGTTGAATCTTTGAACCCTTCGGTTATGGCGATGTTTGCTGAAGCTGGGCCGCTTTACACACCGGGAACATTCGTCAAAACATCTGACACCGGTGAAAGCTTCTTGATTGACACGCTGGGTCGCGCGATCAGCATTCCAAGTGCCGGTCAAGCTGCGCTTCTAGGTTTGGTTTCACCTAAGTCAGTCACTCTGAGCAAGTTGACCGGTTACTCGCGCACCGCCACATTTAACCGAGTCAAAATCAAGTGTGGAACCCAAACTTATTTGGCAGTCACCGGAGTTCTTTATCCAATCGCTGATGATCTGGCTGCAGAGTATCCGGGCGTCACTGCAACACTTTCTAGCCAAGGCTGCGCAGGCCTGGCCAAGAGCACGGTTCAAGTTGGTACCTACATTCAAACCACTGACCCATCAAAGCTTTGGCTGGTAGACGATGGCAAGCGCACCCAAGTGACCACCGCTCAATACCAGGGTCGTGGTGCGGGAGTGTTGCCGGCCGTAAAAGTTGGGCCTTATTTTGCAACGAAGATTGCAATTGCCAGCACGGTTTCAGCTACTCCAGCCCCGACCAACACACACGTGGTTGCCAGCGGTGAGACTTTCTCTTCGATAGCAACTAAATATGGTCTGACCGTGACTCAGCTCAAGGCGCTGAACCCAACTGTGACTAACATCAACAGCATCCGTGTTGGTCAGCTGCTGATTATTCGCTAGTTATTTTTCTGGCTTTTGTGCCGGCTTGAAAAACTTTGTGAACGAATAAATTCTGAGGCGCTTGGATGATCTCCCGCGGGGCTCAAGTTTTTCTTCTGGCTCATTCACTTTGATCGCGAACAAGCTGAGTAGTACCCAACCGATTTCAATCAGCATGCGACTTTCGGTCAGGCTCCAAACTACAAGCCCTACGAAAACAAGAACTGGCCATAGATAAAGTGCAACCGTGTGACGCACCGCAAGGCGCCAGAGCTTGATGAAAGTTAGCAACAGCAGCGTTGCAAAAAGTAGAGCGCCGATAATTCCTAGCTGAAGGTAAACATCAAGGTAGGCATTATGCGCTTGGTAATAAGGCACGTGATTGATTACCACTAGGCCTTCGAAAGGCTTCACGCCTGGCACCCAGTGGCTTGTCCAGCCCCAACCGAGCCAAGGCCGCTCTTGAATCAGACCTAGCACGAGCTTCCAGATTCCACTGCGGCCAGTCATGTCGGGGCTCTTGCCAAAAAACTCAAAGACTTCGGCTCGGAACACCAGAACCAAAATTGCTACCGTTCCGGCACTCGCCCAGGCAACTCGGTAATAGCGGTGGCGAGTATCGCGGTCTTTACCCTCTGCTGCAATTGACACGACGGCCGACACTGCGATGGCTGCCATGGCAAAACCGATGCCGGCAGACTTGGCCAGCAAGATCGCCGAGACTGCGGCCAAGATGCTCAGAAGGTTAACCCAGCGCTTGGTGCCGATGATTGCAAATTCGATTGCGAAGACCACAAACCCGATCATGGCCACGTAGGCGAGAAGGTTTGAGTTTCCTACAATTCCCTGGATGCGGTCGCCGTTAAACAGGTTTCCCTGCACCCAATAGAACGCCGGTGCCGGAGGAACGTCGCCCTGGTAATTCTTGAAGATCGGTGCGATTGGACCATGCAAAATTGCAGCTGCGATGAACTCCATGAGAAAGGAGGTAGCCAAAATAAAGCGAATGACGTTGGCAAATATTCTCAGAAGGTGACGCCAGCTAAACAGTGCAGCTAAGAAGAAGCCGAATCCGGTGGTGGCGATTTGAAGAATTGAGGCCAGCACCGTGACTGCTGCGTAGGCCGACCAAATTGAACTGAGCACCATGTATCCGAGCAGCGCCCAGAGTGGCCAAGGAACTTCGCTTAGAACTACTTCTGATCGGTTTCTGACCATGAGTGCTACAAAGCCGAAAACTAGGGCACCGAGAAGAAATCCCCAACCCCACCAGCCAATTGAGTAGCGAACAGCATCGCCGGCCATCAAGGTGAAGATAGCACCCGAGGCAAGCCAAGTCTTTGACTTATAGCCTTTTTCGCGCGTGTTGAAGACGACGCGAATAGGTTTGGTAAGAGCGTTCATTGCCACTTTCTTAGGGGTGCCGGTTCAAGTCTAAATCGCACTCGCGAAGTTAGGCTTAGTTGCGCAGGTGAAAGGTAAAAGATGCTCCAGAAGATAGGCAACGTCGCACGCGACTATGCATGGGGTTCGCGCACCTTGATTTCTGACTACTTTGGGCTACCTCAGTCACAGTTGCCTATGGCTGAGATTTGGTATGGCACTCATCCTGGCTCACCGGCTTTTCTAGTTGATGAGCCAAATAAATCTCTCAGCGAAGCTCTGGGCGGAAAACAACTTTCGTTCTTGTTAAAAATTTTGGCGGCCGATGCCCCGCTTTCGATTCAAGCTCACCCAAACGCTGAACAAGCGCGATTTGGTTTCGAAGCCGAGAATGCTGCTGGCGTACCGCTGAATTCAAGTGCCAGAAATTACAAGGATGACCAGCACAAGCCTGAGGTCATCGTTGCTCTTACCGAGTTCAGAGCGCTCTGTGGTTTCAAGCCCCTCAAGCAAATCGAATTCTTCTTGGCTGATTTGGCTGAGCACCCAGCCGTTAGCGACGGTTTTAGGAGTATGAGCAAGCGGTGGCTCGATCTTCTGGCCGAGCCAAATGGTTTGCAAAAGGTTTTCTCAGACATTCTTCACCGCCGCGGAAACCTAGACGGCTACAACGCTGAACTTGCGGCACTTGCCGAGAACGAAGCCCAATTCGGCTTGGCCGAAGAGCTGAATCTGCAGTACCCGGGTGACCCTGGCGTGGTGGTCGCAATGCTGATGAACCAGGTTTATCTTGAACCGGGGCAGGCACTATTTTTGCCGGCAGGCAACATCCATGCCTATCTCGGTGGGCTCGGTGTCGAAGTCATGGCATCTTCAGATAACGTGCTGCGAGGCGGTCTAACCACCAAACACCTGGATATCGACGAGCTCGAAAAAGTCGTTGATTTTGTTGCCGGCGAACTGCCTCTAGTCAAGCCAATTGAGATCTCAAACGGGCTGACCAGTTATCCGTGTGAAGTTGATGAGTTCATGCTTTATCGAGCCGAGTTAGACGGAACCGTAGTTTTAGCCGATCTGAATTTGGCGGGGGATTGCGTGGCGCTCTGCACGGCTGGAGAAATTTCAATCAGTTCGAGCTTGGATGAACGAATTGTTATAAAACGAGGCGAAGCAGCCTTTTTGTCGGCAGATGCGAAGCTTTTCAGCCTTGCTGGTGCGGGAACCGCCTATTTGGCGCTCGGCAGCGTTCGTTAAACACTGGGTAAACCCCGTTATAAAGCCTAAATACAGCCTTTAGGGTTGCAACTTTCAACTTGACACAGACCGAATGACAAGAGTGTAATTACATGCAAGGAAGTATTTGAAAGACTCTTCGCGTTCGCTCGAGCAGTCGGTTAAGGAAAAAGTAATGGATAGTCGTAATCGTGTTCCAGAAAACTGGTTCGTCGACCCAATCCGACTAGGTGTCGCGGGGGCGTACTCAGATCCTGAAAGTGACCCACTAGCCTGGCAGGCAGATGCACTTTGTGCACAGACCGACCCTGAGGCATTCTTTCCTGAAAAGGGTGGCTCAACCCGCGATGCTAAGCGCATTTGTACAGGTTGCGATGTAAAGGCTCAGTGCCTTGACTATGCACTTGCCAATGACGAGCGTTTCGGTATCTGGGGTGGCCTTTCTGAGCGTGAGCGTCGCAAGCTAAAGAAGCTCGCTTAGTTCTAAGCGCGTTTAGCCGCAGGTCATGGAACTTTTTGTTACCGCGGTTGTCGTATCTCACGATCAACCGGAATATCTTGCGACAACCCTAAAAGCCCTTGCTCAGCAGAGCGTGCCGCTGCAGCAAGTGATTATTGTCGACAGTTCTAACTCGGATGAACCTTCTGAAGTAGCCAAGAACGCTGGCTTTGATGCACCTCTTCGAGTTTCTACAAAACTTGGACTAGCTGAAATTCTGAATTCGGCTCGAGCTGAAATAAACCCTGAGAGCAGCTGGCTTTGGTTGCTGCATGACGACAGCGCACCTCAGGTAAGTGCGCTTGAAAATCTTCTAAGGGCAATTGAACTTTCACCATCGGTAGCTGTTGCCGGGCCAAAGCAGGTCGAGTGGTCAAACCCCAAGATTGTGATGCAGCAGGGCCTGACCCTAACTAGATCTGGTGATTTATTTTCTTTGGTTAGCGGAGAGCTAGACCAAGGGCAGCACGATGACGTAGATGACGTGATGGCTGTTGGCACGGCCGGAGCGCTTTATCGCCTAGACGTATTTGATGAACTTGGCGGCCTGGACGCCAATGCGCCGGCACTAGCTGCCGATCTTGACTACTCAATTCGTGTGCGCACCGCTGGGCACCGAGTTGTGGTTGTGCCTGATGCCAAAGTGGCACACGCCGGCCTATCGCTTCAAGGTGAGCGACCGCGCAGGTGGCTGAGAACCTCGCCTCGCACTGCTAAGCGTCGGGCAGCGATTCATCTCAGGTTGGTTTATTCGCCGCTGCTTTCTGCACTGACTTATTGGCTGTTGTTGCCACTCCTCGGTTTGTTTCGAGCCTTTTGGCGAATTCTGAAAAAACGCCCCGACCGCATCTGGCTTGAACTCGCTGGTGCCACCTGGGGTTTTGTTACCGGCCCGGCAAGGTTGCTAAGCCGACGCAAAGCTTATTCGCATGCCGTGGTTCCCTTTAAGAAGTTCTTGCCCTTGCGTGCTAGCTGGCTGCAGGTGCGATCGGCAGCCCGAGCGCAGGTCGAAGCTGAGCAGACCCGAGTAACTCTCGAGGCTTTCGAACGTGGCGAGCTTGAAGGGTCTTCGGCTGTCAGCACAACCGGCTTTGGAGCCGGAGGCGGCCTCTGGGTTGCCGCACTTTTGACCGCACTGAGTTTTTTCTTTTTTCCTACCGACATCGCTGTGACCGGGCAAGGGGCACTCCCGCTAAGTGCATCATGGTTAGAGCTGTTTTCGAAGGCCGGAGCCAGTTACCAAGATTTAGGTTTCGGGTTTTATGGCCCTAGTGATCCGTTCGTTTGGGTGCTAGCTCTGGTTGGTTCGATAACCTTCTGGGCGCCATCTTTGGCACTGGTTTTGATTCTGTTTTTAGCTAAGGCACTGGCGTTCATCGGGGCTTGGCGAGTGGTTGCACTGGTGACTGAATCTGCGGCCGTGAGAATTCTCAGTGCGCTGGCATTTGCGCTGTGGCCTTCGATTGCCTTGGCGCAAAATCAAGCTGACCTGCCTACTCTCTTTGCCGTTCTAAGCCTTCCTTGGTTTGTTTTGGCCTTGGCTCGAATCACCAACTTGGGTAAATCTGCTTCGGCTAAGTCAGCAGCTCAGACTTGGTCATGGGTTGCAATTGCCGGCCTTTTGATGTTCATCGGCGGGGCGAGTTCGCCCATCCTTGGTGTTTTCATGTTGGTGGTGTTGGCAGTTGTTGCTGTGGTTCGCATTCGCCGCATCGGTTTCTTGGTTTGGATTCCAGCGCCACTGGCCGCTGTTTTTGGCCCTACATTCTTGTTCCACCTAACCCACCAAAGGCTGCTGGCTCCGCTTGCTCAGCCTGGGCTCGCCATCGATAGCCAGCCGGTAGGTTTTTGGCAGCTTGTGTTGGGTGGGCCAACCTTTGGCTTCGAGCTGCCACTGATTGGGCAATTCTCTGGCTGGGCAATTGTTCCTGTGATTCTGATTGGGCTCTTAGCGCTATTGCAAAAACGGTTAGCGACGGGGCTTGTAATTTCGTCGCTTTCGGTGGCTGCCTTGGCGCTAGCTTGGTTTATCCAGGGCGTTTATTTTGAACCCCTCGGTGTTCAAGGTTCTTCGGCGGCACTAACGGCAGCCGCGGGTCTTGGTTTTGCAACCATGCTGGCACTTGCACTTGACCAGGTGCGTTCGATTGCGGCTCGACGTTGGTTTGCGGGCACGCTGGCAATAATCACGATTGTTCCTTCGCTGGTGCTTTTGGCAGTGACCAAGCCTGAAATTAAATTCACGGATGCCCGAGTTGTGCCAGCCATTGTTGCAGCTGAACAGCAGCAGGGCAGCCAGCTCAAGATGCTCGTAATCAGTGCCGAGACTCAAGAGTCAGGCCAGTCTTTATTCAGGGCCGAGCTACAAGACGGCAGTGGCTTGAGCCTGGATGATTTGAGCAATAACTATTTGTTTGCTCTAGACAGTTTGGAATCAAACAAGACTGCCGAACTTTCGGCCTTGGTTGCGAACCTGGCGTCAGCCAACGGAACTGAGTTAGCCCTGGCGCTCAAAATGGCTCAGGTGGGCTACATCTTGGTTCCGGCTTCTTCGGGTTCTGCAGTTGCTGAATTGGCGATCGGTCTGAACTCGATCAAAGAGCTCGAGGCCGTCGGTAGTACCGAATTTGGCCAACTGTGGCGAGTGGTGAATCCGGCAACTGATCTGCCTGCGGTGGATGAAACCAAGTTCTGGTCGGTAACCAAGGGAATTCAATTTGCCGTTCTACTGGTATTTATTTTGCTGGCCTTACCAACCGGATCAACTCGCAAGCGCACCGCTGGCGCGAGTGAAATTTTTGTTGAGGCTGGCGAAGAATGATTAAGCAGATTTTTGGCCTTGCATCAGTGGTTGCCGCACTCACCGCTGGCACAATACTTGCACCGAGTTTTGAATTAAATGTTGGCGTGAAACAGTCGGCGGCCGAAGTGCAGGTCAAGGCGCGAGATTTGAGTTTGGTTTGCCCCGGTGGCGTGTATCAATCTGGTGGTAGTTCTGGCACAAAGCTTGGGTCATTCGTTCAAATTGGCTCACCAATCATCTCTAGCGCCTACAGCCAGGCTGGCTCTACCGAATTAGTTTCGAATGATGGCGTTTATACGGTGAGCGATTCGACCGGCGATGCCCAGCAAGGTTCAACTCTGTTGAACGTTAATCAGATTCAACTGGCTAACACCTCGACGATCTCGGGTTTGGCGGCGGCAGCTTGCCAGCGACCATCGAGCGAGATGTGGATTAACGGTGGCGACACCACCACCGGGCACGAAGCGCTTTTGATTTTGCGTAACGCTGGCGCCACCGATGCAACTGTAGACCTCGAGATTTTTAGCGAGGGCGGCTCAGTAGACGCACCAGGGCTCAAAGGAATTGCTGTGTCGGCCGGACAATCCATTGTTTTGCCACTTGCTGGTCTGATTCCTAAAACCGCAACTTTCACCACACATATTTCGGCTCACGGCGGTGCCATTGCTGCCTGGGTTCAGCAACGCGTGGTTCACGGGCTAGCGGCGGCGGGTGTTGACTTTATTTCGCCTTCTCCTGATGCCAGTGTTGACGCCGTTGTGTCTGGCGTGTTTATTCGTGGTTCAGCGCTAGTTACCAGATTGGTGAAGTCTGACGCCAGCTATGGTGACCTTCGCCCAACCCTTAGAATTTTTGTGCCGGGAACCAAGCCGGCAACCTTCACCGCTCAAATTATGGGCGCGACTGCTGAAACTTTTGGCACGGTAATTCATGAAGAAGTCCCCGGCGGAACAGTGGTTGACTTCAAGCTCACCGGTTTGGTTGACGGCGACTATGTTGCCCTAATCAATTCTGATCAGCCGGTTATCGCCTCGGTTCGCCTTTCGCGAGTTGTTGCAAGTCGAACCCCTGATTTCACCTGGCTGTCTGCGGCCGAGGGGTTCAATAATGCCCGGATGATTTCGATCCCCGCCCCGGGAATTTCAAAGATCTGCATCTATGACAAAACCACCGGCAAGGTCTCGGTAGAAAAACTCACTGGCGGCAGTGACTACGGTTTCACCGCGGGTGATTCTGTTCGATATGCAACGGTGATTGTTGATGTTGATGGAGCGGTTGCAAACATCCCAGTGCTTGATCAAAAAAATGCTGGCGGCAAGGTTTCGGTTACCGTTCGCTAGCTTGGTTTAGCGTTCGTCAGCGCCAGGGATCAGTTCCCAGGGCTCTTTGCCGATAAGTGCTGCAGCAGCTGTGAAAACGTATTCTTCGATGTGCATGCGCTCGTGAAGTTTTTCGCTGCGCTTGAAATGACCCATGCGCTCTATGGGTAGTCGATAGATGATGATTTGGGTTGCGTCTTTTCTAATCGACCAACGGCGAACACTCTCAACGCCTTCGCTAAATGCTGGTGCATCATAGATTTTGTAACTCAGATTCGAAAGCTGTTCTGGCCAAGCGCTCTTCAAAAACTCGCAGGTGCTGGCCACAATTTGTTCAAAGCCCTGGCCTCTTGCCCCGTTGCGAAATAGGGGGCTCAACAGTGGCTGGCGAATGCCTCGACTATGTCGATCACGGCTCTTGCCTCTGCCCAGCGACTTATCAACCATGCCCTCCAGTGTATTGAATTGGTATCCTAGAAGTTCTGCCCTTATAGATACGGAGTTTCATGTCAATCGACTGGAATGCCCTCGTAAAAACCTACGACGTGCGCGGATTGGTTGGCTCTCAGCTGACCCCAGAAATCGTCGCAGCTCTAGCTGCAGGCTTTGTAGATGAACTTGAGGCTGCTGGCCAAGATGTAGTCGTCGGCCACGATATGCGCGATTCATCGCCTGAGTTTGCTGACGCATTTGCAACGGGCGCTCGCGCTCGCGGAGCAAATGTTGTTTCGATCGGCCTTTGTTCAACCGACGAGTCATATTTTGCCTCTGGTGTTCTAAACGCACCGGCTGCCATGTTCACCGCAAGCCACAACCCGGCCACCTACAACGGCATCAAGTTCTCTCGCGCTGGTGCTCGAGGAGTAAGCCTGAACACCGGCTTGGCGAACATCCGAGACCGCGCTGCGGTTTATCTTGAGACCGGCATAGAAGAGGTGGACCAGCCTGGTTCTTACCGCGACCTGCACATCTTGGTTCAGTACGCCAGTTATCTGCGCGAGATGGTTGACCTTCACAACATTCGACCACTCAAGGTAGTGGTTGATGCCGGCAACGGCATGGGCGGCATGACTGTGCCAGCCGTATTGGGTACCGCATCAGATTTGAGCCGTCTGCCACTCGAGATCATCCCGATGTATTTCGAATTAGACGGAAGCTTTCCGAACCACGAAGCCAACCCGCTAGACCCTAAAAACTTGGTCGACCTTCAGAAGGCCGTTCTTGAGCACCAGGCCGACATTGGCCTCGCTTTCGATGGCGATGCTGACCGTTGTTTTGTGGTTGACGAAAAGGGTGAACCAGTTACTCCATCGGCAGTTGCAGCAATCGTTGCTCGTCGAGAAATTGCTCGCGAAAAGGCTACGAACCCGGGTGCGCCGATTACCGTGCTTCACAACCTACTAACTTCAAGAGTTGTCGAAGAAGTCATTGCTGAAGACGGTGCCAAGCCGGTGAAGACCAAGGTCGGTCACTCGTTGATTAAAGACCAGATGGCAGCAACCAACGCAATCTTCGGTGGCGAGCACTCGGCTCACTACTACTTCAGAGACTTCTGGGGTGCCGATAACGGAATGCTGGCGGCAATGCACGTGCTTGCCGAATTTGGTTCTCAAGAGCTTTCGCTTTCGGAATTTTCTAAGCAGTACAACCCTTATTACCTAAGCGGCGAGATTAACTCGACCGTTTCTGATGTTGCAGCCGCCAAGGCTCGCGTTCAGCAGGCATTTGCCGGCCGTGCCGAGTTTGACGAGTTCGACGGCATCACAGCGCAAGGCAAGCCTGCCGAAGCTGGTTCATGGTGGTGGTTCAACGTTCGTTCATCGAACACCGAGCCATTGCTACGTCTAAATGTCGAAGCCAAAAATGAGGCCGACATGATCCAGATTCGTGATGAAGTCCTCGGGCTCATCCAGCAGAAAGCAGAATAATTTGTCACCTCGCGCCTTCGAATTCAAAGTTGCTGACCTTGGCTTGGCTACCGCCGGCCGTCACCAGATTCGTCTAGCCGAAAACGAGATGCCGGGCCTGATGGCTATCCGTGCAGAATTTGCACCTAGTCAGCCGCTGAAGGGCGCGAGAATAACTGGTTCGTTGCACATGACCGTGCAGACGGCGGTGCTGATCGAAACCTTGGTTGCGCTTGGCGCTCAGGTTCGTTGGGCTTCTTGCAACATTTTTTCAACCCAGGATGAAGCTGCCGCAGCTGTTGTTGTCGGGCTTAACGGCACCCCAGACGCACCTGAGGGCACACCGGTTTTTGCTTGGAAGGGCGAAAGCCTTGAAGAGTATTGGTGGTGCACCGACCGCATCTTTGACTGGTCAGCAGAAGCTGCTGCCGAAGGGGCGAGCTACACCGGCCCGAACATGATTCTCGACGATGGTGGCGATGCAACCCTTCTAGTTCACAAGGGTCGCGAGTTCGAAATCGCCGGAGCTGTTCCGGCAACCGCGGCTTCTGACAGCGAAGAATATGGCGTGATTCTTGAATTGCTGCGCAAGTCGCTAGTTTTTGACCCAACTCGCTTCACTCGAATCGCGAGCGAGATAAAGGGTGTCACTGAAGAGACCACCACCGGCGTTCACCGCCTCTACGAGTTCCACAAACGAGGCGAACTTTTGTTCCCGGCCATCAATGTGAACGACTCTGTCACCAAGTCGAAGTTCGACAACAAGTACGGCATTCGCCACTCACTGCCAGACGGACTAAACCGTGCAACCGACACTCTGATGGGCGGCAAGACCGTTTTCGTTGCCGGGTATGGCGATGTTGGCAAGGGTTCAGCCGAGGCAATGCGCGGCCAGGGTGCTCGCGTGATTGTGAGCGAGGTTGACCCAATCTGTGCACTGCAGGCAGTCATGGATGGATTCCAAGTTGCCAAGCTAGAGTCGGTCATCGAAACCATCGACATCTTTGTGACCGCTACCGGTAACACCGCGATCATTCGCCCAGAACACTTGCTTCAGATGAAGCACCAGGCAATTGTTGCCAACGTTGGTCACTTTGACGACGAGGTAGACATGGCCGGCATCAACCGCATCCCAGGGGTTGAAAAAATTGAAATCAAGCCGCAGGTTCACGAGTGGCGACTGCCTAATGGTCGTTCAGTTCTTATTCTGAGCGAGGGTCGATTGATGAACCTCGGAAACGCCACCGGACACCCGAGCTTTGTGATGAGCACCTCATTCGCCAATCAGGTGTTGGCTCAAATTGAGCTTTTTGGCAAGACCGAGAGCTATGCGTTGGGCGTTCACATCTTGCCGAAGACCCTTGACGAAAAGGTTGCGCGTTTGCACTTAGACGCACTTGGTGTTGAATTAACTCAGTTGTCGCCTGAACAGGCTGCCTACATCGGTGTTTCTGTCGATGGTCCGTTCAAGGTTGATCACTACCGCTACTAATTAGAACCAGGGGTAAAGCATGGCGCACAAGATTTTGGTTGTCGATGACGACAATGCTCTTCGCGAAATGGTTGGCATCGTTCTCGAGTCTGAGGGCTTTGACGTTAGCTACCACGATGCTGGCTCGGGTGCCCTAGACAAGTTCAACGAGATTGCTCCTGATCTAGTTCTCTTGGATGTAATGCTTCCGGGCAAAGACGGCATTGCCGTTTGTGGCGAGATTCGCTCAGTGTCTGGCACCCCAATCATCATGCTGACCGCCAAGACCGAAAGCGAAGATGTTGTTCGCGGCCTCGAAGCTGGTGCCGATGACTATGTGGTCAAGCCATTTGAACCAAACGTTTTGACTGCTCGCATCAAGGCGCGCCTGCGCCCGCTTGCAAGTGAGAGTACCGACGAGGGTTCAGTGACCATCGGACCATTGACTCTCGACACTGTCGGTCACGAGGTTCGCCGCGGTTCAGAAAAGCTTTCGCTAACTCCGCTTGAGTTCAACCTGTTGCTAACCCTTGCACTAAAGCCGCGTCAGGTATTCACTCGCGAAATGTTGCTCGAAATGGTTTGGGGTTACCAGTACAAAGCTGACACCCGTTTGGTGAATGTGCACGTTCAGCGTTTGCGTTCAAAGGTTGAAATCGACCCAGACAACCCACAGATCGTGACCACCGTTCGCGGAATCGGTTATAAGGCTGGCACGAACTAATTGACTATTCGGGGTGCCATCAATTGGGCGCTCGGTTTGTTCCGTCGCTTTCTTCAGGTTCGCGCGGTTTTCTCGACCGTAGTGTTCAGTGGCATTGCCTTGCTCATTATCGGCGGCTTTCTTTCTTACTCAATCGGTAATGGGCTCTATGAAACTCGTTTGAAGCAGGTTCTAAATGAATCAGCCACCGGTGTTGTAGAGGTTCAAAACACCTTCTCGGCCACCACGGTTGCCGAAGAAGTCGAACTTCAAACCATGTTGAACTCGGTGGTGCCGAAACTTGAATCAACCGATACCAACGACACTCGCCAGGTAGCAATTCTTCGAACCCCGGGTCAAATCAACGACCTAGTGTTGCAGAGCCCAATTTCGACCGACCTTGACGTCAACCTGATCAGCGATGACTTCAAAGATGAAGTTCGTTCTTCTCAGGGCCGACTGACCTATCAGTCGATTCCGGTTTCGACCATCGATGGTGCTACTCATCCCGGTGTTGTGGTTGGCGCGCAAATTCAGATACCTCGAGCTGGGGCTTATGAGCTCTATCTAATCTTTGACCTGCAAAGCGAACAAGACACCCTTGATTTTGTTCAGAGAACCTTGGTTTTCGCGGGTGTCTTCTTGCTCTTCATGATTGGTTTGATTACCTATTTCGTTACCAATTGGCTGGTCAAGCCAGTGCAGATTGCCGCTCAGGTGTCTGAAGAGATTTCTGAGGGAAACCTCGAGCGTCGCCTGCCTGAGCGCGGTGAAGACGTTATTGCCGTGCTTGGGCACTCGTTCAACAAGATGACCGACAGCCTGCAGATGCAGATCACCAAGCTAGCCAGCGTTTCAAAAATGCAACAGCGATTTGTCTCAGATGTCTCGCACGAATTGCGCACACCTCTGACCACAATCAAGTTGGCCGGTGAGGTAATTTTTGCCAGTCGCGAGAAGCTCGAGCCCGCCGCCAAACGTTCTGCCGAGTTGATGCATGACCAGATCGATCGCTTTCAGGTTTTGTTGAACGACTTGCTTGAGATCTCTCGGTATGACGCCGGTGCGGTTGAAGCCGATCTTGAAGTTCAAGACCTAAACGGTGTAGTCGGCATGGCAATCGCTGGCATCGAACCACTTGCTGCCAGCAAGGGTTCGGCAATCACAATTGAGATTCCTAGTGGCGAGGTTGACGTTGAAATCGATGGTCGCCGCATCGAACGCCTGCTTAGAAACCTTCTGGCTAATGCGATTGAGCATGGCGAAGGTAAGCAAATTGACGTTGCCGTTGGAATGAATGAAACGGCAGTCGCAGTTAGCGTGACTGACCACGGTATTGGCATGACCCGAACCGAGGTAGACCGAGTGTTTGACCGCTTCTGGCGTGCAGACCCAGCGCGAAAGCGAACCACCGGTGGAACAGGTCTCGGTCTGGCAATCTCGCTAGAAGATACCAATCTTCACAACGGTTGGCTGCAGGTGTGGGCTAAGCCGGGAGAGGGCGCATGCTTTAGATTGACCCTCCCTAGACGCAAGGGCACCGTCTTCACCCAATCACCATTGCCTCTGCCACCAAAGGGCAAGGGCAAGAAAGCTGCGGTGAAAAATGTTTAAGCACCTGAAGCAATTTTTAGCTGCTGTTCTAGCCGTTTCGTTTTTGACCGGTTGCGCACAGATTCCAACCAACGGATTGATCAAAACTGGCCAAGACCTTCAGCCTGCTCTCGAGAGCGACTTTTTGTATTACTCGCCGACTGGGCCGGTTGAAGATGCCACCAAGTATGAAATTCTTGCCGGTTTCTTGAATGCCGGCACTGGCCCGCAGAACGATTATTCGACAGCGCGCGAGTTCTTGAGCGAAGACCTTCGTGCTAACTGGAAGCCGAGTCAGCGAACTCTGATTCAAGCCGGAAGTCGTTTGCTAACGGTTAACTCAGACAACAGTGCCAGCGCCAGCATTTCGGTTTCAGCTCAAATTGGTGACCAGGGCGAGTTTGAGTCGCTGCCGGCTAATTCAACTGAATACTTGAACTTCAAATTCATCAAAGAAGATGGGCAATGGCGCATCTCATCTGCCCCGAACCTAACGGTGGTTATCGAGCCGGTGTTCGAGGTTATCTTCAGAAGTTACTCGGTGTATTTCTACGACAACGAATTTGAATACCTGGTTCCAGATGTTCGCTGGTTTCCTTCGAGAGCATCGACCACAACACGACTTGTTGATGCTCTGCTAAACGGTCCAAGCACCTGGCTGGCGCCAGCGGTCACCTCTGCCATTCCAGCTGGCACCGAATTGGCTGTGAACGCTGTGACGGTGAACCAAGGTCTTGCCTCGGTTGATCTAAGTGCTGCTGCACTAAAGGCCACCGTAGGCAAGCGCCCATACATGGAGGCCCAGATTCGTGAGACCCTGTTGCCCCTGTCTAGCGTCTACAACGTTCAGGTTTTGATTGAGCAGACGCCTCAGGACATCCAGGACATTAATTCTTTGGTACCAGCGATTCGCTCAACCAGCCCAGTGGTTTTGGTTGACGGCAACCTCAAGCACGTCGACTTGAGTGCGAGCACGGATGTAATCGGTGCCAAACCGATTCTGCAGCAGCTAGACAGCACCGAGTTTGCCCTCACCGATGACGAAAAGTATCTGCTGCTTAGAACCTCAGACGGAATTTATAGCCGCAGATTCGGAATTCTTGGAGCCAAGACCGATCGCCTAGTTGCCGGAACCGACTTCTTGGCCCCAGCCATTGACCGTCAGAATTTTGCCTGGGCAATGCCAAGTGCAGCCAATAGCCCGGTTTTCGTTTTTGACTCGCTCGGCAAGCAGGTGCAATTTGCATCTGGTTGGCTGCACGGCCTAGAGCGTTCGCAATTCTCAATCAGCCCCGAGGGTAGTCGCGCAGCTGTTATTGCTGGCACCGGTGCAAACCGACGCCTCTATGTGATGTCGATTATCCGTGACCAATTCGGCAAGCCAATTAGTTTTGGTCTACCGGTAAAGCCTTATGGCGAAATCTCAAGTGTCACCTCGGTCAGCTGGGTGGGGCTAACTTCGCTAGCGATTCTTGACCAGGGCATTGGCGAATACACCACGCCGAAGATTCTGACCATTGGTGGTTTGTCACGCGCTTTGCCGCAGGTGTTGCACGCCAAGGCCATCATCGGTTCTAACCCGGTAAGTTCGCTTTTCATTCAAACCGATGAAAACGAGTTCTTCCAGTACCGCTCGGCGTTCTGGTCAAAGGTCAGCTCAAATGTTCTGGCCATGCATTTTCCGGGCATGTAGCTTCTCCACAGATTAGCCGCCAAGGCTTCACTGCAGAGAACTCTCAGCAGTCTTGAACTGTGAATCTCTTGGATGAATTTCTCGACATGTTTTTGCCAACCCGCTGCGCGCTTTGCGATCGCTCTGGAAGCCCGGTTTGCGAGGCATGCCTATCGAGTTATTCGAGTGAGCCTCTTGTGGTGCAACGCTCGTGCCTGACAGGTTTTGCGCTCGCAGACTATTCAGCCGTGGTGGCCAACATGATTGAGCAGTTCAAAGAACACGGGCAGACCAGCATTTTTCGCTCCTTCAGCGCTTTGATGAGCCAAGTGTTTCTCTTTGGTTTGAAAGCGGCGAATCTGGGGCCGCTAGAGCGCCTGGTGCTGGTTCCGGTTCCAAGCAGACGGGAAGCCTCACTCAAGCGAGGTTTTCAGCCAGCTCGCGAAATTGCTGCACCCATGGTGGCTGAATTGCGAAGGTCTGGAACCTCGGTCGGCCTAGTCAACGCATTGCGTTATCAACGCGAGGTTTTAGATCAATCTGGGCTAAATATTGCCGAGCGATCGGCAAACCTTGCCGGAGCGATGCAAAGCCGCTTTAGCCTCGCAGGCTTGGCCGTCGTGCTGATAGATGATGTTTGCACCACCGGCGCAACCCTGCTTGAGGCTGCTCGGGCGTGTGAAGCGGCAGGGGCATCCGTGAAATTTTTCTGCACATTTGCTGAGACAAAACGAAAATTGGCAACATGAAATTGATTTTGGGTATAACTTTTGTTTCACGGGCAATGTCGCCCGACGATGGAGGTCATCATGGAAATTAACATCTCGGCAAGAAACCTAAGCGTCTCAGACCGATTCCGCGAATATATTGCAGACCGCACCCACAAAGTTGAGCAGTTGTCTCACAAGGCTCAATCTTTTGACATCAAGGTGACGCGTCACGATCACAGCCGAACCTCCGGCCCCGAAGATCAGGTAGAGCTAACAGTTTTTGAACCCGGCCACGTGGTTCGCGCTGAGGCTCACGCAGGAGATAAATTCGCTGCCTTTGACATCGCATTCGGAAAACTAACCGAGAGACTTCGTCGTGCAGCCGACCGTCGCAAAGTTCACCACGGTCACCACGGATCAATCGGCACCAGCGAGCTTTCGGCACACGACTTTGCCGAACTCGACATTCGACCAGTTGACGCCGACGTGCTACTTGGTCAAGCGAAGGTTGCTGACCAGGCTGAAGCTGAGGTAGACCTGGGTGAAAGCCCAGTGGTTATTCGCCGCAAAGAATTCGCGGGAACCCCAATGACTGTCGATGACGCTTTGTATCACATGGAGCTGATTGGTCACGATTTCTACTTGTTCCTAGACTCAGAAACTTCAAAGCCGAGCGTGGTTTACCGTCGCAAAGGCTGGAATTACGGCGTTATTACCCTTTCCTAACGTTTACTGAGAATTAGCCATACTGCAGGGCCCAACCGGTCTCCGGTTGGGCCCTCGGGCTAAGATTGACGAAGTAATAACAAACGGTATGGAGCATAATTTTGGCATCAATCATCGAAAAACTTCTTCGCGCTGGAGAGGGCCGCATCCTTGCCCGTTTGCGTAATTATGCTGACGCCGTAAACGCCCTAGAAGAAGACTTCAGTCACCTCAGTGACGAAGAGCTTCGTGGCGAAACTGAAGTTTTGCGCGAGCGTTATGCAGCGGGCGAAAGCCTCGACGATCTTTTGCCTGAGGCATTCGCTGCCGTTCGTGAGGCATCAAAGCGCACCCTGGGTTTGCGTCACTTTGACGTACAGCTAATGGGTGGCGCTGCTCTGCACCTTGGCAACATTGCCGAGATGCGAACCGGTGAAGGTAAGACTCTGGTTGCAACCCTGCCGGCATACCTAAACGCCATCGCGGGCCGCGGTGTACACGTGGTTACCGTGAACGACTTCTTGGCCTCGTACCAGAGTGACCTAATGGGCCGCGTGTTCCGAGCTCTTGGAATGACCACCGGTTGCATCATTTCTGGCCAGGAGCCAGCTGAGCGTCGCGAGCAGTACCTTGCTGACATCACCTATGGAACCAACAATGAATTTGGTTTCGACTACCTTCGCGACAACATGGCTTGGCAGCAGTCTGACATGGTTCAGCGCGGCCACTTCTTTGCAGTTGTCGATGAGGTTGACTCGATTCTGATCGATGAGGCCCGTACCCCGCTGATTATTTCTGGCCCGGCCTCAGGCGAGGCAAACCGTTGGTTTGGCGAGTTCTCAAAGATTGCTGAAAAACTGCAGCCAGTTATTGACTACGAAGTTGATGAAAAGAAGCGCACCGTCGGAATTCTTGAGCCAGGAATTGAGAAGGTTGAGGACTACCTCGGTATCTCAAACCTTTATGAGTCGGTTAACACTCCATTGATCTCATTCTTGAATAACTCGATCAAGGCCAAAGCCTTGTTCAAGCGCGACAAAGACTATGTGGTTATGAATGGCGAAGTTCTGATCGTTGACGAGCACACTGGCCGCATCCTTGCTGGTCGTCGCTACAACGAGGGTATTCACCAGGCTATTGAGGCCAAAGAAGGCGTTGAGGTCAAGGCTGAAAACCAGACTTTGGCTACCGTGACCCTGCAGAACTACTTCCGTCTTTACAAGAAGCTATCGGGCATGACCGGTACCGCCGAGACCGAAGCTGCTGAGTTTATGAGCACCTACAAGCTGGGTGTTGTGCCAATTCCGACCAACCGCTCAATGGTTCGAATCGACCAGCCTGACTTGATCTATAAGAACGAAGAGGTCAAGTTCAATCAGGTGGTAATCGACATCACCGAACGCCACAAGGCTGGCCAGCCGGTTTTGGTTGGTACCACCAGCGTTGAGAAGAGTGAATACCTTTCGAAGCTTTTGGCTAAGGCCGGAGTTCGTCACGAAGTATTGAATGCCAAAAACCACGCCCGTGAGGCTGCTATCGTGGCCCAGGCTGGTCGCCTTGGCGCTGTAACCGTGGCTACCAACATGGCTGGCCGAGGCACTGACATCATGCTTGGTGGAAACGCCGAATTCATGACCGTTGAGGCTTTGAACAAGCGCGGTCTTCACGCCGACGAAACCCCAGAAGAGTACGAAGCGGCTTGGGCTACCGAATTTGCCAAGATCAAAGAAGAAGTTAGCGTCGAGGCCGAAAAGGTTCTTGAAGTTGGCGGTCTTTATGTTCTGGGCACCGAGCGCCACGAGTCACGTCGAATCGACAACCAGCTTCGTGGCCGCGCCGGTCGCCAGGGTGACCGCGGTGAGTCACGTTTCTACCTTTCGCTGACTGACGACCTAATGCGTCTGTTCAACTCAGGTGCTGCCAGCGCCCTGATGAACCGCTCTGGTGTGCCTGACGACATGGCTATCGAATCAAAAGTGGTTAGCCGTGCAATTGCCAGTGCACAATCACAGGTTGAGGGTCGCAATGCTGAGGTTCGCAAGAACGTTCTAAAGTATGACGATGTTTTGAACCGTCAGCGCGAGGCTATCTACAGCGACCGACGCCACATTCTTGAAGGTGACGACATCGGCGAACGAGTTGAATCGTTCATGTCTGACGCAATCACCGCAATTGTTGAAGGTCACATTTCTGACCACGCAGGTCAAGACTGGGATCTAGAAGCTCTTTGGGCAGAACTAAAGACCATTTATCCAATCGGCCTAGAGATTCAAGAAGTTTTGGCAGAGGCGGGTAACCGTTCACGCTTGACTTCAGCTTGGTTGACCAAAGAAATCATCAGCGACCTTCGAATCGCCTACGCTGCTCGAACCGCGACCATTGGTGAAGGTGCAATGCGTGAGCTGGAGCGTCGAGTGGTGCTTTCAGTTGTTGACCGCCGTTGGCGCGACCACCTTTATGAAATGGACTACCTAAAAGAGGGAATTGGCCTTCGCGCCATGGCCCAGCGCGACCCGTTGGTTGAATACCAGCGCGAGGGCTACGGCATGTTCCAGCAGATGATGGGTGCAATCAAAGAAGAAATCACCGGTTTCTTGTTCAACCTAGAGGTTGAGGTGAAGCAGACTCCACGCCCAAGCGCAGAGCAGCTAACCTACATCGCACCGAACGAAGACGGCGCACCAGAGGAGCATTCAGCAAATGAAAACGCTGCCCCAACCAACTCAAAACCTGAGACTGGTGGCCAGGGCAGCGCGTTCTTTCGTAAGTAGAAATTAAAGGATCGATAAAGCGGTGGCTCGCCAGCGCTGGTTGATTCCTTCAAGTCGAATGCTGACTGCGCGAGAGCGTTTTTGGCCGTTTAGAACTACAACCGACTCGATTACTCCGTCGCGCGGTGAGGTGCTCATCATCTTTTGTACTGCAAACATTTGATGATGTGCCTTTTGCCCTTTTGCGTCTCTGCTTTGCTGGGCTTCGATGGCACGCTTAGAAAGCCGCTGATAGACATCGTCTGACAGCAACCGCGCCAGTTGATCTACCTGCCTCATACCTGAAATAACCTCGACAACCCCCGTAGCCAAGATTTGAAGACTTTGCTCTGGATTCGGCAGGTCTGCTGTGCCCGTGTATTGGGCACCAAAAAACTCTGCTGACTCAATCAGATTGCGCACATTGCGCTTTTTGCGTTCCGGGTCGCCCCGGTTTGGAATCTCTCTTGCCATGGACTTTCCCCTTCGTCCTTTTGAACCCACAACTCCTGTAGGAATTCTGACGCTATTGCTCGATGGCATCCGTGCGCAATGGTTTGAGGTATCTTGTGGATAACTTTTCGAAAGTGTTCATTTTTGAACCAAAATCGCCGAATGAACCTTGATGCAGTTTTCGAAGATCTTGAAGCCAAATATGCCGCGCAGTTGAGTGCTCAACCACCAGCAGCTAGCGACAGCCAGCAGTGTCAAAAGAACGCTGCGACGGTTGATGCCGAGGTTCGGGTAGTAGAAGTTTTGACAGCAAGGGGTATCCGTGAAGAATTAATCGCACCTCTGCTGGGCAAAGATTTCATCGCTGGAATGGACCTGTTTCGACCGGTCTGGGTGGTCTATAAAACAGCCAGCCTAGCGAGCGTGGAATTCAAGGTCGGCGATCAGCCCGAGTTGCCGAAGATTCGGTTTAGTAATCGCCCTCTCGATGCCATGCTCGATCTTTTGCCAAAGTTTGGGCCGATAAGTTGGCGGTTGGCCTTGGTGCGAGATGCTGCCTTGCATGCTGGGCAATTCATAAAACACTCGGATGAACTTCTATTTGTGCAGACCGAAACAACAGAGTTGGCGCTACCGATTGAGGGCCTTGAAGTGCTGAGAGTTGAGTCTGTGGATAATTTCGGTGGCGATTTTGCAAATGGTCTGAACTAAAGCCATGAGAAAAAACAATGTGGCCCTGCGTGCCGGAGGCAGAAAATTCAGGCTATTTTTGGCTGCCGGGCTAATGATGCTCTCAGCTGCAGCCCTGCTCTGGTTTACCTTGCAGTCTGAACGGGTGACAACGACGGTCATGGTAGCGGCAGTAGATTTGCCAGCCGGGGCTCAGATCGAATCGGGGCAACTGAAAAGTGTGCAGATGAACCTCGGTGTTAGTCAGGGCGAATACCTGGCACCCAATGACCTTCCAGATGGCGCATACGTTTTGGTGCCGGTTGGTGAAGGTCAATTAATTGCCAAGAGCAATGTTGCTGGCACGGCAATCGACGCGAGGGTGCCGGTGGTTTTCACGCCCTCAATGGCTCTTCCCAAGGGTCTTGGCCCCGGTGATTCGGTTGATGTCTGGGTGGCCGAAAAGAATGTCGACCGAACCTTTGGCGCGCCTTACGCTTTGATTCTCGCTGCTGAGGTTTCAAACGTGACCGAACCCACTGGAGTGATGGCTAATGGTGTGGCTCAGGTAGAACTGAGTGTTCCGGCTGATGCGGTTTCGCCCGTGCTTGCGGCGATAGCGAATGAGTCTGCGCTCTCTATTATTTTGCGACCGACACTTGCCGATGGCTAGCGCCAAACTTATTGGCATCTGGTCTGCGGGCGGTTCAGCCGGAAAGTCATCTATCGCTCTTGGACTGGCCGCCGAGTTAGCCGCGGCCAAACAACGGGTGCTGCTGATAGACGCTGATATCTATTCGCCGAGCCTGGCGCTAATGCTTGGATTAGTCGATCACTCCGCAGGTTTGGCGGCCGCATGCCGGATAGCTTCACAAGACCGATTCAACCAATTTGAACTTGAGAGATTCTCGGTTCGAGTGCCCGTGGGTAGCCAAGAATTCAGCCTGATGACCGGCATCTCTTCTTCCAGTCGCTGGCCTGAGGTTTCGGCTGAGCGCTTTGAGAATTTGCTTGAGAGTATTCGTGAAGAATTTGATTTCATCATTTGCGATCTGGCTTCGAACCTCGAGGTCGGCCTGAGGCAACAGGGGAGTGGGCAGGAGCGAAACGCACTTACCCAATCGGTCTTGAAAACGGTCGACCAAATTATTGGAATCTGTATCGCCGATCAGGTAGGTATTTCGCGCTATCTTCAGCAGCTGCCCGAGCTAACCGACCTTCGACCAAAAGGCGAGGTTTATACACTCGTGAATCGCCTTAGATCATCAGTTCTTGGTGCAAATGCCAAACAGCAAATTTCTGAAACTCTCGCCAGACTGGGCCAAGTTTCACCCGACGGTTTCATCCCAGATGATTCAACGGCTTTTGACTTGGCACTTAAAAATGCTCGGCCGATATCGCTAGCCAAACGAGGTTCGGCAGCCAAGCAGGCAATTGAGTTGTTTGCGAGAACTCAGTTGCTGGGCCAACGATCAAACTTAGACAAACGCCTGACTAAACTCGGTTAGGTGTCTACGCTTAGCGAATTAGTAAAGGCCCATCAGGGGCAAAGCAGCCATGCTGAAATCGAGTGGCTGCAGTTGCTCATGGCTGACTGGCAGCTTGTTGCTGACCTAGTTTTTGCTGACCTGGTGCTTTGGATTCCTGACTCAAAAGGTGGCTTTATTGCCGCCGGTCACGCACGACCATCGAGCGATGCCACAATTTTTTATCGAGACATCACTGGCTCGCAAATTCGAAAAGACTGGGCCCAACAGGTCAAGTCAGCTTTCGAAGATGGCCGAGTTGTCGAAGACAGAACTACCTCAACCGAAGATGGTTTGACCACCCGTCTCACGGCGATTCCGGTTCGCAGAAAACTTTCGACCAAGTCTGAAGAGGTATCAAAGTCGCCTATCGCGGTGGTGACCAGGCACACCAACCTCAGTGAGGTTAAGGTTCCTAACCGCTTGCAGTTGAATTACTTGGCCTGTGGTTATGAATTGTTGACCATGATGTCTGAAGGAAACTATCCCGATTTCAGCAATCCAACCGGCCCTCGCCGCGGTGCACCTCGTGCGAACGATGGCCTTTTGCGTCTTGACGTTGACGGTTTGGTCACTTTTGCAAGCCCAAACGGTCTTTCGGCATTCAACCGACTTGGAATCAAAGGCGAGCTCGAAGGTCAATCGCTGGCCACCGCCTCGACTCCAGTTCTAAAAAATCGCAACGTTGACGAATCGCTTCCGTTGGTTCTAACCGGGCGCGCTCCTTGGCGCACCGACATGGAATCGCGCAACGTCACATTGACCGTGCGCGCAATTCCGCTTCGCAAAGGTGCCGAACGAACCGGTGCAATTGTGCTTTGTCGCGATGTAACTGAGTTGCGTCGCCAAGAGCGCGAATTGATTACCAAGGATGCTACCATCCGTGAAATTCACCACCGAGTGAAGAACAATCTGCAGACCGTAGCGAGTTTGCTGCGAATTCAAGCTCGACGAAGCAAGAGCCAAGAGGCTAAAGAGTCACTGCAGCAGGCGATGAGACGCGTTTCTGCAATTGCACTGGTGCACGACACTCTTTCAGAAGGCCTCAACCAAGACGTGAATTTCGACGAGGTTTTCGACCGCATTTTGATGCTGGCCACCGAGGTTGCTTCGAGCATGAACACCTCGGTGCGAACCATACTCGACGGAAAGTTCGGCCAGCTAAAGAGTGAGCTAGCGACACCGCTTGCTGTGGCCCTCACCGAGGTGATTACCAACGCGGTTGAGCACGGCTTGGCCGACAGAAGTGGTGTGGTTGCCGTCAACGCCGAACGTAACGCCAAACAACTGATCATCACCGTCTCTGACAACGGCAAGGGTCTCGAAGGCGGCCAGGTTGGCGCTGGATTGGGCACACAGATTATCCGAACGCTAATTGAGGGTGAACTTCGGGGAACAATTTTCTGGTCTTCACCAAGTGATGGTGGCGCTCGAGTAGTGATTTCGCTGCCGCTTTAGTTTTTGACCCAAAGAAAAACCCGCCCTGCAATTTGCAAGGCGGGTTTTTGAATTCTCTAGGCTTTAGCCGGCGCGACGAGCACGAGCATATTTGCGCTTTAGTGACTTGCGCTCATCTTCGCTAAGGCCGCCCCAAACACCAGTGTCTTGGTTTTCTTTGATTGCATATTCGAGGCACTGGGTGGCTACGCCACACTCACGGCAAACAGACTTAGCCTGTTCAATTTGGTCTACTGCAGGGCCGGTGTTGCCAACCGGAAAGAAAAGTTCTGGGTCTTCGGTAAGGCAACGAGATTCGTTTAGCCACTGCATATTCATACGTGCGGTATTCCTTTTTTTAGTAAACCTTTTGGCACTCTTGCCAGACGAAGATTAAAGCGTTTTCGCTTTGGTGATTTACGCTAGAGAAGCGTTTTCACTCGAACTTTTCCTTTGAAAATAGTTTCACACCGACCGCCGTTTGGCAATACCCAATATTGAGGAAACATGACTAAATCAGCAGAAAAGCGCCCAACCGGCCTCTGGCTTGTCATCCTTGTGGTGTTTGCCGAAGGTTTATTTGTTGCCTACCTTGCCGCAGTGCTTGGTTTAGGAATTCTTGAAGGTCAAAGTCGCAGTTTCAACACCATGATTGCCCTTTTTGCAATGGTTGCCGGGGCAGCCGCTCTGGTGATTTTCGTGGCCATCTCGCTTTGGCGCTCTAAGCGTTGGGCTCGCAGCGCAGCTTTCTTTTGGCAGCTCATTCAACTGGCCGTAGCCACCGGCAGCTTCAGCGGGCAATTTGGCAACCAGGCCATCGGCTGGGGGCTTATCATTCCGTCAGCGACCGTTATCGTGACTCTTTTTAAAAAGGATGTTGTCGCCGCCACCATGAAGAGCGTCGACCCAGAATAAAAGCGTTTGGGTTTAGATGCCCAGCTTTGAACGCAACATGGTTACGTGACCGGTGGCTTTCACGTTGTAAAGCGCGAGGGTGACTTCACCCTTCTCATCAATTGCAAAAGTCGAGCGAAGCACACCCACATATTCGCGGCCGTAGAGCTTCTTGGCGCCGTAGGCACCGAAAGCCTTGTGAACATCAAGCTCTGGGTCGCTTAGCAAGTCAAAGTTCAATTCTTGGTTGTCAGCAAACTTGCGCAATTTTGCCGGTGAGTCAGGCGAAATTCCAAGCACGGTGTAGCCTGCAGCCTTGAACGGGTTCAGGTTGTCGTTGAAATCGCAGGCTTCTTTGGTGCAGCCCGGGGTCGATGCAGCCGGGTAAAAATAGAGCACAACCTTTTGGCCTGCGTAGTCAGAGAGTGAAACTGTTTTGCCATCTTGATTCAAAACACTAAAGTTTGGAGCCTTGTCGCCAGCAACTAATTTTTTCTCATCAGACATAGTCTTCAGTCTATTCGATGTGGTAATGTTGACTCTCGTTGCGCTGAAAAGTTCAACTCGCACCTCTAGCTCAATCGGCAGAGCAACTGACTCTTAATCAGTGGGTTCCGGGTTCAAGTCCCGGGGGGTGCACCACCCAAGATCCCCCTGCAACTGCAGGCGGGGTCTTTTTTATCTCGCAAATTCAGTTTCAGGTTTGCTGTTGTACATTTGAACTAATTCCGCCCGAAAGGGCTTGAGACTGGGGGATTCATGACTACAAGCAGCGCACCTTCTTTTTGCGGCCAGTGTGGTACTCAGCACATCGCTGATTCTGCCTTCTGCACCAACTGTGGCACCCCTCGACCAATAGTTGCTGCAGCGCCAGCATCCCAGCCTTCAACAGCTGCTGTAGCACAGCCGATCGCCCCGGACGCCTCTGTTCCAGGTGATGCGTCACTGCCTCCTCAGCGCGAATACATCATCGCCCTGTTGCTTTCAATTTTTCTGGGCACGCTCGGTGTCGACCGCTTCTACACCGGTCACATCGGCCTCGGCGTAGGCAAGCTGCTCACCTTTGGTGGATTTGGCATTTGGGCGCTGATCGACATCATTCTTTATGCAACCCGAAGCGTCACCGACGTTCAGGGTCGACCACTGATTTAGTAACTCAACGTAGCCTTCAAAACCCACTGCAATAATTGGCTTATGTCTGACTCACAGGTAATCGCAGCAAACATCCAAGAATTGCGCCAGCGTCACAGCTCAAAGTGGCGCCGCTTTGCGCCCGATGTTTTGCCAATGCACGTTGCCGAGATGGATTTTCAGATCGCCGAAGGCATCCGTGATGTAATCGTCGACTTCACCAATCGCTCAGACCTTGGTTACCTTGGCCCGGTGCCAGAGGTTGCTGAGAGTTTTGTTGCCTTTGCCGCCAAGCGCTGGGGCTGGGCCGTTGATGCCAAGCAGGTCAAATTAGCCACGGATGTCGGCGTTGCCGCCGTTGAGGTCTTTAGAGCTCTCGGCAAGCCAGGCGACCAGGTGGTTGTGAACACCCCGGTTTACAGCGCATTTTTTGGTTGGATTGCCGAAACCAAACTTTCGCAGGTTGATGTGCCCTTGATTGAGAGCGGCACCGACTGGAGCCTTGACCTTGACGGGCTCGAGAAGGCCTTTGCGGCTGGCGCCAAGTTCTACTTGCTCTGTCACCCTCACAACCCGCTGGGCAAGGTTTACAGCCGCGCTGAGCTAACTGCCATTGCCGCGTTGGCGGTCAAATATGACGTAATCGTGATTAGCGATGAAATTCACGGCCCGCTAACTTACGCCGGCGTTGACTTCACACCGTATCTTGCCTGCGGTGCAGATGCCGAAGCAACCGGAATCGTAATTACCTCGGCGAGCAAGTCATGGAACCTTGCGGGCTTGAAGGCTGCGATTTTGGTGACCCAAAGTGCAGCGATGGCAACCAAGGTTTCGGTTTTGCCACCAGACATGCATTGGCGAACCTCGATTCTCGGGGCCTTCGCTATGGCCGAGGCATTCACTAACGGTGAGCAGTGGCTTGATTCAGCGCTTGAGACCATCCAGGGAAATTTTGAATTCATGAAGTCTGAGGTGGCGGCGAAGCTGCCCGGCGTCACAGTGGTTGAAGCTCACAACAGCTATCTAGCGTGGTGGGATGTCACTTCTTTGAACCTAGGCACTGAACCAGCCAAGCGCATTCACGATGACGCGCGCGTTGCTGTTGTGCCGGGCGCTGACCTGGGTGCAGGTTATGAACACTTTGTGCGATTCAACTATGCAACCAGTCGCGAAAACATCAGCGAGGCTATTTCTCGCATTGCGGCAATCGCCTAACCAGCCGACCAGAAGGCCGGCAACCCAGCGCGAATTTGCAGTATTTAGATTGCCTTTAGGGCAGTCTCGATGTCTTTGATCAGGTCATCTGGGTGCTCTAGGCCAACCGAAAGGCGCACAGTTGTCGGAGTAATTCCCATCTCAGCCTGAATCTCAGCCGACAGGCGTCGGTGAGTAGTCGAAGCCGGGTGAGTCATCAACGATTTGCTGTCGCCCAGGTTGTTTGAGATGTCAATCACCTGAAGCGCGTTCATGAATCTGAACACGGCAGCTTTATCGCCCTTGAAGTCGATGGCTACGGTTGAACCGCCACCCTTCATCTGCTGCTTAGCCAGCTCATAGCCAACGTGCGACTTCAAGAACGGGTAAGCAACTCGGTTGATTGCCGCATGATTCTCGAAGTGCTCAGCAATTGCGGTTGCAGTGTTCGACATGCGCTCAACTCGCATGCTCATGGTCTCTAGAGACTTAAGCATTACCCAAGCGTTGAATGCGCTCATCGATGGGCCGGTGTGACGAGTGAACGGAATCACGCTCTCGGTGATGTACTTTTGGCTACCCAAAATTGCTCCACCCAAAACACGGCCCTGGCCGTCGATGTGCTTGGTGGTTGAATACATAACCACATCGGCGCCAAGCTCGAGTGGCTTCTGTAGAACCGGCGATGCCATTACGTTGTCAACAATTACGGTTGCGCCAACCTTGTGAGCCAAATCGCTGACCATGCGAATGTCGGTGATCTCCATCAGCGGGTTGCTAGGCGATTCAATAAATACAGCTGTGGTCGGCTCGCTTAGAGCCTTTGCCCAAGCCTCAGGGGTGTTCTCTTCAACCAAGACGGTGTTGACGCCCCACTTAGGCAGAATCTCGGTCAAAACCACATAGCAAGAGCTAAACATTGCGGCATAGGCCACCACGCGGTCGCCAGACTTGACCAAACATGCCACGGATGCAAACATCGCGGCCATACCCGAAGCAGTCGCGAAGCAGGCTTCGGCTCCCTCAAGAATTGCTAGTCGATTTTCGAACTGAGCAACGGTTGGGTTGGCAAAGCGTGAATAAAGAAAGTGCTCGGTTTCATCCTTGAAAGAAGCCTCGGCCTGTTCAGCAGAATCGTAGGTGAAGCCAGAGTTGAGAAACAGCGCCTCGCTGGTCTCGCCGAAACCGGTGCGAGCAAGGGCTCCGCGAATCGCCTGGGTGTCAGGGTGTAGCTGCCAGTTTGGTTCAGCAGCTTCGTTTACGTCTTGATAACCCCATGGGCGATTGCGTTTGGTCATTCTGCAATTTTACTAGTGCCACCAACCGCAGCGACTGATTCAACCAGGGCTTTGAGCGCTGATTCAAGTTCAGCCTCAGTGGTTTGGTGGCTCAGGCTAAATCGAACTGCGGTCTGGGCTATCTCGGCCGCAAACCCCATTGCGGTCAAAACATGTGATGGCTCATCGCTCCCGGCCGCACAGGCTGAACCGCTCGAAACTATGACCGAGCGGCGTTCAAGCTCAAGCAAAATAGCCTCGCCGCTCAAGCCCTCAAAGCAAAAGCTTGCAATGTTTGCCAGGCGCTTGGTCATGCTGCCGGTGGCAACTGCGCAGGGCACTGCCTTCAGCACTTCCGCTGCAAAGGTGTCTCTAAGGTCTGCGATCTGCTTGGCAGCTTCATTTGGCCAAGGGTGCAGCGCAAGTGCGCTCGCCAAAGCTACCGCCCAAGCAACATTCTCGGTGCCTGATCTGCGCTCGGCTTCTTGGCCGCCACCGTGAATCAATGGTTCGACTCCAAATTTTGCACGGATGAACGTCGCCCCAGAACCTTTAGGCGCACCAAATTTGTGCCCCGAGATGGTTAGCGCATCTACGCCGAGCGTCGAGATTCGACAATCAACCCAACCAACGCACTGCACTGCATCGGTGTGCAATAGCGCACCCACCTCATGGGCAGCTGCAGCAAAACTCGCGATTGGGTGAACGGTGCCAACCTCGTTGTTGCCGAGCATGAGTGTTACCAAAGTTGTGTCGGGTCGCAAGGCTGCGGTTAGGTCGGCAAGCGCAATCGCACCATCGGCGGCAACCGGCAGCCAGGTTATTTCAAAACCATGCTGGCGTTCTAGATAGTCGAGAGCCTCGAGCACAGCCTCGTGTTCAGTTCTCGCACTAATCAGATGACGACCTCGTGGGTTGGCCAATGCCAGGCCCTTGATGGCTAGGTTGTCACCCTCTGTGCCGCCCGAGGTGAACACAACTTCGCTAGCGCGGCAGTCAAGCCACTTTGCCACTTGAGCGCGAGCTGACTCTAAGGCCTCATTGGCGCGAAAGCCCAACTCGTGGGTGCTCGATGGGTTGCCAAACTCGCTGGTTAGCCAAGGCCAAGCAGCTTGCAACGCCTCGGGTCTAACCGGGGTGGTGGCTGCGTGGTCGAGGTAGATCATGGTTTAGGCGTCGATCTTTACGTCGAGGCCCAGGTCAAGTGAACGCACGCTGTGGGTTAGCGCGCCAACCGAGATGACATCAACTCCGGTGGCTGCGATTTCAGCAACGGTCTGAAGGTTTACCCCGCCAGATGCTTCGACTATGGCTCGGCCCTGAATCATGGCTACGCCCTCGCGCAGTTCATCCAAGGTGAAGTTATCGAGCATGATTATGTCGACGCCGCCGGCAAGCACCGCAGCGATCTGGTCGATTCGATCTACCTCAACCTCAAATTTCACACTCGCCGGAATCTCGTTGCGAATGCGCAACAACTCGGTGGTGAGGTCTTTGCCGCCGGCAGTAAGCACAGCAAGGTGGTTGTCTTTGGCAAGAACCTGATCTGAAAGCGAGAAACGGTGATTTGTGCCGCCGCCATCGCGAACCGCTTGGCGCTCAAACTCACGCAGCAGGGGAGTGGTCTTGCGGGTGTCGAGAATTTTGGCCTTGGTGCCGGCAACTGCTGCAACATAGCGGGCGGTCTGGGTGGCAATGCCACACATGCGCTGGGTAAAGTTCAGGCCAATGCGTTCTGCTCGCAGCACCGCACGGGCAGAACCACTAACGATCGCCAAACTCTGACCCGCTACAAAGGCTTCGCCATCTTTGATTTTCATGTCGACGCTGATGCCTTGTTCGCAAATCTCAAAGGCAGCTTTGAAAACCTCAACCCCGCTAAAAATGCCGGGTTCGCGGGCAGCAAGTTCGGCGGTGGCGGTTGCGCTCGCCGGAATCAAGTGCTCAGAGGTGATGTCACCGGTGGGTGCATCCTCGGCCAAAGCAGCAGAAACCACTTGAATTATGTGCTCGTGACTCAGCATCACTTTGCCTTTCGAACGATGGTAATTGGCCGGGCTAGATTCGGGTCGGTCGTCTTGAAATCAAGACGGTAGTGCCCGCCGCGAGATTCTTCACGGGCAAGTGCCGCTGCGGTTACAGCGCGCGCTAGCAATAGCAGGTTGGCGTCTTCCCAGTCGGTAAAGAGTCGGTTCTCTTTATTCGCCGATCTCCACTGGCCTAGCGCTCGCTGAGTTTCGCGAAGGCCCTCGGCAGTGCGGGCTAATCCAACGTTGTCCCACATGAGAGTCTGCAGTTCAACTCGGTCAACCACGTTTCTTGCAGTTCTAGCCAATGCGCTGTCAGATTCATCCAAGATTTCAATCTCGGCAACCAGCCCAGTCTCTTTCCAGCGGGCTGAAGCAGCCTCGGCAGGCCAAGCTTCATCGAGAACCTGAACGGCTCGACGTGAGAAAACAATTGATTCGAGCAACGAGTTTGAGGCTAGACGGTTAGCGCCATGCGCGCCGGTGCAAGCTACTTCGCCAACGGCAAATAGGCCTTCGATCGAGGTGCGGCCCCAAATGTCGGTGGCAACGCCGCCCATCCAATAGTGAGCAGCAGGGGTAACCGGAATCGGGTTTTTGCCCCAGTCGAGACCATAGGCCCTGGTGGTTTTGCTGATGCTCGGAAACCTCTGGCTCAAGAATTCTGAACCAAGACCAGTTGCATCAAGCAACACCGGCTGCCCACCTTGCGAGAGCATCTCGGCTTGAATTCCTCGGGCAACTACATCGCGCGGCGCCAATTCGCCAAGCGGGTGAATTTTCTGCATGAAGCGTTCGCCGGCATTGTTGATCAAAACCGCGCCATCGCCTCGAACTGCTTCAGAGATCAAGAAGCTGCCCGGCACCGCCAGCGCGGTTGGGTGAAATTGATAGAACTCAACATCGGCAAGCTCAGCGCCGGCTCTGAAGGCTGCAGCAACGCCATCGCCGGTGGTTACAGCTGGGTTTGTGGTGTGACGATACAGCTGGCCGGCGCCGCCGCTGGCCAAAATAACCGCATCGGCTTCGACAAAGTGTTGCCCCGAAGCATCCATGAGGTGAACGCCCTTGATTTTGCCTTCAGAAACTTCAAAATCAATCACAAAGGTGTGTTCGTGAATCGCGGTTGCGGTTGACTTGAGAGTCTCAACCAAAGCCTTGCTGATGTCGGCTCCGGTGGTGTCGCCACCGGCGTGCAAAACCCTCGGATGTGAGTGTGCCGCTTCAAGCCCGAGGGCAAATTCAGGGCCTTGCTTGTCAAAATCAACACCAAAACGAATCAAGTCTTGAATTCGACTTGGACCTTCTTCGCAAAGAACTTCAACTGCTGGGCGATAACAATAATTGGCACCCGCTGCCAAAGTGTCGGCCACGTGCTCGGCCACTGTGTCGTCGTGTGAAACTACGGCAGCAATTCCACCCTGGGCATAGTGGGTGTTGCTCTCAGCCAGGTTCGATTTGGTCACCAAAGTGACCTCGTGGGTTCGACTGGCTTCTACAGCTGCGATGAGCCCGGCAATGCCGCTGCCGATTACGACGAGTTTTTTCATCGTTATGCCTAGAGAGGCTTCGCCGCCAACATGCGTTCGAGGGCTACTTTGGCACCCTCGGCAACTTTGTCATCGACCACAATTTGGTTCACAACCTCGCCGGCAACCAATCGCTCAAGCACCCAGGCAAGGTATCCGGGGTGAATTCGATACATGGTTGAACATGGGCAGACCACTGGGTCTAGGCAAAAAATGTTGTGCTGGCTAAACTCTGCCGCCAAGCGCTGAACCATGTTGATTTCGGTTCCGATAGCAAACGTGGTTGGTTCGGTCGCAGCCATAACTGCCTTGCGAATGTAGTCGGTTGAGCCATATTCATCGGCGGCGTCAACTACCTCCATCGGGCTCTCAGGGTGAACAATTACGCGAACCCCCTCAAACTCGGCACGAGCCTTTTCAATTTGGGCAACGGTGAAGCGCTTGTGCACCGAGCAGAAGCCGTTCCACAAAACCACCTTTGCGTCAGTCAGCTGCTCAACGGTATTGCCGCCAAGCGGCTTGCGACCAAACCAGAGTGGCATCAGGTCGGTGCTGATTCCCATTGCCTTGGCGGTGTTGCGACCTAGGTGTTGATCCGGAAAGAACAGCACGCGCTGTCCGCGCTCGAAGGCCCACTTCAAAACAATCGCGGCGTTCGACGAGGTGCAGACGATTCCGCCGTGCTCGCCGCAAAAAGCTTTGAGTGCAGCTGAAGAGTTCATGTAGGTCACCGGAATAATCGGAGCGCGGCCCTCTGCATCAGGTTCGGTTCCATAAATTTCTTCGAGCTGTGCCCAGGCCTCGGTCACCGAGTCGATGTCAGCCATGTCGGCCATCGAGCAACCGGCGGCAAGGTTCGGCAGAATCACAGATTGCTCTGGGTTCGAAAGAATGTCCGCAGTCTCGGCCATAAAGTGCACTCCACAGAAAACGATTGCCTTGGCTTCTGGGTGGGCCTTGGCGGCATTTGCCAGCTGAAATGAGTCACCCAGGTAGTCGGCGTGTTCAACGATCTCATCGCGCTGATAGAAGTGCCCGAGAATAACCACCTGGTCGCCAAGAGTTTTCTTAGCCGCAATAATGCGCTGGCGCAGCTCTTCATCCGTGGCGGTTTTGTATTCTTCAGGCAACGCACCCTGGCGAGGTGAACCAGTCGGAATCAAATCACCACTGGATGCACCTGGGCCGTAGGCCACTGGGCCGCCGTCGAATTCCCAAGGGCCTTTTGCCAGTGAAGGGCTGCAAGTTGACTCGCTGGTTTGCCCTTTGACAATTAGCTGGATGCGCTGGTTGACCGATGCAGTGGTCATTAGTTTTCTCCTGTTTGGTTGGCGCGATAAAGCTGTGGTGGTCGGTGTTTGGTGCCGGCTAGTCGTTCGCCGGTTGGCACGACTGCGCCCTCGGCTTCAACAGTTCTTCTAAAGTTGCCCGGGTCTAGCTCACGGTTTAGAACTGCTTCATAAACCTCGCGAAGTTGAGCGAGCGTGAACAGTTCAGGCAAGAATCTGTGGGCCAGACGGCTGTATTCAAGTTTGTTGCGCAGGCGCCACAGGGCATAGTTCACGATCTCGTTGTGGTCGAATGCGAGTGCTGGCAATTCATCGGCCCAAAACCACTGCACGTTTTCGCTCTCGACGGCAGTGCCGGCTTCATCGTTGCCCACGAGGGCCCAATAAACAATCGAAACCACTCGATCGGCCAGGTTGCTGCCCGGCGAGCGGTCGAGGCTGCCAAAGGCATAGAGCTGCTCAAGATAGCGAGGTTCTAGGTGAGTGGTCTCAAGCAGGTTGCGTGATGCCGCAGTGGCCAAGTCTTCGCTGATGTTGAGTGGCCCGCCAGGCAGAGCCCATTGGCCTTCAAAAGGGGCACGGATGCGCTTCACTAGCGGAAGAGCAAGCTTTAGGCAGCCATCAGCGTTTGGGCGCAGGGTGAAAATTACGGTCGAAACGGCAAGGTTAGGTGCGATAACTGAGCTTTGCGCTGAGCTAACCATCTGATCCACCATCGACTAAAAGTAAAAATGACACTAAGTATTAATTATCTTAGTGTCATTTTGACTTTTAGTTCTAAAGTTTTTGAGTTTTACTCTTCGCCGATGTCTTCGTTCCAAAGAGCATCATTGTTCTCGATGAACTCGCGCATAACCTCAATTAGGCCAGGGTCATTCATTACGTGCACCTCGGCACCGTGTTCGGCAACCCAGTCTTGGCCGCCCATAAAGTTTTTGTCATCGCCAACCAAAACTCGACCGATGCCAAATTGGCGAATCAGGCCTGAGCAATACCAGCATGGCGAAAGGCTGGTGGCAAGAGTTACCTTGCGATAAGAGCGTTGGCGACCAGCGTTTCTGAATGCGCTGGTTTCGCCGTGCATTGAAGCATCGCCGTCTTGAACGCGGCGATTGCGGCCACTGCCTAGCAGTCGGCCTTCCTCGTCGAAAAGTGCGGCTCCGATCGGAATACCGCCTTCGGCGAGACCGAGGTGTGCCTCGGCAATGGCAACTTGAAGCTTCTCTTCGTCAGTAGCGAAGATCTGTCCAACTTTGAATTCCATTGCCGAGGCCTCTCGATTTAGCTAATTAGTTCTTGCTGTTCTTGTCGAACTTTGAGAACACAACGAACAGTGCTGATGCAAGAACAAAACCGACAACTGCGGTTAGGTCTGGAACATCAACAATGATTCCGCCGTCTAGTTCAACGTGGTGAATAGCAATTGCGATCGGGCCGGTGTAAAGAACCTGTGACGCGAAGCCCCAGATTGAGAACACGGTTGCGATTACGAATGCTGTTGCGCCAGCCCATGAGTTCTTAGGAGCAAGTGCACGCTCGCCAGCGTTCTTGCCGCGAGACAAGATGCGCTCGGTTAGAACAACTGCGATCCATGGAGCAACCCAGTAAGAAACAACTAGCAAGAAGCTGTCTAGCTGGTGAGCTACGTCACCGTTGACAACACCTAGGTATGAGATGAAACCACCAACAAGACCAGCAAGCGCAACCATGATTGCGCGGCGTGACTTGAAGCCAAGCTTGAAGCCCATTGCCAAGAATGACATTGCGCCTGAGTAGACGTTCAGGATGTTAGCTGAAACTGAACCAACCACGATGGCTAGAAGAACAACCTTTGCGAACGCTGGGTCGAAAACGCCAGTGAAGGTTTCGGTTGGGTTCTCAATGCCCCAGAAGTTGCCGTGTGCAAGAACGTTGAATGCTGCTGCACCAACAATCATGATTAGCGAGGTGCTTACGAAGTTTCCTAGACCTGCTGCAAGGCCAAGTGCCTTCTTTGAGGTGTTTGCAGGTAGGTAGCGGGTGTAGTCAGAAGCAAATGCAGTCCAACCAGCGGTGTAACCGTAAGCAGCACCAGCAGTAAGGGTGAAGCCAGCCCATGGGAAGTCAGCTGATGCACCCTCGGCAACAGAGAATGCGCCGGTCTGAGTGAATACAACAACTACCACGATTAGCCAAACAACTGCCAAGAAGTATGAAGCGTAGCGCTCCCACTTCTGAATCAGGTTGTGACCAACAAATGCCACACCAACCTGAGCCAAGATGATGATTGCAAGGGCAACAAAGATGTTTAGGCCTGGTACTAGTGCCTCAAGAGCAAAGGTTCCTGAGATGGTGTTCACAGCGAACCAACCAATTCCGGCAACAAGGGTAGACATACCTGAAGGAATCAGGTTGCCCCACTTGCCGAATGCGTTGCGGCTTAGAACCATCTGAGGAAGGCCAGCTTCTGGGCCCCAGGTGCTTAGGATTCCGTGGGTGATACCGGCTAGAGCGTTACCCACAACAATTGCGAGAATGCCCTGCCAGATGTTGAGACCAAAGCCGATGGCAAGTGCGCCAACGAATACGGTCGCGAACTCAAGGTTCGGAGATGACCACACAGTGAAGAGGTGCCACGCTTTACCGTGACGCTCACCTGCAGAGATCGGAGCTACGTCGTTAGTTTCGATTGAGGTTGCTTTCGCAGAGCCTGAGGTTGTTTGTGTCATAAGAAGAATTTACTTCTAAAATTCACAGCAAATTCACATTTTTCCCAGTTTTGGCGGGCTTTAACAAGTAGTTAACAAACCATAGAAGAATCGAAACAATAGGGTTGAATCACTATGACCTACCAGGATGATTTTCTCTCGCCGATTCTCGGTGATGAGGGCGAGCTCATCCGTGTTTTAACAGAGCATTTTGATCGCAAAACCGAAGAAATAATCAAGACGGCGGTTGCCATCAACGACCTGCCGACCATCAGTCGCCTAGAAAATGTTGGATTCCAAACTGGTCGCCAATTCAGCCAAGGCAAAACGCGCATGCAGCGTATGAGCCTTGACCGCTATGACTTTGTTCGATTGATGGCCGAGACCAAAATGGCTGAACACCTTGATCTAAATATCTGGAGCTTTGCCTTCGATTCGGCCAAGCGCAGAGCCGGACTTTGCAATTACACCGACAAGCGCATCTCGGTTTCGCGTTATTTGGTCGACATTCACACCTTGGATGAAACCATGCAGGTTGTACTTCATGAGATCGCGCACGCAATCTGCGGAAAAGTCGCCGGCCACGGCAAACTCTGGCTAAAGACTGCCAAGTCGATTGGCTATCGTGCTGAAAAATTCACCGGTCGTGAGATTGCTGAAGAGACCGCTAGTTGGGTAGGTACTTGCCCCAACGGCCACCGGCACTATCGCTATCGCCAGCCGGCTAGAGAGCTAAGTTGTGGTCTCTGTGGCAAGGGTTTTTCTAGGCGAAACTTAATCCGATGGCAGCCAAGATCACAAACTGAGTGACTACAAATCCGGCAAAAAAGTTGAGCCAAATAAAGCGTTTCCACCCGCGGTTTGCTTGCTCACAGGTTTCGTCGGTGATGTTCCAGTGGGTGCCGACTACCCAGAGGTAAGGCACCGCGGCAACTGACACGAACGATGCCAGGTCGCCAACAGTTAGCAGCAGCACTCCAGCGAACAAATAGGCCATGAAAGCAAATCTGGTGGTGGCTCGAGCACCGATCACGGTAGCGATTGACGAAATGCTTCCCTCGCGGTCAGCCTTTACATCTTGAACTGCGCCAAACGCGTGCGAGGCAACTCCCCAAAGGGTGAATGACAAAATCATCGCCAAAAGTTTTGGTTCGCCAAGGTCTGCTCCGGCTAGAGCTGCACCAAAAATCATTGGTCCAACAAAGTGGCTTGCCGAGGTCAGTGAATCAAGAAAAGGCTTTTCTTTAAATCGCAATCCCTTGGCGCTGTAGGCAACCACGGTGAACACAAATAGCAGCAACCAAGCCGCTGAATTTAGTGTGCCAACCGCGAGCAAATAAATTACAAAAGGCAGACAACTGAGCACGGCTGACCAGATTGTTAGGCGGTGCCACTTGGGTGCCAGCAGTGCACCTTCGACGCCACCCTTGCGTGGGTTGCGCAAATCACTTTCGTAGTCAAAAACATCGTTGATGCCATACATAAGCAGGTTGTATGGAATCAAGAAAAACAGTGTGCCAAGAATCAGCTCGATGCTGATTTCTCGAGTGATGAACAAGTAGGCCGCTGCAAATGGATACGCGGTGTTGATCCATGAAATCGGTCTTGAAGACCAAAACAGTTGCTTTAGGGCTTCCATCGCAAACCTCTCGTGATTTCAATTGCTACCGAGATCAGCAGGGGAGCAGCAAGCGAATATGCAAAGTCTTCGATCGGGGCTACGCCAATTTTGATTCCGGTGATCAGGGCTTCGTCGTAGGCCACGATTCCGGTGCCAACAATTAGGTTGTCAAAAACCGCTGTGGCCACAAGAAGCCAACCGGTGGCCAAGCCGATGGTCTTCCAGGGCAGTTGCTTGCGAAACGGAAAACTCGCCGCAATCACAGCGCCCAAGAATATTGCATTCAAACCCAAATAGTTCATTTAGAACCGCCTGATCGTTTTGCCTCGCGTCGACCAAAGGCTTTCAGTAATAGCAACGAGCTATAGCTGAGCAAAATCAAAAAGAACACTTCTTCTAACGGCAACTCATCAGTGAGCAGAACACCGGTCATGTGGCTTGCGTCACCTCTGAAGAAGATTCCCGATTGAATTCCCGCAACATCCCAGACCAAAAAGAACACCACTGAAATCAAAATCAAACACAAATAACGCGCTGATTTTGCAATCGCCAGCTTGAAGCGAAAATCAAGAACGGCCAAGCCAGAGATTGAGAACAGCAGAGCGGCTAGATAGATGAAGCTCAACGAAGCCCCTTCCACCCGTTCTCGCCAATCGGCTTGATCTCATCTTTTAGTGGGCCAGCTGAGCGGTCATTGATCAATCGCTTGTAGACCAGCTCGGCACCGATTAGGCACATTGGCAGGCCGATTCCCGGAATGCTGTGGTGGCCGGCGTAATAGAGGCCCTCAACCTTTTTGCTCTTGTTGGTTGGTCTAAAGAACGCGCTCTGCATCAGGGTGTGAGCCATGCCAAGTGCTGTGCCAGACCAAGCGTTCAGGTCGTCAACGAAATCTTTTGGTCCCATGGTTCGGCGAACCACAATTCGCTCAGCCAAATCAGGAATCTCGCACCAGTCAGAAATCTGCTGGATGATTCGGTCGGCAGCTGCCTCGAATTCGGCGTCGCCAGAACCGTCGATTCCGCCCTTGCCCAACTCTGGGTCGGCGGCAATCGGAACCAGCACGAAAATGTTCTCGTAACCCTCAGGCGCAACCGAAGGGTCAGTAATGCTAGGCGCGCAGATGTAAAGCGAGGCCGGGCTAGGAATAGCACTCTTGGCACCAGATTTGCGTTTTTCTTCAGGTGTTCGGAACACCTCTTTGAAGTTTTTATCCCAGTCATCGGCATACAAAAGTGTGTGGTGATCTAGCTGAGGCAATTTGCCGCGAACACCTAGATACAACAGCATTGCGCTTGGGCCGGGCACCTTGTCTTGCCACCATTTTTCAGGCAGGGTCTGATCTTTAGGGGCAAGCAGCTGGGTCTCAATGTGGTGAAGATCAGCGTTGCCAATCACCACATCGGCTCCATAGAACACCTCGCCAACTGTTACGCCGGCAACATGGCCATCTTTGGTGGTTTCAATCTTGGTGACCTTTGAGTTGGTGTGAATCTCAACCCCGTGTTGCTTTGCAAGGCGCTCGATTGATTCGATGATCGTGTATAGCCCGCCCATTGGGTAGAACACGCCAACATTCATGTCAACGTGGGTCATCAAGTGATACATGCTCGGGGTGTCATACGGCGAGGCACCCAAGAAAACAGCCGGAAAGTTCAGAATCTTGCGCAGGCGCTTATCGGTGACAAATTTGCCAGCAAAGGTGTCTAGCGGAGTAACTAGGTGCTTGATGAATCGACCCGCACGCGCCAAAACCTCAGGCTGAACAAATGACTTTGCGTTCTGAAAATTGGTGTACAAAAAGTGCTTGATCGAGAGCTTGTAGGCATCTTCAGCCGAGTCGATATAGGCCTGAAGTCGGTCGCCTGCGCCTGGCTCAATCGAGTCAAATAGCACTTTGTTGTCAGCCAATTTTTCACGGATGATCAGCTTGTCGCCAAAACCCTCATTGCGAGTTTGATAAGCCGGGTCAAGGCGAACCAGGTTGAGCTGCTCGGCTGCAGTGGTGCCCATGAGTTTGAAAAACTGGTCGAAGGCGTCAGGCATCAAATACCAAGAGGGGCCCATGTCGAACTTGAATCCGTCTTTCTCCCAGATGTAGGCGCGGCCGCCAACTTTCTCACGAGCCTCAAGCAATGTGACTTTCATTCCAGCCTTGGCTAGAAGCGCTGCCGTTGAAAGACCTGCGATTCCTCCGCCAACTACAACTGCGGTTTTTTGGCTCATTTAGGCACAACTCCAAACCATGCTTGGGTCAGAATCACAAGTTTCTTTGGGTTAGAAACTCGAATTCTGCGCTGAATTAGTTCTTCGGCCGGGGTGGCCGCGATGTTGCGATTTAGTTCAGTGAAAAACATTTGAGCGGCAGAAACTGCCTTTCGAGATGTGCGTGGCAGTTTTCGAAGCGAGCGTGACGAAACCACCAAGTCTGCTTCGATGTCTTCAACCAAACGTACTTTCTCAGCTTCGTTGAAGGTGTCAACATTGACCCCCGGAAAATACGAGCGGCCCAGTTTTTTAAAGTCAGCTGCTAGGTCACGCAAAAAGTTGACCTTCTGAAAAGCAGCGCCAAGTGCGCGTGCACCAGTAACAAATTCTTTGCGTTCTGCCACGGTCAATTGTTGGCCCATCAAGAAAACATCGAGACACATCAAGCCGACGACTTCGGCTGAACCATAGACATAAAGGTCAAAACCGCGGTGATCGTGTTCTTTGGTCAATAGGTCCATGCGCATAGATGCAAAAAACGGCTTCACCAAGTCTTTGCTGATGTTGGCCAATCTGGCGGTGTGGGCAAAGGCGTGAACTACAAGATTCGCGCTGAACCCACAATCCATGGCTCGATAGGTCTCGGCCTCAAGCTCGTCGAGAATGTCACGCGGATTATGCGAAATTCCGTTGCCAACCGCTTCGGCTGCGGCGCCATCAACAATTTCATCGGCAACGCGAACCAGCGCATAAATGTTGCGAATGTGAATGCGCTTGGTGCGACTAATCAGTTTTGTTGCCCAGCCAAACGAGGTTGAATACGCAGCAATAACCTCGGCCGAAGCCAATTCAGCGGCACGAGTGTACTGACTCAGGCTGGTTGGTTGTTCCAAAGGCTTAGGCACGGTTTAAGGCTACAACCAGTCTCGACGCTTGAAACTCCAATAGAGCCCGAGCGAGATCAACACCATGGTGCCGATCGAAGCCCACACACCCCAAACCTCACCAAAGCCCGGATACGGAATGTTCTGCCCATAGAAACCGGTAATCGCAGTTGGCACAGCAATGATTGCCGCCCAGCTGGTCACTTTTTTCATGATTAGGTTCATGCGGTTTCCTTGGATAGTCAGGTTTGTTTCGAGCAGCGTGGTGACCAAATCTCGAAGCGAGTCTGTCCAATCGGCAACTCGCATCACGTGGTCATAAATGTCTTGAAAATAGGCAAACATCGAGCCACCTATGGCTTGGGTGTCTCGCTTCACAATCGGATTCAACACCTCACGCATCGGGTTGGCGGTTCTGCGCAAAACCACCAGAGCTTTTCTTAGGGCATACGAGCGTTTTTGAATCAAGGCGTCGTCGCGCTTGTCGGCGAACAGAATGTCTTCGAGTTTTTCAATTTCTTCATCAAGCTGGTCGACTACCTCAAAGTAGCCATCGACAATCACATCGAGCAGGCCCCACAACAAAAACGCAACACCATTTTCGGCGAGCGCTTTGCTTTCATCCCAGCGGTTCATCACCTTGGTGATGTCAAAAGATTCATCGTCTCGCACTGTGATCACAGCGTGATCGGTTACAAAAATTGCAATTTCTGAAGTGGTTATTTCAGCCGAGTCTTGGTTAAAAGTTGCCTGATAGGCGTTGATGAACAGGTGGGTGTCATAGTGGTCAAGTTTTGGGCGCTGGCGACCTTTATAGGCATCAGCAACCGCAAGTTCGTGCAGACCGAGTTCTTCGCCAAAGTGCTCTAAAACTGCTTGACTCGGGTTGACCAGGTCATACCAAATTGCGGTTCCCGGTTCTTGAATCAACTCAGAAATGTCATTCGAATTAAACTCGGTGCCAACCAGAGTTCCGTTTCGATAAATGCGACTGCGTTCCATGGCATCAGCCTAGGCCTAAACATCATTGAAACTCTCGCTAAAAAGGTAGACTTGAGCCTATGTCTGCAGATATGAAACCGCGCTCACGCGACGTTACCGATGGAATTGAAAAAGCAGCCTCTCGAGGCATGCTCCGTGCAGTTGGCATGGGCGATGAAGACTGGGTAAAGCCACAAATCGGTGTGGCTAGCTCTTGGAGCGAGGTTACCCCTTGCAACCTTTCACTTGACCGTTTGGCAGAAGCCACCAAGCAGGGTGTTCACGCCGGCGGCGGTTACCCACTTGAGTTCGGCACCATTTCGGTTTCTGACGGCATCTCAATGGGCCACGAAGGTATGCACTTCTCATTGGTTTCGCGCGAGGTTATCGCCGACTCAGTTGAGACCGTTATGCAGGCCGAGCGCCTTGACGGTTCAGTTTTGCTTGCCGGTTGTGACAAGTCACTGCCTGGAATGTTGATGGCTGCAGCCCGTCTAAACCTTTCATCTGTGTTCTTGTATGCCGGTTCGATCATGCCCGGATGGGTAAAGCTCGAGTCTGGCGAAGAAAAGCAGGTCACCATCATTGATGCCTTTGAGGCTGTTGGTGCTTGCAAGGCCGGCAAGATGTCTGAAGAAGATCTTGGCCGCATCGAGCGCGCAATCTGCCCTGGCGAAGGCGCTTGTGGCGGTATGTACACCGCTAACACCATGGCTTCGGCTGCTGAAGCACTTGGCATGAGCCTTCCGGGTTCAGCTGCTCCACCGGCTGCCGACCGTCGTCGTGACGTTTGGGCTCACCGCTCAGGTGAGGCTGTTGTTAACCTGCTTCGCCTAGGCATCACCGCCCGCGACATCTTGACCAAGAAGGCTTTCGAGAACGCTATTGCCGTAACCATGGCCTTCGGTGGTTCAACCAACGCTGTTCTTCACCTCCTTGCTATCGCTCGCGAGGCTGAGGTTGACCTTTCACTTGACGACTTCAACCGCATCGCCGACAAGGTTCCACACCTTGGCGACCTAAAGCCTTTCGGTCGCTACGTTATGACCGACGTAGACCGCGTTGGTGGCGTTCCAGTTGTTATGAAGGCTCTGCTTGACGCAGGCCTAATTCACGGTGACGCGCTAACTGTTACTGGCAAGACCGTTGCCGAGAACTTGGCTGGCATCAACCCGCCTGACCCAGACGGCAAGATCATCCGTGAACTAAACAACCCAATTCACAAGACCGGTGGCATCTCGATTCTTAAGGGTTCAATGGCCCCTGAGGGTGCAGTTGTTAAGACCGCAGGTTTTGACCTCGACGACTTCACCGGCCCAGCACGCGTTTTCGAGCGCGAGCGCGCAGCCATGGATGCCCTAACCGAGGGCAAGATTGCCGCCGGCGATGTAGTGGTTATTCGCTATGAAGGCCCTAAGGGTGGCCCGGGCATGCGAGAGATGCTTGCAATTACTGGTGCAATTAAGGGTGCCGGTTTGGGCAAGGATGTTCTACTATTGACTGACGGACGATTCTCAGGCGGCACAACCGGCCTTTGCATCGGCCACATTGCACCAGAGGCCACCGAAGGTGGGCCAATTGCTCTGGTTCGCGATGGCGACTTAATTCGAGTCAACATCGCTGCTCGTTCGCTCGAACTACTCGTTGAGCCTGAAGAGCTGGCTGCCCGCAAGCAAACTTGGCAGTCTCTTCCACCGCGCTATACCCGAGGCGTTCTCGCGAAATATGCAAAGCTCGTGCACTCTGCAGCAGAGGGCGCGTACTGCGGCTAATTCGCATTCCACCATCAGCCAACTGGTTGATGCTTGAAAGCTAACGAGAGAAATTTCAATGTCAAATGAGGTTCTAACCGGCGCCCAGGCGATTGTTCGCAGCCTGGAGTTGCTAGGAATCGAAGACGTATTTGGTTTGCCTGGTGGCGCAATTTTGCCTACCTACGACCCACTTATGGATTCTCAGAAGATTCGTCACATCTTGGTTCGTCACGAACAGGGTGCTGGTCACGCTGCTGAAGGTTATGCCTCAGCCAGCGGCCGTCTCGGTGTTTGCATCGCAACCTCAGGCCCTGGTGCAACCAACCTGGTTACCGCAATCGCAGATGCCTACATGGATTCAGTTCCGCTGCTTGCAATCACCGGTCAGGTTGGCTCAAAGCTGATCGGTACCGATGCTTTTCAAGAGGCAGACATCGTGGGCATCACCATGCCGATCACCAAGCACTCATTCTTGGTTACCAACGCGGCAGATATTCCAGAGACTATGGCGGCAGCAGTAATGATTGCTACCACTGGTCGCCCAGGCCCAGTTTTGGTTGACATTACCAAAGATGCCCAGCAGGGTAAGGCTGAGTTTGTTTGGCCACCAAAGGTTGAGTTGGCTGGCTACAAGCCGGTTACCAAGCCTCACGGCAAGCAGATTCAGGCAGCAGCCCAGATGATCGCCGAAGCCAAGCGCCCGGTTCTTTATGTTGGTGGTGGCGTGGTTCGCGCTGGCGCCAACCAAGAGTTGCTAAAGCTTGCCGAACTTATCGGTGCACCTGTGGTTACCACTTTGATGGCCCGCGGTGCGTTCCCCGATTCACACAAGCAGAACCTTGGTATGCCTGGCATGCACGGAACCGTTCCAGCGGTTACCGCGCTGCAGAAGAGCGACTTGCTAATCACCCTTGGCGCACGCTTCGACGACCGCGTTACCGGTGACGTAAAGGGCTTTGCTACCGGCGCAAAGGTTATTCACGTTGACATCGATCCAGCCGAAATCGGCAAGATTCGTTTCGCTGATGTGCCTATCGTTGGCGATGCCAAAGAGGTAATCACCGAGCTAAATGCCGAGATGGCATCCGTGCTTAAAAACACCAAGCTAGACATCGCCGACTGGTGGGTCTTCTTGAACGGTTTGCTTGAGCGCTACCCGCTTGGCTACAACAAGGCAACCGACGGCAAGCTTTCACCGCAGCACGTTATTGAGCGCATCGGTGAGTTGAGTGGCCCTGAGGCTATCTATGCTGCCGGCGTTGGCCAGCACCAGATGTGGTCTGCTCAGTTCATCAAATACGAGCGCCCAAACTCTTGGCTCAACTCGGGTGGTGCCGGAACCATGGGTTACTCGGTTCCAGCTGCAATGGGTGCCAAGGTCGCTCAGCCAGATCGCCTAGTTTGGGCAATCGATGGCGACGGATGCTTCCAGATGACCAACCAAGAGTTGGCTACCTGTGCGATCAATAACATTCCAATCAAGGTTGCTGTTATCAACAACTCTTCATTGGGCATGGTTCGTCAGTGGCAGACCTTGTTCTACAACGAGCGCTACTCAAACACCGATCTTCACACCGGCACCGACGCACTGATGATTCCCGACTTCGTGAAGTTGGCTGAAGCATATGGTTGCCTCGCTATCCGTGTTGAAAAAGAAGAAGAGATCGACGCAGCAATCAAGTTGGCAATTGCCACCAACGATCGCCCAGTTGTTATCGACTTCATCGTTAGCCGCGACTCAATGGTTTGGCCGATGGTCGCCGCTGGTCTAACCAACGATGAAATTCAATATGCCCGCGACGCGGCTCCAATCTGGGATGGTGTTGAGTAAATGTCTACGCACGTTCTTTCTCTTCTAGTTGAAGACAAGCCTGGAATCTTGACCCGTGTGGCAGCGCTTTTTGCTCGCCGCGGTTTCAACATTGAGTCGCTTGCCGTTGGTGCCAGCGAAATCGAGGGCCTCTCACGCATCACTGTTGTTATTGGTGTTGAGGGTGCTCCGCTTGAGCAAGTAACCAAGCAGCTGAACAAATTGATCAACGTAATCAAGATCGTTGAGCTTGATGCAGATCAGGCTGTTCAGCGCGACCACATGTTGATCAAGGTAAAGACCGACGCTTCTACTCGCTCTCAGGTGCTAGAGGCAGTAACCTTGTTCCGTGCGCGTGTTATCGACGTTGTGAGCGACGCACTGATCATCGAGGTAACCGGCGACACTGCAAAATGTGCGGCCTTCCTCAAAGTTCTCGAACCATTCGGCATCAAAGAGTTGGTGCAGTCTGGCGTATTGGCAATGGGCCGTGGCTCAAAGTCGATCACCGAGAAGGTCCTCAAATAAAAGCTTCGAAGGGGCAACGCTCTTTCGGTAGAACCAAATAGTTTCAAACGAACATCTTTTACAGAAAAACAAGGAGATACAAAGTGGCTGAAATCTTTTATGACAAGGATGCAGACCTTTCGATCATTCAGGGTCGCAAAGTTGCAGTTCTTGGCTATGGTTCACAGGGACACGCACACTCACTAAACCTGAAGGACTCAGGCGTGGATGTTGTTGTTGGTCTTCCTGCAACCTCAAAGTCAAAGGCAAAGGCTGAAGAGGCTGGCCTAAAGGTTCTAACCCCAGCTGAGGCTTCAGCTTGGGCAGACGTAATCGTTGTTCTTGCACCAGACCCACGTCAGCGCGACCTATACAACGATGACATCGCTCCAAACCTAGTTGCTGGCAAGGCGCTAGTTTTCGGTCACGGTTTCGCAATTCGTTACGGCTACATCACCGCTCCTGAGGGCGTTGACGTATTCCTAGTAGCTCCAAAGGGCCCAGGCCACTTGGTTCGTCGCGAGTACGAAGGCGGTCGTGGTGTTCCAAACCTTATCGCCGTTCACCAGAACGCAACCGGCTCAGCTTTCGAGCTAGGTCTTTCATACTCAAAGGCAATCGGTGGTACCCGTGCGGGCACCATCAAGACCACCTTTGCTGAAGAGACCGAAACCGACCTATTCGGTGAGCAGGCTGTTCTATGTGGTGGCGCTTCACAGCTGATCCAGTACGGCTTCGAGACCCTAACCGAAGCTGGTTACCAGCCAGAGGTTGCTTACTTCGAGGTTCTTCACGAGCTAAAGCTAATTGTTGACCTTATGTACGAGGGTGGCATTGCAAAGCAGCGTTGGTCAGTTTCTGACACCGCTGAATACGGCGACTACATCTCAGGCCCACGCGTTATCGGCCCAGAGGTTAAAGAGCGCATGCGCGATGTTCTAACCGACATCCAGGATGGCACTTTCGCTAAGCGCTTCGTTGCTGACGTTGATGCAGGTGCACCTGAGTTCCTAGCGCTACGCGCTAAGGGCGAGGCTCACCCAATCGAGGCAGTTGGCCGCACCCTGCGCAAGCTGTTCTCATGGATCAAGAACTCAGACGACTACCAGGAAGGCAACGCAGCTCGCTAATTCGAGTGGTGTTCCTTTAGGAATCGTCAAGACCCCGCACTTCGGTGCGGGGTCTTTTCTTTACCCCTTTCACGGCAAAATATTCACATTGAAAATAGCCAAGCGGTTCTAAACTTGTTCAACTGAATGGTTTTCAATGTTGAATCAAGAAGAGGCAAACTCAGATGCAGGTTTCAGATCTAACCAAACGCGAGCACCGCTGGTTCTTGTGGGTAACCATGGCCACACTGGCGGCATTCACCGCGATTGCGACCGATCTTTATCTGCCGGCATTCACACAGGTGGCTAGCGATTTTGTGGTGACCACCAAAGAGATTCAGTTCACGTTGTTCTCGTTCTTTGTGGGCATGGCCTTCGGTCAGCTAATTTGGGGGCCGTTCTCTGACCGCCACGGTCGCAAGCCAGCGGTGCTACTTGGCATTGCAATATTTATAGTTGCTTCAATCGCCTGCGTATTTGCACCTAATCTATGGTTCTTAGTCATAGCCAGAGCCGCACAGGCATTCGGTGGTTCAGTCACCATGCTGGCCAGCCGAGCAATTGTGCGTGACTTGTTCACCGGCAACGAAATGGCACGAACGATGTCGGCGGTTTCATCAATCTTTATGGCGGCACCGATTTTGGCCCCAACTCTAGGCGCGGCAATTTTGGCATTCGGCTCTTGGCACCTGATCTTTGTCGGCCTGGCCATTTTTGGTGCGCTTGCCGGCCTCAACTTTCTGAGAATGCCAGAGACCTTGCCAGTGCAGGCTCGAACCGATCACAGTCTTCGTGAAATTTTGGTCAATTACGGGCGCATCGCCAAGAACACTGAGTTTAGATTCGCCATCATGCAGGTGATGAGCCAAACCCTAATGTTGTTCACCTATGTCACCATGATTCCTTCGGTGATGATGGTCGAACTTGGCCTAACGCCGGGGGAGTTTGGCGTCATGTTTGGTACCAACGCGCTTGCTCTAATTGTTGGTTCGCAGGTGAACTTCAGAATTCTGAAGCGGGTCTCAGTTCGCAAGGCGCTCAAATGGTTTGTAATCATTCAGGCATCCGGTGCCTTTGCCTTGCTGTTTGCTGCAAACACCTGGCACAGCGTGTGGGTTATCGTGCCAATTTTGATGGTGACTATCGGTGTGGGTTCTTCAATCGCTGGCAATAGCACCACTCTGGCGATGGCTCCGTTCACCTCTGGTGCAGCTCAAGCCTCAGGTGTTGTCGGAATCGCCCAGAGCGTTGCGGCGGCACTAATCTCGGGTCTGCTTTCGCTAATTGCTGGCGAACCAATTATCAAGATGACATTCACCATGGCAACCATTGCCACCATCGCAATCACAGTGCTGATTATTCGAGAAAAGAAGTATGGCAAGGATACCCCTAGGGGTATAAACTAGAACTACAAGAATCCGATTGAATCTGAGGAGGAACCTATGTGTTCACCAGCTCTTTGCTCAAATTGCAATAAAGTCACCTGGACCGGCTGCGGCGGCCACATTGAAGAGGCTCTAGAAGGCGTTCCTCAAGATCAGCGTTGCACCTGCAACTAGTTTTTATAGTCGTATTGAACAAGGCCCGAGCTAAATGCTTGGGTCTTTTCAATTGTGAAGGCTTTGAGAGCTTCATCCATGGATGTTGAAAACAGGGGAGTACCCGACCCCAAAACATCTGGGCAAACAAACAGGGTTAGGTGATCGAGCAGGTTCTTGGCAAGCAGCTGCCTCACCACATCGGCACCGCCCACCACAAACACCTGGCCTGAGACTTCAGATTTAATTTTGTTCACAACCTGCTCGATGTCTCCGGCTAGAAAAGTTACCTCAGAGTCATTCACTCCGTCGTATCTCATCGGGTTATTAGTGAGCACATAGGTTGGCAAAACCCGCGGCTCGTTGCCCAGCGCGGCTAACTCGAAATCAAATGTGCGAGCGCCCATGAGCATGGCTCTACTTCGGCTCATCAACGCGGTGAATCCATAGTCTTCGTCGGCGCTCAAATATTTTTCGGCCCAAGCCATGTCTCCGTCGGGGCCAGCCAAGAAGCCGTCAGAGCTAATGGCTGCAAAGAATAAGAAGGTAGTCATTGTTGGCTTTCGTTAGGGCTTGAGGGTAAGTTCAACCAGTGGTTTTGACTTGATGTCTTGAACAAATTCGGTGTCTTCGCGTTTCCAAGCAAGGGCAGAGGCAAACTGCACGTTTACTTCGCGGCCTAGTAGGTCTTCGGCTTTGGCCGCGGCCCGTGAAGCCTCGATTCGGCTCACGTTGCCGATAAGCAACAAGTCAACTTCTTTGGGGGCGGCAGCGGTTTGTCGCGAAAGGCGAGCTGCCCAAACGCCAAATAGAAATGCGTGATCTATGCCGTCAAGCCCAACTAAAAGTGGGGGCAACACGGCAGCTGGCCCATAGCTAAAGGCAATGATTTGACTCACCGAATCAAACAGCAGGTGTTGGCGGTTGGCCTGAATCAGTCGGGCCCGGCCAACGGCCTTTTGAATTACCAATTGCCCATCGAGCAGTCGATCAACCTCGCGCATGGCAGTCGGAAGGCTCACCCCGGCAAATTCAGCCAAGTGGGTGATGGTGAAGAACTCAGCCGGATTCATGAATAATTCGGCCAAAATGAGCCCCTGAGCATCACTTTTGAGCAGTGGTGACAGCTTGGCGGCGGCTACTTTCATAAAACCAATTCTAAGTTATGTTTATCGAAAGTTAGCCTAGCGATTTTGCCAAAAATGCCCCCTAAACTTGAAACACATCGCCGATTCGGCGCCAACTATCCAAGGATGAAGCATTGACTAAGCCAGTTGTTCTAATCGCTGAAGAGCTATCACCAGCAACCGTTGAAGCCCTAGGCCCAGATTTTGATGTCGTGAACGTTGACGGCACCGACCGCCCAGCTCTGTTGGCAGCTCTTGCCAAGGCAGACGCAATCTTGGTGCGCTCGGCTACCCAGGTTGACGCAGAAGCAATCGCGGCTGCACCTCAGCTAAAGGTTGTTGCTCGCGCAGGTGTAGGTCTAGACAACGTTGACATCAAAGCTGCCACTGCAGCCGGTGTCATGGTGGTCAACGCGCCAACCTCAAACGTGGTTTCAGCAGCCGAGCTTGCAATCGCCCAGATGCTTGGCCTGGCTCGTCACATTCCTGATGCCAACCACTCACTCAAGGCTGGCGAGTGGAAGCGCGCTCAGTTCACCGGTGCCGAGCTTTATGAAAAGACCGTGGGCATCGTTGGCCTTGGCCGCATTGGTGGCCTGGTGGCTCAGCGCCTTGCTGGTTTTGGTGTTGAGCTAATTGGTTATGACCCATACATCACCCCGGCCCGTGCCGAGCAGATGGGTGTGAAGCTAGCCACCCTTGATGAACTGATGCAAAAGTCTGACTTCATCACCATCCACATTCCAAAGACCCCAGAGACCACCGGCATGATCTCTACCGAGCAGTTCAATATTGCCAAGCCAAACCTTCGCATCGTTAACTGCTCACGCGGCGGCATCATCGACGAAGCAGCTCTATTTGAGGCACTAAACACCAACCAGATCGCTGGTGCGGGCCTTGACGTGTTCGTAACCGAGCCACCAAAAGACAACCCGTTGCTTGGCCTCAAGAACATCTTGGTGACCCCTCACCTTGGCGCTTCAACTGATGAGGCACAAGAAAAAGCTGGCATCTCGGTTGCAAAGTCGGTTCGGCTAGCACTTGCTGGTGACTTGGTTCCAGACGCAGTGAACGTTGCCGGTGGCAACATCGACTCTTCAGTCAAGCCGGGCATTAGTTTGATGGAGAAGCTCGGTCAGGTGCTATTCGGCATCTCTGGCGGCAACGTAACCGCAATTGAGGTTGAGGTTCGCGGTGAGATCGCTGTTCACGACGTTTCAGTGCTAAAGCTTGCCGGCCTAAAGGGATTCTTTCAGAACGCTGTTACCGAGCAGGTTTCTTATGTCAACGCTCCGCTCATGGCAGATGCTCGCGGCATCGACGTCAAGCTAATTGTCGACACCAACTCAGATGAATACCGCAACGTGACCACCATCAAAGCAACTCTTTCTGATGGCACCACCGCTTCGGTTTCTGGCACCGTGATTGGCCCTAAGCTTCACCAGAAGATCGTAAACATCAACGGCTATGACGTTGAGTTGGGTCTTGCCGAGCACCTAGTGCTCATGGTTTATGCAGACCGCCCAGGCATCGTGGCTGTTTATGGCAAGGCATTTGCTGATGCCAACATCAACATTGCTGCAATGCAGATTGCTCGCGAGCAAAAGGGAGGCAAGGCTCTATCGGTTATTACTGTTGACTCACCAGTTGCCACAGATGTTCTCGAGGCTGTTCGCGTAGCCATCGAAGCAGATGTTATGAAGGCTATCGACATCAACGCCTAGTCGTTCTAAAAAAAGGTTTTGGGCCCCCGATGGATGTCGGGGGCCCAAAACCTTAACCTGAGACCTTGGCTCGTGAGTGAAATCGCAAATTCAAAAAACTGAGTGGTTAGACAGTGAATGTCTGGTTGCAATTAGCTTTATTGATGACACAAAGTCTAAAACCATTGCTACAGATGACACTCCGACGAGTATCAAAAACTCGTTGCGCGGTACTTCTAAGAACGTGATAAAGACAAAAACTGCGTAGACGATTCCCCGCCAGAAGTGACTTTTTCCGGCGTTATGCCAAAGATAAATTGTTCATGACAGTCATAATAAATGATTCACCTACCAGCATCCACCATGACCTCACTTGGATGCTATCTAATTGCGGGTGCAAATTTGTAACTTATGTTTGTCGGAAGGAGCACAAAAGCGAGGTCTCGCTTTCCAAGTTCCAGAGCAAGCAGCTCCAAATACTCGGAGGATCCGAATCGTGTGCGAATAGTTCTAAAAACAAGAAATTGAAATCGTGCCAACGCCTTGCATTTTTTCAGATACTTAGAATCCCTGCCCCCAAACAATTGTGTCAAGTCTTCAGCTGATCTATATCGTTTTAGATTCTCGAATGACTGACCGTCGTCTCCAACTACCTCGAGCTTGTTTGGGAGAAGAGCTATGGCGAACCCGTTTAGCAGATGTGAATTTAAGCTCTTATAAACTGACGAGTAATCTTGTTTCTCCTCACGCTCAGCAATATGCGAGCTCATGAGAAGCTTTAGTAGCGCGGTGAGTAACTCGGGGTATGCAATAAATTGCACATGATCATCAGAGTTTTCGGGTTGAATTAGCTCCGATTTTTTTACTAAGCCAAAGTACGCTTTCCAAGATTTGAGATCTTCTTTTCCGATTTCAATCGCGCAATTAGTTTCAAGAAACCTAACCGCCTCTTGAATGTTTTCAAAGAAAATCTCGTCTGGGTATCGACTTGATTCAGAATCATTCGCAACGAATGCGGGAGTCACTAAAAGTTCGGCGTAGCCGAGAAAGCGGGGTTGGTTTTGCGCAAATGATGGGTGGCAAAGGTGGCCAAATCTTCCTCGCAAATCACCTGAAGTGAAAGAAAGAAATAATTCAGAATCCTGTTCTTCAGAGAACTTTTCTAGATTCACTTAGGGTCTCCAAAATGTGCCTGGGATTTCTCTAACATGGATGTTGGTCTCCCAACGTCCACCGCTTTTCGGTCTAGCTTCATAGTTGGAATACTTACCACGCAGTTCTTCTCGGGAATATTGCTTTTGGACAGGTGAGCGGTATTGGCGACTTGAAACACTAGTATTTCCCCTCAGCTGGAATGCGGATTTGTCTCTATCTCCAAAGTAATTGAGCTTCTTTGATGATCGGGTCCATAAGCGTCCAGCTAGGTTTGAAACATTCCTTGTGGCAGTGAGCTCTTGTGAGGACCCAATAACTCGCGAAGCTTTGGTCACTTTGGCAAGGAGAACAGCTGCACGAAATGCAATGCTTGCCACTTTTACGATTGCTAACGCAGGGACAACAAACACCGCAATGGTGAGCACCACATCAACCGTGTCCCACAAACCCCACAGTCCGCTGAAGTCGTTTTTATTCACCGGATCATTCGGATACCCATACGGTGTCTCATTACCACCAGAAACCGCATCAACACTAGAGAACTGATTAGTAACCGGGTTATAAACCCTCACACCCA
>NZ_JAHEDV010000020.1 GCF_024641065.1 Rhodoluna sp.
ATACGAACAACTATTTCTGACCCTTGAACAACTTGTAAAGCACGAGTGCTGAAACTCCTGCAATAGCCAAAGAAGCCAAGACCAATAGTCCGGTAAAGAAAATCTCAAGTGCTAGCAACATGTCTTAAGTCTAACCTTTCAAGAAAAGGTACGCGGTGGCCACGGCAAGGATCAAATAGCTTCCGCCACCCACGTAAACCAGTTTGCGCACGAAGCCCTCGGCGTTGTTTTTGAATAACTGCAGTAGCGAAACGGTGGCAATCGAGCCGGCCAACACCGCACCGAAGGATGCCTCCACGTTTTGGCTCTCATCGCTGAAGCCAATAACCAGGATCAGGGTCTCGGCTGCGACCAGCGCCCAAATAATGATGATCTGGGCCCATTTCGCTTTCACAAGGCAATCATGCCTTAAGTCCAAGTAAATAAAGGGCTAAACTTTAGCCAAGCGTTTTGGGAGACACTTATGGCTCAACTTCTGGTTTTGACAGCGACAGCTGAATCTGAAGTTCTTCCTGCGCTGGGCCTATTGAGCCACCGCGTTCGCCAGATTCCAGCTGAACCGGCAAACCTGGTAAATGCCCCTGGTCACGACCTAATTTTTCTTGATGCCCGCCGCGATCTGGCCGGGGCTAAATCCCTAGCCAAAATCTTGGTCGCCACCGGGCTGAGTGCTCCCCTAATTCTTGTAGTTACCGAGGGTGGACTCACCGCCGTGAACGCCGAGTGGGGCGCCTCAGACATCGTTGTTGAAGGCGCTGGACCTGCCGAACTAGATGCCCGCATTCGCCTGGCCATTGGCAAGGCCAAGCAATTTGAGGGCAGCGACAAGATTCATGCCTCAGGCGTGGTAATCGATGAGGCCAGCTATTCGGCCAAGGTTAATGGTCGCCCGCTTGATCTCACCTATAAAGAGTTCGAGCTACTGCGCTTCTTGGCTCAACACCCTGGCCGTGTTTTCACCCGCGAGCAGCTGCTCAGCGAGGTTTGGGGCTACGACTACTTTGGTGGCACTAGAACCGTAGACGTGCATATTCGCCGCCTGCGAGCCAAACTGGGCGATCTAGAGGCCCTGATTGGCACCGTGCGCAACGTTGGCTACCGCTTCAACATCGATGAAAGCGCCGATGCCCGAGCCGAGGCACTGGCCGAATAACCTGGCCGAATAACGCCGATATCGGTGTTCTGACGGGTTTACCTTCCGGTAAAACTGCGTCTATCCGTAAGCAACCTGGCCGTGGCAGGATTGAACAATGTCTTCAGAAGAAACCATGTCAATCTCGTTGCCTGATTTTGGCACCGAATTGGCCCCAAATCGCTACCTAGATCGTGAGCTCAGCTGGCTTGCCTTCAACCAGCGAGTCTTGGAAATGGCAGAAGACCCAACCATGTTCCTTTTGGAGCGGGTCAACTTTTTGGCAATTTTTGCCTCGAACCTCGATGAATTCTTCATGGTTCGCGTGGCAGGCCTAAAGCGCCGTATTGCAACCGGCCTAGCTGTGACTTCAAGTTCCGGCTTGTCACCTCAAGAGGTTCTCAGTGAAATCAGCCGCGAGGCACACCGCCTGCAGGAGCGTCACGCCCAGCTATTCATCGACACCATCAAACCGGCGATGAAAGAAAAAGGCATTCGAATCGTTCGCTGGGCAAACCTCGAGGACTCTGAGCGCGGCCTGCTGCACGAATATTTTCAGAATCAGATTTTTCCGGTACTAACTCCGCTTGCAGTTGACCCTGCTCACCCGTTCCCATACATCTCCGGTCTGTCACTAAACCTTGCTGTGGTTTTGAAGAACCCGGATTCTGGCAAAGAACACTTTGCCCGAGTAAAGGTTCCTCCACTACTTCCACGCTTCGTGCGAATTCCTGGCTACAGTGGAGTTCAAGATGCACGCTTTGTTCCACTCGAAGACATCATCGGTGAATATTTGGGTCTGCTATTTCCGGGTATGCAGGTTTTGCAGCACCACACGTTCCGCGTTACTCGCAACGAAGATCTTGAAGTTGATGAAGACGAAGGTGAGAACCTACTTCTTGCTCTTGAAAAAGAATTGCTGCGCCGTCGTTTTGGTCCACCGGTTCGCCTTGAAGTTGCCAACGATATAAACCCAGAAGTTCTAGAACTTTTGATTCGCGAACTAGACATCAGCGACGAAGATGTTTACCACCTGCCATCACCGCTTGATCTGACCGGTCTATTTGAAATTTCATCGCTCAAGCGTGCGGATTTGCACTACCCACCTCACCAGGTGATTACTAATCGCTACCTTCAGCCGGTGGAAGATAAAGATGTAAGTATTTTCTCGGCGATGCGTCAGCGCGATATTTTGATGCACCACCCATATGAGTCATTCTCAACCTCGGTTCAAGCTTTTGTCGAGCAGGCCGCCGCTGATCCAAAAGTTTTGGCTATCAAGCAAACCCTGTACCGCACCTCGGGTGATTCACCGATTGTTGATGCGCTAATTGCCGCTGCTGAAGCTGGCAAGCAAGTTTTGGCACTGGTTGAAATCAAGGCGCGCTTTGACGAGCAGAACAACATCGCTTGGGCCCGCAAACTTGAACAGGCTGGCGTGCATGTGGTTTACGGAATCGTTGGCTTGAAGACCCACTGTAAGTTGGCACTGGTTATTCGCCAAGAAAAAGGCCAGCTTCGCCGCTACTGCCACGTTGGCACAGGTAACTACAACCCTAAGACTGCCCGCTACTACGAGGACTACGGTCTACTAACCTCGCGCGAGTCCGTGGGTGAAGACCTAACCAAGTTGTTCAACCAACTTTCTGGCTATGCACCTGAAGCCGAATTCAAATCGTTGATGGTTTCACCTAACGGCGTGCGTGAGGGCTTGACCGCTCGCATTGAGCAAGAAATTGCCCACAAGCAGGCCGGTAAAGATGCTCGCATTCGCATCAAGGTCAACTCTCTTGTTGATGAACAAATCATTGACTCTCTCTACAAGGCATCTAATGCTGGCGTGCCGGTCGAAATTTTGGTTCGCGGAATGTGTGCGCTAAAGCCAGGCGTTCCAGGTTTAAGTGAAAACATCAAGGTGCGCTCAGTACTCGGTCGTTACCTTGAACACTCAAGAATCTTCGCTTTCGCCGGTGGCGGCGACCCTGCGGTTTTCATTGGTTCAGCAGACATGATGCACAGAAACTTGGATCGTCGCGTTGAAGCGCTTGTTCGCCTTTCGCAGCCAGATCACATTCG
>NZ_JAHEDV010000026.1 GCF_024641065.1 Rhodoluna sp.
GTGTTTTCCGCACCCACGAGTGGGCACCGCGCGTGCTGCTTGCAAACTCAAACTTGGTTGGCGACTGGGCTAACTGGCCAGAGTTCCGCCGCCTCGAGCACCTAGGTCTAACCATGTACGGGCAGATGACTGCTGGCTCATGGATCTACATTGGCACCCAGGGAATTTTGCAGGGTACCTACGAAACTTTTGCCGCAGTTGCCGAACAATCTTTTGGTGGCACACTCGCCGGCACACTAACTCTCACCGGTGGTTGCGGTGGCATGGGTGGTGCACAGCCTCTTGCAGTAACCATGAACGAGGGTACTTGTCTAATTGTTGACGTTGACCGCCGCTCACTTGAGATGCGCGTGCGCGACCGCTACCTAGATGAAATCGCCGACAACCTAGACCAAGCAATTGACCTTGCGGTGAAATACAAAAACGCACGCATTGCAAAGTCGGTTGGTGTCGTTGGAAACGCCGCAACTGTTTTTGCCGAGCTTCTAAAGCGCGAAGTACCAATTGACATCATCACTGACCAAACTTCTGCGCACGACCCGCTGTACTATATTCCAGAGGGAATGGATCTTGCCGACGCAAAAGATGCACGCGAAAGCAATCCGGAAGACTTCACCAAGCGCGCACAAGCTGCAATGGCCAAGCACGTTGAAGCAATGGTTGGATTCATGGATAAGGGCGCAATCGTCTTTGACTACGGAAACTCAATTCGCGACGAAGCACGTAAGGGTGGCTACGATCGCCCGTTCGCATTCCCTGGATTCGTGCCGGCATACATTCGCCCACTCTTCTGCGAAGGCAAGGGTCCGTTCCGTTGGGTTGCACTATCTGGCGACAAAAAAGATATCTACCGCACAGACCAAGCAATGATGGAACTGTTCCCAGAAAACAAACACCTACACCGATGGCTAAACATGGCGCAGGAGCGCGTGCAGTTCCAAGGTTTGCCAGCACGCATTTGCTGGTTGGGTTATGGCGAACGCGACAAGGCCGGAGCAGTTTTCAACGACCTGGTTAAACGCGGCGAAGTTAGCGCACCGATTGTGATTGGTCGCGACCACCTTGACTGCGGTTCGGTTGCATCGCCTTACCGCGAGACAGAAGCAATGCTCGACGGCTCAGACGCAATCGCGGACTGGCCAATCCTGAACGCCATGTTGAACGTGGCCTCTGGCGCCAGCTGGGTATCGCTGCACCACGGTGGCGGTGTTGGTATGGGTCGTTCTATTCACGCGGGTCAGGTATCGGTTGCCGATGGCTCTGATCTAGCGGCCGAGAAGCTGCAGCGCGTGCTGACTAATGACCCAGGAATGGGCGTGATTCGTCACGTGGATTCTGGCTACGACATTGCCAAGCGCGTTGCTCACGAAAAGCACGTGCACGTGCCGATGCTCGATACTGAGTAACGTGTCTACGCTCTTCAACAACATTGCATCGTTGGTAAGTAACACCGATGCACACTTCGCGAACCCTGCGTTGATTGTTGAAGAAGGAAAGATCGCATGGATTGGTGAAGCCAGTGCTGCACCTGCCGCAGATGCGCGAGTTGACCTGCAAAACAAAACTGTAATTCCTGGCTTTGTTGATTCACACGCGCACCTTATGTTTGCCGGTGATCGTGCCGAAGAATTTTCTGCACGCATGCAGGGTCAGGCTTACAGTGCCGGTGGAATCAAAACAACTGTTGCCGCAACTCGTGAAGCAAGTGATGCACAACTTGAAGCAAATCTTTCGCGACTAGTTGCAGAGATGCACGCGAGTGGAATCACAACTTTCGAAACCAAGAGCGGTTACGGTCTTGATGTTGAAACTGAATCTCGTTCACTTGCTATTGCAGCAAAGCACACCAGCGAAACAACTTTTCTTGGAGCACACGTTGTGCCACAGGAATTCAAAGATAAGTCAGATGAATACGTTGAACTCGTAAAGAATCAAATGCTGACCGCAGCAGCTCCGCACGCAAAATGGATTGATGTGTTTTGTGATCGCGGTGCATTCAATGTTGATCAAGCTCGTGAAATATTGCAGGCCGGAATCAAAGCAGGTCTTGCTCCACGCATTCACGCCAACCAACTAGAAAACATTGGTGCAATCCAACTTGCTGTAGAACTTGATTGCGCATCGGCAGATCACTGCACACATCTGACTCACCAAGACATTGACGCACTGGCAAACTCAAACACCGTGGCAACACTTCTACCTGGCGCTGAATTTTCAACGAGGTCCCGCTATCCAGACGCACGCAAACTTATCGACGCCGGAGTAACGGTTGCACTCGCAACCGATTGCAACCCGGGCTCCAGCTACACAACTTCAATGGCCTTCTGCATTGCACTTGCGGTTCGTGAAATGCACGTGTCACCAGCCGAGGCACTTTGGTCAGCAACCATGGGGGGCGCTAAGGCGCTGCGCCGAGACGACATCGGTCATCTTTCTGTTGGTGCGCGCGCAGACTTTGCAGTTATCGATGCACCAAGCTACATCCATCTGGCCTACCGTCCGGGAGTAAATTTGATTAGCGATACGTACATTGCCGGAAGGGCCATCACAAAATGAGAACCGTCACCATCAACTCAGCAGGCATGAGCATGCAAGATGTGATCGATGTAGCCCGCCACGACGCTCGCGTTGAGATCTCTGCCGAGGCCCTAGCCGGCATGGCTGCCACCCGTGAGCACATTGAGAAGCTAGCCAACGGCGAGACCCCGGTTTACGGCATCTCTACCGGATTCGGAGCCCTGGCCAACCGCCACATTGCCATCGAAGACCGCGTTCAGCTGCAGAAGTCCCTGGTTCGCTCCCACGCCGCTGGAATGGGAGAGCCGGTTGAGCGCGAGGTAGTTCGTGCCCTGATGCTGCTCCGCCTAAAGACCCTATGCTCTGGCCGTACCGGCGCCCGCCCGCTGGTTGCCCAGACTATGGCAGACAT
>NZ_JAHEDV010000022.1:0-1480 GCF_024641065.1 Rhodoluna sp.
CTCAACTTCTAGAACCCCAGCACCGATACCTCGCTGCACGTGGTTGGCCTCTGCCCACCACTGCTTGCGAGCGAACCAGCGAACCGGCTTGGCCAGCACGGCATAGGTAGCGCCCTGCCAGTTGAATTTGACCGGTTCACCAGCCTGGTTCACCGATACGGCAATGGTTTTATCCATGATTACCCTCATTTAGAACGCCCACACCCGGGTGGAGGAGGGCGTTATACACAGATTTATAATTCGAACACTTGTTCGAATGTTAAGAGTGTATGGGGTAACGCCGACAAAGCAAATTCGCCCCAAATCCAGGCAAGATTCCGCTGAATTAGGGTTGGAACATGCCACCGGTAGCCAAGATCAAGAACGGGTTCGAACCCAAGATTTGTGAGCGCTGCGGCCTGCCATTTGAGTGGCGTAAGAAGTGGGCCAAGGACTGGGCCAACGTCAAATACTGCTCCAAGAAGTGCAAGGGCTAAGACGTGACTTTCCAGCGCATCCTTTATGTGGCGCACGACCACCTAAACCGCACCCGCGGCGTTCTGAAAAATTCCGACCCAAACACCGATGTCATCGTTCTCGTAGAGAGCGCCCGCATGACCACGGGTAGACCGTGGCACAAAGAGCGATTGTTCTTTTTGATTTCGTCGGCCAGACACTTGGCAGCAGAGCTAACTGACGCCGGTTTTACCGTGCGCTACATCAAAGCCGCCAAAACCATTGATGGTTTGAAAAACGCGCTCGCCGAATTTGGTGAACTGCCAATTGTTTGTGCCGAGCCATCATCGTTCAAGCAATACGCTCAGCTAAAAGAATTTGGCGTGGAGTTTATTGAAAACGATTTCTTCTTGACCAGCCGTGAGCTTTTCAAACTGTGGGCAGAGAAGCAAAAGACATTTGTGATGGAAAACTTCTACCGCGCACAACGCACGCGTTTAAATATTTTGATGACCAACGGTAAGCCAGAGGGCGAGCGTTGGAATTATGATGCCGATAACCGCTTACCACCGCCAAAGAATTATTCCTGGCCGCCTTACCTAGAACACCCGCGTGACAAAATTGATTTAGAAGTTGCTAAGGAACTAGATTTCACACCAACCAACACTTGGGCAACAACCCGTGCCGGTGCTCTGCAGCAACTTGAAAACTTTATTTCCAATCACCTGCACGCTTTTGGTCCATACGAAGACGCTATTGCCGCAGACAACTGGGCACTGCACCACTCACTGCTAAGTCCGTACCTAAACAACGGATTGCTGCACGCCGATGAAGTTGTTGCCGCGGTTGTTGCTGCCTACAAGAAGAAAAAGGCACCGATTGAATCGGTTGAGGCATTTGTGCGTCAGGTAATTGGTTGGCGTGAATACATCAACGGTATGTATTGGTTCCTGGGCGAGGATTATCGAAACCGCAACGCACTGAACGCCAATCGCAGACTATTGCCGCTGTTTACCGATTCATCAAAAACAAAAATGAATTGCGT
>NZ_JAHEDV010000022.1:1580-2815 GCF_024641065.1 Rhodoluna sp.
TTCGCGCCCTGATTACATGGTTGGCGATCTTCCCTCTTGTAACCCTTGGGTTCATTACTGTGATTCCGGCAATGGGTGACGCACACCCAATCTTGAAGGTCTTTGTGCTGACGCTGATTGTGGTGCCACTGGCGGTCTACCTAGTAGTGCCAAACCTGATGAAGCTTTTCGGCAAAATCGCCGCTCGCAAATCTAAGGCTTAGGCCCAGCTCAAAACTAGTACTTAGCTAATTCCTCAACGCTGGTGAAGCGACGCACGCCGCCATCGGCAGTTGCCTCAACCACAAAGCTTGGCGCATCAACCGTGGTCTTGAACTCAAGTGACAAAATTGCGTCACCGTTCTTCCACTCAAGACGCATTGTCTCGGCATCGATGATTCCCCAGCTGAACTCACCGTTGAACGCATCGTGCTTACGCACACGAGCCAAAGCAATGATGGCCTGAGTAACTGGCTGCTGAAGCGCCTCTTGAATTTCTGCAGGTGTGTAGTTGTGACGGTTGGTGTCGCGCCCCTGACCAGAACGGGCAAAAAGATCGCGGTCATCCATGCCGTTGAACAAACCAACGTAGTAAACCTGTGGCTCTCCCGGCAAGAAGAACTGCACCGCACGCATGATTACATAACCGGTGTCGTTCTTAACAATGTTTGGCAAAGTTGCATTGATCTGGTGTGGCAGTGTGAACCACTGTGGAATCACAGAGGCAATTGCCGAGTGACCATCGGTGTTCTTTTCTGCAACCTTAAAGATGTTTGCCATCTCGTCCTGAGTAATCAAACCAGGGCGCTCGCCGATTGGGCCGCCATCAATCACCCCGTAACCGTCGTGAGTGTCAAGCACGTTCAAGCAGTTGTTTGGGCGAATCTTGAACCAGTCGCCAAGGCGATCAACGGTTCCGGTGAATAGCGAGTGCAAAAGCAGTGGCGCAGTCTGGAAGTCGTAAATCAAATCAACCAGCGGTGCAATGTCTAACTGCTGGGTGTAGTGCGCGTGCACCTCAACCAGAACGCGCATGTCGTAGGAGTGAATCAACTCTGAAATTTCTTTTACGAAATCCAAGGTCTCTTTGGTCATGAATGAGTCGGTGCCCGGAGTCTTAACCGCGTAACCAACCGCATCAAGACGAACAACCTTCACGCCACCAGACTTCAACGCTTCAAGAATGCGAACCAGGTAGGCCTTGCCGGCATCGTGCTTGATATCGATGTCAACCTGCGAAGGCATAAAGGTGGTCC
>NZ_JAHEDV010000033.1 GCF_024641065.1 Rhodoluna sp.
ACGAAAACCGACAGGGCTAGACCCGCGATTGCATATACGTAGTTCATGTGAGTTCCTTTTGTAGTCTTGATTTGTCGGTGAATCCGACTTACAGTTATTAGTAAAGCACGGGTTTACTTATTTAGTCAAGTAGCCCTAGACAAAATTTGGAAGTAGGTGGTCTGCATGGAGGTCAAAGCCTTGTGTGAGCGTCAAGAAGACGGATGGCTAATTGCCGTTCCGGAGCTTGGCAACTTCAAGACCACCGCCAAGCGCCTAGACAAAGCAACCGAGCAGATCAAACTGATGGCTGCTGAGGTTACCGGCGAAGAGAAGTGCGACATCGTGGTTAAGGTCGAGGCTGTCATGCCTGGCATCATCTGCGACATTGAAGCCGCTCAAGAAAAAATGCGCACTGCCACTCGCCTGCAAGAAGAAGCTTCTAATGAGATTCGTGATGTTGTGAGTCGCATGCGCGACCGCGGCCTAACCATGCGTGATATTGCGGTTCTACTGGGTGTTACTCCGCAGCGCGTGGCCCAATTGGCTCCTTGCACCGAGACTTCTAGCGAAGCCTGCTAAAAAACTAAACTCGCCAGGTTGGCAGACGCCAGCTAAATACGATTGCCGAAATTCTTAGGGCGATCATGATGAAAGCGCCAACGCTTACCGCCCAAATTGCCGGCCATCCGAGTGCATTCATGAGAACAATTAGCCAACCACCGGCGAATGCGATGACCGCATAGGGCTGGTGATCGTTGAACGCACGTGGAATTTGATTGACCACTACATCTCGCAGAACTCCACCGAATACCGGGGTAATGACACCCATAACGACGGCAATGATTGCCGGCATGCCCGCGGTGATTGCAATCTGAGTGCCGCTGGCGGCAAAGATGCCAAGACCTAGTGCATCAGGCCACTGCATAGAACGCTCGGTTGGCTCAAGGTGTCGGGCTCTCATGAACAAAAGCGCGAGTGCACACATGATGAGAATGACCCAGATCCACTCTTGGTGTTCAACCCAGAAGAACGGTCGACGGTCGAGCAAGATGTCCCGCAAGGTTCCACCGCCGAATGAAGCAAGGCCGGTAACGATAGCCATTCCAACTAGGTCAAGTTTTTTGCGAGCAGCCTCGATTAGGCCAGACAGTGCGAATGCCAAAATGCCGACAATTTCGAAGATTTGCAGACCATAGGTCACAAACCATTCGGCGGCGTTCTGGGATGAGTTCATATACCAATGTTAAAGCAAAAGGTGACTCTCACCCTTTCGAGCGAGAGCCACCCTCTCTAACTACTGCAATGTCGTGATTGCCAGCGCAAAGAAAAAAGCTCCGATGCCTAGCAAAGCGAACCCAATGCCAAGACCGACCGGCGAGCCAAAGCCATGCCAGCGCTCTTGATAGTCGAAGCTTTTGCGTCGCATCTTGTCGAGCAGAGGCCTAACCTCTGCATACTCTTCAAGCTGACGCTTTGACTCTTCGTGCTTTAGTTTTTGTTTGGTGATTTTGTCGTTCATTTTCTTCATTTCTCTAATTTGAATAGTGGAATGAAGCTAAAAAATAATTATTAACAACAATGCTTCGAGACAAGGTTACCTGAGGCGATTACTGAATTTAACGCAAAAACCCACCATTTCTGGTGGGCCTTAGCGTATGGGATGACTCGTAGACCGAAGTCTGAGTGGAGATGGGGGGAATTGAACCCCCGTCCAATACAGAGTTTCTGACTCTTCTACGGGTGTAGCTTCAATAAGGTTCTACTCGGCCCCGGCACTAGCTTGAAGCGACATATCCGACGGGCCCAGCCAAAGTGAAAGTCCCGAGCAGCCCTTCGACACAACTACTCAGCAAGATCTCTAAATGACGCTAGGGTTCAGAACGAAATCAAATCTGATCTAACGGACTTCGGGGCTAACTTAAGCAGCTAGGGCGAAGTCGGTGCGTGATGATTTAGCACCTATAGTTTGCAGCGGACATTAACGAGTTGACGCTACATTCTCGACCCGCTTCTTCCAGTTACACATGCACTGTCGAAACCGATCATCCCCATATTTAGTTACCATCAACCCGCAGGCCAAAACCTCTGGCTTTCGTGGTTGTTAAAAGGATAAGCCCCAGCACCCACATTAAGTAGGCCTGAGGCTGAGAGATGACTGTGAATTACCAGTCTTTGCCCTTAGTCGACATCGCTCGCGATGCCTCAAGTGTGTCTTGGCGCTCTTTCAAAGTCTGACGCTTGTCATATTCGCGCTTGCCCTTAGCCAGAGCGATCTCAACCTTGGCTCGGCCATCCTTGAAATAAATAGAAAGCGGAACGAGCGTGTAGCCAGACTCTTTGATTTTGCCCATGAGTTTATAAATCTCGTGGCCGTGAAGCAAAAGTTTGCGACGGCGTCTTGAAGGGCCGTTGTTCCAGGTGGCCTGAGTGTATTCAGGAATATGGACGTTCTCTAGCCAAACCTCGCCGCCCTCGATAGTTGCATAACCATCAACCAGCGATGCGCGGCCAGCTCGAAGCGATTTCACTTCAGGGCCGGTTAGAGACATTCCAGCCTCATACACATCAATAATCAGGTAGTCGTGACGAGCCTTGCGGTTACTCGCAACAACTTTTTGACCACGTTCTCTAGGCATAAGGTTTCTATATTCGCAGGTATCTGCGAATCGCGAGACCAGATGCTGCAGCTGAAAGCAAGATTGCGGCACCAATCAGAATTGGAACAACTAGCAAACCATCAGCAAGCCCTACAAAACTGGTGAACGGCAAACTCTGAGCCAGGTACCCCTGAACAAAGAACTGAACAATCGCCAACACGGCACCGCCGGCCAAGATAGAGCCGATAGTTGCAGCAACAACACCTTCAAGGATGAACGGCAACTGGATGTAGAAGTTGCTGGCACCAACAAGTCGCATAATTCCGAGTTCGCGACGGCGGCTAAATGCGCTTAGGCGAATTGTGGTTGAGATGAGCAGAGCCGCTGAGAAAAGCATCAAAACTGCGATGCCGATTGCAGCAAGCGAAGCGGCATTCAAGATGCTGAATATTTGATCAAGATAACTGCGCTGGTCGCGAACCTCTTCAACACCCGCGACTCCGGTAAAGCTCTCGGTGATGATTTTGCTGTCACGAGCGTCGTTTAGTTTGACCCAAAAGGTCTCATTCAGCTGGTTTTTAGTCACATACTTGGCAACCGCGTTGTCTTTGAATTGCTCTTGGAAGGTCGCGTATGCCTGTTCGTGGTTTTCGAAGTAGAACTTCTCGACGTAGGCGCTCAAAGTATCTGACTGTAGTTTTGCCTCAACGGCAGCCTTGAGGTCATCCGAGGCCTCACCCTGTGGGCACGCATCAGCTGGCGATACATCGCTGCACATATAAATTGCAACCTGGGCTCGGTCATACCAATAAGTCTTCATCTGGCCAATTTGCATCTGCAGAAGAGATGCTGCACCCACGAATGTGAGTGAAATAAAAGTCACCAAAACCACAGAAATGACCATAGAAACATTGCGAAAAATACCCTGACGAATCTCGCTGATTATGTACTTCATTAGTAGGTGCCACCAACTTCGTCACGGATAATTTCGCCGTGCTTCAACTCAACAACGCGCTTCTTCAAACGGTCAACGATTCCGCGGTCGTGGGTTGCCATCACCACTGTTGTGCCATTGAGATTGATGCGCTCAATCAGAGCCATGATGTCTTGTGATGTTGCCGGGTCGAGGTTTCCGGTTGGCTCATCAGCCAAGAGCAGGGCAGGCTTATTCACAATTGCGCGAGCCAGGGCAACGCGCTGTTGCTCACCACCTGAAAGCTCGCTCGGCAGGCGATCAGCCTTGCCATCGAGACCAACCAAACGCAAAACATCTGGCACTGCTTCTTGGATGAATCCCTGCGACTTGCCAATAACTTCGAGACTGAACGCTACGTTCTGAGCCACAGTCTTGTTTGGTAGCAAACGAAAGTCTTGAAAGACCACTCCGAGACGACGACGAAAATAAGGAATGCGACGACTTGGAATACCAACCAGATTCTCACCAAGCACGTGAACTGAGCCAGAGGTCGGAACATCTTCGCGGAGCATTAGTCGCATGAGTGAAGACTTACCTGAACCTGAGGTTCCGACTAGAAAGACAAAATCGCCTTTTTCAATGTCGAGCGAAACTGAGTTCAAAGCTGGCCGTGCCGAACCTTTGTACTGTTTGGTGACGTTTTCGATGCGAATCATGATGAGTCCAGCCTAAGTTCAGGCCGAGGGTATGCGACTTAGGCGCTCTGTTGTGTCTGCTTGCGCCAGCGTATTCCGGCAGCGATAAATCCATCCAAGTCGCCATCAAAAACGGCACCGGGGTTGTTGACCTCGTGCTCGGTGCGAAGATCTTTGACCATTTGGTAAGGCGCCAAAACATACGAGCGCATTTGTTCGCCCCAGCTTGCCTTGACATCGCCGGCGATCTGTTTTTTCTTGGCATCTTCTTCGCGACGACGAATCTCAAGCAAGCGTGACTGCAGAACGCGCATTGCTGCTGCCTTGTTCTGAATCTGGCTTTTCTCGTTTTGACAGCTCACCACGGTGCCAGTCGGAAGGTGGGTGATGCGAACTGCAGAATCGGTGGTGTTAACTGATTGACCACCTGGGCCAGAAGACCTGAACACGTCAATGCGAATGTCGTTTTCTGGGATGTCCACTACATCGGTCTGTTCAATAAGCGGAACAACTTCAACTGCAGCGAATGAAGTCTGGCGCTTTCCGGCTGCACCGAAAGGGCTCATGCGAACCAAGCGGTGAGTGCCGGCTTCAACCGAGAGGGTGCCAAAAGCAAATGGGGCATCGATTTCAAAGGTTGCCGACTTGATGCCAGCGCCTTCGGCAAATGATGTGTCGAGTACTTGAAAAGGCATTTTGTGCTTTTCGGCATATCGCAGGTACATGCGCATCAACATCTCAGCAAAATCTGTTGCATCATCGCCGCCAGCACCCGAGCGAATGGTTATTACGGCAGATCGCGCGTCGTATTCACCATTGAGCAGCGTCTGCACCTCAAGCTCTGAGATCAACACCTGGAGCGAAGCAAGCTCACTTTTGGCTTCGGCCTGTTCTGCGGCATCACCCTCGGCATTTGCCATTTCGATGAGAACTTCGAGGTCATCCAGGCGAGTCTGAACCGATTCAAGTTTGGTGATCATGGCCTGTTTTTGCGAAAGGTGGCTCGTCACTCGCTGGGCGTTCGCAGGGTCATCCCAGATATTCGGGTCAGAGGCCTGTTCTTTGAGTTCTAGAACCTCGGCAGCCAGCTTTGGGGCGTCAACTACTTGGCTGATATCAGCAAAGGTCGAACGCAGCTCGCGTATTTCTGAAGTGAGGTCTAGTTCTGCCATGTCACCCCTAGTTTAGGCGAGAGGGATAATTGTTAGATGCCAGGCAAATCTAAGTTCAAAGTCAAAGAACTTGTCATGCCGGTTTACCTACCGGCAGTGCTTTTCTCAATTGGCGAGGCTGGTCTTATTCCGATCATTCCCGCGAGCGCTGAGCACATGGGTGCCGACCTAGCAACTGCCGGAATCATCGCCGGTTTAGTCATGTTCGGAACGGTCTTGGCCGATTTGCCAGCAGCAAGATTGGTGAATCGACTCGGCGAGCGCAGGTCGATGATTGCAGCGGCTTTTGTTGCTGCTACTGGCATTTTGTTTTCAGTTTTTGCCACCAACATTTTTATGCTCGGGCTGGGAGTTTTCATCATCGGCGGCACGGCATCTGTTTTTGGCCTGGCACGCCACTCCTACATAGCTGAGACGGTTCCCTTTGAGTTTCGCGCTCGCTCGCTATCGATTCTTGGTGGAATGTTTCGCCTCGGAAGCTTTCTTGGGCCGCTGATTGGTGCGGGCGTGATTGCTTGGTTTGGCATTGAGTCGGTCTACTGGATGGCCGTTGTTTTTTGCGGACTGGCCGGAATCACGCTTCTGACAACCAAACCCGAGGCTATGGCCGACACTCCCCCGAACGTTGCCGGTGGAGTTTGGAAAGTTGCTGTCGCGGAACGCCACAAGCTGCTGACCCTTGGAACAGCCTCCGGAATTTTGGCCCTTGCCAGAACAGCAAGAAATATTGGCCTGCCCCTGTGGGCTTTATTCATCGGGCTTCCTGTTGAACAAGCGGCACTTTTGATTGGCCTTGCCGGTGCCCTTGACTTTGCCCTCTTCTATGTGGGAGGTAAGGCAATTGACAAGCGTGGTCGCCGATTCGCCGCGGTGCCGACTCTGGTGGCAATGGGTATCGGGCTGGGTCTAATTGGCTTATCTACCGATGCTTGGTCATTCTTGGCCGTTGCAATTGTGCTTTCGGTAGCTAACGCTATGGGTGCTGGTTTGGTCATGGTGATTGGTGCCGACCTTGCACCAGCCGGTGCCCGCAATGAGTTCTTGGCTGCTTACCGAATATTCTTGGATGGCGGAATCGCTGCAGCTGCGCCAATTCTTTCAGTTCTCACTGCAACCATCAGCCTTGCTGCCGGGCTCACTACCATTGGTGGGCTTTCTGTGTTCGGCGCTTGGTTGATGTGGCGCTACCTACCGCATCACGGCATCAAGTAAGCGACAACTATTCAGATCTAGCTGCTCCATTTGCACATACTTTGATGGGGTGAGAAACAAACCAGCCCCCGAGAGCCAAACTAGTGCAAATCGAAACCTGAACCGTTAGCCCATCTTCGGCCTTTTCTTGGGCTACCTCTAAGCGGTACTTTTCTCCGTTTCGGGCGAGGGCTAAAAACTCGTTGACGGTCATTTGATCTGCAGCGACCGCTAAAGCGGCACCTTCGGCCAAAGTCGTAAGCCGCTTTTGAACCACAAACATTGAACTTCCGAGAGAAATCGCCAAAATCACCAGTGCTGTGAAGAGGGTGGCCCCCAGAGCTAGCGGAGTTATTGAGCCCCGTTCAGACCTCACGGATGCACCATGGTCGCGGCCGCCTTCGCTCTTCCTAAGTTAACTTCGAGAGTGACGACACTGGCCGGTTTTTCGCAATCGGGTTCACAAACTAGATTCAGCGACAAGTTCGATTTCGACTTACTCTCGTCAATGATTTCTCGAGCTGTAGATTCTGGGTCAGTCTGCGACAAAAGGTATGACCGAAGCGAGTGCCGAGCGATTGATTCAGCAGTGATTTGATCTTTTTGTATCGCCAAAACATTCAAACCCGCAATCATCACCAAAAGCTGAAGCGCGAAACCGAAAACTACCAACTCAAGAATTGCCGAACCCGATTCATCTTTGAAGTTCCAAGGCAACAATTGACACCTCCTTGATTTTCAAAGTTTCAGGTAAAAAGCCCAGACCAGGTATCGATGCCGAGAGCTCAACCGTGGCTATTTTGGGCCGAACCGAACCATCTATAAAACAAGCCTGTTCAACATTCCATATTTGCCCGAGCGCCGATTCGGCGAGTTGTTTTGCCCGCAAACAGCCAGATTCGGCATTTTGATCGGCGAGGGCTGAGAATCTAGCGCCTTCAGAGGCACTGTCGAGCAAAATCATCTGCGTAAAGTTAGCAAGCAAAACCGTCACCACTGTGATTGTCATCATGAGCAGCATTGGTGCAACCAGAACAAAATCGATCACAGCTGAACCACGTTCGCTGCGCCAGAAATCTAAGTTGCGCCCCTGCCGTCTAAAAAGCAACAACCTTATCCATTGCCGAATCAAATACGCCTTGCAAAGCTGGCCCGGCCACCGACCACATCAGCACGACCAGCCCAGCCGTCATGAGGGTGATCAAGACCCAACCTGGTACGTCGCCGGTGTCATCACTGAGTAATTTCCTGGTGTTCATTTTTCTCCTTTTATAGATAGTTCAGATTCAGCAGTTGCAAACTGGGATAAATGGCAAAGAGCACGGTCACGGGCAAGATTAGAAAAACCAATGGAATCAACATGCGAGTCTCATTGCGGCCCGCTCGCTGAAGTAATGCATTCTGAAGTTCGTCTCTGGCACTCTTCGCCTGTTCACCCAGCATCTGGGCCAACGGTGAACCTCTATTTATGGCAAGCGCAATTTTGTGAGTGAACTCTTCTACCTGCCGAACCGGCAGTCGTTTAGCGAGTGATTCAAGTTCTGATTCAAAATCGCCACCAAGATTCAAAGCTTGAAGAAACCTGGCAAGCTCGTGACTCACCTGACCTGAGGCCCTCGAAACTAAAAGTTCAATTGCACTTAGCAGACTCATTCCCGAGCTGGTCGCCACCCAAAGAAAATCAATGACATCTGGCATTTCACTTTGAATTTGCGATTTGCGCCTAGAACTAAGTGTTTGAGTTCTGAGAACTGCCGAGAAGGACTTTCGAAGGTTTCGAAATCTGAATTCTTGCAGCTGCGGGCTGAGAGAAAGATCAGGTGAGATTCTCGAAATCAGCGAATTGCTAGCAGTTAGGCTCATCGCTCGCAGAACAAGAGCAATCGCACCAGCACCAATCAGGAAAGCCACGGCGATCATGCGAATACCCGCTCGCCCTGAGGCAGAGCACCTAAAACATGAATCAGTCGGTAAGCAAATAGGGATATCAGGAATCCCAGCAGCAAAATACCCACACCCGACTGAGAGTTATAAATGGCAGCATTTTCAGCGCGCATCGAAAGCATGCCAACAATGAGCCATGGTGCGGCCACTGCAATTTTGGCGGTGCCGACCACCCATCCCTGTTTGGAATCAATTTGGGCTCGCTGTGAAAGGTCTTGTCTGAGCTGCTTTGCCTGAATACGAAGAATCGTGTTGATTGCTGAACCGCCATTTTGAGTAACTAAGCGCAAGGCCTCGAGAAGTCGATCTGAATGCTCATCGCCAAATTCACTCTTTAACCAGTCGAGCGCATCTGCGAGCTGCCAACCTGAATCCAGGCGAAAACTGAAACCCAAGAACGCATTGCGCAGTCGAGTTGGGCCTCGATCAGCGAGTTCAGTTAGGGCATCGGCAACTGATACACCCGAGACCACCGCCGAAGAAATTGCATCTATAACCTCAGGCCAGAGTTTGGTTAACTCGCGCCTTCGCATTCGGGCTCGAGTTGCCAGCATTTCGAGCCCAAGACCTAATGTGCCTAGACCACTGAATAAACCGAGTGGCGCAACACCACTGATTGCCGAAATTACCAAGCCCAAAATCGCCGAAATAAAACACAGCGATAAAAAGAAATCAATCGGTCGAACCCGCTGCAATCCGGCACCCTCGAGTGAAGATCTAAGCCACTTCATCACAAACCTGATCGAAAGGTAGCAACTTGGCAACGGGCTTGGAGCCTGAATCGCGCCCAACTTCAGCGATTTCAGCCACTCGGCGAAAACCATCGGCCGATATCGAGCAGTGCACCACTAGGTCGATGCACGAGGCAACCGCTTGGTCGACGAATTCAGTGGCGATGTTCTGGCCAGCTAGCAGGGGTAGGGTTCTGATTTTCAAAACTGCTTCAGCGGCAGAATTCGCATGAATTGTGCAGGCTCCAGGCATTCCTGAGTTCAGTGCAATTAGCAGGTCGAGACTCTCGGCTTCTCGAACTTCACCAACCACCAGACGATTCGGCCGCATGCGAAGGGCCTCTTTGATCAAACGTCTGAGCGTTACTTCGCCCACGCCTTCAAGGTTTGCCTGACGAGTTTGCATCGCCACCCAGTCACGGTTCGGCAAATTGAGCTCAAAAGTCTCTTCGACGCTCACCACACGCATTTCATCTGGCACTTCGGCAAGCAGTGCGCTTAGCAGAGTGGTTTTGCCAGTGTGCGTTCCGCCGCTGACCAAGATATTCTTGCCGGCTCTTACTGCTTCGCTCAGAAAGAGCGCTTCATCAATACCGATTGCGCCCCTGAGCACGAGGTCACTCAAGAGCAGTGCCTTGCGCGGAAACTTGCGAATATTTATCGCCCAATGATCACGCGTAATCTCTGGGATCACAACATGCAGCCTCGAACCGTCGGCTAGCGATGCGTCAACAAAGGGAGTTGACCTATCTAGGCGCCTGCCGGTGCTCCTCAACATTCGTTCAACCAGTGAAGCCAGCTCACTCGCCGTCATTGAAACAGAGACGACCTCGGCTACACCATTTCTGGCAATTCGAATTTCATTCGGTGAGTTAATCCAAATCTCCTCAACACCTTCGTCATCGAGCAAATTTTGCAGAACGCCGAATCCTTGGATGCTATGAACCAGAGCCTCGCGCACCTGAGACTCTTCAGGCAAAGTGATTTGGCTTTTTTCGATCACTTCATCCATGGCTTTGTCGATAGCCGATTCAACAGTGAGCTTGTCATCAAGGATGAACTGCCGGGTGCGCGCACTCACCGATTGCAGCAAATTAGTCATCGAAGCCCTCTTTTCTTGAAGAAGGTCAATATTTATTCAACTTTTTTGCCAGAACCGAAGTTATCCACAGGAGAGATGGCTTATAGTAATAAGGCATGCGGGAGTGGCGAAATTGGCAGACGCACTGGATTTAGGTTCCAGCGCCGCGAGGCGTGTGGGTTCAAGTCCCACCTTCCGCACCAACAAAAAACCAGACAAGTTCAACTTGGTCTGGTTTTTTTGACTTAACCGGTCGCACAATGTTGGGTAAACCCAGCATGTTCGCTTTTGCGACCATATAGATTGCTAATTTCGTCTAATACTTCGCTATTGCGAATATTCTTTGCACAGACGATTGGTGGCACAAGTGAAAATTCGCGTTCAGAGCAAAAAGGCGCTGACATTCGGCATCCTCGCGTCGGTCTTTTTGGCAATGGCCCCTGCCTTGATAATCGTTGACGAAGCTGATGCTCGCCCAGCAACCAAGGTGACCATTTGCCACCGCACCAATGCAACCACCAACCCTTACCGTCGAATCACGGTTTCTAAGAACGCTGCTGATGGCCAGGGAAACAACGATCACACCTCCCACAACGAGAGCTACAACGATGGCACCACGATTCACAAGGTGTTCAACAAAGACATTACGTATCCAAATAACCAGAAGGACTGGGGCGACATCATTCCTCCGTTCACCAGCGGCAACTCACTTACATCCGGGTACAACTGGGATGAACCTCGCGCGCAGAGCATCTTCTATGGAACCGACGGTTATTTCGGGGTTTGTAAGTCGCTAAACGCTAAACAATACATCGAGGCTCAGGTTTCAAGCCGCCCAGCCGGCGAGACCGAAGCAGATGCAAAAGCTCGCGCGCTTCATGAACTTGACGACATGGGAGCAAACGAAGACGCCGCTTTGAAGTCGGAACTTGGGGGCTCCTTTACCCTTGCTGACCCAGCCGACCTTGAACGAGAGTTGAATGAGTTGACCGTGCCACCAGCCGGCCCAACCCCGCCTGCCGCTATTTCTCAGTCGATTGCCGGAGTGGTTTGGATTGACCTTGACCGCGACGGTGTCGAAGACGAGGGGGAGCCCCGTGCCAAGGGTGTTTCAGTGACCCTGGATGACCCTGCGGTAACTACCGGAATCGCAGCCCGCAGGATTACCGCTCAGTCGACCACCTACATCACCACCGACGAAACCGGCGCCTTCTTATTCACCAGCGTTGTTGAGGGCGAATGGTTGGTCTCGGCAACTCCTCCAGCGGAACTGAGCGTAACCTACGACTCTGAAGGTGCGGCCAGCGATGGCCAGGCCCTGGTGCTTGTTCCTGCAGGTTCTGCTGGTTTTGGTTGGGTTGGGCTTGTAGGTGACGGATCGATTCAGGCTGAAGTTCGTGACCCTCTAAATCAACCAGCTGATACCGAAGTGGTTATTTGCTGGGCCGGGCAAGACAACATCAGAGATAACTCCGACGATGTTTGCTTTACACTGACCCCTACCGGCGGTGAAGTGAACCAGGATGGCTTGCCGGCCGGAAACTACTCACTCGATTCAGTGGATGGAGAGGCTAGCGAAGGTGAATTTACACTTCAATCACTGACCCCTTACACGACTCCACTGGGAAGTGACACTCAGGCCCTATTGCCTCAGGTGATTACTTTTGAACAGCCAAACGATCAATTGCTCGGTGATGGCACTTTGACGATTGCTCCGACAGCTGACTCATCACTCGCGGTTACCTTAACTTCGAGCACCCCGAGTGTCTGCACAATTTCTGGCGGCGTAATTACATTCGTTGCAGCGGGAACCTGCACCATCGAGGCGAGTCAAGCGGGCAACGGAACTTATTCACCAGCCACTAGCGTGACTCGCTCATTCCTTATCTCTGATCCTGATTCGCCAACTCCAGAGGAACCGGTGGATGAGGAAGTAGTGGATGGTGAAACAGGAGCACCTGAAAACCGGAACGAAGTTTTGGCTGACACCGGCGGCACCGACTCAACCCTCTTGCAACTTGCAGCGGGCTTGACCATGATTGCTGCCGGAGCCACGATGCTAAAAACTAGAAGGCGTCGTCACTAAAAAGTGTGAAAAAACCGGTCAGAGTTCGCCCTGACCGGTTTTTTATTCAGCTAGATTCGATCTAATTCAACCAAAATGGCGTTTTCTGGGGCCAGCACAGGCGGTCGCAAACCAACCTTGGCAAGTGCAGCACCGGTTAGTTCTACACCGGTCATCCAGATTGGGTTCTGGCGACCAATGGTGATGCCTGCGCCGGCTGGTTCAACCAAGCGAACTCGGTAGGTAGCTGCCGCGTCAAGACCTTCGAAACGCATGGCGTTTGGCGTGATGCTAGGGGTTGAGCGCAAGGTCGCCAGGGCAAAGATTGCTCGAGACTTGTCATGCGACACAACACCGTGAACGAATGCGCTGTCGTCAGGCTGCTCAACTCGCACCATGCGGCCACCGTGCAGCAACGCACGGTTTTGCTTGTAATAAGCGGCCCAACCCTTGAGAGCAGCGCGCTCTTCATCTGTGGTCTGGGTTAGGTCCCATTCAAGTCCCGCGTGACCAAACAGAGCGGTAACTGCTCTGAAAGCCAATTCGTGAGTTCTGAAAGTTGTGTGTGCATGGTGCGGCCCGATGTGCGAACCGAGCATTTCAGGCGGAATAGCGAATTGGGTGTAACGCTGAATGTACTGACGCTCCAACGCATCATTGCAGTCAGAGGTCCAGAAACGATCAGCGTGCTCAACCATTCCGAGATCAATGCGGCCACCACCCGAAGCACAAGACTCAATTTCAAGCCCCGGATGACGTCGCTTGAGCTCGTCAAATAGGCGATAAATTGCTTTGGTTTGCTCCCGAACAGCAGCCTTGCCAAAGTGAGCCGCCTCGGTGAGAGTGCGATTGTGATCCCACTTGATGTAGTCAATTTCGTATTCACAAAGAATTGCATCAACCTGACCAAGAACGTGCTCAAAAGCCCCAGGATGTGTGATGTCTAGCACCTGCTGGAGTCTGCCAAATGGCGGAATGCGGTTGCCAACCTGGAAAATCCATTCTGGGTGGGCGCGGTAAACATCCGAATCAGGGTTGACCATCTCACCCTCGAACCAAAGCCCGAACTCCATGCCGCGTGCCTTCACAACGTCAATAAGTGGCTTCAAGCCGTCAGGCCAGGCATCCTTGCTGACTATCCAGTCGCCAAGTCCAGACTTGTCATCGCGCCTTGAACCAAACCAACCATCGTCAAGAACAAATCGTTCAACGCCAATTTCTTGGGCCACATCAGCAAGCGCGGTTAGCTTTTCTAGGTTGTGATCAAAGTAGACAGCCTCCCAAACATTAAGGCTGAGCGGGCGCGGGCGCACTGTGCTCGGGTGGTTTGGGCGCGATCGCAACCAACGGTAGTGGCGATCGGTAATGCCGTCGATGCCAACCTCGGAATGTGCAGCAATAACTACCGGCGCTTCATAGGTCTCGCCGGCGGCCAAAATTACCTCACCCGGCTGCAAAAGCTCGCCAGCCGCCATGGTGGTTCGGCCGGTGGCCATTTTTTCAATCAGGTGGCGAGTGTTGCCGCTCCACTGCAGACCAAGCGACCAAACTTCACCCTGCTGGTAGCCGGCTCCCGCAGTCATCGCCAACTGCACGATGGTGTAATCGTGGCCAGAACGACCCTCGCGGCCTTCGCGGGCCCAAGTTCCAACCTGAATCGGGCGTCGCTGCGGCTGACGCTCTTTAACCCAACGACCGGTGAAATCCATGGTTTCAGCTGCGTAATCAGGCAGCGGCATGAAGGTGGTCAGTGCATCTAGTGAAAAGTCACCAGCACCGGTGTTCTTTACGCTCTGCGAAATCTTTAGAACTCCGCCAGAGGCAAACTCAAACTTTACGGTGAGTTCAAGGCCAGCTTGCTCATCGGCACTGCGAACGAATAGAGAGTTTTCAGTTGCAGAAACCTCGACAACCTCAAACTTTTGTGACCAGTCCAAGCCGGCACGGTGGCCAAGCAATGCTGGGCGACCGAGAAAACCGCGGGCATTTTCGCGCCAAACGCCAGGGTTCTGATAATCGTCTAGGTCACCGTGAGGAACAGCCTCGCGAGTCGCATTAATAAAGTCTTGTTCATTGAAACCCTGGCCGAGGCTGGCTCCCCAGTGCAAAACCACGGGAGTACCGGTTGATAAGTAAACCACAATTGAAGCGCCGTCTGACTGCAGGTTAAAGAAGGTTGCTTGCGACATAGATTTTCTCGATTTCTAAAGCGTTTACAGCGAGATTCCATTGTTCCAAACAAACCGACTGCTATGTCAGCAAACGGCAATTAAGTGACGATTTTTACAAACTTTTTTGCATCAACACGGTGCCCAGCCAGCGGCCAAACTTAAAGCCAACTTTTCCGAGGTGACCTTGGTGCTTGAAGCCAAAGTGTTCGTGAAGGGCAATTGATGATTCAGCGCCCTGATCTGAAATTACCGCGACAATTTCACGCGCACCTGCTGCCTTAGCCTGATCAATAAGTTCAGCCAGCAACTTGGTTCCAACGCGTTTTCCGATTGCCGCTGGTCTCAAATAAATTGAATCTTCAACCGTGCGTTTGAATGCCGACTTTTGTCGCCAAGGAGCTACGTAGGCAAAACCCAGAGTCTGGCCGCCACCCGATTTAGCTACCAGGAACGGCATACCAAGGCTTTGAATCCAGGCAAATTTTTCTCGCCACTGCTCAATTGACATCACGTCTTCGTCAAAGGTGACCACCGAGTTGCGAATGTAATAGTTATAAATCTCGGCGCATTGAGGTAGGTCGGCCTCAACCGCGGGGCGAACCACAACCTCGTTTGAATCGGGTTGAGCACCCTTGGCTTTTTTGGCACGAACCAACCGCCAGCGTGATTCGGAATCTAGAGGCATCTATTCACTTTCTCAACAAGCCCAATCAATCGACTTCAAACCAGCCTGTTGCAAGGCATCGTTGGTTCTAGAAAACGGCTTCGAACCAAAGAAACCTTTTCGGGCAGAAAGCGGGCTCGGATGAGCCGAAGCAATCACAACGCAATCGCAGAGTGCCTGTCGAAGTTCTTGGGCCTGCGCACCCCAAAGTATGGCAACCAGGTTTCTACCCAACTGACGATTCAGAACGCGGATAACCCGGTCGGTGAACTCAGCCCAACCCAGATCTGAGTGTGCGCCCGCTTCAGAAACATCGGTGGTTAGGTGCCGATTCAGCAGCAAGACTCCCTGAGCAGACCACTTGGTTAGATCACCGCCAGCTGAAACAGTTCGACCAATGTCGTCACGCAATTCGATCATGATGTTCTTCAAACTTCGCGGCAACGGATTTGTTCCCTGCGCCACTGCGAATGAGAGCCCGATGGCGTGACCGGGTGTTGGATACGGATCTTGCCCGACGATCAGAACCCGAACATCCTGAAGCGGCAACTCAAATGCGCGCATGATTTTAGAAAAATCAGGAACAAACTCTGAACCGTTGCTGCGCAGTTTTGCCTCGAGTTTTTCGAGTGAAGGCTGGGTGTCTGCGAGCGCAATTTGCCAACTCTGATCCATCTGCTCGAACAACATGGTTCAAGCATATGCTCATTCGATTACCTTCTGTTGCTTGCACTGTTTCATCCGTGTGAATTTGCTCGTACGCTTTAGACAATCGCAATGTAAATGGAGGAAAGCATCATGAGCACTGACCCAAACAACTGGGGTTTTGAAACTGCACAGATTCACGCCGGTGCAGCACCAGACCCAACCACAAACGCACGCGTAACCCCGATTTATCAGACCACGGCATACACGTTCAACTCATCTGAGCACGCCGCCAAACTGTTTGGGCTAGCTGAATTTGGCAACATTTATACCCGAATCATGAACCCAACCCAGGATGTAGCCGAAAAGCGCATCGCAGCACTTGAGGGCGGAACCGCTGCCCTGTTGCTGTCATCAGGTCAGGCAGCTGAGACTTTTGCAATTTTGAACATTGCACAAGCCGGTGACCACATTGTTGCGTCTTCGTCAATCTATGGCGGCACCTACAACTTGTTCAAGTACACCCTGCCTAAATTGGGCATCAACACAACTTTTGTTGAAAACCAGGATGACCTTGCCGAGTGGGCAGCGGCAGTTCAGCCAAACACCAAGGCGTTCTTTGCTGAGACCATCGGCAACCCAACCGTTGCCATTCTTGACATCGAAGGTGTTGCCAAGGTTGCTCACGACAACGGTGTTCCACTGCTTGTCGACAACACCGTTGCGACCCCTTACCTAATTCGCCCACTTGAATTTGGCGCCGACATCGTCATTCACTCAGCCACCAAATTTTTGGGTGGCCACGGAACAGTGGTTGCCGGAGCGATTGTTGACGGCGGAAAGTTTGAGTGGAGCAAGTCAGACAAGTTCCCTGGCCTGACCACTCCAGACCCGTCATATCACGGCGTGAACTACACCGCTGCACTAGGCGATGCCATCGCTTACATCATCAAGGCTCGTGTTCAATTGCTTCGCGACATTGGTGCCTCGATTGCTCCGGCAAGCGCTTGGCAGCTTATCCAGGGCATTGAGACCTTGAGCTTGCGTGTTGAACGACACGTTGCAAATGCGCAGAAGATTGCTGAGTGGCTAGTTAAGCACCCGCAGGTTGAAAGCGTGAACTACGCGGGTCTTCCGACCTCGCGCTGGTTTGATGCTGGCAAAAAGTACTCGCCTAAGGGTGCCGGTGCAATCGTCTCATTCGAGATCAAGGGTGGAGTGGCAGCCGGAGCAAAGTTTGTAGATGGCTTGAACCTATTTAGCCACGTGGCAAACATAGGTGACGTTCGATCATTGGTAATTCACCCTGCTTCAACCACTCACTCGCAGCTGACACCAGAACAACAGCAGAGCTCAGGCGTTACCCCTGGCTTGATTCGCCTATCTGTTGGTCTTGAGTCGGTTGATGACCTGATTGCCGACCTAGAAACAGCGTTCCAAGCAGCAAAGTAGGTTGAAGCCTTATAGGCTTAAACCTCTATGGAATTCCAAACGCCCGAGGACACCGTCCCGTCATCTTTCATCACGGATGAGCTCAGCCGACAACTAATCGGCCGCCCACCCGCGACCGGAGCATGGCGAGACGGTGACCCGGCCGGAGACCGCCAGTTCGCGCCCCTTTCAAACTTCAAACTTGAGAGCGGGCGTGTTCTTGCGTCTGCGCGAATTGCATTCGAAACCTATGGCGAGCTGAACCACGAGCACTCGAATGCTGTTCTAGTGCTTCACGCACTAACCGGAGACTCACACGCTGCCGGGCCAGCTAGCAAACAGCACCCGACCGAGGGCTGGTGGACCGACCTTATTGGCCCGGGACTAGCTATCGACACTGACAAATATTTTGTAGTCGTGCCAAACATCCTTGGCGGTTGCCAGGGTTCGACCGGGCCTTCTTCACTCGACACCAATGGCCGCGAATTTGGCGCGATGTTCCCGTATCTAACAATTCGCGATCAGGTCAACGCACAGCGCGAGTTTGCACACACCATCGGAATCAAAAAATGGTCGGCCATCATCGGTGGCTCGATGGGCGGAATGCACGTTCTTGAGTGGGCAATCATGCACCCGGCTGAGGTTCAAAAGATTGCCGTAATTGCCGCACCTGCTATTTCAAGCGCTGACCAAATCGCGCTCAACTCAGTGCAGATTGAAGCGATTAAGACTGACCCAAACTTTAATGACGGCAACTATTACGACGCCAAGGCTGGGTTCGGGCCGCACCGCGGTTTAGCCCTGGCTAGGCGTATGGCCCTGATCAACTACCGTTCACCGGGTGAACTTAACGATCGATTCTTGCGCAGCTGGCAATCAGGGGTTAGCCCACTTGGTGGCGGCGGCAGGTTTGCGGTTGAAAGTTATCTAGATTTTCACGGCAATAAGTTCACACGAAGATTCGATGCCAACAGCTACATCACGCTAGTTGAAGCCATGAATTCACACGACGTTGGCCGTGGTCGAGGCGGCGTGGCCGAGGCACTATCGACTATCAAGATTCCGAGCCTGGTAGTTGGCATTACAACAGACAGACTCTTTCCGATTCAAGACCAGCAATTGATTGCTGATCACATTGGTGGCCCATTGGTTGGTGGCGAACTTCGAGTGATTGAGTCTGCATATGGGCACGACGGCTTCTTGATTGAGCGCGATATTGTAGGCCCAATGATTGCTGAGTTGCTTGGGGCTTAGCGGCTAATCGCTCCTTCACCAGTTTTCGACTTGCTCAGGCCTGAGAGTTTGATGTTGGCCCAAACTAAGAAGCCAATCAGCAACAGGTTTCTCACGGTTAGCAAACCAATGCTGGTCCAGCCCATACCCATCAAATCAAGGTAGAAAACTGGGTAAATCAAGTTGGTCAAAAATGCCAAGGTTAAACCTGTGATTGTCGCGAAGCGCCATCCGTGTTGTTTGAAAATAATCAAAGCAATAATGGGCACCGCAAGCCAGCCTTGAAATTGGGGTGAACCAACCTTGTTGAAAACAATTAGGTCGAGCACAGCCGTTAGCGCGGTGGCAGCAAAAATACTGTTTCGGTCAACCCCAGCCCGATAAGCCTTGAATGCCAGCCCAGCGGTGATCAAAAATGCCACCAACATCGCAGGATTCATTAGCGAGGCAATCAATTCGACATTTTGGCCGTGCATCTGATTGGTCAACATCACCTGGTCAAAATAAATGTAGGTGTCTGGAACCCCCAATTTTGAAGCCCAAAGCCAAATAGTTGCGATTGGCGCCTCAACCTGGATTCCGCGATTTCCCTGCATCGTGAAGAAGCTGAACATTGAAGCATCTCCCCCGAGCGCCCAACCCGCGGCCAAAATTGTGGCTGAGGTTGCAATGCCGAGCAGAACAATCATTTTGCGTGCCTTATCAGCCACGAAAACGGCAAGTGCGGTCGCGATTGGCCAGATCTTGATCCATGCGCCAAATGTGAACAAAATTACCGCGGATCGAATGCGCCCAGCACTCAGTGCCAAAACACCAAAAAGCGCTACTGCTGTTGCCACTGCGTCAATTCTTGCAATGGCAACCGGGCCGAGCAAAAAGATGAATGCCAGCCAGAACCAAGCTGCGGTAAACCTTTGGCGGCCACTTCGGCCAAACTGAACCAGGGTCAAGATGGCCATGGTGTCGATCACGGTTAACAGCAAGATCCAACCGGTGAGCACATTGCCGCCAGCCAGAAGTAGGCCAAGCACTTTGGCTAAAACCATGGGTATTAGCGCCGGAAAAGGGTAAACCCAGTCACGGCTAATGCCCAAAACTTCAAAGCCAGGTGTTGTGTCAAGCCACCAACCATAGAGGCTTACATCTGCCATCGGTGATACTTCACCCCAAAGCGGAAGCAGCATTAACAAAAGGGAGTGAACTGCAATAGACCCGACTACTAGCGGAAAGGTCTTCACTAAAGCGATTGGTTTAGTCGGCACGATAGATCTCACCAATCACCAATCGAATCGAGTTGGCCACATCGAGTGCGGTGATCGGGCCGTTGGCAGACGCAATTTCGGCCGCACGCGAGTGCACCTGCACCGCAGCAGCAGCTACCTGAATAACGGTTAGCTCACCCGAGATGATTTCAGCAGAATTGGCAGCCAGCAGAGCACCCAAAATTCCTGCCAAAACATCGCCCGTGCCAGCCGTCGCCAAAGCCGGTGGGCCGGGCGGGCAAGACCAAAAATCTGTGCCGTTTGAAATCACGCTTTGGTGGCCTTTGAGCAAAACAGTTTGACCAGTGAGATTGGCCGCGATTTCAGCAAATGCTGCTGGGTCGGCTTCAATTTCTGGGCGTTCACACGGATGCCCGAGGCGGTTCAAAAGCCTTGCCAGTTCGCCGGCGTGGGGAGTCAAAACACAGACAGCCTCAACCAGTGAGAAATCAACCAGGTCAAGAGCAGCAGCGTCAAGAACCATGAGTCCGGGTTGCCTAATTAGAGTTTCGATTCTCGGCAACTGATCACCCGGATCGGTCGAAGAAACTCCTGAACCGACAACCCAGGCCTGCGCCCTTCCGGGTTGAATCACTGTCTCTGGGCGAGTTTCTGTAACCAGATTGCAGACTTCAGTCGGCCCCAAATAACGAACCATGCCTATGCCAGTTCGCATCGCGGCTGTCACGCCCAGAATGGCTGCGCCTGGGTACTCAGCCGAACCCGTGACAAAACCAACCACACCACGCGAATACTTATCGTCTGATGCTCGTGCTGGCTCGATCACGGCTTTTAACAGGTTCTGCACTTGAATAGACTAACTACCAAGTGTTGACTGCCAGAGAAAGACCTTGATGACCAAGCTATTTGAACCGCTTCAGATTCGTGAGCTTGAGATAAAAAACCGCATTTTCATCGCCGCAATGTGTCAGTACTCTTGCGACAACCAAGACGGCGTTGTTAATGACTGGCACATGGTTCACCTTGGTTCACGAGCCGTTGGCGGTGCCGGCCTAATCATCACCGAGGCAACTGCGGTTAGCCCTGAAGGTCGCATTTCACCTTGGTGCCCAGGTATTTGGAACTTCGAGCAGGTAGCCGCCTGGGCGCGCATCAATAAGTTCGCTCACGAGCAAGGCGCAATGACTGCAATTCAGCTTGCTCACGCGGGTCGAAAAGGCTCGATATATCGTGAATGGTCAGGCGAGGGCACAGTGCCAATTGAAAAAGGCGGCTGGACAACACTTTCATCAACCAACAAGGCTTTCGACGGTTATGACGCACCCCGCGAGTTGTTTTCACACGAGGTAAACGACTTGGTTGCCGACTTTGCGACTGCGGCCAAGCACGCCATGCTGGCTGGTTTTGATGCTGTAGAAATCCATGCAGCTCACGGTTATCTCATTCACCAGTTTTTGTCGCCACTAACTAATAAGCGCAAGGATGAATACGGTGGCTCGCTTGAGAATCGTGCTCGGTTCCTGATTGAAATCGTCGAGGCTATCCGTGAAGAAGTTGGCCAACGCATGCCGATTTTCGTTCGATTCTCGGCCACCGATTACAAAGAACGCGGCTGGGATCAAAAACAAACAGCTGAGGTTGCAAAATGGTGCGCCGAGGCCGGTGCCGATCTATTTGACATCTCTAGCGGTGGCTTGATTACCGGGGTACAGATTCCGACCGGCCCGGGATATCAGGTTCCTATTGCTGAATACGTTGCCGATCAGGTTGACCAACCAGTCGGAGCCGTTGGTCAAATCACCACAGGTGCACAGGCCGAGCAAATCTTGCAAGACGAAAAAGTTGAAGTCATCTTAATTGGCCGAGCTAGCCTGCGCGACCCTTATTGGCCGTTGAGAGCTGCTCACCAGATGGGTGTCGAAGTCGAGTGGCCAAATCCTTATCGTCGTGGAAAGTTTCCTGAAGGCGAGTAATTAGCGCTGAGTTGCGTCGTTTACTTCGCCAACCAGCTCTTCGAGGATGTCCTCAAGGAACAGAATTCCTACAACTTCACCGGCTTTATTGAATGCTTTCGCCATGTGAGCGTGAACACGGCGCATGCTGGCTAAGGCGTCTTCAAGTTCCATCGTCGCTGGAAGTGAAATCAGAGACCTGACGCGTTTGGCCGGGAATGCATCTCTAAATTCGTCTTCTCGAAGATCAATAACATCTTTGAGGTGCAGGTAGCCAACAAAATCACCATCAGCATCAGTCAGCGGATATCTTGAGAAACCATGCTTTGCAACCGCCTGCTCGATTTCAGCAGGAGTGACCGAATCGACAAAGCTGATCAAGCTGGCGGTTGGAACAGCAACATCCTTGACCTGTTTCTCGGTGAATTCGAAAGTGTTGGACAAAGTTCCAGATAGGTCTGATAGCGCGCCCTCGCGAGTCGAATGTTCAACGATGTCTTCAACCTGGTCGAGCGTGTAGGTGCTGTTGGCTTCATCCTTGGCATGAACACCAATAAGCCGAAGCAGCGAGTTTGCTGCCCAGTTCAACGCAACCACTATCGGGCGAACCACCATGGCCACGCCGTAAAGCACCGGAACCAGAACTAGAGCTGCGCGTTCAGGCACCGAGAACGAAATGTTTTTAGGAACCATTTCACCGATAACCACGTGCATGAAAGACACCAAAACTAGCGTGATTGCAAATGCTAAACCTGTCTGCAATTCGTGCGGCACCCCCGTAGCTTCGAGCACCGGCTCAAGCAGGTGGTGAACTGCCGGCTCGGCAATTATCAAAATCAAAAGCGAGGCAATGGTTACACCTAGCTGCGATGTCGCCAGCATCAGAGCCACTTTCTCCATGGCCCTAATGGTGATTTTTGCCGGCCTGCTGCCAGCCTCTGCTCTTGGCTCAATCTGTGCACGTCTAGCGCTAATCACAGCAAATTCGGCACCAACGAAGAACCCGTTGACCAGAACCAAAATCACAAACCAAAGAATGCCCATCCAGTCGTTAGACATTTTGCACCCCTTCAGCCTCAGAAGTTGGGGTGAATCTCACACGGTCTACGCGACGGTCATCCATGCGTTCAACGCGCAAGATGCCATCTTCAATTTCAACCTGGTCGCCAACAGCAGGAATGCGGCCGAGCTTGCTCATCATGAAACCAGCGACGGTTTCATACGCTCCGTCAGCAGGAACCTTAATTGCCATCTCGCGAAGCTCATCTGGGCGAATCATGCCCGGGAACAACACCGATGAGTTTGCACCGCGCGTGACTCCAGCTTTGGCGCGGTCATGTTCGTCGGCGAGTTCGCCAACCAACTCTTCGACTAAGTCTTCGAGGGTAGCTAGACCCGCGGTGCCACCATATTCATCAACCACAATTGCTAGTTGCAAACCCTTGGCACGCAGGTCAACCATCAAGGCCTCAAGGCTCATAGTTTCGGGCACTCTCGGTGCCTCAACCATGATGGCTGAAACGCGTACTTCATTTCGCTTTTCGCGAGGCACAGCGACGGCCTGCTTTATATGTGCCACGCCAATAATGTCGTCTGAACCACCGTCAACAATCGGGAACCTCGAGTGGCCGGTTTTTACCGATGCCTGAATCAAGTCGGTCATGGTGGCCGATTTATCTAAGATGTGCATTCTTGGGCGAGGAGTCATTACATCAGCAGCAACCAGCTGGCTAAGTGCCAATGTTTTGGTTAGCAAAGTGGCGGTTTGAGCGTCAAGAGCGCCGAGGCTAGCTGAACGACGAACCAGCGCCGATAGCTCTTCGGCAGTTCTGGTCGAACTCAACTCTTCTTTCGGCTCGATGCCAATTGAACGAACGATGGCGTTGCCAAGTTTGTTCAAGACAAAGATCATGCCGCTGAAAATCCAGGTGAAAACGATTTGAAAACCCACCACAAATTTGTTGACCTGCAGCGGAATCGTCAGTGCCAATTTTTTAGGAACCAATTCACCGATCAGGGTTGAAAACAGGGTGGCAATAAAAAGGCTCAGGGCCAGACCAACACCATCGAGCATTGATTCGCCAATGCCCAGACCAATCAAGACAGGCTTCAAAAGTGAGGTCAAAGCTGGTTCTGCGAGAAAGCCAGTCAACATGGTGGTGAGAGTGATGCCCAACTGCGCACCCGAGAGGTGAGTGCTGGTTTTAGTCAGTGCGCGAATCGAATTGCTAAGACCTCGCTCGCCGCGTTCGCGACGGGCCTCTAGGTCGCTGCGCTCAAGATTGACCAGTGAAAATTCACTGGCAACAAACAGCCCGGTGCCGATGGTGAGAACAATGCCCACCCCGAGCATTAGCCAATCATTCATCGGGTAATCACACCCGTGAATCTATGGTCAGAACCTGCTTTATCCATCTCCTAAATCATACCCGCGCCGATTTAGCAGAAACATTTAGCAAACCCCGCTTATCGCCATTCTGACCAAGTTCAAAAGGGTAGGCTTAAGTCTGCACATCGAACGGACAATCATAAAGAGGTGGTTTCTCTGTCAGGCAACGCTGAGAACGCAAACGGCGACAACGCATTCGGAGCCAATGACTGGCTCGTAGATGAGATGTACGCTCAGTGGCTTTCGAACCCCGACTCAGTCGACAAGGCGTGGTGGCCAATTCTCGAGTCATACCACCCGACCGAGACACCACATGCAACCACCGGCCCAGTTGACGTTCAGCCCGCAGCCCCAGTTGTTCCTGTTGCTCCGGTTGCACCTGTGACCCCAGCTGCTCCTGTTGCACCGGCAACCCCAGCAACTCCACTGGTTGCAAAAACCACAAGAATTGAACCTCGTCCGCAGCCGATTCCAGCACAGGCTCCCGTGACCGAGGCAATCTCAACCGTCGAAGAAGACGAAGAGCAAGACCAAGTAAACATTCTCAAGGGCATGTCTAAAGCACTTGCCACCAACATGGATGCTTCGCTTCAGGTTCCGACTGCAACATCGGTTCGCACCGTTCCAGCGAAACTTTTGATCGACAACCGAATTGTGATCAACTCTCACCTTTCACGCACCCGTGGCGGCAAGGTGTCGTTCACTCACATCATTGGTTACGCAATTATCCGAGCTCTAAAAGAGTTCCCAAGCCAAAACGTTTATTACGACCTCGTTGACGACCGCCCGGCAGTAATTCAGCCAGCGAACATCAACTTTGGTTTGGCTATCGACATTCCAAAAGAAGATGGCACCCGTGCCCTTCTGGTTCCTAACATTAAGCGCGCTCAGCGCCTGAACTTTGCCGAGTACTTGAGTGCTTACGAAGACCTAGTCAAGAAGGCCCGCGACAACAAGTTGACCGCTGGCGACTTTGCTGGCTCAACCGTGTCACTGACCAATCCTGGCGGCATCGGCACCGTGCACTCAGTGCCACGACTTATGAAGGGCCAAGGCTGCATCGTCGGCGCAGGCGCGCTCGACTACCCGGCCGAATTCCAGGGAATGTCTGACGCTCAACTTTCAAAACTCGGCGTGAGCAAAACCATCACTTTGACTTCAACCTATGACCACCGAGTTATTCAGGGTGCTGGTTCAGGTGAGTTCCTTAAGAAGGTTCACGAACTTCTATTGGGTGCCCGTGGCTTCTATGACGAGATTTTCGCCGACCTACGCATTCCATATGAGCCGGTCAAGTGGGTTACCGACTTTGAGCGCAATGAGAACGACGACCGCACCAAAGAGACACGCATCCAAGAGCTGATCAACGCTTACCGCGTTCGTGGTCACCTGATGGCAGATGTTGACCCTCTTGAATACAAGCAGCGCTCACACGCCGACCTAGACATTTTGAACCACGGTCTTTCTCTCTGGGATCTCGACCGCACCTTCAAAACCGGCGGTTTTGGCGGCAAATCAAAGGCTGAATTCCGCGAGATTTATAAGATTTTGCGCGACAGCTACTGCCGCACCGTTGGTGTTGAATACATGCACATTCAAGACCCAGCCCAGCGCAAGTGGTTCCAAGACAAGCTTGAGCGCCCATACGCAAAGCCAACTCGCGAAGAGCAGATGCGCATCCTAGAAAAATTGAACGAGGCTGAGGCCTTCGAAACTTTCTTGCAGACCAAATTTGTTGGCCAGAAGCGCTTCAGCCTCGAGGGTGGCGAGTCAACCATTGCCGCCTTGGATGAAATTCTTCAAGAAGCTGCCAACGCTGACCTGCACGAAGTTGTCATCGGCATGGCCCACCGCGGTCGCCTAAACGTTCTAACCAACGTTGCTGGCAAGACCTACGGTCAGGTCTTCAAAGAGTTTGAGGGCAACACCAACACCAAGACCGTTCAGGGCTCGGGTGACGTCAAGTATCACCTCGGCACCGAAGGCACCTTCACCAACATGGAGGGCAAGCAGGTTCGCGTTTCACTAGCCGCTAACCCTTCACACCTTGAAGCGGTAAACCCGGTTGTCGAGGGTATCGTTCGAGCAAAGCTTGACCGCTTTGACGCGATGTCCAAGGATGTCTACCCGGTGCTGCCGGTAATCATCCACGGTGACGCTGCCTTTGCCGGTCAGGGCGTTGTGCCAGAGGTTCTAAACATGTCTCAGCTTCGCGGCTACAAGACCGGTGGAACCATCAACATCGTGATCAACAACCAAGTTGGCTTCACCACCCCTCCGGGTGAGTCACGCTCAACCGTTTATGCAACCGATGTTGCCAAGGGCATTCAGGCTCCAATTTTCCACGTGAACGGTGACGACCCAGAGGCCGTAGTTCGCGTCGCTCGTTTGGCTTTCGAGTTCCGTCAAGAATTCAAGAAAGATGTAGTTCTAGACATCATCTGTTACCGCCGTCGCGGTCACAACGAAGGTGACGACCCGTCGATGACTCAGCCATTGATGTACAACCTGATTGAGGCAAAGCGCTCAGTTCGCACCCTGTACATGGAATCATTGGTTGGCCGTGGCGACATCACTCGTGATGAGTTCGAAGCTGCAAACGCAGGTTTCCAGAACCGTCTTGAGCAAGCATTCGTTGAAGTTCACGAGGCTATGGTTGCCGCTCCACCGTTGGTTCCACGCCCGGTAGGCATCGGAACCACCGCGAGCGACCAAACTGGTGTTGCCAACGCCACCGCGATCTCTCGCCAGATGGTTGAGCTAATCGGTGACGCGCACAACAACCAGCCACCTGCTTTCAACGTGCACCCTAAGCTTCAGCAGTTGCTAACCAAGCGAGTCGAAATGAGTCGCGAGGGCGGAATCGACTGGGGCTTCGGTGAGCTACTAGCTCTTGGTTCGCTCTTGGTCGAGGGCAAGGCAGTTCGCATGGCTGGCCAAGACAGCCGCCGCGGAACCTTCGTTCAGCGCCACGCTGTGTTCCACGACCGCATCAATGGTCAGGAATGGATGCCACTGCGCAACCTAACCGCAGACCAAGCCAAGTTCTACATCTATGACTCATTGCTCAGCGAGTATGCAGCCATGGGCTATGAATACGGTTATGCAGTTGAGAACCAAGATGCCTTGGTTCTTTGGGAGGCCCAGTTCGGTGACTTCGCCAACGGCGCCCAGAGCATCATCGACGAATTCATTTCATCTGCTGAACAAAAGTGGAACCAGCACTCCGGTGTGGTCTTACTTTTGCCTCACGGTTATGAAGGTCAGGGTCCAGACCACTCATCAGCACGAATCGAGCGCTACCTGCAGTTGTGTGCCCAGAACAACATGACAGTTGCTCAGCCTTCGACTCCGGCAAACCACTTCCACCTTCTTCGTCGCCAGGCATACTCAACGCCTAAGCGCCCGTTGGTGGTATTCAGCCCTAAGTCAATGTTGCGTCTCAAAGCCGCATCATCTGCAGTTGAAGATTTCACCACCGGAACATTCCAGACTGTTATTCCTGACCAGCAGAACCTTGATGCCAATGCAGTCAAGCGCGTTCTATTCTGTTCAGGCAAAATCTACTGGGATCTTCTTGCCGAGGCTCAGAAGCGTAACGATGGAACCACCGCAATCGTTCGCGTCGAACAGCTTTACCCAACTCCGGTTGACGAGATCAAGGCTGCGTACGCACAGTATCCAAATGCTGAATTGGTTTGGGTTCAAGACGAACCTGCCAACCAGGGCCCTTGGACTTACATCGGTTTGTTCTTGCCTCGCTACATGGATGGGCAAGTAGCCAAACTTGTATCTCGCCCAGCCAGCGCATCACCGGCAACCGGTTCTGCAAAAGCGCACGCTGCTGAACAAGCTGACCTTATTTCGAGAGCGTTCTCAATCTAAATATGAGCACCGAATCGCGTCGTGATGTGCGCATCGTCATTCTTGGCGATGCGCTTATCTCGGCCGCCGGCGACCCAAAAGGAATGGGTTGGGTAGGTCGAGTTACTTCAAAAACTCCACGCAACAACCCGCGAATCGACATTTTTGCTCTACCTGCCCCAGATGAAACAACGAGCATGCTTGCTGAACGTTGGGCTGCTGAGATCGGGCGCCGCTTCAGCGCCGAGACCGAAAATCGTTTGGTTCTGGCCCTCGGAAACACCGACCCGGCAGCGGGTATCTCACTTTCGAGAAGTCGCCTAAATGTTGCAACCATTGTTGACGAAGCAAAACGTGCCGGAATTCAGTCTTTTATCATTGGCCCAACTCCGCATCGCAACCCAGAGCTAAACCCTGAGGTTGAGCACCTAGCCACCGGCTTTGAAGATGTTGCCACTCGACGAGGCATTCCATTTGTCGACTGCTTCAGACCTCTCGTTGAGCACGAGGGCTGGAATCAAGAAATTTCAGGTTCTGACCACGGATTACCTGGCCAGATTGGTCACGGACTAGTGGCGTGGTTGGTTTTGAACCGCGGCTGGTACGAGTGGCTCGAACTGCCTGAATCTGATTAGTGAACTCCGCCGTTGGCCTGTATGCGGCGAATCTCGGCGAGTACTCGCTCGGCTAGCTCCTGAGGAACATCCTCCGTGCAACTCTGCTTGATGGCACCGTTGATGAGGGTCTCTAGGTCGTAATCAGTCTCACAACTGTCGCAGTTAGCAAGGTGAGCGGTGATGTCATCCAATTCTTGGTCAGACAGCTCATTGTGCAGATATTCATGCACGTGACGTTTAGTCTCTTGGCAGTCGATCTCAGACATTACTTAACCTCATCCTTGTTATCAGACACGTCATAACCCTCTTGGGCGGCATATTCGGCCAACAGAGTTCTCAAAAGTTTTTTGCCTCGGTGAAGTCGGCTCATCACGGTGCCAACCGGGGTTCCCATAATTTCGGCAATTTCGGCATAAGGCAAACCATCAACCACGGCGTAATAAACCACCATTCGAAACTCATCCGGAATCTGGTGCAGAGCATCCTTGATGGTTTCTGATGGCATATTGTCGATCGCCTCTAGCTCGGCAGATCGGCTAGCTAGCGAGGTTACCGACTCGGCTGAGCCGAGCTGCCAGTCTTCAAGGTCATCTAGACCACCCTTGGCCTGATCTTTTGCCCGTTTGTTGAACGAGTTGATGTGGGTGTTGGTCATGATTCGGTAGAGCCAAGCTTTGAGGTTGGTGCCCTGCTGATACTGGGCCCAAGCAACGAACGCTTTGGCAAAAGTCTCTTGAACTAGATCTTCTGCATCCGAGGGGTTTCGAGTCCAGCGGAGAGCCGCACCATACAGTTGCGGCATGAGCGGCAGGGCCTGCTGTTCAAACTCTTGAATCTGATTTTGCTTCGCCGAAGCGTCTTTTGACTTCATCGTTTTCGAGTTTAGTCTTGGCATGCCAAAGCCAGCACCCGAAGCAACAAAACTACTCATGGTAACTTTGAACCTATGACCTCTTCAGCGTATTCCCAGCCTTGGCCTGCCCCAATTGCCACGGGTGCGTTGAACGCTACCGTCTCGCTACCTGGGTCTAAATCTTTGAACAATCGCGAGTTGGTTTTGTCTGCAATTGCGAGCGAACCAACGCTCTTGACCGACACTTTGGCATCCAGAGATAGCACCCTGATGATTGAGGCGCTGCGCAGTCTTGGCACACAGGTTCAGGTCAACGATGACGGTTCAGTGCTGGTCACGCCTGGGGCTTTCAACCGCGAGGCAAAGATCGATTGTGGTCTAGCTGGCACGGTTATGCGATTCGTGCCACCCATTTCACTTCTAAGCAACCAGGATGTCTTGTTCGACGGTGATGAAGCCGCTCGTCGCCGCCCAATGAACGTGACCATCGACAGTCTTCGTGCCCTGGGTGCTGAGGTTTCAGACAACGGTTCAGGCGCCCTACCGTTCACCGTTCACGGAAACGGCTCAGTTGCCGGTGGCGAAATCACCATCGATGCATCAAGCTCAAGCCAGTTCGTTTCGGGCCTTTTGCTTGCCGCAGCTCGCTTTGAAAACGGCATCACGCTAAAGCACCAGGGTGAGCACCTACCTTCAATGCCTCACATCGAAATGACCCTCGACTGCCTAGCCAAGCGCGGAGTCAAAGTTTCTAGCCCTGCACCTGCGGTGTGGCGAGTAGAACCAGGCCCGATTGCCGGCGGCACGGTTGCCATCGAACCTGACCTTTCAAATGCTGGCCCGTTCTTAGCCGCAGCCATGGTTGCCGGCGGCGAGGTTTTTATCCCAGGATGGCCAGACTCAACCACCCAGGTTGGCGATGAGTTTGATGGAATTTTGCAACAGATGGGTGCCAAAATTGTTCGTGAAAACTTTGGCCTAAAAATCACCGGAACCGGCGCGATTCACGGCATCGACATTGATCTCTCAATCGGTGGCGAGCTAACCCCAGTTATTGCTGCATTGGCAGCACTTGCCGACAGCCCAACCATCATTCGCGGTGTCGCGCACCTTCGCGGTCACGAAACAGATCGTTTGGCAGCGCTGGCCGCCGAGATCAACCGAATTGGTGGCATTGCCCGCGAAACCCCAGATGGTCTCGAGATTGACCCGAGCGATAACCTTCACGGCGCTCTATGGCAGACCTACGAAGACCACCGCATGGCAACCGCGGGCGCCATCATTGGGCTGCGTGTGCCAGGCATTGAAATTGAAGACATTAAAACAACTTCAAAGACCATGCCCGATTTCGACAAAATGTGGAACAGCATGCTTGAAGGCAACGCTTGAGTTGGCTCTATGAGCCAGATCCGGGTCAGAACGACCTGGATGAAACCGATGTGCGCGTTCGCCCAAACCCAAAGGGCAACAAGCCACGAACCAAAAAACGACCTGAGCACAAAGAGGCCCCAATTGGTCTCGTTCTGGGCGTAGATGTTGGCCGTTATCGAGTCTTGCTCGAAGACGAAGAGCGCGTAATCAATGCAACTCTGGGCAAAGAGCTTCGCAAGCACGGTGCAGCCGTAGGCGATAACGTGGCTCTGGCCGGCGACATCTCAGAAACCGTTGGCGCACTTGCAAGAATTGTTCGCATCGAACCACGCACATCTTTGCTTCGTCGCAGTGCCGATGACTCTGACTTAGTCGAACGCGTGATTGTTGCAAACGCCACCCAAATGGCCATCGTGGTGGCTATCGCCAACCCCGAACCAAGAACTCGACTGATTGACCGCTATTTGGCAGCAGCCTACGACGCAGGTCTCAAACCGATTCTCATCATCACCAAAACCGACCTGGCCGACCCGGCAGAGTTCTTGGCCAACTTTTCAGGCCTGAGCATCCCAGTGGTTTTGAATCGCTCGGATGACCCTGCCCTCCCCCGTTTGCGTGAGTTGCTAGACGGGCAAACCACAGTATTTGTTGGTCACTCAGGTGTGGGCAAATCAACGCTCGTAAACGCACTCGCACCGCACGCACTGCGAGCCACCGGCGGAGTAAATGCAGTTACCGGCCGCGGGCGTCACACCAGCTCTTCGGTGCGAGCAATTCAACTCGACGAAACTGTCGGCCAAGGTTGGATCATTGACACTCCAGGTGTTCGTTCATTTGGCCTAGGGCATGTCAAGCCAGAGAATCTGCTCAAGTCTTTCGAAGATCTATGGTCAGTTATCGAAACCTGCCCACGCGACTGCACTCATGCTGCCGACGCTCCTGACTGCGAACTCGACACAGCAATTGCCAATGGCACTTTAGGTGAGCACGGTGCTTCGAGAGTTGATTCGCTCCGCCGATTGATGACATCGCTGGCTACTCATTCAGACAAATCCATCGACAAGAGCGCGGAATAGACTTTATTCATGAACTTTGTCGCCGACCTCGCGCTTGCCCTTGAACTGGCAGACACCGCAGACCAAATCTCACTGCAGCGATTTCGTGCGCTTGATCTAAAGGTCGAGACCAAGCCAGACCGAAGCCCGGTTACCGACGCTGACAAAGCCGTTGAAGCAGCCTTGAAGGCAATTCTGGCCGAGAAGGCTCCAACCGATGCCCTAATTGGCGAAGAGTATGGTTCAAGCGATGGTTCAACCAACCGAACCTGGATCATCGACCCAATCGACGGCACGGCAAACTACCTTCGTGGTGTGCCAGTCTGGGCAACTTTGATTGCACTTTCTATCGATGGCAAGCCGACTGTCAGCGTAGTCTCAGCACCAGCCCTGGGTCGCCGCTGGTGGGCTGCTCCGGGCATTGGAGCACACACCCGTGAGATTGACGGCACCGAACGTCAAATCACCGTGTCGGGCATTTCTGAGCTTGAAAACGCATCGCTAAGCTACAACAACCTGCAGCTCTGGGATCAATCTGGCAAATTGCCGCAACTCATTGACCTGAGTCGCAAAATTTGGCGCACTCGTGCTTACGGAGATTTCTGGAGCTACATGTTGCTGGCCGAAGGTTCAGTCGACATCGTGGCCGAACACGACCTCAAAATATATGACATTGCCGCACTGGTTCCGGTAGTTGAATTGGCTGGCGGAAAATTCTCAGACCTGGCCGGAGTTTTGACGGCGGAATCATCATCGGTGCTGGCGACCAACAGCAAATTACACGACTTGACCCAAGCCACATTTCGCTAAAAATTAGCAACTAAGTGCTAATGTTCTAACAAATTGCCAAAGTATGGCGACTGTTAGTTAGCAAGAGGTAACAAGTGAATCAGCAAGAGCAGATTCTGCCGATGTCAGCGTTTATGGACCTTGACCGCTCAGGCCCTATTCCCCTGTATTTTCAGGTAGCTCAGAAGATTGAGCAGGCCATCATGGATGGCACTTTGCCGGCTGGCTCACGCCTCGAAAACGAGGTTGCTCTCGGTGAGCGTCTAGGCCTTAGCCGCCCAACAGTTCGCCGTGCGATTCAAGATCTCGTTGACAAAGGCTTGCTGGTTCGCCGTCGCGGCATTGGAACTCAGGTTGTTCATGGCCAGGTCACCCGTGGCGTTGAGTTGACCTCGCTTTATGAAGACCTTGCCCGCAGTGGCCAGAAGCCTTCCACCACCTTGATTGACTACAAGATTCAAAAGGCTGATGCAAAAATCGCTGAAAAGCTTGGCGTGGCTGTAGGTGCAAACGTTCTGTATGTAAAGCGCCTGCGTTCTGCTGACAACGTTGCGGTTTCAATTCTTGAGAACTGGCTGCCTACAGAGTTCACCGAGATCACCGAAGCAGAGCTGAATGAGTTTGGCCTTTACCAACTGCTTCGATCACGCGGTGTCACCATCCGTGTTGCAAAGCAACGCATCGGCGCTCGCAAGGCCAGCGCCACCGAATCTAATCTGCTTGACATTGAGAAGAGCGCTGCGCTGTTGACCATGGATAGAACTGCCTACGACAATTCAGGCAAGGCAGTTGAGTTTGGTCACCACTGCTACCGACCAGATCTTTACTCGTTCGAAGTGACTCTCGTCGAGAAATAACCATTAAAAAGAAATGGACCCAGGCTGCAGCCACGGGTCCATTTTTTTGCGTTGAGCCTAGGCAGCCCCAGCTGCCGGCACCGCTAACTCACCGGTTTGGTATTGGGCAATCCCGAATCCAAAAGACCAATCCTGTGGGCCGTTCTCTACATAACCGATGAAAACGTCTTCACCGGTTACGCCAAGCGCTGCAAGATTTGCGTGAATCTTTGCATATAGAGCTTGTTTAGTTTCTACTGATCGACCACGCTGGGTGAAGATTTGAATCATGACCACACCATTGGTGCGCTCAAAACCCAAGCCAGCGTCTTCGGCGATAATCGAACCATTTTCGAGCTGGTTGATGATCTGAAAGCGGTCGCGAGGCGGAATGCCATAAACGTCAACAATCGCCTCGTGAATGGCGTCAGCAATTGCCTTTACGGCCTCAGCTGTTCGCCCACGGTTTAGGTCGATTCTGACTAGTGGCATTTCGTCCTTTCAAGTAGAAATACTTTGTAAGGACATTATTACATATTTAAATGACTATTGCGAGAATGCTTTTCTGAAGTCTTCGAGTGCCCGCTCTGAGTCACCACTAGCCCAGCCTTCAAGACCAACCACACCGTTGTATCCCAGCTCAGTCAAAGCTTGCGCAATTCTCGGGTAATAAATTTCACCAGTTCCAGGCTGGCAGCGCCCAGGCACATCGGCAACTTGAATTTCACCAATCCAAGGCAGGCACTCGGTGACCAAACCGACCAAATTGCCCTCGCCTATTTGTGCGTGGTAGAGGTCAAGATTCAACTTCAGGTAATCACTATTAACTGATTCGACCAGGGCCAGAGTGTCGGCCGCTTTGGCAAATGGCACGTTTGGGTGATCAACCAGATTATTGAGGTTCTCAAGGGTGAACACTCGGTTGTGCGCAGCGCCGAGATCGGCAAGTCTCGCCAAAGTGTCTTTGGCCTTGGCCCAGTCGGCACCGGTTACTACTGGAGTTGGCTTAACAGCCTGACCATCACCATCAAGCCCGGTGCCGTGCAGGTTCAATCTTGGTGAATCGATAATTTTGGCTGCCTCTAGCGAAAGCTTGGCAGTCTCAATAAGACGGTCAGCGCCCTCTTCGGTAATTAGATCGCCCTCGATGTATCCGGTCATCGAAGAGAACGTTGCACCGGTCGCGGCCAGCGCTTGCATGTCCTTGGTAGTCCAGTTCCAGATTTCTACCTGAAAACCCAAATCACGGATGCGCTCTACGCGCTGAACAAATGGAAGGTCAAGAAATAGCATCTCCGCTGATGCTGCAAGTTGAAAAGTCATGGTTACTTTCGAGAGATTTTTCAGGCGTCTTTGCCTATAGATATTTTAGTTCGGAACGGTCCAAATTTGTCGCAAAAATTGACCCGACCAGCACTTCCATACCGGTCGGGTCAATTTGATCACTAACGACGATTAGCGATAAAACGCCGGTTTCTTCTCGTAGTTTGCAGCTACTTTCTCTCCGCTATGCAACGCAGAAAGTCCAGCCTCAACCGCGGCTGCGGCGAGGTAACCATCCCAGGCATTTGGGCCATCAATCTTGCCAATTTTCACTGCGTTCACCCAACGCTGAATTTGCGAATCGTAAGCAGCAGCGAATCTAGTCTTGAATGACATGTGTTCCGCTGTGGCAATCTGACCACCGGCAAACAAGTTGAGACCGGCTGTACGGCCAATCTCAGCTATTCCCTTCTGAAAAACAGCCTCGGTCTTTACCTGGTAGCCGAATTGAACTGAGACGTTCATTTCGACAGTGGCCAAAACCCCTGACTCGGTTTCAAGCAGTGCCAGAATCGGCTCTAGCAACTTGTCAGGCGACAGTTCATTGCGCTTCATGTACTTCACTTCTACAGATTTAATTGGTGAGTCGGTCAAAAAGCGCACCACATCGATTTCGTGAACAATGGAATCGAAAATCAACATGTCATTGTGGTAAGTGTCGGGCACTGCCGGGTTGCGATGAGCACAGTGAAGACCCAGCAATTCACCCTGGCTGCCAGAAGCAATCAACTCGCGAAGTTCCATGTAGCCAGCATCGAATCGGCGCATAAAGCCCACCTGAATCAGCTGCTTTCCAGTAGCTATCTCAGCTTCAACAATTCGAAGAGAAGATTCGGCATCCGGGGTAAGTGGCTTTTCGCAAAGAATTGGTAACCCGGCACCAAGCGCGGGCAGCAGAACTGGCTCGTGGAACTGCCCCGGGGTTGCTATTAGGACAGCATCGATGCCGCCGTCGGCAATTGCAGCCTCGATGTTTGGATACCATTTAGCATTCGGTGCGTCTGCAAGAGCAGCTTTGGCTCGGCCCTCGTCTGGTTCAACTACGGCCGCAACCTGAGCACCTACAATGCGATTTTCAATTCGGATGATGTGATCTGCACCCATCAAACCTGCGCCAACAACGGCGATTTTTAGTTCAGACATGATTCTCTTTCAGGTTATATAAAACGGGCTGCATGAGTGCATGAGCCAATGTGATCGCGGGTGCGTTTCGCAACTGGGAAAGGAAAATCGACGTCGCAGCCGTACATATCCTGTTCTACGATTGCGAACATCTCAGGGTTGATTTCGGCAGCCTTTTCAAGAATCGGAGCGAACTCAGGAACTCCTTCAAAGCCGGGCTCGGTCATAACTCCTTTAGCTACAGCATCGACGAACGGCATGTCGTTCTTCAATGCCTCGGCGAGGATGTCTGGATGCACTTGCTTCAGGTGCAGGTAACCGATGCGCTCAGGGTAGGCATTCATCAGTTTGACGTTGTCACCCAAGTAGTAGGCGAAGTGACCGGTATCTAGACACAGATTGGTGAATTCCTTGCTGGTCTCCTGGAGAAAGCGCTCCACCTCGGCATACGTTCCAATATGGCTATCGGCATGAGAGTGGAATTGTTGTTTGATGCCATACTCTTCGAGTAAAGCCTTGCCCAACTTGTCATGGCCAGCAGCCAATTTCTTCCACTGGTCGTTTTCGAGAGTTCGTGCCTCAAGAACCTCAGCGGTAGCGTCGGAACGCCACAGGTCAGGAATCACCACAAGATGCTCAGCACCGAGCTTAGAAACCAAGCCAGCAACGTCTAGCGCCTGATCCCAGGCTCGCTTCCACTGGTCGTCACCTTTGTGGAAACCGGTGAAGACGGTACCAGCTGACAATTTGAGGTTGTGCTCTTCAAGAACATCCGAGAGTTGATTTGGGTCAGTTGGTAGATAACCGTAAGGGCCCAATTCGATCCAGTGATAACCAGCCTCCTGAACTTCATCTAAGAATCGTTCCCAGGGAACTTGCTGAGGGTCATTTGGAAACCAAACACCCCATGAGTCTGGAGCCGTTCCGACTCGAATTTGACCACTCATTTTTTGCCTTCGCGGTAACGACGAATGCCCTCAGCGCCGCCAACCACGGCAGCGGTAAGTTCTTCAACGGTGGTGTCTTCTTTGCGAACATCCAGAATCTTGCGACCGTGGTTCATAACAATGTGGCGGTCACACACCTGGTAGGCGTGGTGAAGGTTGTGAGTAACTAATACCGAGCTCACACCCTCGCCTTTGAGTTGGCGAAGATAGTCAAGCAAGGCTTCGGTTGCTCGAACTGCAAGTGCCGAAGTTGGCTCGTCAAGAATCAAGAGTGAGCGCTTGAAGTGCACTGCACGCGCAATCGCAACCGCCTGAGCTTGACCACCTGAGAGAGAAGAAACCAACTGCTTCGGCGACTTAATGCCCTCGATAGTCACAACGCTGTCAAGAACATCTGCAGTGATCGCGTCCATTTCTTTAATCTTCATCAGACCAAGTTTGTTGGTTATCTCACGACCCATGAAGATGTTGCGAGTGATGCTCATCTGAGGAACCAGAGCTGAATCTTGAAAAATGGTTTCAACACCAAGTTCTTCAGTCTTTTCGCGGTTGATGTTCTCGATTTTGGTGCCATCCCAAAAGAACTCGCCGGCAGTTGCATCAACAACACCCGACATAATCTTCACCAAAGTTGACTTACCAGCTCCGTTGTCGCCTAAAAGGCCTACTACTTCGCTTTTGCCAATTTCGAACGAAACATCGTTTAGAACTGTGTTTGGGCCGTACTTCTTTGTAACGCCCTGAACTCTAAGGAGTGGAGTGCTCATCGTGCTTTTCCTTCCATGACCTTGTTGAAGATCGAGGCGATAACAATGGTGATACCGACAAATAGTGTGATGTAGAAACCAGGTGCCTTTGCAAGCAACAAGCCGTTTCGAATTAGTTCAATGAGGGCTGCACCGACGATGATGCCAATTACGCTTCCGCGGCCACCGTTTAGTGAGGTGCCACCAACAACCGCTGCTGCAATTGCGAACAGAGTGAAGTCTTGAGTAGCTGATCCACCAGGTTGCATCGATGAAGTTCTGACTGCGATCAAAATTGACGCGAATCCGACGAGACCACCGAAAGTTGCAAAAGCGATTAGTTTGATTTTCTTTGAGTTAATAGAGATAGCCTCGGCTGCAGACTCGTTGCCGCCAACGGCAAAAATGTGGTTACCCAACTTGTGGCGGTGCAAGAAGAACCAGGCAAGAACTCCAAGGATGAGTAGCCAAACCAGTTGTGACCGGAAAGAGCCGAAGTCTTGAGCAAAAAGGAACACCATTACTTCGTCGCGAGACTTGGTAAGGATCGCTGGCGTGGTACCGTTCACAAAGATTGATGCCCCGGCCCAGAAGAAGCTCATACCCAGAGTTGCAATGAACGATGGAATTCTGGTGAAGACCACGATTGATCCATTTACCAAAGCGATGAATACACCGCTCAGAATTCCACCGATGATTCCGGCAGCAAGACCAAAAGATTCAGAGAATTTGATGAAAACAATCGCGTTGAAGGTAATTGCAGGGCCGAGCGATAGATCAAACTCTCCAGCAATCATCAAGATTCCGGCTGCCAGACCAAGAATGGCCAGCACTGGGATGCTCTGTGAAATAACACCTGAAAGGTTGTTTGGGTTAAGGAATGCGAAACCGGTCGGGCTAATAACGCTCGCGACAATGTAGCCAATCAGAAGAACTGCAAGCACGATGCTGATTTCAAATGCGCCGCGACCGCGAATGAACTGAAGTTCGTTTTTCATTCGGCCGATAAAAGTGGTTGGTTGCTTGTCAGATAGTCGCTTCACCTGAGTGATCGCTTCTGTAGCTAGTGGGGCCTGAAGAACTGGCTTCTTCTCGCCTGGTGGACGGTTTGACATTGATATTCCTTTTCCTCTCAGCATCTTTGCTGTGTAGAGAATTTATAAACTTTGGGGGTGTGCATCGAGGCCGGCCAAGTATTTTGCTCGACCGGCCTCGACGCTATTTGAAACTAGTTATTACCAGCGAACGCCCTGAAGGTCAGGCGCTTCGATGTTGGCAACGTTGTCCTTGGTGATTAGACCGTTACCGCCTGAGTTGATGTTCGCAGCTGAGAAGCCGAAGTCAAGGCTAAGTACACCCTGCATAACAGCCTGGAAGCCCTGAACATAACCCTGCTGGTCAGCAGTTGCAAGGATGACGCCATCCTTTAGGCCCTGGATGATGGCCGGAGCGGTGTCAAAACCCATTACCTTGGTGGTGGTGTTTCCAGCGGCTACAAGAGCAGCAGGAAGGTTGCGGTGAGGGGTTCCACCAACTGGAACCATGACCTTTACGTCAGGATTAGCAACTAGGTAAGTGGTTAGAGCGTCAAGTGCTGGCGCGTCATCTCCACCGGTACGTAGCCACTCGCTCTGAGGAAGAACGTTTACGCCGGCCTTCTTTAGAACGTCGTAAACGCCACCACCACGCTGAAGAGCGTAAGGCTGGTCTGGTTCTTCTGCAGTGATCTGTACTTTGTCACCCTTTGCAACAGCGCCTGAGTCAAGCAGGTTCTGACCGATGATGGTGCCCACGGTGTAGAAGTCTTGACCTACGAAGCCTGAAACACAAGCGCCTGCTGATGCAGGAGCTGGAACGTTGAAGGCAATAACTGTGATGCCTGCATCGTGTGCCTGACAAGCGACGTCAACCCATGCTTCACCTTCGTTGAAAGGCATCAGGATCAATGCTGGCTTGGTCGCGATTGCGGTCTGAACTAGGTTCACCATTGCTGCAGAGTCGCCCTCAGCAGTCTGGTGGGTGAAGTTCAAGTTACCTAGCTTCGCTGCATCTTCGCCACCCTTGAGGATTTGCGCCCAGAAAGCATCGCCGGCTGGGTTGTAGTAGGTGAAGAAGTAAGCGTCACGTGCTTCGGCGCGCTTGCCGAAACCGCTGTCTAGGCCTACTGCCGCTGTTGGTTCTGCTGCAGGTGCGCTGCAACCTGCAAATGTAAGAGTCGCTGCTACAGCAAGGGCTGCCGCTGCGATGGTCTTTTTGTTGAATAGCTTCACTTCGTTGTGTCCCTTTCGTGTTGGATTTTTGAGATTGGTTTCAAGTAACTAATCGAACCCAACACGAATTTAGCGTTAACGACGAGGCATTGTTATAACAAAGGGTCCATATTTGATAACAAATCAGTAAAGATTCACTAGCACGTGCTAGTAGCCTGTCCCCTAAAAATAGGCGTTTTTATAACTAATCCTTGCTACCAATTGGCTGGCACGTGCTAGCACGCACTACAAGAGTGGAGCTAGTCAGGAATGTTTCAGACAGATACTTGTCACCCTTAATGCGGGCGGCCAAGTCTTCAACAGCAGCCCTTGCGAGCTCTTCTGGATCCTGTCGAACAGTTGTCAAACTTAGGAATTCTTGTTTTGCAATAGTGTCGTCATAGCCCACTACTGACATATCTTCAGGCACACGCAAACCTGCTTTTTGCAGGCGATAGACCAAACCAAATGCGCTCTGGTCGTTATTGCACACAACAGCAGTAGGCAGTTGTTCGAGATTCAAAATTTTGTCAGCCGCCAATGCGCCGCCAGGCTCGGCAAAGTCGCCAGTGATCGAGACAATCGTTTTCTTCAATTTGTGTTTATCCATTGCTGATTCATAACCTTCGAGTCGGTACTCGATGTCGAGCATGTCTTTGGCATTGACATAGGCAATCGACTTATGACCCAGCGAAATCAAATACTCGACTGCGTCAAATACTCCCGATTCACCGCGAGACGAAACAACGCCACAACGAACAGTTGAAAGTCGACGTCCGAGACTGACCAGCGGAATTGTTCGGGCAAGTTTCTGCAGTCTCGTCAAACTCAATGTTGATGCAATCAGGATCAGGCCGTCGCAACGGTGGCCAATAACTTCGTCAATTGCCTCAAGATCGGTTCGATCGCTAGAAATCGCGCTCAACACCACCTGAAAACCCTGTTCGGCTGCCTGTTTATAAATGGCGGGGATAATCTCGTAGGTCGAGGTTTCTGCGGCATGAAAAACAACGCCGATGTACTTCGAGCCCTCACGGCGCAATGACTGAGCGGCAAGATTTGGGCGGTAGCCGAGTTCTTTTGCAGCAGCACGAATCTTGGCCTCGGTCTCGGGGCCAACCCCGGGTGCATCACGAAAGACCAAACCAACAAGCTGTCGCGATACTCCAACCTTGTCAGCCACGTCTGCCATCGTTGGCGGCCTTTGATCGTTTCGACTTTTAATCTCTTTTTTTGCCATGTTCTTATCCTAAAAACAGAAAGTGGGCTACCGAATCGGTAACCCACTTAGTGAACTGTTTATTACGCGAGCGCTGCGATGCGCTTTTCCATTTCTTGGCGCTGAAAAATAGCCACGGCGCGAGCATTGTCGTTCTCAGCGAAAACGCTAGAGCACATGATGCTGTTCGGGTTATCCAAGAAGCCAATTGACTTTAGCCCAGAGAAGAACTCGTCAAAATTGACGTCACCGTCATTCATCTTGAGGTGCTGGTGAACACGAACAGCGTTGCCCGGTGGGTTGGTTATGTAGCGCAACCCGTGCGAAGCGGTGTGGTCCATGGTGTCTGAAACGTGCACAATTCCCAGACGGTCGCCAGCAGCCTGCATAATTTCAAGCGGCTGGTTACCCATGTGGAAGGTGTGAGAGGCAACGTAAACCATGCCAAAATTCTTTGAGTTGATTCCACGGATCACGCGCCAGGCAGCGAGGCCGTTCTCAACAAAGTCATCTGGGTGCGGGTCGATAAAGACCTTGATGCCTTCTTTTTCGATGATCGGAACAAGCTCTTCCATCGAGCGATAGAAAGCGCGTTCTGATTCTTCGGCACGCTCAGGGCGGCCATTGAACTCGGTACCGATGGTGTCGACACCAAGATCTGCGGTGATGCGAATCACGCGCTTCCAGTATCGAACCGCTGCTTCACGCGCATCTTCATCTGGGCCTGACCAACGCAAAACCGGCAGGGTTGATGCAATTTCTACGCCGGCGTCTTTGCAAGCCTTGCGCATGGCTTTCACAAGGTCGTCATCAGCCTTTGGGTGGTTGAAGAAGGGAATCATGTCGGCGTGCGGAGTCATCTGCAGGTACTTGTATCCGAGGTCTGCTGCGAGCGCCGGAAACTCAAGTAGCGAGTGGGTGCTGTGGAACGGGGTTGGGTCTAATGCAATTTTGACCATGATTCTCTCCTTAGCTTCTTTGCTAGTTCTTGCGCTCTACAGCGCCCTTGCCGATGAGTGCCTTTTGAGTCTTCTTGACCTCGTCGTAACCGACAAATGCCTTCTGGGTGCTCTCTAGCTCAGATACTGGCATAACCGGTACATCCCACCAACCCTCACCGTCTGGCGCGTAGATCAATGGATCGTTGTTGATGTGAATCAGAACCGGGCCACCAACGTGAGCCTTAGCCTGCTTCATGGCAGCCTTTAGGTCGGTGATTGAATCTGGGCCTGGTTCTACACGGATAACCTTCACGCCGTAGCTCTCTGCGTTTGCAGCGAGGTCAATCGGCAGAATGTCGCCGGTCTCGTGGTTGTTGCCAGCTTCATCGCGGTAGCGATACTTGGTTCCGTAGCGCTGCGAACCTACATCCTCTGACAGGTGGCCGATCGAGGCGTATCCGTGGTTCTGAATTAGAACTGTGATGAACTTTAGGCGTTCTGCAACAGCCGTAACCAATTCGGTGTGCATCATTAGGTATGAACCGTCGCCAACCATGACGATTGCGTCACGCGTCTTGTCGGCACGGGCAACACCTAGACCGGCAGCGATCTCATAACCCATGCATGAGAAGGCATACTCAACGTGGTAGCCAAGGTCATCGCGCACTCGCCATAGCTTGTGTAGGTCGCCTGGCAGTGAACCGGCAGCACATATCACAACGTCTCGGGCATCACTTGACTGCTGCACAGCACCGATGATTTCAGGCTGACCCGGAAGCTCGCGGCGCTGGTCTTCGAATGCTGCGTCGACCGCTGCATCCCAAATGCTCTTTTGCTCGGTGTAGTGACTGCGGAAATCGCTGGCCACGCTGTAACCAGAGAGTTCTTCACCCAACTCGATGATTGATTCACGAGCGTCAGCAACGACAGGAATAGCTGATCCGTGCTTGAAAGCATCGAAAGATGCGATGTTGATGTTGATGAACTTCACGTTCGGGTTCTGGAACGCGGTGCGGCTAGCGGTAGTGAAGTCACTGTAGCGAGTACCGATGCCGATGATGACATCTGCCTCAGCAGCAATGCGGTTTGCAGCGGTGGTGCCAGTTGCGCCAACTGCACCTAGGTTCTGTTCGTGATCCCAAACTAGTGAACCAACACCAGCCTGAGACATGCCCACAGGTATACCGGTCTGCTCAACAAATCGACGAAGCTCTTGGTTAGCGTCTGAGTAAATCACGCCACCACCGGCAACGATCATCGGGCGCTTTGCACCACGAATTGCAGCTGCTACCTCGGCCATCAAGCCGCGGTCTGGGCGAGGGCGACGAATGTGCCATTCGCGATCTGCCAGAAATTCTTCTGGAACATCGATGAACTCAGCCTGAAGGTCTTCAGGCAAGCAAACAGTCACCGCACCGGTTTCTACCGGGTCAGTCAAAACACGCATGGCGCCAAGCATGGCTGAGAAAACCTGCTCTGGACGGGTGATTCGGTCAAAGAATCGAGACAACGGCTTGAACGCATCGTTCACAGTCAGGCTTGCATCGTGCGGCTGCTCTAGCTGCTGAAGAACAGGGTCGGCAACGCGGTTTGCAAAGGTGTCAGATGGCAATAGCAAAACCGGCAAGCGGTTGGTGGTGGCAACTGCCGCTGCGGTCAAAAGGTTTGCCGCACCTGGGCCAACCGATGCTGCACAGGCGTAGGTAGAGCGGCGACGAGTCATTCGTGAATAGGCAATTGACTCGTGACCCATGGCCTGCTCATTGCGTGCCTGGTGATACGGCATCATTTCAGGGTTGGTCACCGAAAGCTGTTTTAGCGACTGGCCAATTCCAGCAACGTTTCCGTGCCCAAAGATGCCATAGAAGCCCTCGATAGTGCGCACACGGATGTCGCCATCGACGGTGTACTGGTGAGCTAAGAATTCAACGATTGCCTGACTGACAGACATTCTGCGAGTTGCCATTTTTGTTTCTTTCTCTGATTACGCCGTGTAAGGAAGTCTTGGGTCTGGATCTTGACTGTGCCAGGTCTCGCGAATCCAAGCCTGGTTTGGGTCGTCGGTGATATTCCAACTGCGATCGGGGTCTGGGCCGGCCATCACGTTGAAGAAGTAAAGGTCATAGCCAGGTGTAGCCATCGCTGGGCCATGCCATCCGTGTGGAACTAGACCGACATCGCCCGAACGAACTTCTTCGAGGATGTTAAAGTCACGCTCGTCTGAAGCGTAACCGCGAAGAAAGCCGGTTGGGTCTGTCACCATCGGAGCGGTAACTCCGCGGGTGACCGCAGTCTCGAAGTAATAAATTTCTTCGAGATTCGATTCAACGCCAGGGATGTAAGTATCGTGCTTGTGGGCTGGGATGCCAGACCAGTTGCCGGCTGGAACAATCACTTCGACAATGATGAATCGGTCTGCGTCGAGCGTGTCTGGAACGCCAAAGTTGTGAACCTGACGGCTTTCGCGCCCAGCTCCGCGAACAAATACTGGAACGTCTTCTGCTGCCATGAAACTCACCGGCTTGGCATTTTTTGCCGGAGCTTCACCGATGCAGACACGGCCATCGCCCTGAATTTTGATTTCAGTGTCGACCGGTAGGTAAAGCATGTCGGTGGTTCCGTGAAAAACCGATTTGCGACCACGCAAGAACTTGCTGGTGAACTCAGAGTCTCCAGCTAGACGGTATTCAACTTTCAGGCCCTGGCCTTCGAGCGCAAAAATCATGCGCTCGAGACCATCGGCCGGCAGGTGAAACTTGCGGTTTTCGCCAAGGGTGCCAACTCGAAGGCCAGTGTGTTGCCAGCCCTCGATTGAACCATCGACCAGGACATCCCAGCCGTCTTGGCTCAATTCACCTTTTTTGTAAAACCACGTCATTGGAGTCTCTAACTTCTTCGAAAAACTAGTTCTGTGGGAAGCCTAGGTTAATTCCACCGTGGCTTGGGTCAAGCCAGCGGCTAGTGATTGCCTTGCCGCGGGTAAAGAAGTGAACACCCTCTACACCGTGAGCCTTGGTGTCACCGAACAATGATGACTTCCAGCCACCGAATGAGTAGTAGGCAACTGGCACAGGAATTGGCACGTTGATGCCGATCATGCCAACCTCAACTTCGTTCTGGAAACGGCGAGCTGCGCCACCATCGTTGGTGAAGATAGCTGTTCCGTTGCCGTAAGCACCGTTGTTGATTAGGTCTACGCCCTCTTCATAAGTCTTTACGCGCACAATTGAGAGCACTGGACCAAAGATCTCTTCGGTGTAAACCTTTGATGAGGTTGGAACCTTGTCAATCAGGGTTGGGCCAAGCCAGAAACCGTTTGGTGCACCATCGAACTTGTCATCGCGGCCGTCAACAACTACATCTGCGCCATCTGCCTTAGCGATGTCGATGTATGAAGCAACCTTGTCGCGGTGAACCTTGGTAACCAATGGGCCCATGTCGCAACCACGACGACCGTCTCCGGTGCGAAGGGTTGCCATGCGGGTCTTGATCTTCTCAATCAGGTCATCAGCAACCGGCTCGACCGCAACAACAACAGAGATTGCCATGCAGCGCTCACCAGCAGAACCAAAGCCTGCGTTGATTGCTGAGTCGGCAACTAGGTCAAGGTCGGCGTCAGGAAGAACCAACATGTGGTTCTTAGCTCCACCAAGTGCCTGAACACGCTTGCCGTGACGAGAACCAGTTTCGTAGACATACTGAGCGATTGGGGTTGAACCAACGAATGAGATTGCCTTTACATCCGGGTGGGTCAATAGGCCATCAACAGATTCTTTGTCACCGTTTAGAACAGTAAATACACCGTCAGGTAGACCTGCTTCTTTAAGAAGCTCAGCCATCCAAATTGCGGCTGAAGGGTCTTTTTCAGAAGGCTTCAAAATTACGCAGTTTCCGGCAGCAAGTGCAATCGGGAAGAACCACATTGGAACCATGGCCGGGAAGTTGAATGGGCTGATTACGCCAACAACGCCGAGTGCCTGACGAGTTGAGTAAACATCAACACCGGTTGAAACGTTCTCAGAGTAGAAACCCTTAAGCAGGTGAGGCATACCGGTTGCGAATTCAACGACTTCTTGACCACGGGTGATTTCACCAAGTGCGTCAGACAAAACCTTGCCGTGCTCAGCTGTGATGATTTCAGCAAGCTCTGGCTTTTTGCGGTTCAACAACTCGCGGAAGTTGAAAATGATTGCCTGGCGACGAGCCAACGACAGGTTGCTCCACGCCGGGAAAGCTGCCTTGGCTGAAGCAATAGCCTCAAGAATTTCAGCTTCGTTGGCAAGGGCTACGTGCTTGGTTACTTCGCCAAGTGCTGGGTCATAAACGTCAGCGGTGCGGCCAGAGTTGCTTGCTTTGTGGGCACCGTTAATCCAGTGGCCAACTACAGGTAGGTTGCTCATTTGTTTTTCCTTTTCCTAAATCTGATTAACCGTGAACTAGTTCAACGGCGGTTGCGATGGCTGACGCTACGTCGCCATCCTTTGGGTAGAGAAGGCTGCGACCAACAACAAGGCCGCGAACGCCCGGCAGAACCAAGGCTTTGCGCCATGACTCGAAGGTTTCTTCCATGGTGCCAACTGGGTCTCCACCGAGAAGAAGCGTAGGCATGGTGGTTGCTTCCATCACGCGCTCCATGTTTTCTACAACTGGCAGCTTCATCCAGGTGTGGCCACTTGAGTTACCTAGGCCTGAAGCGATGGCGATCGAGAGAATTACCTGCTCGGTTGAGAGGTCGTTCCTGATAGCCCCGTTGACCCATTCACTGATGAACGGCTCAAGCATGATTGGAACACCGGCAGCTGCTGAATCGCTAACAGCCTGAGCGGTTGCTTCGAGCATGTTTGCGGTGCCAGCATCTGAGAAGTTCACACGGTTGAGGGTCTTTGCAAAATCAAGACCATCGCGAACGATGCCTTCAACGTTGTAGGCACCAAAGCGGTCATCCATCTCAAAGCTTGCGCCCTTTAGGCCACCGCGGTTCATTGAACCAACAACCAATTTGTTGTCGAGTAAACCGAGCAAAGCCAGGTCATCAATGATGTCTGGGGTTCCCAAAACACCATCAACGCCAGGATTCTGCAAGGCAATAGCCAGGTTTTCAAGAAGCTGGTAGCGGTTAGCCATGGCCTCAGGGTCTTTGCCAACGCCTAGTGCTGCACGGGCCGGGTGGTCAGCAGCGACGATGAATAGTCGACCATCACCCTGGATAACCTCGCGGCGCTTGCGGTTCTTGTAAATCTCGGCGAGCGCACCCGGGTTAGCAGCGCGTGTTTCGCGCAACTTGTCGAAATCTAGATTCACTTGTTCATTCCCTTCAAGATGTCTTCAACTTCTTCAAAAGTTGGCATTGCAGTTGAGCACTCGAGGCGGCTAGCAACGATTGCGCCAGCTACGTTTGCGAATTGCAAGATTCGCTTTAGCTCCCAGCCCTGAAGCAATCCATAGCAGAATGCGCCACCAAAGCTGTCGCCAGCACCAAGGCCATTGACCACGTCTACAAAGTAAGGAGGTACTTCAACGGTCTCTTCGCGAGTCTTGGCAAGCACACCCTTCGGGCCCTGCTTTACGACTGCAATCTCAAGGCCACGCTCTAGCAATGCATCGGCGGCACGCATTGGCTCGGTCTCGCCAACGGCCACCTCACACTCTTCTTTGTTGCCGATTGCTATGGTCACCTTGTCTAGTGCTCGTGAAACCTGTTCACTGGCTAGTTCAGGTGAAGACCAGAACATGGTGCGGTAGTCAAGGTCAAGAATGGTGTTTGCCTTGCGACCGCGGGCATCCCAGGCAACGTGGTGAGCGGTGCGGCTCGGCTCCTGGCTAAGACCGGTCACAGTTGACCAGTAGATCCTTGCCTGCGAGATAGCGTCTAGGTCTAGCTCATTCTGGTTGATGACCAGGTCTGGTGCCTTCGGCTCGCGGTAGAAATAAAGCGGAAAGTCATCCGGTGGAAAAATCTCGCAGAAAACAACCGGGGTTGGCAAACCTTCGACTCCAGAAACGAAGCGGTCGTCAACACCCAAGCGAGTCAACTCTTCATGGATGTATTTGCCGAACGGGTCGTTACCGGTGCGAGTGATCACCGCTGACTTCAAACCATACTTGGCAGCAGCAACAGCAACGTTGGTGGCACTGCCGCCAAGAAACTTGCCAAAAGAAGTGACGTGCTCAAGGCCAACGCCAACTTGCAAAGGATAAATATCGACACCTACGCGACCAATAGTGATCACATCAAAGGGTGCATTGCGCTCGGCCATACTTCCTCGTACAACTTTCTGATTGGTGAAACTTAGGAACTAAGTGTTTGTCCTAACATACTGACATTAAACAACACTATAGTCACAAGTTTCTCCGCGCAACACGCTATTCGGTGAAGAAATGCCAACCTAGCCACCACCACACCACAACCAATGCCAGGCGGGTGTTGCGATGATGCATGATTCTGCTAATTAGCGCGCCAAACGGGGCAATTTTGTTTGGCCAAAATCTGCCGCCCAGCCAAATAGCAAAGCCCAAAATAATCACTGCTATGTATTCAAGAATTGGAATCGAAGGCATTAGCGCTTTCTCCGTATCTGAAGCAACCCAACGCCGATAGCCATCCAAACAATCAAAAAGATTGCTCGGCCGTAGGGCGAATCAAGCACCGGATTCACCAGAACCGAAATTGTCGGAAAGCTCGAATCGTCTTTATAAACCTCAGCAAAGATGAAGGCAAAGAGTTCAGATACAGCCATCATTAGCGCCAGCGTGATCCAAATCGCTTTGGTTCGCCCCATAACTTTGGTTGAGCCCGGCTTCGGCCCGTGATCACGGTAATAAACCATAGTGATGGCAATCGGCGCCAGAACCAGCAAGAGCAGTTTGTCTTGCCAACCATCGCGCTCTGAAAAAAACAACACGCTCGAGCTGATAGCCATAACCAGCAGAATCACCCAACCACTGACCTTTGGGCGCTCTGGCATGTGCCACTTAACCCAGTGCTTCCAGTCGGCAATAAGCAGCAAACATCCAAGGCCAAAAATGAGGGCATCTAGCCCAGAGCCACGGATGATGTGAAAAAGCGTAACGAATGCAAAGACGGGCAACCATGGGTTGATGCCGGTCAATAAACGCTTCATGGTTAGAGGCTAGCGGCAAATCGTAACAGTTAGAAACAAGCATTTTCGGGTCGCTATATTTGACCCAGAAGCTCCAACTCGTCTTACCCAAAGGAAAATCATGGCGATTTACAACAACATCACCGAGGTAGTCGGAAACACCCCTCTAGTGCGAATCAACCGCATTATCGAGGGCCCTGCCGAAGTTCTAGCAAAGCTTGAGTTTTATAACCCAAGCGCAACCGTAAAAGACCGCATCGGAATTGCCATGGTCGACGCCGCAGAGCGTTCAGGTCAGCTAAAGCCAGGCGGCTCAATTGTTGAGGCAACCTCAGGCAACACCGGAATCGCATTGGCGATGGTGGGTGCTGCTCGCGGCTACAAGGTTATCTTGACCATGCCTGATTCAATGAGCAAGGAGCGTCGCACCCTGCTTCGCGCTTATGGTGCAGAGCTAGTTCTAACCCCAGCTGCGGAGGGTATGCGCGGTGCTGTTGCTAAGGCAGCCGAGATCGGCCAGACCCGCGGAGCTGTAGAGGTTCGTCAGTTTGCCAACCCAGCAAACCCAGAGATTCACCGCAACACCACAGCACAAGAAATCTGGCGCGACACCGACGGCCAGGTTGCAGCTATTGTTGCCGGCATCGGCACCGGCGGTACCATCACCGGTGTTGGCCAGGCTCTGAAGGCACTGAACCCAGATGTAAAGATCTTTGCGGTTGAACCAGAGGCATCACCGATTCTTAACGGTGGAACCCCAGCTGGTCACCCAATCCAGGGAATTGGTGCAAACTTCATCCCTGAGATTCTTGACACCAACATCTACGACGAGGTTCTTGACGCTCCTACCGAAGAGGCCATCAAGTGGTCACGTCGATTGGGCGCTGAAGAGGGCATCCTTGGTGGTATTTCATCAGGTGCAGCTATCTGGGGCGCTTCTCAGATTGCAGCTCGCCCGGAGTTTGCCGGCAAGAAGATTGTTGTAATCATTCCTTCATTCGGTGAGCGCTACCTATCAACAGTTCTTTACAAAGACCTTCAGGACCTAGACTAAAAAGTACTTTGATACGTTTTCGCGAAGACATTAAAACTGGCATCGAGCGCGACCCGGCAACTTACGGCGCGCTCGAGCTTGTTTTAACCTCACCAGGACTCCACGCTCTTTGGCAGCACCGCATTAACCATGCGGTCTACAAGAGCGGTTTTCGCGTTCTTTCTCGCGTTATGGCTACTGCTACGCGCTTCTGGACCGGCGTTGAAATTCACCCAGGTGCCCAAATTGGCCGTCGAGTCTTCATCGACCACGGTATGGGGGTTGTAATTGGCGAAACCGCAATTATCGGCGACGACGTGCTCATTTATCACGGCGTGACTCTTGGCGGAAAAGAAAACATCACTGCAAAGCGCCACCCAACAATTGGCAACAATGTTGTGATCGGCGCAGGTGCGGTTGTTCTCGGCAACATCACCATCGGCGACAATTCATCGATCGGCGCAGCCACCATCGTGACCAAAGATCTTCCAGCGGGCTCAATTGTTGTTGGCCCACAAATGCGAACCATCAAATAACTAACTGCAGTTTCTGTCAGTTGCCTGTGAGTCGCTTGACACCCAAAATCATGGATGTACTCTACTGATATACGAACAGTAGGGAGGCGAAAATGAACAAGATGACTGATGGCTGCTGCAACGGTGGTTGCAACTGCGGCAAGTAAAGAAAAATCCCCGACCATTGGTCGGGGATTTCTTTTTTAAGCTCAATAAGCTCTACAGCCAGGATGCAATGATCAGACCCATCACGGCAAGGCTAACGATGTCTTGCCCAACCTCGATGATCCAAACAGCAAAGCCTGCGCGACTGAAAAGACGGTGAGAGAGCGAGCTGGCCGCGGCGATACCTGCACCAAGTAGCGCACCGGCCGCTAGACCCTGAACGGGGCCAAAGTTAGGGTCAACGATTGTGGCAACTTCAATGAAGATTGCAACGGTGGCAGCCTGTGCCAAAGTAGCCAAAAAGGTTGAGCCAAATAGCACCAGTGGGCTTTGGCCGCCAGGTTCAGTGGTCGGCTCGTTTCCGCTTAGCTTCCACCAAATTGGATAAAAAGTCTTTGGACCAAACCAAACACCGCCGACTACGAACCCTGCAACTGCAGCAACAACAACTGCCAACCAGTTGATTTGTGAAAAGTCCATTACTTCTTCTTTCTGTGGCCGTAGCCCTGTTCAATTTCTATCTTTCGTGCTGCCAATAATTCTTTCACCATTTTGCTGGTCAGAACCTGGTGCTCTTTGACGTGCAGGGCGCCTTGGGTGCGGGTGAAGCCATCCAAGTGGGGTTCAAGTGTTTTCAGCGTCTGGCCGCTAAATGGAAAGTATGCGCAGTGCTTCTTATAAGCCGCAAAACCGGCGACCGCATCACCGTCAACCTTGAAGCAAGGCACGCCATAGTAAATGCTTTCTTCTGCGGTTGGCAATTGCTTGCGCAATTCGTCGCGCCAGCTAATTAGCATTTCGCGGTGCCAACTCTCGACACCCTCTAGGTATTCATCGATTGCAGTCATGCAACCAAGTTTAGAACTAGCTGCGTGGGCGCAGTGAAGCGACCATCGGGCAAACAAATGGGTCGGCGTTGTTGCTCAAACCCACTTTGCTCAAGTAATCGATGATCACTTTGTAACTAGCCAGCAGGTTCATCTCGACCAGGGTGATGCCCTTGTCTTCGCAGAACTGCTTCACGATTTTGTTGGCCTTGATGAGGTTAGGCCGTGCCATGGATGGAAATAGGTGGTGTTCGACCTGATAGTTCAAACCACCCATTAGGTTGTCTTTCAACCAGCTGCCCTTGATGTTGCGGCTGGTCAAAACCTGGCGTTCGAAAAAGTCGATTTTTGCATCCTTGGGAACCAACGGCATGCCTTTGTGGTTTGGCGCGAAGGCCGCACCCATAAAGAAACCGAAGACCATCATCATGAATACCCATAGTGCGATTGCCCACAGCCACCCAAAGAAAAGCGTCATCAAAAGGTAAGGCGCGGTTTGGCGAACAAGCATTAGACCAAACTCAATCAAACGCTTTGAAAGCGGGCGATCGGTCTTTCGCAGGTTGCTCATGCTGTCAAGCAGCAGGTCGAAACCGGTTAGCAGCAGCAGGAAAGGAAAGAAGTAGCCCTGGCGCTCGCTGATCCAGCGTTCGATGCCGCGCTTTTCGTTGCGTGACTCAGGAGTAAAGCTCAAGATACGAATTGCGATATCTGGGTCTTGACCGATTTGGTTCGGGTGCTGGTGGTGCTTGTTGTGCTTGCGCAACCAGAAACCATAGCTCAAACCAGCAAAAAGGTTTGCTAGCACAAGCCCCAGCCAGTCGTTTGCCTTGTTGTTTCTAAAGATCTGTCGGTGGGCAGCTTCGTGGGCGATGAATCCGTATTGCGCACTCAAGATGCCGAGGAGGCCGGCAACCAAAAAGGCGAGGAAGATCCAGGCCCAGTGCTGTGAGACAAGCTGACCAACGAATGAACCAAAGAACCAGAGGCCGGTGGCAAGTGCTGAAATGACAGAAAGTCGAATGATGTAGAAGCTCGGCTTTTTGTTTAGCAACCCTGCCGTTCTTACTAAATCAAGAACTTCGTGAAAGTTTGTCGCCGCCTTAGTTGCGGTCAAAAGGGTCATGTATCAAGACTACGTTGCTGCTGCGATTTATCTGGGTTCTCCCAAGGTATTCACAGAAATAGAAATGGTGTTTGTTAATACAAATGCAGCGTTAGGCTAGCAACATTAGTTACTTGTTCCAGATTGGAACGCCCGGGGGGAAAGCGACTAGCTTTCATTACAGTTCTGGGGAGAACAAGTGTCTAAAAATTCAAAATTAGGTTTGTCGCTAAGTGCCGCTGCACTGGCAATTGCATTGACCACTGGGGGCTTCTACCTAGCTGAGTCGATAAGCGGTGAAAATCAACTTCTCAATTCAATCAAGGTACTTGGGTTCTGCCCAGTGCCGCCAATTGGTTCACCTTCACCCGAACCTTCTGCAACAAATGGCACGGATGGCGAGGCCGGGGCCAACGGTACTGATGGATCTAATGGCACCGATGGTGTTGATGGTGAAGCAGGCTCGGATGGCAGCGCTGGAACTGATGGTTCTGATGGTTCTGATGGTTCTGATGGTTCTGATGGTTCTGATGGTTCTGATGGTTCTGATGGTTCTGATGGTTCTGATGGTGAAGCCGGCACGGATGGTGCACCTGGCGAAGCAGGAACGGATGGCGTCGACGGGACAAACGGCGTCGATGGTGCCGATGGTGTGAACGGCGCAGATGGTGCGGCCGGCATTTGTACTGATCCGATCACTCTCAGCGCCATCGAAGGTGACCTGGTTCCAGCCGTAGATAATGGCTACTCACTTGGAACACCGCAGTTTCGCTGGAAGAGCCTCCAACTTGGTCCAGGCACGCTTTATATCGAAGACATGACAACTCACATCCAAGCTGGTCTCACGGTCGATGACGGCACCCTGCTAATCGACGGTGTCGACTCACTACGAATCGGAAACATTCGCTTAACCGCCACAGGAATTCGCTCGATTCTCTCGGATCAAGACATAACAATTGGCGCCCCTGGCGACACTGGATATCTTGCTGTAGCTAATGGAATTCGATTCCCAGATGACAGCTTTTTGACCAGCGCTAGCGGAATCATCGGACCTACCGGACCGCAGGGCTTGATTGGGCCGCAGGGACCCTCCGGCGCCACCGGCCCACAAGGAATGCAAGGTTTGCAGGGGGCAACCGGCGCACAAGGGCCAGTAGGAGCTACTGGCGCGCAAGGACCGGCTGGAACTTCAGGCTTTGGAAATTTTGGTTCTTGGTATGACACCACAACCCAAACCAATATGGTTGCAAACGACATAAACGTCATGACTTTCAATCAACCGGGTCAACTGCACGGAGTTTCGATTTCGCAGGGTTCAAAAATCACTTTCAGCACCGCTGGCACCTATAACGTGCAATTTTCAGCTCAGGCAGACAAAACCGATTCTGGCCTTGATGACTTTGAAATTTGGTTGTCTAAGAACGGATCCGCTGAAGCCTTCAGCAACACCGGCATCACCATCAACGGCAACAATGCCAAAGTCGTTGCCGCTTGGAACTTCTTTGTGACCGTCGAGGCTGGAGACTATGTGGAACTCAATTGGGCATCAGCTGATGTTGACCTTCGATTGCTTTCTCAGCCGGCCACAAGTTCACCTGCCAGGCCTGGCATTCCATCGGTGATTTTGACCGTAAACCAAGTTCAATAATCGATTGGCCCCTAGCAATAAGTAACCTGTTTGCATGGCCTCGAAGAAATTTCTCACGGATGAACGCCCCGAACTGGCAACCCAGTGGCACCTTGAGTTGAATTCTGGCCTGACTGCCAGCGAAGTTGGATTGTCTGATCGCCGCAAAGTCTGGTGGCTAGGAGACTGCGGTCATGAATGGCAGGCAACGACCGTCGCTCGCTGTGGCGGGCGAGGTTGCCCGGTGTGCGCTGGCAAGTCGGTGATTGCTGGAGAAAACGACCTAGCCACTCAATGCCCGGTGGTCGCTTCGCAATGGCATCCGGGCAAGAACGGAGAGGCCAAACCCTCAGATTTCACTCGCAAGTCAAATGTGAAGGTTTGGTGGCTATGCCCTGAAGGCCACTCGTATGAGGCCCGAATTGGTGAACGCGTTCGAGGCGAAGAAACTAAGCCAGGATCGCGCGCTTGCCCACAATGCTCGAGGGCAAATCATTCGGCGAAGTTAGCCTCTAACTCAGCAAAGGCATCGGCTGAAAGTTCTAGCAAATAAGCCAAAGCAACCGGCGCTTTGTCATCGTGCATCAGGGTGTCGACAGCATCTCGAAGTTCTTGCAGTGCACCACCGGCAACCTCAAGCTTTCGGTCTCTTTCAACAAAATGCATCTCAAGAGAAATAAGCAGATTACGGAGAAAATATTTCTCAACTGCTGGGCTGATTGCATTCTCACCAAGAATTTCTAACTGGAGAGCCAGGCTATCTTTGTGGGTCTCGATGTAGACAGAAGCAAACTTGCCGTTGCGCTGCATTTAGCGATTGCCTAGAAACGCATCGAGCGAATCAAAGTAACTCTCCATGCCCTCTTGGGCGCGCGGAGCCTCGCCCTCAGGCAGAACGCCGAACTGACTAAATTTAGCCCAGACTCCCCCGTCACGCGGTTCAAAATCAATGATCACGTTATGAAATTCGGTGCCAAAGTCTTTTGCCTCGAACGCGGCAACATCCTGGGTGTAGTGCATGGTGTGCTCGATACGAACATTCTCAACCAAAGCTGTGTATTTGCCATAGAAATAGGCATTGAAACCATGCATTGAGACATCAACCGCAGCTGCCCACACGCCGCCGACAACCGGCTCAGATTCAAAAACCCCTTCGACCGACTTGAGCATGGTTGGGTGATACCAAGCTTCGAGCGACTCTGGGTTCATCCATGCCGACCACATGGTTTCAAGGTCAGTTTTGAAGGTGCGCTCTACTGAGTAGGCAAATGGTTTTTCAGACATGCGAACCAGTTTAGATGACCACAACCACAGCCTCGTTGGCGCTAAGAAACTAGGCCCGGTTTGCTGGGTCGATAAAAAGTTGAACCAGGTTGCCAATTAAGTCGTCTTGGATCACTGCGCGAGCCAGGTAGCTGGTTTCGCCATCAAAGTCGAGAATTGCCTGTGCGCTGCGATCAAATTCGCTTAGTTCACCGATGCACTCGCCGTCGTTGGCAAGGATGGCAAAGACCTGCTTAGGCAGGCTGCCCTCTTCAGTAACCACACGTTGCTCAAGAACAACTTTTCCTTGCCAGAAAGGCAAGCCTTCGTTGAGAGCTTTGTTCAGAATGTTCTGACGAGTGTCGGCATAAATGGTTTGCCCAAAAACTCGAATCTTCTGCTCGCCCGGTTGCTTTGTAAGAAAAAGCTTTGGCGGCAAAAGAACTTGACCAACGAAGGCGTCAAGAGCTGAGTCTGACGCACGGTCGTTCGACGAAGAAAACAGTCCCATGTGGGGCCCCCAGGTGAAAGATATATAAAAGATTCGCTATTGCGAAGGTCCTTCTAATATACCCCGTGGGTTTATACGTTAAAGCGAAACTCCACTACGTCGCCATCTTTCATGACGTAGTCCTTGCCCTCCATGCGCACCTTGCCGGCCGCCTTGGCATCAGCCATTGAGCCAGCCGCCATTAGGTCGTCATAAGAGACAATTTCGGCCTTGATGAATCCGCGCTGAAAGTCAGTGTGAATGACACCGGCAGCCTGAGGTGCGGTCCAACCCTTGTGGATTGTCCAGGCACGGGCTTCTTTTGGACCAACAGTTAGATAAGTCTGCAAACCGAGGGTGTCGAAGCCGATTCGAGCCAGCTGGTCTAGTCCCGATTCATCCTGGCCTAGCGATGCAAGCAGCTCATTAGCTTCTTCAACCGAAAGATCGATTAGTTCAGACTCAACCTTGGCGTCAAGGAACACAGCTTCTGCAGGGGCCACCAAGTCGGCGAGCGCCTTCTTTTTAGCTGCATCAGTCAAGATCGACTCGTCTACGTTGAAAACATAAATAATTGGTTTTGCGGTTAGCAAGCCCATGTCTTTGATCGGAGTTAGGTCGACATCGCTCGAAGATAGCGGTTGGCCACCATCAAGAACAGCCTTGGCAGCGTCAATAGCCTCAAGAGCCGCTGGCTCCATCTTCTTGCCCTTAACTTCTTTTTCAATTCGCGGGCGAGCCTTGTCGAGGGTCTCCATGTCGGCCAAAATCAACTCGGTGTTGATGGTCTCGATGTCACTCTTGGCATCTACCTTGCCGTCAACGTGAACCACATCACCGTCAACGAAACCGCGAACCACCTGAGCAATCGCGTCAGCTTCACGGATGTTGGCCAAGAACTTGTTGCCGAGACCTTCACCAACTGAGGCGCCGCGAACGATGCCGGCGATGTCAACGAATGACACCGGGGCCGGTAGCAAGCGCTCTGAGCCGTACATGTCAGCCAAGCCCTGAAGGCGAGGGTCAGGAAGGTTCACAACACCAACGTTTGGTTCGATGGTTGCAAACGGGTAGTTTGCCGCTAGAACGTTGTTCTTGGTGAGTGCATTAAAGAGGGTCGACTTGCCAACATTTGGCAGTCCCACGATTCCGATAGTTAGAGCCACGAGGGTCAAGTCTACTTTGCTGTCAGCTCTAACTGGCAGACTGGCTTGGTGCCACTTGAATTCACCGCCATAGATTTTGAAACCGCTAACGGTTCGCCGGCCAGCCCATGCGCGGTTGGCTTAGTAAAAGTGCGTGACGGCAAGATCTCAGACACACTCTCTTTTCTGATTCAGCCCCCGTATCCAAACGACTGGTTTCACGAGGGCAACATCCGTGTTCATGGCATTCGACCGAGTGATGTTGATGGCGCTGCCACGGCTTTTGAAGCGCTTGACCTGATGTTGGGCTTTATTGGCAACGACACCCTGGTTGCGCACAACGCACCTTTCGACATGGGCGTGCTTCGAGCGACTGCCCAATTAGTTGGTCGCGACATTCCCAATCTGACCTATGCCTGCTCGCTCGCCATTGCGCGAAAAACCTACAATCTCGAGTCATATCGGTTGAACGCGGTTGCCTATGCCATTGGAATCGAAGAGTTCGCTCATCACGATGCCCTGGCCGACAGCGATGCCTGCGCGAACATCATTATTCATGCAGCCAATCGACATGATGCCGAAGACCTTGAGTCATTGCTAACTGCCACTAAACAGGTTCTGAAACCAATCCACAAACCCAGCGCCTAATTGTCGGGCACGGATGAAATACTCGGGGAATGGAAACTTTTCTATTTCTCGCCATGGGTCTAGTAGTCGGCGCGGTCATCGGCTGGCTGATCGCCAATGCCCGAAAATCAGCTTCGACGCCAGAGTCGCAGGAACAAGCGCTGCTAATTCAGGCTGCTGGTCTTCAGGCACAAATTGCCGGGCTCGAAGCTCAATTGGGGCAAGCACAAAACGAGAAACGCGAACGCGATGAACGCGATCGTGAAGAAAACAAGCTTCTTCAGGCCCTAGCGCCGGTAAAGGTTCACCTCGAGCAAATGCAGGGTGTAGTCACGCGCCTAGAAAAAGAACGCACCGAGCAGTTTGGTTCTATTCAAGAACAGCTAAAGAATGCCATCGACTCTGACGAGGCACTTCGCAAACAAACCCAGCAACTTTCGCAAGCGCTATCTTCAAATAGCATCCGCGGAGTTTGGGGTGAGACGCAGCTTCGCAAGTTGGTTGAACTCGCAGGTCTTATCAAGCACGCAGATTTTGACGAACAGGCAAGCTTCAGCACCGACACCGGTTCGGGCCGAGCCGACATGGTGATCAATTTGCCAGGTGGCAAATCTTTGGCAATCGACTCGAAGGTTCCGTTCAACTCTTATCAAGAGGCATCAACAATTTCTGAACTGGCTTCAGGAGAAGAACTTGCTCGTCGCAAGCGTTTGATTGATGAGCACGTCAAGGCCGTTAAAAAACATATCGATGACCTAGCTACTCGCGGATACTGGAGCGGCCTTGCCGCTAGCCCAGACTTTGTCATCGCATTCGTGCCGAGCGAATCGTTGTTGTCAGCTGCACTTGATGCAGACCCAGGTTTGCTCGAATACGCGTTCAAAAAGAACGTGGCCTTGGCCTCACCGGTCAGCTTGTTCTCGGTTCTGAAAACAATTAACTACATCTGGCGCCAGAACGCAGATGAAACATCGGTGCGAACCATGATCAAACTTGGCAAAGAACTTTATGAGCGGGTTGGCAAAGTTGCTGAGCACGCTGACAAACTCGGCCGCTCGATCATGTCTACAGTCAAGGATTACAACCAGTTTGTCTCGAGCCTCGAGTCTCGTGTCTTGGTGACAGCTCGAAAGCTAAATGACTTGGATGAAAACGCTCTCGGCACCGAAGAAATTGCGGCACCGCGAGAGATTGATGCGGCTCCACAGGCTCTAACCGCAAGCGAATTGACCGAAAAACCCGAATAACAAAGTCATCACTTTGTCGATGAATTAGCCAAAGAGGGCATCTTGGTCTCGCTATACTTTTTTGAAGCGCTCGACAATGAAGTTAGTAGCCCGATTTAATCCGATTCTTTCAAATCGGCGATTATCAAGCATCTCGAGGAGAACTTCATGTCTGACATCAAGTCACCAGTAGTCACGCTGACACCGTCACCGACACTGGACCGCACCTACTACGTACACGACCTTATTGAGGGTGGCGTAAACCGTGCCGATGGCGTTGTTGAAGAGCTTGCCGGAAAAGGCATCAACGTAACCAAGGGCCTAAACCTAATCGGAATGGCCGCACCTGGCGTTGTTCCAATTGGCAACGAAGACCCAAGCGTTCTAAAGCGCACCGGTCACACCGAATCTCTTGTTCCGCTTTGGGTAGACGGCAGCCTTCGCGTTTCGACGACCATGGTCATCAAAGACGGCGCAACCACCAAGGTCAACGAAGCTCCACGACCACTCACCTCAGAAGACTGGAAGGCGGTTATCGAGCTAACCGTCGAAACCGTAACCAAGTGTGACGCAAAGTGGTTGGTTATTGCTGGCGCACTACCTACTGATCTTTCAACCGGAAAATACGTAGACCTTCAGCCTCTTTTCGATGCAATGAAGAAGCTTGGCGTTCGCGTTGCCCTTGACACTTCTGGTGAAGCGCTGCAGTACTGGGCTAAGAATGGCGCGGCAAGCGTTATGAAGCCAAACGCCGAAGAACTTGCCTCAGCAGTTGGCCGCTCATTGTTGACCAACGGAGACGTTATTGATGCAGCGCGCGAACTTTGTGCAAACGGTGTCGAATGCGTTCTTGCCAGCCTTGGTGCAGACGGAATGATCGGCGTAACCAAGAACCACGCTTGGGCAGCCCGCACCCCGCCAATCAAGGTAATCAACACTGTTGGTGCCGGCGACTCAACTCTTGCAGGGTTCTTGTCAGCTGTAGCTGCAACCACCACTGCAGAAGAAGACGACCGTTTTGGTGTCGGCTTCGATGTCCCTAAGGGCATCAGCGCAGCCGTTCAGTGGGGAGCTGTTTCAGTTCAGCAGCCAACCTCAGGCTTGATGAACCTAGACAACATGCCAGAGGCTATTTTGACTGTAGAGCCAAACCGCGACGAGCCTTTGAGCGAGCCAGCGATCATCTAAAGGATTCAACTAAAAAGAAAGAGACCCAACCGGGTCTCTTTCTTTTTTTGACGTTGCACTGCAGATTAGTCGCGCGGAATGCGAACCTCGACGGTGTGGCCAACGCCCAATTCAGAATCCAAAATAAAACTCTGAACTACAAGATCATCACCATCAACGCGAACACCATCGGCTAGCAGGCCATCGGTAATGGCGGTGAGCACAAAAATGAATTTTGTGCCCGATGCCAGTTCTTCAAGTTCAAATTTGCGCTCCAAGTCATAGTTCGCAGCGAGCGCGCGTGAAATCTGGTCAGGGGTTTCAGGCGCAAAGCGAGTCTGCATGAAACCACCAAGCACCTGAACTGCGCACGCCGTGACAACACCTTCTGGGGATCCGCCAACACCAAGCAGTAGGTCTACCCCGGTGTTTGGCGTGGCCGCCGCAACTGCCATCGCGATATCGCCTTCATCGAATCGAACCCATTTGGCACCAGATGCCTGAACCTCGGCTATCAATTCAGCGTTTCTAGGCTTATTGATTACTGCAACGCAGACTTCTGAAACCGGCTTACCCAAAACCAAAGCAAGGCGCTGAATGTTTTCAGCTGGCGAAACATCAAGATCGAGTAGGCCCCTTGCCGCTGGCCCCGAAACTATCTTTTGCATGTAATAAACCTCGGATGATTCGAGCATCGATCCGCGCTCAGAGGCAGCCATCACAGCTACCGCACCATCGATACCCGCTGCCGCCAGTGCGGTTCCGTCTACTGGGTCAACAGCAATGTCCCACTCGATTGGCTGGCCCCCGCCAATAATTTCACCGTTGTACAGCATTGGTGCTTCGTCTTTTTCACCCTCACCGATGACAACGATTCCGCCAAAGTTTGCACCTCTGAGAGATGCACGCATTGCATCTACTGCAGCGCCGTCTACGGCTAATTTGTCGCCCGAGCCGACCAGCGGCCAGCAGCCAACCGTGGCAGCGACAGTGGCAGCAAAAATATCCATGGTTGGGCCATTAGCGTTGTGCAGCATCGGTGCCTTTCTTGGAGCGGACAAACCCGCATCCTTGCTAACATCTTATTAAGCCGCCGATGACGTCGTTCACCTTATAGAACTTAGGAGTTCAGCTATGCCAGTAGCATCACCAGACCAATACCTAGAAATGCTTGACCGCGCTAAGAATGGTGGCTTTGCCTACCCAGCGATCAACGTATCTAGCTCACAGACTCTAAACGCTGCACTTGCAGGTTTGGCAGAAGCTGGCTCAGACGGCATCATCCAGGTAACCACCGGTGGTGGCGACTACTGGTCTGGCCCGACCATCAAGAAGATGGCATCTGGCGCTGCAGCAATGGCTGCATTCGCACGCGAGGCAGCGAAGAACTACGGCATCACCGTTGCACTTCACACTGACCACTGTGCAAAGCACCAGCTTGACGACTTTGTTCGCCCGCTGATTGCCATCTCAGAAGACCGCGTCAAGCACGGTCAAGACCCACTTTTCAACTCACACATGTGGGATGGCTCAGCTGTTCCAATGGCAGAGAACCTACAGATTGCAAAAGAGATGCTGGCATTGACCAAGAACATCGGTGCAGTTCTTGAGATCGAAGTTGGCGTTGTTGGTGGCGAAGAAGACGGCGTTGAGGGCGGCATGGGCGAGCACCTTTACACCACCCCTGCTGACGGTCTAGCAACTGCTGAGGCACTTGGTCTTGGCGAGAACGGCCGCTACATGGTTGCTCTAACCTTCGGTAACGTTCACGGAGTTTACAAGCCAGGCAACGTAAAGCTTCGCCCAGAGCTACTTGGTGAAATCCAGTCAGCTGTTGGTGCAAAGTACGGCAAGTTGATGCCTTTCGACCTAGTGTTCCACGGTGGTTCAGGCTCAACCCCAGAAGAAATCGCAGAGGCTGTTTCACACGGTGTCATCAAGATGAACATCGACACCGACCTTCAGTATGCGTTCACCCGCCCAATTGCTGGCCACATGATGGCTAACTACGACGGCGTACTAAAGATTGACGGCGAAGTTGGCAACAAAAAGTTCTATGACCCACGCGCATGGGGCAAGGTTGCCGAGGCAGGCATGGCTGTTCGCGTTGGCGAAGCAGCTGCCGAGCTAGGTTCAGCCGGAAAGTCAATGAGCTTGTAAAAAGTCTCAAATAAATGGGCCCCTTCATTTCGAAGGGGCCCATTTATTTAACTAAATTTATTAGCGCTTGACCTTGTTGTTTAGGTCGGTGCCGGCAGCTTTGAGTTCTTTGCGAAGTTCAGCTGGCAATGAGAACTGAACGTCTTCTTCAGCGGTCTGCACGGTGCGAACGTCGCCATAGCCGCGGCGAGCTAGATCTACTAGCACCTCATCAACGAGTTCTTCAGGCACTGATGCACCAGATGACACACCAACGGTTTGAACTCCGTCAAACCATTCATCCAAGATTTCAGATGCATAGTCGATGCGATACGAAGACTTTGCGCCGGCCTCGAGTGCAACCTCAACCAAACGAACGGTGTTTGAAGAGTTAGCCGAACCAACTACCAGAACAAGATCTGAACCAGCGCCAACCTTCTTGATGGCAACCTGGCGATTTTGCGTGGCATAGCAAATGTCGTCGCTCGGTGGGTTCTGCAAATCTGGATACTTCTTGCGAAGTTTGACCACGGTCTCCATGGTTTCGTCAACTGAAAGCGTGGTCTGCGAGAGCCAGATCAACTTCTTTGGGTCACGAACAGTTGAGCGCTCAATCGATTCGTCTTTGTCGATGATTTGAACAGCGTGCGGCGCCTCACCTGCGGTGCCTTCGATTTCTTCGTGACCCTCGTGGCCAACCAAAAGAATGTCATAGTCTTCAGCAGCAAATCGCTGAACCTCGCGGTGAACCTTGGTTACCAATGGGCAAGTTGCGTCAATGGTGTTGAGCCCGCGAGCCTCGGCAGCGGCAACCACGGCCGGTGAAACACCGTGAGCAGAAAAAACCAAAACTGAACCCTCGGGTGCTTCGTCAACTTCGTTGATAAAAATCGCTCCACGTTTTTCCAGCGAAGAAACCACATGCTTGTTGTGAACAATTTGCTTGCGCACGTAAACCGGAGCACCGTAGTGGTCGAGTGCTTTCTCAACTGCGATTACTGCTCGGTCAACACCAGCGCAATAGCCACGCGGAGCAGCTAACAGCACCATCTTTGAAGAACTTTGAAGTCGCTGGTCGGCGGTATCCTTGATTTCAGTCACCCCTCAATGATAAACGGCTTCAATTGACGGATTGTGGTGGCCAACTTTAGGAGGCGAAATGCAAGAAGACGAACTCTCTGGCGCCCCTAAAGTCAGTTCGGAGCTTTCTCCTTGGCCGGTGTCTCGCCTTTCGGCAACTCTCAAAGAGTGGATCGAGCGCCTAGGCACTCTGTGGGTCGAAGGCGAACTTGCCTCGATCAAAATTGGGCCAAGCAACATGTTCGGCGAACTTCGCGACCTGCAGGTTGAAAACAGTGTTTCGATTCACTCTTGGAACGTGGCGAAGATTCCTGCTGATTTGAAGCAGGGCGACCGTGTTTTAGCGCTAATCAAACCAGCTTTTTGGCCCAAGGGCGGCAAGCTCACAATGCAGGTTTTCGAAATGCGCAAGGTGGGCCTTGGCGAACTACTTGAACGAATCGAACGCCTTCGCACGCAGCTAGGCATCGAAGGCCTCACCTCGCCAGAGCGCAAGCAGCCGCTGCCGTTCTTGCCGAACAAAATTGGCCTAATTACCGGCAAAGACTCCGACGCCGAAAAAGACGTGCTGCAAAATGCCAAACTTCGCTGGCCAGATGTCTCATTTCGTGTAATTCACACTTTGGTTCAGGGTGACAAGGCCGCGCCAGAGGTTATCCGTGCCATTCAAACCCTGGATGAAGACCCTGAGATTGACGTCATCATCATTGCCAGAGGCGGAGGGTCGTTTCTTGACCTCATGGTCTTCAGCGACGAAGCCTTGGTTAGAGCAGCCGCAGCTGCCAAAACCCCAATTGTTTCTGCCATCGGTCACGAAAATGATCGCCCAGTTCTTGACGATGTTGCAGACCTTCGAGCATCAACTCCGACCGATGCTGCAAAACGTGTGGTTCCTGACGTCGTTGAAGAACTTCATAAAGTTGCACAGCTTGGGCAGCGTGCATTTTTGCGCGTTGAAGGTTATGTGAATGCGCAGTTAGAGCGCCTAGAGCAAATTCGCAGTCGACCAAGCCTGGCTAACCCCTATTCATTCATCGACGACAAAGAACTTGAACTCGAAAGATCACTTCAATCGGCGCGTGGCCAACTAGACCAGGTGTTGAATCGTGAATCGATGCTTATCGGGCACCTTCGTCAGCAAGTTCGTTCACTATCACCACAATCAACCCTTGATCGCGGTTACTCGGTGGTTAGAGATGCACAGGGCCATGTGATTCAAGATGCCGCAAAAGTTAAATCAGGGCAGGCGCTAACAGTGCGCTTGGCCAAGGGACAAATCGGCGTCACTGCCGACTAAGAAATAGACTGGAACCCAAGATGAGCGCACAAAAGAACCCAAATGCCGACGTGGCTGAACTCAGCTATGAGCAAGCTCGAGATGAACTCATTAAAGTTGTCGCCGAGCTAGAGCAAGGCGCTGTAACTCTCGAGGCGTCACTGGCTCTTTGGGAGCGCGGCGAGGCCCTTGCCACCCAATGCGAAAACTGGCTAACCGGTGCTCGCAAGCGACTCGACGACGCAATCGAAACAAAGAAAGCAAAATAGTGAGCGAAGACTCAGCGGCTAAACACAGAGCAAAGCAGACGCTCAATAATCTGCTTCTGGCTTTGGTAGCTTCGCTTGGCATCATGATTGCAATTGTTCTTATTGTTCCTCGCGATGACAGCAACCGAATTCAGCCTGTTGATCACATCGCACTTGCCATTGAGGCCAAAACTGCCAGTGGCCACGAGGTTCTTGCCCCCGAACTGCCTCAGGGGTGGTGGGCCAACCACGCCAAGTGGGTTTCGACCGCAGCTGACGGCGTTGAGTATTGGGAGGTTGGCTTTGTCGGCCCTAAGAATCAGTACGTTGGCCTGACCCAGGCATTTGCCGTGAACCCAACCTGGGTTACGCTTCGAAGCGCAGGCTTTGTGCCTGATGAAAGTTTTGCTGGTGCACCAAACTGGCTGAAGCAAACCCCCGGCCCAAAGGTTGAGGCTGATCCGGTGTTATGGACTCTCAATCTAGAGAGTGACTATGTGTCGCTTGAAGGCAATGCCTCCCCAGATGAATTTGCCGAGTTTGCCCAACTAGTTGAAACGGAGTTAGACAAGTGATCGAATCAACCAGACCTGAAACCCCGCGTGACGCCTGGCAGGCCATTCTTGACGGCAACCGTCGCTTTGTTTCTGGCACTCCGGCTCACCCAAGACAAGACATTGATCGCCGCGAGTCGCTAGCTGCAAGGCAGAAGCCATTTGCCGCCCTATTCGGTTGTTCAGACTCTCGTCTTTCGGCAGAAATCATTTTTGACGTCGGCCTCGGCGACCTTTTTGTAGTTCGCAATGCCGGCCAAGTTATTGCCGAGACCATTCTTGGTTCACTTGAATATTCAGTTGAAGTTTTGGGCGTTCCCCTGATTTTGGTTCTTGGTCACGACGAGTGTGGAGCAATTCGCGCAACCATAGATTCGACCGAAGGCAAACTTGAATCTAAGGGCGAATTCATTCACGACCTAGTCGAGCGCATTAGGCCAACCGTTGAGGCAGCAAACCGTGACGGCAAGCACCACATTGATGACATCACGCAGTTGCACATCCAAGACACCATCAATGAACTTCTAACCCGCAGCAAACTAATTGCCGATGCCGTCAAGGCCGGCAAGCTGGCCGTGGTTGGCGCTAACTACACCTTGAGCCGTGGCGAAATCGCAACAATTTTCACGAGCGACAACCTCAACTAAAAACAAAACTTAGACAGCATTTTTAACGCAACGAAAGGTCACACCAAGTGGAATTCCGCATCGAACACGACACCATGGGTGAAGTAAAAGTTCCAGTAAACGCTCTTTATCGTGCCCAGACTCAGCGCGCTGTTGAGAATTTTCCTATCTCTGGCACCACGCTAGAGCGCGCCCACATTGCGTCGCTTGCCCAGATCAAGAAGGCCGCTGCCCTGGCCAATGCCAAGCTTGGCGTTCTAGATTCTGCGCTCGCTAATGCAATCGCCGATGCTGCAGACCTTGTTATTGCCGGCAAGCACGACGGTGAATTTCCGGTTGACATTTTTCAGACCGGTTCGGGAACCTCTTCGAACATGAACATGAACGAAGTACTTGCAACTCTTGCAACCCGTGGCCTTGGCAAAGACGTTCACCCGAATGACCATGTGAATGCATCGCAGTCTTCAAACGATGTGTTCCCAACCTCGGTTCACGTTGCCGTAACCGCAGCTCTTATCAACGACCTTTTGCCTTCACTCGACTACCTAGCGGTTGCTCTTGAAGAGAAGAAAGAGCTCTGGAAGACCGTAGTCAAAGCTGGCCGCACTCACCTCATGGATGCAACCCCAGTGACCCTGGGTCAAGAATTCGGTGGCTATGCAGCGCAGATTCGCTATGCAATTGAGCGCGTTCAGTCAACCATCGGCCGTACTGCCGAAGTTCCACTTGGTGGCACCGCAGTTGGCACTGGAATCAACACCCCAAAGGGATTTCCACAAGAAGTCATTCGCCTACTTGCCGAAGAAACTGGTTTGCCTATTACCGAGGCTCGCGATCACTTTGAGGCCCAGGGTGCACGCGATGCACTGGTTGAAGCATCTGGTGCTTTGCGTGTACTTGCAGTCTCGCTCACCAAGATCAACAACGATCTTCGCTGGATGGGCTCAGGGCCAAACGCAGGTATCGCTGAACTGCATATTCCTGACCTGCAGCCTGGTTCATCAATCATGCCTGGCAAGGTGAACCCTGTGGTTCCTGAGGCTGTAATGATGGTTTGCGCTCGAGTAATCGGCAACGATGCAACTGTTGCCTGGGCTGGCGCCACCGGTAACTTTGAGCTCAATGTAGCGATCCCAGTCATGGGTAACGCACTGCTCGAATCGATTCGCCTGCTGGCAAACTCAATGCGTTTGTTGGCCGACAAGACCGTAAGGGGGCTTGAGGCTAACGTCGAGCGTGCCCGTGCTCTTGCTGAATCTAGCCCGTCAATCGTGACTCCGCTAAACAAATACATCGGTTACGAAGCAGCGGCGAAGATCGCTAAGCACTCAGTTGCGAAGGGCCTGACTGTTCGCGAAGCAACAATCGAACTTGGCTATGTTGATGGCGAAAAACTTACGATGGAGCAACTGGACAAGGCGCTTGACGTTCTGTCTATGACCAGCCCTGGCTTATAGAAGGTTTCTTATCAACGGCTCAATCGATCTGGGTTTTGCTATTGCCGCTTTTGCGGCGATAGCAACCCTGATTGGTTATGTCTTGGTGGCTTACCTGCCCAAACAAAGCAATATCTTTAACGGCTATGCCCTTCTTGTGGCCGCTGCAGCAATGATCATCGCCAGCGTGGTCGAACTGATTCCAAATGCGTTCTCAATTGACCGCGGCTGGGCCGACTCTGCGCTCTGGTTCATTATTGGCCTGTTGATTTTTGCGCTCATCAAATTTGGTTCGGCTCAGCTTCAGAAAAAAGCTACCGGAATTCTTGGGTCTGTAACCGTTGTAACGATCGCACTTACCCTGCACAACATCCCAGAGGGCACTGCCTCGATAGCAGCGGCAAGTGCTGACCTGAACACCGGATTAGCCACTGGAATTGCCATCGGACTGCAGAACATTCCAGAGGGCCTCTCGATTGCTGCCTTGGCTTTAGCCGCCGGACACAGCCGCATTCAGACTTTTGTTTTGGTCGCGGTATCTGTGATTGCTGAAATCATCGGTGCCGGCACCATTTGGCTCAACCAATCACTACTAAATTCTGAAATCAATTCGCACTTATTGCTGATCGTTGCTGCAATCATGCTCGCCATTAGCTTCATTGAATTGGTACCCGATGGCTTGCGATTGATCTCAAGTTCTCAGCCTATGAAAAAGGCACCAGCGCGAGGGCAGCGCTAAAGCCTCCCAGCAGGTAAGGCCCAAGCGCAATACTCTTTGACCGACTTAGCTTGCGAAGAATCAAAAGTGGCAATACTGCCAAACTCGCCGCGAGAAATGCGAGAAAAACTGCAACCAGCGGTGACATAGGACTAAACCATCCAAGCGCCAGCGCAATGACCGTGATTAGCTTCACATCGCCCATTCCAAGTGATGCCAGGCGATTTAGCAGCAAGCCTATTACAAAGGCCACAGCAGCCACACCAAGTGCCAGCAGGGCCTGCATCCATGCATCTTCAAGCCAAGCCGTCAGTAGCTGGCTCAGCAGCGTTATGGGCAAAGCTGGAAGAACCAGTCGATTAGGCAGGCGATGTTCACGGATGTCTGTTTTGGCTAGCGGCCAGGCAACCGCCAGTAGATAGGCAGGGCCCAGCCAAGGCAACAGCATGGCAAATATAAATTGTGCATTCACCCGAGCAGGCTATTGAAAAGCGCCATCACCTGCGCAAGTTATGAACAGGTCAAATTAGTTGTCGAGCAAGTCGGTGACCAAAGCAGCAATAGCCGAACGCTCAGAACGCATCAGTGTGATGTGAGCAAAAAGGTCGTGCCCCTTGAGTGACTCAATTACCGCGGCGATTCCGTCGTGACGACCAACCCGCAGGTTATCGCGCTGGGCAACATCGTGAGTCAGAACCACCTTTGCATTTTGACCAATGCGCGACAGAACGGTTAGCAAAACATTTCGCTCGAGAGACTGAGCCTCGTCAACAATCACAAAAGCGTCGTGCAAAGAGCGACCGCGAATGTGAGTCAGCGGCAAAATTTCTAGGATGTTGCGATCAACGATGTGGTCGATAACCTCTTTAGAAACCAGAGCACCCAAGGTGTCGAAAATGGCCTGACCCCATGGGTTCATCTTCTCAGTTTCGCCACCAGGGAGGTAGCCGAGTTCTTGACCGCCAACGGCAAAGATAGGGCGAAAAACAATAATTTTCTTGTGCTGGCGGCGTTCGAGCACAGCTTCTAGAGCCGCGAGCAGCGCCATCGCCGATTTACCAGTTCCGGCGCGACCGCCGAGTGAGACTATGCCAACCTCAGGGTCAAGTAACACGTCAATTGCTAGGCGCTGTTCGGCCGATCGACCGTGAACGCCAAACACATCGCGGTCTCCGCGAACCAGTTTGATTTTGCCGCCTTTTTCAACGCGACCGAGGGCACTCCCCCGATCTGAAGAAATCACTAAGCCAGTGTTTACCGGCAGGCCGGCTGCATCCTTGGATTTAATTACTTCGGTTTCATAAAGGTCGGCCATCTCGTCAGCAGAAAGGCTCACCTCGGCAATACCTGTCCAGCCAGAATCAACCACGTTGTCATTGCGATATTCCTCAGCACTCATACCCAGTGCCGAAGCCTTTACGCGCATAGGCAAGTCTTTAGAAACCACCGTGACATTCGAACCTTCACTTGCGAGGTTGAAGGCGCAAGCAAGAATACGACTGTCGTTGTCACCCAGTTGAAAACCTGCCGGCAAAACTGACTGGTCAATGTGATTCAGCTCAACGCGAAGAATTCCTCCGTCGCCTACCTGAATCGGAAAATCAAGTCTCTCGTGCTCAGCACGAAGGTCATCTAGCAGTCGAAGCGCCTGACGAGCGTAATAGCCAATTTCTGGGTCGTGCCGTTTCTTTTCAAGTTCGTTAATCACAATGATGGGAATAACAACTTCTTGTTCTTTGAACTTGAAAATTGCTTTGGGGTCTGAGAGCAAAACCGAGGTGTCAAGAACATAAGTCTTGGTTGCCTGCGAGGCCGCTGTGGTCACTTTTTCTTTAGCTGCTGATGTCTTACCCACCAAAGCTCCTTTATCTCAGCTTGAGGTGAGATTACGCCCGAACGCGGCTCGACAATCACAAAGACACGCCAACTTTTTCAGGACGTTATTTAGTGTTCACCTAGGCGCCAAAACGGCGGTGTCGCGATTCAAACGCACGGATGGCTCGCAAGAAGTCAACGCGCCTGAAATCTGGCCAGAGCGCTTCTTCGAAATAAAACTCAGACTGCGCAGACTGCCAAAGCAAAAAGCCCGAAAGCCGCTGTTCACCCGAGGTTCGAATAACCAGGTCAGGGTCGGGTTGCCCAGAAGTGTACAGATGCTGCGTGATCAATTCTGGGTCTAGCAATTCGGCTAAGTCGTCGATGCTTGTGCCCTCTTTGGCATGCTGTTTGAGAATTGAACGCATGGCATCGGCAATTTCTTTTCGACCGCCGTAGCCAACGGCAAGGTTTACGTGCAGACCCTTATTTTTCACGGTTTTTGCCTCAGCCTTGGCAATCGAATCAGCCAAGCTTGCCGGCAGTGCTTCGCGGTCGCCGACCAGTTGCGTCTTGAATCGGCCATCGTTAGCAATGTCTAACGCCAAACCACCAATGATGTCTTGAAGTTCTTTTAGCTCTTCGCCAGCTCGGCCCTTCAGGTTGTCGGTAGACAAAAGGTAGAGGGTCACAACCTTGATGCCGAGATCAGAGCACCAACCCAAAAATTCGAGCGTCTTTTGTGCGCCAACGGCATGGCCGTGACTGGCCTTAGCTCCACCCTGGCGCTCGGCCCAACGACGGTTGCCATCAAGAATTACACCTACGTGGCGAGGCAGATCTTGAGGCAGCAGACCACGTTCAAGGTTGCGCTCATAGAGTCGATAAATCAGGTTTCGCACAGGCTTAACGCTAGCCCAGCCCGAGGCGTAGAGTTGGCATATGAGCATGCCAATCTCCGAGGGATTTCGCGAACAGCCGGCCGATGTGAAGCCAACCTGGCGTGGCTGGATCCACGCCGGAATACTTCCACTGGTGATAGCTGGCGGCATTGTTCTCATCGTGCTGGCCAACGGTATGCCGGCTAAAGTCACCTCAGCGATATTCTTTGCTTCATCTTTGTTGCTCTTCGGCAATAGCGCCCTATACCACCGCTTCAACTGGAGCCCAAAGGTGAAGGTCACACTCAAACGCATTGACCACGCCAACATTTTCTTGCTGATTGCCGGAAGTTACACCCCCATTACTTGGCTGGCATTGCCCCAAGACAAAGCTCTGGTTTTGATCACCATCATTTGGTCGACTGCAATTCTCGGAATAGGCTTTCGAGTCTTCTGGATTCACGCACCGCGTTGGCTCTATGTTCCTATCTACATCGCCATGGGCTGGGGCGCCTTTGTATTCATCGTCGACTTCATGAATGCCAATGCCCCAATGATGATTCTGATTTTGGCTGGCGGCCTCTGCTACACCCTTGGTGCCGTGGTTTATGGAATGAAGCGACCTAACCCGTTCCCAGGCAAATTCGGTTTTCACGAGATTTTTCACAGCTTCACCGTGCTCGCTTTCATGTGCCACTGGGCCGGCATTCTGCTCATCGCGCTTTCACCAGCTGCCGGCACATTTGGGGCTTAGCCTTAAAGCATGAACTTAGACGCTCTTCTTCAAACGGCAATCGAAGCTGCTAATGCAGGTTCTGCCGAATTAGTAAAACGCTTTCGCGGCGAATTGAAAATTCAAACCAAGACCAGCATCGCCGACTATGTAACTGATGCCGATCTAGCCAGCGAAACAGCGGTTCGTGACGTTTTGAAGCGGTTGAGACCAAACGACGCTGTGACCGGCGAAGAATATGATGCAACTGAGGGCACGGATGCCGCTTATCGCTGGAGCATCGACCCACTTGATGGAACCGTTAATTTTGCTCGCGGCTTGCCGAATTTTGCAGTTTCAGTTGCAGCTTTAGATTTGGCTACCGACCAGTGGGTTGTTGGCGTTGTAATTGCACCAGCTCTTGGCGACACTTTCTTAGCAACGCGAGGTAGCGGTGCATTCAGAATTCGCGACGGAAAACGCGAAGCTATTTCTGGCCCACCGGTTGAGCGCGAGGCGCGCATCCTTGCTACTGGTTTTTCGTATTCGGCTGAAACCCGCAGAGCAGAGTTTCAAAAACTTACTGAACTCATGCCTGACTATGTAGACGTTCGACGATTCGGTTCAGCTGCCTTAGATATTTGCCACGTGGCCGAAGGCACAATCGACGCGTATTACCAAGTCGATATCAAAGAACACGACTGGGCCGGAGCCATGTTGATTGCCGAAGAAGCTGGGCTTGAGGTCAAGCGCCCAACCGCAGACGACGAACAGGCTTGGGCGAAACTGCCCGCTTAGTTAGTCGCGCTTTGGCTTGGCCGGGGCAGCTGGGCGAGCCGGCTTAGTAACAGCCTTTTTGACAGTTGCAGCAGGCTTTTCTGAGGTTACGGTTTCCTGTTCGGCATCTAGACGAGCCGCGATTTCTGCACGGTAACGAATGCGGCGCACTCGACGAACCATGTCAAAAATCAGAGCGATTGCCGCAGCTGTGATTCCGAAAACAGCAAGAAAACCAACTGTGCCTGGGCTGTACCAAACTTCAGAAGGATCAACCGACGGGCTTGGGCTTGGCGATGCAGCTAGCAGTGCTGAAAACAGAATGTTCATGGTTTAAGTATGTAGCCTTAAAGCCTATGAATTCTCAAGCTGACCTAATGTCTGAGCGCTATGGCAAAAAGCCTGTCGACTCAGTTCGTCAGCGCAAAATCGTAATTGCGCTCGCTTCGACACTGGTGGCACTTTTTGTAATTTGGGCAATCAGCACAACCATGACCAACGCAAATCAAATCGTCGCGAAATCAACCGGCTATGAAGTTTTAAACTCGGGTCAAACCAAAGTCAACTTCAACGTCATACTTGCAAACGACAAAGATACAGCCACCTGCGCCGTTCAGGCACTGAGTGAAAGTTATAGCGTGGTGGGTTATGTCGAGGTTGAAATTCCGGCCGGCGGCTCAGGAAATTACGAAACCATCGTTAAAACGACTGAATTGGCAGTTACCGGTCAAGTCGACAAATGCTGGTTGAAATAAACTAGAGAAACTATGTCTGAAACCCATGAGCCAACCTGGCTAACCCAAGCTGCCTATGACCGACTCGCTGCCGAGCTCGAGTATCTGTTGACAGTTGCACGCTCTGACATCGCTAAGAAGATTCAAGAAGCGCGAGAAGAAGGCGACCTCAAAGAGAACGGCGGCTACCACGCAGCCAAAGAAGAGCAGGGCAAGATCGAGGCTCGTGCTGCGCGACTTGAGAACATCCTGGCTAATTCAGTGGTTGGTGAAGCTCGCGAGAGCCACGGTGTTGTTGAGCAGGGCACCATTGTTCGCCTGAACATGAACGGCAGCGAACTTGAGTTTCTATTGGGTAGCGCCGAGATTGCTGAAGGCACTGCCATTGATGTTTACAGCCCAGATAGCCCAATCGGCACCGCAATTATAGGAGCCAAAGTTGGCGACACAGTGAGCTTCTTTGCCCCAAATGGCAAGGAACGTTCAATTGAGATTCTCGAAGTCAAAAACTTCGAAGGCTAGAAACCTAAATAAAAAAACCCGGTCACGCAGACCGGGTTTTTGGTTTGAAGGCTATTCGGCTTCGATGCGGGCCTTTAGGCCGGCATCATGCAAAGCCTTGAGCACCCGTTGGCGGTGTTCGTGGCCGGTGGTCTCAACACTCATACGCAGTTCAACTTCGCTGATCTCAAGCCCTTTACCGTGACGAGTGTGCAAAACCTCAACTACGTTTCCGTGTGCTGCAGCAATTGCTTCGGCAGTCTTGACCAATTGACCAGGGCGATCTGGCAACATCACCGAAATCGTCGTGTAGCGCTCAGATGCCGCCAATCCGTGGCCAATGACCTTTTGCATTAGCAGCGGATCGATGTTTCCGCCAGAAAGCACAGCTACAGTCTTGCCTCGAGGCTTGATAGCACCCGACATAAGTGCAGCAACAGCAACGGCTCCGGCAGGCTCAACAACCTGCTTGGCACGCTCCATCAGAACAACAATTGCCTTGGCGATTTCATCGTCGCTTACGGTCACAACTTTGTCTACGTGCTGCTTTATCAATTCGAATGGAATACGACCTGGCTTGCCCACTGCGATGCCGTCAGCGATTGTTCGCGTGATAGTCAGTTCGGTTAGTTTGCCAGTTTTGAGCGAAGGCACATATGGTGCGGCATGCTCAGACTGAACACCAATTACCTTGATCTTGCGACCCTGCTGAGCAGCTTTCAGCTTGGCTGACACTGCCAAACCAGCTGCCAAGCCACCGCCACCGATAGCAACCACGATGGTATTCACATCAGGTACTTGATCCAAGATTTCAAGACCAACGGTTCCTTGGCCGAGCACAACATCCATGTGGTCATAAGGCGGGATAAAAATCGCACCTTTCTTGGCTGCATGTGCCTGGGCGGCCTTCAAAGTTTCGCTGAAGATCGAACCGGTCAAAACCACTTGGGCACCGTAGTTTTCCGTTGCCTGAAGCTTTGGCAAAGAAGCACCAACCGGCATAAAAATTGTGGCTTTTATGCCCAAATTTCTAGCCGCAAGGGCAACACCCTGGGCATGGTTTCCGGCAGATGCGGCAACAACACCCTTTTTGCGCTCGGCTAGCGACAATTTGCTGATGATGTTGAATGCACCGCGAATTTTGTAGGCGCCGGTGCGTTGAAGATTTTCACACTTCAGTTCGACATCGTGACCGATGAGCTCTGAAAGGTAGTTCGAGTGCAGCACCGGGGTCTGAATTGCCACCTGAGACACATTCTCGTGAGCGGCTTCAAACTCGGCAAGAGTCGGCGCAACTACAGGAGCAGTCTTTGACATGGCGGATTCCTAACTAAATCTATGCTGGTTAGAAGTCTAGTTTGAGATGAGGTGCACATGGCTGAACCAATGAGCATGCGCGAAGCACGGTCGCTAGCGATTGCAGCGCAGGGCCTTTCGGGTGCGCCAGATTCAACAGTGTTGCAGACCATCGACCGACTAGGTCTTTTGCAAATTGACTCAGTCAATGTGTTCGAGCGCGCGCACTACATGCCGCTCTTCTCGCGTCTGGGCACCTATGAAAAGCACGAACTCGATAGCCTTTCGGGCGGCTTCAATCCATCCTTGATTGAATACTGGGCCCACGAAGCCTCAATCATTCGAACCGAGAATCTACCGCTTTATAAATGGCGCATGTATAACTGGCGCGCTGGCGAATTAGCCAAGGGCAACGATTCTTGGATGGCGCAACAGAGCGACCTATTGAAGTGGATAAAGGCGGAGCTTGCCGAAAAGGGCCCGCTAACAGCCAATGCCATCGAACACGATCGCAACGTTCGAAGGGGTAATTGGTGGGGCTGGAGCGACGTCAAGCGTGGTCTCGAAGCTTTGTTTGGAATCGGCGACTTGGTCTCAGGCGGCCGAGAAAAATTCAGCAGAATTTATGCACTACCCGAGCAGGTCTTGCCTACTGAGATTCTCAATGCCTCGATTTCGGCAGACGAGGCAAAACGCCGTTTGATTTTGCAAGCCGTGACTGCAATCGGTATCGGCACGAGGGCCGACATTCTTGACTGGCACCGACTAAACAAGCGCGATGCGAATCACATCATCGATGAGTTGATTGAGGCTGGTTCGATTGTTGAGATGAAGGTTGAAAGGTGGCGCGAAGCCGCTTTGGCCTCGCCGTCGACACTCGAGCAAAGGGTTGACTCAAAATCGAGAACCACACTGCTGAGCCCTTTTGATCCGTTGATTTGGTATCGACCAAGAACTGAACGGCTATTCGATTTTCACTACCGAATTGAAATTTACACTCCCGAGGCAAAGCGGAAGTTCGGCTATTACACGCTTCCGGTGCTGCACGATAACCAAATTATTGGCCGCATCGACCTTAAAAATGACCGCCAAAACAACTACCTAATTGCAAAAGCGAGTTGGCACGAAGACGGCCTACCTGCCCGAAAACTCAACAGTTCGACAGGTGCACTTGCAAAGCATCTTGCTGCAGTGGCCAAGTGGCAAGGCTGCACTCAGGTTCAGATTGAACCTAAAGGCAATTGGGCCTTAGAACTTGCCGCCCATTTCGCGTAGACGTTCTACGCGCTTTGGAATCGGCGGGTGAGTAGAAAAAACACGCTCAACTAGACCTGGCTTGATTGGGTCGTTGATGTACATGTGCGCCATTGAGCTGCTTGCTCTGCGCATCGGTCGACCATACTGACCAAGTTTTTCTAGCGCTGATGCCAGACCCTCTGGGTATCTCGTGGTGTGGGCTCCGGTTGCATCGGCGAGGTACTCACGCTCGCGCGAAACGGCAGCCGAAACGATTGGCCCAATGAACCAAGCAATAATGCTGGCGACAATGCCGATCAAAATAAGCGCAAGACCAAAACCATTGTCGTTTGAGTTTCGGTTGTTGCCATGGCTAGAAAAGAAAGCCGCACGAATTGCCATGTCGGCCAAAACGCCAACTGCCGAAACTAGGCCAAACACAATGGTTGAAACTCTAATGTCGTAGTTCTTCACATGGCCAAGCTCGTGAGCCATGACGCCCTCGAGCTCTTTGTCATCCATGATTGCCAACAAACCGGTGGTGGCCGCCACAATCGCGTGCTTAGGATCGCGCCCGGTGGCGAAAGCGTTTGGTGCTTCGTCTGGAATCACATAAACCTTTGGCATCGGCATGCCTTCGGTGATCGAGAGGTTCTCAACAATGCGCCAAAGTCTAGGGTTATCGGCCTTTTCAATCGGCACGGCACCGCTCATGGCCACTGCAATTGAAGACGCAACAAAATACTGAAAAAGTGCATAAACCACAATGAAGCCAAGGATGAAAATCGCGCTTGAACCATTGCCAGTGGTTTGCCCCCACCAAATCGAGATACCGCCAAGTAGGGCAATAAAGCCACCGACGATTAGAAAGGTGTTGCGTTTATTTGCTGCAATAGCTGAGTACATCAGGCCCCTGTGTTTTGAAAACTAACTGCGAAAAAGTTTAGAACTTTACAGTCGGTGGCTCTTGAATAGCAGCGCTGTCGGCAACCTCAAAGAACTTGCGTGCAGCAAAACCTAGACGCTTAGAAAAGACGTTCTGAGGGAACTGCTGAATCTTGGTGTTCAGTTCGCGAACGCCACCGTTGTAGAAACGGCGAGCGGCCATAATCTTGTCTTCGGTGTCGGTTAGCTCTGCCTGAAGGCTCAAAAAGTTCTGGTTAGCCTGCAGTTGAGGGTAAGCCTCGGCAACTGCGAACAGGCTCTTGATTGCTGAGTGAAAACCATCTTCGGCAACAGCTGCCGCGGCAGGGTCTGCCATCGCTGCCGGAGACACAGTTGCCGCGCGAGCTTTGGTTACGTTCTCAAAGACCTCGCGCTCATGGGTTGCATAACCCTTGACGGTTTCGATCAGGTTCGGAATCAGGTCGGCTCGGCGCTTGAGCTGAACGGTGATGTCGCTCCAGGCCTCGTCAACACGAACATTCAGGGTGACTAGCCCGTTGTAGGTTGACCAAAGCCAAATAATTGCGATGGCAACAATACCAACGATTACGATGAGTGCTACTAATCCAGTTTCCATGGCTCAATGCTATGGGAATAAGATTTGTCTAGTGGGGCTTTACTTGGGTGTACTCTAAGTATATTCACAGCAATAAAGGAGACTCAAATGCCTGCAGTAACCGCTGACACCCTCACTCTGCCTCGTTTAGATGCAGCAGTTGGCCGAGCGCGAACCATCAAGTCGGTTACTCGCGGCCCGCAGGCTCACGAGGGCGAAGGATTCCCAGTAACCCGAGCCTTTGCCGGAGTCTCATATCAAGACCTAGACCCGTTCATTCACATGGACCAAATGGGTGAAGTTGAATATGCACCATACGAGCCGCGAGGCACAGCTTGGCACCCTCACCGCGGGTTTGAAACCTTCACCTACATGATTGACGGCACCTTCTTGCACCAAGACAGCCACGGCGGTGGCGGAATCATTGAGAATGGCGCCACCCAATACATGACCGCTGGTGCTGGAGTTTTGCACATTGAAACCCCGCCTGAATCGCTAGTGATGTCTGGTGGAATCTTCCACGGGCTTCAGCTCTGGATCAATCTTCCAGCCGCGAAAAAGATGATTGACCCGGCTTATCAAGGTTTGAACGGTGACGACGTCAAGTTGATTTCTAGCCAAGATGGCGGCGCACTCATCCGTGTGCTTGCTGGTGAAATCGGCGGCTTTGTTGGCCCCGGAAAATCACAAACCCCGATGGCGATCGCACACATCACCTTGGCCCCTGGAGCTTCGGTTTCACTGCCTTGGAACCCAATGTTCAACGCCCTTGCCTACACGCTCGCTGGTGCAGGCACCGTGGGCGAAGAAGGCCCGGGCACGAATACCGCCAAGATTTCAACAGGCGCACTGACCGTGTTTGGTCATGGTGATCGAGTTGTTTTCACCGCGGATGAAACCCAAGATTCTCGCCACAACTCGCTCGAGATTTTCTTGCTTGGCGGGCTGCCGATCCGCGAACCAGTGGTTGCCTACGGTCCGTTTGTGATGAACGACAAAGCTGGGGTAATCAAGGCCATGGAGGACTATCAGTACGGTCGCTTTGGCCAAATTCCCGATGACGCCATTCAGCCTTTTCATCACCGCCACTAATCACTGTCGACAGTAGTTAGGCTGATGCCATGTTGCTAGAACCTCGTTTGGTGAAGCTCACCACTCGCACCGGAATCGAGATTTCGCGCACTCTGCCCAATGCCAAGAAACGCATGATTGGGGCGTGGGCTTTTGCCGATCACTTTGGCCCGACCGTTCAAGCCGATGGCATGGTAGTTGCAGCACACCCCCACACCGGGCTTCAAACAGCCACTTGGCTAATTGAGGGCAGCATTGAACACCGCGACAGTCTAGGAACAATTCAGCACATAAACCCGGGTCAACTGAACCTTATGACTGCAGGTTACGGAATCGCTCACAGTGAGTTGAGTCTTGCCGACGCAAATCTTCTGCACGCTGTTCAACTTTGGATCGCACTGCCCGATTCAGCTCGCGACATGGCACCTGCTTTTCAGCACGTTGAATATCCACCTAAAGTGATGCTGGGCGCAAACCAGGTTTGTATTTTTGCTGGGTCGTTATTGGGCAAGACGGCCGAGACCACTCTGTTCAGCGAGCTCGTCGGTGCTGAGGTGCGCATCCCTGCGGGCGAAAAAATCACCTTGCCGGTTAGAGATGATTTTGAACACGGATTCTTGATTGTTCAGGGTGAAGCGCGGGTGGCTGAAGAGATTGGTTTGACTGGCCAAATGATGTATCGGCAGCCCGGCACGGATAGTTTTGAAGTCACTGCAGGCTCAGAAAATTTGATTGTGATTTTGCTCGGTGGCAGGCCGTTTGAAGAGCCAATTGTGATGTGGTGGAACTTCATCGGGCGCTCTCACGGCGAAATTCTCGAAATGCGAAGAGCCTGGAACGCTCGCGAAAATCGCTTTGCAGAATTCCCTGATCGAATTGGCAAATGGACGCCCGCCCCTGAGTTACCCAACGTAATTCTCCGCCCTCGCAAATAGATGTTGGGTATACCTCGCATATCAGCAAAAATAAGTGGCTTTAAGCCATTTATGCCGAATAAATGTTCTTAAAAGGGAATGTTTTGGGGCAATAATTAGACCTGATAAAGGATTTCCAGGGGGATATTCTTTCAACCCAATCAGGAGAAAAGTATGAATCGCAAAATCTCAAAGGTGCTGGCTGCGGGCGCAACCGCAATTGCACTAATGACCATGGCTTCAACCCCTGCCTCAGCACTTGTTGCAGACGGCCCAGCAGTATTGGTTTTCTCAAACGAGAGCTGCACTGACCCTGACCAAGAAGACGCAGACATCGCAGCTTCACTCGGCGTCATTGCCAAATCGGTAACCCTATTTGATGGCGGCGACGCTAGCGAAGCTGCCTGGACAGACGCCCTTGACGGCATTGACGTGCTTACCCTGCCAGAGGGCTGTAACTTCGGCGAGGTAGCCATGTTCTCAGCTGAAGCTCAGGCCTACATTAAGACTTGGATCGAGTCAGGCAAGACTGTTGTCGGAACCGGCTCATACGACCACGCTGAGTTCATCAACTACATGACTGGTCTTGACTTCAGCACCGAGTTCGACAACAACACAGAACTCAGTGATGAACTTGCCAACCCTTGGACCAAGCAGACCGATAACGCCGATCTTCCAGCGACTGTTCCAAACGGTAACTACACCGGCGGCCTGATGGGCTACTCAACCTGGTCTGCTGAAAAGAAGGCCTTCGTGACCCCGGTTTACTACAGCGAGGGTGAAGACAACCTTGGCGTTGCCTACTTCACTTTCGGTTCGGGCTACTACATCTACAATGCCTACGACTGGTACCCAGATTCAGACGAAATCACCAACGGCGTGCGTGCAACCTGGGATGAAACCCTGCAGTTCGCAGCAACCGGTCAGATTGCTCCTCCAACCACTGAAGAGCCAGTTGTTGAGCCTACTGTTAAAGAAGAGCTAGCTGACACCGGTGTTGACGCAGTTGCTCCTTTTGCAGCTGGTGCAGCACTGTTGATTGCAGGTCTAGTAGTTATGTTTGCGCGACGCCGCCAGACCAACTAATTAGCAAAAAGTAGAAATTGCCCCGGCCATTGGTCGGGGCAATTTTTTATGCTCTTTGGTCGAGTAGCCACTTGAGCAATGCTAGTTGTTCACGGGCCCCCTCCCCAGCACAGCTGTGTACTCACGGAGCCTCTCACCCCTCCCCAGCAAAGCTGGGGCCCCAAGGTGTTTCTCACCCTACACGCCCAAAAATGAAGCCGCCGGTCACTTGGACCGGCGGCTTCATTTTGGTGCCCCTAGTGGGACTCGAACCCACACTGTGTCGATTTTAAGTCGACTGCCTCTGCCATTGGGCTATAGGGGCGTCTAATGAAAAGGGATGCCCTAAGGCATCCCTTTTCGATTTAGAAGATTACTTCTTTGGTCGAGATGCGAAGGTCTCGAAGGCCACGCGAGGGTCTTTGGTCGCTGAGATCGCAACGATGTCGCGCTTCAGCAAGAAGTTCCATACCCAGCCAGAGAATACGCGAAGCTTGCGCTCCCACATAGGCATCGCCAAGCCGTGGTAACCACGGTGCATGCACCAGGCGATGAAGCCCTTGATTGCTAGCTTCTTGTACTGGAACACACCTACACCGATTCCAAGGCCTGCAACAGCACCCTTGTTCTTGTGCAAGTACTCCTGAATGCCTTCGCCACGGATAGCAGCCACAACGTTCTTAGCAAGCAACTTAGCCTGACGCACAGCGTGCTGAGCGTTAGGAACACAGAAGCCACCAACGCCGCCGCCTGAAAGGTCTGGAACAGCCGAAACGTCACCGGCAGCCCAAGCATCAGCAACAACTTCTTCACCGTTGACAACCTGAAGGGTTGCCTTAGCGGTGATGCGGCCACGCTCGTCTAGAGGTAGGTCGGTGTTGCGAACAAATGGGTGAGCCATAACACCAGCAGTCCAGACGATTACGTCTGACTCAAAGCTTTCGCCGGTTGAAAGTTCAATCTTGCCCTTTTCAGCTGACTGAAGCTGGGTGTTTAGGTGAACCTTTGCACCGCGTGCATCTAGGTTTGCAAGAACCCACTGGCTGGTCTCAAGTGAAACCTCAGGCATGATGCGGCCCATTGCTTCAACCAGGTGAAAGTGAGTGTCTTCAAAAGTGATGTTTGGGTAGTAACGCAACAGGTAGCTGACCAAAGAACGCATTTCTGCGAAAGTCTCGATACCTGCGAAACCGCCACCAATAACCACGAAGGTCAAAAGACGGTCACGAGCAGCACCCGCTGGCAAGTTAGCTGCCTTGTCTAGGTTGGTGATGATGCGGTTGCGAATCTCAACTGCTTCTTCAATGGTCTTTAGGCCGATTGCGTTGTCGGCTACACCCGGAATCGGGAAGGTACGTGAAACCGCACCAGCAGTAACCACGATCTGGTCGTACTTCTGCTTATAAGGCTTTAGACCAGGAACCTCGATGGTTGCAGTCTTCTTGGCGTGGTCAACGTTGGTGACCTTACCTGAGACGATGTTGGTCTTCTTTAGGTGGCGACGGTGTGAGGTCACAACGTGACGTGCCTCAATCGAACCGGCAACAACCTCAGGTAGGAAAGGCTGGTAGGTAAGGTATGGAAGCGGGTCAACCATGGTGACCTCAGCCTCGCCCTTGCCAAGTAGCTTCTCAAGTTTGAATGCGGTGTAGAAACCAGCGTAACCGCCACCGACGATTAGAATTTTTGGCGCAGCGGCGCCGCTCTTGTTTGCAGACATTCTTCTAATTTACTACCTTCTACGGGCCAATATGTTACGTCTAAGTCTGCGCGCCACAGAAAATATGACGCCGATTCCAAGCACTCCATAGAACACAGATGTGGCTATCCAAGAATTGTCGGTTGGCTTACCCTCGATGGTCTCCCCCAGTGAGTCTTGAGGCAGAGGTTCATGGATGCCAGATTCGCCGGAGACATCCGTGATTTCACCGCTGGCACGGTAAAGGTCAACCCATCGGTCAAGCGACCCAAGGGGGTTTTCGGTGACCGGTTCAACACTTGCGGTGAGTGCGCGCAGCGGGTCAATCAGGCCATAACCATAAAGCGGAGAATAGGACTCTTCGGTTTGCTTGTCGGCAGTCTTGATCACTCGGTTGATCACATTATTTGCGTCAAGTTCGGGGTAATAAGCCCGCACCAAGGCCACTAGTCCGCTAACAATTGGGGCTGCGCCACTTGTTCCGCTCCAGACCCGATAGTCACCACCAGGGTAAACACCAATCAAGTCATCGGCCGGCGCACTCACACCGATAGTCAGCCCGGTGGTTGATGCCTCGCGGCTTGCCTTGCCGTTGCGATCGACTCCAGCTACCGCCAAAACACCTGGAATAGTCGCTGGCGCCGCTACGGTATCGGTGCCAGAAGACCGGTTTCCTGCTGCTGCAACAACCACGACGTCATGGTCAAAGGCATAACCAAAAGCAGCATCCCAGCTCTCTGGCCAGCCCGCACTGCTTCGAGAGAGCGAGAGGTTGATTACTGATGCCCCATGATCGACTGACCAGTAGATTGCTTTTGCGATTTCATCGTCAGTGTTGATGCCGTCAACCCCAAAAGCCAAGGATGCGCTGATGAGCGAGGCTTCGGGAGCTGTGCCGATTGCGCCTTTTGAATTGCCATGGCCACGCCCTGCGATCAATCCAGCCACCATGGTTCCGTGATAATTACTCGCGCCAACCGGTGTGGTTCCGTTGATATCTCCGAGCCCAGAAAAATCTTCGCCATCAACAACTACGTTTTTGAGGTCGACGTGGGTGGCATCAATGCCGGTGTCGATTACAGCAACGCGAACGCCTTTACCTTTGGTGAGGTTCCATGCTTTTTTAAATGAGTAGTCGGTGAGCCAATATTCACGATCGCGAATTTCATCGGCTGAGGCAGGCTGGGCTGCAAATAGCACCCCAGCAACAGTGAGTGCTAGTGCTAGTAGCTTTCGCAGACGCACTTGTATGGGCTCCATGAGCAGGCTTCAAGGGCAATGTCGCCGATTGGGTTCACACCAGGGCCCGCGGCCAAAGCGTGACCGATTAGCGCGTGCAAGCACTTCACACGGGTTGGCATTCCACCGGCTGAGATTCCTGAGATTTCAGGCACATCTAAACCAAGTTTTTTGGCCGTGCGATCACGGTCGGCGATGAAAGATTCGTGGGCCTTTTGATAGGCCTCGGCTAGTTCTGGCTCCTCACCAAGACGAGCCTGCAGTTCGGCCATGAGTCCGCTTGCTTCAAGAGTTGAAACAGCAGCCGTAGCACCACGGTGGGTTAGGTAATAAGTAGTCGGAAAAGGTGTTCCGTCTGAAAGCCTTGGAGCGGTGTGAACCACGGTTGGCTTGCCACAAACGCATCGGGCAGCGATAGCAACGATGTCTCGAGCAGGTCGCCCAAGCTGGCGTGATACCTCAGCGATGTCAGCTTCGGTTACTGGGGTTAGCGGCATTACTTGGTTGCTCCTGTTGATTCTTCGGTCGGCACTTCGGTTCCGGCGCGAATCACAGATTCGAGAACGGCATCTACCCAGTTGTTTTTAGTTTCGCGAATCTCAGTAGATATTTCGATGGTGTTTGTTCGGTCAGCCAACTGTGCGCCAACTGTTCCCGAGGTGTCATTCGGGTCGATTTCATCGGCACCCAAAACCAGGTATGAAATCTCGCCCGGCATCACATAATAGAGGCGGTCACGGGCTTGAGAACGAATATAAACAGGGTCTTCCCAGCGCTTGCGCTCTTCTTGCATGGTTAGAACGTCAGCCTTGGCCTGGTCTACGTCAGCTTGAGCCTCAGCAATGGCCTGTCGTTGTGAAACCCAGGTTTGCATGCCAGGCGCCAGCGAGATTACGCCAACCACAATGGCAGCCAAAATGGCCAGCAGTTGAAACTTATTAGAAACGCCCCGCAATGCCATCGATGTTGCCATCGACGGAGCCTTTGCGGGGCGTTTCATAGGTTTAGAACCCGAGCTTACTTAGCGGTGAAACGAGGAAAAGCTGAACGACCAGCGTAGAACGCTGCATCTGATAGCTCTTCTTCGATGCGTAGAAGCTGGTTGTACTTTGCAACACGCTCTGAACGAGCAGGTGCACCGGTCTTGATCTGGCCAGCGTTGGTTGCAACGGCTAGGTCAGCAATGAAGGTGTCTTCGGTCTCGCCTGAACGGTGAGAGATGATGGCCTTCATGCCGTGACGCTGAGCAAGTGAAACTGCATCTAGGGTCTCGGTCAGGGTACCAATCTGGTTTACCTTCACCAAGATTGCGTTGCCAGCAGCCTCGTCGATACCCTTCTGCAAACGTGCAGGGTTGGTTACATAAAGGTCGTCGCCAACAAGCTGAACCTTTGAGCCAAGCTCAGCAGTCATCTTGGTCCATGAAGCCCAGTCATCTTCTGATAGCGGGTCTTCGATTGATACCAGCGGGAAGCGTGCAACTAGGTCTGCGTAGTAAGCGATCATTTCGTCACCGGTGCGCTCTTGGCCTTCGAAGGTGTACTTGCCAGTTGCCTCTGAGTAGAACTCGGTTGCAGCAACATCAAGAGCAAGTGCAATTTCGGTGCCTAGCTTGTATCCAGCCTTGGCAATTGCCTCAGCAATTAGCTCTAGCGCAGCTGCGTTGGTCGGAAGCTCAGGTGCGAAACCACCCTCGTCGCCCAGACCGGTTGAAAGGCCCTTGCTGTGAAGCAGGCTCTTTAGTGCGTGGTAAACCTCAACACCCCAACGAATTGCTTCGCTGAAAGTCTCTGCACCTAGAGGCACAATCATGAACTCCTGAATGTCAACACCGGTGTCAGCGTGAGCGCCACCGTTGATGATGTTCATTAGAGGAACTGGAAGAGTGTGTGCGTTTGGGCCACCTAGGTAGCGGTAAAGAGGCTGACCGGTTGACTCAGCTGCTGCACGTGCGTTTGCCATTGAGACACCAAGGATGGCGTTTGCGCCCAGGTTCTCTTTGGTTGCAGTGCCGTCTAGAGAGATAAGTGCTGCATCGACTAGGCGCTGGTCTTGTGCGTCAAAACCTGCAAGTGCCTCATCAACGGTCTCAACTACAGCCTTAACTGCGTTCTGAACACCCTTGCCAAGGTAACGGCCCTTGTCGCCGTCGCGGCTTTCGTGTGCTTCGAATGCACCAGTTGATGCACCTGATGGAACTGCAGCGCGACCAAAGCTGTCGTCTTCTAGCAGAACCTCAACCTCAACGGTTGGGTTTCCACGTGAGTCAAGAATTTCGCGAGCGCCAATGGCTTCAATGATTGACAAGGTTTCTCCTTATTTGGGCTGTTTTGAACGCGCCAGACGGCGCTAAAAAACGTCGTCGTAATGGTTATTAGTTTAGTTCTAGCCGTTTAGATTTAGCGAGACATTAGCCGATTTGGCGCAATGCCAAATCACCGAATGAAATGGCGTCTACACCTACAGAAGCGAACGAGCCGAAGCCCTGTTCAGCCATACTGCCTAGCAACATGTTGAGTTTTTTCGGGCGCTGCTCGAGTCGCACACGGTAACCAGCTGCAATTGCCTCTTGCTGAAGATTCAAAGCATTACCGATCACTGCAGAATCAGTCGAATCAAGAATCAACACCAGCGATTTGGCATTGTCAGGCGAGACCTCGACCAAGTCGACCGCGCGTTCAAAGCCAATTGAAATACCTACCGCAGGCGCATCGGTGCCAAGCCAACGGCCAACCATGCCGTCATAACGACCGCCACCGCCAATTGATGAGCCAGACTCAGGGTGCTCAATCTCAAAAATTGTGCCGGTGTAGTAGCCCATGCCTCTGACCAAGGTTGGGTCAAATCGAAGTCGCCCTTTACCGTGACGCGCCTCAACAGCAGCAAAAATCTCGTTCAACTCAGCCGGAATAGGCAAATCGCCAGCAATGGCGTTCAACCACGCGGCAGCACGCTCGGCAACAGCAGCATCGAACTTCTCGGCTAGCTCAGCAACCACGCCTTCAGCGGCAATTTTGTCGAGCTTGTCGATGGTGATCATCGCCGAACCCTTGCCAGCCTCGGGCACACCAAGTTGCTCCAATAGATTGGCCAAGAGAACGCGGTGGTTCACTCTGATGCTCGCATCATTCAAACCAATTGCAGCGAGGGCATCCAAGCTGGCATTTAGAAGTTCAATTTCGGCAAGGATGCTGGCGTCGCCAATGATGTCAATGTCACATTGCACAAATTGACGGTAACGACCCTTTTGCGGGCGCTCTGCACGCCAAACGGGCCCGGTTTGCAATGCCTTGAAAACTGCAGGCAATTTGGTGCGATTGGTTGCGTAATAGCGAGTCAAAGGCACGGTTAGGTCGTAACGAAGGCCCAAATCGGCAAGATTATCTTCGCCGTCAGATGCGGCGAGCGCAGCCTCAAGCTCTGCTCCACGCTTCATGACCCTGAATGCAAGTTTCTCGTTGTCGCCGCCCTGGCCCGAGGTTAGTCGAGCCAGATCTTCAAGCGCAGGAGTCTCAATTTCTTGAAAGCCATGGCCAAGGTAGGTCTCGCGAATCTTGGTTAGAACTTGATCGCGACGATTCTTCTCAACCGGAAGAAAGTCGCGCATTCCGCGAGGTGGGTGCACATCTTTAGCCATTCCCCAAGTTTGCCACAGGGTTGGCGCTTAGCCGATTAGCCGGAGCCAACTCAACTAGTCGTCTTCACCAGAATCTTCAGAATCTGCAGCATCTTCAGAATCGACTTCATCTTGGTCATCGTCAGAATCATCGTCAGAGTAGCTGCCGCGATCATCGTCATCTTCGTCGCCTGTGTATGAACCTGAACCGTTTGAACCACCTGCGCTTGGCGTCGCGCTAGAAACGTTTCCGAAATCAAGTGCCGGCAGAGGCACATCAATAGCTGGTGCAGTTGAGTCAACGACCGCAGGGTCAAGAGATGAATCGATTGAAGCTGAAGACACTGTGTCATTGCTAAGACTTAGTGCGTCTTCAGCCACTGGCAGGGTTGCGTTGGCTGTGTCTAGGCCAGTATCAGCTGCAATTTTGGCCGCTGAATCGCTGGTTTGAGCGGGTACCGCATTTTCACCGAAGAAGCCGCTGCTGCCAATTGCTGGGGCAACCATTTGAAAAGCGAATAACGCACTTGCGGCAATAGTCAGCCCGGGCACCCAAACAGACTTGCCAGCTTTTGGCTTTTCGTCGTATTCATAAGGTGACTGGTTCTCGTCCATTTTGCCCTCCAATTGCAGTGTTTCTGCACAATTAGAAAAGCACTCGCACCTGACAAATCTCTGTGAAAACGGTGTTATTCCTCTGTGGGAAGAGCGATGACACCGGCATCCGTGGCGTCTTCTAACTCGACTTCGCGAATCTCAACCTGAAGTTCACGAACGGCACTTCGAAGGGCACGCTCTGGGTCAAGCCCTGCCTTGCGGCCCGACGAAACGATGGCCAACAAAATTGCGCCAAGCTCGTCTTCGCCGGTTATGGTGAATGCACCTGGCTCGTCTGCGTCTAGCAGACCGATCTTCTCGGCTTTTCCAAGCACCTTGTCGGCAAGCGCCAAAGCTGGCAGGCTCTGCGGAATGCCATCTAGAACACTCGAACGCTCAGGCTTTTCGCGTTGCTTGTGGGCATCCCAGTTGACCATCACCTCGTCGCCGGTTTTAGCTGCATATTTCTCAAGCTCCTCGGGCGTACCGAAAACGTGCGGGTGTCGACCCATCATCTTTTTGGCCGAAAGCTCTGCAACATCTTGGATGTCAAAGCTCTCGCCCAAAGACCCTGCGGCGGCGAGGTCACTGTGAAAAATCACTTGGTAGAGCACATCGCCGAGTTCTTCTAGAATTTCGTCACGGTCGCCCGATTCGATGGCATGAACCAGTTCGTAAGTCTCTTCAATCAAATATTTCGTCAGCGACTCATGGGTCTGCTCGGCATCCCAAGGGCAACCGCCAGGCTGGCGAAGCTTGTGAGCAACCGCAATCAATTCATCAAGTTTTGTCATTTTGTGCCTGCCTGTTCATTATTTTGATCTGGTGCGACTGCAAAAACCCGCGACAAAAACGCCCAGGCCCAGTCGATGATTTCTTTGTCTCGCATTGGTTCAAAGTTTTGGTCTCTTGGTGCAGGCACCATCAGGGTCTTCGCAGATTGCAGGTATTTGGCACCCGGGAACAGGTGTGTGAGTTTTACCTGCGCAGCTTCATCCAAGGTGACCGGTTGCAATTTAACCTGCAAGCCAAGGATGTTGAAATCTTTGAGGCCGAGACGATTCGCTTGCTGGCGCAGCTCGGTGACCTCAATTAGATTCTTGACCGGGTCAGGAGCCTTGCCATAGCGGTCTTCTAGCTCGGCGAGAATGCCGTCAAGCTGGGCCCTGGTGCCGAGTTCGCCAGATGCCGCCGAAAGCTTGTGATAGGCCTCCAGGCGCAAGCGCTCACTGTCTACATAAGTCGATGGAATGTGAGCATCGACAGGCAATTCAAGTTTTAGCTCTGCTGGCGCCTCAATCCTCTCACCTTTGAAATCAGCCACAGCCTCACCGATCATTCGTAGGTAGAGGTCGAAACCAACACCCGCGATGTGCCCTGATTGTTCGCCACCGAGAAGGTTGCCGGCACCTCGAATCTCAAGGTCTTTCATTGCAATCTGCATGCCGCCACCCAGCTCGTTGTTTTGAGCGATTGTTGCCAAGCGGTCGTGAGCTGTTTCGGTCAGCGGCTTGTCTGGTGCATAGAAGAAGTAGGCGTAGGCACGCTCGCGACTGCGACCAACGCGGCCACGAATTTGGTGCAACTGGCTGAGGCCAAAATTCTCAGCTCGGTCGATAATCAAGGTGTTGGCATTAGGAATGTCGATGCCGGTTTCGATAATCGTGGTTGACACCAAAACGTCAAATTTGCGTTCCCAGAAATCAACCACAACCTGCTCAAGAGCAACTTCTGACATTTGACCGTGTGCTACAGCAATTCGGGCTTCGGGAACCAGTTCGGCCAATTGATGTGCAACGGCCTCGATTGAGCTAACGCGGTTATGCACGAAGAACACCTGCCCCTCACGAATAAGCTCGCGCCTGATAGCCGCAGCTACCTGCTTCTCGCTATAAGCACCGATGAAGGTCAAGATTGGGTGACGCTCTTCAGGCGGGGTCGCCAGGGTCGACATCTCACGGATGCCCGTAATTGCCATCTCAAGTGTGCGAGGAATAGGAGTTGCTGACATCGAAAGAATGTCGACATTAGTCTTCATCTCTTTCAACTTCTCTTTGTGTTCAACGCCAAACCGTTGCTCTTCATCGATGATGATTAGGCCCAGCTGCTTAAACTTGACGCTCTCGCTTAACAAGCGGTGGGTACCAATGACCATGTCAATTGAACCGTCAGCCAACCCAGCGAGGGTTTCTTTTACCTCTTTGGCCGTTTGAAAACGTGAGAGAGACCTGACATTTACCGGAAAACCTGCGTAACGCGCTTCGAAAGTATCCGTGTGCTGACGCACCAACAGCGTGGTTGGCACCAGCATTGCCACCTGTTTGCCATCTTGGATAGCCTTGAAGGCGGCTCGAACGGCAACTTCGGTTTTGCCATAACCAACGTCACCCGCGAGCAGGCGATCCATCGGAATCTCGCGCTCCATGTCGCGCTTTACCTCGTCAATCGTGGTGAGCTGGTCAGGCGTTTCAACGAACGAGAATGCTTCTTCGAGTTCATGCTGCCACTCGGTATCAGGCCCAAAGGCATAGCCCCGAGACTTCATTCTGGCTGAATAGAGCTTGACCAAGTCGATAGCAATTTTACGAATGGCCTTGCGAGCGTTGCCCTTTGCTCTCGCCCAGTCGGTGCCGCCCATCTTTGAAAGAACCGGCGCCTCGCCACCAACATAGCGAGTGAGCAAATCAAGTTGATCGGTTGGCACAAACAGTGTGTCGCCAGGGTAGCCGCGCTTGCTTGGCGCGTATTCAATCAGCAGATATTCACGTTGCGACTGCAGTTTGCCAACGCCGCTGGTTCGCTGAACAAGCTCAATAAAGCGGCCGATTCCGTGAGTTTCGTGAACCACATAATCGCCAGACTTGAGGCTCAGCGGGTCAACAGCCTGACCACGTTTGGCAGCCAACTTTCGAACCTGCGGGCTCACATAAGCCGAGCTCTTGCCATAAAACTCAGCTTCGGTAAGAACAATCAGTTTGCTGTCGGGTGCGGTGAAACCTTTTCGAAGCGAACCCTGAGCAACCTCAGCCTTGATTGAGGCGGCGTTCATCAACTCTTGTAGGCGCTCTACCGTGCCATGCCCCTCAGCTACCAGGATGATTTGCTGCCCGTTTTTAGCTTGGTCTTCAAGCCACTCGGTTGCCGTCGTGTCGAGCCCCTTGAAATTCGGAATCTCGAATAACCCAAGATTGACCAGCGAATCATCATCGGCACCGAACTGTGAAACGGTGAACATGGCCCGGCCATCCAAGGCATCTTTGAACTGGCTAAGTTCGACAAAACCGCCGGTGCTCAAATCAATCGGAGCGCTCGCACCTTCGGTGGCGGCATCCCAGGCAGCATGCAAAAACTCTTCATTAGTTTCAACCAGGCTGGCCGCTCGTGCAGCAGATTTTTCAGGTGAAAGTAGGGTGACCAATGTATTCTTCGGCAGGTAATCGGTGAATGGAACCAGCTTGTCGACCAGTACCGGAGCCAATGATTCCATGCCATCAACTGGAATGCCTTCGGCCAACTTGGCAAGCATGGTGGAGATGTTTGGAAACTCGTGAACCATCTCACGGGCCCGCGACGCAACACTCGGTGTGATGATGATCTCGCGAGCCGGATAGATCTCAATTTCGTCGACTTTGCCTTCGATTGAACGTTGGTCAGCCACCGAAAATTGTCGGATCTCATCGAGTTCATCACCGAAGAATTCAAGGCGCATTGCATGTTCGGCTGTGGTCGGAAAAATATCCAGGATGCCGCCGCGAGCAGCGAACTCGCCACGTTTGGTAACCATGTCTACTCGGTGGTAAGCCAGCTCAACGAGCTTTAGCGACAACTCGAATAACAAATAATCTTTGCCGCGCTCAAGTTTGAGAGGCGGAAACTTTGCCAAACCTTCGACAACCGGCTGGAGAACAGCGCGCACTGATGCAATCACGTAAACCGGGTGGGTGATCTTCTCGCCCAGCGCCTCGATGTCACCGAGACGATGCAAAACTTTGAGTCGCCGTCCTACCGTTTCGGGGCTAGGGCTAAGCCTTTCGTGAGGCAGGGTCTCCCAAGAAGGAAACTCAAGTATTTCTGAGTCTGGTTCCAAATCATGCAAGGCAGCTGCAAGGTCTTCGCCCTCACGACCGGTCGCAACAACGATTAGTTGCACTGGCGAGAGCTTTGAGCTCTTTCGAAATTCGGTGATTGCCGCCACTACAGCCGAGTGCGCGCCCTGAGGAGCGATTAGATCAACACGTTGATTTTTGATTTTCGCTTGAAGTGCTGCGAAGGGATACCCTTCAGAAATGAGTGCGCCAAGGCGCGACAGGGCCTTGAGATTTTGCGTACTCACAGGGCAAGTCTAATTGCCAGCAGTGTTGAAGACATTTTGAGCTGCCTGAACTCCATTGCGCACGATGGCCTCAACTGCATCGGCTGCGATTTCTAGCGTGACCGGCAAGTTCTTGCGCTCGGCCGATGAAAAATCTTTAAGTACAAAGTCTGCGGTATCCATACGACCCGGTGGTCGACCAATACCCACTCGAATACGAGCAAAATCGTTCGACCCGCTTGCCGCAATAATGTCGCGAAGACCGTTGTGCCCGCCGTGGCCACCACCCTGTTTGATGCGAACGGTTTCGGCATCAATATCTAGTTCGTCGTGAATCACGATGACATTTTCAACTGGGATGTCATAGAACTTCATCAGCGACGAGACTGGGCCACCGCTGGTGTTCATGTATGAACCAGGCTTGGCGAGAATAACTTTTGGGCCACCAGCAAAGAGCCGAGCCTCGGCTACGGCAGCATTAGATTTGTGGCTTTTGAAACTGACACTGATTCGATCGGCCAAAACTGAAAGAACCATCTGGCCAACATTGTGCCGATTAGCAGAATAGTCGGGCCCGGGGTTACCGAGCCCGACTACTAAGTAAGCCGAATTATTCAGTTGATTACTCTGCTGCTAGTTCTGCTGCGTGACCAGCTGCGGTTGCAACTACAGAAGCGATTAGCTCGTCGTCTGCTAGCTCAAGCTTTGCGCCTGCAGGAACCTTTACGTCCTTAGCAAGAACGTGGAAGCCTGCGCCCTCCTTGTTGAAGACAACCTCAACGAAGTCAGGAATGCTGGTTGCAGCAACTTCTAGCTTCACGGTCTTGTGCTCAAGGTCGATTACGGTGCCAGATAGTGACTCACCGATTACGTGAACAGGAACCTCAACGTGAACGCGCTCACCCTTGATTAGGGTCACTAGGTCAACGTGCTCGATGATCTGGGTTACTGGGTCTTTTGAAGCGCTCTTTACAAGAACTGACTCTTCTTTGCCATCGATGGTTAGGTCGATAACTGCGTTCTTGTGGCGAAGGATAAGTGCAAGCTCGCGAGCAGGAACGGTGATGTGACGAGCCTCGGTGCCGTGACCGTAGATAACTGCAGGGGTCTGACCTGCTGCACGGAACTTGCGAGAAGCACCCTTACCGAATGCGTTGCGGACTGAACCGGTTAGCTTTGCTGCTGTGTTCATGTTTGTTTCCATTCTGATTTGGTTTATCAACTCAAGCGTTGAACGCGAGGATACCTGCCAGTGGAAACCGGCTAATTGCCCCGTCGATAACGGCCCCAAATGGAGCCCTCGCCGTTGTCTTTATGCCAGTCTAGCGGGGTTGAAGCCCTTCGGCAAACAGCAAACCGGCCGATGACGCCAAAATAAGGCAAAGCGCCAGGCCAATCAGCGGAACAAATTTTGGCATGATTCTTTCTTCATCAGGCTGAGCCAAAGCACTCAGGTGCCCTACCGCGTAATAGAACAGGACACCAAGTGAAGACAGCGAGATTACCCAAGCAATCGGTCCAGAGAAGACCAATACGCCGGCAATCAGAGCGATAAAGATTTCTGCCATCCAAGGTGCGCCAAAGCGGTTTCGCTTAGCGAAGAGTGCGGTGATGGCTCCATCCGTAGCCATTTCAGCGGCAGTTCTAGAGACACCGGCCAACAACGCCAACATTGAACCCAACGATGCAAGTGCTGCAACTGCGATAACCAGCCAACCAAGCTGCAGCCCCATGGCAGAAAAGTGAGCGACAAAGGGCATTGAATCGGCAACTACCGTAGCCGGAAGAATTGGTGCGAGCACGTTGGCCAGCCCAATGTAAATCAGCAAAACCAAGGCAAGGCTGATGGCGATAGCCTTTGGAATGTTGTTCTTGGCGTCACGCACCTCAGAGCCAAGCGTGGCAACTCGCGCGTAGCCAGCAAAGGCAAAAAAGAAGATTGCTGCCGCTGCCAGAATTTTTGGATCTTCAGACATGCTTACCGGAGCAACCAAATCAATCGCGTATGGGTGAAAACCGCTAATCACGATTGTGAACACCAACAACGAAACAGTAATGCCGGCCAAAATTGCGGCTATGAGGGCGGTTCTTTGTATTCCAAGAATGTTGATGATTGCCAAAACTGCAATAGCAGCCGCGCCGACCTGAGTTTTGTACTCGGGCAAAACATACGAGCCAAAGACTAGAGCAATGGCAGCAATTGAGGCAATTTTTCCGAGGATGAATGCCAGCCCAGCGGTGCGAGCTAGTTTCTCGGTTCGGTAAACCCGGGCATAAGCATAAACACCGCCTGGTCGATCGACTTGTCTAGCCAATTGATAAATCGACGCCGCATTGAGTGCGGCAGTAGTTGCAGCAATCATAAGAGCTAGCCAAAGCCAGTTGGCAGCCAAGTCAAATGCTTCACGAAAAACTACGAAAACACCAGCGCCAAGCATTGAAGCAAGCCCGATGGCGATTGCTCCGAATAACCCGACCTGCTGGGTAGGTTTCATCGTGGTTGGCTACGCGACTTAGGCGTGACCTGGGAACAGCTTGTTGACTGATTCGTCACCAAAAACTGCGCTGATTGCTGCTGCGATTAGCGGCGCAATCGAGAGCACGGTTAGGTTGTCGAACTGTTTTTCTGGAGTGATAGGCAGGGTGTTGGTAACGATAACCTCGTCAACAACGCCTGAAGACAAACGCTCAACGGCTGGGTTCGAGAATACTGCGTGCGTTGCAGCAACAATCACTCGAGCTGCGCCGTTGTCTTTTAGAGCCTTAGCAGCGGCAACGATGGTGCCGGCGGTGTCGATCATGTCGTCAACCAACAAACAGGTTCGGCCCTTAACATCACCAACAAGCTCGTGAGCTTCAACCTGGTTTGGGCGGTCTGGGTCGCGACGCTTGTGAATGATTGCCAGTGGAGCACCAAGACGCTCTGCCCAGATGTCAGCAACACGAACGCGACCAGAGTCTGGCGAAACCACGGTCAGGTTTTCGTTGCCAAAACGCTCAGCAACATGATCTGCCAACATTGGCAACGCCCAAAGGTGGTCAACTGGGCCGTCAAAGAAACCTTGAATCTGAGGAGTGTGCAAGTCAACCGACATGATGCGGTTAGCGCCGGCTGCTTTGAATAGGTCGGTCATTAGTCGAGCTGAGATTGGCTCACGACCCTTGTGCTTCTTGTCTTGGCGGGCATAAGGAAAGAACGGTGCAACAACGGTGATTCGTTTTGCTGACGAACGCTTCATAGCGTCAACCATCAAAAGCTGTTCCATAACCCAGTTGTTAATGCCTGCAGCGTGTGACTGAATCACAAAAGCGTCTACTCCGCGAACCGACTCTTCATAACGAACAAAGGTCTCACCGTTGGCGAAGTCATATGCCGTGGTTGGCACAAGTGAAGTGTTTAGCAGGGTTGCTACCTCTTCAGCCAGTTCTTGGTGGGCACGTCCGCTTACGATTACCAGTCGCTTTGAGTTGCTGGCTGTGATTTCCAAGGTGGGCTCCCGCTCTGTCTGAAGGTTTTTAGTTTTTAGCTTTTTGGGCTGCGTCTGCTGCATTGGTGCCTGGGCGCTTTGAAATCACCCAGTCGGCGATGTTTCGCTGCGGTGCTACATTCATCGCGAGGTCGCCTGACGCGACATCCTTGCGAACCACTGTTCCGGCTGCTGTGTAGGCTCCATCACCAATCGTAATAGGTGCGACCATCACGTTATGCGAGCCGGTTCGAACGTGCGAACCGATGGTGCTCTTGTGCTTGTTCACGCCATCGTAATTGGCAAAAATCGTGCCGGCACCGATGTTTGATTCTTCGCCGATGGTTGCGTCACCTACATAGCTGAGGTGTGGAACTTTGGAACCAGCGCCAATCTTGGCGTTTTTGGTCTCAACAAAAGTTCCGATTTTGCCATCTGCACCTAGGTCGGTTCCGGGGCGCAGATAGGCAAACGGGCCGACGCTCGCGCCTGCACCAATCTTTGAACCAAGTACGTGTGATTTCAACACGGATGCGCCCGCACCAACCTCAGAATCAATCAGGGTTACGTCTGGTCCAACCGTGGCACCCTCGCCGATCACGGTTGAGCCTTTAAGGAATGTTCCAGGCAATACGGTCACATCTTGACCAAGCTGAACATTTACGTCGATCCAGGTGCTGGCTGGGTCAAGAATGGTGACGCCGGCACGCTGCCAGGCCTCGCAAATTCTAAAGTTCAATTCAGCAGCAAGTTCAGCAAGCTGCACGCGATCGTTGATTCCGGCAACCAACCAGTTGTCTTCGATTGCTAGCGCCTGCACACCGTGACCTTGAACCAGCAACTCGGCTGCAACATCAGTCAGATACTTCTCGCCCTGTGCATTGTGCGAACCAATTTTTGAAAGCGATGCGCGAAGCAGTGCCGCGTCAAATACATAGACACCGGCGTTTACCTCGCAGATTTCGAGCTGTTCGGGGGTTGCATCGCGGTGCTCAATAATTTGAACGAAGTCGCCTGAATCGTTGCGAATGATTCGACCGTAACCAGTTGCGTCATCAACGATTGTGGTGAGCACAGAGGCGGCAAAGTTTCCATCCTGGTGCGCTTCTAGCAAAGCGGTCAAAGTGGCAGTGTCGAGCAATGGAACATCGCCCGAGGTAACAACAACAGTGCCTTCAAAGTCACTAGGCAGGCTGAATAGCCCACATTCAACTGCGCGGCCGGTGCCAGGAATATCGTCCTGCTCAGCGATAACGGCGTGAGGGAAAGCTGACTGAATGTATTCGGCAAGCAGTTCTTTTTTGTGGCGAATTACCGGAATCACGTGCTGTGCGTCGAGTGAACTGGCAGTTGCCAAAACATGGCCCAAAAGCGGAAGGCCCGCAAGTTCGTGCATGACCTTTGGCTTGGCTGACTTCATGCGAGTGCCTTCGCCGGCCGACAAAATCACGATTGCCAACTGCTTATTGCTCATTGCACTCCGATCAGAATAAATGCGCTCCCCCACCAGGACTCGAACCTAGAAAGCCGCCTCCAAAGGGCGGAGTGTTGCCATTACACCATGGGGGATCTGCAGTCTTTCAACTGCCCCTTAAGTCTGCCATACGGCAGGCCCGCTCTTGCTATTTATCTTGAAGTAACTCAGATGTTTCGAGCCATTCAAGCTCTAGTTCATCGCGTTTGTTATTCAATTCGGTCTGCTGCTCAACAAATTTGCCCAAACCGGCGTAATCGTTTTGGTCGTGAGCGGCCATCATCTCGTGAAGCTTGGTCTCATCAGCTGCAATTTTTTCTAGTGCTCGCTCAATTCGCGCAATGTTTTTTTCTGCCTCACGTGCCTCGGCTCCCGAAAGCTTGCCGGCCGAAGGTGCATCCGTGTTTGGCTTAGAAGTCGCACTGTTGATTGCCGCGCCTTTTGACTGACCGTTTAGCGAGTGCTTGCGCAACTCGAGGTATTGGTCGACACCACCGGGCAGGTGACGAAGGCTGCCATCACCGAGCAGAGCAAATTGCTGATCAGTGACTCGTTCTAGCAAATAACGGTCGTGGCTGACCACAATCAGCGTTCCAGGCCAACCATCGAGCAGGTCTTCCATTGCGGCAAGGATGTCGGTGTCGAGGTCGTTGGTTGGTTCGTCAAGAATCAAAACATTTGGCTCACCAAAAAGCAGGCGCAAGAACTGAAGGCGACGCTTTTGCCCGCCTGAAAGATCAGAAATTGGAGTTTGCAACTGGGCCTGCGTGAAGCCCAGCTGTTCAACCAATTGACCGATGCCAACTTCTTTTTTGTCGACAACAAAAAATGATTTTTCTCGTGCAATCAGGCTAAAAATTCGCTCGTCATCGAATTCGTCAAGCTCTCGAACCTCTTGGCTGAGGGTGGCGATGTTCACCGTTTTTCCACGCTTGATTCGCCCAGCGGTAGGTTCAATAGTTCCTTGAATTAGCTTCAAAAGCGTGGTCTTGCCAGCTCCGTTTACGCCAACCAGCCCGATTCGATCGCCTGGCCCAACCCGCCAGGTCACATCGTGCAGAAGCTCTTTACCGCCAACAGAGTAATCAAGGTTTTCGATGTCGAGCACATCTTTGCCCAGACGCTGAGTTGCCAGTTTCGAGAGAGCCACTTGGTCGCGAGGTTCGGGTTCGTTGGCAATTAGCTCAGCCGCTGCATCCATGCGGAATTTTGGCTTTGAGGTGCGAGCAGGAGCACCGCGGCGCAACCAAGCAAGTTCTTTGCGCATCAGATTTTGACGTCTGGCCTCAGAGGCTGCTGCACTGCGGTCGCGTTCATTGCGCTGAAGAATATAGGCTGCGTAACCGCCCTCGAAAGGCTCAATTACACCGTCGTGAACCTCCCAGGTGATGTTGCAAACTTCATCTAGAAACCAGCGGTCGTGGGTGACGACAATCAGACCACCGGCGTTTGATGCCCATCTAGTTTTTAGGTGATTAGCCAACCAAGCAACACCCTCGATGTCGAGGTGGTTAGTCGGCTCGTCGAGCATGACAATGTCTAGGTCTTGCACCAAAAGTCGGGCAAGGGCTACGCGGCGGCGCTGCCCTCCCGAAAGCTCACCGACCTGCTTTTGCCAATCGAGATCGTTTAATAAACCGCCGATGACATCGCGAACTTTTGGGTTTCCTGCCCATTCGTGCTCTGGGGTATCGCCAACCACAGATTGCCCAATGGTTAGCCCCGGGTCAATCACATCAGCTTGGTCAAGCAGGCCATAGGTTATGCCGTTTCGGTGGGTAATTCGCCCGTCATCTGGGTTCATTCGCTTTGCAAGCAGTTTTAAGAGGGTTGATTTGCCGTCGCCGTTTCGACCGACGATTCCAATTCGATCGCCCTCGTTCAGGCCAACGGTGACATTGTCAAAGACTTTTTTAGTCGGAAACTCCAGGGTTAGCGACTCTGCGCCTAGAAGGTGCGCCATTTAGTTGCTCTCCAAAATTGTTCCAGCTGCGGGGCCAACTGCAGTGATTGCCGTGTAACCCTGAATCGCAAGATAGTTGGCGATACTTTCAGCTGAATTTTCAGACTCGGCTAGCAGAGCCACAGTTGGCCCTGACCCCGAAACCATTCCGGCCAAGGCGCCGGCAGCCACACCGGCTTCGATGGTTTGCGCAAGGGTTGGCATGAGGTCGACAGCAGCTGCTTCAAGGTCGTTTCGCATCAAACCGGCAAGCGCGTGTGCATCGCCGTTCATGATTGCCTGCTCAAGCAAAGCAGGAACACTAGGGGCTGAAACTTTAGTTGGGTCAACCTGCTGAGCGCTACGTAGTTCATCCAAGTGTCTATAAACGGTCGGGGTACTCAAACCGCCATCGTTGGCCACCAGCACCCAGTGAAGTGGTTTAGTTGCATGGATGCTTCGCAACTGCTCGCCACGGCCAAGACCCACGGCAACTTCACCCGCAAGTGCGAATGGCACGTCGGCACCGAGACGACCCGATTCGGCAACCAGAGTTTCAAAACTAAGACCCGCAAGCCATATCTCATTGGCAGCCACCATGGCTGCAGCGGCGTCGGCCGAACCGCCACCCATTCCGCCAGCAACCGGCACCGCCTTGTCGATTACAAAATGTAAAGGAGTTGGGGCATCGATCTTGGCAATTTTGGCAACTAGTTTTGCCGCCCGCACAACCAGGTTTGATTCATCGGTTGGAACACCGGCCAGGTGCTCTGCACTGATTTCGCCTTGAACTGTCACAGCCCAGGTCTGACTTAGCGAAACGCTTACCCGCTCACGAAGGTTAAGGGCCAGGTAAACACTGGCAACCTCGTGAAATCCATCTGGTTGAAGTGCTCCGCAATCGAAAAAGATATTGATTTTTCCGGGTGCACTGGCGGTAATCATGCTGCCTCGAGACGGCGGCGAACGCCGGCCAAAACTTCGAACCAGTATTGCTCTCGCGGTTTGATTTCAGATGCATCTTTTAGCAACTCATGAACCACGCGCAACTTCACTGCACCCTCGACCAATTCAAAGCTAAGAATGGCACGAGTGCGGTCATCAAAAGCAAGTGTGAGCTGACCATTCTTGGTGCTCATGACTCGAGGCTTTTCAAAAACAGCCCAGCTCGAGACATCGTTTAGAACCGTGAATAACCGGGCTAGTTCGACTTCAAATTCAGTATCGATCTTGAATGCAACAGACATTAGCGAGCCTGCGCAATCGCAACAAATTGATGAACATCAAGTTCTTCACCTCTGGCCTGCGGGCTTACACCCGCGGCTATCAAAATTCGCTCTGCTTCAGCGGGCGAACCAGCCCACACTGCCAGAGCTTGCCTCAGAGTTTTTCGTCGCTGACCAAAAGCTGCATCGGCAACCTCAAAAGTTGCTAGTCGCAGATTTTCGTCACCAAGCGGGGTCTCTCGCTTAGCAAAGTAAACCAACGCCGAATCAACATTTGGAACCGGCCAAAAGATGTTTCTGCCGACGTTGCCGGCAAGATAAGAATCGGCATACCAAGCCAACTTAACGCTTGGAACACCATAGATTTTTGAACCCGGAGTCGCGGCGAGACGGTGAGCAACCTCTGCCTGAACTAGCACCAAACCTTTGTCAATCGATTCGAACTGCTCCAAGAAATGCAGCAGCACGGGCACCGAGATGTTGTAAGGCAAATTGGCAACCAGCGCATTTGGAGCAGCCGGCAGTTCTGTCACCTTTAGGGCATCGTTTCGCACGAGCGTGAAATCAGTTCCCGGTGCTCGCTTAGCAATGGTCGACTCAAGTTCAGCAGCCATTTTCGGGTCAATCTCAACCGCAATGACCTTTTTGGCAACTTCGAGCAGGCCAAGTGTCAGCGAACCGAGACCAGGGCCAATCTCAACTACTGTCTCTTCACCCGAAAGCTTCGCGGCCGACACGATGCGACGAATGGTGTTTGGGTCGGTAACAAAATTCTGACCAAGTTTTTTCGTTGGCATGACGTCAAGGCGAGTTGCCAATTCACGGATGTCTGCACCGCCGAGTAGATCAACCATTAGAAACCCTCCGACCATGAGCCATAAACAGTTTCAGTATTCAGCGCCAGTTGGGCACAAAGTTCATTCAAGTCTTGGCCACGGGTTTCTGCCATAAATCTGGCGGTAATTGGCACGAGGTAAGGCGCATTTGGTCGCCCGCGGAATGGCTCAGGCGCCAGAAATGGAGCATCGGTTTCAATCAGAATCAGTTCAGCCGGCGCCATTTTCAGGCTGTCGCGAAGGTGCTGGTTTCTCTTGATGGTGATGTTTCCGGCGAAAGACATGTACCAACCGTTCTCGATGCAGATCTGAGCCAAGTCGGTTTCACCCGAATAGCAGTGGAACACCACTTTCTCAGGTGCGCCGACTCGCTTTAAAGTTGCAACCACTTCGTCGTGGGCATCGCGATCGTGAATCATCAATGCAATGTTGTTCTCTTTGGCGATTCGAATATGTTCTTCAAAACTGTGTTGCTGAAGGGCGAGGCTAGCTTCGCCATCAGTTCTAAAGAAGTCCAAACCGGTTTCACCGATTGCACGCACACGCGGCTGCTTGGCCAGTTCAGCAATTTCTGCGATGGCATCATCCAAGCGTTGGATTGTTTCATAAAGCGGCGCCTCATTTGGGTGCAGTGCAACTGCCGCTAAAACACGAGAATCCTTGGTGGCAAGTTCAGCACACCACTTTGAACTTTCGAGGGTTACGCCAACCTGAAGAACGCCCTTCACACCAACGCTCTCGGCAAGATCTAGGTTTTCAATCCATGGCATTGCGCCTAATTGCTCGTCGAACTCAAATTCAAGGTGGCAGTGGTTGTCATAGACCGCAACTTCAAGCGGTTCAGGAGCTGGGGCAAAACTCGGCGCCTTTTTTGATTGCTTTTCGCTCACAGATTCACCCGCCTTCGAACTTCGCTTGAACTCAGCGTTGCTCACTGCTACTTCGATTCGGTGTCAGTTTCGATGCGAGGGAACAGTGGCTCGAGCACGTTTAGAACGTTGCCCGGCTTCAGTTGACCCCACGCTGCAGCCTCGTTTAGTGGCTGAGCATCAAGTTCTCCAAGACCTGAACCAAGTGCCGCCCAAAGCTTTGCGGTTGCCTTTGGGGTGATCGGGTTCAACAAAACAGCAAGGATGCGCAGACCCTCAGCGGTGGTGTTCAAGACGGTTCCCAAGCGAGCGCGATTTGCTTCATCCTTCGCCAGAACCCAAGGTTCCTGCACGGTGATGTAGTTGTTCAGTTCGTCTACCAAAGTCCAGATTGAGCTGATTGCATCCTGGATGGCTACGTCATCGATAGCTGAGTTTGCGTTTTTCACAGCGGTCGCAGCAATGTTCTGAACCTGAAGATCTGCCTCGGTGAAATCTGTGCCAGCCGGAAGAACGCTGTCGAAATACTTGTGAATCATTGCGATCGCGCGCGAGGCAAGGTTTCCGAATCCGTTAGCCAACTCAGCCTGGTAGCGAGCCGAAAGATCTTCCCAAGAGAACGAACCATCTTGACCAAAAGCAATGGCCTTCATGAAGTAATAGCGGAACGCGTCTGAACCGAAAGTGTCGGTGATTTGACTTGGAGCGATGCCGGTGAGCTTTGACTTCGACATCTTCTCGCCGCCGACCAAAAGCCATCCGTGGCCAAAGATCTGGTTTGCCGGCTCAAGACCTGCAGCCATCAACATTGCTGGCCAAATTACCGCGTGAAAACGAAGAATGTCTTTGCCAACTACCTGAACTGAGGCTGGCCAAAGTGAAGCGAATTTTGCTCGCGCTTCATCGGTATCTTCGCCATAGCCAATGGCGGTGATGTAGTTCAGAAGAGCATCGAACCAAACATAAGTGATGTGGCTGTCGTCCCAAGGAATGTCAATTCCCCAGTCGAACTTCTCTTTTGAACGAGAAATTGAAAGGTCTTCGAGACCGCGACGAACAAAAGAAACAACCTCGTTGCGAGCAGACTCTGGCTGAATGAACTTGGCATTCGCCTCATAGTGCGCGAGAAGCTTGTCTTCGAACTCGCTCAGCTTGAAGAAGTAGTTGGTCTCTTGAAGTTTCTCAACCGGCTTCGAGTGAATGGCACAAACTGCTTGCCCGCTAAATGCGCCTTCGCCCTCGATTAGGTCAGCTTCGGTTTTGTACTCTTCGCAACCCACGCAGTAATTACCCTCGTATGAACCCCGGTAGATAAAGCCGGTGTCGTAAAGGTGCTGCAAGAACTTTTGAACAGCCTTTTCGTGGCGAGGTTCGGTGGTGCGAATAAAGTCTTGATTCTTAATATCAATGGTTTCAAGAAGGGGCAACCAGGCTTCTTCAACCAACTTGTCAGCCCACTGCTGTGGAGTGGTTTTGTTTGCGGCTGCGGTGCGAAGAATCTTTTCACCGTGCTCGTCGGTGCCAGTCAACAAGAATGAGTTCTCTCCGCGCTGGCGGTGCCAGCGTGCGAGTACGTCAGATGCAACCTCGGTGTAGGCGTGGCCAATGTGAGGGGCATCGTTGACGTAGAAGATCGGCGTCGTTACATAAAACGACTTTCCGTTGTTATTTGGCATGGTTTCCATCTTAACCGAGGCTGTGGCTCAGTTTTTCGAAGCTTGACGTTGCTCAAGCACCAATTGATAAAGTTCACTCTTGCTCGCACCAGCTGAACTCGCGATTTCGGCTACCGCTTCTTTGAGTCGCATGCCTTCTTCGGTGAGCGCAATGACTTGCCCAACTAAATCTTCGGTCTTGATTTCAATCACTGCAGCCCCGGCGATGACCAGCACCATTTCTCCGCGTGGCTCACTTCGAGCCCAGTCGACCAGCTGTTCAAGCGTGCCACGCTCGGTGTGCTCGAACTTTTTGGTCAATTCGCGTGAAACAGTTGCCTGTCGACCTTCACCCAGCTCTTGCGCAGCATCTTGCAGTGATTCAAGAATTCGATGCGGTGACTCGAAGAACACCATCGTGCGGGGTTCTCTTGCCAGAGATGCAAACATCTTGCGTCGATCGCCCTGCTTTCGAGGTAAGAACCCCTCAAAGGTGAATCGGTCGGTTGGTAGGCCTGATACCGCGAGCGCACTTAGAACTGCCGAAGGCCCTGGCACAACGGTGATCTCAACTCCAGCTGCAACGGCAGCGCGCACCAAAAGGAACCCCGGGTCACTAACTGTTGGCATTCCCGCATCACTGACGACCAGCACGGGTTCATCCTTGGCAATTTCAAGAATTTGATCGAGACGGTCACCCTCATTGTGCTCATGAAGGCTAAAAAGGCGCGCATTGATTTTTACGCCCAGCGAGTTGGCCAATTTGAGCAGGCTTCTGGTGTCTTCAGCAGCAATAAATTTTGAAGTTTGCAGGTGTTCGAGCAAACGCGGCGAAGCGTCGGATAGGTTTCCGATTGGGGTCGCAGCAAGAATGAGCACGCTCTATTGTCTAGCATTGGGCAGGTGAATGCTTTGCAAAATCGAATTCAGGCCAATAAGCAGCTGGCTCAATTTTTTGCACGCTATTCAACATGGATGGTTGTTGCTCTTGCCACCTTGTTGCGACTAATCAACCTTGGCTATCCGGCGAAGCTTGTTTTCGACGAAACCTACTATGTGAAAGACGCATGGTCGCTTTGGAAAACCGGAGCGGAACGCGCTTGGCCGGCTGATGCCAACACCCTTTTCGAAAGTGGTCAGGTTGATTCCTTTTTGCCGGCACCTGCGTTTGTAGTTCACCCTCCACTGGGCAAATGGATTATCGGGTTCGGAATGTGGCTGGTTGGGCCGACGAACCCAGTTGGCTGGCGAATCTCGACCGCCGTTCTAGGCATTGCCTCGGTGTGGCTGATCATGCTGATTGCCAAGCGGTTGCTCAAATCACAAAAATGGGCTTTGGCAGCTGGTTTTCTGATGGCTATCGATGGGCACGCCATCGTGCTTGCTCGAACCGCACTTCTCGATGGCATCCTGGCATTTTTCGTTTTGCTCGCCTTCTATTTCTTGCTTCGAGATCGGGCAAGGGTTGACCTAGCCGTCGTTACTTGGCGCAGACCTTGGCTGCTAGCCTCGGCTCTAGCACTCGGTGCCTCAATGGCGGTCAAGTGGTCTGGCCTTTATTTCTTGGCGGCATTCGGCCTTTACCTCGTTATCAGTGAATATTTAGCGCGTCGTCGATCAGAGGTAGACCAATTCACCTCGGTCACAATCAAGCAAGGGTTACGCGAATTCTTAATCATGGTTCCCGCCGCGCTTGGCGTCTATGTGCTCAGTTGGCTCGGATGGATTCTTGGTTCTGATGGTTATGAGCGCAACTCCGAAAGCAATTGGTTTACCTCGCTCATTCACTATCACCAGAGCGCATACGGGTTTCACGTTGGCCTAAACACACCGCACTCGTATGCATCAAACCCGATTACCTGGCTATTTGCTCTTCGACCAACCAGCTTCTTTTATGAGGGGCAGGCTGAAGGCGTTGACGGTTGCCAGCTGGCGAGTGGTTGCTCAAGCGCAATTACCGCATTAGGAAACCCACTGATTTGGTGGCCAGCCGCTCTTTCACTTTTCTTTCTCTTGGTTTGGTACCTTCGCCAACGCGACCGCACCGCCGGACTAATTTTGCTGGGTGTTCTCGCGGGTTATGTGCCTTGGCTTTTCTTCATGCAACGCACTGTTTTTCAGTTCTACTCAATTGCATTTTTACCTTGGATGATTTTGGCTCTGCTCTATGTGGTCAAAATCTACCTGCGCTTTGCCGAGCCAAAAGTTGCCAGATCAATCAAGCGTGGGTTTTTGATTTACCTCGCTGCAGTTTTCGGGCTGTCTATGTTTTATCTGCCGATCTGGATTGGCACCAAGATTCCTTATGGCTTTTGGTTGATACACATGTGGTTGCCGAGCTGGATTTAAGCAGCATTTAGCAAGCGCTCTGAGCGGCAGCATTTAGTCTTGAGACATGGCTATCTTTGCGGTTACTTATTTTTATTCGGCCGATGCCGACGACCTAGCTGCCGTGAGGCCTGCGCATCGTGAGTGGCTTGCCCAGCTTCTCGACGGCGGAACGCTTTTAGCCTCGGGACCAATGGTTGACACCCCGAGCGCTCTTCTTATTTTCAAAGCAGAATCACTCTCGACTCTGGCCGTAATTCTCGACGGAGATCCATTTGACATTGCCGGCTTCATCGGCGAGAGAACTATTGCTGAGTGGAACCCCATCTACGGACCTTGGAGCGAATAATGACTTTTGACCCAACCGCCATGCCAACCATCGCTTTACGAGACGGCAACTCAATTCCGCAATTGGGCCTCGGCGTTTATAAGGTGAGCCAAAATGTTGCAGTCGACCTCATTCAATCGGCAATTGACACTGGCTACCGAAGAATCGACACCGCCGCCCTCTACGGTAATGAGGCAGAAGTTGGCGCAGGTATCCGAGCTTCAAAAATTGCTCGCGAAGAGATCTTTGTCACGACCAAAATCTGGAATGACCGACAGGGTTTTGCAGAGAGCAAAGTGGCAATTGAAGAGAGCCTTGCACGCCTAGACATCGATTACATCGACCTTTTGCTGATTCACTGGCCATGCCCTGCTCAAGACCTGTTCTTAGAGACTTGGCAGGCGTTTCAAGAGGTAGTTGCAACCGGCAAGGTTCGCTCAATCGGTGTTTCGAACTTTCAGCCAAGCCACCTAGAAAAATTGGTTGCTGCCGGCGGTGCGATTCCGACCGTGAACCAGGTCGAGCTGCACCCAGCATTTCAACAGTCAGAAGTTAGAAAGTTTGGAGCAGCCCACGACATCAAAACTGAAGCTTGGGCACCGCTCGGCCGTGGTCGATACTCCGAAAACGAAGTTCTTTCGGGCCTGGCAGCAAAACACGGCAAGAGCGTTGCGCAAATCATTTTGCGTTGGCACATTCAGCTGGGCAATCTTGTGATTCCAAAAACTACAAACCCAGAACGACTTGCCGAAAACATCAACGTTTTTGATTTCACCTTGGATGAAACCGAAATGCGAATTATTGGCCTTCTAGATGCAGGCGAGCGAACCGGACCAAACCCAGATGAGTTTGGCTAGCCAAAACTAAAGGCTAGTTTTTAGCTTTCTTGGCGGCACGCTTTTCGCTTGTTGCAAACAGGCTCACAGCAGTTGTCACGATCAGAGTTACCAGAATCACGCTTAGCGAAAGTTCAGTGCTAATTTCAGGCGCCCATTCAACGTGGTGACCGCCATTGATGAACGGCAGCTCGTTAGTGTGCAACGCGTGAAAGACCAACTTGGCACCAATCCAGGCAAGGATGATCGAAAGCCCAACACCTAGGTACTTCAAGCGCTCCATGAGGCCGCTCAGCATGAAGTACAACTGACGGAGACCCAATAGTGCGAATGCGTTTGCAGTAAACACGATGTAAGCCTCGTCGGTTAGACCATAGACCGCAGGAATTGAGTCAAGGGCAAACAACACATCGGTGGTTCCGATGGTTAGCATCACCAAAAGCATTGGGGTGATGAATTTTTTGCCATCGATTTTTACAGTCAACTTGCTGCCGTGATATTCCTCAGTGGTCGCAAAGCGCTTCTTGACTAACTCCATTAGCTTTCCGCCAGGAACCTTGTCTTCTTTGTCTTCGTGGAAAGAATCCCAGATCAGCATGAAGGCGGTGTAAACCAAGAACGCGCCAAAAATGTAGAACATGAAACTAAATTGCTCAATCAGGGCCGCACCAAGTGCGATGAAGATTCCTCTAAGAACAAGTGCGATTGCGATACCTGCAAGCAAAACCTCGCTCTGAAGTCTGCGGGGAACCTTGAATTGGCTAAAGATGATTAAGAAGACAAACAAGTTGTCAACCGAGAGGCTCTTCTCGGTGATGAAACCGGCAAGAAACTCTGAACCGAATTGCCCACCCCAGATTTGACCTACGAACCAGGCAAATACCAAAGCTAACCCAATAAACATTCCGCTCTGGAGGGCAGACTCTTTGAATGAAGGCTCGTGCGGGTGACGTGACTGATAAACCAAGTCAATACCGATTAGGGCGACAAGTGCGCTGACAGTGACAATCCAAACCCAAGGTTCAATATGCATAATGACTCCATTCTAGGCAGAGGCAAAACCCTAGGAATAATTCGGTTGCCAAAAGGTATGACATCTTTAGGTATGCGAAGGAGCAATTCATGAGAGTACTAATTTCAGGTGCAAGCGGACTAGTCGGCACAGAGGTTGCAGCTCAACTGCGCGCTGCCGGTCATGAACCGATTCGCTTAGTGAGACGAAAGAGTGTTTCGCAAGATGAGGTTGAGTGGAACCCTAGCACCGGGTACCTGACCCCTGGGGTAATCGAAACCGTTGATGCGGTTGTTAATCTTGCTGGTGCCACCACTGGCAAAATTCCTTGGACTTCAACTTATAAAAAAGAAATTATTCAATCGCGACTTGACTCAACAAAAACATTGGTCGACGCCATGCAAAATACAAAGAAGCGCCCGAAGGTTTTTGTCAGCGGATCAGCATCTGGAATCTATGGAGATCGTGGCGACGACCTGCTGACCGAGAATGAACCGAAAGGCAAGGGTTTCTTGAGCGACCTTGCCTACCAATGGGAACAAGAGGCTCTAAAAGCACCGGCTGATGTTCGAGTGGTCTTGGTGCGAACCACAATGGTCATGTCTCGCACTCTTGGCGCCCTGGGGCGACTTCTTCCGCTGATCAAATTGGGAATCGGTGGCCCTCTGGGTAAAGGCAAACAGTGGTGGGCGTGGATCAGCCTCAAAGATGAAGCTGCAGCAATCATTCACTTGATCAACACCGAGTCAGCTAGCGGCGCCTTCAACCTAACTGCACCAGAATTCGCCACCTGCAAGGATGTTGTCGATTCGCTGGGTAAGGCCCTTCACCGACCAACAATCCTCGCTGTTCCGAGTTTTGCACTGAAGCTTTTGCTAGGTGAGGCTGCGACAGAACTTCTGCTTTGCAGTCAAAAAATGAGTGCCGATCGACTGGTTGCTTCTGGGTTTAAATTTCAACACCCGACTTTGAAACAAGGCGCCGACTGGGTGGTTTCAAAAAACTAATTCAAGAGAAAAATAAAAAACCCCGCCAGTGATTGGCGGGGTTTTTTATTGAAAGTGATTACTTCTTTGGAGCAGGCTTAGCAGCTGGCTTTGCAGCTGGCTTAGCGGCTGGCTTAGCAGCTGGCTTAGCAGCAGGCTTAGCAGCTGGCTTTGCAGCTGGCTTAGCGGCAGCCTTCGGCGCTGGCTTGGCAGCAGTTTTAGCGGCTGGCTTAGCAGCAGCCTTCGGTGCTGGCTTAGCAGCTGGCTTCTTTGCAGCGGCTGGCTTTGCAGCAGCAGCCTTTGCGGTGGTCTTTGCAGCGGTTCCAGCAGCCTTCTTTACTGCAGTACCTGCAGTCTTGGTTGCCTTGGTTGCAGTCTTGGTTGCAGTCTTGACTGCGGCGTTGGTCTTCTTCTCAACAACCTTTGCAGTTGAAGCAACCTTCTTCTCTACGTTGTCAACGGCCTTTTCAACCTTCTTCTCAACAACGGCAGCGGTCTTCGCTACTTCGTCAACAGCCTCGGCAACAAGTGCGCCGGTGTCTTTTGCAATGCTCTTTGCGTTCTTTGAGAACGCCTTCTTTACTGAAGCAAAAATGCCCATGAGTATCTCCTGAAAAATTGATTTTGGAATTGCTATAAGTTTAGTCGACTCAACTCAGAAATCGACCTAGGGCTATTCGCTAATGCGAAGCTAGCCGTTTGACCTGCGGCGACGAAGAATCTCATCGAGTTCTGCTGAATCAAATTTTTGCTTGGCTTTTGAAGCTGGTGAATCTTCGATTGAAACCACATCGGCAAGCACTGGAATCTCAAGCTGACCGATGTGTTGGCGTGGTGCCGGTAGCGGGTTTCGCTGCCAAGCTCTTGGGTCGTTCTCAGCCTCTTGCTCGTTCGCCTCACCAAGAATTCGTGAATTTGCAAGACCCGATCTGAACCCCGCCTTGCCCTGAGCACTGCTTGCCAAGAGAGCACGGTTTACTTTCACAGCTTTGACAAAAACACTCATGGTGAGGGAACCCATCAAAAAAGCAGAAGCACTTGCAGCCCAATAGTAAGGCGCTTCAACTGCCAGATACCCGGTAACAGCCGCGGTTGCGACAAACATCAAAGTTAGAGCACCAAAAGCTCGTTTAGTCAAAGACAACCTGAAGCTTCGATGTGCAACAGAAGCCACCGACCCCTTGCGGCCAACAGTTTCACGCTGCAAATTTTTCAGTTCAGATTTGATCTGTCGTTTATAGCTTCGCTCGTCATCGCGCTGCTCAGAACGCTGGTGCCAACTTGGTACGAAAACCCAAAACCACAATGCGGCGATGACTAGCAGCATCAAGCCGCCGGATCCATTGAAGTTCATATCTCAAAGATATGAGTCAGCTACCGCCGAAGCCATCATTTAATTCGGTGTGTTTAATTTCAGGCTCAATATTTTGAAGCCACGGATAATTTTGCTCGGGCGTTTTGCCCTGAATCCAACGGTTAAGTAATCCACCAATCACCTCTTCGTGAGTGATCGCGAATACGTAGTGGTCTCGCCAAGCTCCGTTGATGTGAATGTAGCGCTCTTTCAAACCTTCGTATCGAAGACCCAGTTTCTGAACCACTCGCAGTGAGGCTACGTTTTCTGGACGAATGTCAATCTCCACTCGGTGCAACCCGACAACGTTGAAAAGATAATCGGTCACCAGTGCAACCGCGGTCGGCACTACGCCTCGACCGGCTACCTCAGGCACGACCCAGTAGCCAATTACTGCGCCGCCAACCGAACCAAAAGTTATACCGGCAACATTCAGCTGCCCGACGATTTTTCCGTCGACGAGAATCACGAACGGCAAACCCTGATTGTCGTTCATTTGCCTTAGCCAACCTCGAATTTGAGCTCGGTAGTCAAATGAATTCGGTCCATACGGATTGGTCGCCTCCCAGGGGCGCAACCACTCTCTATTCGACAAAACAGCATGCTCGAGGTCCTTGGCATCCTTGGCTTTGATAATTCGAAGCAGAACGTCGCCGTGGGTGAGCGCAAAAGACATAGGCACGATGGCAAGATTAGTCGCATGGATGAACTTGCCGCGAACAAGCAACAACTGCGTGCCGAACTAAAAGAGCGTCGGGCCAGCTTGGAGTATGACCCTGAGGTTGCAGAGCAGCTCAATGTTCACCTAGCCGAGCTTTGCCTAGCAACTGGAGCAAATCGCATTGCCTGCTACCTACCATACGGAAACGAGCCAGATACCGAACTTTTCATTGACTGGGCCATCGACAACAATATCGAGGTTCTCCTTCCAGTTTCAAAAGCAGACGGCGAGCTCGAATGGGTCATTTTCGAAGGCGAATCAGAAGTAGGGATATTTGGTTTCCACGAAGCAACCGGTACGACCACTGCTCCCGAGAATGTTGATCTAGCGTTCATCCCAGCCCTGGCTGTTGACCAGACCGGAACCAGGCTTGGCAAGGGCAAGGGTTATTACGATCGAGCGCTTTTGAAGTTTGAACCGCTGCCGCCGGTTATCGCTGTTGTGTTTGACGATGAATTGCTTGAGTCAGTGCCCAACGAGAGCCATGATCACCCCGTCGACGCAGCTGTCACGCCCTCGCAGGTTGTGTTGTTCACCGAACGGTTAAAATAGAAGCGTGCCTACTTATTCATACGCTTGCAAAAACTGCGAGCACACCTTCGACATTCAGCAGTCATTCTCAGAAGACGCGCTGAAGGTTTGCCCAAAATGCCAGGGTGAACTTCGCAAGGTTTTCGGCCAGGTGGGCGTCACTTTCAAAGGCAGCGGTTTCTACAAAACCGATAATGCCTCACCTAAGAAAAGCAGCTAATACAAGACTCCTGAGGCCTAGCCCCAGTGCGGCGGCTTGTCTTGTTTCAAACGCTGATCATTTGAATCGACACGGTCACCCCATGCTGCATCGGTGTCTTCAAAGGCTCGGTCTGAATCATCAAATAATGGCACTGACCGTTTAGTCACCTGCATTCCCAATTGCTCGGCGATGCGAATTGCTAGCGCCTGCGGGTTAGAGAACAATTCAAAACTATAAACACGGATGTACTTCCAGCCGAGAGCTGTCAAAAGGCCCGGTCGAATGTGGAATTTCTCGGTTCTGTTCTCGCCAGGAATAGACCAGTCAGCTTCGATTACGGCAGCGCTCTTGGCATAGGCAACCACCAAAGGTGTCTCTTGCGAGAAGCCGGTGTCGACTCGAGCGCCAAGCTTCTTGAGCCGCAGACTCAAGTCTTGAAGCATTGGGTCTACTGGGTTTGCTACTGGTTCACGTTCGGCACTCGCGGCTTGCAATAGGTCTTTGAGCAAAGCAGCTCCGTTCGCCATACGGTCAGTTGGCACTTCGTCTGGGCCAAAGCAGCTGACAACTGTGATTTGCTTTCGTGCACTGACCAGCAGGTTGGCCAAGTAGCGTCGACCATCGACATCGCTCATTTGACCGAAGCTTGAAAGCACGGCTCCGTGCGAAGTTCGACCGTATCCAAGCGAGAAAATTACTCGATCGGCGATTCGATGACCAAGGTCAGCTAGTGGAGCTACTTCAAATTTCTCGCGACCATGAGAATCAAAGAATTCTGCAAGGTTTGGCTTGTCACGCAAGCCGGCAATCACAGCTGCACGAATTCGTTCAGCGTGAACGGTAGATGCGCTTGAAACCAGAAGTGACTGATCAGGGTGCCAAAGTGCGTGGTTATAAACCAGGTCTACTGTTCGAGCCAATTCAGCATCAAGGCTCTCAGTTGCACCCTCGATTGTGGTTTTCGCGCGGTTGCCCTCGGTGACCTGATCAAGAATGAAATTTCGCTCGCCAAAATACTCGGCGGCAGATGGAGCGTATTGAATTCGATTTTGATAGAACTCGCGATTAATGAGCTCACCAAGCGATTGACCTGTGGTTCGATAACTGCGTCGCAAAACCTCAGAACCGAAGATTCTGCGCGCCTCTGCAAATACCGATGCAACTGATAATTCGCGGCCCAGCGGAATGGCTCGGCACTCGATTTCGAATCCAACCGGCGCGGCAATCGCATCGTCACCAAAGGCAATAATTTGTTTTGATCGCGAAATTGCCCCAAGGTTTTCAGCGATGGTCGAGCCAGCGGCATCTAGAACCAGCACTGCGTCAAAGGCTTGTTCCTTGCCAATAAACGCTGGCAACTCATACGGCGAAAGCAGAAGCGCAGGTGCAAGTGCCGGCCAAATCTTCGGCGCTGCCGCCTGTGTCAACGCAAAGTTAGTTGCACCAGATTTCAGCAATTGCTTTAGGGCTGTTGCTTCGCTCTTATTGGCGGCTAGCGCCTCATTCCATCTTTTGCTGAGGGCTTGAGCGACAATCCGTGCCCCTACCTCGATTTGCTCATCGAAGGCAATTTTGAAATTTTCTTCATTTTGAGCAAGCTGCTCAGATGAGAAATTCAGAATCGAATTATCGCGAGTAATCAGCACCTCAAGTGCTGATTGCCACCAAGCTTGATCAAGTTCTGCCGCAAGGTGTTCGCGTGAAGTGTGAAGTCTGGCTAGATCTCGGCTCAACGGACCAAGCCCAACGGCAGCAAGGCGACCTGAAACCATCGAACGCTCCCCCAGCTTCTCGAGGGCGTCGGTGTCTTCAGCGAGTGAAGTCAACTTCTGCTGAAGCTCAAAAAGAGTCATTTCTGTTAATGACTGCTGGCCAGGGGCATCATCCATGTGGCTTTGAAGTTTTTCAAGATCTGCCACGAACGCTTGGAGAGCGATTTGCGCGTCGTGAATGCCAGTTGGCACCTGTGGTGCGGTCGGCATGGTTGAGAATTCAAGCCAAAGTTCGCGTTGCTCTTGAATGGCTTTGAGAGCAACGTGCATGTCGGCAACATGCATGCCGGTTCGCAGATATTCCTTGGCGAGTTTCTTAAGACGCCTGCGGTTACCGCCAGACATTTGCGAACGTTCGCTCTTATCTACGCCTTTTCTTGGGGCAGTTGCAGCAACCAATTCAGTAATAGGTCGATCGAAAACGGCAGGCAAAAATCTATCTAGAGTCTCTCGAATGCCAACAAACAATCTGAGGTACTTGGACCACTCGTCGACACTATTTGCAGCTTTGAAATTCACTTTTTCGGTGAACTCGGCTAACTGGTTTGCAAGCTTCGGATAAGCCTCGTCACGCAGGTGTTTCGCGAGCTCAACGGCCTGTTCAACTTCAGCCGGATTCGAGAATTTAGCTTGGAACCATGCTGTGTCCTGTGGTCCGAACTTAAACTCACCAAGTTCAAAAGCCTCAGTGAGCAGGTCGATTGCAGCCGATTTATCGAGGTGTTGCAGCAAGTATTGTTCTTCGATTCGCGCACTGGTTAGAGGGGCGTGCGGCAAACCGCTCAGTCTTGAAAGCTCTCGCAGTACTCGAGCTAGCGAAACTCCTAGAACCTCATCAACATCGTTCAGTGTCTTGAAATACTCGTCTAGCGAGTCCTCGGCCGCGATTCGCTTTGCGCGAGCAGCTTCAGCATCAACAGCTGAGGCTTTTTCATTTCTAGAAATCGCAGCGATGATGTCGACCCAGGTTGAATCGGCACGAATTCCGAGACCGCCTAAGCCAACAGCCGACAGCCGATCGGCTAATTCATTGAGCGTCTGACGTCTTGGAGCCACCACGAGGGTGCGTTTGCCATTTTCAGCCAAGGCCGCAAGCACGTTGACAACTGTTTGCGTGTAACCGCAACCCGGCAGAGTTTCTACTGCAAAACTTTGGCCAGCTAGTGCTCTGGCCACCACGCGCATCTGAGTTGCATCGGCATCGACTACAAGATTTAGTTCGGGAATGTCGATTTCGCCAAGACCATCGGTTGGCTCACCGGTAAGAGCATCGAGCAAACCGTTGCTGGTGTGGGTCAAATCTCTCAGCAGGGTCTGAGAAACTGCGGTGAAGTTTCCAATCACCAGAATGCGCTTCAGGTCTAGGTTTGCTTTATCTGCGGTTAGGTTCGCCAGATAATTCAAAACGGTTAGAGGCACCAGGTCAGAGCTTTCGTTCTGACGAGCGAGCAATTCTGATTGGTTGAGGTTTATGCCATAGGCAACTTCTAGCGATTCAACCAAAATAGGGTTCACCTGCGGAGGACCAGCCAGCGACAGTTCGTAGTCTTCGCCTTTTTTGAGCAAATCGAGAGGCCACATCAAAATTGGCACGTTCAGGTCAAAACCATCGGCCTCAAAATTCGCCAAGCCGCCGACCAAATAGAGCGTGTCAAGGCCAAAGTTGCTGCTTATGCGATCAGCTTTAGCTTTGATTCGGCGAGCAGCAGAAAGCGCTCTCGAAAAAGCCAGCGGGTCGCGAACTAGGTTTGAAAGCAGGGTTTGTCTTCCGGTGACAAACTGAGAAAAACCACCCGGATGGCTGCGCTCTAGGTCGATCTGACCGAAGGTATTGGTCTCGAAAGTCATCAGCGGATTAGTCACGCCGATTGCCTTCAATTCTTCTTCCCAGCTCTGCCAGCTGGTGCGGTTGACTTGCCCGCTTGAACCTTCGTTATTAGTCATGAAACGAGCCTAACTTTTAGGCTTCAAAACAAGGTTTAGGCTTGCCCGAATGCTCAGAAAACCCTCAGTTTGAACTCTCAGGTATATTTGGGGTTTCCGGCTCCGTAGCTCAGTGGATAGAGCAGAGGTTTCCTAAACCTTGTGTCGTAGGTTCGATTCCTATCGGGGCCACTAAATCTCAGGTTCAACGCACAGGCTCAAACGACTGACGTCGTTTTCGGGGCCACTAAATATCAGGCAGCGAGCATTTCGAGGTAGGCGTTCCATTCGGGTTCAACCCGCTCTGCTCCGCGAACTGTCCAACCCCCGCCCGAGGGCATCCGTGGCGTAAAGCCCAAAGACCAACCAATTTCACTCAGGGTTTTGTCGCTCTTTTTGTTGTTGCATTTCAAGCAACAGGCAACCAGGTTCTCCCAAGAGTCGCGACCACCCCGAGATTTTGGTTGCACATGATCGATGGTGTTTGCGGGTCTTCCACAATATGCGCATTGGTGACCGTCACGCCTCAAAACGCCTCTTCGAGAAACTGGGATGTTCCGGTTGCTCGGCACGCGAACGTAGCGCGACAACAAAATGACCGATGGCAGATCAAAAACTTTGCTGGCACTGTGAACAGTCTTGTTGCTTGCCCCAGCCAGAATCACGGCTTTGTCATTCAAAACCAGCATCAGCGCTCGTTTGAAAGACACCACAGCTAGTGGCTCATAACCAGCATTTAAAACCAAAGTGTGCATGAAACCCTTTCGAATAATCCCAGACGGCTTCTGGGTTTTCGTTTGGTTCTTAACTCTTCGAACTTATTGTCAGGTTACGCCCGCGCGCGCGAAACATGAATGCAATTAATGCAGTGTTTTGGTAAAGGTTTGGTGAAGAAATTAATTGGTAGCTAGGCGAATGTAATAAACATTGCTGGTGTAAATCGGTGCAAGCTTTACCGAGTCACCCGGGCGCGGTGCGTGATAGAACTGACCGTTACCGGCATAAATGCCGTCGTGGCTGTGGTCGCTCATGATCACTAGGTCACCAGGCAAGGCGTCTTCTGCCTTGATCGGAATTCCCAATCGAGCCTGGCCATGTACCGAGTGAGGCAGCGCAACACCAAATTGTGCGAACACGAATGCTACGTAACCAGAGCAGTCAAAACCACGAGGGGTTTCGCCACCAAACACATAAGGGGTGCCGACATACTTTTGTGCGACCTTAAGAATGGTTGCACCATCAAGGCGACTGTAAGGCGGGTTAGCCAAATAGTCAGAGGCGGTTGGGCCGTTATACGTTCTATAGCTGTTTAGAGTCTCTTGACGAGCAATCTCTGCGGCATCGGCAGACTTGTAGTTTCCGCGGCTGTACTTAACCACGTTCACAGCTGCAACCGTTAGGTTCTGGGTGCCTTCACCTGAAGCCAAAGCTTGTGCATCGGTTGTGGTGAAGCGCGACATCGCTGCCACGTCTGGGTCATATGCGTAAGCCGGCAACGCGAAGGTTGCAAAAAGACCTGAGGCAACCGACATGGTGATTACGTTGCGAACTGGGCGTCGCTGATAAAAGCGAACTTTGCGAACCACGGATGGCACGGTGAACCCATTGGAAGTTGGGGTTGAAGTCTGTTGTTGTTTGGCAAAATATTCGCGATCGAGCTTCGCCTGCTTTTTTGCAAGGCGGCGTGTACGGCGTGACTGGCGAGCCTTCTCGGCTTCGCGAACTGAACGACGAGAACGTAGTTCAAACGATTCCAAGACGTTGATTTCAACGTCGGCGCGGTGCTTGCCTGCGGCTTTATTGGCCAAAACTAAACCTCCGAGTCTCATTCACGAGGTGAATCCTGCAGCGAAACTATTCGTTCTAAAGACTTGGATTGCAGGCAAAGGAAACCATCCGAGTCCGATTGAGTTCCAGGTTTATGGAACGCAACTTTTACAGTTTACCAACTGTTTCCTGAGAAATCACCCAGAGAGTTAGGCAAGCGGGGGTTACTTAACCCTCAACGAACAGGTGTCGGGCAAGGTCTTCAGCGATCTCGAGACCATCTTCGAGTTGGTGGTTGCTCACAAAAACCACGCCTGGGCGGTGGTCAATCGAAATGCGTTGACCAGGCACAATTTGCAGCGTCTGAAGTTGGGTCAGTAGCGACACGTCAACCTGCAGAGGCTCGCCGATGCGGCGCAGAATAAATGAGTTTTGCCCCGCAAATGCGCGAGGTACATCGGCAACTGAAACCACACCTTCGCCAAAACTCGGGTTAGTTTTCTTGCCAAGCCCTTCGAGCCCCGGAATCGGGTTTCCGTAAGGCGAAACATCCGGGGTGCTAATTAGTTCAATAATTTTTCGCTCGACGCGCTCACTGATTACGTGTTCCCAGCGGCAAGCCTCTTCGTGAACAAATTCCCATTCAAGGCCAAGGATGTCAGCCAGAAGGCGCTCGGCGAGTCGATGCTTTCGCATGACAGAAATTGCCTGTTCACGACCACGGTTCGTCAGCTCGAGGTGTCGGTCGCCTGAAACCACTAGCAAACCATCGCGCTCCATTCGAGCAACAGTCTGAGAAACAGTTGGCCCTGACTGGTCGAGGCGTTCTGCGATTCGAGCTCGCAGTGGAATTTGACCCTCTTCTTCAAGCTCGAGGATCGTGCGCAGGTACATTTCGGTCGTGTCGATTAGATCGTGACTCATCTGTCTTTACTCCCCTCGATTGATTAATCACAAGATTACCCTTTGGTGTGCCCTAGCTCACCGAGGCTCGGCCACAGCAAAGTAAACTTGAGCCATGTCTGAAATCAACATTCCTACTGAGTTTTTGCCACTTGACGGTCGCTTTGGTTGCGGCCCTTCTCGCCTTCGTCACGAACAGATCGCCGCATTTGCTTCAGAAGGCGCAAAACTTATGGGAACCTCGCACCGCCAAGCACCGGTAAAGAACCTTGTCAAGCGCGTGCAAGAGGGCTTGATGGATCTTTTTCACAACCCTGAGGGCTACGAAATTGTTCTCGGTAATGGTGGTTCAACTGCATTCTGGGATGCCGCTGCTTTCTCGCTTGTAGAGAAGAAGGCTCTGAACTTGGTTCACGGTGAATTTGGCAGCAAGTTTGCATCAGCACTTACTAATCCTTGGCTAGACAAGCCGACCGTAATCAACGGAACCCCAGGTTCACGCCTAGAACTTCAGGCTGAAGCCGGAGTTGATTCTTATGCTTATGCGCAGAACGAGACCTCTACCGGTGTAGTCACTCCGGTTCGCCGCGTTACCGGTGCCGACCAGGGTGCTCTTATGTTCACGGATGCCACTTCAGCAGCCGGAGGCATTGACTTTGATGCAACCGAAACCGATGTCTACTACTTTGCACCTCAGAAAAACTTTGCCTCTGATGGCGGCCTTTGGTTTGCACTCATGTCACCAGCGGCAATCGAACGCGCTGAGAAAATTGCTGCGAGCGATCGCTACATCCCAGAGTTCTTGAGCGTTAAGACTGCGATTGACAACTCACGACTCAACCAAACTCTTAACACCCCAGCGATTTCAACCCTGTTCTTGCTAGGTGAGCAAATCAACTGGATGAACGAAAATGGCGGCCTATCTTGGGCAGACGCTCGAACCAAGGCAGCATCGGCACACCTTTACAACTGGGCAGATGCATCAGAGTTTGCCACCCCATTCGTGAGCAACCCTGAACACCGCTCACAGGTTGTTGTAACCATCGACTTCAATGACTCGATCGACGCTGCAGCCATCGCCAAGGTGTTGCGAGCAAACGGAATCGTCGATGTTGAGCCTTATCGCAAGCTGGGCCGCAACCAGCTTCGTGTAGCGACCTTCACCGCTACTGAGCTGGCAGACGTGCAAAAACTTACTCAGGCAATCGATTTTGTGGTTGGCGAGCTAGCCTAAACAAATGCGCCTTTACGTCAAAGACTCTGAGCGAAAGCCAGACCCGGCCCCGGTTAAAACCAATGCCCGACTAGCAATTGCCGTCGGGCTGGTTTTGTGGGTTGTTGCTTTGGCTTTATGCCTCGTCTTTGCGCCCGCGCTTGCGGCGGCCGAAAAATCTTGGTGGCTTTCTACGTGCCTTTTTGGCATTGCTCTCGGAATCTTCGCCTTCTTCAAGGTTCGTCGCCGCTAGTTCTGCACTTTCAGGTTCAGCTTGAGTAGTTTCACCAGACTGAGCTTCGTCAAGTGAATCTTCTTCGGGTTCAGTTTCAGAGCCTTCAACCGCCAGATCTGCGCCAACTTCATCAGCAACGTCATCTTCATCGAGCTCATCATCTGAGTCTTCATCTTCATCAGCTTCGGCAGCATCGAGTGCAGCCTGAGCTTCAAGTTCGAGTTGAAGAGCCTTATAGTCGGCAAGACGCTCCGACCATGGAATCCACTTTGGAGCAACCAGCGATTCAGAGCCTGGCATCAACAAAACTTCAGAAACAGTCGGCGCTGAGTCACCCTGAAAAATAGTGACTGACCAACGCCAGCCGACATAACCCTTTTGTTTCGATTCAAAAAGAAAGGTAAGGGTGTTGTCGCCTTCGTCAATTACTTCGACAAAATCACCAACGGTTTTTTTAGGCGCAGCGGCAACAGCAGCTTCGCGCGCAAAAGCGAGGTTGGTTAGGTCAGTGTTATTAGGCATCCAGCTCTTCTGCCAATTTGCGAAGCAGAGCGGCAATCTTCTTGCCGTTTGATGACTCTGGGTACTTGCCGTGCTTTAGGCCACCACCAAGGTGGTCAAGAAGACGAATCAGGTCTTCAACAATTACTGCCATTTCGTCGGCCGGCTTGCGGCCCATCTTGGCGAGGCTTGGCGGTGCGTCTAGCACACGCACTGAAAGCGCTTGGGCTCCACGCTTACCCTCGGCAACACTGAATTCGATTCGGCTACCAGGGCGAATTGAGGTAGTGCCTGCAGGCAGCGCGCTTGCGTGAAGGAAGACTTCGGCACCCTCGTCAGATGCGATGAAACCAAAACCTTTTTCTTCGTCGAAGAACTTGACTTTGCCGGTTGGCATGGAAACCTCTTTCGTAAATCCAAACCCTTATTTTAGCCGAGTTATCCTGGGATTCCCACGGGTATCCTAGAAGGATGGCTAAACAAACTTCAGCACCCAAAGAATCACCTGCTCCGAGAATCGAAACCATCCTTGCCTACATGGCAGCTGGATTGATTGGAACCTCGGTCTTGGTAATGATCATCACCTTGATTATGGCCGCGTCAAGCGCAGCAACCCCAACCGTTGGCGCCACCAACCTGCTGCCACTAATGGTTTTCTACCCGCAGTTCGGCTTGGCAGCAGGAGCGCTCTGCATCATTTTGCTGTTGGTCTTCAACATTCGACGTCGCAGTCGCGAAAACCGCAGCAACTAGTTTTGCGATTGCGGGGGCATCATGAGTGAGTTATTGCAAGTCGCAGCATCATTGCGCAAGCTCACCGATGACCAACTTGAAACGCTTTTAACTGAGCGCATGATTAATGCTTCAGGAGCGGTTGACTTCTTTGACATAGCCGAGGCACTAACAAAGCCAAACTCAATTTCAGCCGCGATTTCTGGGCTGCCGTTTAGTCAGGCCCGCGCACTCGAAAACCTAGTCGCAGGTTCTACGGAACAAACCGAAGCTGCAACCGAACTGACCAAATTGATGTTGGTCGACAGCGAGTTCAAGCCTTTTGAATCCACTCGCGAAGCCTTTAAGCAGTTCCCTGCAATCCGTGAAAATTTAACCTCGGTAACTGAACAGACTTCGACCGATCAGGTCACGGTAGACCGAGATGCTGGTCTCGAAATTTTTGAAACTGTGCAAGCAATTAATGAGCTGATTTTTGATCTTGAGCTGCGCTATGTGCGCGAGGTTGGCAAGCGCAACGTTGGACTACCCGACCTCAAGCGCCTGGCGAATCACCTGCGCAAGAACAACGATTATGCCCGCGAGATTTACGACTTATCCAGGTTTGCAAACTTGATCACCCTCGCAGACGGTCGCTGGCAGCTGACACCACAATCTGATGCTTGGCTCACCTGGAGCCCGGCCGAACGCTATTTGCACCTTTGCTTGGTCTGGCGGCAAATGCTTGGCGACACCTCTGCGCGAGAACTAAACGCGACTATCTCGAACCTCACTCTGCCGATTTCGCTTAGCGAAAAATTACCGGCCGTTTATCCTTTTGCCGACAACTCGGTGTCATCGAAAATAACCAAGTTGAGCAAGTTTGCGGCCATGCTGGGCCTTTCTGCAAACGGCTGGATGAGCTCGTGGTGCAGCAAGGTACTGGTTTGTGAACACCAAGCAGCTTCTGAGTTAGCTACTCAGCACCTGCCCGCAAATCAAAATCGCATCATTGTGCAAGCCGATCTTTCTATCATTGCTCCCGGCCCGCTGCCAACCAGCCTCGAGATTCAACTTCGGCGCTTTGTTAGCACCGAGCAAATTGGTGTGGCGTCTACCTATCGCCTTTCAGCGCTCAGCCTGAGTCACGGTCTTGAAACCGGCATGGATGAAAACCAGATTCGCGAACTGCTCGCCGAAATGTCAGGAACTAAACTCCCTCAGCCGGTTGACTACCTAATTCGCGAGGCTGCGAATCGCTTCAAAAAACTCACGGTTTCAGCTGGCACCGACAGCGCTCGCTCAGTCATTAGGTCGAGTGACGTGGTGCAACTTGCGTCAATCATGAACGATTCTCGACTCAAACCCTTTGCTATCCAGGCGTTGCCAAACGGTGACTTGGTTTCAAGGTTTGAACCCGAGGTGGTCTATTTTGGGCTGCGTGAAATCGGTTTGCCAGCGGTGCGAATAGATGCCTCAGGCGAGGTCATCTCACCGCACCAGGTTAATGCCCAGGCTGACGGCGTTAGCGCCACTAAATCAGTGCGTGAAGACATTGCTAGATTGCGCGAGCAAGATGCAAAGGTAGGCGATTCACCCGATGGCGATGACCTAACTCGTCAAATTGAACTCGCCATTAAAAACAAGGGCAAGGTACTGGTGACCGTGAAATCTGCTGCCGGAGATGAGATTGATTTCACTCTCGAACCAATCGGCATTGCCAACGGCCGCCTTCGCGCCAAAGACCGTAAGGCAGACATTGAGCGAACTCTTCCGGTAGCCAACATCATCCGAGTAGTTATTCAATAGGCTAGAAGGATGACTACTGGGCCACTGATCGTTCAAAGCGACAAGACTGCTCTGCTTGAGGTTGACCACCCGCAGGCTGCTGATGCCCGTCATGACCTTGCGATTTTCGCCGAGCTCGAGCGTGCGCCCGAGCACATTCACACCTACCGAATCACTCGTCTAGGGCTTTGGAACGCTCGTGCGGCCGGTCACGATTCTGATTTTGTACTTGGTGTGCTCGACAAATATGCCAAGTTTGCGGTGCCAAGTTCTGTGCGTGCCGACATCACCGAAACCATGTCTAGGTATGGTCGACTGGTTATTCAGCGGGGTGCAGATGGCGAACTCGAATTGTTTTCGACCGACCGCGCCATTTTGCTCGAAGCGAGTCGACACCGAAAAATTTCTGAACTTCTAGATGGCCCAATTTCAAACGAGGCCTTCAAGATTCAACCCTGGGCACGTGGCCAGGTAAAGCAAGAGCTTTTGAAACTTGGCTGGCCTGCTGAAGACTTTGCTGGCTATACCGAGGGCACCCCGCACGAAATTGCAATGCAGCAATCCAGTGAGTGGAAAGTGCGTGACTACCAAAACCAGGCAGTCGAGAAATTCTGGGATGGCGGCTCTGGTGTCGTTGTTCTGCCATGTGGTGCCGGTAAGACCATCGTCGGTGCCGCAGCTATGGCCGTGGCCAAGACCAACACGCTCATCCTGGTAACCAACACGGTTTCGGCTCGTCAGTGGAAGTCAGAATTGATTCGCCGAACCACACTCACCGAGGATGAAATTGGCGAGTACTCAGGTTCTTTGAAAGAAATCAAGCCGGTCACAATTGCGACCTACCAGATTTTGACCACCAAGCGAAAGAGTGAATACGCTCACCTGGCACTTTTGAATGCCAACGACTGGGGCCTAATCGTTTATGACGAAGTGCACTTGCTGCCAGCACCGATTTTCAAGATGACTGCCGATTTGCAGGCGAGAAGGCGTCTGGGCCTAACTGCGACCTTGGTTCGCGAAGATGGCAAAGAGGGTGAGGTTTTCTCACTGATTGGGCCAAAACGATTCGATGCACCTTGGAAAGAAATCGAGGCGCAGGGATACATCGCTCCGGCGGCTTGTTTTGAAGTTCGAATCGACCTACCTGACGAAGAGCGCCTGAATTATGCAGTATCAAATCAAGAGGATCGCTATCGGATCGCGGCTACTTCTTCGAGCAAAATTCCGGTAATCAAGCAGTTGATGGCTAGGCACCAAGGTGAGCCGACTCTGATTATTGGGCAATATCTAGATCAAATTCACGAAGTTTCTGCGGCTCTAAAAGTTGACGAAATCACCGGTGAAACTCCGATTGCAGACCGCGAGCGACTTTTCGATGATTTCAGAAATGGTCGAATCACCACTCTTGTAGTTTCGAAGGTTGCCAACTTCTCAATTGACCTGCCCGAAGCATCTGTCGCGATTCAAATTTCAGGTTCCTACGGAAGCCGTCAAGAAGAAGCCCAACGCCTCGGTCGCCTTTTGCGCCCAAAGGCTGATGGTCGCGCGGCCAACTTCTACACCCTGATTGCCCGCGACACCATTGATCAAGACTTCGCTCAAAACCGCCAAAGATTCTTAGCCGAACAAGGTTATAGCTACGAAATTATGGACTCTTTCGAGCTCTAAGCATCCAGCAGACTCACAGGAATCTCCCAGATAAACCTGTGAAACTCTCAGTATGGAAAACATCAAGGTACTTATCGTCGACGACGAGCCAAACATCCGTGATCTTCTTTCAACCAGCCTTCGCTTTGCCGGGTTTAGCGTTCACGCTGTAGCCAACGGTGCCGATGCGGTCAACGCCGCTGAAAAAGGCAACCCCGACATCATCTTGCTTGACGTAATGCTGCCTGACATGAACGGCTTTAGCGTAACCAAGAAAATTCGCTCGATGGGCATCAATGCTCCGGTTTTGTTCTTGACCGCCCGCGACGAAACTGAAGACAAAATCACCGGCCTAACCGTTGGTGGCGATGACTACATGACCAAGCCATTTAGCTTGGATGAAATTGTTGCGCGTATTAACGCAATTCTTCGTCGTACCAAAGCGGCTGAGGTCGAAGAGTCAGTGCTCGAAGTTGGCGAGATTCGAATCAACCAAGATGCGCACGAGGTCTTCGTCAATGACAGCGCGGTTGACCTGAGCCCTACCGAATACAAACTATTGCGCTTTTTGATGTCAAACCCAAACCGCGTTTTGACCAAGGCCCAGATTCTCGATCACGTGTGGGAGTATGACTTCAACGGTGAAATGGGAATCGTAGAGTCTTATGTTTCTTATCTTCGAAAGAAACTTGACCCACTAACCTCCGAGCCGCTAATTCAAACCAAGCGCGGCGTTGGTTACATGTATAAGTCAGTCAAGAACGGCAAGTAGTGTCAGAAAAGTTCGGCAGCATTTGGGAGCGCATTTCTCTGCGCTCTAAGTTGACCGCACTCTCAGTAGCTCTCATCGGCCTGCTTTTGATGGTTTCGAGTATGGGCACAATCTCACTGATTCGTACCTACCTGTTGGCGAACACTGACACGCTTTTGACATCCACAGCTGAGGTATTGAATCATGAAGACCCGATGCTAATCGAAGCGCACCTTGCCAATGGTGAACTGACCCTGCCGAGCCTGCCGAGTGATTTCTACATCGGTTATGTGAGCGCTGAGGGCAAGTTGATCATTGGTTTGGTTTCTAGCGCCAGCGATCAAGACGAAGTGCCTAACCTAACAGGCTTCACATCGGCTGTTGTCGCAGCCAGTGGCGGTGTTCCATTCGAGGTTGACAGCAACGGAAAGATTGCCGAAGAAGTTCGCGGCGAGGGCTGGCGAATGGTTGCTGTTCCGCTAACCACAAGACCCGGCTCTCTGATTGTGGCGCTGCCGACCAATGCCAACGGTGCATTGCTAACCATGTATGGCTCTATCGGCTTAGGCTTTGGGCTGCTGTTGCTCTTCTTCAGTGGATTCAGCATTTGGTTCACAATTTCTTCTGCACTTAGACCGCTGAATGAGGTTGAGCGCACCGCCAAGCTGGTGAGCGCCGGCGATACATCCCAGCGGCTCATTGAGCGACCGGGCAACACTGAAATTGCGCGTCTAAATCGTGCACTTAACAGCATGCTCAATGGCATTGACGGTGCCATGCAAAATCGCAACGCAACCCTAGATCAAATGCGTCGTTTCGTTTCTGATGCCAGCCACGAGCTTCGCACTCCCCTAGTTTCTGTTCGAGGTTATGCCGAACTTTACCGAATGGGTGCGCTGAAAAAGCCTGAACAAATTGCCGAGGCAATGGGTCGAATTGAGAGCGAAGCGGTGCGAATGACCGGCCTCGTCGAGAGTCTCTTGACCCTTACGCGCATGGATGAAGGCGCAGCCCCAACAAAGACCCCGACCAACTTGGTATCGCTAGCCCACGACAGCGCCATGGATGCAAGCGTTGCAGCAGCAGGGCAGAGCATCCGTGTGATTCATGCTTCGGGTGAAGACTTTGCTGCCGATGAATCGCTTATGGCAAACGTTGACGCCAATGCAATTCGTCAGGTTTTCACAAATCTGTTGGCCAATGCTTCGCGTTTTTCACCGGCAGACGGCTCAATTGAAATCGTGTTAGACGACAGCGCAAAAGTTGACGGCAAAAAGTTTGTAATTGTCGATGTTCGCGATCACGGCGAAGGAATTCCTGAGCAGTTGCGAGACAAAGTTTTTGAGCGCTTCTATCGCGTCGACAACTCACGCAATAGCGAAACTGGTGGCTCGGGCCTTGGTTTGGCGATTGTTTCGAGCATCGTCAAGCGCCATGGCGGCAACATCGTTGCAATCGAAACCGAAGGCGGCGGCGCTACGTTCCGAGTGTCGCTTCCGGCCTAGTTATTCACAGATTTGCCAGATCAAGCCCAAATCACGCATGCTTTCGGCACACTGACTCCATGACTCAATTCACCGTAGATAGCGACCAGGTTCTGGTTGCCAACAGTGCCGTTCAAAACAGCATTCAAATACTCAACCAAGAGGCCACTGCGCTGTTGGGCCAACTAAACGCGCTGCAATCCTCATGGACAGGCCTTGCCGCAAACAGTTTTCAAGAGCTAGCCAGTCGATGGCGAGTGACTGCCAGTCAAGTCGAGAATCAACTAAGTGATATTGGCCAGGCACTTGCGATGGCGGCAAGTCAATACAGCGAAATTGAACTCGCTAATCAGCGGTTATTTTTGTAATTTCATCAGCGCGGTCAGCTAGGCGGCTGAGCACGTTGGCTTCAATGTCCGAGTAAAGCGCGGCAGCGGTTTTAGAAAGTGCCACGCGACGCTCACGCGCGTCAACCAGTGCATCGCGGCGCTCAACGTAGCCAAGCTTTTCGAGCGGCTGTAGCGCTCTCGTGAGGCCAGAGACACTAAGACCAACGGTCGCCGCAAGGTCGCTTCTGCGCATGCCTTCAGAATCGGCCGCTACTAAGGCCCTCATGATCACAAATTCGTTGAAACTCACACCGTAGACCAAACCGCTATCGAGGCGTGACTCAACCTGGTTTACAAAGGAGCGAAGCTTTAGAAACTTATCCAGAATCTGCATGATGCCTTTCGAATATAGTTGCGAACGCAACTAATTCAATTATGCACCAGCCTTCGGCAAGACATAAAAAACGGGCAGCCCCGAAAGGCTGCCCGTTTTTTATGAATCGACTTAGAAGTCCATGCCGCCCTGTGGTGCAGCAGCCGGAGCAGCAGGCTCTGGCTTCTCTGCAACAACAGCTTCGGTAGTCAAGAACAAACCAGCAATCGAAGCTGCGTTCTGCAGTGCTGAACGAGTCACCTTCACTGGGTCATTGATGCCAGCCTTTAGCATGTCAACATATTCGCCAGTAGCTGCGTTTAGACCCTCACCTGAAGGTAGGCCTGCAACGCGCTCTGCTACAACACCAGGTTCTAGGCCAGCGTTGATTGCGATCTGCTTTAGCGGAGCTGAGATAGCAACACGAACAATGTTTGCACCAGTAGCTTCGTCTCCGGTTAGCTCTAGCTTCTCGAATGCAGTCTTGCCAGCCTGAAGCAATGCAACGCCACCACCGGCGACGATGCCTTCTTCAACAGCAGCCTTGGCGTTGCGAACTGCATCTTCGATGCGGTGCTTGCGCTCTTTAAGCTCAACCTCGGTAGCTGCACCAGCCTTGATTACTGCTACACCGCCGGCAAGCTTGGCTAGACGCTCCTGCAGCTTCTCGCGGTCATAGTCGCTGTCAGAGTTGTCGATTTCGCGACGGATCTGCTCAACACGACCAGCGATCATGTCCTGGTCGCCAGCACCTTCAACGATGGTGGTTTCATCCTTGGTGATAACAACCTTGCGCGCACGACCAAGTAGGTCAAGGGTGGTTGCATCTAGCTTTAGGCCAACCTCTTCAGAGATAACCTGACCACCAGTCAAGATTGCGATGTCCTGAAGCATTGCCTTGCGGCGGTCACCAAAGCCAGGTGCCTTAACAGCGACTGACTTGAAGATGCCACGGATCTTGTTGACGATCAGGGTAGCGAGTGCCTCACCCTCGATGTCTTCAGCAATGATCAAAAGCGGCTTGTTGGCCTGAATAACCTTGTCAACGATTGGTAGAAGGTCTTTGATGCTTGAGATCTTTGAGTTTGCAATCAAAACATAGGCATCTTCAAGAACTGCTTCTTGACGCTCTGGGTCGGTAACCATGTAAGCCGAGATGTAGCCCTTGTCGAAGCGCATACCTTCGGTTAGCTCTAGCTCAATGCCGAAGGTGTTTGACTCTTCAACGGTTACTACGCCTTCGCGACCAACCTTGTCGATTGCCTCAGCGATTAGCTCACCAATCTGGGTGTCGCCTGCAGAGATAGACGCGGTTGCCGCGATCTGCTCTTTGGTCTCGACTGGCTTTGCGTTTGCAATTAGTTCTACGGTTACAGCTGCAACAGCCTTCTCGATGCCGCGCTTCAGGCTGATTGGGTCAGCACCGGCAGCAACGTTGCGAAGACCTTCGCGAACCAATGCCTGAGCAAGTACGGTTGCGGTGGTGGTTCCGTCGCCGGCTACGTCGTCAGTCTTCTTGGCAACTTCTTTAACCAGTTCTGCACCAATGCGCTCGAATGGGTCGTCTAGCTCGATCTCTTTAGCAATCGAAACACCATCGTTAGTGATGGTCGGGGCGCCCCACTTCTTTTCTAGAACTACGTTGCGACCACGAGGGCCAAGGGTTACCTTGACGGTGTCAGCAAGGATGTTAAGACCGCGCTCCATACCGCGACGGGCCTCTTCATTGAAGTGAATGATTTTTGCCATTTTAGGTTCAATCTCCTGTAAGTATTTAGCACTCGGTACGTTTGAGTGCTAATGACTATTTTGGCACTCTCACCCCTAGAGTGCAAACAGGGTTAACCGCTATTGGCGAACATCCTGGGATAAAAAAATCACCCTCCCCGAAGGGAGGGTGATTTTGTAAAAGATCTAAGGGTCTTAGCCGATTACGTGAACTGCGTCAGCCTGTGGGCCCTTGTCGCCGTTCTTTACTTCGAACTCAACGCGCTGGTTCTCTTTTAGCTCCTTGTAGCCATCTGACTGGATTGCTGAGAAGTGTACGAATACGTCTGCTCCGCCATCCTGGGTGATGAAGCCGAAGCCCTTTTCAGCGTTGAACCACTTTACGGTACCTTGTGCCATTTGTTTTTTACTCCTGTTACATAACGACGTCTGAAATAATTTCTCAGAGCGAGTCGCATAGAAAAGAGCTGGTGCTACGTGTACTGCTACGACCACTTACAACACTAGCCTTGCAAAATGTAATCACCTAGAGAAATCTAGGCAAAAAGCCAAGTGTTTATCGAACGGTTATAACTATTCAGTTACCGGAATTTCGTATTCGGTACCCAAAACGATGGTGATCGGGCCGGCAAATTGATCTGAAACAGTCACCAGAGGCGAGCCGAGCAGTTTGGCCATTTCTTCGGCTTCTGCCCTGAAAAGTTCGTCGGTGATAACAATTGTTGAAGTTTCGATGGTGATTGGTTTTCCGTCAGCATCTTCAAGCGCGCTCCAGTTGAGCACGTTGAAACCAGCAGATTCAAGGTCTGCAGCGAATAATTGACCAGCGGCAATCTTGGTATCGTCAGTTTTGCCTGAGCCATCGACTACGGCAACACCCGGGCGAGCGTCTTCGGTTGCTGTTGGGCTTGGCGATGCATTTGTAATGACGCCTTCAAAAACGCTAGATGCGTCAGCAAATTTCAAAACACCCCAGGCAGCTCCTGCTACCAAAATTCCGGCACCAAAAATCTTTACCCATTCCAAGGCTCGATCTTTGCCAGTGCGACGAGCGCGATGGCGACCACCGTGAACTGATGCTGCATCAAATTCGTCGAGTGGGAACTTTTTAGCCATGAATCCTGCTTATCTTTGAGGCACTAAGAAGTGCAGTTTCAATTTTAGGCGAAGTAGGTTGGGGCATGAACTATCCAGTTGAGAAATCTGATGAACAGTGGCGCGAAGAACTGACCGATTTTGAATATCACGTTCTGCGAGAAGCCGGAACCGAGCGCGCTTATACGGGCGAACTTCTTGAAGAAAAACGCGTTGGTACGTTTTCTTGCCGAGGATGTGGGGCTGAACTTTTCACCAGTGAAAGCAAATTTGATTCTCACTGTGGCTGGCCAAGTTTTTATGAACCAAAAGCCGGTGACGCGGTCGAACTACTTGAGGATCGAAGCGTTGGCATGGTTCGCACCGAAGTTCGATGCTCAAACTGCGGAAGCCACCTAGGCCACGTATTTGAAGATGCACCGCAAACCCCGACCGGCGATCGATACTGCATCAACTCGGTCAGCGTAACTTTCAAGAGCGTTTAATGACTTTATGAAAAAAGGACCCCCATTTGGGAGTCCTTTTTCTTTTGAGCCGACTAGGGGACTCGAACCCCTAACCACCTCATTACAAGTGAGGTGCGCTACCAATTGCGCCAAGTCGGCCAGTTGCCCGAAGGCAACCTGTCCAGCCTATAAGGTCTGGAAGATTTTTGCTTAGTTAGCTGAAGCTTCTTGCACAAACTGAGCGAAGCGAGCCGGGCTGGCTAGCTCTTCAGCTGTTGCAAACGCATACTGCTTGCCATTCACAACGATGGTTGGAGTGCCGCCCATCTTGATCTCGGTTCCAGGAACCATCTCGTTCAGAATGCGAGTGGTGGCACTTTCAACCCAGCTGCCGAAGCTCTTGTTGTTGATGCAGCTGGTGATCTGCTCCAGGTTTGAAACCCCTGCCTCTTTGGCGCGGTCAGCAAGTTCAGCGTTGTCTGGGCCGGCGGTGCCTTCATCTGGCTGGTTCGCAAACAACAGGTTGTTATAGGCCAAGAAGCTGTTTGGTGAATATTCAGCAACACAGATAGCAGCGTTGCCGGCACGGCTTGAGTATTGGTTCAAAGAAGCACGGCTGTCTAGGAACGATACCGGGTGAATTTCTAGGGTTACTGAGCCTGACTTGACCCAGCTCTCAATCTGAGATGCGTTTGGGTTCTCAAAGTCACGACAAATTGGGCACTGGTAGTCGACATACATGACGATGTTTGGAACATCTGCGTCTGGGGCTGGTGTCTGGGTTTCGGTGAAAGCCTTAGCCTCGAGGCCGATCTTGATTCCGTCGTTAAAAGACATGTTCTTTGGGGTTAGCTGCACCTGGTTTGCGCCCTGCACAACAACCATTGAAACGATTGCGATTGCGGCAATAATTGCAGCACCACCGCCGGCAAACAAGATGTTGCGCTTGCGCTTTTCGTTCTTCTTGTGCTGCTCACGAAGCTCACGGGCCTTTGCACGGGCCTGTTCGCGCTGCTCGCTGCGAGTTGGTCTGTTCTGGTTCGGTGTCATTGAGTCCTCAATCAGTTAGTCACAATATGGTGACAGTCAGGCTTTCAAGTCTAACCGCAGGCCCCTCTGATGCCATAATGAAGTTCATCAGCAGCGTCGCTGTTGATGTTTCTATCACTACGGATCGTCCGGCACGTACCTGCCGGTGAAGGAATAAGAAAAAATGGCATCAGTAACATTCGATAACGCCACCCGCCTATACCCAGGTGGCACCCGCCCAGCAGTTGACAAGCTGAACCTCTCTATCGCCGACGGCGAGTTCTTGGTTCTTGTTGGCCCATCAGGTTGCGGAAAGTCAACCTCATTGCGCATGCTGGCTGGTCTAGAAGACGTCAACTCAGGTGCAATCCGCATCGGTGACCGCGACGTAACTCAGACCCCACCAAAAGACCGCGACATTGCGATGGTTTTCCAGAACTACGCTTTGTACCCACACATGACCGTTGCCGAGAACATGGGCTTCGCTCTAAAGATCGCTGGCGTTAGCAAAGAAGAGCGTGCAGAGCGCGTTCTAGAGGCTGCAAAGCTTCTTGACCTAGAGCCATACCTAAGCCGCAAGCCAAAGGCCCTTTCTGGTGGTCAGCGTCAGCGCGTTGCCATGGGTCGTGCGATTGTTCGCAAGCCTCAGGTATTTCTTATGGATGAGCCTCTTTCAAACCTTGACGCGAAGCTACGCGTTCAGACCCGCACCCAGATTGCGTCGCTTCAGCGTCGCCTGGGCGTAACCACTGTTTACGTGACCCACGACCAGGTTGAAGCTATGACCATGGGTGACCGCGTTGCAGTTATGAAAGACGGCATCCTGCAGCAGGTTGCTACTCCTCAGGAACTATACGACGAGCCAGCAAACGTTTTCGTTGCAGGCTTCATCGGCTCACCAGCCATGAACCTTCTACAGCTTCCAATCGTTGAGGGTGGCGTGCAGTTCGGCACCACCGTTCTAAAGGTTGAAAAGTCTGTACTAGCGAAGACCAAGGCTAAGTTGGTCACCGTTGGTATCCGCCCAGAGAACATCACCGTTACCAAGTCAGAGGGCATTGCCGTCGAGGTTGACGTTGTTGAAGAACTTGGTGCAGATGGCTACCTATACGGTCACACCTCAATCGACGGTGCAGAAGCAGACGTTGTTGCACGTGTTGACGGTCGTGTTCACCCACACGCTGGCGACAAGGTCTTCTTGAAGGCTGACGGCGGCATCGTTCACATCTTCGACGTTGAAACTGGCGAGCGCCTTAACTAATAAGTGAGTTCACTAGACATCACGGCTGCCACGGTAGAACCAGCAATGCTGGATCTACCGTGGCATTTGCCATTGGAGGACTGGCCGAAAGAGAACATCGCAGCTTTACCTAAGGGTTTGAGCCGCCACACTGTTCGTTTCGCCCATCTAAACGACCACGTAATCGCTATCAAAGAGACGCTCCCCGAGCTCGCTAAGCGCGAATACGACATGTTGAAATTGCTGCTCAAGCTTGACGTACCTTGCGTTGAGCCATTCGCAATCATCAACAATCGTGAAACCACGGATGGCGAGCCACTGCTATCCGTTTTGATTACACGCCACTTGAAGTTTTCATTGCCTTATCGCGCCATGTGGTCACAGGGTCTAAGACCTGACACCGCAACCCGATTAGTTGACGCCTTGGCCCTGTTGCTGGTTCGCCTGCACATTGCCGGTTTCTTCTGGGGCGATGTATCGCTTTCAAATACCCTGTTCCGTCGCGATGCCGGTGCATTCGCCGCTTATTTGGTAGATGCCGAAACTGGCCACCTGTATGACTCTGGTCTTTCAAACGGTCAACGCGAGAACGATCTAGAAATTGCCCGCATCAACATTGCCGGCGAATTGATGGATCTGATCGCCAGTGGTCACGCAGCGCCTGGAGTTGATGCGTTGGCCACCAGCGAACGCATCGTCGCCAAGTATCGCGAGCTGTGGGAGGCCTTGACCGGTGTTGAGACCTTCAAGTCAGATGACCGCTGGAAGATCAACCGTCGTGTTTCAAAGCTGAATGAACTGGGCTTTGACATCGAAGAACTGGCTATCAAGACTGATAGCGAAGGCTCGACTGTCAAAATTCAGCCAAAGGTTGTCGACGCCGGCCACCACCAACGCAGATTGATTCGCCTAACTGGCCTAGATGTTGAAGAGAACCAGGCTCGTCGCCTACTCAACGACCTTGACCAATACCGCATTGATCACCCGCGACCAGGTGCCGACGAAGAGGTGCTTGCCCACGAGTGGTTGAGCAACGCCTTTGAGCCGGTCATCACTTCGATTCCAAAAGAACTTGCCGGCAAGCTTGAACCAGCTGAAATTTATCACCAGGTTCTTGAACACCGCTGGTACATGTCTGAAAAAGAATCCAAGGATGTTCCGCTTCAGGATGCAGTCTCTAGTTATGTAGAAAACGTATTGCGTTATCGACGTGAAGAAGAGTCGTATCTTGGCACTTCAACCGAGTTAATCACTTTGCCAGATGCCATTCCTCGCGGAACCATCGTGGTTGCTGAAGATGATGAAGAAGTTGACTGGAGAGATCTGGTCTAGACCTTAAGAAGGAATCCCCTGAGCCTTTCGGTTCAGGGGATTCCTTTTTAGGCGCTTATCGCTTTAGAGCTGCTCGACGCTTTGAGATTTCATACAGGGTCACCGACGCTGCAATACCCGCGTTCAGCGACTCAGTGTCGCGGGCGATAGGAATCGACAGCACTGCATCACAGTTCTCGGTAACTAGGCGCGAAAGACCCTTGCCTTCAGAACCAACCACTAGAAGCACTGGCTCGGTGGCTAGGTCAAAGTTGGGCAAGCTCATGTCGCCGTCTCCGTCTAGACCGACAACAAACACACCGCGCTTCTTGAACTCTTTCAAAGTGCTGTTCAGGTTTGCAGCCAAAGCAACTGGCACGCGAGCCGCGGCACCAGCCGAGGTCTTCCAAGCTGAGGCGGTAACACCGGTTGAACGGCGCTGAGGCAAGATGACTCCCTGGCCACCAAAAGCGGCGACCGAACGAATGATGGCACCAAGGTTGCGAGGGTCAGTGATTCCATCCAAGGCAACAAAAAGAGGCTTCTGGCCGCGTGAAAGTACTAGGTCGAGAAGCTCCATTGGGTGCTGGTACTTGTATGGCGGCACCTGAAGCGCGATGCCCTGGTGAACTGAGTCGAAGCCGGTCATGCGGTCCATCTCAGGGCGAGTGATTTCATTCACCGCGATACCGCGTGAGCCGGCAATCTTGATAGATTCTTTGACTCGGTCGTCCATCTCAATACGAGCGGCGATGAATAGTGCGGTTGCAGGAACCTTTGAGCGCAACGCCTCGACAACAGAGTTGCGACCTGACAGCACCTCAGATGCGTCGGCAGCCTTGGCAACTCGCTGGCCGCTGCGCGCAGCGGCTCCGGCAGAACCTGCGGTGCGTGCAGCAGGAGCTAGAAACTCGCCGCGACGAATCGGGGTTGCGCCAGTTGCTGCACGGTGCTTTTCAGCTGCAGCCTTGGCCTTGTATGCCTTGTGATACGGGCGATCTTCGGCCTTTGGTGTTGGTCCGCGGCCCTCTAGAGCCTGCTTTCCGTGACCTCCGGTACCAACGCGCATACCCTTTTTGCCCTTAGCGGCGCCTGGGCGACCTGGTTTTCCAGCCATTTAAATTACACTCCAATGGGTTCCGTCGGCAGCATCTTCAATTGAGACACCTGCTGCCTTTAGTTGATCTCTAATCGCGTCTGAACGCGCAAAGTCTTTTGCAGCACGAGCTGCATTTCTTTCGGCAATTAAACCTTGGATGAGTGCGTCGAGCACTCTTGATTCTCCGTTGTCACCAGAATTTGCATCCGAGTGGTCAAGGCCAAGAACATCTAGCATCGCTATAACCGACTGGGCAGCCTTTAGAAGCGCAGCCTGATCATTTGAGTCTAGGGCGGTGTTGCCCTCGCGAACAGTGTCGTGAAGTGAAGCCAGTGCTGCCGGAATGGCAAGGTCTTCATCCATGGCGGTAATAAACGCTTCGGGAAGGTAGTCGATGACCTGCGCACCCAGGTGAATATCGCCAAGGCTGCGCTGTGCTCGCGACACAAAATTTTGAATTCGCCCGAACGCGGTCTCGGCCTCGGTCAAAACGCCATCGTGGTAATCGAGAACCGAACGATAGTGGGCTGAGCCAAGGTAATAACGCACGACGGCCGGCTTTGCCTGACCAAGCAGGTCGGCGGCAAAGATGGAGTTGCCAAGTGACTTTGACATCTTTTGGCCCTGAACGTTCACTAGCCCGTTGTGTAGCCAATAGTTTGCAAACTTGTCTCCGGCTGCACGGCTTTGGGCAAGCTCGTTTTCGTGGTGCGGGAACCTAAGGTCAAGACCGCCGCCATGGATGTCGAAGTTGCTGCCGAGATATTTTGTGGCCATGGCTGAACACTCAATGTGCCAACCCGGACGGCCTTCGCCGAATGGGGTTGACCAAGCTGCTGATTCAGGCTCGCCTAATTTTTGAGCTTTCCAGAGGGCAAAGTCGTGAGGGCTGCGCTTTCCGCGAAGGTCTGCTTCAGCATCAGCATCCATGTCGTGAATTCGCTGATTGGTTAGTTCGCCATAATCAGCCCATTTGTCGGCCGCAAAATAAACGTTCGCCGAATCATCTTCGGCTCGATAGGCATAACCTGCCTCAATCAAACGCTCGATCAGGGCGATCATCTCAGGAATAGCACCAGTTGCTCGCGGTTCATAAGTTGGCGGCTTGATTGCCAAAAGCGAGTAGGCCTTGTTGAACTCGACTTCGAAACGGTAAGCCAGAGCCCACCATTCTTCGCCAGTATTGTCTGCGTTTTCAAGCACTTTGTCGTCGATGTCGGTGACGTTGCGCACGAGGGTTACGTCGAAGCCTTTGACTTCTAACCAGCGACGAAGTTGGTCATAGACCAGAGCTGATCGAAGGTGGCCCACGTGAGGAAGACCCTGAACGGTTGGTCCACAAAGGTAGATTCCGACCTGCCCCTCGTTCAATGGAACGAAGGCGCGAAGGCTCTGGGTGCGCGAATCGAAAAGGCTAAAGGTCACGGTGTCAGCCTACCTTTGCGATCGAAATCAGCGCTGTAGCCACTGCAGCTACGCCCTCTGAGTTGCCAAGAAAACCAAGGCCGTCGGTGGTGGTTGCGCCGAGAGTTACCGGTGCGCCAATTAGGCCAGTAAGTGTTGCTTCAACTTTTTCGCGGTTCGGCGAAACCTTAGGCCGGTTTCCGATAATTTGCACTGCAACGTTTTCAACCTGATAGCCCTTTGAATCGAGCAGTTCAAGTGCGCCACGGATAAACACCTCGCCATTGGCACCAGCGAATTCCGGGCGGTCTACGCCAAAGTTCGAGCCAATGTCTCCGAGCCCGGCAGCTGAAAGCAGCGCGTCAACAATGGCGTGACTTACTGCATCACCATCGCTGTGCCCATCTAGACCGCGCTCGCCCGGCCAAACTACGGTGCCTAGGAACAGCGGCTTTGATTTGTCTTCGGTGAATCGGTGAACATCGGTGCCGATTCCGGTGCGCATGCCACCACCGAATCGAAGTTCAGCCGCTGCCAAATCTTCAGAAGTTGTGATTTTGAATGCTCGAGCATCACCGGCAACAGCATTGACCTGAATTCCGTGCGCTTGAACCAGTGCAGCATCGTCGGTGTATTCATATTGGGCAAGGGAATAGGCCTCTATCAGATCTTTAGCTACGAAACCCTGAGGAGTTTGCGCGGCACGAAGGCTGTCGCGGTCGATAGTCTCGCGCACAATTTCGTCATCGACGCGTTTGATGGTGTCAACCACTCGCATCACCGGCAAAGCTGCAACACCTGATCGGCGAACTTCTGCTGCGACTCGTTCAAATAACTGGGATGGAGTGAGTGCTCGGGCGGCATCGTGAACCAAAACCACCTGCGCGGTTTCATCAAGCTCTGCTAGTGCATTAGCGATTGACTGCTGACGAGATTCGCCCCCGACAACCACGTCGAATCGAACTTCTTTGCCTGCCAGCGCTTCATCGGCTAGTAGAGCGGTCTGCTCTTCGTGGCCGGCAGGTACAGCGATGATGACTTGACTAAGGGCAACAACCTCGGCAACGTTCTCGAGGGTGTGCTGCAGCAGTGGCTTTTCGGCCAGGTTTACAAAGGCTTTAGGTTTATCGGCACCCAGTCGTGTGCCCAACCCCGCAGCAACTACGACCACCGCAAGATCGCGACTGGTCATTTTGTAATTAAGCTCCTGGAGATGCCAGAACTGTGTCTAGCTCGGCCGACGCTTTTTCTTCGTTGGTCTTGTGAGCAAGAGCAAGCTCTGAAACTAGAATCTGGCGCGCCTTGGCAAGCATGCGCTTTTCACCAGCTGAAAGGCCACGGTCTTGGTCGCGGCGCCAAAGGTCGCGAACAACCTCAGACACCTTCACGACATCGCCTGAAGCAAGCTTCTCAAGGTTGGCCTTGTATCGACGCGACCAGTTGGTTGGCTCCTCGGTGAACTCAGCGCGCAAAACGCCGTAAACAGTCTGAACACCCTTTTTGTCGATAACGTCACGAACACCGACCATGTCGACGTTCTCAGCTGGAACCCAGATGGTGAGGTCGCCCTGGGCAACCTTCAACTGTAGGTAAAGCTTGTTTTCGTTACGGATGGTGCGCTCAGCAACCTCAACGATTAGAGCTGCTCCGTGGTGAGGGTAAACGACAGTTTCGCCGACTTTGTACTTCATGTGGCTGATTCCCTTCAGAAACCACAATTTTACCACAGGGATGCCCCGTTAGATAGGAGTAAACTAGAAGGGCTATTCAGCGTTTCTCAGGAGGAAAATTGTCTATCCGCAAGTTTGCAGCAGTTGCTCTTTCAGCATCATTGATGCTTGGCACCGCAGGTTGCACTTTCATGACCCCAATTGCTTCAAAAACCGAATACGCGCCTAGCGAAGGTTCACAGGCAAATCTTGGCAATGTCAAGGCTCTCAACTTTCTTTACCTAGAAAGCGAAAATGGCTCAGCTATTTTCGGCTCGCTGGTAAACACCGACCTCAAGTCACACAAGGTGACCATTCAGTACACCGACGCAGTTTTGGCTGAGAAAAAAGAAGTTTCATTCGTTCTTCTACCTGGCCAGAAGCTAGACCTTGGTTACAACGGCTCAGCACCAGTGTTCGCTGAGCTCGGTGCTGCACCTGGCGCTGTTTCGCAGATCTTCTTGGTTGAGGGTGGCGAAAACGGAGTTGCCATCAACATTCCATCGCTAAACCCAAACCAGCCAGATTACGCCGACCTATTCGCCGCACTAAACGCTTTTGACCTTGAGCTTGCTGGTATCGAATCTGCCGGCGAAGACGCTGCGGCTGACGCCACCGAATAATTTTTCCGTCAAAAAAGCCCCGCCGATTTTCGGTGGGGCTTTTTTGTGTTTCTAAGATTTTGGCTCTAAACCTCGTACTTGTAACCCAACCCACGAACGGTGAGCAAGTGCACTGGGCGTGCAGGGTCTTCTTCAATTTTTGAGCGAAGGCGCTTGATGTGAACATCCAAGGTCTTGGTGTCACCAAAGTAATTCGCGCCCCAAACTCGATCAATGATCTGGCCGCGGGTTAGAACTCGGTTGGCATTTTCTAGCAGCAGCTCAAGAAGTTCAAACTCCTTTAGCGGCAACTGAATCTTCTCGTTGTTGACGAAAACCTGGTGGCGATCAACATCCATGCGAACCGCACCCACCTCGAGCACACCGGCTGCCTGAGACTCGATGCTCGGGGCCTCACCGCGACGGCGAAGCACGGCCTTCATGCGAGCAAGGAGCTCACGGCTTGAGTAAGGCTTGGTCACGTAGTCATCTGCGCCAATTTCGAGGCCCACTACTTTGTCGATCTCGCTGTCTTTGGCAGTCAACATGATGATTGGCACCTGGGATGTCTGGCGAATTGTGCGGCAAACTTCATTGCCGCTCATGCCAGGAAGCATTAGGTCGAGCAGAATCAAATCAACACCGCCCTGGGCGAATGCTTCTACCGCCTTGGTGCCATCATCAGCTTCGATAACGTCGAAGCCTTCTTTTTTTAGCAGGTAGACCAGTGGCTCGCGAAGAGACTGTTCGTCTTCAACGACTAGTACTCGAGTCATTTCTTGCTCCCTGTTGCTTCAATTGCCGTGGTTGACATCGGAAGGCGAAGGGTGAATGTTGCACCCTTGCCAAGTTTGGATTTGATAGTGATCTCGCCCAGGTGCTTTTGAGCGATGTGTTTGACGATGCTCAAACCAAGGCCGGTTCCACCGGTTTGACGTGAGCGGCTTGGGTCAACGCGATAGAAGCGCTCAAAGATTCGCTCTTGGTCTTCTTCTGAAATTCCTGGGCCAGCGTCTTTCACTGAGATTTCAGCTACACCCTTGTGCTTACGCAACTTCACTGAAACAAGACTTTCGTCCCCTGAATAGACGATTGCATTCTCGATGAGGTTTTTAACCGCGGTCTTGAGAAGCTCTTCATCACCGAATACGGTCAGTGCGTCAGGAGCGATGACATCAATATCAATCTTCTTTTTGCGGGCGGCAACTCGGTTTCGGTCAGCCGCCTCGGCGATGACATCGACAAGATTTACGGTCTTAGTCTGACCCGCTACCTCGGTTGACTGCACGCGCGAGAGCTGAATGATGTCTTGAACTAGTTCGGCCAGGCGTTGCGATTCGGTTGACATGCTCGCAGCAAAGTGAGCCACCTGCTCAGGGTCATCAACCGCAGATTGAATTGCTTCAGCCAACAGGCTGATTGCACCGATTGGGGTCTTGAGCTCGTGTGAAATGTTGGCTACGAAGTCGCGACGGGTTTCTTCAAGGTTGTGCGATTCGGTTCGATCTTCTACCAGCAACAACACATAGCCCTCACCGAGGTGAAGCGCTCGAGCGTTTACCCAAAGGGTGGTCTGGCCAATTTCAGTGATCAGTTGCAAGTCGCGACCGCGCGCTTTGGTTGGTTTCTTGACACCGCGAGCTTTGTCGACCAAGGCAACCAACTTTGGATGCACCAAGGTTTGACCCTTGACCAAACCCAAAGCAAATGCACTTTGAGTCGCGCGAACAATTCGGTTATCAAAATCTAGAACTAGGCCGGCCGAAGCCAATGCGTGCAGTGCGCTAGCAATGCCATCTGGGATTGCCTTTGATTTTTTCTGAGCCTGGTTGGTCTTGATAGTGGTCCAGCCAATTACACCAACGGCTACTCCACCGGTGACAAAGGCAAGCAACGCCGAAGTCCACAACTCAGTGAAGGTGATCATGTTTTAAGAGTAGGCGATGGCGTCGACCGAGTTAAGCGAGTGAACGCGTTATTGGGTGGTATTCGATGGCTATTCACAAGGAGTTTTACGTTTGTTCACCTTCTGCTGGCAACCTCACTTTAGATAACTGTAAAAAGGAGAAGCAGCATGCGCGAAGTGTTCCAAAAAGAACTAGCTGAAGTACAGGGTCGATTGGTTGAAATTGCCGAATCGGTTACTCACATCATCAAGGATGCAACCGAGGCATTCACTACTTCTAACGCACTGCTTGCCGAGCGCGCGATCGGAATGGCCGAGAGCAATGAGAGCAAGGCACTCGCCCTAGACGAGCTTGTCATTCGCATTTTGTCGCGTCAGTCACCGGTGGCACGCGACCTGCGCATCTTGGTTTCTGCATTGAGAATCTCGGCTTCGCTCGAGCGCATGGGTGCACTTGCCGGTCACATTGCAGCCATTGCTCGCTACCGCTTTCCTGGTTCAGCTATCCCTGCATCACTGGTTGGCACCTTTGAAGAGATGGGTCGCCTTGATGTCGAACTAGCGTCAAAGGTTACTGAACTTCTTCGCAACACCAATGTTGACCAGGCTCGCGAAATTCAGGCCCAGGATGAACGTATCGACGAACTTCACCGTCACGTCTTTGATGTTGTTCTTGCTGACGACTGGAAAGAGAACGCGATGTTCACCGTTGACGTGACTTTGGCCAGCCGCTACCACGAGCGCTTTGCCGACCACGTTGTCGACATCTCAAGCAAGGTTTCATACTTGACCACCGGAGAGTGGCACGAAGGCGAATAGCCAATTAAAAAGAAGGCCTCCCGCAATTGGGAGGCCTTCTTTTTATTTAAGTTGCAATTACTTCTTTGCACCCTGAGCAGCAACTGCAGCTGCACCGGCTGCGGCAGCCTCTGGGTCGAGGTACTCGCCACCAGCAACCACTGGCTTGAAGTTTTCATCCAGGTGGTAAACCAAAGGAATACCAGTTGGAATGTTCAATTCAGCGATGTCTTCGTCAGACACGTTGTCTAGGTGCTTTACCAAGGCGCGAAGTGAGTTTCCGTGTGCGGTAACCAAAACGGTCTTGCCAGACTTTAGCGAAGGCTGAATGTCTGAAAGCCAGAATGGCAGCATGCGCTCGAGAACGTCCTTGAGGCACTCAGTCTTTGGAATGTTGTCACCAAGATCTGCGTAGCGCTCATCGTGAGCCTGTGAGTACTGGTCATTGTCATCGATCGGCGGTGGTGGAACATCAAAGCTGCGACGCCAGGTCTGGAACATTTCTGGACCATACTCTGCCAAGGTCTGAGCCTTGTCTTTGCCCTGAAGTGCACCGTAGTGACGCTCGTTTAGGCGCCAGTCACGCTGAACGTCGATCCAGCTGCGGTCAGCAGCGTTTAGTGCAATGTGCGCAGTGTTGATCGCACGCTTTAGGCGTGAGGTGTAAAGCAAGTCTGGCTTTAGGCCTGACTCAGCTAGCAATTCGCCAGCGCGCTTTGCCTCTTCGCGACCCTGGTCGCTGAGGTCAACATCTACCCAACCGGTGAATAGGTTTTTTTGGTTCCAGTCACTGTTTCCGTGACGAAGAAGAATCAATGTGTATTTCGCAGTCATAATGCCAAGTTTAGCGTTCAGGTAGGTTGGTATCCGTGGCAATCAAAAAGCCGTTCGGCACAATCACCAGGGGCACAACCAACCCCAACCGACTTCGTCGCATCGACCGGTTTATCGCAGCCCAGCCACTTCTTCGCCGCCTCGAATCACCGATTGTTGTCGACTTAGGTTTTGGTGCCAGCCCAACCACTGCGGTTGAGCTTCGAGAGCGACTTTCAAAAATCAACTCGGATGTTCACGTAATTGGAATCGAGATTGATCGTGAGCGCGTCGATCGGGGGTTAGCCGTGGCTAACGATCACCTGCACTTCACACATGGCGGTTTTGAAGTGCCACTGCCTAGCGGCCTTGCCACACATGCCGACATCATTCGCGCGTTCAATGTTTTGCGTCAATATGACGAGAGCGAGGTTGCTGCAGCTTGGTCGACCATGCAGGCTCGGCTTTCACCACAAGGGCTTCTAATTGAAGGAACCTGCGATGAAATTGGTCGACTCGCAAGTTGGGTGACCCTAGACAGACACCACCCACTAAGCCTCACGGTTTCACTTCGACTCAACGAATTAGATTTACCGAGCAAGGTTGCCGAACGCCTTCCGAAGGCTTTGATTCACCATAATTTGCCGGGCGAGAAAATTCACGATTTCTTGAAGGCTCTTGATTTGGCCTGGCAGACCAACGCTGGCCTTGGAGCTTTTGGTGCCTCACAACGTTGGGTTGCCGCGTGCCGGCATATTGCTGAGGCCGGTTGGCCGCTTATCGGCGACAAAAAACGTTGGCGCTTGGGCGAAATTTCGGTCCAGTGGTCGGCAGTTGCGCCCGACTAATCTGAGGCTAAATTTCAGGCAGTTCGTTGCGCGCTTGCTCTTCGGTCATTCCGCTGGCGCACAGTAGGTCAATTAGCAACGGTCGAAGTAATAGCAAAACGCTTGCCTCTCGAACATCATCTGCGATGCCGAATTTCTTTGGGTCGAGTTGATGCGTGATCACCACAAATTGCTCGCGAGCATCTTTGAGTGCATCGGTGCTTTCAAGACCCTTAGCCAGCAAAGCTGTTGCAGCGGCGATTTGCTCGAATAGGTCAGCCAGATAAGGGCGAGACTGGCCATCTCGAATCAAGAAATCAACTCGACGAACCACAACGCGCAGATTGCGAGTTGCTAGATCCATGCCGCGCATCAAACGAACCTGGCTAGAAAGCTCTTTGCGATGACGACGCAAAAATGGAGAAATTCGAGAAACCGAAATTGCACTGTCTAGCGACATGCGCCAGTTATCAACCAATGGCTGTGATGCTCGAACGCGAACCAACGCTGCGTCGACGACCTTTACGTCCAAGCTGCGTACCGCAATTTTGAGTGCATCAACTGCATCCAAGAAAACTGCAAAGAGTTTGTCTGCATCTCGCGAAGCCATGCCGATTGGGTCGCGTGGAATGAATGCGGTGAAAATCAGAGCAACAGCGCCACCGATAAGAGCATCAAAACTGCGGATGAACACCCCGCCGTCTGGCGCCGGCATGATGTATACCAACATTGCCTGGATGCCAACCGTCAGCGAAAAGGCCGCAGTGCCCGAAAGAAATCTTGCGGTGGTTAGGGCAATCAACAGAACAAGGCCCATCTGCCAAACACCTTGGCCAATGGTGTTGAGCATGACTTCACTAAGCGCGATGCCCGCAGTCATGCCGAAGGCAGTTTCTGTTACTCGTCGAATTCGTGCATCACGAGTGAATCCAAGTGACGCGATGGTAACAGTGACCGCAAAGATTGGGTGTTGGTGACCCAGCAGGTAGTAGGCCACCGAGAACGCAACACTGGCTGCAATTACAATCTGCAAAATCGGAGGAAGCGATTCTCGCACTCGCTGAATCGAAGCACGAAAAGTCCAGTTAATCTTGGGCGTTTGAATAGCCATTTAGTGCTTGCCGCCCATCAAAAGGTTTCGCTTTGGCAGGTTTGCCGCCTTACCCGCAGATGCCGGAACGATTACTTCTTGATTGGCGGCGATGTCACCGTGCTGAGAGCGCACAATCAAATCTGCATCTTCTGGAACCGAACGACTAACCAAGGCGAGCGCGATTGGGCCCATCTCATAGTGGTTTGCTGCGAGGGTGACTTTGCCCTTGGCAATAGCGCCCTCAACACCCGCAACAAAAATCTCGTCGCCAGCCTCGGGTAGCGAATGCTCTGAACCATCCAAGTGAAGAAAAGTTAGGCGACGCGGTGGGTGACCAAGATTGTGCACTTTGGCTACTGTCTCTTGGCCGCGATAACAACCCTTTGACATGTGAACTGCTGTTGACATCCAGTCGAGCTCGTGCGGAAGTGATTTCTCGTCTACCTCAGACTTTTGGCGAGGTCGGTGTGCAGCAATTCTCAAAGCGTCATAGGCCATGGTTCCGGCTGATTCAAAACCTTCGGTCGCCGCGGCGAGTTCTTCACTAAGAACCAGCGATTCAGACCAAGGCCATTTTGCAGGCCAGGCTCTCGAGTATCGAACGCCACCAGTGACAACACCAGGCCAAGGGTCATTCCAAATCAACGAGAGGCCATTTGACTTTGCTGCCTTGGCGAGACCTTCACCAAGACGGCCAATCACGACGAAGTCATCTGAGCGATCTTGAATTTCAACCTTCATGCGAAAGACCATTTTGCGCAGCCAAGCTAGCAGCGGTTCACGGCTCTCGGCTTCAACAATCAACCAGGATGCTTCGCCATCGTCAAGAAAGTGAATGGCCTGTTCGATGTGCCCATGCGGGTCAAGCAAAAGAGCCTCAGCCGCTTGCCCGGGATTCAGATTTTTGAGATTTTGGCTGAGAAGTGAGTGCAGCCAGTCAAGTCGGTCGACACCTGAAACAGTAATTATTCCGCGAGCGCCAAGATTCACCACGGCAGTTCCGTTGGCCAAATTTCGCTGTTCGATCAGCGGGTTTGAGAAATGCAACGCTGAGTCAGTCATGAATTATTCGACTTTTTCGAGGCGAGCTGAAGCGTGAGGCTTTAGGTCAGCACCCGGAAGCGCGATCTCCCAAACCCAGAGCAAAGCGTTCTCAACCAAGCCATAAAGGCGTGTTGAGTGGCGGTAGGTTTTTGCGCCTTCGAATGCAACACCGTGTGCAGATGCTAGATCTACTCGCGCACCCTTGATTTTGCCGTTATAAAGTTCTGCCATGCCGCCTGGGTGCAGCATCGAAACCATGATGTCGAAGCCACCCTCTTTATTGCGGAGCGTCTCTAGATCTTCGTGAGACTTGAGGCTCTTTTCACCCTGGCCAATGATGAAGCCTGGCCCGTGGTCGGCGCTCTCTGCAGGGCGCGAAATGCGCCAGTAGCCAAGCTCGCTAGGCAAGATTGTTCCGGCTTCGTCGATAAGTTCTGCTGAAGAAACGTAGGTGAGCGCGTTTGAACCGTCGTGGGCAAACTCAACGCGCTGTTTGAACTCGTATTCGACAGGTGCTTCGTCATCCTCGTTAACTCGATAACTGATGACGCCGGTGCCCTCCCATTTGCCAACTAGAAAGGCAAAAGGAGTGAGCTCGAGTGGGAGCCCCTCAGGAAAAACGAACAACTATTTCTGACCCTTGAACAGCTTGTAAAGAACTAGCACTGATACAGCGCCAATCGCAAGTGAAGCCAGAACCAATAGTCCGGTGAAGAAGATTTCTAGAGCAAGAATCATGGTAAAAGTCTAACCTCTCAGCCAGATATACAAAGTTGCAGTTGCAAGAATCAAGTAGCTTCCGCCGCCTACATACACCAGGCGACGAACAAACCCCTCAACCTGAGATTTGAAAAGCTGAATCAAAGAAACGGTTGCAATCGAACCGGCAAGGATAGCGCCAAACCAGGCCTCTACCTGAGGGTTGCCTGGTTCAGAAAGCAGAACAGAAATCAGAGTCAGTGCAGCCACACCAATCCATATCGCAATGATTTCCATCCAAGTTGATTTCACAGCTTAATCATGCCTTAACCCGACAGTTAATCGGGGCTAGACTTAGTTACGGGAAATGGAGAGAGACATGGCTCAACTTTTGGTTTTGTCAGCATCAGCTGACACCGAAGTTCTTCCTGCGCTCGGGTTTCTAAGTCACCGCGTTCGCCAAATTCCGGCAGAACCTGCAAACCTCGTAAACGCCCCCGGTCACGACCTAATTTTCTTGGATGCCCGTCGCGATCTAGCCCAAGCAAAATCACTCGCAAAAATTTTGGTCACCACCGGCACAAGTGCGCCACTCATCCTGGTAGTTTCTGAGGGCGGCCTAGCCGCTATCTCAAACGAGTGGGGTGCTGACGACATCATTCTTGAAGGCGCAGGCCCAGGTGAAATCGATGCTCGAATTCGTCTTGCCGTTGGCCGTCAACGTGCAGCCGAGCAAGATGACAAGATTCACGCATCGGGAGTAGTAATCGACGAGGCCAATTATTCGGCAAAGGTGCACGGGCGCCCGCTCGACCTCACCTATAAAGAGTTCGAATTGTTGCGCTTCTTGGCTCAGCACCCTGGTCGAGTTTTCACGCGCGAGCAACTTTTGAGTGAAGTTTGGGGTTATGACTATTTTGGCGGCACAAGAACAGTAGACGTTCACATTCGCCGCCTACGTGCCAAACTAGGCGACCTCGAGGCACTGATTGGCACCGTTCGAAACGTTGGTTACCGCTTTAATAACGCTGATGATGTAGACGCCCTCAGCTCAACTGTTCAATAAGTTTTTACTCCCGCGTCACCCATGCGTGGCAAGATTGCAAGTATGTCTTCTGAAGAAACTATGGCTATCTCTTTGCCAAATTTTGGCACCGAGTTTGATGCCGACCGCTACCTTGACCGCGAGCTGAGCTGGCTTGCCTTTAATCAGCGAGTTTTAGAACTTGCCGAAGACCCGAATCTCTACTTGCTTGAGCGAGTCAACTTTCTGGCAATTTTCGCCTCAAACCTTGATGAATTCTTCATGGTTCGAGTTGCTGGTCTCAAGCGACGTATTGCCACCGGCCTAGCAGTAACTTCAAGCTCTGGCCTTTCACCTCAAGATGTGCTCAGCAAAATTAGCGCCGAGGCGCACCGTTTGCAGGAGCGTCACGCAGGCCTATTTATTGATGTAATCAAGCCAGCAATGAAAGACCAAGGGATCAGAATTGTTCGTTGGTCGGCCCTAGAAGCTGAAGAGAAAACTGCACTGCACGAATACTTTCAGAACCAGATTTTTCCGGTTCTGACTCCCCTAGCTGTTGACCCAGCCCACCCTTTTCCATACATCTCAGGTCTTTCGCTGAACCTGGCTGTTGTGGTTCGCAACATCGAAACCGGCAAAGAGCACTTTGCTCGCGTCAAGGTTCCGCCGCTGCTTCCGCGCTTTGTGCGCATCCCAGGTAACAAGGGTGTGGCAGATGCCAGATTCGTGCCTCTTGAAGACGTGATTGGTGAATTCTTGGGGCAGTTGTTCCCGGGCATGGAGGTGTTGCAGCAGCACACCTTTAGAGTTACCCGCAACGAAGACCTTGAGGTTGACGAAGACGAGGGCGAAAACCTTTTGCTCGCGCTAGAAAAAGAATTGCTGCGTCGCCGATTTGGCCCGCCGGTTCGCCTCGAGGTTGCCAACGACATCAATCCACAGGTTCTAGAACTTCTAATTCGAGAACTCGACATCTCTGATGAAGATGTTTATCACCTACCTTCTCCGCTTGACCTGACCGGTCTTTTTGAGATTGCGTCGTTGAAGCGACCAGAGCTTCACTACCCGCAGCACCACGTGATTACCAACCGTTTCTTGCAGCCGGTTGAAGACAAAGATGTAAGCATCTTTTCGGTGCTTCGCCAACGCGATGTCTTGCTTCACCACCCCTACGAATCATTCTCAACCTCGGTTCAGGCATTTGTTGAGCAGGCAGCAGCTGACCCAAAGGTCTTGGCGATCAAGCAGACTTTGTATCGCACCTCAGGTGACTCACCAATTGTCGATGCCCTAATTGCTGCGGCAGAAGCCGGCAAGCAGGTTTTGGCGCTAGTTGAAATCAAGGCTCGCTTCGACGAGCAAAACAACATCGCCTGGGCCCGCAAACTTGAGCAAGCTGGTGTGCACGTTGTTTATGGCATCGTCGGTCTAAAGACCCACTGCAAGCTTGCCCTTGTAATTCGCCAAGAAGGCAACCAACTAAAGCGCTATTGCCACGTTGGAACCGGAAACTACAACCCAAAGACAGCTCGCTATTACGAGGACTATGGCCTACTCACCTCACGCGATGCAGTTGGCGAAGACCTAACCAAGCTGTTCAACCAGCTATCTGGTTATGCTCCCGAGGCTGAATTCAAGTCACTCTTGGTTTCACCAAACGGCGTTCGCGAGGGTTTGGTTGAGCGCATCGAACGCGAAGTGGCATTTCACGCGGCTGGAAAAGATTCACGAATTCGCATCAAGGTGAACTCACTAGTTGACGAGCAGATCATCGACTCGCTTTATCGAGCGTCTTGCGCTGGCGTAAAAATTGAGATCGTGGTTCGCGGAATGTGTGCCCTAAAGCCAGGAGTACCTGGGTTGAGCGAAAACATCAAGGTGCGCTCGGTTCTCGGTCGTTATCTCGAGCACTCTCGAATCTTTGCCTTTAACGGCGGTGGCGACCCGGCAGTGTTTATCGGTTCGGCCGACATGATGCATCGAAACCTCGACCGCCGCGTTGAAGCTTTGGTTCGCATTTCACAGCCAGACCACATCCGTGAATTAAATGCCTTCTTTGATTTGTGTATGGACGAGCGTTCGAGTTCTTGGCACCTTGCCTCAGATGGCACCTGGGCCCGCCACCAAGTTTCGGCCGAAGGTACCGCGCTAATTGATGTACAAGATCAGGTGATGAGCGAAGTATTCAGCAAGCGAAAGTCACGCATCTAGTGACGATTTATGCAGCTGGCGCGCTTCTTTGGCGAGAAGTTAAGGGTGAACTCACGGTTGCCCTGATTCACCGCTCACGTCACAACGACTGGAGCTGGCCCAAAGGCAAAGTTGACCCGGGCGAAAGCCTTCTCGAAACAGCCGTTCGTGAAATCAAAGAAGAGACTGGCCTAAGTATCAAATTGGGTCCACGCCTCAAAATTGTGAATTACAAAATTCCTTCAGGCACACCAAAAGAAGTGCACTACTGGTCAGCTCGCGTTAGTGACGCCGCTCTTGCAAAGTCGACGTTCGAGCCTTCTGAAGAGGTTGCAAGTGTTGAATGGCGCACACCAGAAGAAGCCCTGAAGCTGCTCACCTATGAATTTGACCGAGAAGTTCTCGATGCACTTCTCGCCAATCGCAAAAAAGGCCACCTTCACACAAAACCGGTGATTGTGCTTCGCCATGCAAAAGCAACGGCACGCACAGATTGGTTTGGTGGGCAACCACACGACGACGGACACAGACCACTACTCGCTGCTGGAGTAGCTCAAGCAAAGGCACTGGTTCCGGCACTGGCTGCTTTCGGCATCAAGCGCGTGGTGACCAGCCCTTGGGTTCGATGCGAGAACACTGTTGCACCTTATGCTCACTCAAGAAACTTGAAGATCATCGAACGCTCGCAACTGAGCGAGCAGGGTAATAACAAGGGACCAAAGCGCACCAGAAACGTGGTTAAAGACATAGTTACTGATGGTCGCGCAAGCCTAATCTGCTCTCACCGCCCTGCAATGCCAACAATTTTGCAAGCTATAGGAGAATTCGGCGATGCAGTTCAGAGCGAATTAATTGGTTCAGCTAAAGATTTAAAGCCAGCCGAATTTCTTGTAGTTCACTTGACCAAGAATGAGCTAGGTAAAAAGCGTCAGGTTGTAGCGATAGAACGTTACACAGCTGACCCAGTTGCCTAACCAATTCGCGACTAAGGTAAAGCCATGAGCCAATTGCTTAGTCAAGGTTTACCACTTCTCAAGGATGAGAAAGGTAAACCTGCGCTGTGCCTAGTGACCGGCGCAACTGGCTACATCGGTGGGCGCCTAATTGTCGAACTGCTAGCTCACGGCTACCGCGTGCGTGTTCTGGCGAGAAACTCAAGCCGGCTTAAGAATCATCCGTGGATAAATCAGGTTGAGGTTTTTGAGGGCGACGCACAGGATGAGGTTGCTCTCAGTAAAGCCATGGCTGGTGCCGATGTTGCCTATTACATGCTTCACGCATTGATGGCCAAGGATAATTTTGAAGACCAAGAGCGATCCATGGCTGAGCTGTTCGGAAAAGTCGCCAAAGCGGCGGGCATCAAGCGAATGGTCTATTTGGGCGGCATCATCGCCCCAACCGAGACAATGTCACCACATCTTCAGGCCCGGGCCGACACTGGTGAAATATTACGAAATTGCTCAGTACCAACCATTGAACTTCGAGCTGGAGTAGTGATTGGCTCTGGCTCGGCATCTTTCGAAATGCTTCGATACCTCACTGAGCGATTGCCGATCATGACGGTTCCTAAATGGGTGAATGTTCGAATTCAGCCGATCGCCGTGCGTGATGTTCTGCGATATTTGGTGGGTGCTGCAGCACTCGACAAATCAATTTCTGGTGTATTCGATATCGGTGGCCCCGAGGTCTTTACCTACAAAGAAATGATGCAGCAATACGCTGAAGCAGCTGGGCTTCGTCGCCGGATTATCATCCCAGTGCCAGTGCTAACACCAAGACTCTCATCGGGGTGGGTTGGCTTAGTTACACCCGTGCCCTACACACTGGCCAAAAGGCTGGTCGAAAGCCTAAAGAACGAGGTTGTCGCTAGCGACGATCGAATCCGTGGTCTAATTGCCGACCCGGATGGCGGCCTGACACCATTCAAGCGAGCTGTGCAACTTGCCCTAACCAAGATTAAAGATGCTCGAGTTGAAACTCGGTGGACAAACGCATCGGTGCCGGGCACACCGTCTGAACCATTGCCTACTGACCCAAACTGGGCGGGCGGAACACTCTATAAAGACGTGCGAATTCGACACAGCCCCGACACCGTTGAGCAGGTTTGGCAACGGGTTGAGGCAATTGGCGGCGAAAACGGTTACTCAACCGCTACCTGGGCTTGGGAGCTGCGCGGCCTTATCGATCGAATGTTTGGCGGTGTGGGGCTTCGGCGCGGGCGCCGGGATCCACACAAGCTGCAGGTTGGCGATGCGCTCGATTTTTGGCGAGTTGAGGAGCTCGAAGAGAACCGCTTGCTAAGACTGCGCGCTGAGATGAAAATGCCTGGGCTAGCCTGGCTAGAATTTGGCGTCGAAGAAGACGTCGAAACCGGTGGTTCGATTATCACCCAAGTGGCAATCTATGCTCCCCGAGGACTTCTCGGGCACCTGTATTGGTGGGCCGTTTGGCCTATGCACGGGCTGGTGTTTCCATCGATGGTTAAGAACGCTGCGCAGGGGCCTCGCCGCTAGTACCCTCACTTAGACTGGCAGGATGAAGAAAACATCCTGGGCTGCGATAGCGCTTGTAAGCGTTGCGGTTTCTTGGGGTGCGGCGTTTGTTCTTATGAAGGACGCCATTGCTGACCAGCCTTTTTATGACTTTTTGGCAACCAGATTTTTGATTGCCGGCCTGCTTATGCTTGCGTTTCGACCAAAGGCACTTCGTTCATTTGACAAAACAACGGTCAAACACGGCATCTTCTTGGGCGCAATTCTCGCGGGCGGTTATTTCACTCAAACCATTGGCCTAGAGCTTTCCACCGCCGCGATTACCGGATTCATAACCGGTCTTTACGTAGTTCTTGTTCCGATCTTTAGCTGGGTGCTCTATAAGGTGAAGGTGGGCAAGCGCTTGGTGTGGGGTGTAATACTCGCAACCATCGCGCTAGGTCTGATTTCTATCAATGGTTTAGCCATCGGACTCGGCGAAACCTGGGTGATTCTGTGTGCGGCGTTGTTTGCGGCCCACATTGTTGGCCTAAGCAAATTGAGCCCTGGCAAAGATGTTTATGCACTAACCGTTCTGCAGCTGCTGACGGTGGCTGGGTTTAGCGGAGTTGGTGCATTAATCACCGACGGTTATCAGGCACCTGCAGATAGCTTCGGCTGGTTTGCTGTTCTATTCACCGCGGTTTTTGCCACCGCCATTGCCTTCTTAGTTCAAACCTGGGCGCAATCGATTATGGACGCCTCTCGCGTAGCAATTTTGCTAACCGGCGAGGTTGCTTGGACAGCAATCATCGCCGTAATGGTAGGGCAAGAAGAACTAAGCCTCAAAACCATTGTTGGCGGCCTGTTGATGATTGCAGCGATGCTCGTGGTTGAATGGCCAACCAAGAACAAGGATGAACCACCGGTTCTGCTGGACCCGCTAGTTCATTAGCAATTTGCTCAGCTAAGACTTTGTGCGCTTACGCTCGTGATGCAGGCAAACCCAAATTACAAATGCCATGTACCAACTTTGCAGAACAACAATCACCCTCTCAGCTAAACCCACCGTGGATGAATTTGGGTCAGTCCAGGTAAGCAAGAACCAAACTGAAACCACAGTCAGAAGCACCGTGACTCCGATGGTGGCAGCTGGTCGCAAGACCCAGGGTGCCGAAGGAGACATCCGTGTTGAAAAAAGTGGCCAGGCTGAATAAAGCACGAACGAAATGATCGCGAAAAGGCGATGAAGGTCTGAGTGCCCGTCTTGCGATGGGGTGGTGAAGAAGGTCAGGCCATAGGTGGCGATGCCGGCCGCAAAAATTATCAAACGACCTGGCAGGGCCAACCATTTGGCGAAGATTGCCACCACTAGTGTGAGCGTCGCGCCGACAAGAAAGAAACCGCTTTGAATAAGTTGCACCGGCGAATCGTCAGCTGCCAGATCGCTGATGGTCTTTTTGATTGGGTCATAGCCCGACCAAAGCGACCCAGCAATCACCCAGCCAGCAACAGATTGAATCGGGCCAAGAATTGCTGCAAGGGCGAGAATTCGTTGGTGATTTTTTGTCATTAGCTTCTCTCTTGGTGGCCTTAGTTCTATTAGACCGCAGTTATCTGGCATTTTGAGCCGGTTCGCTTGTTAGACTTGGATGCGTTGCCTTCGGGCACATGGGCCTCTAGCTCAGTTGGTTAGAGCAACGGACTTTTAATCCGTGGGTCGTCGGTTCGATCCCGACGGGGCCTACAAGAAAATGAAAACCTCACCATTGCGGTGGGGTTTTTGTTTTAACCCAGAGCTTCGTGAATCTAGCTGGGCATAAACTTGCGAGCATGAATCAAGCTATTACCCACTTCGTGGACGGCCGACCTGAAAACCTAGCGCCTACCAGCCCTCTGGTAGTTCTCATGCACGGATACGGCTCAAACGAAAACGATCTTGTCGGATTGATGAATTATTTGCCGGGTAATTTTGCCTGGGTGTCGCTTAGAGCCCCATTAGATTCTCAGTATGGCGGGTATGCCTGGGCACCGATTATTACTCCAGGAAACCCTCGAGTAGAAGACATTGAACCAGCCACCGCAAGATTGTGGAGTTGGATTGACGCGAATATTCCAGCTGAAACACCATTGGTTTTGATTGGATTCTCGCAGGGCGGACTAATGGCAACCCAGCTGTTGCGCACTCGACCAAACCGAATATTGGCAACTGTAATTCTGGCCGGGTTCACCCTCGACGCGGTTCAGCCGGGAGATGCCGAACTCGAAGCCACCAAACCAAGAGTCATTTATTGCCGAGGCCTGAGCGATCAAGTTATTGCGACAGACACCGTGATTAGAACCGAAGCTTGGCTAGCGCGGTGCACTTCTGCACTCACGCCAACCTACCCGGGTCTCGCCCACTCAATCGATGAGCGGGTGATTCAGGATGTTTCTGAATACCTGCGCGACTATGCCTAGTTAGCGATGAATGCTAGAACTTTGCGTCAATCTCCGAAATTAAGGCCTCTACCTTTGCGCGAATCTCGTCGCGAATAGGTCGAACGTATTCTACACCCTTGCCAGCTGGGTCATTGAGAGGCCAGTCGAGGTAGGTTTTGCCTGGAAAGAATGGGCAGGTGTCGCCGCAACCCATGGTGATGACGTAATCAGACTCTTTGACAGCTGAATCGGTCAACACCTTTGGAGTGTTGTTTGCGATGTCGATGCCCTCTTCGGCCATTGCCGCGATTGCAGATGGGTTGATTTCATTCTTCGGCTCGGTTCCTGCAGACAGCACCTGAACTCGGTCGCCGGCTAGGTGCTGCAGGTAACCAGCAGCCATTTGTGAGCGGCCCGCGTTGTGAACGCAAACGAAAAGTACAGTGGCTTTTTTGTCAGACATTATTTCTCCTGCTTAGTTTGAAGTTAGTTCTACGAACAGCTGATCTACGCGACGAGCAATGTCGTCTCGAATGATTTTGGTTTGGGCAAGTTTGTCGCCAACTTCTGAGCCGGGCTCTGGGGTGAGCCAAGTTTCGATTGTTCCTGCCATGCCTTCACGCGGCGAAAGCTTTGCCTCGTTGCCGAGAATCACAATTCGGTCAACTGACATAAAGACATCATCCGTGATTGCCTTTGGAAACTCATCACCCATGGTGACGCCGATTTCAGCCAGAGCGAGCTGAGCCTCGTGGTTCAGAGACGAACCTGGGTCAGTGCCGCCAGACAGAACTTCGACGGCCCCTGAGACTTTAGCTCGCATCAGGGCCGCAGACATCTGTGACTTGCCGGCGTTGTGAACACAAACGAATAGAACTCGTGGCTTCTGACTAGTCATTTGAAACTCCTTTAGCGATCGCAAACCCCAGAGCTGCGCCAACCAATTGGGCAGCCACGAAGGGCAAAACTGAACCAGGCTCGATTCCTGCAAACGTGTCGGTGAAGACTCGACCAATGGTCACAGCTGGGTTGGCAAACGAGGTTGAAGATGTGAAGAAGTAGGCCGAACCAATCCAACCGGCGACAGCGACGGGAATGACAGTACCCTGACCACGTTTGCTAAGAATGCCAATCAGTGCGATCAAACCGGCAGTCGCAATTACCTCGCCGATGAGGGCGCCTGAATTTGCACGATTTTGAGTTGAAATCTGAATCGCAGTTTGATTGAACATTGCATTTGCAGTAATCGAACCAGCCACCGCGCCAAAAATTTGAGCTGGAATGTACGCCAGCAAATCAATATCTTTGATGTTGCGACTAAAAGCCTCAACCAGAGTTACAACCGGGTTGAAGTGGGCGCCGCTGATTGGGCCGACCACGAAGATGAGCAAGGCCAGGGCGAACGCTGTCGACAGCGCGTTGATAACCAGGGCGATTCCCTCGTCACCCGAAAGGCTTGTGCCCATGATTCCAGAACCAACCACCACACAAACCAATAGCGCCGTGCCGAAAAACTCTGCTATCGAGCGCTTCAAAAGTGCTGGCAAAATGACTCCTAAGTGGTTTCCTAACCCTAATTTTGGCATAAACAAAGATGCAAATATGTCCTTGTTCACTGTCTGTTCATCGAGGCGCATACTTATTGCAAACGCAAATCTTGATTGAGGAATATTAATGAATATCGCTTCAAAGACGTTTCTTGTAGTCGGAGCTAACGGCACCCTTGGCCACCTGCTTGCAAATCAGCTGCTTGCCAAGGGGGCTGTAGTGATTGGAACAGCACGAAGCCCAGAAAGTTCGCAGGGCTTGGCGCCAAACCTGACCGAACGCCTGCTTCTGGACCTAGAGAGCTCGCCGTCAATCGAGGCTCTGACTAACTATTTACTAAATCAGCACACAACCATTGATGGCATTATTTTTGCCAGCGGATTAGTTGCGTTCGGCTCTATCGAAGAGATGCCAGGTTCAGTCTTTGATCGGCTCTTGAGAGTAAACACCACCGGCCAAGTTGAGTTGTTTCAAAAACTCATCGGTGGGCTGAAAACTTCGGCCGCAAATGGTGGCGAGCCATTCGTAGTCTCGATTAGTGGCGTTATCGCTGAGTCACCAATGGCAGGCATGAGCGCTTACAGCGCGAGCAAAATTGCCCTAAAGGGTTTTGCCCAGGCCGCCTCGAAAGAACTTAGAAAGCAGGGCATCCGATGGATTGATGCAAGGCCTGGCCACACAGAAACAGGTCTTGCATCAAGAGCTATTTTTGGCTCAGCACCCAACTTTGGTTCTGGGCTAGACGCTCAGATTGTCGCACAGCGAATTGTCCAAGCAATTGAAAATGACGAACGCGATCTACCAAGCACGGCCTTCTAAATGCAATTCTGAACTTTGAATTAATCGGAGGAATTGCGTTGGGTTAACCCAATTTCCTTCGCATAAGCGAATGCAAGCCAAGATAATATTGCAAAGTTGTTCGCCTATGCGAACATTTAATTCGATTATGAGGCACGTCATGCGAAGTCGATTTACTGCGAAATTCAAATCTGGAAGCTTGAAGTCAATTTTGTCAATGGCTCTGGCTCTAACCTTTGGGCTGGTAGGAGCATTAGCATTTGTTCCGAGCGCAAAGGCCGCGACCGTAGTAGATGTGAGCGGTGTCGAACTTGACTTCAGTTCAAGCAAACGTACTGCGACTTCAACCCCGACAGCTTTGAACGGCACTGCTACCTATACCAATGTTGCAACCGTTGGCGGAGTCCAAATTGATGCTCGTGTCACTACAGTCGCCCTTCAAAACTCCTCAGTCGATGTTTATGACTCACCAGGTAGCGCATCAGCCAACGAAAAATACTTTCAAATCAACAACACAACTTCAGTTGCGGGCGGATTTACATCCTTTAAGTTTGATTTTTACGACCATGCCGATGGTTCTGTTGCAGTGCTGAAAAACGTATCAGTAACCTCAATTGACCTCGACAGTCCTGGGCGCCAATTTACAGAATTCAACGGTTTTCAGTCATATGTCTTCTCAACCGACACGAAGTTGACGGCCTATACAACAAACCACACCGGTGGGGCTCTTGCTAATGGTCTGGTCCGCTTTGTTCAAACCCGCACCAATGCTGCTGTATCAAGCTCAAACGATCCATTTTCTGCTGTTGAGGTCAAGTTTGACCAGATGAGTAGTTACACTGCGGTGTTCGGAAACGAAGTGGCCCAGGGTGGCTTTTACGGAGTGTCTTTCAAGGGCCTTTGCGCAACCGCAACCGGCAGCGCCTGTGGGGCGCGTTCTGCCGTATCAAACCCAAACAATAGCCCACCCACTTCACAAGACACCACCCGCTATTACGACCTGACCGTGCCGGCAATTCTGAGTTTGGCAAATTTCCCTTACTCTGACCCAGATGGAAACGCGTTTACAAACATCAAGGTCGAAACCCTGCCATCAACCGGCACATTGCAGTACTTCAATGGGACTGCATGGGTGAATGCAACCGTCGGGCTCACCGTATCCGTTGCAAACATTGAACTTGGATATCTCAGGTATTCCGGTTCTGGCTCCAGCTTCACCTACAAAGTCTCAGACGGTACCCTTTATTCGACTGCAGCAAACACCGTCAATCTTCTTGGCGCTCCAAACGGTCAGATAATTACTTTTACTAACCCTGGCAACAAAACTCCAACCGCACCAAATTTTGCATCGAATGCAGCAGCAGACTCGGGGCTAACAGTTGTTCTCACATCACTAACTCCAAGTGTGTGCGTGGTGAGCGGACTAGATATTGACCCGATTGCAACCGGCGCCTGTACGATCGTGGCCAGCCAGCCAGGCAACGCCAATTACGGTGCTGCGACGAACGTGACCCAAACTTTTTACATCACAACTGATGCATCGCAAACAATCACATTTGTGAATCCTGGCGACCAATCTTGGTCAGGCAGCTCGTTCACAGTCCCAACGACGCCAACAGCCACTTCTGGGCTAACAGTTACATTGACCTCATTCTCACCGGCTGTTTGCACAATTAGCGGCACCACTATTACGGTGGTCGGCCCAGGAACCTGTCAGATTCGAGCTACCCAAGCAGGTGGGGCATCGGGAGGGACAACCTACGCGGCCGCACCACCAGTGACGATTTCATACCTCGTCAGCGCACCTGTTGTGGCCAGCTACACAATCACCTATGACGGCAACGGAGCAACCAGCGGAACCGCACCAAGCGACACAACCGGCAACGGATCAGTGAGCCTAGCCACCAACAGCTCCCCACTAGCCAAACTAGGCTTCACCTTCGCAGGCTGGAACACGCAAGCCGACGGAACCGGAACCAACTACACAGCAGGTGCCAGCTACACGCTCAGCGCAGACATCACCCTCTACGCCAAATGGACAATTGTTGTATCCCCGCCAACACTGCCTGTTATCGATTTCTCTGGCAATGGTTCAAACAGCGGCGGAGTACCTCCGCAAATCAATGCCGACGGGTCGATCACAGTACCTGGAAATGTGGCTGGACTAATTAAAGGCGGGTACGTTTTCACAGGCTGGAACAGTCAGCCAGATGGCAAGGGTACTCACTTTGAGCCAGGCGACCGAGTTATGCTTTCTACCGGAATGACGCTTTACGCCGAGTGGGCTCCGATTATTGAAGAAGAATCTTTGGCAGAAACAGGTGCCGAAGTTCAGTCCAGCGCTCTGTACGCATTTGCTGTCCTTATGATGATCGCCGGAGCAATCCTGTCGTCACCGAAAAGACGCAGTAAACACTAAGTAAAGAAGAATCCCCTCCAAGGAGGGGATTCTTTTAAGTTAGTCAGATTTTTTGTTTGCAGCCTTGGTTTGCTTGTCTAGGCGCTTTTCTTTGAGCGACTTTGCAGCAACTTTTTTGACATTCTTCTGCTGTGATTTCTCAGCCATTTGATTCTCCTCAATAGAGAGCCAAAGCGGCCATCTACCCCGAGGCTAACACCAAGGTATTCTCAGTATCGAGACACGCTCACCAGTTATTGAAAACACGGATGAAAGGCCAGCGTTGACCGAGACTGCAAAACAACTGCGGATGGACATCCAAGGTCTTCGCGGTTTGGCCATTTTGCTGGTGATTGCTCTGCATGCTGGTTTCGCACCATTGCCGGGTGGTTATGTTGGCGTCGAAGTGTTTTTTGTAATTAGCGGATACGTCGTTACCGCCAGCATGCTGCGAAAAGACACAAAGGCACTCAAATTCAACCTGCGAAATTTTTATGTCAAGCGCGTATTGAGAATTCTGCCGTCTTCGACAGCCGTAATTATTGCGACGGTTTTTGCAGCTGTTCTTTTTTTGGGCCCAGCATTCAATAGCGACCTATTCACCGATGCAAAATGGGCTGCGTTCTTTGCGACAAACTTCAGGCTCATCGACACCGGTGCAAATTACTTCATTGCCGGGCTGGATAAGTCGCTTTTGACCCACTACTGGTACCTAGCAATTGAAAATCAGGTTTATCTCGTTTACCCGCTGATGGTTTTTGTTATCTGGCGATTGACTCCAGCTCGCGCCAGCAGACCGGTGCTGGCATCACTTTTGCTGGTTTCGTTGGCGCTATCAGGCTTCTGGTCGATCACCATGACACTTAGTGATTCAGTAACCGCCTATTACTCCCCGCTGACTCGAATTTGGGAGCTTGCTCTGGGCGGTCTTGTCGCCTTGGTTCCGCTTCGTATGAATCATGCTCGAACTTGGCTGCGAAATGTCACTGCAGTTTTGGGCTTGGCAACGATTTCCGCCGTTGCTGTGCTGTTCGATGCGAGCACTGCGTATCCTGGCTATTTAGCCGCGTTGCCAGCTTTTGCCACCGCTGCAATTATTTGGGCTGGCACCGCAGAGAAAATATCAGGGCCAAACCTATGGCTTGGCTTTAGACCACTCGCCTACTTGGGCGAGATTTCATATTCGCTTTACCTTTGGCACTTTGGCTGGCTTTACCTGCCGACTCTGATGCCAGACCCGCCAACGGGATGGTGGGTACTGCCGTTGCAATTTGCCGGAGCATTCGGCTCAGCGATTCTTTCTCACCATCTGCTTGAAAACCCGATCCGCAAATCGCGCCTATTGAATCAAGATGGTTGGGCAACGTTGCTTTTCGCTGCTGTGTGTTTGGTTCTTATCTGGGATGCAACGCTCGCTGCCGAGAGTCTCTGGCTAAATCTTTAGCGCAACTCGTGCCTGTGGGTTGACCGCAGCGTCACGTGATAAACCGAAGCAACTTTGTCGATGATGTAGGTTCCGATTACCGATTGACCATCAGCCGTAAAGTGAATGCCATCTTCACCGCGAATCTTGGTTCGAACTCCGTTTACTGACGCATACTGGCGATAGACGCCTGCTAAGTCAGCAGTGAGAGTCCAGAGCGGAACGAAGGTTGCACCAGTCATAGTTGGCACCACAGCCCTGAACTGGGCATTGATAACTTTCATGCCTTGGTTGTAGTTATAGGGTTTCGAAATTGGCATGCCCACCCAGAGCACATAGGCCCCCGCATCCGTGGCAAGTTTTGTCATTTTAGTAACTTGCGCTTTGTATGCCGACTGCCAGGCTGCGGTTGGGTAGGTCAACACGCGTGTACCAACCTTCATGTTCTGACGGTCGTTGGCACCAATGAGAACAATCACCAGGTTTGGCTTTTCGGCTTTCAAAAATGTACTCAGGTTGTTAGGCCAGTTATAGAACCAAGAGTTCGACAACCCGGTTGAGGCCTTTGCTTTGAGTGAGAATTTGAGGCCACCCGAGGTGTTTAGCTGCCCGAGCATTCCATAGCCGAGGTTGTTGCCGATTGAGTCGCCAACGAGCATGATCTTGCAAGTGCCCACACTTAGCGCCGCGGTTTTTGCCGAATTGAAATGACAGCCGGTGGCTTTTTGGTGATCTCGAATTACCTTCAAAACTGGGTCTGAAATCACCGTTGAGCTGGCGCTCGGCGATGGCGACGAGGTTGAGGTGCTTGAAGAAGCGCTCGGCGAGTTGGAGGCAGACGGTGAAATTGACTGCGACTCACTTGCCTGAGCTTTGACCGTAGAGTCGTTTGAAAGCTGAAGACTGAAACCAGCACCAATCAGTAGCGTTAGCGACAGCGCCAATGCCCAGCGAATAGTGCCATGCGATTTCATGGTTACAGAACCTTCTTGACCACACTTGATTTGAGCATCATCGGCCCGAATCCGTCAACCTTGGCATCGATGTCGTGGCCATCGGCGCCGTTCACCAAACGAATGTTTCGCACTTTGGTGCCCACTTTGATTGCGGTTGAGCTGCCCTTGACCTTTAGATCTTTAGCGATGGTAACGGTGTCACCATCAGCAAGGATGTTGCCAACTGAATCTTTGATGACCTTTTCAACTTCAGCGGTTGACTCGTCTTCAGCAGCCTGCCATTCGTGAGCACACTCTGGGCAAACTAATAGCGAACCCATCTCATAGGTGTATTCGCAATTACATTTTGGGCAGTTAGGCAGTTGATCAGACATACTTCAATCTTAAGTCGCGGGTTAAAAGAAAAGACCCCGGAATACCGAGGCCTCTTCTTGTTGAAACAAGAAGAATTACTTCTTCTTGCCCTTTGAAGTCTTTGACTTGCCCTTGGCCTTTGCAGGCAGCTTCTTTAGAACAACAGCCTGACCGACGATGACATTTTTGCCATTGAAGGTTGAAGTAGGCGAACCATAAAGTTCATAACCGTTGTCTAGGTGCAGTGAGACTCTTGAGCAGAACTCTGAATCGTCAATGCCTGTGATCATCTTGTAGCGCTTGGTGAAGTCTGGTGTAGTTGCGACGGCTGGCGCAGCAGCAGCGCGTGCCGCGGTTGTGCGGGCAGCGGTTGCGCGTGGAGCGCGTGCGGCAGCCGGCTTGGCAGCAGTGCGTGCAGCTGGTTTTGAAGTGGTGTTTGAAATAGTCATATTTTGATTTTGCCAAACTCTAGAAATTGATGGCGAATAATTTGCAGTTATCAGGTTAATTTTTCGTTCACCAGGTGAATGACCCGCCTATGAGAAAACCCCCGGCACACAACCGGGGGCTTTCAACATCGACTTACTTGTCTAGGTGAAAGTAAGGAACGATCAGATAGATTCCATAAAGAATGGCTGAGCTTGCAATGGTGAACAATGCATAAGCTGCAACACGGTTCAAGATCTCTAGAGGCTTAGCGCCTTCTTTCTTCTTGGTGTTTTCTTGGATGTGCTTCGCGTTGGTCAAGAAGCGAATTCCAAGAGCGAAAGCCAGCGATACAGAGGTAGCTGCACCGATGGCCACGGCAGCTACTAGTAGGAGTGCGTTCCAGTCGATCATTTACTTGGTTACCTTTCCTTTAGCAGCAGCTTTCTTGGCTGCCTTTTCTGCCTTAGCGGCAGCTGCACGAACCTGGCGAGGTGATGCAACAACTTCTGAAGCACCCTCAACTTCGCTTAGAACGTTGGTGTGGCTAATGCGGTTGCGGCGAGCAATCTGGAAGATTGCGATTGCAACAGCAAGTGTCAAAACTAGGTCAACGAAAATTCCAATTGGGCCACTCTTCACCAGAAGTGCTGAAAGTGCTCCAACTGCTGCAGCAGCAGGAAGGGTAAGCAACCAACCGGTTACAACCTGACCGGCCTTACCCCAGCGAACCTGACCGCCCTTGCGACCAAGACCAGCACCCATAACACCACCCGATGCAACCTGTGTGGTTGAAAGAGCGAAACCAAGGTAAGAAGAAGCAAGAATTGCTGAACCGGTAGAAACCTCAGCGGCAAAGCCCTGAGCAGGCTTGATCTCGGCTAGGCCTGAACCCATAGTCTTGATGATTCTCCAGCCACCTGAATATGTGCCAAGCGCAATTGCTAGAGCAGCTGCGATGATTACCCACCACTCAACGTGGTCACCGGTTGACTGTAGACCAGCTGCAACAAGTACCAGGGTGATTACACCCATGGTCTTCTGTGCGTCGTTAGTACCGTGTGAAAGCGCTACTAGCGATGAGGTGAAAATCTGGCCTACCTTGAAGCCATTGCGACCGGTGCTGATGCCGGTTTCTTTGCGCTGCTTCTGGCTGCGTGCAGTTACCAGGTATGCGATGCGGGTAGCCAAGAATGCGGCCAAACCAGCGATCAACGGAGCGAATACCGCAGGAAGCGCTACCTTCTCGATGATCTTCGGGAAGTTCACTGCTGCAAAGCCGGCAAAAACCAAAGCTGAACCAACAAGGCCACCGAATAGTGCGTGTGAAGATGACGACGGAAGACCTAGCAACCAGGTGGTTAGGTTCCAAAGAATCGCACCGGTTAGACCTGCGAATACCATCTCAGGCGGAATTACAACACCCTCGTTGATTAGCGAGACAGAAATTGCCTTGGCTACTGCGGTTGAAAGGAACGCACCAACTAGGTTCATCAAAGCAGCGATGATTACTGCGGTGCGAGGAGACAAGGCGCCAGTTGCGATCGCAGTAGCGCTCGAGTTAGCGGTGTCATGAAAACCGTTGGTGAAGTCAAAGAAGAGGGCTAGTGAAACAACTAGCGCAACAATCAGGATTGGATCCACGGGATACTTTCTGGTTAGTGACCGGGAATGGAATATTCAGGGAACGTTCCCTGAATACATTGTTTACCTTAGGAACACAAGGTGAACAGAAGGTGAACTAAATCTAACTGTTGTTGAACATATAAACTTGCCTAATATCCGCGCACTAGAAGCATCCAAGGTTAAGGGTTATGACTAGTTCAAGAAAAATAGCTGCCAAGCTCTCAGATGGTCGAGACCTGTTCTATTTTGATGACGCAGGTTCAGCCCTGCCTAGCGAGCGCAAGCCCGATCACCGCGAACCAGCACCGCGCCCCAACGTTGCCGAAATGCGACTTGACTCACTAACCGGTGAGTGGATCTCGGTGGCCGCAGCTCGCCACAATCGTGCCTTCTTGCCACCGGCCAATCAGTGCCCGCTGTGCCCAGCGACTGATGAGAATCTTTCAGAGGTTCCAGACATCTTTGATGTGGCCGTGTTCGAGAACAAGAGCCCTTCGTTTGGCCCTGATCTACTAGAAGTCGATGACGAAAATTATTCAGTTGTTGCCAACCTAGAACTTGGCAGCAAACGCAAGTCGGTTGGTCGCTGCGAAGTTGTGGTTTTTAGCCCGACTCACCTCGGCTCTCTTAGTGAAATGCCGGTTTCGCGCGTTCGCACCGTTATCGAAGCTTGGACAGACCGCACCGCACACCTAAAGTCTCTTCCGGGTGTTCGCCAGGTGTTTCCTTTTGAGAACCGCGGGCAAGAAATTGGCGTGACCCTGCACCACCCTCACGGGCAGATTTATTCATACCCTTACCTAACCCCGCGCACCAAGAAAGTTCTTGACTCGATTAAGGCTTATGGTCCGAACCTGTTTGCCGACACTCTGGCCTTTGAACAAAAGAGCGAGCGCGTGCTTATCAAGGGTGAGCACTTCACTTCATACGTGCCATTTGCTGGTCGCTGGCCGGTTGAAATTCACCTTCTTCCTCACCGCCACGTGAACGACTTCACCGACCTGACTGACGAAGAGCGCGACGAACTAGCGGTCATGTATTCACGCCTTCTGGGTGCACTAGATCACATCTACTCAACCCCTACTCCATACATCTCGGCTTGGCACCAGGCGCCTATGGTTGAGGGCGGCGAGCATATTCGCCTTCAACTTCAGATCACCTCACCCCGCCGTGCCGAAGACAAGTTGAAATACCTAGCTGGTTCAGAGAGCGCAATGGGGGCCTTCATCGCAGACTTTCCGCCTGAGGTTACCGCCGAGCTAATCCGAGGCGCACTCAAGTGATTCACGAGCTAGTTGCCAAAACCCAGGCTGGCTTCAGCGACCTATTTGGTTACGAAGCCACCGGCGTCTGGTCGGCTCCCGGCCGAGTAAACCTCATTGGCGAGCACACTGATTACAACGAAGGTTATGTTTTTCCGTTTGCAATCAATCGACGCACCTTCGCCGCTCTGGCGCTTAGAGAAGACTCAACCGTTCGTGTTGCTTCGAGCTTTTCTGATGACATTCACCAGGTAGACATCGCCAACATCAGTAGCGATGCCAAGAACGAGTGGGCCGCTTACCCGTTTGGAGTTGCCTGGGCGATTCAACAGTTGGCCGAAGTTTCACCATCGGGCTTTGACTGCTTCATCGAATCTGATGTTCCAGTTGGCGCCGGGCTCTCATCTTCAGCAGCCATTGAGTGTGCCGTTGCACTGGGTTTGAACGAACTTTGGGGCGCAGGCCTCGACCGCCGCAAATTGGCTCGAGCCGGTCAGCTTGGCGAAAACGAAATCGTCGGAGCACCAACCGGAATCATGGATCAATCAGCTTCGCTATTGGGCGAGATTGACCACGGTGTTTTCTTGGATTGCCGAAGCCTTGAGGCAACACCGATTGAGTTGGGATTCTCAAGCGCTGACCTCGAACTTCTGATTATTGATACCAAAGTTGCGCACCGATTGGTTGATGGCGGTTACGCAGCCCGCAGGGCAGCGTGCGAGACCGGCGCGACTGAAATGGGCGTGACTAGCCTGCGCGATCTTTCTATCGAAGACCTTGAAAAGGCCAAAGAAATCTTGGATGAAGTAACTTTTCGCCGAGTTCGCCATGTGGTTACTGAAAACCAGCGCGTTCTAGACACGATTCGAACTCTTCGCGAGGCTGGGCCAACAGCAATCGGTCAGCTGATGCATGCATCTCACGAGTCAATGAGGGATGATTTCGAAATTTCGGTGGATGAACTCGACACCGCGGTTGAAACTGCGATTCGCCACGGCGCTATTGGCGCAAGAATGACTGGCGGCGGTTTCGGTGGTGCGGCAATCGCACTGACCCCGATTGGCAAAATCAGTGAGGTTACGCTTTCGATTTTGGCCGAGTTTGAGGCATTGGGTTATGCCAAGCCAGACATCTTTGCTGTGTCAGCCGCCCCGGGCGCGATTCGCGAGGTCTAGCTACTCGTTAGACAGCTCGTTGCCGCAGCGATAGAAGCCGGTCACGAGATTATCGATGGCATCTTTGGCGTCAGGTTTAACCGATCCAAGTGCATAGACGGCAAAGGTTAGAGTCGAACCGTCTTTGGCATTGATGATTCCAGACAGCGTGTATCCCTTTTTGATCCATCCGGTTTTAGCAATCACGTGACCGCGAGCATCTACATTTTCACCGCTAAATCTTGCCGCCAATGAGCCAGACTCACCAGCAACTGGCATCCCAGCTTTGACGCCAGCCAAGTCGCCGGTGGCTGTGTTCAACATCTGCATGAGTTTGGCCATAAAAATTGGTGAAACCGCGTTGTCGCCGCTGAGGCCTGAACCGTCTCTGAAGTACATGCCGGTCGTGTCGAATTCGAGCGCCGCTAAGGCTTTTTTGAAGGCCGCATCGATTGAAGCACCGGAGCCGTCAAAGCCAAGGTCGAGTGACACCAAACGCGCGAGGGCTTCGGCCTGGGTGTTGTCTGAGACCTGGAGCATGTGCGTGATCCACGAACTGATTGGTGCGCTGGTTACTTTGGCCAGTTCAACCGCATTTGATGGCAGGGTTCCGGCACTCACTCGCGCGGCTGTTGCCGTTGAGCCAAGCGCGGTCTTGAAATATCCGCCTGTGTTTAGCGCCGGGCGCTGGCTGCGCCATGAGGTTTCACTCTTAGGGTCTTTGCGGTCACCATCGGTCTGCAGTGCAGAAACCTGCGACATGTAGCCCTCTTTGCGTTCGCTGTCTTCCCAGGTTGAATCCCAATTTGGGCCAGCAAACAAATCGTCAACCACGATGATTTTGGTGATTGCCGCATTCGACAACTTTGCATTCACCGCAATGGCCAGTGAGGCCAACTTCGGTGCATTTTTGTAAACCGATTGCTGCGCAGCACTCAGGCGCGAAAGAGTTGGGTCGCCGCCACCGACTAGGTAAACCACACCTGGCTTTGCTGGGTCTGAATAAACCCGGGTGTCGACTCGATAGTTTGGGCCAAGGGTTGACAGTGCCACGGTTGCAGTAACAGCTTTCATAACCGAGGCGGTTGACTTTGGCAGGTCACCTTGGCGATCAAACAGCACCTCATTGGTGCCGGTGTTCAAAACATAAGCCGAAAGGCTGGCTAGACGCGGGTCGGCCGCAAGGTCTGCAACCGAACATGACTTGAGTGGAGACGCGCTGGCAGAGGGTGAAGCAGATTCGCTAGCCGATGCCTGGGGCGAATTGCTTGGTTCAGGGTTGTTCGAGCCAGTCAGTGCTGTGCCACCAATAATCAAAGCCAAAACCGCAACAGCCGACCCAACCCCGATGCCGACAGACTTCAACAACGATGCGCGACCCTGGTTTTCTGACACAAAAGCTCCAAATCTCAATTAAGTAGACTTCTAGTATGAACCGTTTTGCCCGCGTAATCGCTAGTTTCTTGCTCACTCTCCTTGCCGTTTTCGGAGCCACAACCCTGGCATCTGCGCACAATGACGAAATCGAGTATTCGCCTGAGGCCGGATCTACCGTTTCTGCTGGAATCATCGACATTAAGGCAACCTTCACTGAGGAGCTTTTGCTTCTTGATGATTCGAGTGGGCACGAAATGGCTGTAACGGCACCTGACGGTTCGGCGGTCGCAATTGCCTGCTTGGCGCCAACTACCCTAACTCTGGGCGCGCAAATCTCGGTTGATCAGCCCGGTGAATATCAAGTGACTTGGCGAACGGTTTCAATCGACGGCCACCCAGTGAGTGGCAACTATTCATTCAAGGTCGAAAATACTGACGGCTATGTAGCCGAAGACCTGAGTGCTGCACCCTGTGCCAATGGCGGAATCACTCCTACCGAAGCACCTAAGCCCGGCATTCCTGATTCAGAGCCTGACTTCGGACCAGCCCTGGCGGTTCTAATTATTGGCCCTGCCATCGCACTCGCGGCCGGACTAGTGGCCGTGATGGTCAAGCGCAAAAAGGCTAAGAACTAGTCGCTGAAGTTATTCGGTGAGTTTCGCGCCACAGAAATAGAAGCGCGATGCCAGGGTGTCGATTGCGTTTCGTGTTTGGCCATCAACCTTTTTTGAAACATGACTGCGCGCAAAAATCGCGTAGGCAATTCGACTACCATCTTTGGCGTCGATGATTCCCGCCAGGCTATACAAACCTGGAATAAAGCCGGTTTTGCCCTTAACCGAACCGCGAGCTGCAGCGTTACGGCCCGTGAAACGGCCGGCCAAACCTCCTGAGACACCGGCTACCGGCAGGTAGCTCTCGAGCGGTGCAAGTTCAGGGTCACCCAGTGCAACCGCACGCATCAGTTGAGTAATCATCTTCGGGGTCACCCGATCGGCTTGAGCCAGGCCAGAACCGTCTTTCATTACCAGCTTTCGCGAATCGATTTTTAAGTCGGCGAGCATGGTCTTCACCATCGGCTCGATTGAAGCGAAGGTTGGCTTCAATCCCGCGGCTATAGCAGCGTGACGAGCAATAAATTCAGTCTCGGTGTTATCCGAAACGGTGATGGCGTGATCCATCCAAGTTTCGATCGGTTGGCTCGAAATGCTAGTCAGTTCGACAGCATTTTTGGGCGTCTTGCCAACCACAAGTTGAGCACCGACAGCCAGCCCGGCTAGCTGCTCGCGAAACTTCTCACCAGTCTTAAGAACCGGATTTGTGCTTCGGTAGCCGCTGTAGTGGGTGCTGGTTAGATCTGGGTTTGCTCGGTCGCCATCAAGCTGAAGGCCGGTGATGTGAGAGATGTAACCGTTGGTTCGGTCAGATGCCTTCCAAGCGCTGTTGTATGTGGGTCCACTGAAAAACGAGTCATCCAAGATGATTTTTGTAATTTGGCTTTCTGAAGTCCAGCGGGCATAAACGCGGCTAGCGAGCGTCGAAAGTTGAGGCGCACGAACATAAGTGGTGAAGCCATCACGCGATACCTGGCTGAGCGTGTGGTCTCCCCCGCCCTTGAGCACGATGGTTCCAGGCTGGCCCGGCAACGTAAAAACGCGAGTGGTTGCGGTGTAATTTTCTGGGATGTTTTCAAGCGCCGCAGCTACTGTGAGCACCTTAAGCACAGATGCCGAAGGTGTTGCCTGAGTGCCCTTTTCGTTGATCAAAACCTTGCCCGACTCAACATCAACGGCGTAGGCATATAGGTAACCGAGGTGCGGTGATGCCATCTGAGCAGCTGCACTGCAATCAGTAATTGCTTGGGCGCTACCAGCTTGCCCCGTTAGCGTCACAACTAGCGCGGCCGAAAGAAAGTAGGCAGATAGCCGTTTGATTTTGGACATCAATTCAAGGCTAGCGAAACCTTGTATTAAAGCTCCACTGTTTCGCCGTCGCGTGGCGCATGTGAACGCCAGCCAAGCTGAGACTTGATGCGGTCGCTGAAGGTCTCGGCAGCTCCTGCTTCACCGTGAACAACCAAAACCTGCCCCGGAGCCTCAGAGGTGCTCTTCATCCAAGCAATCAGTTCGTCGGCATCTGCATGCACTGAGAAAGATTGAATTTGCTCAATTTGTGCTTTCACGGGCACCATCACGCCGTGCATCTTGACTTCTTCTTCGCCCTCAACCAATCGACGCCCGCGAGTGCCAATGGCCTGGTAACCGACCATGATTACGGTGTGAATCGGGTTTGGCAACATGTTGCGAAGGTGGTGAACTACACGGCCACCGGTTGCCATACCAGAAGCCGAAATAATGATGCATGGTGAATCAGGGTTATTGATGGTTTTTGAATCTTCTACGGTTGGCAACTCAACCAGCGTTCCCGAATCGAATGGGTCGCGGCCGCGCCAGGCAGCAACGATCTCATCGCGAATCTCTGGTGAATCTTCGTCAATTGCTTGACGGTAGAAAGCCAAGGCCTTGAGTGCCATCGGTGAATCGGCATAAACCGGCACTCGGCGAATCTTGCCTGCATCCATGAGTTCACGAAGTTGCACCAAGATAATTTCGGTGCGGTCAACGGCGAATGCCGGAATAAGAATCGAACCTCCACGGTCGATGGTTTGGTTGATCGACTGTTCAAAGTTGGTGGTTACCGGAGTGTGTTCGCGATCGCCATAGGTCGACTCGGTGACGATTGCATCAAACTTGCCAGCTGGGACGCGGTCTGGGCTAACCAAAAGCGGGTGTTCCTCACGACCCATGTCTCCGGTGAAAAGAATTCGCTTGCCAAAGAATTCAACTTCAACGAACGCTGCGCCAAGGATGTGCCCCGAAGGATAAAAAGTGACAAAGGTCTGCTCGGCAATTTGAACTCGAGCGTGGAATTTTTCGGTCTTGAACTGCGCAACCGCCTTGATGGCATCTGGCTCTTCATAAAGCGCCTTTGGTGGGTTGTGTTTTGAATAACCCTCTTTTGCCGCATACTTGGCGTCTTCGGTCTGAATTCTTGCCGAGTCGAGTAGAACTACCTCGGCCAATTTTGCAGTGTAGTTAGTGAGGTGAATCTTGCCTCTGAAGCCATCTTTGACCAACTTGGGAATGTAGCCGCAGTGATCGAGGTGGGCGTGGGTCAACACAACCGCACTCAGTGTCGAAGGGTCGATTGGCAGTGGGTTCCAGTTTTTGAGTCGCAACTCTTTGAGCCCCTGGAACAAACCTGCGTCGACCATGACGCGAGTGTCTCCGCACTCCAATAGAAATCGGCTGCCAGTTACAGTGCCTGCGGCACCAAGAAATTGAATCGTTGGATTGACCATATTTTGAGTCTAGGTCGCTTTCTGGCATCAGTGGCAAACTAAGAACATGAGCAAGGCATTTCGCAATAACTACCTGCTTCTGGGCATTTCAATTTTGAGCCTGGTTGCTGGTTTGATTTTGGCCGCTCAAAAACAAGAAGCCGCATCTGTTTTTTCCTATGCCGTTGGCGCTGCGATCGGGTTGGGTCTATCAATACTTTTGCTGATTCGTGCGCTCAAAAACGGCGAATTTGGCAGCGATGTGTTGGCACTCATTTCTATTACAGCCACAGCACTCACCAACGAATGGTTGGCCGCCAGCGTAATCACCGTAATGTTGGCGACCGGCCGTGCACTTGAGCGCTGGGCCGAAGGTCGGGCGCGCAAGCAGCTCGAAGCTTTGCTGAAGCGGGCACCCCAATTTGCTCATCTAATTGACTCGGATGGTCAGATTCGCGATGTTGCACTCAATCAGGTTGCGATTGGCGATCGACTTTTGGTTCGGTCTGGAGAGGTAGTTCCTATCGATGGAACAATGCTCACCAGCGGGAGCTTTGACCAATCAGCCCTAACTGGTGAGCCTATCCCCGTGTTTATTGCACCCGGCGAAATGGTTCAATCGGGCGTTCTAAATTCAGATAACCAGGTTGAGATTTCGGCGAGTTGCACGGCAGAGAACTCGACCTATGCGAACTTGATTCGGTTGGTTGAACAGGCGCAGGCTTCTTCAGCACACGGCGTTCGCCTGGCAAACAAATGGGCAGTCAGGTTTGTGCCTTTCGCCATACTCCTGGCGCTTGCCGCTTGGATGATTTCTGGGCAGGTTTCAACCGCGGTTGCCGTAATCGTGGCAGCGACTCCGTGCCCTCTAATTTTGGCGGTACCGGTTGCCATCATCGCCGGCATGTCTAGAGCAGCAGCGAATGGCGCAATCGTGAAGGGCGGTGCTGCACTCGAGGCATTAGCCAGAACCGAAACTGTTCTGCTTGATAAAACCGGAACACTTACCCACGGTGGGCCACAGATTTCTAAGATGGCGTATGAGCCGGTTGCAGACCCTGACCGCGTGTTGATGCTGGCTGCCTCTCTCGACCAGTCAAGCCCGCACGTGGTGGCCAACGCATTGGTGACTGAAGCCAAGCGCCGAGGGCTGGTGTTGAAGCAAGCTACCGAAGTTGTAGAAAACCACGGTGTCGGGCTCAGTGGCCTGGTGGGCGAAAGACAAGTCAAGGTTGGGCAGCCCGAAGGTGAACTACCCGAGTGGGCACACCTAGACAGCGCTTTGCTGGTTGCTATAACCATCGATGGATCTTTGGCCGGCGTGATTGGCCTAGATGACCCGTTGCGCGATGAAGCAAAGGGCATGGTGCGTGCTCTGCGCGAACTCGGAGTGAGGCGAGTGCTGCTCGTTTCAGGTGATCGCAAAAGAACAGCAGACAGCGTTGGGCTCGAGGTTGGTGTCGATCAGGTTTTTGCCGATTGCAAGCCAGAGCAAAAACTTCAGATTCTCACGGATGAAATGCGTTCAGCCAAGGGAACAGTGATTGCAGTTGGCGACGGAATAAACGATGCTCCGGCACTGGCTGCGGCAACTGTTGGCGTTGCTATGGGAGCTCGAGGGGCAACCGCGGCCAGCGAGGCTGCCGATGTGGTGATTGTCGAAGATTCAATCAAACACCTGGCCATCGCGATTTCGATTGCTAAGGGAACCAGAGCCCGAGCGCTTCAAGCAGCCGGCATTGGAATGAGCCTCGCGATGCTCAGCATGTTTGGTGCAGCCTTTGGTTTTATTGGTGCTACCGAAGCTGCAGTCATCCAAGAATTTATCGACATGGCTGCAATTTTGTGGGCTCTCGTGCCCACTCGCATCATGCGTTATTCAAACAACTAACTTAGTTGGCCGAAAGCTCGAATCATGTCGGTAGGCCCGGCTAGCAACAAGTGGTCACCCTTGTGAATGATTGTCTCAGGCGTCGCGTTTTTGAAGTCTTGATCACCATGACCGGTTGCAACAACGGTGACACCGTAGCGTTTGCGAAGCTCAAGTTTGGCCAAGGTCTGACCATCAAATGATGTTGGTGCCGAGATTTTCACCATGACAAATTCAGGTGCAATCTCGATGTAGTCGAGAGACTCACCGGCAACCATGTGCGCAACCCGTCGGCCCATGTCGGCCTCGGGGAACACCACGTGGTGAACGCCGAGCTGCTCAAGAATTCGGCCGTGGGCACTCGATGTGGCTTTTACCCACACCTGCTTGACACCCAACTGCAGCAATAGCGAAGCAGTCAAAATGCTTGCCTCGAGATCGCTGCCGATGGCAACCACAGCTGCATCGAATTCATCAATGCCAAGCTCGCGCAGCGTCTCTTCGTTAGTCGAATCAGCCTTCACCACGTGTGTTAGGCCAGCGGCTGAGGCCTGCACCAAGCGATCGTCAGAATCGATTCCCAAGACTTCGCAGCCTGATTTCACCAATTCCAGCGCCAAGGATGTGCCAAATCGGCCCAAACCAATAACTGCGATGTTTGAAGCTTTGTTTGGATTGCGAAGGTTCAGTTTCTTAGCCAATGATCGGCCTTTCTTGAGCGTATTCGTAATGCTTGGTGGATTGCTTTTTGGCCAAAGCGATTGCAATCGCCATCGGTCCAATTCTGCCTAGGAACATCAAAATAATGAGGATTACCTGAGATGGAACACCCAGCGCTGCGGTGATTCCTGTGCTCAAGCCAACGGTTGCGAAGGCCGAGATAACTTCGAAAATAACCTGGTCAAGTGTGAAGTCGGTAATTAGACGAATGATGATGGTGGCCACGATAACTGCGGTGAACGCGAGGCTAATGATGGTCAGTGCTTCACGTTGAATTGAGCGCGGCAAGCGACGTTGGCCAACGTTGACTGCTGTTTCACCGCGAATTTCTGCCCAAACAATAAAAATCAGAACAGCTGCGGTTGTGACTTTAATGCCACCACCGGTTCCGGCGCTTCCGGCACCAATGAACATCATTACATCCATGCCCAAAAGCGAGCTTGGGTGGAGCGCAGCCATATCAACGGAATTGAAGCCAGCGGTTCGAGGCATGATCGAAAGTGTGAATGAGTTGAGCAGTTTTTCGCCAAAGCTCATCGGGCCCAAGGTGCCAGGGTTATTCCACTCGATTGCACCGAGATATACCCAGCCGCCGAAAATTAGTACGGCTGTCGCCCAAACCACAATTCTGGTGTGCAAAGACCAGTGGTGGGCAAAGTGCACGTAGCGAAACTCGCGCTCTTTGATGGCAGAAACGATACGGCGGCCAATTTCAAAAATGACCGGAAAACCCAAACCACCCAGGATGATGGCCAAGTTGATTGGCATCAACACAAATGGGTCGTCGTCGAATGAAATCAAGTTGTCTGAATACAGCGCAAAGCCCGCGTTGTTGAATGCCGAAATGGCGTGAAAGAACCCGTGCCAAAGCGCATCGCCAATCGAGTAACCCTTGGCGAGCATGAGGTGAACCGCGATAAACAGGGCAACCGAAGATTCCACCAAGAAAACAACGGTAAAGATTTTTCGAAGCACGCTTCTAACGTTGCTTAGCCCACCGAGACGAGCTTCAGATGCTGTGTTCAACCGGCTGCGCAGACTGATTTTGTCGGCAAACAAAACCCCAACCAAAGTTGCAAAGGTCATGATTCCGAAACCACCGATGGCAATCAAGCCAAGGATGACCAGGTGCCCGAGAGGGGTCCAGTAATTGGCAACATCGACTGTAGACAATCCGGTAACGCAGACTGCTGAGACTGTTGTGAAGAGGGCATCGATAAAGGTTGCGCCGCCTTCACCTTTTTTAGAGACAGGGAGCAACAGCAGAATGGTTCCGACAATCACGGCTGCCAGATAGCCCAAACTGATCAACTGAGCGGGGTGAAGACCTCGCTTTTGCTGAACTACCTTGGATTTCTTGGCCATACCCCACCTGTTATCTGACTGGTTAACTGTAATTCATCCGTGTCGGGGTGCTTGGGTTTGTTGACGGGCAAGGGCAATATGGTTCTAACAAAGGAGCCATCATGAGTGACCAGACCAATCAAGAAATTCTCGAGCGCATCGAGAAGGCATCAGACCGAACCACTCATGCGGTGCGTGCGCTTGCCCAGTTCTTCTACATTCAGTTGACCTCGACCACGGTTGGATCAATTCTGGGAACAGTGGCCGCGGCTACTGGCTTAGCTTGGCTTGGCGTCATTGCCGGTTTTGTGGTTACCGGCGGATTGATTTGGGCTGGCCTTGTGGGGCGAGCTGAACTGCGCAAATCTAAGATTCGAATCAACGGAAAATAGTTTTCGCAAGCCGTCGAGCCGGAACGAGAGCCACCTTGGGGAATTGAACCCCAGACCTGCTCTTTACGAGGGAGCTGCTCTACCAACTGAGCTAAGGCGGCACGTTGCCGAATTGGCAACTAGAAAATCTTACCGCTGGGCAAGAATGCCGATGCGTTCAAGCCTGGCAATCGCGCCATCTTCAATAGGGCTTTCTGGGCCAATGGCAAGGCGAATGAATCGAAGCACTCCCCTGGTGGTCGGCTGAATCAACCAGCGGGGTTTTGCCTTGAGGCCGAGCATCGATCTAAATTCCGCAGGCAGCGACAGCACAGCAGCGTCAAACAACAGTCTGTAAACCAGCTTGGCCGCCGCAGGGAGTGGCGGATTCTTGATGAACTTGACAACATTCAAAGTGGTTTCGTCAGCGCGAAGCAGGCCATCTGAGTTGAATTTTTCAATTGCCGCATTGAGTTCTTGGGCATTCATGGGTGCTGTATCTAGACCAAGAGGAATCACTGACTTTGCCCACTGGGCGATGTAGTTGTCGGCACCAGTGGGCGCTTGGCCGGCAGGAATTTCACGCCAGGCATACATCTGATGACAGGTTAGAAACGATTCGGTGAATGCAATGTGCACCCAAAGCAAAAGGTCTGGGTCAGCTGCGCGATAAGCCCTGGCTTCGCCCTGACCAGTTAGGTATTCGCCCTTGACCCGCTCGTGAAGTCGGTTGACTCGAGATGATTCACCGGCAACCGCATTATGCGAACCAAAGGTGGTGACTGTGAGCCAGCGAATGGTTCCAGCAAGGCGGCCAAGTGCATCTTGTTCATATCTAGAGTGATTGGCCACTCCCGTTAGCGAGCCCGGATGAAGTGCCTGCATCAACAAAGCACGGATGCCGCCGACCAGCGTTCCGAAGTCAGCATGAACAATCCATGGGGCATCGGTAGGCAAGTAGAGCCCGGGTTCGTCTCCGGCTGCAATTACATCGAGCCAAGGCGGAACTCCATCTGGGTCACCTGAGAGCAAGCGACGAAAACGCTTTGAAAGCGCCTCTTGGAGTGCATTATTGGGCATGCGTTAAGACTAACCAGCAAGCAGAAAGCCCCCGACCAATCGGCCGAGGGCTTTCTGCTTTGAAACTAGTGCTGAACAGCCTTGCCAATAGCAGCGCCGGTCATTGATCGAACCTCAAGCTCTGCATATTTTGCAGTGTTGCGTTCGTTCGAGGTGATGGTTCCGAGGAATCCGAATAGGAATCCGAGTGGAATCGACACCAAACCAGGGTTAGCCAATGGGAAGAAGTCAAAGCGAACTCCACCCTCGACGTAAGGAATAAGGCTGGTAGCCAGACCCGAAACGTTTGGAGAGAAGATCAGCAGCGTAACTGCTGAAGCTAGACCACCATAGATAGACCAGACGGCACCGCGGGTGTTGAACTTCTTCCAGAACAGCGAGTAGAGCACTGCTGGTAGGTTGCCCGAAGCTGCAATCGCAAACGCGATGGCAACCAAGAACGCTACGTTGAGTCCCTGTGCACCAATCGCAAGCACGATCGAGATGCCACCAATAACAATTGCTGAAATCTTGGCAACACGAACTTCTTGCTCAGGTGAGGCGGTTCCACGCTTGATCACGTTTGCATACAAGTCGTGTGCGAACGATGAAGAGCTAGCCAAGGTTAGACCAGCAACAACAGCAAGGATGGTCGCGAACGCGATTGCACCGATTACTGCAAGCATGACTGCTCCACCGGTTGTGCCCTCGCCACCACCAAGGAACTGTGCCAACTGAGGTGCAGCAACGTTTCCTGATGGGTCAACCGGAACCAGCAACGCCTTGGCGCCTGCAGATAGATCCTTGACGTGGTCAAGAGTCGTACAAGCTACGTCGCCGTCGGCAATTGCAACACCCTTGGCATCCATTAGACAACCATCGGCATCAACCTTGTATCCACGGAACAATGTGGTTCGGCTAACCAAAGCAGCTGCACCAAAACCTAGAGCGATGGTCATTAGGTAGAAAGCACCGATGTTACCGATTGCCCAGTTCACTGACTTTCGAGCAGCCTTGGCAGTTGGCACGGTGTAGAAGCGAATCAAGATGTGTGGCAAACCTGCGGTTCCAAGAACCAGAGCCATACCCAGTGAGATTAGGTCAAGCTTGCTGATCAGGGTCTTCACAGGGTCAATTGCACCGGTAGTGGCATCAACTATGTCTTTACCAAACTTCAAACCTGGCTCTAAGAAGTGCTCTTTGCCCGATGAATCGCGTGCGGCACCAAGTAGGTCTGAAATGTTGAAACCAAACTTCCAAAGCACCATCACGGTAAGCAGAATGGCACCGATCATCAGCAAGAATGCTTTGACGATCTGCACGTAGGTTGTGCCCTTCATGCCACCCACGGTTACGTAGATGATCATCAAGATACCAACGCCACCGATGATCCAGTTTTTAGCTGCTGGGTCGCTGATGCCTAGCAATAGTGAAACCAGCGCACCTGCACCAACCATCTGTGCCATCAGGTAGAAGATTGAAACTACCAGGGTGGAGGTTGCAGCGGCACCACGAACTGGTCGCTGCTTCATGCGGAACGCAAGCACGTCACCCATGGTGAATCGGCCCGAGTTGCGAAGCGGTTCAGCTACTAGAAGCAGCGCAACCAACCAAGCGACCAAGAAACCGATGGAGTATAGAAAGCCGTCATAGCCAAAAAGCGCGATGGTTCCGGCGATACCCAAGAACGATGCTGCCGACATGTAGTCACCGGCGATTGCAAGGCCATTCTGAAAACCAGAGAAGCTGCCGCCACCGTCATAAAAGTCTGAAGACTTTTTGTTGCTGCGGCCGGCTCTAAAGACCAGCACCAAAGTAAATGCTACGAAGGCGACAAACAGAATTGCGCTCAGTGTTGTTGAATTCATTACTTAGCCAACTCCCTGTCAACCTTGTCGCGAAGGGCTTCTGAACGGCCGTCAAGATTCTTGGATGAGTGACGCTCATAAAGCCACATGATCAGGAATGTAGAGACGAACTGCAAAGTACCCAAAACAAAGGCGATGTTGATGTTGCCGATAACCGGCTGGGCGACCCATTCACGAGCGAATGCGGTCAGGATTACGTAGAGGAAATACCAAACCAAGAAAGCCGCGGTCAGAGGAAAAGCAAACCCTCTAAACTTTCGCTTCAGTTCTTGGAATTCAGGGCTGGCCTGCGTTTCGGCCCATACCCTTTCGTTCTCTGTTGAACTCAATTGAACTCCCATGTTCAAAAAGTCCAGTTCGGCGACGTTGCCGAACTGCAGGGTGCTGGGGCACTCTTACCGTGAGCCTATCCAAAATTGGAAAAGTTTTTTAGCACTTTTTGGGAGGTAATCAATTCGTTATATTTCAGCAATTCGGATCTTCGCTTGGCACAACATTTTTGATGAAGTAATTGTCAACAGCGTCAGCTATGCACTGATTGCTGCGCCCATAGGCAGTGTGCCCCTCGCCGTTATAGGTAACTAAGTGACCATTTTCTAAAATCTCGTTGGCCAGCGAAACCGCTTCTTCATATGGGGTTGCCGGGTCGCCGGTGGTGCCGATTACCAAAATGGGGGCCGAGCCTGCGGCGTCATAGTTTGCTGGGCGTTTTGCTACCGGGAAAGGCCATTGCTCACACCCAAGGCCGCCGAATTGCCAGTACCTTCCGAAAACGGCACTAGCAGACAGCGCCCTTTTGTTCTGAGCTGCCATTGCTGATTCATCAGCCGACTCTCGGCCATCAAGGCATGAAATAGCCCGGTGGGCTTCCATGGTGTTTGAGGCATAGGTGCCGTTATCTAAGCGGTCGTTATAAACATCGGCAAGCAGCATGAAAGTGCTGCCGTCACCTTGCTTCAATTCGCTGAAGGCCTGGCTCAGATAAGGCCAGTAATCCTCGCTGTAGAGCGGCATGATCATGCCTGTGATCAAACCCCAAATTGTTAATTCGCGACCAGTGTCGGTATTCACCGGGTTGCTTTCAACTTTTTTGAGGAGTGTCTTTACCTCTTTGACTGCCTGGCTTGAGGTGCCCTTGAAAGGGCAGTCGGCGCTTGTGACACAGTCATTGACAAAGTTTCTAAAAGCCTGGTCAAAACCCACAAGTTGATTCAGGCTTGAATCTGACTCACTAATGTTCGGGTTGATGGCGCCGTCGAGAACCATGCGGCCAACTTTTTCGGGGTAGAGCTCGGCATAGGTCGTGCCCAAGAATGTGCCATAAGAAAAACCGAGGTAATTCATTTGTGAATCACCAAAAACTGCACGGATCACATCCATGTCGTGGGCAGCAGAAACGGTGTCGAGCAACCCTAGCCCCGGCCCCGTGTTCTCTAGACAGGCATCACTGAACACTTTGGTTTGTGCTCGAGTTGCAGCTATGTCTTGCGCTGAACCAAGTTCGAATCCGGTGTCTCCGTAAAGCAGCCCATCGGTGGCTTTCGCACCGAGGCAAGTCACGTGTGGTTCGCTGAGGCCAACCCCTCTTGGGTCAAAGCCAACGATGTTGAAATTTGCGCGCAACTGATCTGTGCCAAGTTGATCAATCGAATCGGTGATCCACGAATAACCCGAAGCACCCGGGCCGCCCGGATTGAAAATAACTGAGCCCAGTGGCTTCACCTTGTCGGCTTGGTGGTAGGCCACTGCCAACTTGAATGAACTTTCACCAGGATTATTCCAGTCGGCCGGAACCTCAATCGTGCCGCAATAGGTCTTGGTGCCACCACATGATTTCCAGGTGACTTCTTGCTCATAAAAGGGCGCGAGTTCAGCTGAGACAGACTCAGCAACCGATGGCGAAACCTTTGGGTCTGGCTGCGCACAAGAACTGAAAACCATAGCGAGAACTAGGGTCGCTGCAACCGTAGCGACTGACCGAAAATACTTGAGGGGCACTATTTGGCCTTTCGACGCAATTGCACAGCCAGCGATTCTAGAACCATGAGATCACGAACGTTGGCCGCGATTCGGTGACGGGATTTGGCGATTGCATCGAGCTTGGCAAGAGTTTCGGCCGGAGTGCTGTTGGATGCGATGTCTGCGATTGCTGCGGCTTGTTCGGCGTTTACGAGTGGACTATTTGCCTGCAATTGCACAGTCAAAATGTCACGGAACAGGGCAAGCAAATCAACCAGAATGCGGTCTAGCCCGTCTCGCACGCTTCGAGTGGCACGGCGCTTTTGACCTTCATCCAAGGTGCGCAGGTCAGCCTTGAGATTATTCGGAATTGCATCGCCCGGCTGAAGACCGAGCGAACGCATCATGGCAGCCTTTTCTTCTTCATCGCGTTCGGTTGATAGCGCCTCGGCATCTTTCTTGGCGATATCTAACCAGCGTTCTGCTGCTGAAATCGCTGAACCAACGCCGGTGATGTTTAGTGCGATTTTCAAAGTTTCGGTGCGTCGGCTGCGAGCTTCTGGGCTAGTGGCAAGTCGTCTAGCCATTCCGATGTGGCTCTGTGATTCGGCGGCCACCTGAAGGGCAAGCTTCTCGTCAATGCCATCTCGCTGCATTAGTAAACGGGCCACTTCTTCAGTGGCAGGCACCTTCAGCCCCACGCGGCGAACTCGCGAGCGAATGGTCGGCAGCATGTCAGCCTCTGATGGAGCACACAGCAACCAGATGGTTCCGGCTGGCGGCTCTTCTAGGGCCTTCAAGAGAACGTTTGAAGAACGCTCTTGCATGCGGTCTGCGTCTTCAATGATCATGATTCGCAATTTGCCCAGGCTGCCACCAAATTGCGAGTTAGCGACTAACTCACGAACTTCTTCAATTGAAATTTGCACACGCTCAGTTGAGAGAACCGAGATGTCTGGGTGACTGCCAGCGGCGGCCATTGTGCAGCTCTTGCAGGTTCCGCAGCCGTTTTCAGAGCACAGCAACGCTGTCGCAAAAGCGTGAGCCAGATTCGAGCGACCCGAGCCAGGTGGGCCGGTCATTAGCCATGCGTGATGAACGCCAGCTTCTTTGTGCGCAACAGCCATGGATAACTGGCTAACAGCCTCGGGTTGACCAAGCAGGTCTGCCCAAACCGGCGCGAACGTCTCAAGATTTGTCATGGTCAACCCAACAGTGATTCGATGCGAGCGCGAATTTGCGCCTGCATCTGTTCAACAGTTTGGCTAGCATCTACGACAAAGAACCGTTCTGGCTCGGCAGATGCAAGTGCTAAAAACCCTTGGCGAACCGCTTCAAAAAATTCGACCTTTTCTCTTTCGAGTCGATCTGGTGCCACACCTGTAGTTTTTCTTCGTGCTCGCGCAGAAGCGGCATCGAGGTCAAGCAAAACCGTTAGATCTGGCAACAAGCCTTCAACCGCAAACAGCGAGATTCTTCGAATTTCATCAGCGGCCAATTCGCGACCAGCGCCTTGATAGGCAACCGATGAATCTAAGTAACGGTCGGTAATTACATCGGTGCCCGCTTCAAGAGCAGGTCTAACTTTGGTAGCCACGTGCTGGGCTCGATCGGCTGCATATAAAAGTGCCTCTGCTCGGGCTGAAACTTCACCCTTTCGGTGCAGCAGCATGTGGCGAATCTCTTGGCCTAAATCAGTTCCGCCCGGCTCTAAGGTGCGCTGAACGTTGCGACCCTTTTCAACCAGATACTGTTCGAGCAAATCGGCTTGGGTAGATTTTCCAACCCCGTCGATTCCCTCAAACGAAATGAACAGCCCAGCCATTACTTCTTCTTTCGAGTTCCGGCTTTGACAACTTTGGTCTTGCTGGCGATCTTCTTCTTTGGCTTTCCAGCTTTCGCAGGCGCTTCGCCCGGCTCAAGGCCCAACTTTTCACGTCGAATAGCCAAAAGCTCAAACGCCTGGTCGGCTGACATCTCTTCAAGATTTTCATCTTTAGGAACTGTGGCGTTCACGGCACCATCGGTTACATAAAGACCGAACTGACCAGTCTTTGCGACCACCGGCAAGCCTGAAGCAGGGTCTTCGCCGAATTCCTTTAGTGGGGTCGCTGCAGTGCGACGGCCTCCATATTTTGGCTGGGCAAAAATCTCTAGCGCACCTGCCAGATCAAGGCTGAATAGCTGGTCTTCGCTGGTTAGCGAACGAGAGTCTTTCGCTTTGCTCAAGTAAGGGCCGAACTTGCCGTTTTGAGCGGTGATATCAACGCCGGTTTCTGGGTCGACGCCAATAACTCGAGGTAAAGATAGCAACGAAATTGCGTCTTCAAGAGTCAAGGTCTCAGGGCTCATCGATTTAAACAGTGAAGCTGTCTTTGGCTTCGCGGCGTGTTCGTCATCCAAGGTGACATATGGGCCGTAACGGCCATCCTTGAACAAGATATTGAAGCCGGTTGAAGGGTCAACGCCCATCACGCGGTCGGTAATAACCGGTGCATCAATCAACTCTTGAGCCTTGACCGGAGTCAATTCATCGGGAGCCAGGCCTTCGGGAATGTTGACAATGCGGCGGCCATTTTCGTCGGCGCCCTCGTCGTCTGGTGAACCCATTACCTCGATGTATGGGCCATATTTACCGGTGCGCAGGGTGATGCCTTCGCCGATGGCAATCGAGTTGATCGCACGAGGATCGCTGTCACCCAGGTTCTCTACTGTTGGGCGCAAGCCCTCTGTGCCTTCGCCGCCAAAGTAGAACTTCTTGAGCCAGGTGCTGCGGTCTAGTTCGCCAGAGGCAATGCGGTCAAGGTCTTCCTCCATCTGAGCGGTGAAGGCATAGTCAATAAGGTTGCCGAAGTTTTCTTCAAGAAACCTGGTGACGGTGAAGGCGATCCATTCTGGAACCAACGCTTGGCCGCGTTTTGAAACATAGCCCTTGTTGATGATGGTCGACATGATGGCGGCGTAGGTCGAAGGGCGGCCGATGCCATCTTCTTCTAGAGCCTTGACCAGTGATGCCTCGGTGTAGCGAGGCGGTGGGCTGGTCTGGTGATCTTTTGCCGTTACCTCGACGGCCTTCAAAACTTGACCAACTGTCAGGTTAGGTAGCTTCGATTCACGCTCGTCTGACTCATCGGTGTTGCGTGATTCATCGTGGCTTTCTTCGTAGGCAGCCATGAATCCGCGGAAGGTCACTACGGTGCCTGATGCTGTGAATTCAGCATCTTTGCCATTTACACCGGGAGTTACAGCGATTTTTGCGGTGGTGGTAGAAACCTTTGCGTCTTCCATCTGCGAGGCAACAGTGCGCTTCCAGATGAGGTCATAAAGATCTAGCGCGCGACCGCTAAGCACTCGGGCTAACTCTGACGGGTGCTTGAAGGTCTCACCAGAGGGGCGAATCGCTTCGTGGGCTTCTTGAGCGTTCTTTGATTTACCCTGATAAACGCGTGGCTTTTCGGGAACAAAATTTGCACCAAACATTTCTTTCGCCTGGGCCCGAGCAGCATTGATGGCCTGAGTCGAAAGTGTTGGCGAGTCGGTACGCATATAAGTAATGTGACCGTCTTGGTAGAGACCCTGGGCTGTATCCATGGTCTGTTTTGCCGACATGCGCAATTTGCGAGAGGCCTCTTGCTGCAGCGTTGAGGTCGTGAATGGCGCTGCCGGGCGACGAGTGCTTGGCTTTGATTCAACCGATGTGACAGTGATTTTTGCCTCGGATGACCTGACGGCCACTGCGAGCTCATCTGCCTCAGCCTGGCCCAGCAAAATTACATCGGCAGTTAGTTGACCCAAGTCGTTGAAGCTCTGACCGGTGGCGATTCGCTTGCCGCCGATGCTCTGAAGTTTGGCAGTGAACTGTGGTTCACCAGAAGCTTGTGGGTCGAGCAACGCCTCAACGTCGCAATAAGAAGCCGAGACAAATGCCATTCGCTCACGCTCGCGCTCAACAACCAAGCGCATCGCCGGCGACTGCACACGACCAGCACTTAGACCGCGGTTGATCTTGCGCCAAAGAACTGGCGAAACCTCATAGCCATAAAGTCGGTCGACAACTCGACGAGTCTCTTGTGCCTGAACCAGGTTGTCATCAACAGCGCGAGTGTGTTCAAGCGCCCCTTGAATTGCATCTTTGGTGATCTCGTGGAACACCATGCGCTTGACCGGAACCTTTGGCTTCAAAACCTGCAGAAGATGCCATGCGATGGCCTCACCCTCGCGGTCCTCATCGGTAGCGAGATAGAGCTCCTCAGCGCCCACCAGGGCCTTTTTCAAATCTGTGACAGTTTTGTTTTTACCAGGTGAAATCGCGTAGTACGGCTCAAAGTCGTTTTCAATGTCGATTGAAAATTTAGCCAGCGAACCCTTCTTTTTTTCGGCAGGCAAGTTCTTTGGGTCAACCAAGTCACGGATGTGACCAACCGAGGCCAAGACCTCGTAGTCGTTGCCCAGAAATTTAGAAATCGTCTTCGCTTTTGCTGGCGACTCAACGATTACTAACTTGCGGCTACCTGCCAAAGGGTGCTCCTCTTTATAAAGGTGAAAATCAATACTGCAAACTCGACAATACGACAGTCGCCAAGTTTAGCCATATTCGAAAATGTTATTTGTGCATGGATGATGGCTGAGTAAGGTGGAACTTATCAAGCATTAGGGGGCTAGAAATGTTTTATTCAACTATCAACATCGTTCAAACCGCAACGGCAAACTCGGCGGATGCGCCAGACATCGACTGGGGACAAATTTCGCAAGTATCCCAGGCATTCGGTGCAGTATTGACCGCAATTACAATCGGCTTTCTTATTTGGCAGAGTCGTGCTCTGAGCCGTTCAATGAAATCGCAGTCATACCAAGCCATCGTTGCCATGCAGGTGGGTGTCGACAAGCTTTTGATTGAAAACCACTTTGCCAGACCATACCTATATGGAGACAAAAAGCTGCCAAAGGCCACCACCGAAGAAGGCGCCAAAGTTCACGCCATCATCGACATCGCGATGAACGTGATTGACAACACCTGTCAACAGCGCGACCTTCTACCTAAAGATATGCTTGAGTCTTGGATCTACTTTGCGATGGAGACTTCAGAGCGCCCGGCTGTTCGAGAGTTTCTGAAGCTTCACCCAGACTGGTACCCAATTGCACACCGCGGTGAGTACCGCAAAGAATACAAACGATTGACAAAGGGCTAATGACCATAGTTTTCAAGCCGCTTGAAGCAGAGGCGATGAGCGAAATTCTTCGCATTCAAGAATCCGCCTACGAGCCTCGCTACCAAGAGTCTGAAGAAACTATCCTTTCGAAAATTGAGTACTCACCCGGCACTTCTATCGGTGCTTATGAAGATGGCAAGTTGGTTGGCTACGCCTTGGCTTTTCCTTGGGGTGCTTCTGAGAACATCCCGCTAAATTTTGATCTTGCCGATCACTCTCCAATCATTGACACACTTTATGTTCACGATGTTTCAGTTGATTCTTCGCACCGCGGACGAGGCATTGGCTCACACATCGTTCAGCATCTTTTTGAAAAAGCTGAGGCCATGGATGCTCAAAGCCTCACCCTGGTAGCCGTGCAAGACGCCAAGCCTTTCTGGGAGTCACGTGGTTTCGAGACTCTTTACGGCCCGGTCGAGGGCTATGGATCTGAGTCAGTAAAGATGCGCAAGTTTCTATAGAGCGCTAGCACCTGCCCGAGCTTTCGAAATAAGCCGGATGCCCAGCACCTCTTTATGAGACTCAACCTCAACTTCAAAGGCCTCAACTCGGCACTTATCGAGGCTTATCTCGAAGCGTTTAGCCATCTTGCCCGCAACTTCACACGGATATCCAGTAGTCAACCCTCGAAGTGAATCTGCTGCGGCGAGCGCAATTGCCTCGACTCGCACATTCAGTCGATGATGCTCTATTTCGGCGAGAACAATCGATTGTGTCAGCGCGAACACACCGAGTGAAGCTGTCATGAGCGCAATGGCGAGAATTGTTCCTGAGCCAGATTCAGCCTTCATAGACCAGGCTTTCTCGAGCACTCTCTCTCAGCCAGAACAAAGCTGAACCCCGGCAACGAACCCAGGGTTGCTGTCTTCGATGCCTTGGCACAAATTAGGTCTTCTGAAACATCCGAAGCGATATCGAACCCCGAACCAAATTGGCTTTTCAGCGTCTCTACGAATTCGACCTTCTCGCCGCGCGCCAGAGCCCTTGATGTGCTTGCAGCCAGCGAAATTAGTTCTAACCGCTGCAACTGCAGAGAAGTTGCACCCAACGTGATTGACAGCACCAGGGCTATCGCTGGCAATGTCAGTGCAAACTCAGCGGTTATCGAACCAAGTTCGTTGTTTTGACTAGCCTGCTGGCGCATCATTTGGATTAGCGAAGCTTAGTGCGCTTCTAACCAGATCAAACAGGATTGTTCGAACCTCATCGCTGCGCATAATTACCACCAGTAGTCCTGCAAAACCAACAGCGGCCATGGTTGCAATCGCATATTCTGCGGTCGCCGCTCCGGTTTCGTCTGCGAACCAATTACGCAGCTTTCCACCCAATTTCATACTTTTGACACTATTCACCTGTGCTCCTTTATTTATCTCTGTTTTTAGTGGGCTAATTAGCCATCAACCCGATGGCTACCGGCACCAAGGCAATCAGCACGAATGCCGGCAGACTGGTGAGCCCTAGAGGAATCATGAGATTCACTGACAATTTGCTGATCTTGGTCGAATCTTCATGCCAGTTGGCTTGGCGCAACCTTGTCGCCTCAGAAACCAGGAGACTGGCCAGCGAAGCGCCAGTAGCCACTGAAATATTGAGCACTTCAGCAATCTGAGATCGATCGAATCCGACTTCGGTTATTGCCTGATTGGTGTTTAGGCCGGCATCCAAAGCAATTACAAGTTCGTCGAAACCTGCAGCAGGGTCACTTTTGTTGGGCTGCGCTTTGTTGACCATGGAATCAGACCAGATGCGGCCGATAAGCATGAGTGCAATCCCGAGTGCGAATGCTATGAAGCCAATGGGCGATTGAAATATTGATGGCAGCGGGCTTAAGCCTGAAAACTGCGCAAGCAATAGCGCTAGAACGGGTAGACCCATTACAAGCTTGGCCGTAGCTCTTGGGGCAGAAAGTGCCAGCTCAATCTCGCGCTGGTGCAAGTTCGCCTGCTTGAGAATCTGAATCTGTCGCTCGATTGCTGACAGCACTGAACCGCCAAGCCGGTTTGCCAGATTCCAGACTCCATAAAACTTGGCCGATTGCTCTGCGGTTAGTTCATCAAACTTTGCCTGAAGGTAACCCATGGCATTTTGCGACGAGATTCCAGCTGATAACAGGCCAGAAAGTTGCATTAGCAACTCAACCAAATCAGGCTTGGCATCATGCGTTTCTGACTGTATAAGGCCGCTAATCAATTGACACCGGTTGCACTTGGAGGCCGGAACCAGACAGACAAAGCCGCCCGACAGCGACAAGTTTCTTACCTTCTACATAAAGAACCCAGTTGAACGCGGCACTGGCCGCATTGGCCAATTGCTGTGCGGACATACCTTCGGCGAAGGCAATCATCTCTAGCCGTGTAACCGTTGACTCGATTGAATTTGCATGGATGGTTGCCCCGGCCCCTCGATGCCCAGTATTCAATGCCTGAAGAATCACCATCAGCTCGGCCCCTCGAATCTCGCCAACAGCAAGTCGATCAGGGCGCATTCGCAGCGCCTCGCGAACCAGTCGCCCTAGCCCGATTTCACCCTTGCCCTCAATATTTGGTTCACGGGTTTGCAATGCAACAAAAGTAGGCGATTCAATTGCCAACTCGGCAACGTCTTCGACAGCTATGACTCGGTCACTCGAGCACTCTGCCAGCATTGCCCTCAGCAGCGAAGTTTTGCCGCCGCCCGTTGGCCCAGATATCAAGAAATTTTCACGCCGGCGAACCACGCCCTGCAAAAAACTCAGCGCAGCATCGTGACAACCCAGTTGGTCAAACATGCCCAACCCTGCGAGCTGAGCCAAACCAAAGAGGCGGCCATTGTGACTGCGGATCGAAATGTAGGTTTTTCGCGAACACCCAGATGCCAGCGCTACATGCACCCTAAAGCCGCCGATCGCGACATCGGCGAATGGATTCGATTGATCGAGCCTTCGGCCGCCAGCTGAAATCAAACCCTGAGCGATCTCGGCAATTTCAGCCTCAGATTCAAATGGGCTATCGAGCGGGCGCAGTGAGCCATCACCAATTTGGGCCCACACCTGCGAATAGCCATTTATCAATACATCGCTAACACCCGACTCACTGACCAGACCAGCGATTTTTGTTCCCAAAGTGTTAGAAATCATGCTCAAAGCATCTTCGAGCAACAAACATCCGTGCTCAGCTGGTTCAAATCTGTGGAGAACCTCGGGCTCAAAAGCCCTGTTAAATTAGGGGGCCCCAAGCTCTGGGGGGAGAGCCTGGGGCCAGGCGATACCAGATTGGGGGAATCGGTATCGCAGGTTAACAACAAGTGCTAACAAAGAAATAATAATGCGGTTTTACGAATATTTATTCCCCGAAACTAGAAAATCATTTTTTTATGGCAAGATTGCGACAAGTTATTCGCAAACGAAGGACAAAGATGTCTGCCGATTCATGGATTGAACCACTGCACCAAGAGAACCGCCACTTTGCACCAACCGCTGAATTTTCAAAGAATGCAATTGCACAACCAGCGATTTACGAACAGGCAAAGGCAGACCGCCTAGGCTTCTGGGCCGACCAAGCAAATCAGCTTCACTGGCACAAACCCTTCACCCAAACCCTCGACTGGACCAACCCTCCATTCGCACGTTGGTTTCACGACGGTGAAATAAATATTTCTTACAACTGCCTTGATCGTCACGTCGAAGCAGGCAACGGCGACCGAGTCGCGCTGTTTTTCGAGGGCGAACCTGGCGACAACCGCGAAATCACCTATGCCGAGTTGACTGATGAGGTCAAGCGAGCCGCAAACGTTCTGATTGGCCTCGGAGTGAAGCCTGGCGACCGAGTCGCGATTTACATGCCGATGATCCCTGAAGCAATTGTTGCCATGCAGGCAGTTGCCCGCATCGGTGCTGTTCACTCGGTGATTTTTGGTGGCTTCTCAGCAGAATCTCTGCACACCCGCATCGAAGACGCCCAAGCCACTCTGGTGATTACCGCAGATGGTGGTTACCGCAAGGGCCGCGCTAGCGCTCTCAAGCCAGCCGTTGACATGGCCCTGGATGGAGGCAAATGCCCATCCGTGAAGAATGTCTTGGTAGTCAAACGAACCGGCCAAGAAGTTGGCTGGGTTGAAGGCCGCGACATTGACTGGGGCACCGCGCTAGCTTCGGCAAGCAACGACCATGCAGCCCAGGGGTTCAACGCTGAGCACCCGCTCTTCATTCTTTACACCTCGGGCACCACCGGCAAACCGAAGGGCATTCTTCACACCACCGGTGGCTACCTAACCCAGGTTGCCTACACTCACAAGAATGTCTTTGACCTTCATGCAGACACCGACGTCTACTGGTGCACCGCCGACATCGGCTGGATCACCGGCCACAGCTATGTTGCCTATGGGCCGCTAGCAAATGGTGCATCGCAAGTTATTTACGAAGGAACCCCCGAGACCCCTGATTGGGGCCGCTGGTGGAGCATCGTTCAGAAATACGGCGTTTCGATTCTTTACACCGCACCAACGGCTATTCGCAGTTTCATGAAGCTCGGTAGTCAAATTCCTAAAGAATACGATTTGTCGAGTATCCGAGTTCTAGGTTCGGTTGGTGAACCAATCAACCCAGAGGCATGGATGTGGTACCGCAACATCATCGGCGGCGGCCACGCCCCAATTGTTGATACCTGGTGGCAAACCGAGACTGGCGCAATCATGATTTCGCCGCTACCTGGAATTACAACCCTGAAGCCGGGTTCAGCGCAAATCGCTTTGCCGGGCATTGAGATGAAAATCTTGGATGATGGGGGCAATGTGCTCGGGCGCGAAGAGCCAGGTCTATTGACCATCACCGAGCCTTGGCCTTCGATGCTGCGCGGAATCTGGGGCGACCCTGACCGCTACAAAGAGACCTATTGGTCAAAGTTCAAGAACATTTATTTTGCTGGTGACGGCGCAAAATTTGACGAAGAGGGCAATGTTTGGCTTCTTGGTCGCGTAGACGATGTGATGAACGTTTCTGGCCACCGACTCTCGACCGCTGAAATTGAATCAGCTTTGGTCTCGCACCCCTACGTGGCCGAAGCCGCAGTGGTTGGCGCCAAGGATGAAACCACCGGTCAGGCAGTAGTTGCCTTTGTGATTCTTCGTCGCAACCAACTCGAAAACGCTGGCTCAGATGCCGACGTGAGCAAGATTTTGCGCGATCACGTAACCAAAGAAATTGGCCCTATCGCGAGACCGCGCACCATCATGGTGGTTAGCGAATTGCCAAAGACTCGTTCGGGCAAAATCATGCGTCGACTGCTGCGAGACGTTGCAGAAGACCGCCCGGTAGGAGATGTAACAACCCTGGCTGACACTTCGGTGATGGACATCATCAGCGGAAAAATCGCCGGTGGAGCTAGCGACTAGCCCCTAAAATAAATGTCGAACCCCCAGCACGCTCTCTCTGTGCTGGGGGTTCGCTTTTAAAGCTTGAAATTCACTCGAATTCAGCGATGAGCTCAACCTCAACTGCTGAATCAAGAGGCAATACCGGAACACCGACTGCTGATCGAGCGTGGATGCCGGCATCGCCAAACACCTCGCCCAAGAATTCGCTCGCTCCATTGATTACGCCTGGCTGACCAGTGAATTCGGGAACCGATGCTACGAAACCAACAACCTTGACGATTCGCTTTACGCGGTCGAGGTCGCCAATTGAAAGTTTCAATGCTGCGAGCGCGTTCAAGGCGCATTGACGAGCCAAATCTTTGGCATCAGCCGGGCTAACTAGACCAGCAGTTTCGCCAACCTTGCCGCTTGCTGGAAGCTTGCCATCAACGAACGGCAACTGGCCTGAGGTGAAACAAAGATTACCTGTGACAACCGAAGGGATATAAGCAGCGACCGGCATTGCCACAGCTGGCAGCGGGTAGCCGAGTTCGATCAAACGGGCTTCAATTTTTGACATCGTGATTACTCCTTGATTGGACGCTTGAAAAAGGCTACGTTACCGCCCATTTTGTTGTCCATAATCTGCACGAGCTCCCATCCTTCAGAGCCCCAGGTATTCAAAATCGCGGTCTCTTTGTGCAGTAGCAACGGGGTTGTAATGTACTCCCACTTCAACATTTACAGGTTCCTCTCAGGTGTTGTCAGGTAACCTTGAGTTTATGTCTGGTTCAAAGAACAAGCCCGAAACTTTCAAGACTGGTGTCGCAAAATTCATCGGCCTTTCAGCTCTAGCCGGTGTTTTAGCGGTAGCAGCTTTGGCCCCCGCTGGTCTTCTCGGTGGCGTCGCCGCCAACACCGGTCTAGCCATTTTTGAAGGGCTTCCTGCCTACATCAAGCCTGTCAACGGCTCACAAGCTTCAACGCTTTTTGCGAACAAGGATGGCAAGCCGGTTGAGGTTGCCACTTTCTATCACGAGAACCGAATCTCGGTTCCTTACGATGACATGTCGGTGAACATCCGCAACGCTGTTGTGGCTACCGAAGACCCTCGTTTTTTTGAGCACGGTGGTGTCGACTGGATCTCGTTCCTTCGCGCGACAGCAACTAGCGCCGTAAGCCTCGGAAACGGCCCTGGTGGTTCGACCATCACCATGCAGTACGTGAAGAACTCTTTGGTTGAGGCTGCCAACCTGGCCGGCGACAAGCAGGCAATTGCCGATGCAACCGCATCTGGTGGCATCCAAGGAATCATTCGCAAGTTTCGCGAAATTCGCATGGCAATTGCCCTCGAGGGTGAGAGCAACAAAAAAGACATCCTTGCTGGTTATTTGAACCTTTCATTCTTTGGTAACCAGATCAACGGAATCGAAGCTGCTTCAAACTACTACTTCGGTGTTAGCGCCAAAGATCTAGACATTCCACAGGCTGCACTTTTGGCCGGCATGCTGAAGTCACCGAACGACTACAAGCCAGATGAAGAAAGCAACCTTCCGCGCGCTAAGGGTCGTCGTGACTACGTAATCGACAACATGCGCTCTGAGGGTTACATCACTCAGAAACAGGCTGACGAGGCTAAGGCAACCCCAATTACCGTCAACCTAACTCACACACCGAGCGGCTGTGAGGCAAACCAGACCACCGCTTTCTTCTGCGACTATGTGGTTTGGACTGTTCGAAACAACCCAGAATTTGGCTCAACTCCTGAAGACCGCGAGAACTTGCTTCGCCGCGGTGGCCTTCAGATCTACACCACCCTAGACATCGATGCTCAGGCTGCGGCTCACAAGGCAACCATGAAGTGGGCGCCTTCTGACAACCCGAACAAGATTGGTTCAGCGACCGTCTCGGTTGAAGCTGGTACCGGTCGAATTTTGGCTATGGCCGAGAACCGAATCTTTGACCAGACCCAGAGCGAAGAAATTGGCCACACCTCGGTCAACTATGCAACTGACAAAGACTACGGAGGCTCATCGGGCTTTCAGACTGGTTCGACTTACAAGGTCTTCACTCTTGCTACCTGGTTGACCGCAGGCTACAAATTGCTTGACCACGTTGATGGCCGAGTGAAGGAATGGGGCCCCGGAGACTTCTCAGCCCGCTGTGGTGGCGTTGGCGGCACCTGGAAGCCCAACAACATCGTGAAAGAGCCAGAAGACCTCACCGTGGTCGCTGCGACGTCTATGTCGGTAAACACCGCCTACGTCGACATGGCCAGCCAACTAGACCTCTGTGACATTCGTGACACCGCGATGCGCTTCGGTGTTCACCGCGCTGACGGCACTGAACTTCAGTATGTGCCATCATCGGTGATCGGTGTTAACGAAGTTGCCCCCCTTGCAATGGCAGCGGCTATGGCCGGCATCGCCAACAAGGGCATGTATTGCTCACCAGTTGGCATCGACAAAGTGATTGTTCGCGCAACAGGCGCAGAGCTCAAGATTCCGACCACCAGCTGCCAGCAGGCAGTGAGCCCAGAAGTTGCAGCGGGTATGACCTACGCCATGCAACGAGTAATCTCTGGCGGTACCGGTGGTGCCTCAGGAACCGGCGATGGCACTCCACTCGCCGGTAAAACCGGAACCACTGACTCAGGTGTTCACACCTGGATGACTGGTTTCTCATCGAAGGTTGGAACCGCTACCTGGGTTGGAAACGTTTCAGGAAACAAGTCGTTGAGTTCAATTCGCCTAAATGGCAAAGCCGCCAACACCGTGCGTCACGACATTTGGCGAACCACAATGCAGACCATCAACAAGCTCTACCCAGGCGAGGCTCTTCAGTCTCCACCGGCGAGCATGATTGCTGCTACAGAAATCGTGATTCCTGACACCAAGGGCCAAGACCCAACTGCTGCTGAAGAGCTGATTAATGCCTCAGACCTGAACGCAAAGATCATCGAAGCTCAAATCAGTTCGGCTCTACCTGCTGGAACCGTGGTTCGCACAATCCCTGCGGCTGGCGTTACCGTTCCACGCGGAAGCCAGATCAAGATCTATGTGAGCTCGGGTGACCGTTCGGTTGTTCCTCGCGTTGCCGGCATGGATGTAGCTAGCGCGCGAGCAACCCTATTGGCTGCCGGATTTGCCTCAGTTGCTGAACCGCAGCCTTCACAAACTCAGTACTTTGTGCACTCAACCACGATTGCCGCCGGACTAGTTGTTGGCACCAACCCAGCCGGCGGAAGTGCCGCCGTAAAGAATGGTGCAATTCTGCTGATAATTAGCCTCGGCCCACCAAATAACTAAAACGCATGGAAATTTTGCTTGCCCTAGGTGGCCTCGCTCTTTGTGCGGCCATCTGGGGCATTGCTATTGAACGGCACCTTTATTCGATTCGTCGCGAGACAATCGCAGTGCTTCCGGCAGGCAGCCCAGACATCCGGGTATTGCACATTGGCGATATTCACATGGCGCCTTGGCAAAAACGAAAACAGCGATTCGTTCGTTCGCTTGGTGACCTAAAGCCAGACCTCGTGGTCAATACTGGCGACAATCTGGGCCACTTGAAGGCAATCGCCCCTGTGCTATCGGCACTAAAACCACTGCTCGAGGTTCCGGGTGTTTTTGTCAACGGCTCGAATGATTACTACGCCCCAGTTTTGCGAAACCCGCTGGGTTACCTGGCCAAGCCATCTGAAAGAAGCGAAGGCCCGGCTCTAGACACTGCAAGACTGGTCGGATCTTTTCAGGCCGCTGGCTGGAAGAACCTCAACAACCATGAGGGTGCCCTAACGATCAATGGCGTGAAACTCGGATTCTTGGGTGTTGACGACGCCCATGACGAACTCGACGACCTGGTCGCACTCGATGACCAGCGCAAGAAGGTTGCTGATGCCCAGCTGTTGATTGGGGTGAGCCATGCTCCCTACATGCGAGTTATTGAGGCTATGGCCAACCAGGATGTAAAACTGCTTTTCGCTGGGCACACTCATGGCGGGCAGGTTTGTATCCCAGGATACGGAGCCATAGTCACGAACTGCGACCTACCGGCACGTAATGCTAAGGGATTGAGCGCCTGGACTTTCAACGGCAAGTCACTGATTTTGAATGTGGTTGCTGGCCTAGGCCACTCGATTTTTGCTCCGGTGCGATTTGCCTGTCGGCCTGAAGTCAGACTGCTAACACTAGTCGCGGCCTAAGACATAGGCAGCTGGCTACTTGGCCCAGCTAATCTCTTTGAACGGACCCTCGTTTTTTGAGCGGGTGTCAACAAGCTCGAGCCAAACGATGATGCGCTCAGTGTTGACATAAATAGGTTCACAACTGGTCAAAGTCATGTATTTGCCGCCCTCGTGAGCGCCATCCATGCCTACCGGAACCTTATTGATCACATGGATTTGTTCGGGTTTTACGATTACGGTTTGACGATATTCGTAGTCATACCAAGCTTCAGAAGTCTCGACATAAACGTGATCGCCAGCCTTAATGCGGTGAATGTCTCTAAACGCGCCACCGAAGCCACCACGGTGTGCAGCAACCGCAAAATTGCCAACCTCGCCTGGCATTTGAGTCTTGGTGTAGTGACCGATTCCGATTTCGTTCAAAACCGGGTGCCAGCGGGTGCCTTCGGCAACAAGTCGCACATACTTTTCATCGATGCGAGGAATGTAGATTCGGCCAAAAATATCGGCAAGTGTGTTTGCATCATCTGGGTCAACAAACTTTTGCTCTGCCTTTGCAGTGGCCGATGGCTGAACATAAGTTTGTGCGGTCTGCTGCTGTTCACCAGCAAGAATGTTGTCTTGGGCCGAGGTTCCCCAATAACCCCATGCGGCCGTTGCTATTCCGGCAAGCACTAGGCCAGCACCGACAACTACACGGATGCTTACCTTCGGGCGACCATCAGCTCGACGCGACGGAAACTTGATTTTCATGCTGACGCCACTAGTTGTTTAGTGACCAAACTTCTGGGCCTAGTGCGATCCACTGGCCGGTCGAGTTCTCGCATCTGGCGGTGATGTTTTCAACAAAACAGGTGAAGCCAGCAACGCTAATGCTTTGCCCCGTGGCAAGAATTTGAGCGTTGGCAGCATCTGCATATGGGCCGCCAGAGCATGCAAATTCTGCGATCTCGCCGGTCTCTGGTTGTGCTCCCCATAGACGAACCTGATATCCATAGCTGTATTCACAGGTATCTGGAACCGGCACGGGCTGGTAAACAGCGGCAGCCTCGTTCTGCTCACACAGAACAAAGTTACTCATTGTGCTGATTGAGCAAGCGGTTGGGCCATCGCCGACCTTGAACACATAGTCACCAAAACCATCGTCATAGGTGACTGGGTCAACGGCGATTACGTCAACGGGAGCCGGGCTAGGCACGAGTGACTGATTAGGAGTTGGCGTCACAGCGCCGGTTGGTTCACCAGTAGGTTGAGCAACACCTGGGGCAGCGCAACCTGCGACCGAGAGGACTAGGCCAAGGCCGATAAACAATGCAGCAATGCGTGACATGTTCACAGATTATCGACTAGCAAGCCGCTAGGCAGGCTCGACACAGTGAGGCGTAACAAGAATTTATTAGAACTCGCGAGCTACAAGCTCGGCGATTTCATAAGTGTTCAATGCTGCACCCTTGCGAAGGTTGTCGCCAACCACAAATAGTTCAACGCTGTTCGGAAAGTCGAGAGACTGACGAATGCGGCCAACGAAGGTTGGGTCTTGACCAACAACCATTGCTGGGGTTGGGTACTGGTGGTTGGCTGGGTCGTCAACTACCTCAACGGTTGGCTGTGCGTTTAGAACTTCGCGAACTTCATCTGCGGTGAGTGGGTTTGCAAAGGTGGCGTGAACAGTTAGCGAGTGAGCAACCTGAACTGGCACACGAACACAGCTTGCAGCAACCTTTAGGTCGCTGATGCCTAGAATCTTGCGTGACTCGTCGCGAACCTTTAGCTCTTCTGAGGTGTGGCCGCCAGCCTTCAGTGATCCGGCAAAAGGAATCACGTTTAGTGCGATTGGGTGAGCCCACGGTGAGTTTGAAAGGTCGTTACCTGCAGCAGCAAGGGCAGCCTTTACGTCACCGGTGTTGGTACCAAGAGTTGCATCCTTGCCAACAATCGCGGTCTCAGCAGCAAGCTCTTCGATGCCGGCAGCGCCAGCACCAGAAACAGCCTGGTAGCTAGAAACAACTAGTTCTTTCAAGGTCCACTTTTCGTGAAGCGCACCCATCGCAGCCATCATGGTCAAAGTGGTGCAGTTTGGGTTCGAGATGATTCCGCGAGGGCGGTTCTTAGCCTGCTCTGGGTTTACCTCAGGAACTACCAATGGCACGTCAGCATCCATGCGGAATGCACCCGAGTTGTCGACTGCAACCGCGCCGCGTTCTGCAGCAATCGGAGCCCAAACCTCAGAAACCTCGTCAGGCACGTCGAACATAGCGATGTCGATGCCGTCGAAAGCCTCAGGAGAAAGAGCAACAACGGTTAGCTCTTCGCCGTGCACGGTGATCTTCTTGCCAGCTGAGCGGGCACTTGCGATCAAACGAATTTCGCCCCAAATGTTTGGGCGGCTGTTGATGATGCCGATCATTACGGTACCTACTGCACCGGTTGCACCTACGAGAGCGAGATTTGGCTTAGCCATGTTGGTCTCCTGACTTGGATGTTTGAAAGTTTGTGATTTAGCTGGGTGAATTAGCGGCCAGTGCCGGCGTAGACAACAGCTTCGATTTCGCTGTCGAGGCCGAATGCGGTGTGAACCGCACGAGCAGCGTCGTCAACCTGGTCGTCGCTGGTGATGACCGAGATGCGAATCTCAGAAGTCGAAATCATCTCGATGTTGATTCCAGCCTTGGCCAGAGCAGCGAACAAGGTTGCTGAAACGCCAGAGTGGGTGCGCATGCCCGCACCAACTACTGAAAGTTTGCCGATTTCTTCGTCAACCTCGACCACGCGAAAACCTAGGTCAGCCTTGGCGGCCTCAAGTGCTGCTGCGACCTTCTTGGTGTCAGACTTTGGCAGGGTGAAACCGATATCGCTAACTGCGTCGGTAACGTCTGAGCCAGTCGGAGTGTTCTGAACAATCATGTCGATGTTCGCGCCAGCGTCAGCGACAATCTTGAAAAGCTCTGCTGCCTTGCCTGGAACATCTGGAATGCCGATAACCATAATCTTGGTCTGGCCCTTGTCGATTGCTACACCTGATACGACTGACTCTTCCATGGCTTCTCCTGCTTTTTGTGAGTAAACGATTGTTCCCGGGTCGGTGCTGAATGTTGAGCGAACTCGAAGGTCAACGTTGTGACGACGAGCAAATTCAACCGCACGGATGTGGAGGATCTTTGCGCCAGCTGCTGCTAGCTCAAGCATTGATTCGATGTCGATTGCATCGAGTTTTTTAGCACCCTTAACCACGCGTGGGTCTGAGGTGTAAACGCCATCGACGTCTGAATAAATTTCACAAACATCGGCTTTGAGGCCAGCGGCTAGAGCAACAGCAGTGGTGTCTGAGCCACCGCGACCAAGAGTGGTGATGTCGCGAGTTTCTGGGTTGAAGCCCTGAAAACCAGCGACGATAGCGATGTTTCCGGCTTCGACTGAGGCACGGATGCGCTCTGGTGTTACCCCAGCAATGCGGGCGTTACCGTGAACAGCATCGGTGGCAATACCAGCCTGCGAACCGGTGAAAGATTGTGATTTGCCACCCAACGAGTTGATTGCGATTGCCAGCAAGGCCATCGAGATGCGCTCACCAGAGGTAAGCAGCATGTCGAGCTCACGTGGGCTCTCGTGTGGGTCGGCTGAAACCGAATTGGCTAGATCGAGCAGCTCGTCGGTGGTGTCACCCATCGCTGAAACAACAACTACAACCTGGTTGCCAGCTTTTTGGGTTTCAATAACGCGTGCTGCAACATGCTTAATCTTGTCGGCATCTCCAACAGATGAACCGCCAAACTTCTGCACGATAAGGGCCAAAATTGGTCTCCTGAATTTAGGGGGTGAAGTGAAGCGAAATACGCCACGAAGTCCCAATTCTAGCGGACTTGCGGACCGCTGAAAAGAAAAAATCAGCGATTGGTTTGGTGAATTTAACTGACGGTTCTTCTACCCGAAATGAGCGTCAGCTCATTGAGCCTGTGCGAACTAGTTGACGGTTCTTCGACCTTCGAAGGCACGCCCAAGAGTTACTTCATCTGCATATTCGAGGTCGCCGCCAACTGGCAAACCTGAAGCCAATCTAGAAATTGTGATTCCGAGTGGGCTGAGCATTCGAGTTAGGTAGGTTGCCGTTGCCTCACCCTCAAGGTTTGGGTCGGTCGCAATGATGATCTCTTGAATAGCGGTGTCGCTCAACCTTGACATCAATTCTTTGATGCGCAACTGGTCAGGGCCGATACCTTCAATCGGACTAATCGCTCCCCCGAGCACGTGATAAAGCCCCCGGAACTCACGGGTGCGCTCGATTGCCTGCACATCTTTGGATTCTTCAACCACACAGATGGTGGTGCGATTTCGGCGAGCATCGCGGCAAATGTTGCACTGAGTTTCTTCGGTTACGTTGCCACAAATTTCGCAAAAACGCACTCGCTCTTTAACCTCGAGCAAAACCTGGGCCAATTTTTGTGGCTGGTCGTCTTCAGCCTGCAGTAAATAGAAGGCAATTCGCTGGGCTGACTTTGGGCCAACTCCAGGCAAACGGCCAAGCTCGTCGATGAGTTCTTGAACTACACCTTCGTACATTATTTGCCGCCGTTTTTATCGATGATTGGCTCAGCGCCGAGCATCTCGCGCAATAACGATTCGCCATAGCGAGCTGACTCATCAACCAGCGAAGAATTGCGCGATTTCACTGGCTCTTCGGCCGGGGCTTCAGCTGACTCTGGCTCGGTGGCTTCTGCTGGTGGCGCAAGTTGATCAATCTTGCGAACCACTGGCGCCTCTTTCACAACTGGCGCAGGTTCTGCAGCAGGAGCAGGTGCAGCGGCCTGCTCTGCAATCTGTGCACGGAACTTAACCTGAACTCCCAAGACATCGAGGATTGCTGAACGCAAGGTGTCGCTTGCTCCGCTTGAGTTCTTGAACGAGTCAAGATCTTTTTGGCTCTGGAACAAGAGAGTCAAAACGTCATCGCTGAAGTCGACCACGGTAAGGGCAAAGGCAACCATCCAGGCTGCTTTAGATGCCTTATTCACCTTGGTCAAAATGTTTGGCCATGAGTCACGGAACTGAGCTGTGGTCACAGCACCAAAAGCAGCTGGTTGGGCTGCAGGAGATTCTGTGGCAACTGGCTGCGCTGGCACTTCGGATGCCGCAGCGGGTGCCGGTGCATTGGCAACGGGTGCAGCAGCAGGCGAACTGGCAGGAACAGTCGGGGCTGTTGCAGGTGCTGCCCCACCCATTCCGATTCTTCGTTCGAGGCGTTCAATGCGAGCTAGTGAACCAACTTCGGTTTGGTCGCTCGAAGGCACCAAAACCTTGGCACACATAAGTTCTAGGTGCAGCTTTGGCGAAGTTGCACCAGACATTTCGGTTAGTGCATGGTTCACAGTCTCAGCTGCGTAAGTCAACTCAGAGATTCCAAAGCGTGCAGCCTGAGTGCCCATTTTGTCGAATTCGTCGTCAGCGATTCCGCGAAGAACTGCTTTGGCACCGTCGCCCACCGAAAGAATCACAATCAGGTCGCGAAGGTGCTCGAGCAAGTCTTCAACAAAACGTCGAGGGTCTTGACCGGTCTGAATTACTTTGTCAACGGCCGCGAAGACATCCGCGCTGTTCTTAGCTGCAAACGCATCAACAACTTCGTCGAGAAGAGATGAGTGGGTGAAGCCCAAAAGTGCAGCAGCGCGCTCGTATTCAACTTTCGGTTTCGCGCCAGCTTCGCCTTCAGAACCAGCAATCAATTGGTCGAGCAATGACAATGAGTCACGAACTGAACCGCCACCCGATTTAACAACCAGCGAAAGAACACCCGGTGCTACGTCAACGCCCTCTGAAACACATAGTTGCTCAAGGTATTCAAGCATCTGCGCTGGTGGCACCAAACGGAACGGATAGTGGTGGGTGCGTGAACGGATAGTGCCAATAACTTTGTCAGGTTCAGTGGTGGCAAAAATGAACTTAACGTGGGCAGGTGGCTCTTCAACAATCTTGAGCAAAGCGTTAAAGCCCTGCGGGGTAACCATATGGGCCTCGTCAAGGATGAAAATCTTGAAGCGGTCGCGAGCTGGTGCAAAAATTGCACGCTCTCTGAGGTCGCGGGCATCGTCAACACCGTTATGTGAAGCGGCGTCGATTTCGACAACATCTAGTGATCCGGCACCATCACGTGAAAGCTCAACACAGCTCGGGCACTTGCCGCATGGCGTGTCAGTCGGGCCTTCAGCACAGTTCAAACAGCGGGCCAAAATTCGGGCCGAGGTGGTTTTGCCACAGCCGCGAGGGCCAGAAAAGAGATAGGCGTGATTGACTCGGTCTGTTCTTAGAGCGGTCATCAGCGGAGCAGTCACCTGAGATTGCCCGATTAGTTCGGCGAATGATTCAGGTCGATAACGACGATAAAGAGCGGTAACCACTTGTTAAGACTAGCCTTCCTAACTGACAACTTGCTCGAATAAAAAAGACTCCCCGCACACCCATCAGAGCCCAGTTACCCTTGCTATCTTTCGATCCTGGGGGAGTTGGCCGAGGTGACGCCGCACGGGGAGTCCTTGAACAGTTTAGCGTTTCTATAGCCGCCAGTAAATTGCCAATCAAGCCCGGCATACCAATCGGTCGAATGGGTTTGTTAGCCTTAGCAAATGACCAAACAACGACGAATTGGCTTGTGGTTTGCAGGTACCTCTGCAATCTTTTTCACCCGTGCACTTTTGTATTCAACTTTTGTGAGCCGCGGCCCTGAAGTTCAAGATGCATTGCACCTCAACACCGCCGAAATGGGCATGCTAAGCATGCTCTACCCCGCCGGTGGCTTGGCTGGCATTCTTTTTTCTAGCTGGCTAGTGAATCGGTTCGGTTCACGAATCATTAACGCCGCTACTTACTCTCTGGCTGGTATAGCTTTTATTGCTCTTGGCCCCGCGGTTGCAGCCGGTGATGTTTTGATGTCATCAGCGATGCTGTTCCTGGTTGGCCTCCCGATGGCAATAAGCGACTTCGTCGGAAACATCGAGGGTTCTGCGGTCGACAACGCATCCAAGCGCTCAATATTTCCGGTCATCCATGGCTCATTTGGTGTTGGTATGTTGCTCGGTGCAACGCTGGCGGGCTGGTTGATCAATAGCGGAGTTTCGCTCGAGGCATCGTTTGCGATGGTTGGCGTGTTTATCGGCGTTCTTTCGATTTTGGCCGGGTTCACATTCTCGAAGCACGAGCGCGTTGTTGTCACAGCCGCTGCCAAGAAAATAAACCGAGAAAACTCAATCAAGGTTTGGTTCGAAAAGCGCAGCCTGCTAATTGCGGTTATCGGCTTCTCATTCATCATGGCTGAAGGCTCTGCCGGAACCTGGGTTCCGATTGCACTTACGCAAGCCGGTTTCACCGGAGCCGAGGCTGCATTTGCCTTCGGCATTTTCTGGATCGTCATCACGCTGGGTCGCCTGCTGGGCGGCGTTGTGGTTGACCGAATCGGACGCCACCTGTCTATTCTCTGGTCGGCAATTTTCACCGCAGCGGGCATCCTGGTTTTCATGGGTGGCGACATCATCAACATGCCATACCTCGGCTTGGTGCTGTGGGGCCTTGGCATGGCAGTCGGGTTCCCTATGTCGGTCGCTGCAATGGGCGATGAGCCTGCGATGGCTTCAGCACGCATCAACATGATCATCAGCATCGTCTATTTGTCTGGCATCACGATTGGGCCAGCACTTGGCGCACTAGGTGAAGCAATGGGCATTTATGTTGCATTTGGAATTCCACTGGCGATGATGTTGGTCACAGCTGCCATCAGCGGCGCAACCAAGCCTCTGCCGGGTTCTGGCAAAAAATAACCACGGATGCTGTGCCTACCTCACTCAAATGGACATCGAATTTTCTGGCACTATGCACCGCTGGGTGAATAATCCGAGCATTTATCTAGTGAGTGTGCCGAAAGAACTCTCGGATGAAATCAAGGAGATTTCTGAAGGCCTGACTAATGGATGGGGTTCCCTCAAGGTAGAGGCCACCATCGGCAGCACAGTTTGGCGCACTTCGATTTTTCCAGATTCAAAATCTGGGCTATTTGATTTGCCGCTAAAAGCAGAGGTACGCAAAAAGAATAATCTCAAGGCTGGCTCGTTGGTGAAAGTTCATCTGAATGTGCTGGGATTCTGAGGAGCGACTAAACTCGTCCACGAGCAATAAAGCAACATCCAGGAGAATTCGCCTAGAGAACTCCGAGCGCGGCGGTTTCAAGGATTGCGACGTTATCGCAATCTGCCGACGTGCTGAGTGAAGCCACCACTGGTGTCGATAAACTCATCCACGAGCAACAAAGCAATATCCAGGAGAATTCGCCTAGTGGCCTATGGCGCACGCTTGGAAAGCGTGTTGGGTGCAAGCCCTCATGGGTTCGAATCCCATATTCTCCGCGAGGTCAAATAGCGGTGTCGGTAATGTTGACGCCTAGACCGAAGCCCCTGCCAAGTAAAGAAAACTGGTTGGGGCTTTTGCATTTCAATTTTGCGCACCAAGCAATTGCAGACGGGCATCCGATGCCTACACTGAATGCATGTTTAATTCAGTCTTCATCACTCTTCCAGTGGAAAACGTGAACCGGTCAATCGACTTTTTCACCGCTTTGGGTTTCAAATTCAATCCTGATTTCTCAGATGACCAGACTTGCTGCATGGTGTTGAGTGAATCAATTTATGTGATGCTCGGCGAACACAAAAAGTACCTGAGCCTGATCGACAAACCAATCGCAGATTCAAAATCAAGCGAAGTGATTCTGAGCTTTGGCTGCGACTCTCAGAAGCAGGTTATGGAGATCACCGGCAAAGCCATCAAACTTGGCGCACGTGCCGTGAACGAACCAGAAGTCCTCGGATTTATGTTCAGCTGGGGTTTCGAAGACCTTGATGGGCACCTATGGAACCTGATCTGGATGAATACCGACGAGGCTAAAGGCTAGTAGGTGCAATAAGCATCTTCGATGCTTTCGTAATTGGCCTTTGTGGTCGACGTTTCTAGTCGCAAGTCATACTCATGACCTAGCAAGTAAAGACCTGAGGCAACATTCTCAAATTTCTTTGTGACGCTATCCGAAGGTGTTGCAAACCAAGAGTCCGTTTCAAAGTAGTTAATTTTGACGGTTATCGCAGGGCAACTTTCATTAAGGGGGATCACCTTGATGTCTGAACACGTCACTCCGTTGTCGCACCTTGGAGCCAGTGCTGCCTCTTCTTCATTAAAAAAACGGTAGGCGATGTCTTCAGTATTTGAGCACTTTCGTGACACACACACGTATTCGTACCCTTGGTCCTTTTGTTCCTGAGTAAGTGCGTACTCAAACTGGGTTTCGCCGAACGTGGCAATAAAGTTGTTCATCAAACTAAAACCGCCAATTAGGAGCAAAAAGCCAGCTGATCTCCTGATGATCCACCCATATCGGAATTTTCCAATTCTTAGTGCATCGATTTTGGAAGTCACTCGAAAATACATTTTTCCGATTTTCGAGTTTTTCAATTTTCCTGACGAAGGCTCTTCAATAGGTTGTGCAAATTCGCTTGTATCACTCCGACGAAACTCTGTTTCTCGCGCAAGAATTTCACGGATTGTTGACCACGCTTCAAATTTTTTCCCCATGGGAATAACCTAACGTGCCGAAAACAAAAACACATTTGGTAGAAGAACTAAAGCTCCAAGGTGCGGGTGCCCAACCACTCGGCTGATTCTGGTGTGCGGTGGTCGAAAAATAGGCTTTCGCCTCCGTCCAAAGCTGTGATTGCAGCCATATCTTCGAGAGTTAGCTCAAAGTTGAATACATCTAAGTTTTCGGCCATGCGATCGGGTCTGACAGATTTTGGAATAACCACGACATCACGTTGAACCAACCAACGCAAAACCACCTGAGCAACCGACTTGCCGTGCTTTTCAGCAATTCCGGTCAACAGCTCGTTGGTGAATAGGTCGTTGCGACCCTCTGCAAAAGGAGCCCACGACTCGATTTGCACACCACGATCGGCCATTAGCATTTGGTAATCGGCACGTTGAAAAAACGGGTGGGTCTCAATCTGGTTGACAGCCGGAATAATTTCGTTGTGCACGATGAAATCGACCAAGCGGTCAGGGTAAAAGTTTGAAACCCCGATGGCACGGATTCGCCCCTCTTTATAAAGTTTCTCCATGGCCCGCCAGGCGCCGTAAACGTCACCAAAAGGCTGGTGAATCAGGTACAGATCAAGGTAGTCAACGCCAAGCTTCTCGATTGACTTCTCGAACGCACGAAGCGCGCCCTGCTCACTGGCATCTTGAATCCAAAGTTTGGTGGTGATGAAGAGTTCTTCTCGGGCAACACCAGCAGCCTTGATGGCAGAGCCGACAGCCTGTTCATTCATGTAAGAGGCGGCGGTGTCAATAGAGCGATAACCTGTCTCAATGGCTGAGATAACCGAGGCTTCACATTCTTTTTGGTCGGCAATTTGAAAAACTCCAAAGCCTAGAATCGGCATTTCAACACCGTTATTTAGAGTCACATTCTTCATAGTGGTTCGAGCCTAAAGCCACTAGCGATCCTCAGGGAGGCTCTGTTGCTACCTGTATTGAAGTTGTTGGTGTCGCTGTTGGGCACTTAGGAATGATTTACCCGCTCTGCCGATTGACTTCTTTGCAGGCATAGGCCGTCATCGGAGGAACACATTGAGCACTTCATCTAAAAACTTTGATCTCAACTCGATTGCAAGTGACGTGATTGCTGCGGTTCGCAGTGGCTTCAGCGACTTTAGAAACCCAAGCGCCGCTAGAACCCCAGACTCAGATGCGATCAAAGCTGCAGTACTATCAACCGTTGAGCACGAAACTAAGAACGCAATGCAGATCAGCGCTGCGATTGGCGTTGCAAATGCTGGCTCGTGGGCACCAAGTTCTGCCGTGATTCACTCAACCCTGAATGAACTTGTTGAGTCAAAGCTGGTTACGGCCCAGGTCGATGGCGACAGAAAAACCTATGCAATCACCAAAGCAGGAAAAAAGGCACTGGCAGCTGCTCTGGAAAATCCTCCAACCGAGACTGAGTCAATGGGCGCAAAGGCAGATCTAACCTGCAATGCATCATTTATTTCTGCCGCATCAAAGTTGGGCCCAGTTCTCATCGACATAGCCCAAACCGCATCTTCAGACCAGAAGAAGAAAGCCGCCGAGATTCTTGAAGAAGCCCGTCACCGCCTGCACGTGATTCTTGCAGAGAAGTAAAGCGTTGAGCCCTGCTAGCGACAAAATTGCAAAACGCAATAAACAACTAAAGTCGCGATATCGAAGTATTCTTCGATTCGCCTCACTCGCTCTGGCGCAAACCTGGTGGTTTGAGCTTTTCTTGCCTCAAATAGGTCTGGCAAAACTCGGGGCACGGGGGCGGGGGCGAAGACTCAAAAAACTCGCCAGAAAATTTCACGCGCTGGCTGCAGATCTTGGCGGCCTAATGGTCAAGGTGGGTCAATTTCTATCTGCGCGACTCGATGTTTTACCCGCAGAGGTAACCGATGAGCTGGTCGGTTTGCAAGATGAGGTCGCACCTGAGCCTTTTGAAAAAATTGTTGAGCAAATTGAAGAGGAACTTGGGCTTTCGGTAAGCACAGCCTTTGAATCCATCGACCAGAACCCAATTGCCGCTGCATCGCTCGGTCAGGCATACCGAGCAACTCTCTCACCTGGATTAGCCAAGGACCTTGGCCACAGTTCTGTAATCATCAAAGTGCTGCGCCCCGGAATCGAAGAGATTGTAGAAGTAGACCTCAGGGCTCTCCGAAAAATCGGAGTTTGGCTTTCAAAAGTGAAACTCGTTTCAAAACGAACAGACGCCCCGGCTTTGGTTGAAGAATTTGCCACAACCACACTTGAAGAAATTGATTACCTGCACGAAGCGGCCAACCTTGAGCAATTTGCGGCAGATTTCGCTGGCGACGAGCGAGTTTCAACTCCCGAAATCATTTGGGAACGAAGCGCCCGCAGAGTTCTAACTCTTACTGATGTGAGTTCAATCAAGATTTCAGACATCGAGGCGCTCATCGAATCGGGAATCGATCCGAATGCCGTAGCAGCAGAGCTGGCCAGAGTAACTTTCGAGCAGTTCTTTGTGACCGGCTTTTTTCACGCAGACCCGCATCCGGGCAATATTTTTGTCACACCAAAGCCTGCCGATTCGAAGGTAGATTTTGCACTCACGTTCATAGATTTCGGAATGATGGGGCAGGTTAGCGAGAAGCTTCGCGCAGACCTTCAGAGCTTTCTTTTTGCCGTGGCTTCGCGAGATGCTCGCGCTTGGGTTGACGCCTGCGAAAAGCTTGGCGTGCTGCTACCTTCGGCCGACCGAGTCATTCTAGAAAAAGCTGTTACTGAACTTTTCGAACGGTTCGGTGGCGTCGCTGTTGGCGAACTTATTCAGACAGACCCTCGTGAACTCAAAGAGTTTGCACTCAGATTCAGCGAGCTGATTCGCACTTTGCCGTTTCAACTGCCAAATGATTTTCTCTTCTTGATTCGGGCGCTGTCGCTGATTTCGGGAGTCACAAGCGCGCTCAACCGAAACTTCAACATGTGGGATGCCCTTGATCCGTTTGCGCGCAGCCTGCTTAATGGCGCAGGCGCCAGCACGCTTAAACGCTTGGGCGCTGACCTCCTCAAATTTGCGACCACAATCTCGAGGCTTCCGCAGACTCTCGACAACCTAGCAAACAGAGCAAATCGCGGCGAACTTGTGGTTCGAAACCCAGAACTTGAAACACGGATGCGAGTGCTCGACTCGAGTGTTCGTCGACTTACTGCAGGGTTGATTTTTGCCACGCTGATGGGCAGCGGCCTGTTCATCAACGGGCAGGATCAAACCCTCAGTTACTGGCTAATCGGGGGCTCGGTGCTACCACTTTTCTATGCACTCGGTTTTGGGCGCATCAGCAAATAATTGCTTTCACAAAAAAATGGAGGCCGCCAAAGCGACCTCCATTTTTTGAAGTTTGACCTAGTTCAGGTCGAAGCGGTCTGCGTTCATAACCTTCACCCAAGCTGCGATGAAGTCTGCAACAAACTTCTCGCCGGCGTCATCGCTGGCATAAACCTCAGCCAACGCGCGCAGAACTGAGTTTGAACCAAACACTAGGTCGGCGCGAGAGCCGGTGAACTTCACTGCTCCGGTGGCACGATCACGAGCATCAAACAATTCGTTTGCCTCAGATTGTGCGTGCCAAGTGTGGTCTTCATCCAAGAGGTTTACAAAGAAGTCGTTTGAGAGCGTCTCAACTTTGTCGGTGAATACGCCGACCTTCGAACCGTTGGTGTTTGCACCCAATACGCGCAAACCGCCAACCAAGACGGTCAATTCCACCGGGGTAAGCCCCAATAGCGCTGCGCGTTCAACTACGAAGCGGTCAGCGATTGGCCCGTGACCCTTGCTGGCGTAGTTTCTGAAAACATCAACCAGAGGCTTTAGGTAGTTGAACGACTCAATGTCAGTCTGCTCTTGGGTTGCATCAGTTCTGCCGCCAACAAATGGCACCGAGGTCTTGATGCCGGCGTTGGCAGCAGCCTTTTCAACTGCAACCGAACCCGCAAACACAATTAGGTCGGCGGTCGAAATAGCTACATCGGCAGAGGCTCTGATTTCATCAAGTTTGTTGAGAACAACCTCTAACTGGTCAGGGCTGTTCACCAACCAGCTGCGCTGCGGCTCTAGGCGAATGCGTGCGCCATTGGCTCCACCGCGCTTGTCGGTGTTTCTAAAACTTGAGGCTGAGGCCCAAGCAGTCGATACCAACTGTGAAACGGTCAAACCCGACTCAAGAATCGCTGCCTTCAACTTGGCGGCGTCGGCCGAGCTAAGAGCCGGCAGTATTGCTGCCGGAACTGGGTCTTGCCAAACCAAATCTTCAGCCGGAACCTCTGAGCCACGGTAGCGAGCTTTAGGGCCCATGTCACGGTGGGTCAGCTTGAACCAAGCGCGAGCGAATGCATCTGCAAAGGCAGCCTGGTCTTCAGCGAACTTGCGCGAGATGACTTCATAAGCTGGGTCGAATCGCAAAGCCAAGTCAGAAGTGAACATGATCGGCGCATGTTTCTTGGTTGCATCGTGTGCGTCTGGAACAGCATCGCTTGCCTGACCATCAGCCGGAACCCATTGAATAGCGCCGGCAGGGCTCTTGCTCTGCACCCATTCGTAGCCAAATAGAGTTTCGAAATATGAGTTGTCCCAGTTGATTGGGGTCGGTGTCCAAGCACCTTCTAGACCGCTAGAAATTGTGCTCTCGCCATTACCCGAGCCGAATGAGTTAGCCCATCCGAGCCCCATTTGCTCAAGCGCAGCACCCTCAGGCTCAGCGCCAACGTGCTCGTCAGGGTTAGCGGCGCCATGAGCCTTACCAAAGGTGTGACCACCGGCAATCAGAGCAACGGTTTCTTCGTCATTCATCGCCATGCGCTTGAAGGTTTCGCGAATGTCTTTTGCAGAAGCAAGGATATCTGGATTGCCATCTGGACCCTCTGGGTTTACATAGATCAAACCCATCTGAACTGCGGCCAATGGGTTCTCTAGGTCACGCTCGCCCGAGTAACGCTGGTTTGCTAGCCATTCGGTTTCACTGCCCCAGTAGGTGTTGTCTGGCTCCCAAACATCGGCGCGACCACCAGCAAAGCCAAAGGTCTTTAGACCCATGTCTTCAAGAGCGACGTTTCCGGCCAAAATCATGAGGTCGGCCCAAGAAATCTTCTTGCCATACTTTTTCTTGAGTGGCCAAAGCAAACGACGAGCCTTGTCGAGATTTACGTTGTCAGGCCAGCTGTTCAATGGAGCGAAACGCTGTAGGCCCTGACCTGCTCCGCCTCGACCGTCAGATACGCGGTAGGTGCCGGCGCTGTGCCAGGCCATGCGAATGAAGAATGGGCCATAGTGGCCATAGTCAGCCGGCCACCAATCCTTGGATTCTTTCATCAAGTCAACAATTTCAGCCTTCAACTGAGCCAGGTCAATAGTTTCGAACTCGGCCGCATAGTCGAACTCGGCACCCATTGGGTCACTCTTCTCTGAGTGAGTTAGAAGCGGATCGACGGTTAGCTGATTTGGCCACCAGTTATTGGCACTGGTTCCTGACGCCTGGTTTGCTGATACTCCCGGAAACGGGCACTTTGCTGGTTCTGACATTTGAATCCTAAGTTGGTCGTTTGAGACGGTTTATAAGCCAAACTTGCCGGCTTTTGGGGTTATTCCCGGGTGTAGAAGCTTTGTGTCAGTCGGCCTTCAAGACCAACATATATTGACCGCCGCCCGGATTAATTTGGGTGCTGAAGCGAACATCCGGGGCAAATCTAGAGAGTCTATCTAGCAACCACACGGATGCAGCCTCTGCGTCATCAGCGCCTGGGCAGCGCCCTACAACTTCGCGGCCACCTTTGCGCGAAAGGCGCTCCACGGCCTCGAAAATCGGGGCTGGATCGGCAACAAAAAGTTCAGGAGACCAAGGCACGACCGGAGCAATTTTGCCGCGCATGGTGTTGCAGGCTCGGTGCGCCAAACGCTCGACTACCGGCGAGCCTTTTTTGGCCTTGGCAGCCGCATAGCTGTCGACACTTGGGCCAAGATCTGAATTCACCGAAGAGTCTGGGTCAACCGCTGCATCGCACAGCCAGCAACGCCAGTTATCGCGTTCGCCGACTTCATTTAAATCACTCATTAGAGCAGGCTATCGGCAATCTGCTGGGGCTCTGGCAAATTATGATTTTGACAAGACTTAAAGCAAAGGACACCCCATGGCTGAAAAGACAACTAACTTCACTGCTGAAGAGCGAGAGGCCATGAAAGAGCGCGCCCGCGAAGCAAAACTCGAGGCAAAGCGCCAAAAAGGTGAAGACCTTCGTGCAGCTGACGAAGCTGAAGTGGTCGACAAAATTTCAAAAATGGCTCCGGCCGACCGCGCGATTGCCGAGAGCATCCATGCCTTGGTTAAGAAAGTTGCACCAGAACTAGATGCCAAAACTTGGTACGGCATGCCGGCCTACGCTCGCGAAGGAAAAACCATTTTCTTCTTTCAAGACGCTGGCAAGTTCAAGGCCCGCTACAGCACTCTAGGTTTCAGTGACACTGCCAACTTGGATGACGGCGACTTCTGGCCAACCTCTTATGCGGTCGCAAAGATGACCCCGGCGGTTGAAAAGCTAATCGCCGAGCGAATCAAACTCGCAATTAGTTAGTTAGAAGCGGCGCAAGCACTCCTGAGAAGACTTGCCAAACCAAACCGGTTTTCGCAACCAAACTCAGGGTGATGTATGAACGCTCGCCTTGAAGATAGCTCGCCCACTTTCCGACTTTGCGATACTGCAACCACTGGTTGACGGCAAAAGTGTTGAAGGCCACAAAAATCGAAACCATGATGCCCACCACAAAGCCGGGCACCTGTTGGTCGTTTTCAGATTTAGGTTGAAGCACCATCAAGAAAACGCTGATCCATGGCACGATTCCGACCATTGAGCCAAAAATGAATGGCAGAAGTCGTTTGGTTCCCGGCGACTCGTATTTCTCCTGCAGCGCACCGAAAAGAATCATTGCAGCGTTGAGGGCAAAGATTGCGAAAAGTGCATTTACATCTGTGATGCCGGTGAGCTGAGCAATCAAGAAAATCATGATCGAAGCGCTGAGCGAGTACTCAGCCCATCTGAAGTAGTTGTGATTCTGACTCAAACCGTTAGCGTATCGGCGACCGAAATATGGCGTCAAAACTGCGAAGTGAAATAGTGCGCTTAGCGCCAAGAATCCAACCAGTCCGTAGCCCATGTTTACGGTGAAGAGCTCCACTCGCTCGGGTGGAATCGGTGAACCCGGAGGGCCAGCCATGTAATCAGCAGTGACCGGAAACTCTGCTTGAGCATTCAGCGCAGCGATGATGACTAGCATGGCAATCGCCTGGCCAAGGTGAGCCAAACCGGCCACCAGGTTGTAGACGCGAATACGGCTGATTTGTTCAGCCTCGCAACGAATTTTCTTTGACATAGCCTGCCCCTATCGAAAGTACTTGCGAGTGTACTCCTCGTTTTGGATTAGTGCTTGGGTGCTTTTTCTTTGCGCAGTCCGAAGAACCCCAGCAATGCGGCGACGATGAAGAGAATTGACATAAACAGGGTGACGCCAACGACATCCAAGCCAAAAATCATGCTGGTCAGCGGCGCAGCCAGCGCTCCAAATAGCGAGGTCGAGAAACCGATGATGCCAGCCGCAACACCCGCGCGCTCACCATGCTTTTGCATTGCCAGACCCATGATGTTTGCCTGAGTGAAGCCCATAACTGAAACCGATAGCGCAAATGCAATCAGCGTCAAGACCAGCGAGTGATAGCTGAAGACAATCGCGCCGATCATCAGCAGGGCGGTGAACGATGCCTGCACCAAGCCATATCGAAGCAGTGTGATGGCGGCAAACTTGTGCAGCAGGGCACGGTTGATTGAGTTAGCGGCAAACATGACGATGGTGGTCGAAGCAAAAGCGAATGTGTATTGAGTTGGGGTCAGGTGAAACGGTTCGCCTTCAAGCGCAAACGGCGCACCTGAGATAAATACCGCGATTGAGCCGAATAGTAGACCAGCCACCAAGGCAAAAACTACGAACCTTGAATCGCGAAGAATGAACTTCCATGATCCAAAGGTTGATTTGAAACTGAGTTGACTTCGGTTTTCTACCGGCAGGGTCTCAGGCAAAAAAAGCAGCACAAATGCCATTACGAATCCGCCCATGAAGACCAGGAACAAAAAGACAATGTGCCAGTCGCCAATGAGCAATAACTGCCCACCAACCAGCGGTGCAACAACCGGAGCAAGACTCGAGATCGCAGCCTGGGTTGAATATAGTTTTGCAGCACCATCACCAATGGCAACGTCACGGATGTAGGCATTGACAATTACAAAGCCGGCGGCGGCTGAGAATCCGAGGATAAATCTAGAGCCAATCATCCAAGAGATGTCGGTTGACATTAGGCATGAAAATGCCGAGGCGATGAAGACCGATAGTGCAACCAAAAGCGGCTTTCGGCGACCCATTGCGTCGGTGATGGGCCCGACAAAAAGCTGACCGGCTGCCATGCCAAGCAGACTGGCGGTAATGGTGAGTTGAACCATCACATCGTTGGTAGCCATGAAGATCATGAGTGCCGGAAGGGCCGGCAGGTAGGTATCAAACTGAAATGGGCCAAGCGCAGATAGCAGCGCGAGGGTGGCGGATTGTCGCTTTTTGAGCTTGGTCATAGGGTTTGAAAACCATTCATTTGATTGCTTTATTCCGCTAGCCTAAGGCTTTTTTAATGCGTTGCACCGAGACAGCCTCGGCAGCACCCAGCGATTGAGCGAACAGGCTAACCCTAAGCTCTTCGAGCAACCATCGCGCCGCAACCAACTTTGAATCGGCACCCTCAGGCAGGGGCAATTGCCCACCAGCAAAGGCAAATAAACCAAATGCCTGGTCATATTCAGCAACCGACAACCTATCGCGAACTGAGTTCTCGACAAGTTTTTCAAGCCGCTGCTGAATAGCTCGCAGATAGACCTCGAGTCTCGGCAACCTCTCGAGCCCCATCTGACTCACAAAGTTTGGGGTAATCAACTCAGAAATGTGCGCCTTCTCAGCAGAGAGAACCGAAAGAAAATCAAAAGACTTAATCTCACCGATGGCCTTATTTGCATCACGAGCGGCGACCGCAACCTTAGTTACGGTTGCTGAAACCTCGAAGCAAGTCTCGACAATCACTGCCGAAACCGCATCTCGAACCGCCTCAAAATCTTTGCGGTTGAAGATCAGCCCGCTCGCCTCAATTTTTTGCAGCTGCTGGTCTGCGGTTGCTGTGATTACATCGTCGACAAAGGCCGAGAAACTCGGGTATGGCAAACCAGCGATTGCCAGCTTTTCGTTTTGCGACAGGTGAGATTCAACATACTTGGCAGGGTTTGCTACTGCGGCTTTGACGAGCGCGATGACGCCGAAGCGATGATGCCGTCGCTGCTCAGCTTCAGTAGAAAACAGCTGGATGCTAACCAAGGCAGGTTGGCCAGATTTGGTCGGGTTGGCCACCAAGGCTGGAAAGGCCCTGACTTTATTTCCGCCGTGCTCACTCTCGATAGATCGTTCAAGCGAATCAAAATCCCAGGATGTAAGGCCATCGCGCTCAACCGAAGACCGTTCACGCTGGGCCACCTTTGCCAAGGCACCGCGATTGCTGTCACGGAATTTCTTTTGTAATTCGACTAGATCTAAACCGAGGCCAAGAGTTTTACCCGAGGCGTCGAGCACCCGGTAGGTCATGCGCAGTGAATTGGGCAGCTTGGCAAAATCGAAATCTTCAGCGCTGATTTTTGTTCCACTCAACTGCTGAAGAACCTTAGCTAAGGCCGTCAGAAGATTTCCATTGGGCTCTGTCGGCAGAACATTCAAGGCCTTTTGCGCCCAGTCTGCGGCAGGCACCACATGCTTTCGAATCACCTTCGGGAGGCTTCTAATTAGCTCGGTCACCAACTCGAGGCGCATGCCGGGCACAAGCCATTCAAATGGGTCGGCACTGAGGGCAGCCAGCAGTGGCAACGGCACGTCAACCGAGGCGCCATCATCCATGGCACCCGGATCAAATCGATATTGAAGATTTAACTGTTGGCCGTTGTGCTGCCAATCAGTTGGGTGATCGTGCTCGTTTTCGATCAGCACCTGCTCGCCAAGCAGATCTTCTCGAGTCATGGTCAAAAGCTGAGGTGTTTCGTGCTTGGCTTTGCGCCACCAGCCTTCAAAATTGCGGGTTGAAAAAATCTCGGCAGGCACGCGTGAGTTATAGAACCTGAAGGCATCGTCTTCATCTGGTGAATGCTGAGGCTTTCGGGCACGGTCAGCCTCGGCTTCAAGCTGTTTCATTAGGGCGCGATTATCGCGGTCGAAGGCCTGTTTTGAATCCCACTCCCCCTGTACCAAAGCATGCCGAATGAAAAGTTCGCGGCAGAGCGCGGGGTCGATGCGCGAGTACTGCATGCGGCGCGAAACCACAATCGGTACTCCAAAAAGCATTACCCGCTCGTAAGCGACCACTGACCCCTGCGATTTTTCCCAGTGCGGTTCACTAAAACTGCGCTTGCACAAATCTCCGGCGAGCGACTCGGCCCAGGCCGGATCAATGGTCGCATTCATCCTTGCGAAAAGTCGACTGGTTTCAACCAACTCGGCACTCATGATTGCTGCCGGTGGTTTTTTAGCCAGGCTCGAACCCGGAAAAATCACAAACTTTTTGCCGTTTGAACCGAGATATTCATTCGAAGTTTTGGCTGACTTGTTTACCGCACCGCCCTTGACCAAGTCGGCGCCCTTTTTCTCGCTCAGTTGGCGAAGGCCTATCTGACTTAGCAAGCCAGACAGCAGACTCTTGTGAATGCCGTCTGGGTCGATTTTGGCTGACCCCACTTGAAGGTCTAGCGGTTTGGCAATCGATTTGAGCTGGCGAACCAGGTCTTGCCACTCTCGAATGCGCAAATAGTTGAGATACTCGCCCTTGCAAAGCCTTCTAAATGCCGAGGATGAAAGCTTGGCTTGCTGTTGCTCAATGTAGTTCCATAGGTTTAGCAGGCTCAAGAAATCACTGGAGGGGTCAACGAATCTGGCATGCGCGGCGTCGGCCTGAACGCGTTTTTCTAATGGTCGCTCGCGTGGGTCTTGAATGGTGAGCCCAGCAACAATCACCATAACTTCGCGAACCAATCCATGGTTTTTAGACTCAATCAACATTCGAGCAAACCTGGGTTCCATCGGCAGTCGGGCTAGATTCTTTCCGATGGCAGTGAGCCGCACTGATTTATCCTTGGCGCTGTTAATTGCACCGAGCTCGGCCAAAAGCCCCAGCCCGTCTTTTACGCCGCGGGCATCTGGCGCTTGAAGAAACGGAAACTCGGTAATGTCGCCTAGGCCAAGGCTTGCCGCCTGCAAGATCACCGAGGCCAAGTTAGTACGCAAAATTTCTGGGTCGGTGAAGTCTGGTCGACTTTCAAAATCTTCTTCTGAGTAAAGGCGAATTACTACACCCGGGCTAGTTCGACCAGCACGGCCAGCACGTTGATTGGCGCTTGCCTTAGAAATTGCCTCAATCGGAAGCCTCTGCACTTTGGCTTTGGGGCTATAGCGAGAAATGCGCGCCGTTCCAGCATCAATCACGTATTTGATGTTGGGAATCGTGAGGCTAGTCTCAGCAACGTTGGTTGCCAGAATCACTCGGCGTCGCAACCCCACCATCTTGCTTTTCTCAAAGACTCGATGCTGGTCAGCTGCGCTTAGTCGACCATAGAGCGGCAGAACCTCCATACCCTTGGCAAAAGTGCCGGCTGTGATTCGACCTTCGATGGCCTCCTGGGCATCCTTGATCTCAGACTCGCCAGAAAGAAAGACCAGAGTGTCACCCTCGGGCTCGTTCTGCAATTCTTTTAGAGCACGGATAAGCCCGTCGATATAGTCAGAGGCTGTTGTTTCAACATCGGGGTCTGAATCGTCGTTCAAGTCGCGATCGGTGGCTAGATAGCGAACTTCAATCGGAAAAGTTCGGCCCGAGACTTCAATAATCGGAGCATCGTTGAAGTGCTTGCTGAATGACTCGGGGTCGATGGTCGCCGAGGTAACAATCACCTTTAGGTCAGGCCGCTTCGGCAAAAGTTGCTTCAGGTAGCCCAGCAAAAAGTCGATATTCAGGCTTCGCTCGTGAGCTTCATCGATGATGATTGTGTCGTATTGACTTAGCTGACGATTACGCTGCATCGCATTTAGCAGAATGCCGTCGGTCATTACCTTGACCTTGGTTTCAGCGCTCACCTTGTCAGTGAATCTAACCTGGTAGCCAACTAAGCCACCTAGATCAACTTTGAGCTCTTCGGCAATGCGCTCGGCCACAGCCCTTGCAGCAATTCGACGAGGCTGGGTGTGGGCGATGCTTTCGCGACCCAGCTCAAGACACATTTTAGGAATCTGCGTGGTTTTACCCGAGCCAGTGGCTCCAGCAATAATCACAACCTGGTGATCACGGATGGCCGCCATGATTTCATCCCTGCGCTCACTGACCGGTAGGTCAGCTGGGTAATTTATCGACAGGGTTTGCATGGTGCTTCAATGCTATTTGATGGGCTGGTCGGTGAAATTTTGTTTCGCGATTGCGAACATTTGGCACTTTCGATCTAGACTTTTGTTCTAAATCAATAAGACAACAGGGGGTCTCTTGACGCTCAACATTCGCCGTGCGGCGTTTACCGCGTTGGCAGCCATCTCATTCACCGTGCTTGCAACACCGTTAGCTGCAAATGCTGCAACCAACACCTACAACATCGACTGCGATGAACTAGAAGATACCTACACTGCGTTCTATTCAGCACCGAGCGACACAGTGACGCTAAACCTAACCAACTGTGCCACTTGGACAGAGTTTGACAACGACCTAAACCCGATCGCAAACGGCGCAACCGGCGCCAGTGAAACCTTCAGCTTGGGTGATCACTTCAACCTGAAGTCTTCAACTGGAGCAAACGGATTTGAATTCGACGTGTTCCCGGTAAAACCAGAATCAGTGCCAGCTGGCGAGCTATTGCTTGAAGACCGAATTACGATTCCTGCTGCACCAGAGGAGCTCACCGTTGGCGCCCCAGATGGCGACAGTGGCGACCACTGGCTTGGTGGCGACGAGCAGTGTGGCCTTATGTCTGGGAATGCTGCAAAGCACGTGTACTCGACAATGGACATCACCATCTTGACCGACGGAACCTATACCTTCCGAGGTATTTCAGCAGACCCCGAGGGCGTCTATATGCCACTAGGGGCCTACCACCCACTCAGCGATGGATTCCTGGCGGTTTATTCAAACTTCGACCCAGCGACTCCTGACGCCGGCGTTGTAGGTTGCAACGACGACCTCAACGATCAACTGGGCTATGACAATGAGGAATTTGTCGAGCAGCTATCAGGCGGAGCTTGGATGGAAGGCCACCAGCCTTACTTCACAGCCGACCTTGCAGCAGGCCACTACACGCTCGTTCTACTCACCTGGGAATCATTTAGCGCCGCACAGTGGGCAGCCGACTGGGGATACCCTTCGACCATGACCTTTGAGATGTGGGGACCAACCGATGGTCTCGTGAAGGGTCACGTAGACCTTGAAGAACTTGCCGACACCGGCGTTGAGCTCGACGTAGCGCCATTTGCTGCTGCCGCATTCTTGATCTCAGTTGGCGGTTTCATCGCCTTCAGTCGCAAGCGTCGCACCAACTAGTTCTGTAAGCAAATAAAAAGTGCCGGGCGATTTCGCTCGGCACTTTTTATTATTCGGCTTTTGGCCAACCGCCAGGCGGGCCAATCAAGAGCAGTGCACCAAAAATAGCGATTACTACAAAAATCATCGAACCAATCAAAATTGTCGGGCGGGCGATAAACCAGCGAAACAAGCGGTCAAACCAGTTTGAATCGCGTGGGTCATCGTTTGCCTCGGTTCGCCATGATCCAAGCAAGAAACCATCACGGTCGAGGTGACGCTCGAACGGCACGGTTGCAAAAGGAACAATAGCCAACGCCACGGCAGTGACAGTGCGCAAAATACCCCAGCGTTGATTCACGCCAACCACCGATGCTGTGACCGCGTAGCCGAGAAAGACTGCTCCATGGATTCCGCCGACAACTGTCAAAAGCTGCTGTGGCGCACCGATAGTTGCTTTGATGATCAAACCTGAAATCAAGAGCGCCCAGGTAACGCCCTCACTCAGTGCGAATCCGAGAAAAATAGATCGCGGTTGAAATCGTGAATTCTTAACAGTCATTTAGTAACCCCTCGAAAGAGAGTTTAGTGACCGTGCGAGCGCTCTAGCTTCGCTCCTTCGACATCAACATCGGGCAGCAATCGGTCAAGCCACTTTGGCAGCCACCACGCCTTATCGCCGAGCAAAGTCAACACCGCAGGCACCAACATGAGGCGAACCACGAATGCATCAACGAGCACACCGGCTGCAAGACCAAAGCCCATTGGTCGAATCATGGTGGTGTGGCTAAAGATGAAGCCTCCGAATACCGCAACCATGATGATTGCAGCAGCAACGACTACGGCTCGACTCAGGTGAATGCCGTGATTTATTGCATCCTTGGCCGACTTGCCATGAACGAATGCCTCTCGCATACCCGAGGCAAGGAACAGCTGGTAGTCCATTGCTAAGCCAAACAAAATACCAATCAGGATTGTCGGCAAGAAGCTCAAAATCGGTGCTGGATCATGGATGTCAAAGAGCGCTGATAGCCAACCCCACTGGAACACCGCAACGGTCGCGCCGAGTGTCGCAAAAACGGTCAGCAGAAAACCGACAGTCGCGATAACAGGCACAGCAATCGACCTGAACACCAGAATCATCAACAGCAACGAGAGCCCAAGAACGGTACCGAGATAAAGCGGCAATGCCTCGCCCAGTTTCTGAGACACATCGATATTTACCGCGGCAATGCCGGTTACCTCGATAGTCGAGTTCAACTCAGATTCAAACTTTGCGTTCAAATCGCGAACGTCATAAACAACTTCGGGGGTCGAGACTGCGTTCGGACCCTCAGCCGGAATCACCTGAAAAAGCGCCATGGTTCGGTCATCAGAGAATCCTGAAGGAACCGCGGCAACGACATTCTCTACCTTCATAATTTCTGTCGCGGCAGCTGCCTGAAAATTCAATTCCTCAGATTCAGCGATGGCGGTTTCACGCTGAACCACCACAATTAGGCTGCCGTTTACACCTTCACCAAAAGCGTTCTTGGTCAACATGTATGACTTATAGCCAGCAGAATCTAGTGGCTCTGAAGAACCATCTGGCAAACCAAGTCGCAAGCTTGCGGTTGGAATCGCAATGATGCCAAGCAGCGCAATAGTTGCCAAGACCGTTACCCAAGGGTGTCGTGTTGCGAACACCGGCTTGGTGCTGATTCGCTCAGGCTCGACGTGTTCATCCATGGATGCAAGTGCCTTGCGCTCACGCTTGTTGAGCAAACGCATACCGAGTTTTGCCATCAGCGCCGGGGTGAAAGTGACCGCCATGATTACCGAGATTGCGATCGCCATGGCTCCCATGGTTCCCATTAGACCCAAGAAACCGATTCCGGTTAGATTCAGCGCGGCAAGGGCAATAATCACGGTCAAACCAGCGAATGTGACCGAGTTTCCTGAGGTTCCATTTGCCAGGGCAATTGAGTCGCTCAGTTTCATACCTAGCTTCAACTGCCGGCGGTGACGGTTCAAGATGAATAGCGAATAGTCAATGCCAACTGCCAGACCAAGCATCACGCCGAGCAGTGGTGTGGTTGAGGTGAATTCAACTACTGCCGCAAGAGCTAACGTGATGGTCGCTGAAATTCCAACTCCCATAAGGGCTGATAGCACTGGCAAGCCAGAACCAACCAGTGTGCCCAACATAATGAACAAGACAACTGCAGCAATCACTAGACCAACTACTTCGCCGACACCAAGCAGGCCGTCGATTGAGCGAAGCATCTCTTGAGAAACTTCGGCGGCAAGTGACTCTGTTTGAACCGCCAGCAAGGCGTTTACAACTGCTGTTCGCTGCGCTGGGTCGACTTCAGACATCGGCTTGTCAAACAGCACGGTTGCAATGGCGGTTTGACCATCTGTCGAAACCACTCTGAATTCGCTGGTAGCCGCAATCAGCTGATTTGCTGGTTCGAGCAGTTTTTCAGCAGCGGCAAGCTTTTCTTTGCCATCAGCTAGCTTGGATGCGCCAGCATTAAGTCTGTCTTGACCAGCCTCAAGCTCGGCTTCTGCAGCGATGAGCGCCAATCGGCCCGACTCAATTTTGCTTTCACCAGCGCGAACCTCAGCCCAACCAGCGTCTAGACGAGCTTGGCCAGCGGCTAGTTCGGCACGCGCGGCTGCAATGGCGGCCAGCCCCGAGTTGATCTGATCTAACGCTGACTGCGCCTGGGCGATTGCGGTTGAATCGCCAAACAAAATTGCGCTAGCCAAAGCTTGTTCGGCATATGGCTGAGCAGCCAACAGCTGAGGTTCGTTTTCTTCGGCAGCTGCTAATTGCGCAGCGCCTTCATCCAAGGCAGTTTGACCATCAGCGAGTTCAGCCTTTGCAGACTTGATCTGAGCCTTTGCATCGTTTAGTTCTGCCCAGCCCTGGCTAATTTGCTTAGCGCCGTCGTCAAGTTTTGCCTGACCAGAAATCAGGTCAGCTTCACCCTTGGCAATATCTGCTCTAGCCTTTTGAATTTCGGCTGGCGCAGTTGCCGCCTGCTCACGTTTTTCATCGAGCATATCTTGAGTCGTGAACGGATTCAGCACATCGCTCACGCCAGGCAGTGACTTTGCCTCGTTTAGGGCATCAGCGATAAGAGTGAGTTCAGCCGCCGTAAATTTGGTTCCGTCGGTTTTATGAAAAATGACCTGCCCCATGCCGCGGCTAGCTGACGGGAACGACTTTTGCAGCTTGTCGATTGTTTGCTGCGCAGGAGTTCCGTCAATGGTCATGGCAGATGAAAAAGTTCCGCCAGCGGTAAGCGCCGCACCAACGCTTAAGCCCAAAATGATGAACCAGGATGCAATAACCACCCAGGCGCGACGAGCAGAGAATTGGCCAAGGCGGTAGAGCAGTTCAGACATTAAGAACTTTCAAAATAAGAGGGGTTGTCAGTTATAACAACTTTCTAATTCTGGCATTCCCGAGCTTTGCAAAGCACCGAGGCATAATCTGCACCAAAAGTTCGCTTTCGATTGTTAGAGTCAAATTGGCCAAATTGGTCACATCTCAAATACGGGGGGAAAATTATGTCTTTCGGAGACGCAATCAAATCGTTCTTTAAGAACTACGCAAACTTCAACGGTCGCGCACGTCGTAGCGAGTACTGGTTCGCAACACTATTCGTAGTCTTGGTGAGCATTCCTTTGTCTGCCATCGGCACTGACTTTGAACACATGACCTACGGGCCGCTTTACACAATCTGGACCATCGCAATTTTGCTTCCATCGCTAGCAATTGCCGTGCGTCGCCTGCACGATGTGGGCAAGCCAGGCACCTGGTTGCTGTTCATGTTGGTTCCGATTATTGGTGGAATCATCCTTTTGGTGCAGTACGTAACCGACAGCCAGCCTGGCGAAAACCAGTTCGGCCCGGCGACTAAGTAAGCATCTGGGAGCTGGCCATCCTTTTGGGTGGCCAGTTTTCTTTTACGCCGAGCAACTAGCCTTATTACATGTCGAGCATTCCTCTAGGCCTTAGCCAAGCTGAGGTTCAAGCGCGAATAAACGCTGGCCAAACCAATCGCCAGCAAAATGAATCAAGCCGAAGTGTTCTCAGCATTTTGCGAGCCAACTTGCTCACGCTGTTCAACGCAATTGTTGGCGGAGCATTCTTGGTTCTGTTGTTCTTAGGTCAGTGGAAAGACGCTCTTTTCGGTTTTGCCGTGATCTCAAATGTGCTCATCGGGGTTATTCAAGAATTCAAATCAAAGAAGACTCTCGACCGTCTGGCGATTCTTAACCAACCGTTCGCTCGAGTTCGCCGCGATGGTGAAATTGTTCAATTGCACATCGACGACGTGGTTTTAGATGATCTCTTAGAACTCAGAGCCGGTGATCAAATTGCCACGGATGCCACCCTCGTGGAGGCCGAAAATCTTGAAATCGATGAATCACTTCTGACTGGTGAGGCAGAACCGGTCGCTAAAAATGTCGGTGACTCTCTGCTTTCTGGTTCGGTGGTAATTGCAGGGCGAGCACTTGCCGTTGCGACCAGTGTTGGAGCCGATACTTACTCGAGCCGACTGACCCTTGAAGCCCGCCGATTCTCACTGGTCAAATCTGAACTTAGAAACGCTCTAAACAAAGTCATCAAGTGGATCAGTTGGGCCCTGGTGCCAATAATGGCAATCACTCTCAACGGCCAGCTTCAGTCAGTTGGCGGCTGGGATGCAGCCATCGCGAGCGGCCAATGGCTCGAAGCAACTGTTCGAGCAACTGCCAGCATCATCAGCATGATTCCGCAGGGATTGGTGTTGATCACCAGCATCAGTTTTATGGTTTCGGCATTGAGGCTGAGCAAGCAAAACGTGTTGCTTCAAGAACTGCCGGCAGTTGAGGGTTTGGCTCGGGTCGATGTGGTCTGCTTTGACAAGACCGGAACCCTCACCGAGGGCGAAATCGTATTTGACCAAGCTAAAGCGCTTGATTCATCAATCTCAGAAGTTTGGCAGAGTGCCCTCGCCTTCTTTGGCGCACACCCTGACGCCAACTCAACTTCGAGAGCCTTGGCTGACCATTTTGTGGCAGATCAGTCACTGCACGAGGTTGCTTCGGTGCCGTTCTCATCGGAACGAAAGTGGAGTTCTTTCACCTTTGCCGAGAATAAATCGTGGATCTTGGGTGCGCCCGAATTTGTTCTAGATGCCAACGACCCCAGTCACGCTACTGCATTGAAATTGGCAGCAGCCGAGGCTGAAGCAGGCAAGCGAACACTGCTACTCATCTCTAGTAGCGAGATCCCAACAGAAGAGGCCATTCCTGCACATCGCACTCCGACGGCCATCATTACTTTCAAAGAGAAAATTCGCAGTGATGCGCACGAAACCTTGGCCTACTTTGCCGCCCAACAAGTTGGGGTGCGAGTTATTTCTGGCGACAACCCAAAAACGGTTGCTGCTGTGGCACGAGAAGCTGGTTTGGTTTTTGAGGGTGATGGTTTTGACGCACGCGAGTTGCCAACCAACCAAGCCGAGCTAGCTGCCATTCTTGATTCACATTTGGTTTTCGGCAGAGTTACACCCGACCAAAAACGCGAGATGGTTCACGCCCTTCAAAGCGCCGGCCACTCGGTTGCCATGATGGGTGACGGTGTCAACGATGCCCTGGCATTAAAAGATGCCGACCTGGGAATCGCAATGGGAACCGGTTCTGCAGCTACCAAAGCGGTATCGAATTTGATTTTGTTAGATAGCAAATTTGCATCGATTCCCGGATTGGTATCTGAAGGTCGCAAAGTAATCGCGAACGTCGAGCGAGTTTCGCGGCTTTTCCTAACCAAAACGGTTTGGGCTATGGCTTTGGCAATTGCCGTTGGAATCATGCTTAGCCCCTTTCCGTTCCTTCCTCGGCAGCTCTCTGCTGTTGACGGCTTCACAATCGGCCTTCCATCATTCGCGCTGGCACTGCTAAGCACCAATCAGCGTTACACCCCGGGCTTTTTAAAGCGCTCACTCTGGTTCTGCATTCCGTCTGGACTCATCGTTGCCCTAGCGGTAATTGGCCTCGATGTTTACTCGCGCACTTCCACTGCGTGGAATCAAGCTCAGTCGCAAACTTCAACAGCACTACTTTTGTCGATAGCCGGCCTAGCTGTACTTGCCGCACTTGCCCGACCTATGCGCGGCTGGCGCTTGCTGATTTTTATCGGCGCCCTGTTGATTTTTGTTGCAGTATTCACAATTCCATTTGTCATGGATTTCTTCGGGTTTGCCCCGCTAAACCTCGACCAACTTCTGCCTACCGCCATCGTTGGCTCGGTGGCCACAATCTTGATCGAAATTGTTCACCGAAAGACCCAAAAATAATCATGGATGCTGAACACCTGCTCGCTGCCGAGGAATCTCTTTTTGAGGCCCAATCGGTTCTGAAGGTATTTGAACGCGCAGAACCCGATGATGATCGTCCGAGAAAAGCCTTGGATGCACTCAAACTCTGGATGCGCGGCGAGCTTGAAGTTGGCAAAGTTCGAGATGCAGCTTTTGCCGCCCACGCCGCTGCTCGCGAAACAACATCTGAGTCGGCAAAATTTGCTGCCCGAGCCTGTGGCCAAGCGGCCTCAGTTGCTCACGTAATGACCCACTCTTGGCATGTCAAGAGATATGCCGACAAGGCTCGAGAATCTGCCGGCATTCTTTGATATTGTTGAGGTAGGTTCGCTCTATTTTTCGGCGTGCCATCGAGCGCGCAAAATCAACCATTAGGAACAGAATTATGACCGCAAAGGCAAACATCGGAGTCGTTGGACTCGCAGTTATGGGTTCAAACTTGGCTCGCAACCTTGCCAGCCGTGAGGGCAACACCGTTGCCGTCTACAACCGCTCTTTCGAGCGCACTGAACTTCTAATCAACGAGCACCCAGAGGCTGGCTTCATCGCTTCTGAGACCATCGATGACTTTGTGGCTTCACTAGCCAAGCCACGCACTGCAATCATCATGGTTCAGGCTGGCAAGGGCACCGACGCTGTTATTTCACAGTTGGTTGAGCGCTTCGAGCCAGGCGACATCATCGTTGACGGTGGTAACGCCTTGTTCACCGACACTCTTCGTCGCGAAAAAGATGTTTCTGCAAAGGGAATCAACTTTGTTGGCGCCGGCATCTCAGGTGGTGAGGAGGGTGCACTAAAGGGCCCTTCAATCATGCCTGGTGGTTCAGCAGAGGCTTATAAGACTCTTGGCCCTATCCTTGCTTCAATCGCGGCTGTTGCCGAAGGTGAGCCTTGCGTTACCCACGTTGGCACCGACGGTGCGGGTCACTTCGTAAAGATGATCCACAACGGCATTGAATACGCCGACATGCAGCTAATCGCCGAGGCATATGACATTCTTCGCCAGGCTGGCGCATACAGCCCAGCTGAGATTGCTGAAATCTTCACCGAGTGGAACAAGGGCGACCTTGAGTCATTCCTGATCGAAATCACCGCTGAAGTTCTAAAGCAGGTAGACGCCAAGACTGGCAAGCCACTGGTTGACGTAATTCTTGACCAGGCTGGCTCAAAGGGCACCGGCGTTTGGACCGTTCAGACCGCGCTAAACCTTGGAACCCCGGTTTCAGGCATCGCAGAGGCTGTATTCGCTCGTTCACTTTCATCACAGGCAGCACAGCGCGCAGCTGTTGACGGCCTGCCAGCTGACGCTACCGCTTGGACCGTCGCTGACAAGGCTGCATTCGTTGAAGACGTTCGCCGTGCGCTTTACGCTTCGAAGCTGGTTGCTTACGCACAGGGCTTCGACGCAATCCGCGCCGGTGCAAAGGAATACAACTGGAACATCGACCTAGGTGCAGTTTCAAAGATCTGGCGCGGCGGTTGCATTATCCGTGCCCAGTTCTTGAACCGCATTGCTGAGGCTTATGGCAAGAACGCAGACCTACAGTCGCTAATCTTCGACCCATACTTCAAGCAGGCAGTTGCCGAGTCAGTTTCATCGTGGCGCACCGTGGTTTCAAAGGCTTCTCTTGCAGGTATTCCAATTCCTGCATTTGCTTCGTCTCTTTCTTACTACGACGGTCTTCGTTCACCTCGATTGTCAGCAGCCTTGGTTCAGGGTCAGCGCGACTTCTTCGGTGCACACACCTACAAGCGAGTCGACATGGATGGAACCTTCCACACCCTATGGTCAGGCGACCGCTCAGAAGTTGAGCAGGCTCCGAGCACTCACTAATTTTGCTCATGCAATAGAAAATCCCCGGCCAATTGGTCGGGGATTTTCTATTGTTGAAAACTTGGCAACGCCTGTGGGCAACCCTAAATTACGGGTGACGCAGCGGGCTTGCCGGCAAGCGTTCTTGAATGAACCAACGCTGGTTGTAACCGTAGGTTGATGAGAGCAGGTCGAGGAACGGCTGCGCGTCGAATGCTTCAGGCCCCATGACACCGGCGCCCTTCCAGTGACCATTTGCCATAAGCTCGAGCGCAATCACTGGGTTGAAAGCCGCTTGGGCAACTACACACTGGGTGTCGAGCTCGGCCATCGATTCGGCATTGTCAGCAACGTGATAAATAAAGGTCGCTCGATCTTTGCCGTCCATGTCTTTGCCGGTAATCAAAACACCGGCACAGGTTTTACCGCTCATTTGGTGGCCGAGAGTTGCCGGGTTTGGCAACACTGCAGCAACCATGTCGCGCGGCGAAACATCGACCGGCCCCTGCGCCGAGCGCACTCGCTTTGGCTTGGTGGCGTCTAGCCCAAGCTTTTGAATGGTCTTTAGAACAGAGATGAACTCGGCACCGAGCCCATATTTGAAGTTCACGCGATTTACTCGGATGTGCCTTGGCAGCATGGTGACTTCTTCATGCTCAACGTTCACACACTCGACAGCGCCGATGCCCTCCGGAAACTCAAAAATCTCTGGCTCACTGAATGGCTCGGTAGTGAACCATCCGCGGTCACGCTCGTAAACCACAGGTGGATTCAAGCATTCTTCAATGGTTGACCAAATTGATGATGATGGTGCAAAAATCGGCTTACCGTTTTCATCGGTGACAGCGAGGTTTCCGCCTTCTTTGATACTGATTTCATCAATCTCACTGAACAGATTCTGGGCTGCATATCGAGCAAAGACATTTGAAAGCCCGGGCATTACGCCACAACCAATCAAAGCCAACTTTCCGTTACGCTCCCACTGATCATTCAGCGCGTATTGCCCGTCGCCAAGCTTGATTCCAGTCTTGTGATGAGGGTCGGCCTCGTGCTTCTCAGAGAGGCTCAGCGCTAGGTCAATGTAGTTGACCCCAGCGGTATAGGCGCCAGAAAAAATCGTGGTCAAGAACTTCGGCTCAACGGCGTTGATGAGGTGGGTGATGTTATGTGCACGGGCTAGGTCTGCAACCACAGCTGCGTTGCCGGCATCAATCTTGGCTGGGATGAACTTCTCAGCCACCAAAGCACCGTGACGGTTGCGAATCCACTCGATGGTCTTCTCGGCACGAGCAAAGTCGTAGTCAGAAACTACAAAGATTTCATAGAAATTGCGCGTAGCAGCAATCTTGGCAATAGCGTCGCCAACACCACCGGCACCAATAAGAAGAATTCGCATCCTTCAAGCCTACCTAGCGAACGGTTAGGTCTGCTTTCGCATCATTAATCCAGTCGATAACACCTTGCCACTGGCTAAAACCATCAGCTTTCGAGAAGTGTTTGGCCCCTTGAAGAATCACGGCCTGAACCCCTAGCGGGTCACCAAAGGTGGCTTGAACACCGTTCGGAGCCCATGGGTCTGCATCAGAACCAACGATGGTAATCGAGCGCGCAGAGGCCTCGACGGCAGCCTTGGTTTTTTTGTCTGAAAGTTTCACTTTTAGACCTTTGACTTCACCCAACAGCGTCGGGTCAGCGGGAGCAACCAAAAGTAGTCGATCTACCGGCTTTACTATCTTTTTTTCAACGGCGGCCTGAATCCAATTGATGCAGCCAAGAGAATGCCCGATTGCGATAGTCTCGCCGGTTCCGGCTTCATCCAAAATATCGAGTTCAGTTAGCAACAATTCTTGCCAGTGCTCGAGGGTTGGGTTGTCAGTTTCAGGAAACTGCGGATAAAGCACCTGGTGACCCTGATGGCGAAGCGCGCTAGCTAGGGTTCGTTGCCAAACGCCTAGTTCACGCTTGTTTGTCCATCCGTGCATTAGCAATATTCGAGCCATGAATTAAATCTAAGCTCTGTACTTTTTCAAGCCAACCGCCGTCTCAACAATCAGTAACTTAGCTAAAGAGCTTTGCCCCGATTATTTCGCCCTCGGCTACGCCTGCCGGAATGGCAAATACCGCCGAACCCACTGGAGTCGTCCACTGACTCAATAGGTCGAATTGATCGAGTCTTCGTTGCACCGGCAAATATTGCTTTTCGATGTCACGTTGGTAGGCGGTCCAGAGCAGACCAACATCGGGGGTGCCATCTGCAGCAACTCCCACTTCATAGTTGAACGGACGCCTGAAGAATCGCTGGCCTGGTGCCTGCGGTGATGCTCGCCTAATGTGCGCAAATTCAGGAATCACCTTCAGGCCGCTTGGGCCGACCGCGTTGAAATCTGGCACATCTCTCTCGCTGTGCCCACCAAGCGGCGCTCCGTTATCGAGCTTTCGGCCGATTACCTCTTCTTTAGCTTGACGACCGAGTTTGTCCCAGGTGTTCAGATGCATGGCAATACGCCTGAAGACCATCAAAGTTCCGCCGCGAATCCAATCTGGTCCATCTTCGATCCACACGGTGTTGGCAAAATCCTCCGACCCAAGTGCGGGGTTGTCGGTTCCGTCAACCTGCCCCATGAGGTTGCGTTGGCTCACACCATTTGGTGTGACCCCCTGCGCGTTTGAGAAACCTTGTTGAGACCAACGCACGGATGCAAATTCAGTGCTGTCTGCAATAAGTCGTCGAACTGCATGCGACAACACGATTGGGTCATCTGCTGAAACGTGCAACAGCACATCGCCGCCAGAGAATTCAGCTTTCAGACCATCTACTTTGAAGGCTGGCAGTTCTTTCAAACTTGCCGGGCGCTTACCTTCAAGGCCCAATTTTGAGAATAAGTTCGGCCCGAATCCGACGGTCACGGTTAGCCTCGCCGGCCCTAGCGCCAATTGTGGTTGAGCATCGGCGATTACGGGGTCACCCTGGGTCAATCTTGCAATGTCGCCGGCAATCAGAGACATCCAACGCAACATTGCATTTTTGTCGGTTGAATTTTTGATCTCGAGCGCAACGAAATTGGTAAAGGTCTGAAGTTCGAGTTCTATGCCGTTTTGGTGCACGCCGACGTATGGCTCACTCTTTGCCAGAACTGCGGTTTGCGCGGCTGAGGACGCGGCATCCGTGGCGAGACTTGCACCAACCATGGCTCCCGCAGAGGCACCGACGAGGGCCCCGGTCGAGGCTGAAGCACCGACCAGAAACCCTCGTCGAGAAAGTTTGCTCATTTTCTTACTTTTACTCGGCCGGCTTGTACTCTTCATCGCCAGCGAGCGAGGTCTTAGCTGGCCAAGTCACGGTCATGTCCTTCGCGCCTTCGAAATCCAGATTAATGGTCACTTCTTCGCCGCCGAGCAGCGCCGTCTTCAATCCCATCAACATCACGTGCAGGCCGCCTGGTTCAAGCGTGACGGACTCTCCTGCTGGAATCACTATTCCACCCTCTTTGGCTTGCATCTTCATCTCGCCGTCAAGCATTAGAACCTCATGTATCTCGGTCATGCCTGCGATCTCAGATGAACCACCAACCAGAGTCACATCTTTGTCGGTGTTGTTGGTGATAGTTGCAAACGCTCCGGTCATACCACCCTTGTGGTCGCTGAATTCAGATACTCGAACCCAGCCATCGGTTATTTCTAGTCCGGCAGGCGCATTCGAACAGCCTGATACCGCTGCGACCATAACTGCAATTGCACTAAGAGTTTTGACTATTTTGTTGTTCATAAATTGATTCTACAATGCGTAGAAGATGGCTGCAAATCCACGAATGACAAAACCCCGCTCGGCCTAAGCCGAACGGGGTTTTTAGCTGTGAAGCGAGATTACTTAAGGGTAACCTTTGCGCCAGCGCCCTCTAGGGCAGCCTTTGCCTTCTCAGCAGCGTCCTTGTTTGCGCCCTCTAGAACGGTTGCAGGTGCACCGTCAACAAGAGCCTTAGCCTCGCCTAGACCTAGGTTGGTCAGTGCGCGAACTTCCTTGATAACTGCGATCTTCTGGTCGCCAGCTGCCTCAAGAACTACGTCGAATGAGTCCTTCTCAGCAGCAGCTTCGCCAGCAGCAGCTGGAGCTGCAGCAGCAACTGCAACTGGTGCAGCAGCGGTTACTTCGAAGACCTCTTCGAAAGCCTTAACGAACTCTGAAAGCTCGATAAGTGATAGTTCCTTGAATGCATCGATAAGCTGCTCAGTGGTCAACTTTGCCATGATGTATCTCCTTGTTGTTTTTGAAAATTGGTTTGTAAAGCTTGGGGTTTAGGCTGCTAGCTTGGCGCGTAGCGCGTCGATGACGCGAACTGCCTGAGCAAGTGGTGCCTGAGTTGTGTAAGCAGCCTTGTACATCGGAGCCTTGAAGAGTCCAGCGGCCTTAGCCAATAGAACTTCGCGGGTTTCGAGGTCAGCAAGCTTCTTAACCTCTTCAGCAGAAAGAGCAACGCCGTCTAGGACACCGGTCTTTACAACTAGAAGAGGATTTGCCTTGGCAAAGTCACGCAAAGCCTTTGCAACTGAGACAGCGTCTCCGGTTGCGAAAGCGAGAGCGGTTGGTCCGAACAACTGGCCGTCAAATGCGGTTACTCCAGCGTTCTTTGCAGCGATCTCAATAAGAGTGTTCTTTGCTACGGCGTAGGTTGCGTCGGCACTGATTGAACGGCGTAGCTCTTTAAGCTGGCCTACAGTGAGTCCGCGGTACTCGGTTAGAAAAACGGCGTTTGAGTTCTGGAATAGACCAGTTAGCTCAGCTACCTTTTCGACCTTGTTCGCCATGGCGCTCCTTGATTTCTTATGTCGGTAGCCCCGGGAAATAAAAAATGCTCCATGCAGATGCACAGAGCAGAAAAATTCACGGATGAATTGAAACTTCTTCATACACCTACGTGGGTTGACACTTTCGTATCCTTCGTTATCTCGTTAAAGATAAAACCGACGGTCTTTGGCTATGGATAAGCCTACAAGACCGCCGGTTTCAGCGCAAGTGTTAGTTTTTAGCCTTCGAACTTACGACCACGTGGTCGATCACCCTTTGGCTTGTCTGACCAACGGCCTTTGCCAGAGCCACCGAAGTTGCTCTTGCGTCCGCCGCCAGAACCGCCACGACCATCACGGTCGCCACGGCCACGGCCGCCGCCACCGTTTCCGCCACGTGAGTCACCAAAGTCAAGTGCCTCAGGTGCCGGTGGTGGAGCGATTGGGCCAGCAAGCTGTTCTAGCAATTCGCTTGAAGGTCGAACATCTGAGAAGATGCCATCGCGCTCGGCGCGACGTAGCAGGTCTTCCATGCGACGACGACGGCTGCGAGGAATCAAAGTAATAACGGTTCCCTCTTTGTTCGCGCGACCAGTACGGCCTGAACGGTGAAGGTAGGTCTTGTACTCTTCTGGTGGATCAACCTGGACAACGAATGCAACATCGTCAACGTGGATTCCACGAGCAGCAACGTCAGTTGCAACTAGAACTCGAACAGCACCCTTGGTGAAACGCTCAAGGTTGCGGTTTCGTTGGTTCTGGTTCAAGTCACCGTGTAGGCGAGCAGCTGGAACACCAGCCTGGGTAAGGCTTTCGCTCAAACGCTCAGCGGTCATCTTGGTGCGAGTAAAGATAATCGACTTGCCTTCACCCTGAACGATGCGCAAAAGGACCTGTGAGCGGTCTTCTGGGTCAACGGTCATAACGCGGTGAGTGATGTTGGCGGTGTCTGACTCTTCGTTAGGAACCTCATAAACGTATGGGTCCGGAAGGAATTCTTTAACCAGTGCGTCAACCTCGCGGTCAAGAGTTGCCGAGAAAAGCAGCTTCTGGCTGTCGCCAGCAGCACGCATGATTCGACGAACGCCCTCGATGAAGCCAAGGTCACACATGTGGTCAGCCTCGTCGACAACCAAGGTCTCAACCTCAGATAGATCGATGATGCGCTGAGCCATTAGGTCTTCTAGACGACCAGGAGTGGCAACCACGATGTCAACACCACGGCTCATGGCGTTCTCTTGCTTGCGCTGAGGAACACCACCGTAGATACACGCGGTGTAGAAACCAACCGCACGGGCAATGCCGTTTACGGTGCGGTCAATCTGGTCTGCAAGCTCACGAGTCGGAGCAAGGATCAATGCGCGAGGCTTTCCGGCCTTGCGAGGTACTGAACCAGCTGCGATCAGCTTGGTAACCAAAGGAACAGTAAAGGCAATGGTCTTACCAGAGCCGGTCTTTCCGCGGCCAAGAACATCGCGGCCTGAAATAGCGGCTGGGATAGTGCTTGCCTGGATAGGGAACGGTGTTGAAGCACCCATGCCCTCAAGAGCGATCATGACCTTAGGGTGAAGACCCATTGCTTCGAAGCTGTCGGTGGTGATTGCCTCTGACTGCTCAACTGCATCTAGACGCTCAAGAACAACATCCTCGAAGAAAGCCTTCTTGTTTGGGTTGCTGTCGCGTGCACCGCGGAAGGTTGACTCGCGTGAGTCATCGCGGGCTGCACGGTCTGGGCGGTTTGGGTTGCGGTCTTCAGAGAAGTTGCGGCGTGGGCCACGGTCATCGCGAGCAGCAAAGTCACGGCGTGATTCGCCGCGGTCTTCCCATGGTCGGTTTGACATGCCTGATGCTGGGCGATCGTTGCGGTCACCAAAGTCACGACGAGGTGCACGGTCGCCAAAGTCACGACGTGGGCCGCGGTCATCGCGGTTACCGAAAGCTGGTCGGTCGCCACCACGACGGTCATCTGAACCACCGAAACGTGGGCGATCGTTGCGGTCGCCGTATGAAGGGCGAGAGTCGCGGTCACCAAAGTCACGACGAGGGGCACGGTCATCACGGTTGCCGTATGAAGGGCGTGAGTCGCGGTCACCAAAGTCACGACGAGGAGCACGATCGTCACGGTTGCCGTATGAAGGGCGCTCTGAACGAGCACCGCGGTCGTCGCGGTTGCCGTAAGACGGGCGTGAGTCGCGGTCGCCGTATGAAGGGCGTGAGTCGCGGTTGGCGCGGTCTTCTGCGTTGTAACGAGGCTTGCGTGCCGGAGCACCGGTGCCTTCGCCATTGCGAGGTGACCAGTCGCGGCCGCGGTCTTCACGACCACCGTTCATTTCGCGAGGTGAAGTGCGACCAGCTGCTGGGCGGCCACCGCGGTCATCACGGTTGCCATAAGCTGGGCGGTCACCGCGAGGTGAGTCACCATAAGTCTTTTTTGGGCCATTCTCGAAGAATGCGCCCTTTTCGCGTGGAGCTCGTGATGGGCCAGTGCCGTCTGCTGCACGGTGAGGTGCACGGCCGCCACGACCGTCTTCGCGTGGCTTGAAGTTGTCGCGACCTGCACCCTTAGGAGCGCGCGAAGATGATTTGCCAAATCCAGGCATAGTGATATTTCCTCTTTAATTGTGTTGGCCTAAGCAGGGAGTAGCTGCCGTCTGGCCGATGGGCTAGTCGAACAGCGCTAAACCCACACACGAGAAGAACATCCGCAATACGGCGGAATCTCAATTAGAGGAAAAGACTGGTACATCTCAGCGGTGGCACTTAGGTGGCCACATGATTCAAAATGATGTACTGCAAACGACTACTGTCACGAATTCGTAACGTTCTTAGGCTACCTGAAGGTTTGCCTTTTGGCTAGTGTCCAGCCAAAAACAGTTCTAAAGCTGAGTTAACTAAGCCAAATTGCGCTCAGCGAGCGCTGCTTCTAGGTCTTTGTCGCTTGGTTCCACCAAAAAGTGGCCGTCTGCAAACAAAATAACTGGGATGTTCTTGCGACCGGCAATGTTCTCAGCCTCGCTGGCTAATTCAGCGCTTTCAGAGACATCCTTGGTGTCATATTCAACAGCCAGACGGTTTAGCAGAGCCTTTGAGCGGCGGCAATCTACGCACCAGTCAGCACCGTAATAAGTTACATCAGCCATTTTTGTCCTATCGCAATCTGTTCTTGTCAGGAATTACAAGTGTTTCGCCATCAAAGGTTATTCCCCGCAGGTCTTTGACCACAATATCGGCCGGAGTCTTCAGAGCAACTTTCGAGACACCGATAACTAGCCCGATCTCAGCTTCAATGGCAGCTTCAATTCCGGCGAGCGCATCTTCGAAGACCACGCAGTCAACTGTGGCAAACCCAAGCCTTTCTGCACCAAGTAAGTAAGGGTCAGGGTGCGGTTTTCCGCGTTGCACATCGGCAGCCGTAACCAGCTGCGGCGGCACCGGCAGGCCAGCAGCTATCAGGCGGGCACGCCCGAGGTTTGGGTTAGCCGAGGTGCAAACTGTCCAGATTCCCTCAGCCAGTGAGTGCAAGAGCTCAATCGCGCCGGGCAGGGCCACGGTTTCACCAGCACTCAGCTGCTCGAGTTCATTGATTCGGTTGTTGGCCTGCTCAAATAGATCTTCGCCAACATGCCTGCGAACAATATCTTCAGCACGAGTGCCAGCGTTCTTTGGGTCATTCCAGTTCCAGCCTGGAACATACTCTTGGGCCCACTGAGCCCAGGCGGCAGCTGCCGCTTGGTGCGAGTCAACGAGCACGCCGTCATTATCAAATAGCAGCCCAGCTGCCGAAACTTTCAAGCCCTATGCCTTATTGCGCTTGGTGAGGCTTAGATAAATGCCAACAACAGCCAATAGCAACAGCACCTTGGCTGGCAATAGCTCTTCAACCAACCACACACCGTTCAATTCGCTGATGACCGGTGTTGAAACACAGTCAACATCCTTGCAATCAACTGGAACTTCACCCCAGGTGCGCAATTTCTCGATCGCTGCAAAGCCAAAGCTGAAGGCCATGATGCTCACCACAGCGCCAAAGACAATAGACAAGACAAAGTTGAGGTTTGCTGCACCCGCGGCCATCATGGTGCGAGGTTTCGGCGCCGCTGGCTTAGCTGCTCGAGCTTTTGCCGCGAACCCGGTACCGGCGATAATTCCGAAGCCAATAATCGCTTGGATGATTACCCAAACCCAGACCTGCAAGTTGGTTTGAGTCACCTGGTAGACCACTAGGCCAAAAATCATGGCGACCGCTGCCGACAGAATCGGAACCGCGTATCCAAGGCCGAGAGCCTTCTGGGCCTCTGACATTTTCGGCTTTGAGCCATCCGTGGTTTCTTCAAAACCAGTGCGGAACACAAATGCACGCAGCAAAACTGTGACCACTAAAGCTGTGGTCAAAATGATCGGAAGGTAAACATTCAAAAAGTGAACACCGAGGTCTGAGCCTTGGCCGTTGTAGCTGTTGAACGAACTCATGAAGGTGCCGATTGCAAAAATTGTTCCGATAACCAGCGAAAGAACCACGGCAAGATTGGCGAAGCGGTGAGCTGCGCGAGCCAGTTTGTTCTCTTCACCCTGCTCTTCGCGGGCACGAATGGCTAGCGTCTGCGAAAGCAACGACGCGATTGAGCCGATTGCAATGCCAGCAAACACCAGGTAAACCGAGAGTTTGAAAGGTTCGTCGGACATCACTCCGGTTTCAGAGTAATAAGGCTGCGGCAGAAATAAATCGCTGTATTGCGCCCACATCGAAAGAACCCAAGCAACCATAAGGCCAATTAGCGGAAGGGCTACGGCACGCTGTGCCAACGAAAATTTCTTCATAACTTCACCTTAGACCCCTCTAAACTTTGAAGCATGATTCTTGTTATCGGCGAAGCCCTCATCGACCTAATCGAAAACCGCTACCAGGCCGGAGCGTTCAATGCCATTGTTGGCGGCGCGAACGCGAACGTCTCGATTGCTCTCGCTCGCCGAGGCACCAAGCAGCAATTCTTGGCGCGTCTTTCAAAGGATGGCTTCGGGCAACTCATCCGTGAAAAATTGGTCACCAACGGTGTTGGCCTCGACTATGCAATTAGCGCTGATGAGCAATCAACCCTGGTTACCGTTTCAATTGACTCAAACGGTGTGCCTTCATACTCGTTCTATGTGAACGGAACCGCAGACTGGGGATGGACTCCAGCTGAACTTCCTACCGACGCCGACCTCGAAAACATGCACGCAACAGCAATTCAATTTGGTTGCTTGGGTATGGCAATGGGCCCTGGCAATTTGGTTATCGAAGACTGGGCTCGCGAGCACTACAAGCAAAAGTCTGTGACCATCAGCCACGACATCAACATGCGCCCAGCGTTGGGTTTTGAACGCAACCACGAACGCCTTCGCGTCGAGCGCATCAACGACATTTCGCACGTTATCAAAGCCTCGGATGAAGATATCGAATGGCTTTACGACCTTGAACCCGGCACCGATGTAGACAAGATTGTCTGGAAGTGGATCGGCGACAGCGCTCGCCACGTTTTCATTACTCGCGGTGGCGATGGAGTTTCGGTTTACCGACTGGCAGCAGACGGCTCTAAGACTCGCTTTGATGTGCCATCACGAAAGATCAACGTGGTCGACACCGTTGGCGCCGGCGACACCTTCTGTGCAAATCTAATGGGCCAGCTCTCAGATGTTGATGCCCTTGGTTCAGATGCTTTCGATCGCTTGCAGAACTTGAGCGACGAGGTGCTTCGAGAATTCGTTTACACCGCGGGAATCGCAGCTTCGATTACCTGTGAACGCGCCGGAGCCGAGCCGCCAACCAAGGCAGACCTCGAAGCCGTATTGGCTTCTCTCTAGCGCTTGAATGGGCAGTGGCGGCAGGCCATTGCGCAGCATTTGCCTTCTTCGGCGAGCGCTTTTGCCGTGAAGACAAAGTAGCCGGTTGCCGGATCGGTGTATCCGGGTTTATCAAGTGCCATGGCTAGTTCGTGACGCATCAGAATCTCACTGCGATTTGGGTCGTCAAACGCCAAACGCTCCTCGTGCGGCTGGGTTAGCTCGCGCGGCAAGACTCGTTCTCTTTTTGGCATAGATGTAGAGAGTATTTGCTCATTTGCATCACCTCGGGCAGGTCGCGCGGTGTGTTCCACATATTTTGTGTCGAGTGAATAAATGTCAGACCCTGGTGAGAAAATTCAGGAACAAAGAAAACAGCTGAGAGATCAGCTAGAACAACATCGGGGAACTCAAATGTATAAATTGAACGACGGTCAGTGGGCGTTTAACACCCGCGATCTTATGCGAGCCTCAAGCTGCGATCACTGCACCAGACTCGCCATCGCGCGAGAGCTTCATCTCGAAGGCGTGGCCGAATTATTGGCAGAATACCCAGCTGAAAAGAGCCTAGCCATGGCCTATGGCGACAAGTTTGAAGCCGAGATCGAAGCCGAACTCTTGGCAAGTTTGGGTGAAGACAACTTCAAGCGGCCAATCGGCGAAGACGGCTTTGGCGAGACTGTTGACCTGATGAAGGCTGGCACCCCCGTGATCTACCAGGGGCACCTTCGTCGCAGCACGGGGGTTTCTGAATTCCGCGGCCGACCTGACTTCTTGGTTCGAGCCGATTACGACCTAGATTTTGTCGATGGCGTTTTGGTAGCCTCCCCTAGCGTCGAACGCCATGGCAACACGGGCTATATCGCCTGGGATGCAAAACTCGCTAGCTCGGCGAAACCGCATTACCTGTTGCAAGTGGCTCTCTACGTTGATGCCCTCGAATCACTCGGGCTGAAAGCCGATGCCAAACACGGCCTGATTCTTGGCAGTCGCCGAATTGAGCTTTTCGAAGAGGGCCAGATTGTGCCTGCAATGAAACAGGCTCGCAGTTATCTCGAGGCTGCCCTAGCTCAAGCCGCCAAATCTGCAGCGGGCTTTGAGCTTGCAAATCTTTCGCTGCACTGCGAGACCGTGAAGAACTGTGATGTCTGCGAATACCCAGGTCTCTGCGATCAAAACCGCAAAGATGTTGACCATCTGGTTCAGGTGGCAAATATCAATAAGAGCCAGATCGAGAAACTTCGCAAAAGTGGAATCTCGACCATGTCTGATCTTGCTAACGCCAGTGACTCACAGCGCCCGACAGATTTTGTGCCGAACAGTTTCGATAAGTTGCGCAAGCAGGCCAAGCTGCAATCTGGTTTTCGCCAAACCGGAAAGCACGATTTTGTGGTCATTGATGACCCAGAAATCGGAGTATTGCCGCCAGCCTCCAACAACGATGTCTTCTTTGACATGGAGGGTTTCCCTTACTACGAAGAAAAGGGCGGGCTTGAATACCTTTTCGGTGCAGTCGACCGCGACAAAAAGTTTTATTCCTGGTGGGCCCACTCGCGCGAGCAAGAGGCAGAGGCTTTTATCGGTTTCGTCACTTGGGCACATGCCCGAATGGTTGCCGACCCGGGCGCCAGAATTTATCACTATGCGGCCTACGAAGTAACCGCTCTAACCAAGCTGGCTAATCGTCACGGCGTGATGGAGGCCGAAGTTGATTGGCTAATCACCGAGGGCAAGCTCATTGACCTGTTCAAGGTGGTTCGCGGCTCAATCATGATCAGTCAGCCAAGCTACTCGATCAAAAAGTTAGAGGCCTTCTATGACTTTGCTCGAAAGAGCACCGTGGTCGACGCCGGCTCAAGCATCGATGAGTACGACCGATACAGAAAAACCCTAGCTGTTGACGCCGCTGAGGCTGAGCGCCTGCTCAAAACCATCGCCGACTACAACGATGACGATTGCGTTTCTACCCTCGAGCTGTATCAATGGCTGGCATCAATGCCGGGTGCACACTCAAAATTTGCTTCGCACCAGGCGGTGTTGGCAGCAAAAAAAGCTGATCGCGCCAGCGAAAACGAAGATGGCGAGAGCCAATTCAGCAAAGCTGAGCGCGAACTAGCCGAACTCCAACGTGCTACCGCACACATGGCCAAGGCCCTCGACGAAGTAATCGAAGGCAACGACCCAGAATACGAATATCGCCGCACCGTCTGGCAAGCTCTGGTTCACTCGGTGCTCTATTACAAGCGTGAAGAAGTCATCTTTTGGCGCGAACGTCGTTTGCGCTGCGAAGCCACACTCGAGGCATTGCATGAAGACAGAAACGCATTGGTGGTTGAAGGTTGCACAACCAATGCACTTGATCTACCCAGCTTCGACCCAAAGCAAAAAGTTACCGTCGAATATGAATACATCTTGGATGAAGGGCAGACCTGCCTACTGAAACCCGAGAGCAAAATATTTGTGCGCTTTTGCACTGGCGCCAACCAGAATGAGACCGATTTGGGCCAGGTTACGACCGTCGAAGGCAACCGAGTTTTTTTCACCAGAACCACGACGATTGAAAACGCGAGAATCTCACCAGACGCCATCTTCAAAGCAGACCTCATCGGTGCTGGCGGCAAAAATGATGCTGTGCGTGATCATGCCCTCGAATTGGCCGCGGCTTGGGTGTCGCCCCTCAATGAGGCACCAGCTGGCTTTGCAGCGCTCGATTTGCTAATGCGCAGGCCTCCAAACCTACTCGGCGGCATACCACTTTCGCCAGCCACAGCATCGGAATACCTGCCAGCAGTAATTGATGCGATTGATCGATTAAATCACTCGGTGCTTGCCATTCAAGGTCCGCCAGGTTCGGGCAAAACCTATATTGGGTCGCATGCAATTGCGCACTTGGTTGCAAAAGGCAAAAGCGTTGCCGTTGTTGCCAACTCACATTCGGCAGTCGACAACCTGTTGATGGGGTGCCTCGATGCCGGTGTTGACGTTTCACGAATTGCAAAGCAAGCGAATAAGAAGAATGACAAACCCGAAAACATTTGGAAGCGCCCGAGCGCCTACCCGGCACTAGCTAATTGGCGTGCAAAGACTGGCGCAGGCCATGTCATTGGTGGCACTTCTTGGGCATTCTGCAATAGCCAGTTACTGCAGCAAAAGTTTGACTACATTTTCGTTGACGAGGCAGCGCAGTTTGCGTTGGTAGATGCAATAGCGGTTGCCCCCGCTGCCAAGAACATGGTTCTGCTTGGCGACCCGCAGCAACTTACTCAAGTGGTTCAGGCTATCCATCCGGGTGGTGTCGACAACTCAGCACTCGGTCACTACATGGGTGAACACGAAATTTTGCCACCAGAGGTTGGCTACTTTGTTGAAGTGACCCGTCGCATGCACCCAAAGATCAACGCGCCAGTTTCATGGCTGGCTTATCAAAACAAACTGCACGCCCACGAATCGGCGAATCACCGACAAATTTCTGGGCTTGCTCAGGGGCTCTATTTGATTCACGTAAGTCACATCGGCAACAGCACCCAATCTCCTGAAGAAGTAGAGATAGTGGTCAACAAGGCACTTGAGCTGGTTCCGATTGTTGGCGCCGATGAAGTGCTGGTTGTTGCGCCTTATAACGCTCAGGTTGATGCAATTCGCTCAGCGCTTGATGAAGCAGGACTTAAAAAAGTCGAAGTCGGCACCGTAGATAAATTTCAAGGTCGCGAGGCGATGGCAGTGATTGTTTCACTCGCGGCCTCGAGTGCCGAAGATGCACCACGGGGGCTGGAGTTTTTGCTTAACAAAAACCGGCTAAACGTGGCGATCTCGCGTGCTAAGACCAATTGCTATTTGGTTTACAGCCCGGCGTTGGTTCGAACAAACTTCAAAAACATCGAAGACGTCAAGTGCGTTAGTCGCCTGGTTGGGTTACTCGACTTCGCGAAGGCTTAACTTCTTGGAAGCACCTTCAGCGTCTTCAAAGTTGGGTCTGCGACAAAGGCGATTCGAACGCCCATGTCTCGTGCCTGGAACAATGCTCCAAGAGCCGCTTCGGTAATCAGTTCGCCGGGCGACAGCACCGGAACACCCGGTGGGTAAGGGCAAATCATTTCAGCCGAAACTCGACCGACAGCATCAGCAGAATCCACAACTTCATAGCTCGAGAAGAAAGCCTCGCGAGGGGTGACTACAACTTCAGGCTCAATCGAGAACGCCGGCAAGATTTCAATCGGGCGCACTGGGCCACGGTGTCGATTGACTGACTCAATGATTCGATTGATCAAGTCGTTGATTCGGTCAGGGGTGTCTGCAAAGGTAATCATCGGAATGATGATGTCTCGGTTTGCCATCTCGACATCGATGTTCGCAGCCAAAAGGTCTGCTTCAACCAGGGTTCCGTCAGAACCACAACCACTGAGCATAATTACAAGTTTCAGAGGGTCGATGTATTCGCCGTCGATTACGTCGATGCCAGCTGCAACGAGAGTTGCGCGGCCGCGCTCGGTGGCCTCGATAACTGGGCCGATCAGCTCTTCGCCATGACGCTCTAGCAATGCGCGAGCAGCATCAATTGAGGCAAGGATGCGCCCAGACATAGAGGTGGTCTGTGTCGAATCAAACATCTTGTTGAAGCGAGCCAAATCGACGTAGTCGCCCTTGACCAAAACAAATGATGCTTGCGAATAAGAAGGCAAGGTTTTGTGAGCTGAGGTTACGACGATGTCGGCGCCCTCAGCCATCGGGTGATTCGGCAGTTCAGGGTGAAAGCCGTAGTGCGCTGCCCAAGCCGCGTCGACAACCAAAGGAATTCCAGCATCGTGACAAACTTTGGCAAGGCGAGGAATGTTTGACATGGTGCCAACGTATGAAGGCTCACCAATGAGCACGGCTTTGGCATCTGGGTTGGCCGCGATAGTTTCGGCCAATCGTGTTGATGGCAAATACTCAGGCAGCCCGGTAGCTGGGTTAATTTCTGGGCGAATCCAGACCGGGGTAACACCTGCGTAAACCAAGCCAACCAAAACTGACTTGTGCAGAGTTCGAGAAACAATCACTTTGTCGCCAGGGCCAGCCACAGCCATTACCGCTGCGTGGTTTGAGCCGCTAGAACCATTGACGCCAAAGCGGCAGAGGTCTGCATCCCAGAGTTTGGCGGCAAGCGCCTCGGCTTCAAGAATTAGTGATGGTGAAATGCGGTGGGGGTGATTGCCCGGTAGCACTGGAATATCGCCGTCTACGATGGCACCGGTAAGATCGGTGCGGCCCTTGTGGCCTGGAATCTGGAATGGTGACCGGTCGGTCTCCATGTCGCGAATCCACGCGTCTAGTAGGGGTGCGCTTGAGCGCAAACCCATAGGGTCTTTCGTGTCAAGTAGTGTGGCTGCGCCAAATGCGTGCTGAGGCAATATCCCGCCCTTCGGTTTCGAGGCTTTGCAATGAACAAAGCAAAGCCTAATAACAAAAAGTGAACTTTATTACTGGTTATTCCAAGCGATGAAGAAGGGACCGAGCCCTAAGGCCCGATCCCCTCATCGGAAAATCTTTTTTGGAGCTTAGAACTCAACCTTGGTTACGTTGGTGTCTAGCAAGATGCCAGGACCAAAGGTGGTTGAAACGGCTGCCTTGATTAGGTAGCGACCCTTTGAAGAAGATGGCTTCAAACGAAGAACTTCGTCAAGTGCTGCTGCAAGGTTCTCGCCTAGCTGCTCCTTGGTGAACGATGCCTTACCAATGATGAAGTGAAGGTTAGCCTGCTTGTCAACGCGGAAGTCAATCTTTCCGCCCTTGATGTCAGTAACAGCCTTGGCTACGTCTGGGGTAACGGTACCGGTCTTAGGGTTTGGCATAAGGTTACGTGGACCAAGAACCTTACCAAGGCGACCCACCTTACCCATTAGCTCTGGGGTTGATACTGCTGAGTCGAAGTCAACCCAACCAGCTGCAACCTTCTCGATTAGCTCGTCGCCACCAACAACGTCAGCGCCTGCTGCAACTGCAGCGTCAGCTGCGGCACCAGTTGCAAAAACGATAACGCGGGCGGTCTTACCAGTTCCGTGTGGAAGCGAAACGGTTCCACGGATCATCTGGTCTGCCTTGCGAGGGTCAACGCCTAGCTTCAATGCAACCTCGATGGTTGAATCGAACTTCTTAGAGCCGGTCTCCTTGATTAGGGTGACTGCCTCGGCAGGGGTGTAGAACTTGCCCTCTTCGATGAGAGCTGCTGCGGCCTGGTAGGCCTTTGAGCGCTTTGCCATTCTGTTGTTCCTTTTCTTTGGTCACAGTTGTGGTCGACGCATCGCGCGCGATGCTCCCACGACTTCTTTTTTTGCTCGGATGAGCGGTGCCCTGGTGGGCGGGTGTTACTTAAGCCTCGGTGGTGATTCCCATTGAGCGGGCGGTACCAGCGATGATCTTTGCAGCTGCGTCAACATCGTTGGCGTTTAGGTCAGCCATCTTCTGCTCAGCAATCTTGTAAAGAGCGTCCTTTGACAAGGTTGCAACCTTCACGGTGTGAGGAGTTGCTGAACCCTTTGCTACGCCAGCTGCCTTCTTGATTAGCTCAGCTGCTGGTGGAGTCTTTAGAACGAAGGTGAATGAACGGTCTTCGTAAACG
>NZ_JAHEDV010000025.1 GCF_024641065.1 Rhodoluna sp.
GAGTCGAACCAAAATTTTGTCAATGTATTTCGCTGTGTGATCGCCAGGACGAATACCTGGAACAAACGCACCGCTTTTCTTCAAGTTATCTGCAGTTTCACGGCTGTTGAAAACCAACGCGGTGTAGAAAAAACAGAAAAACACGATGGCGGCGGCGTACAACATCACATACACAGGTTGTCCTGGGGCCAATGCAGCTGAAATATCTTTCAACCAACGCATGCTGTCACCAGAACTGAACCAGCTCACCACGGTAGCAGGCAACAAGATGATGGAAGAGGCGAAGATGGGAGGAATCACACCTGCCATGTTCAACTTCAAAGGCAAGTGCGAAGACTGGCCGCCATACACTTTGTTACCAACTTGGCGACGCGCATAGTTCACCAATATTTTACGCTGTCCGCGCTCAACAAATACAACGAAGTAAGTGACCAAGGCCACGACAACGACGATGACCAAAGCCACCAGGATACTCATGGCGCCGGTACGAACCAACTCCAGCAGACCGCCAACTGAATTCGGCAAACCTGCAGCAATACCCGCAAAAATCAGAATAGAAATACCGTTGCCCAAGCCGCGCTCGGTGATTTGCTCACCCAGCCACATCAAGAACATTGTGCCGGCGGTCAAACTGACCATCGCCGTCACGCGGAAGCCAAAGCCTGGCACATTCACCAAGCCAGCAGATGCTTCCAACGCCAAGGCAATACCCATAGATTGGAACAATGCCAAACCGAGTGTGCCGTAACGTGTGTATTGGGTAATCTTGCGACGACCTGCTTCGCCTTCTTTTTTGAGCTGCTCCAGAGAAGGCAACACATAAGTCAGCAACTGCATGATGATCGATGCAGAGATGTAAGGCATGATGCCCAACGCGAACACCGTGAAGCGCGACAAAGCACCACCGGAGAACATGTTGAACAAACTCAAAATACCGCCCTGCTGGCCCTTGAACAGTTGCTGCAACTGGTTAGGGTCAATGCCGGGCACTGGAATGTGTGCGCCCACGCGGTAAACAACCAAGGCGAGCAGCAAGAAGACCAGTCGGCGACGTAAATCGCCAAACTTGTCGTTGTTACCGATCGATGAAGGGTTGGTTGCCACGGAGCGCTATTCCAGTTGAATCGAACGATTAAGCGACAGAGCCGCCAGCGGCTTCGATCGCAGCTTTAGCACCAGCAGTAGCGCCGATGCCATTGAGCTTGACAGCTTTGGTCAATTCGCCAGTCTTCACAACTTTGACGACGCGAGCGATAGATGCCACGAGGCCAGCGGCCTTCAAGGTCAACATATCCACTTCAGCAGCGCCGAGTTGTTGCAAGTCAGCCAATGTCACTTCGTCGTTGTACTTCAAAGTTGTTGACTTGAAGCCACGCTTAGGCAAGCGACGTTGCAAAGGCATTTGACCGCCTTCGAAACCCACTTTGTGGTAGCCACCTGAACGTGACTTTTGACCTTTGTGACCGCGACCGGCGGTTTTACCGAGGCCAGAGCCAATGCCGCGACCAACGCGACGCTTAGCGTGTTTAGCGCCAGGTGCGTGGGTGATGTTATTGAGTTCCATCTTTAACCTTTACAGCACTTTGACCAGATAGCTGATCTTGTTGATCATGCCGCGCACTGCTGGTGTGTCTTGCAATTCGCTCACAGAATTGAGCTTACGCAGACCCAAGCCACGGACAGTGGCGCGGTGCGATTCTTTGGTGCCAATTGGGCTACGCACCAATTGGATCTTGACAGTTTGGGGGGTGCTCATCGAATGCTCCGAGATTAGGCGAAGATTTCTTCGACGTTCTTACCGCGCTTAGCCGCCACTTCAGATGCAGTGGTGGAGTTCTTCAAGGCGTCGAACGTTGCGCGAACCATGTTGTACGGGTTTGACGTGCCGTGGCTTTTTGCCACGATGTCCGTGATACCCATCACTTCGAAAACAGCACGCATTGGGCCGCCTGCGATGATGCCGGTACCCTTAGGGGCTGGAATCATCATGACGTTTGCAGCGCCGTGGCGACCATGCACCGTGTGGTGAATCGTGCCATTCTTCAAAGAGACCTTGATCATGTTGCGACGGGCTTCTTCCATCGCTTTTTGCACAGCAGCTGGCACTTCTTTCGATTTGCCTTTGCCCATGCCCACGCGACCGTCGTTATCACCCACAACTGTGAGTGCGGCGAAACCGAGAATACGGCCACCCTTAACCACTTTGGTGACGCGGTTAACCGCGATCATCTTTTCCTTCAGACCGTCTTCAGGACCGTCACCTTGGGGTTTTGCCTGTAATTTAGCCATTTGTTATATCCAATTCGATTAGAACTGCAAGCCAGCTTCGCGGGCAGCATCAGCCAAAGCTTTGACACGGCCGTGGTAGGCGAAACCGGAGCGATCGAACGCAACTTTTTCAACGCCTGCGGCTTTTGCTTTTTCAGCAATGAGTTTGCCAATCACTTGGGCAGCATTGACGTTGCCGCCCTTGCCTGTTGCGCCCAGTGCTTTGCGCACATCGGCTTCGGCGGTAGATGCTGCTGCCAACACCTTGGTGCCGCAGCCAGAAATCACGCTGGCGTAAATGTGCAAATTGGTACGGTTCACCATCAGACGCGCAACGCCTTGATTGGCGATACGGATACGAGTCTGACGGGCCCGGCGAAGACGCTGCTCTTTTTTGGTCAACATGTTGCAGCTCCTTATTTCTTCTTGGTCTCTTTGATCGTGATCTTCTCATCCGAATAACGGATGCCCTTGCCTTTGTAAGGCTCTGGGGGACGAATCG
>NZ_JAHEDV010000027.1 GCF_024641065.1 Rhodoluna sp.
GTTGGCGTTGGCCGAGGTACAAACCGTCCAGATCCCAGCTGGCATAGAGGTCAAAAGTTCAACTGCCCCAGGTAGCGGCGTGGTCAGGTGTGCGGTTACTTGTTCCAGCTCGTTGATGCGAAAGTTAGCCGTTTCAAAAAGTTCGGCTGCTACGAGTTGGCGAACCTTGTCTTCCGCACGCACTCCACTGTTTTCAGGTTGATCCCAAAAGAAGTTTGGCGCGAACTCTTTAGACCATTGTTCCCAACCAATGCGCGCTGCCTCGTGTGAGTCAACCAGTACGCCGTCGTTGTCGAACAATAACCCCGATGCAAAGTACTTCAAACTATTTGCTCTCTTTATTGCGTTCGGTAATGGTGATGAAAATTCCAACGATAGCTAGAAGCAACAAAACCTTTGCCGGTGCCAGTTCTTGAATCAACCAATTCCAGGTTGGTGCGTTGATGGTTGGTTCCGAAATGCAATCAGACATCTTGCAATCTGCGGCCGGTTCACTCCAGGTGCGCAACTTGTTGATTGCCTCTGCGCCAAATGAGAAAGCCATGATTGTGACAACTGATCCAAAAACAATTGAAAGCACGAGGTTTAGATTTGCAGCTCCGGCGGCGAGTGCGGTGCGCGGTTTTGGTGCAGCCGGTGTTGCCGACTTTGCCTTTGCTGCGAAGCGAGTACCAAACACAACTCCCGTTGCCACGATTGCAATGATGATTACCCAAACCCAAACCTGCAGGTTGGTGCGAGTAACGTCGTAAACACCAAGACCAAAAATAATTGCTACGGCAGTTGCAAGGATTGGAATCGCATAACCCAAGCCAAGGGCCTTTTGTGCGTCAGACATTTTGCGCTTGGAACCATCGGTGTTTGGTGTTTCATCGTGACGGAATACAAACGCAGCAAGCAAAACGTAAACCACTAAACCGGTGGCCAACAGAATTGGAACGTAAACGCTAAAGATACGAAGCACCGGGTTCTCGGCGCGGCCAGAGTAAGAGTTGAAGGCGCCCATGAAGTTGCCGATTGCAAAGATTGCACCGCCGGCCAAACCAAGAATGATTCCAAGGGTGGTGAAGCGCTGTGCGGAACGGGCAAGTGCGCTTGCGTCGGCGGCCTCGCGGCGGGCACGAACTGCCCAGCCCTGCGCGATCAGCGAGCCAAACGCCACCGCGGCAATACCAAGTAGATAAAGGTAAGGGGCCACGTGGAATACCTCTTGCACGAAGACCGCGTTGCCGTTGTTGTCATAGTGCGTCTGTGGCACGTATAGGTCGGCCAGAGCGGCTCCCATAAAGGCCAACCAAGCTACAAATAGACCGATAAGCGGAAGGGCAATTGCACGTTTAGCTAGCGGAATCCTGTTCATGCAACCAGCCTATCCCCCTAAACTTTTGGCATGATCCTTGTAATTGGCGAAGCCCTAATTGACCTATTCGAGAACCGCCACCAGGCCGGTTCGTTCAACGCAATTGTTGGTGGCGCAAATGCCAACGTCTCGATTGCGCTGGCTCGCCGCGGAACCCCGCAACAATTTTTGGCCCGTATTTCTAACGATGGATTCGGCAAGATCATTCGCGCCAAACTTGAGGCCAATCACGTTGGTTTGGATCACGCAATTTCTGCGTCAGAGCAAAGCACCCTGGTCACTATTTCTTTGGACTCTGCCGGTGTACCAAGCTACGCGTTCTACGTGAATGGCACCGCCGACTGGGCCTGGACCCCGGAAGAACTACCAACCGATGCAGATCTTGAAAACATGCACGCAACCGCAATTCAATTTGGTTGCTTGACCATGGCAATGGGCCCGGGCAACTTGGTAATCGAAGACTGGGCTCGCGAACACTTCAAGCAAAAGTCTGTGACCATTAGTCACGACATCAACATTCGCCCGGCACTTGGTTTCGAGCGCAATCACGAACGTCTGCGCGTTGAACGTATCAACGACATCTCGCACATCATCAAGGCATCTGACGAAGACATTCACTGGTTGTACGACATGGCCGATGGCGAAGATGTTGACAAGGTGGTTTGGAAGTGGATCGGCGACAGTGCTCGTCACGTTTTCATTACTCGCGGCGGCGACGGAGTATCGGTGTACCGTTTGGCAGCAGACGGATCACGCGTTCGTTTTGATGTGGCATCGCGCAAAATCAATGTGGTTGACACAGTCGGCGCGGGAGACACCTTCTGCGCAAACTTGCTTGGCCAACTTTCCGATGTTGACGCTTTGGGAACCGACCCATTCGACCGCCTGCAGAATTTGAGCGACGACGTTTTGCGCGAGTTCGTTTGGACCGCCGGAATCGCCGCATCAATCACCTGTGAGCGTGCCGGCGCCGAGCCACCAACCAAGGCCGACCTCGCCGCGGTACTCGCGACCCTTTAGTTTTCAACACCGATACCCCTGGCCGCTTAAATGTCAGTGGGTCGTGGGACAATCTCCATACAAAGAAAACAGCTGGGCGACCAGCTCTAACAAAATCTTGGAGAGATCCGCATGTATAAATTAAAAGACGACAGCAGCACCCCAAACATTTGGGCTTTCAATACTCGCGACTTAATGCGCGCCTCAACCTGTGATCACTGCATCAAGCTGGCAATTGCCAAAGAGCTAGATATGCCTGGTGTTCGCGACCTGGTTGAGCCATATGCGCTTGAGGGCAAGACCCTGGCCATGGCCTACGGCGACAAGTTCGAATCAGAGATCGAAGAAGAGCTTCGTGCCTCTTTAGGCGATGGTGACTTCAAGCGCCCCGAGGGCAAAG
>NZ_JAHEDV010000014.1 GCF_024641065.1 Rhodoluna sp.
CTATTGAACGAAACCGGAACCCTTTACCTGCACCTTGATTATCGTGAGGCGCACTACGCCAAGGTTTTACTTGATGCACTGTTTGGTCGCGATTGTTTCTTGAACGAAATCATTTGGGCTTACGACTACGGCGGCAAGAGCAAGAACAAGTGGCCCTCAAAACACGACACCATCTTGGTTTACGTGAAGAATCCGGCAAAGTATTTCTTCAACTCAACTGAGGTTGATCGCGAGCCTTATATGGCACCAGGCTTGGTGACTCCAGAAAAAGTGGAGAAGGGCAAGCTGCCTACCGATGTCTGGTGGCACACAATTGTTTCGCCAACCGGAAAAGAGAAAACCGGTTACCCAACTCAGAAGCCAAAAGGTATTTTGCGCAGAGTGATTCAGGCATCATCGCAACAAGGCGATCTAGTTTTGGATTTCTTTGCAGGTTCTGGCACCACGGGTGCGGTTGCCGCGGAGCTTGGTCGTAAATTTATTTTGATTGACCAGAATCCTGAATCTATCGATGTGATTTCAAAGCGCCTAAACGACGACGGCGTGGAATTCGCGCTGAAGCGCTAAACACCAAAACAAAAGTTAGCAGTATCAAAATTGCTGACACGGCCATGGCCATTCCGTAATTAGTTGAACCTGGTCTAGAGATCAACGCGAAGAGCACTGTTGGCAAAGTTGCTTGATCGCCAAAGGCCAGCAAAGACGCCGCACCAAACTCTCCGATGCCCGCAATCACCGCGAACCCAATGGCGGTAAGAATCACGTTGCGAATAATTCCTGATTCAATGTGCCACCAGGTTTGTCTTGAGCTTGCACCGGCCAGCGAAGCGGCTTCGCGGTGGTCTGCGCCAATTGAAATTAGTGCCGGGTAGATGAGCCTAATAACAAGTGGCAGTGCCATGAGTGCTTGCACTAGAGGAACAACCAACCAACTTGCGCGAATTGGCAGTGGGCCTTCGCCAAAGGTAATCAGGTAGCCAAAGCCAAGCACAACCGATGAGATTCCAATTGGAATCAGAAACAGCACATCGATGGTGCGATTTGAAAAAAGTGCGCGACGGGTGCGGTGAGTGCGTGATAGCAGGTAAGACACCAGTGAACCAAGACCCACGGCAATGCTTGCCGAGATGGCAACGTTGCGAAGAGTGTTGAGCGTTGCCTGCCAAACAGAGATGTTCAATAACTCGCGATCCCCGCGACCGGTTAGGTTCAAGAAGTTCTGCAGGCTCAGGGCGCCATCAAAGGTGAAGGCCTTGGCCAGCACAACCAGCATTGGTATTGCAATCATGGCGACAACCGCAAGGGCAGTAACCGCAACGGCTGGCCAGTCGCGCGCGTCAATTCTGGGCTTTCGGGTGCTTTCATCTACCTGTTCAATGCCAATGGGGTGCTTGGCGATTGCCTCAGAGATGCTGAAGGCCACCACGGTGATTAAGGTTTGCAGCAGGGCTAGGGCGGCGGCCTTATTTAGATCAAGAAACTGAAGTGCCGCGGTGGCTATCTGGGTTTCAACCGATTGCACCTGGCCACCACCCAGAATCAGGATGATGCCGTAGCTACTGGAACAGAACAAGAAGGTAAGCGCTGAGGCTGAGACAATCGCGGGCTTCAGCTGAGGCAAGGTGATTTGCAGGGTTGTGCGCAGGCGTCCGGCGCCGGCAAGTGCGGCGGCTTCCTCGGTTTCGTTGTCCAGGGTGGCCCAGACGCCGCCGAGGGTGCGTACCACGAGCGAGTAGTTCACAAATACGTGGGCCGCTATGATCCAGTAGATGGAGTTCTCAAAAAAGAAGCTCAGCCCTAGGTCTTGGTAAATCTGGTGTTCGGCCCTGAATGATGAGAACACAATCGCCACGACGATGGTCGGCAGCACCAATGGCACGGTAATTAGCGCGCGAATAAAACGCTGACCAAAGAATTGCTTGCGATACAAAACGTAGGCACCCGGAATACCAATGACCAACGCAATCAGAGTAGAAACGGCAGCTTGCCAAATTGTGAACCAAATTGCCTTCAGTGTTGCCGGTTCAAAGTAAATCTCAAACCAATTGGCTGATAACCCAACACCGATAATCTTCAGCAGTGGCCAGTAGAACAACACCCCAACAAAAAGTAGCGGTGCTGCCCAAAGCCAAACCTTCTTGGACATTAACGGCAACTAATTAATTGACTGCAAAAATTTCAGACCACTTGCTTAGCCAAACCTTGCGGTTCTTGCTGATATCAAGTGCGCCGCCAAATGTGTTCTTTGCCGGTGGTGCGAAATCTGCCCATGCCTTTGGTAATTCAACGGTTGCAAGAATTGGGTAAACATACATGTTGTCGGCCAGTGTTTTCTGAAAGCCTTCAGTCAATAAAAATTCTGCGAACTTCTTCGCGGCAGTTGGATTCTTTGCATTCTTCAAAACTCCAACATATTCGGTTTGACGGAAACAACCATCATCAATAGTTGCAGTTTGTGATTCGCCAGCGAAGTCACCAGATTCGCGAATCTCAAAAGCAGGTGAGCTTGAGTAGCTCAACGCGATTGGGTAATTACCTTTGCCAGATGAACCGCTGAATTCGGTGAAGTAGGCATCCTCCCAGCCGGCAGATACTTTAACTTCATTTGCTTTGAGTGCGGTCCAGTATTGTTCCCAACCGTTCTCACCGAACATGTCTACTGTGGCAGCAAGGAATGCAAGACCAGGTGAAGAAGTTG
>NZ_JAHEDV010000015.1 GCF_024641065.1 Rhodoluna sp.
AGTAGACAGCCATCAAGAGCGCGGCAAGAACAACAAACACAATTAGACCGTAGAAAGCCTTTGTAGTGATATCTGCACCCCAGTTAGCTCCGATGAACGAACTGGCAACTGCTGAAGAGTTCACTCCGTATGCATTGGCGAGCGCAACTCGAACTGACTCTGACTGAGTTGCCTCAAGTGATTCAGTCTGAATGCGAAGAGCATCAGTTCCAACTGCGGTTACGGTCGGGTTCGAGTTGGCAACAACGCTGTGAACAGCATCGACTGCTTTCTTCTGGTCAGACTGGCTGATGCCACTTACGCGAAACTCTGATCCACCCTTAAATTCGATTCCAAAATTGAAACCGCCACGTGCAGCGGGCAGCGCCACAGCTAAGGCAATCATGATCGCAGCGATGATGTAAAACACCTTGCGCTTGCCAACGAAATCGACAGAACGCTTGCCCGTGTATAGGTCGTTACCCAAATCGCTGAACTTTGACATTAGTTCTGTCCTTCGTTGTCTAGGTTTGAGCTAGCTTTGCGCTCAGCAATCGTTTGACGCTTCACAGCCTCTTTAGAAGCTTTGCCACGCTTGGCATCGTTCACGGTCTCTGCAACCTCAAACCTGCCTCGGCCCTTATATATCTGTCCGCCAAGAGCTTTAGCGTCGAATCCTGACCACTTGTTGCCAGAGCTGAAGAACTTGAGTTGGGCCAAAATCTGCAGCATCGGGTGGGTGAAGATTGCTACAACCGCAAGGTCAACCAGTGTGGTTAGACCGAGAGTGAATGCAAAACCCTTGACGCTGCCTACGGTGAGGGCAAACAAGACAACCGCCGCTAGCAGGCTCACGCCATCTGAAACAAGGATGGTGCGCACCGCGCGCTTCCAACCTGATTCAACCGCGGCACTCAGGGTGCGTCCGTCTCGAAGCTCATCACGAACACGTTCGAAGTAAACGATGAACGAGTCAGCGGTAATACCGATGGCCACAATTAGACCGGCCACGCCAGAAAGTGACAGACGGTAACCCTGGCGCCAAGACAAAATAGAAATCAAGAGATAAGTAAGCACTGCCGCGATAACCAACGAACCGATAGTGATCGAAGCCAAGGCACGGTATTGGAACAGCGAATAGATGACTACCAAAATCAGACCGATTAGACCGGCCAACAGACCACTTCTAAGCGATTCGCTACCTAGGGTTGCCGAGATGTTCTCTTGGCTCTGAACCTCAAAACCGATTGGCAAAGAACCATACTTCAGTTGGTCTGCTAGCGACTTAGAAGAGTCTTTGGTGAAGCTTCCAGTGATCTGAGCAGAACCGTTGGTGATAACCGCGTTGGTTTGAGGTGCAGTGATGACAAAGCCATCAAGAGTTACCGCGAATTGATTGCGCGGGCTGGTCAATGGATAGAGACGTGAAGTGACGGCACTGAACGCTTCGGTTCCCTTGGCGTTGAAGTCAAGATTGACTGCCCACTCGTTAGTTGCAGCACCGGTTTGGGTAGTGATGGTGCCAGCAGTTGCGTTTGAAATGTCTGCACCGGCAACTTCTACCGGTCCGAGAATGTACTTCTGGTAGCGGTAAGAGTCGCAGGTAACCAAAGGCTGAGTCGGGTCGTCAACCTGGCCAGGAGCTCTGAATTGCTTGCTGCAGTCGAGTGCATCGAACTGTGCCTGAAGAGCAGGGCTAACCCAATTCAGGTCGCTAGGGTCGGTTGGTTTTGCAGTTGGAGCAGGTGCCGCACTTTTGCTTGCTGCAGGAGATGCGCTTGGTGAAGCGCTCGATGAAGAGTCTCCGCCGACCTGTGAAGTGGTGCTCGCCGAGGCTACAAGAACAGCGCGAAATTCAAGCTTTGCGCTGCTCTTGATTAGCTGCAGAGTGCTATCAGACGGAACACCAGGAATCTCAACGATGATGTTGTTATTGCCAGAGGTGGTGACTGTTGACTCAGAAACACCTGTTGAGTCAACACGCGCACGGATGATTGCTACCGCTTGGTCGAGTTGCTCAGGCTTCACGGTTTCACCGTTGGCGACGGTTGGCGAAAGGATGATCGAGGTTCCACCTTGCAAATCGAGTGCAAGCTGTGGCGCGAAAGAAGCACCGGCTTGGTTTGTTGCCATGCCGAGTCCGATGATGCCCGCAAAGGTGATGATGAGTGCGAGCAACCAAGCGAGACGCTTGCGTGCTGTCTTAGTTACTGACGATGCCACGTGGAACCTTGTTTCTACTTAGCTGACTTTTTAGCTGCTGGCTTCTTAACCGCAGTCGAGGTGGTCTTTGCGGCAGGCTTCTTTGCCACTGCCTTCTTTGCGGCCGGCTTTGCCGCCGCAGGAGCCTTTGCAGTTGCTGGCTTGTTTGCCTCAACCTGGCGAATAGCCAACTTGTTGACAACCAACTTGGTGCCTGGTGCGGTCTCAAGAATGACCTTGTCGCCTTCAAATGCAGCTACGGTTCCGTAAATGCCGCTGGTTAGCATCACATATGAGCCAACCACGATTGAAGTCTGCAAGTCTTCTGCCTGCTTCTTGCGTTTCTTGTTGTTCATGAACATGAACACGATCATTACGCCAAGCGCACCGAAAAGAATGATGTTTGGATCCATTAGAAGCCTGCCTTAATTAGCAAATTGAAGACGCCCACGGCGCCTAGGCAATTATAGGTCAAACAGGCTTGCCTGCCCGTTATTTGGCTTAGG
>NZ_JAHEDV010000023.1 GCF_024641065.1 Rhodoluna sp.
AATCAAATTTACTCCCGGGCGGTAGGCCAGGTGAATGTAGCTTGGTGCGTTGATGACTGCAAAGTCTGCGCGTGCACCAACAGAAATATGACCGATGTCGTCTCGGCGCAGCGCCTTAGCGCCACCCATGGTTGCCGACCAAAGTGCCTCGGCCGGAGACATGTGCATTTCACGAACCGCAAGGGCGATGCAGAATGCCATTGAAGTTGTGTAGCTGGATCCTGGGTTGCAATCTGTTGCGAGTGCAACAGTCACTCCGGCGTCAATAAGTTTGCGTGCGTCTGGATAGTTTGAACGAGTTGAAAATTCTGCGCCAGGAAGAAGTGTTGCCACGGTGTTTGAGTTTGCGAGTGCGTCAATGTCGTCGTGGTTCAGATGCGTGCAGTGATCTGCCGATGCGCAATCAAGTTCAACGGCAAGTTGGATGGCGCCGATGTTTTCAAGTTGGTTTGCATGAATGCGAGGTGCAAGACCCACTGCAATTCCCGCATTGAGAATTTCGCGGGCTTGATCAACGTTGAATGCACCGCGATCACAAAACACATCAATCCACTTTGCGTGGGGAGCTGCTGCGGTGAGCATTTGGTTTTTTACGAGCTCAACGTATGCGTCTGCGCCCGCTTCGTCAGAAGCAAAATTTGCACCGCTCTTGAATTCCTGTGGCACAACGTGCGCACCAAGAAAAGTAGTTTCGCTGGTGTGTTTTGCTGCAATCGCGAGCGAGCGTGATTCGGTTTCAATATCTAGGCCGTAGCCGCTCTTGGTTTCAAAAGTGGTGATGCCACTCGCGTTCATCTCGGCAACTAATCGCGCAAGGTTTGCCTCAAGTTGTGCATCGCTCGCGTCACGAGTTGCAGCAACTGTGGTTTTGATTCCACCGGCACTGTATGCCTGACCCTGCATGCGAGCAGAAAATTCTTCGGCACGATCACCGGCAAACATGAGGTGCGCGTGTGAATCAACGAAACCTGGAATCACAGTTTTGTTTTGCAGATCAACATTTGCATCAGCAGCGGGTGCCGAGCTTGCTTCACCAATCCACGCGATCTTTCCTTCTTCAACAATGAACGCAGGGTTCGCGAAGTGTGCATCGGTGTTTGTCACCAACGATGCAATGTTGTTGAAGAGAGTGGACATGCTACTCAGTATCAAGCATCGGCACGTGCACGTGCTTTTCGTGAGCAACGCGCTTGGCAATGTCGTAGCCAGAATCCACGTGACGGATAACGCCCATGCCCGGGTCGTTGGTCAGCACGCGCTGCAGCTTCTCGGCCGCTAGATCAGAGCCATCGGCAACCGATACTTGACCGGCGTGAATCGAGCGACCCATGCCAACACCGCCACCGTGGTGCAGCGATACCCAGCTGGCGCCAGAGGCCACGTTCAACATGGCGTTCAGGATTGGCCAGTCGGCGATTGCGTCTGAGCCGTCGAGCATTGCTTCTGTCTCGCGGTAAGGCGAGGCAACCGAACCACAGTCAAGGTGATCGCGACCAATAACAATTGGCGCGCTAACTTCGCCGCGCTTAACTAGGTCGTTGAAAACTGCTCCGGCCTTGTCGCGTTCGCCATAACCCAACCAGCAAATGCGTGCTGGCAAACCTTGGAACTGCACGCGCTCTTGCGCCATGTTTAGCCATCGGTGTAGGTGTTTGTTTTCTGGGAACAGTTCCATCATCGCTTGGTCTGTGCGGTAGATATCTTTTTTGTCGCCAGATAGTGCAACCCAACGGAATGGACCCTTGCCCTCGCAGAAGAGTGGTCGAATGTAGGCGGGCACGAAACCAGGAAAGGCGAATGAGCGATCGTAACCACCCTTGCGAGCTTCGTCACGAATTGAGTTTCCGTAGTCAAAGACGATTGCGCCCTTGTCCATGAAGCCAACCATTGCTTCAACGTGCTTGGCCATTGCAGCTTGTGCGCGCTTGGTGAAGTCTTCGGGATTGCTTTCGCGGTAATCCTTTGCGGTGTCAACGTCCATGCCCTCTGGAATGTAGTACAGCGGGTCGTGAGCAGAAGTTTGGTCAGTAATGATGTCGATTGGTACTTCTCGCTTAAGTAGCTCGGCAAAAATTGTTGCAGCGTTGCCAACAACACCAACCGATTTTGCGATGCGTGCGTTCTTGTATTTGGTGACGAGATCGATTGCCTGGTCTAGGTTGTCGGCGATTTCATCGAGGTATCGGTCGCGCACGCGCATCTCAAGTGAGCGGCGATCAACGTCAACAATTAGACAGGTTCCTTCGTTCATTGTTACCGCAAGAGGTTGTGCGCCACCCATGCCACCGCAACCACCGGTAAGGGTGAGTGTGCCGGCAAGTGTGCCACCAAAAGATTGTTCGGCAACTGCTGCAAAAGTTTCGTAGGTGCCCTGAAGAATTCCCTGGGTGCCAATGTAGATCCATGAGCCGGCGGTCATCTGACCGTACATGGTTAGACCTAGGTGTTCTAGGCGGCGGAACTCTGGCCAGTTAGCCCAGTCACCAACCAAGTTTGAGTTTGCAAGCAGCACGCGCGGTGCCCACTCGTGGG
>NZ_JAHEDV010000018.1 GCF_024641065.1 Rhodoluna sp.
CGGTGAGACCTACGACGAACAAGTGCGCGTGGTTCAAATTGGTGGACCTTGGTCACGCGAGCTTTGTGGTGGTACCCACGTTTCACGAAGTTCACAAATCGGTTTGGTTTCTTTAATCGGTGAAACCTCAGTTGGATCAGGCTCTAGACGACTGGAAGCACTCGTCGGAATCGAAGCATTCAGAAGCTTGGCTGCCGAACGTGCCTTAGTTGCAAGACTCACCGATGCACTCAAGGCTCCAAAGGAAAACCTCGAAGAAAAACTTGCGGCAACCATCGAAGAGCTGAAACTTGCACAACGTAAACTCTCAGCCCTTCAAGCCGGCGCGCTAGCCGAACGTATTCCCGCAATGATCTCGGCTGCCGAACAAATCGGCTCTGTCTCTTACATTTGCGCTGATCTAGGTCACCTGGAATCGGTTGAAGACCTACGCACTTTAGCCACCAAAATCCGCGACCAGGCCAGCGGCTCTGCAGCAGCAATTGCACTGTTTGCAGAAATCGCAGACAAGCCAATGCTGGTTGTTGCAACAACAGAGCCAGCCCGCGCGGCAGGCTTCAAGGCCGGCGCTTTGGTCAGGATTGCAAGCGCAGTTCTTGGCGGCGGCGGCGGCGGAAAAGACGACATGGCGCAGGGTGGCGGCACCGATCTAACTCAAATTACTGCGGCAGTTCAAGCAATTCGCGGAGCGTTGAGCGCATAGTGCTTAGCGGTCGTCGTTTGGCGGTTGATGTAGGTACAGTCCGTGTGGGCTTGGCCATCAGCGACTTTCACGCGATTCTTGGCTCGGGACTAGGCAACGCAATGCGCAAGGCCAGCCTTGAGGAAAGTTGCTCCGAAGTTATTCGCATTCTCGATGACGTTGAACCTGTGGTGGCTTACGTTGGGCTTCCGCTAAGCATGAGCGGAAATGCATCAGCTTCAACCCAAGACGCTATTGATTTCGGACAGGCATTGAGTGGGCGCCTGAGTTGCGAGGTGCGGTTTATAGATGAGCGCCTCACCACCGTGTCCGCTGCTTCCGCCCTGCGATCCTCGGGAAAATCGTCAAAATCTGGGCGCAAAATTATCGATCAGATTGCTGCGACCATAATCTTGGAACAAGCTCTGCAAATAGAGCGCAGCACAGGCAAATTTGCCGGAAAGACTTTTGAGGAACTTGATGTCTAAAAACGTGTTTCTTCGTCGTCGAATAATTGCCGTAGCCGTTGTATTTACATTGCTCGCCGGTGGTGTGGCCGCCTACTCCAACCGTGGCGCAATTCGTGCCGGAGTAGAGCAATTCTTCGGCAACGACTTCGCTGGCCCAGGTCACGGCGAGGTATTAGTCACAATCGAACCCGGCTTTGGTGGCTCAGAGGTTGCCCAAGCATTGGTCGATGCTGGAGTGGTCAAGAGCTTTCAAACCACGTATAAGTTGATTTTGACCAATAATCCAAGTTTTTACCCCGGCACCTATCGTCTGAAGTTCGAGATGAGTTCCAGCCAAGCTCTCGCAGCGCTGGCGGACCCCGCATCCGCAGTTGTAGCCCGCACTGTAATTAGAGAAGGCCTGCGTGCCTCGGTGATTTTTAAGACGCTTAGCCAAGACACCGGCATTGCCGCATCAGAGTTTGCGGCCTACTTTAACGAACCAGAACAGTTTGGACTTAGTGCAGCACTTCCAAGTATCGAAGGCTACCTGTTTCCGGCAACGTATTCGTTCGAGCCAAATCTTTCGGCAAAAGAGATTTTGCAAACCATGGTCGACCGAATGAAACAAGAGATTGAACGATTCAGTATTCCGGCTGCGAAAGTCCACGAGGTGTTGACTCTGGCCTCCATTATTCAAAAAGAGGCACGACTGGAACCAGATTTTTTCAAGGTTTCAGCAACTTTTAAAAATAGGTTAGCGGCCGGAATAGCACTGCAGTCAGACGCAACCGTCAGTTATGGCGTTGGTGGAAACACCGTAAGCACCACCAATCAAGAGCGCGCCGACGACAATGGTTTCAACACTTATCTTTACCCAGGGCTGCCAATCGGCCCAATTAGCGCGCCAGGTGCCTTAGCTATCGACGCCGCTCTGCACCCAGCCTCTGGCGACTGGTTGTACTTTTGCACAATAAATCTAGAAACCGGAGAGACGGTATTTAGCAACACACTGGCCGAACACGAACGCGCGGTTGCGCAGTGGTTGGCGTGGATGAAGGATCACCCAGAGTATGAATAAAAAATTTGCGGTACTTGGGCACCCAATCGAACACTCGAAGTCGCCCACTATCCATCTGGCCGCGTACCGAGTGTTGGGCGAGGACTGGAGTTATGGGAGGGCTGAGGTAACCAAAGGTTTTCTCAGAACTTTCATCAATGGGCTAGGTGATCGATGGGACGGATTCAGCGTGACTATGCCGCTGAAAGAGGAGGCGACTAAGTTTGC
>NZ_JAHEDV010000007.1 GCF_024641065.1 Rhodoluna sp.
TAGAAGTAAGAGACATGAAGGTAAACCCAAGCGTCAAGAAGATTTGCGACAAGTGCAAGGTCATTCGTCGTCACGGTCGCGTCATGGTTATCTGCGACAACCCACGTCACAAGCAGCGCCAGGGCTAATAACCAAATAACAAAAAAGGCAATACAAGGTTTTTAGGAACCTAACCCTCGGAGAAGGCCGGGGCCAAATCGTGAGATTCGGATGTATTGCTCCAGACCTTCAACTACAACAAGGAGAAATCCCATGGCACGTGTTGCCGGAGCAGATATTCCAGACGCGAAGCGCGTCGAAATCGCACTTACCTACATCTACGGCATTGGCCGTACTCGCTCAGTTCAGATCTTGGAAGAAACCAAGGTTGACAAGAACATCCGCGTAAAAGACCTAACTGACGACCAGCTGGTTGCCATCCGTGACTTCATCGAAGGCACTTTCAAAGTTGAGGGTGACCTCCGCCGCGATGTTGCAGCAGACATCCGCCGCAAGGTTGAGATCGGCTCATACGAGGGTATCCGTCACCGCAAGGGCCTACCGGTCCGCGGTCAGCGTACCAAGACCAACGCACGTACTCGCAAGGGTCCAAAGCGTACCGTAGCCGGCAAGAAGAAGGCGGCTCGCAAGTAGCCCTTAGGCACTTGTAGCCCTTCCACAAACCTTAAGAATTTAGGAGAAACTCATGGCAGCACCTAAGGCAAGCGTCCGCAAGCCACGCCGCAAAGAGAAGAAGAACATTGCTGTAGGCCAGGCCCACATCAAGAGCACCTTCAACAACACAATCGTTTCAATTACCGACCCAACCGGTGCGGTTATCTCATGGTCATCATCTGGCGATGTCGGCTTCAAGGGTTCACGTAAGTCAACCCCGTTCGCCGCGCAGCTAGCAGCAGAAGCAGCAGCTCGCAAGGCACAGGAGCACGGCCTAAAGAAGGTTGACGTATTCGTGAAGGGCCCAGGCTCAGGTCGCGAAACTGCAATCCGTTCACTTCAGGCTGCTGGCCTAGAGGTTGGCTCAATCTCAGACGTGACCCCACAGGCTCACAACGGTTGCCGCCCACCAAAGCGTCGCCGCGTCTAACTTCGGTTCTGTCTCGGCTGGCTAAATTGGCTAGCCGGGTCTAACCACCCGATGCTAAGCGCATCAAAGATTTACCGCTTCGTAGTGGCCACTGCGAAGTCCCCAACAAATAGACATCAAATAGTGGATGTCTAGCTGAAAGGAACCAAACGTGCTGATTGCACAGCGTCCAACTCTTCACGAAGAAGTACTAGCACCGAACCGCTCACGTTTTGCTCTAGAGCCACTTGAGCCAGGTTTTGGTTACACCCTAGGAAACTCACTCCGTCGTACCCTTTTGTCATCTATCCCAGGTGCAGCTGTTACCAACATCCGCATCGAGGGTGTTCGTCACGAGTTCAGCACCATCGAGGGTGTTAAAGAAGACGTAACCGAGATCATCTTGAACATCAAGGACCTCGTAGTTTCTTCAGAGCACGACGCACCTGTCGTGGCTCACCTGCGCAAGCAGACTGCTGGCCCTGTAACCGCTGCAGACATCCAGGTACCTGCTGGTGTAGAGGTTCACAACCCAGAATTGGTTATCGCAACCATCAACGCAAAGGCAAAGTTCGAAGTTGAGCTAACCATCGAGCGTGGCCGTGGCTACGTTCAGGCTTCTCAGAACCGTAACCCAGACGCAGATGCTGACGTTATTCCAATTGACTCAATTTATTCACCAGTACTAAAGGTCTCGTACCGCGTAGAGGCAACCCGTGCCGGTGAGTTCACCAACTTCGACAAGCTAATCGTTGACGTTGAGAGCAAGCCATCGATCACTCCTCGCGACGCAGTTGCGTCTGCAGGTAGCACCTTGGTTGAGCTCTTTGGTCTTGCACGTGAGCTTAACTCAGCCGCTGAAGGTATCGAGCTTGGCGCAGCACCAGTTGAGGCTGGACTGTCACCTGAGCTTGCAATGGCAATCGAAGAACTGGACCTAACCGTCCGCTCATACAACTGCCTAAAGCGCGAGGGCATCAACACCGTTAGCGAGCTAATCGGTCTTTCAGAAGACCAGTTGATGAACATCCGCAACTTCGGTAGCAAGTCGGTAGACGAGGTTCGCGACAAGCTAACCTCAATGGGACTTAAGTTCAAGGACGCCGTCCCAGGCTTCGACGCAGCTTACTTTAGCTCGGCTTATGACGAGGGCGACCAGGCGTAAGCCGGTCTTCCAGATCACAGAAATCTAAGAGGAGAAATCAATGCCTACCCCAACTAAGGGACCACGTCTAGGTGGCGGACCAGCTCACGAGCGTCTAATGCTTCGCAACATGGCGACTTCGCTTTTCAAGCACGGCAAGATCACTACTACTGAGACCAAGGCAAAGCGCCTTCGTCCAGTTGCAGAGCGTCTTGTTAGCTTCGCAAAGCGCGGAGACCTACACGCACGTCGTCGCGTTATGCAGCAGATCACTGACAAGTCAGTTGTTCACGAGCTATTCGCAAACATCGCACCACAGGTTGCAGAGCGCCAGGGTGGCTACACCCGCATCACCAAGCTTGGCTTCCGTAAGGGCGACAACGCCCCTATGGCGCTTATCGAGCTTGTTCTTGAGCCAGTTGCTCCTAAGAACGCAACCAAGAAGCCTAAGCTAACCAACAGCGTTAAGGCAGTTGCAGCAGCTCCTGTTGAGGCTCCAGCCGAGGTCGTAGAGACCGAAGTTGAAGAAGCAGCAGTAGAGGCTCCAGCAGCAGAGTAGTTTTAGCTAATGAATCAGCCCGTTAACCCACCGGTTAACGGGCTTTTTCGTTACCGCGTGAACTTTGCCTACGACGGAACCGCCTATTGGGGGTTTTCGAAGCAGCGTGACTTCAACACGGTTCAGGCTGAACTGCTCGAAGCCCTAACCACCGTCTTTGGTGAATCGAAGAATGACTTTGGAATGCGAGTGGCCGGTAGAACTGATGCCGGCGTTCACGCCTATGACCAAGTTGTTCATTTCGATCTGTCGATAGAGCAAATCAAGCGACTGGGCCGTTCCCGTGGCATGGTTGGCAAATTGAACGACCTGCTGCCAGTGGACATCCGTGTGCATTCTGTAGAAGAGGCGCCGCCGGGGTTCGACGCACGCTTCTCTGCGACCTACCGCCGCTATCGCTATCGCATCGCCGATGGCCTAGCTCAAAAGAACCCACTAAAGCAGCGCTATACCCACTGGATCAAACACCCCTTGGATGTCTTGCAGATGCAAGCCGCTGCGCTCGAACTCTATGGACTTCACGACTTTGCCTCTTTTTGTCGACCAAAGCTCGGCGCCACAACCATTCGCCATCTGAGAGAAATCACTATTCAGCGAAACACTCAAGATGACAATGTCATTGAGGTTGAGATTCAGGCGGATGCTTTTTGCCACAACATGGTTCGCTCAATCGTTGGCGGGCTGATTACCGCTGGTGAAGGCCGAGCTACACCTAGCGACATTTCGGCGACGTTGGCCCGCAAAACCAGGGTTGGTTCATACAAGGTAGCGCCGGCTCGTGGACTCACTTTAATCAAGATTGGTTACCCAGCCGATGACCAATTAGCGGCCCAGGCAGAGATTGCTCGCAACCTTCGAACCTTGGATGAGAATTAGGGTTTGACCGCAAGCCATAGTTCGGGCTAGACTTGACCTTTGGTATTGGCAGTTAGCCAATGTGAAAATGTGAATCCCGAGAAGATCTCTCTTCTAGTGAGGGTTCATTTCAATCCGACACTGAAGTAGAAGGCAATCTAACGTGCGTACTTATTCTCCAAAGGCTCACGAGCTGAGCAACGAGTGGCTAGTCATCGACGCCGCTGATGTAGTTCTCGGCCGTCTAGCAACCCACGCAGCAGCACTGTTGCGCGGAAAGCACAAGCCAACTTTTGCTCCTCACATGGACAACGGTGACTTCGTCATCATCATCAATGCAGAGAAGGTTGCTCTAACCGGCGCCAAGCTCAAGCAGAAGAAGGCTTACCGTCACTCTGGTTACCCAGGTGGCCTAACTGCAACCACCTATGCGGAACTTCTTGAGAAGAACCCAGAGAAGGCTGTAGAAAAGGCAATCAAGGGCATGCTGCCTCACAACAAGCTAGGCGCAGACCAGTTGTCAAAGCTTAAGGTTTACCGCGGTGCAGAGCACCCACACGCTGCTCAGCAGCCAAAGCCTTTCATCATCGACCAGGTAGCTCAGTAAGGAATCCCTCGTGGCTAAAGACATCGTAGAAAACACCACTGCTGAAGACGTAGCAGTTCCAGAGAGCTACACCACCGAGACCCCAGCAGCTAAGGCTGCTCCGGCTAAGTCACGTGGCCCACTAACCACTCCAGGTGCAGGCCTAGGTCGCCGCAAAGAAGCGATCGCTCGCGTTCGCATCATGCCAGGCACCGGCGTTATCAAGGTCAACGGCCGTGAGTTCGCAGAGTACTTCCCAAACAAGCTTCACCAGCAGCTAATCACTGACCCGTTCACCATCCTTGACCTAAAGGGCGCTTACGACGTAGTCGCTCGCATCTCAGGTGGCGGCTCAGCTGGTCAGGCTGGTGCACTTCGTCTAGGTATTGCTCGTGCACTTAACGAGATCGACCGCGACAACAACCGTCCTTCACTAAAGAAGGCAGGCTTCCTAAAGCGCGACCCACGTGTTATCGAGCGCAAGAAGGCTGGTCTTAAGAAGGCACGTAAGGCATCTCAGTTCTCGAAGCGTTAATCCGTTTCGGATTCTCGTTCAGCGCGTAGTCTTCAAACATGGCTCGTCTATTTGGAACCGATGGCGTTCGAGGTCTTGCTAACCGAGACCTCACCCTTGAAATGGCTATTCAGCTGGCTCAAGCGGCTGCCATCGTTCTAGGCGAAGAAGCGCGTTCACGAGGAATCAAACCTAAAGCCGTTATCGGCCGCGACCCCCGCATCTCGGGAGAGTTTCTAGCTGCAGCAATTGCAGCCGGGCTCTCGAGTTCGGGGGTTGACGTTTTTGACGCTGGAGTCTTGCCGACCCCGGCGACTGCGTTTCTAACCGCTGATCTAGACGCCGATTTTGGTGTCATGATTTCGGCTTCGCACAACCCAGCCCCAGATAACGGCATCAAATTCTTCTCGCGTGGTGGTCACAAACTTGACGACGCAATTGAAGATGCCATTCAGGCAGCGATGGCTGGCGAAAAGCTGGCTCCGGTTGGCGGCAATGTCGGCCACGTTCAGCGATTTGCTGATGCTGAAGATCGCTACATCGTTCACTTGTTGGCTAGCCTGCCTAACCGACTTGATGGCCTCAAGGTAGTTGTCGACTGTGCCCACGGTGCAGCTGCGGGTGTTTCACCTCAGGTTTTTGCTGATGCTGGTGCTCAGGTGATCGTTATTGGTGCAGACCCAGATGGCATGAACATTAACCTCGGATGTGGTTCTACCCACTTGAGCGCATTGCAGACGGCGGTACTAGAACACGGTGCAGATCTTGGTGTAGCTCACGATGGTGATGCCGACCGCTGCTTGGCTGTCGATCACAACGGTCACATTATTGACGGTGATGAGATCATGGCTATTCTTGCGCTTTCAATGAAAGAGCGCGGGCAGCTGGCTCGAAACACCTTGGTTGCAACGGTTATGAGCAACCTGGGTCTAAAGATTGCGATGCGCGAAAACGGCATCGAAATGCTTGAGACCAAAGTTGGCGACCGCTACGTTCTTGAAGAAATTCGCGCTGGTGGCTACACCTTGGGTGGCGAGCAGTCTGGCCACGTAATTTTTAGCCAGTATGCAACCACCGGTGACGGAATCTTGACCGGCCTGAAGTTGGCAGCCGAAGTAAACCGAAAGGGCAAATCCCTTGCCGAACTTGCCAAGGTTATGACGGTTTACCCACAGGTATTGATCAACGTTCCAAAGGTTGACCGTTCTCGTGCAGACTCAGACGCGGCAGTTCAAGCTATTGTTGCCGAGGCTGAAGCAGCTCTTCACGGAACCGGCCGAGTGCTTTTGCGCGCATCTGGAACCGAGCCGCTGGTTCGAGTTATGGTCGAGGCCGCTGACGAAGGCACAGCAAGAAGCTGGGCTGAACGCATATCGCGCGTAGTCGAAAAAGAACTGGCGCTCTAAAGCTTTCTGAGCAGCACGCGCTCTACCGCATGCTTGTCGCCTTTGTGCAAAACCAAAGTCGCCCTTGATCTGGTTGGCAAAATATTCTCAACCAGGTTCGGCAAATTGATTGTCGACCAAATCTCATTGGCTCGGGCCAATGCCTTGTCAACTGGCATTTCCGCGTAGCGGTGAAAATACGATGCAGGGTTCGTGAAGGCTGACTCGCGCAATTTATAGAATCGATCCAAGAACCAGGATGTGATGTTCTGGGTGTCAGCATCAACATAAATCTTGAAGTCGAAGAAATCGCTTAGCGCAACGTCTTGGTCGGCACCGGGGGATTGCAACACATTCAAACCCTCGATGATCAAGACGTCTGGATTGTGAACGGCGATGACTTCGCCGGGAACGATGTCGTAAATCAGGTGCGAATAGACCGGTGCGGTTACCTCAGCAGCACCGCTCTTGATGTCGGCCACGAATTTGAGCAACGCTAGGCGGTCGTAAGACTCGGGGAATCCCTTGCGGTGCATGATGCCGCGTTTTTCTAGTTCGGCATTGGGGTGCAGAAATCCATCCGTGGTCACTAGTTCAACGCTCGGAGTGCCATCCCAGCGACTGAGCAGCTCCTTCAGCAATCGAGACACAGTTGACTTGCCAACGGCCACTGAACCGGCAACGCCGATGATGAACGGAGTGCGACCTGAAGACTTGCCAAGAAAGCTTCCGGCAGCGCGGTGAAGGCTCTGGTGCTCGGCAACATAGAGGTTGAGCAAGCGGCTGAGAGGTAGGTAGACCTCGCGAACTTCTTTGAGGTCTAGAAAGTCACCGAGGCCACGGATTTGCTGAATTTCAGCCTCGGTCAGAGGCATATCAGTGGTGTTTCCTAGGTCTGCCCAGTCGGCTCGAGAAATCTCGTTGAAAGGGCTCAGCAGTTCGCTCACAAAAAGCCATTCTGCCGTAAAGTTGAAGGCATGTGTGGAATCATCGGCTATGTAGGCCCAAAGTCAACCCTGGACGTGCTACTTGGCGGCCTTCGCAGACTGGAATATCGTGGCTACGATTCAGCTGGAGTTTCAGTAATTTCAGCTGGTGGAAACCTTGAAACCCGCAAGAAGGCTGGAAAGCTAGACAACCTGGTTTCAGAAATCACCTCACACCCGCTACCTGAGTCACACATCGGTATCGGCCACACTCGCTGGGCAACACACGGCGCGCCAACTGATGGCAACGCACACCCACACCTAGGTGGCCCAACCAGCAAACTTTCTCTGATTCACAATGGCATCATTGAGAACTTTGGTGCACTAAAAGCTGAGCTGCTTGCCGCGGGCACCAAATTTGCAAGCGAGACTGACTCTGAAGTTGCAGCCCACCTAATTGCAGCCGAGTTCGAAAAGACCGGCGACCTGCCTAAAGCTTTTGCAAATGTGGTTAACCGCCTGCACGGCGCATTCACCATCCTGGTAATTCATGAATCTCAGCCAGACGTTGTTTTGGCAGCCCGTCGCAACGCACCGTTGGTTATTGGTCTTGGTGACGGCGAAAACTTCTTGGGTTCTGACGTTGCAGCATTCGTCGAGCACACCGACCGCGCCATCTCTGTTGGCCAGGATGAAATCGTAATTCTGCGCGCAGGTTCAGTCGAGGTTCGCACCTTCGACGGCGCACCGGTAACCCCAACCGAATTCAAAGTTGACTGGGATGCCTCTGCTGCCAGCAAGGGTGGTTGGTCAAGCTTTATGGCGAAAGAGATCGCCGACCAGCCTCAGGCAGTCGCCGACACACTCATGGGCCGCCTTGAATCAGATGGCTCTGTAGTTCTTCAAGAAATTGACGGCCTTAGCGCAGAAGACATCAAGAACATCGACCGCATCATCATGGTTGCCTGTGGCACTGCGAGCTATGCCTGTGACGTGGCCAAGTATGCAATCGAAAAGTTCTCTCGCATTCCGGTTCAGGTAGAGCTCTCACACGAGTTCCGTTACCGCGACCCAATCGTCACCGAGCGCACTCTAATTGTTGCGGTCAGCCAGTCTGGCGAGACCATGGATACCCTGATGGCTACCCGTTATGCCAAAGAGCAGGGTGCAAAGGTTCTAGCAATCTGTAACACCCAGGGTGCAACCCTTGCCCGAGAGTCAGACGCTGTTATCTACACCCACGCTGGCCCAGAGGTTGCTGTTGCCTCAACCAAGGCTCTGGTGGCACAGATCACCGCGGGTTACCTATTGGCACTGTTCCTAGGTGCTGGTCGCGGTGCAACCGCACAGGCAGAACTTCGTCGCCTGGGTCAAGAGCTATTGAAGATGCCGGCAAATGTCACTCACGTTCTAGAGCGCCTTGAGCCAATTCGTGAACTGGCCAAGAAGATGGCTGACGCAAAGTCAGTGCTATTCCTAGGTCGCAACGTCGGCTTCCCGGTCGCTATGGAGGGTGCACTCAAGCTCAAGGAGCTGGCTTACATCCATGCTGAAGGTTTTGCCGCGGGTGAATTGAAGCACGGCCCAATTGCACTAATCGAAGAGGGGCAGCCGGTATTCGTTATCGTGCCAAGCCCAGACGATGTCGACAGCTTGCACCCGAAGGTGATTTCAAACATCCAAGAGATTCGCGCTCGCGGAGCCAAGGTTATTGCGATTGCTGAAGAGGGCGACGCCGAGGTTGGCAACTATGCCGAGCACGTGACCTATGTGCCAAAGTGTGAAAACATTTTCTCTTCGATTTTGACTGTGATTCCACTTCAGTGCTTTGCTCTTGAACTTTCAACCGCAAAGGGCTTGGATGTAGACCAGCCTCGCAACCTAGCCAAGTCGGTAACGGTCGAGTAATTCGATGATTGTGGGTGTCGGTGTAGACGCGGTTGAACTCAGCCGCTTCGAAATCAAACTCTCAGAGACTCCTAGACTTGCCGAACGGCTTTTCACCGAGGCCGAGCGCGATTCGAACCTCAAATCTTTGGCGGGCAAATTCGCGGCTAAAGAAGCGTTGATTAAGGCGCTCGCCGGAGTTGGCGGCTTGGAGTGGCATGGCATGGAGATCATCAAAGAAGCTTCAGGCAAACCAGCATTTTCGCTCACTGGGCGCACGGCTGAATTAGCTGCTGATGCCGGGGTGCAGAACATCCATGTTTCAATTACTCATGACGGCCAAATGGCTGTTGCTTTTGTAGTGGCCGAGGGAGGTGCCTGATGCGCGAGTTGATTATCGATCTTGACGCCATTGCGAGCAACCTTAAGTCGGTGCGCGCGCGCGTTGGCTCAGCCATGGTTCTGGGAGTGGTCAAGGCAGACGCCTACGGCCACGGCATGATTCCGGTAGCTAAGAAGCTTGAGGCTGCTGGCGTCGACTATCTCGGCGTTGCTGACGTTCACGAAGCTCAGCAGTTGCGTGATGCCGGAATCGATCTGCCAATTTTGGCTTGGTTGCATGACCCACGCGAAAACTTTATCCGTGCCATTGATAGCGGAATCGAATTAGGTATTGCCAACCTGGAACAGTTGGAGCGAGTTGCGAAGGCAGCCGAGCACCTCGGCCGAATCGCCCGCGTGCACTTGAAAGTCGACACCGGCTTGGGGCGCAATGGTTCGACGGAACAAGAATGGCCTGCTCTGCTGAAGGCTGCTCACGGTTTTGTAGCCGAAGGTTTCATTCAGGCAGTTGCCATTTTTAGTCACCTGTCTTGCACCAGCGAGGCTGACGACCTGTTGCAAATCGAACGCTTCGAGGCTGCCTGCGAAAGCGCGCGAGAGCACGAGATTGATTTTGAATTGCGTCACCTAACTGCGAGCGACGGTTCGATTCGCTACCCGCAGGCTCACTACGAAATGGTTCGTATTGGCGTTGCGCTCTATGGTCTTTCGCCGTTCACCGAGAATCACTCTGAAGATTTTGGATTGATTCCGGCAATGACTGCAACCTCGGTTGTTGTGCAGACCAAGCGGGTGCCCGCTGACCATGGGGTCAGTTATGGTTACCTCCACCGCACCACTGGCGAGACCACTTTGGCACTGGTGCCAGTTGGCTACGCCGAGGGTCTTCCGCGAAACGCTAGCACAGCCGCCAAAGTCTCGATCAACGGCAAGACCTATTCGATCCTTAGTCGAATTGCCATGGATCAATTTGTGCTTGACGTCGGTGACGATGTAGTTAGTGCTGGCGACCTAGTGACTATTTTTGGTGATGCTGCCGCGGGGGTTCCATCCGTGGATGATTTGGCTGCCGCTGCCGACACGATCAACTATGAAATCGTCACTCGCATGGGTGGCCGTTTCAAGCGAACCTATTTGGGCGAAGAGGCATAAGTGGCCGAGGTTCTGGCCAACCTGATAATCGAAACCCCCGAAGAAATGCACGACTTGGGGTTGAAACTTGCACGCGCTTTCAAAGCCGGAGATCTAATTTTGCTCACTGGCCCACTCGGGGCAGGTAAGACCACGCTCACCCGCGGAATTGGCGAGGCGCTGGGCGCAATCGGAAACGTCTCAAGCCCAACTTTCGTTTTGGCCCGAACCCATTCTTGTGGCACCGGCAAACCAGAATTGGTTCACGTGGATGCTTATCGACTAACCAGCGCGGCTGAGCTCGATGACCTAGACATTGATTTTGGCAACTCGATCACTGTGGTCGAATGGGGTCGCGGGCTAACCGACGGAATCACCGAGGATTGGCTCGAACTTGAAATCGAGCGAGACCACACCGGTGCGTCAGAGACTCGAAAGGTTACTATTACAGGCACCGGCAGTCGTTGGTCAGGAGTGAAATTCTGATGCCTATCACTCTGGCGATTGACACCTCGGCTGGTACATCCGTGGCGGTCTTGCGTGGCGGCGAATTGTTGGCCGAGTTGAACAACGACTACAACATGAAACATGCCGAAGGAATTGGCGATGCGATTTCGCAAGTGATTGCAGCCGCCGAGATTAAGCCAAGCCAAATAAAGACTGTTGTGGTTGGTCGAGGCCCAGCCCCATTCACCGGCCTAAGAATCGGCATCGCGGCCGCCATCATGTTTTCTGAAGGTGTCGGAGCTAGGTTATTCGGAGTCGTCAGCCTTGACGCTGTTGCTCGCGAGGCTTTGATAAACCGCGAGATTGCCAGCCAGGTTTCAGAAGAAAAGCCCCTGTTGGTAACCGCAGATGCCAGGCGCAGCGAGGTCTACTGGGCGCTTTATTCGGGCATCTCAAAGTCGGGTGCGCCAATTTGTGTTGAAGGCCCAGCGGTTATCAAACCGGTTGCGCTTGAAGAGCTACTCGCTGGCAGAGGCCTGCAACCAATCAGGTCTGAAGCGCCGGTTAGGGCAGCCCAACTGGCTAAGGTGCTCGATGCGCAACTAGTCGATGGCCAGGCAACTGATGATGTAACCGCGCTGTATCTGCGTGCTCCAGATGCGGTGCCGAGCCCAGGCAAGAAGGTCAGCGGATGAAACCCTGGTCGATAAGAAATGCGGTTGAGTCAGACCTTGACGCAATCATGCAACTCGAAAATGCCTGCTTCGCGGCAGATGCCTGGTCTCGCGAAAATATGCACTTTGAAGTGCAGGCTCACCACACGGTTTATTTGGTGGCCCACCTTGATGAGCAGCTGGTTGGCTTTGCTGGTCTGAGCAAGGTGCCTGGCAACGATCAAGCCGACATCCAAACCATCGCTGTGTCTGAAACTCAGCGAGGCAAGGGTCTTGGTCGAGACCTGATGAACCACTTGCTCACCGATGCCCGTCGCCAGCTTGCCTATGAGGTTTTTCTTGAGGTTCGTGCAGATAACGAGCCGGCTCAAAAACTCTATGAGTCGTTGGGGTTTGAGCACATCGACACCCGCAAGCGTTATTACCAACCCGATGATGTCGATGCCTGGGTTATGCGTTTGCAATTCAAGCAGTCATCTTTCGGCCGCGAGCCTGTGGTTCTCGGAATCGAGTCTTCTTGCGATGAAACCGGTGTTGGCATTGTTCGAGGCAGCACGCTTTTGGCGAATGTCATTTCAAGCAGCATGGATGAACATGCTCGCTTCGGTGGAGTTGTTCCCGAGATTGCAGCAAGAGCTCACCTAGAGGCGCTCAAGCCAACTCTGAATCAAGCACTGGCTACGGCAAATCTCAGCCTTCAAGATATCGATGCGATTGCGGTCACAAATGGCCCGGGTCTCGGTGGCGCTCTAATGGTTGGCGTTGGCGCAGCCAAAGCCTTGGCCGTTGCGCTAGAAAAGCCGATCTATGCCGTGAATCACTTGGTTGGTCACGTCGGAGTAGACATTCTTGAGCGCGGCAAACTTGAAACTCCGACCATTGCACTCTTGGTCAGTGGTGGGCATACCTCGTTGCTATTGGTTCGCGATCTTTTAGATGATGTTGAGTTGTTGGGCGAGACCATCGACGATGCCGCGGGTGAAGCCTTCGACAAAATTGCCCGAGTGCTCGGATTGCCATACCCGGGTGGCCCCGAAATCGACCGAGCTGCGATTGGGGGTGACCCTAAAGCGATAAGGTTCCCGCGTGGGCTCACTCTGCCAAAAGACATGGAGAAGCATCGCTATAACTTCTCGTTCTCAGGACTAAAAACCGCGGTTGCCCGTTGGGTAGAGGTTGCCGAGGCCAAGGGCGAAACTTATAACAAGGCCGATGTGGCAGCTAGCTTCAGAGAGGCAGTTGCCGACGTTTTGGTGAGCAAGGCAATTAATGCTTGCCTGGCCTACGGTGTTCCTCGACTGTTGCTCGGTGGGGGCGTGGTTGCCAATGCCAGACTTCGCGAACTTGCAACCGAACGGTGCGCCGAGAATGGAATCGAACTTCGAATCCCAGCACTTAGCCTCTGCACTGATAACGGCGCAATGATCGCCGCTCTTGGTGCCCAACTCATAATGGCCGGGCGCCAGCCTTCATCCTTGCATTTTGGCGCCGACTCAACGCTGCCGGTGACCACAGTTCAGTCGTTGTAGTTTCACTGCCTAACCTCAGGCTTCTCACAGTGTTTTATCAGACACGGGTGGTCAACTGATTTTGTTGTAAGACAACGAGACCTAGGAGAAAGCCAAATGGCTGAGAAGACCGCAAAGATTGAAACCGCTGCGAAGGCAGACGCAAAAGCTGCACCAAAAACTGAGGCTAAGGCCGCCCCTGCAGCGGCTGCTAATGGTGCAGCAAAATTTGACCTGAATTCACTGAACACCCTTGCTGTTGTTTCTCTCGCAACAGCGGTAACTGGCTTCGGTGCCGTGGCCGCAATCATCACCGGTCACATCTCACTGGCTCAGATCAAAAAGTCTGGTCAGTCAGGTCGAGGTCTTGCCATTGCTGGTGTCATCGTGGGCTATGCAGTTGTAGCGCTTTGGGTGCTCGGCGGCATTGCTTCAATCGCTTACAAGCTTCGCTATGGCTTCGGCTATGGCGATGTCATGCCCATGGATGGCTTTGGAACCAGAATGGACGGTTTCGGCAACGGCATGATGGGTCAGATCGACTAAGGGTTTTACTACTGCAACAAAACGAGGATAAAGGGATTACTTCTCGCAGATAAGAACACGATGGGCGTCGCCCACTCTGGTAACAATCAGGGTGGCGGCGCCTTTCCCTTTGGGCGCCAACTCTTTGCGCAATTGCTCAGGAACAATATCTGAACCACGTTTTTTGATTTCAAGCGTGCCTATTTCGCGCTCGCGAAGATAAGCCTTTAACTTTTTGCGATCGAAAGCTAGGTTGTCGATCACGCGATAGCTCTTCAACCAAGGCGAATCAATAGGTTCATCGCTGGTCAGGTAGGCGATCTCTGGGGCAAAGATGCGAGCGCCCACCTCAATGGCGAGCTGACCCAGCAAGTGCGATCGAATTACTGAGTTGTCTGGCTCGTGTACGAAATTACCCAACTCGCCATACGGTGCATCTAGTCGAGCACTGCTAGCGCTGGTGATTTCGAACTTTGCATCCGGGGTAATCAAAAGTGCAGCACGCTTGATGTTTGGGCGCGCAACAGCGCCAAACCAGAGGCCAAGTTCTACTAGGTCGCCATTTACTGAAACCCATTGGGCTTCGGCGGTTTCAGGAATACCTTCGTGCGGGTGACCAGGGCCAAACTTCACTCCGGTAGGTTTGCGCTCTGCAGCGGCAACCACAAAGTCAAATGTTGGTGAGAAGGCGGCTGGGTCAAATTTTCTTGAAGCGCGCTCGCGCGATGGCCCACCAAGTTCGCGTCTTGCTGGGTCAAAGAAGAGTCCATCAAATTGGTCAAGGTCTAGTTTGGTGACGTCGGCTTGTTCGACGACTGCATTTTCAAATGGCGCCAGGTTATAGGAAGCCACTGCGGCGGTCACTTCATCGATGTCAAAGGCCCGAACCTGCAAATCCAGGCTGGCCATAGCCAGGCTCTCGGCTCCGATTCCGCAGCCAAGGTCGGCAATGACGCTCAAGCCCGCGGCTCTGAAGCGTTGGGCGTGCAATGCCGCCACTGAAAGCCTGGATGCCTGTTCTAGACCAGCCTCGGTGAAGAGCATCTGAGGAGTGAATGGTCCAAATTTTGATTCGGCTCGCCTGCGAAGTTTGGCTTGGCTGAGCACCGCGGCAACCAGGGCCGGGTCGTTTCCTTCGGAACGAAGGCTGCTGACCAGTTTTAGAACGTCTGCTTTAGCGTCAATCGGGCCTACTTTTTCAAGTAGCTTTTGACCCTCTGGTGAGAGCAAGCGAATGAAGTCTTGGCGTTCCATAAAGACAGGCTACCAATCGGCTGACAGCGAACAGCCTTTAGCACTCAACTGCATCGAGTGCTAATATGGCTCTACAAACCCGTTTCTAGAAGAAGAGGTAATCATGTCGGTTTCGATTAAGCCACTTGAAGATCGCATCGTTGTTCGCCCAGTTGAGGCAGAGCAGGTCACCGCTTCGGGTCTGGTAATTCCAGACACCGCAAAAGAGAAGCCACAAGAGGCTGAGGTTATTGCTGTTGGTCCTGGTCGTGTAGACGAGCGCGGCAACCGCATCCCAGTTGATGTTGCTGTTGGCGACAAAGTTATCTTCTCGAAGTACGGCGGCACCGAGCTAAAGTTTGCTGGCGAAGAGTACCTAGTGCTTTCAGCCCGCGACGTGCTAGCAGTAGTAGTTCGCTAAATTGCTTTGAAAGACCCCGGCCTAGGTCGGGGTCTTTTGCGTTAAATCAAGGTGGTTTTAGCGCCGCCAGACAAAAATTCTTCCTCTAAACAAGCCCCACTCCGGTGGGTAGAATTGAAAAATGACTTCTCATGACCCTTTTGGCTTTGTTGGCCTAACCTACGATGACGTCCTACTACTTCCAGGTGAGTCAGACATCGTTCCATCAGGTGTGAACACCAAGACTCGCATCACCAAGCGCATCGAAATCAACGTGCCTTTGCTTTCATCAGCCATGGATACCGTGACTGAGGCAAGACTTGCCATCGCAATGGCTCGACAGGGTGGAATCGGTGTCTTGCACCGCAACCTTTCACTCGAGCGTCAGGCCAGCGAAGTTGATCTGGTTAAGCGTTCAGAAGCCGGCATGATTACTCACCCGGTAACCACCAACCCACTTGCAACCATTGAAGAAGTCGATGAGCTTTGTGGCCGCTACCGCGTTTCAGGTCTGCCAGTAATCGACGAGAACGGCATCCTGGTTGGCATTGTCACCAACCGTGACATGCGATTTGTGCTTGACGTGCAGCGCACCACAACTTTGGTCAAAGATGTAATGACCCCAACTCCGCTAATCACCGCACCATATGGAATCAACCCAGATGACGCGATTGGTATTTTTGCTCAGCACCGCATCGAAAAATTGCCTTTGGTTGACCCTGACGGCAAACTTCGCGGATTGATCACCGTAAAAGACTTCGACAAATCAGAGAAGTACCCACTGGCCTCAAAAGATGCAAACGGTCGCCTTCTAGTTGCAGCGGCAGTTGGCGTTGGTCAAGACGCTTGGGAGCGCTCAATGGCTTTGGTTGAGGCCGGCGTAGACCTACTAATCGTCGACACCGCTCACGGTCACAACCGTGCCGTGCTCGAGATGATCGCCAAGCTAAAGGCCGAACCATTCGCTAAGAATGTTGACATCATGGGCGGAAACGTCGCTACTCGCGAGGGTGCTCAGGCTCTGGTTGACGCCGGCGCCGACGCAGTCAAGGTTGGCGTTGGTCCAGGCTCAATTTGCACCACTCGTGTTGTTGCCGGTGTTGGTGTACCTCAGGTCACCGCCGTCTACCAAGCTTCACTCGCGGCTCGTCCTGCCGGTGTGCCAGTTATCGCCGATGGTGGTCTGCAGTACTCAGGCGACATTCCTAAGGCCCTGGTAGCTGGAGCTAACGCGGTAATGATTGGTTCGCTTCTTGCCGGCACAGATGAAGCTCCTGGCGACATCACCTTCGTTGGCGGCAAGCAGTACAAGACCTACCGTGGCATGGGTTCATTGGGTGCCATGCAGTCTCGCGGCCAGGCAAAGTCTTATTCAAAAGACCGCTACTTCCAAGATGACGTGCTTCGCGAAGACAAGCTTGTTCCAGAAGGCATCGAGGGTCGCGTGGCATACCGCGGTTCAGTTGCATCTGTAGTTCACCAGCTAATCGGTGGCCTTCGTGCCTCGATGGGTTACGTGGGTGCCGAAAACATTCCTCAGCTTCAGGAGAAGGGCAAGTTCGTTCGCATCACAGCTGCCGGACTAAAAGAATCTCACCCGCACGACATTCAGATGACTGTCGAAGCTCCAAACTACGGAACCCGCTAAACGCGGATTAGGAAACAGAACTTATGAGTGAAATCGAAATCGGTCGCGGCAAGCGCGGCAATCGTGCCTGGGCATTCGACGACATCGCTATCGTGCCATCACGACGCACCCGCGACCCTCGCGATGTTTCAACCGCCTGGAAGATCGATGCTTATGAGTTCGACCTGCCTGTGTTGGGTGCGCCAATGGACTCAGTCGTCTCACCTGATACCGCAATTGCCATCGGCAAGCTCGGTGGTCTCGGTGTTTTAGATCTTGAAGGTCTCTGGACTCGCTACGAAGACCCAACCCAGCAGCTAAACGAGGTTGCCAAGCTTTCTCCTGAATCTGCTACCAAGCGCATGCAAGAGATTTATGCAGAGCCAATCAAGGCTGAACTGATTCGCGATCGAATCGCTCAGATTCGTGCAGCTGGTGTGACCGTTGCCGGTGCACTAACCCCGCAGCGTGCCGCCGAGTTCAGCGACACCGTCATCAAGGCGGGTCTCGACATGTTCGTTATCCGTGGCACAACCGTTTCGGCTGAGCACGTTTCACGAAACTCAGAACCGCTGAACCTAAAAGAATTCATTTACAAGCTCGAGGTGCCGGTAATCGTCGGTGGCGCAGCAACCTACACCTCAGCTCTCCACCTGATGCGCACCGGTGCTGCTGGTGTTCTAGTTGGCTTCGGTGGTGGCGCAGCTTCAACCACTCGCCGCGTTTTGGGCATACACGCTCCGATGGCAACCGCAGTTGCTGATGTGGCTGGCGCTCGTCGTGACTACATGGATGAATCTGGCGGTCGCTATGTTCACGTAATCGCCGATGGCGGTCTTGGTACTGCCGGTGACATCGTGAAAGCCATCGCTGTTGGTGCCGATGCAGTGATGCTCGGTTCAGTTCTTGCTCGTGCCGAAGAGGCACCTGGTCAAGGCTGGCACTGGGGTCAAGAGGCTTTCAACCAAGAGTTGCCGCGCGGCAACAAGGTTGAGGTCGGAACCTCTGGCACACTCGAGCAGATTTTGGTTGGCCCGTCTTCAAAGGCTGACGGAACCACCAACCTAATGGGTTCACTTCGCCGTTCGATGGCAACCACCGGTTACTCAGATGTCAAAGAGTTCCAGCGCGTTGACGTCGTGGTTGCCCCATATCACGTTTAGGCAAAAGCATGCCAGCAAAGGCGCCAACCTTCTTCTCTGTCGCAAGGCAGCCGAAGTGGATTGGCGCTTTGTTGCTTTCGCTCATGGTGGCAGCAGTTTTCGCAGCACTGGGTCAATGGCAGCTTGATCGAAGTTTTACTAAAAACACTCCGGGTCAGACCCAAGAGCTTCCGGTTGAAACTGTGAACCTAATGCTCGACACTGAACATGTTTTTATCGTCGAAAACCGATTGCAGTCGAATGAACTCGGGTTCTGGCTAATCTCAGGCGCCCACGACGAAGCCGGCAAATCGCTCACGGTCGCGCTCGGCTGGGGAGAAAACCTTGCTGAACTGGTTGCTGACCGAGAGGCGCTCATGCAATCAGTGCAGGCCCAGGCATTCATGCCTCACAAGGGAATTTGGGTGCCAACCGAGGCACCGCAACCGACGAATATCGAGCAGCCATATTTGCTCAAGTCAGTATCGTTGGCCCAACTGATCAATCTTTATGACTTAGACGCCGGCACCGAGTTGTACCCAGATGTTTTTGTGCTCGCCCAAGAGTTTCAGACTAAAAGCGGAAAGCTAGAACAAATTAAAGTCTCCTATGAAAAAGGGGCTGCAAGTATCAATTGGCTGAGCGCTTTCTATTTTCTGGAGTGGTGCCTCTTCGCCGGTTTTGCGGTCTTCCTTTGGTGGCGCTTGGTCAAAGATGAGCAAATTCGCCTTCAACTCGAAACGGTAAACTAGAGGCATGACTTTGGCCCCTCTTCCCGAGCAAATTCCAACCATCCGTGGTGTTTTGAAGTATTTCAAAGTGACTTCTTATATCACCGGTGTGTTCTTGATTTTGATCATGGTTATGTGGGCAATTCGCTTGAGCATTCATGCCGACCTGTGGCTTGCGGGCCCTGATGGTTTTCTTGCATTGGCCTTTTATTCAGAGGGCGCTGACGGCGTCAAAGTAGGCCTACCGACCAATGGCTTTAGCCTCACCTCGGTCTCGCTAATTGTTCATGGATGGCTCTATGTTGCCTACCTGTTTGGCGATTTCAGACTCTGGACTCTGCTGCGCTGGAGTTTCACCAGATTCCTGATTATTGCGCTTGGTGGAATCGTTCCATTTCTTTCATTCTTTACCGAAAAATACTTCGCCAAGGTTGCCGAAGCCGATCTGAAAAAGGTTGTCTAAATGACCCAATCAACAAATTCACGTCCGGTTCTAGTCGTCGACTTCGGTGCACAGTACGCCCAGTTGATTGCTCGTCGCGTTCGCGAGGCTTCGGTCTACTCAGAGATCGTTCACCACAATGTGACCGCTGTTGAAGTAGCTGCCAAAAACCCGCTTGCCATCATCCTTTCTGGTGGTCCATCATCGGTTTACGAAGCTGGTTCTCCAAAGCTTGACCCAGCCATCCTTGAATTGGGTGTACCGATTCTGGGTATTTGCTACGGTTTTCAGACTCTGGCCAATGCTCTTGGTGGCACAGTCGAACCAACCGGCATTCGCGAATACGGTGCAACTGAACTCTCGGTTATCTCAGGCGGAGAAATTCTTGAGGGTCAGCCGGCCGAGCAAATCTGTTGGATGAGCCACGGCGACCAGGTAACCAAGGCCCCTGCCGGCTTTGAGGTATTGGCTTCAACCGCAATTACTCCTGTGGCTGCCTTCGCTAACCACGAGAAGAAGATTTATGGCGTTCAGTGGCACCCAGAGGTGAAGCACTCGCAGTTTGGTCAAGACGTTCTAGTGAACTTCTTGCACAATGCCGCTGGTATTCCGGCTGACTGGAATTCTGGCAACGTAATTGCCGAGCAGGTGGAGAAGATTCGTGCGCAGGTGGGCGATGCCCGCGTTATCTGTGGCCTTTCTGGCGGCGTTGACTCTGCCGTTGCAGCCGCGCTGGTTCACAAGGCTGTCGGCGACCAATTGGTTTGCGTGTTCGTGAACCACGGTCTACTGCGTCAAGACGAGGCCGAGCAGGTTGAGCGTGACTATGTTGCAGCAACCGGAATTCGCCTGGTTACCGTGAACGTTGAAGAGAAATTCTTGAACGCGCTAGCCGGGGTTAGCGACCCTGAGACCAAGCGAAAGATTATCGGCCGCGAGTTCATCCGCACCTTCGAAGAGGCTCAGGCAGCACTTTACGAAGAGTCGAAAGCCGACAACCGACCAATCAAGTTCTTGGTTCAGGGCACTCTTTATCCTGACGTTGTTGAATCTGGTGGCGGCGCTACCGCAGGCATTAAGAGCCACCACAACGTTGGCGGTTTGCCAGACGACATTGAGTTCGAGCTGGTTGAACCACTTCGTACTCTCTTCAAGGATGAAGTTCGCGCCATCGGTGCCGAACTAGGTTTGCCAGCCGAGATTGTTCAGCGTCAGCCTTTCCCAGGCCCAGGCCTAGGTATTCGCATCGTTGGCGAAATCACCAAGGATCGCCTAGACCTTCTGCGCAAAGCCGATGCGATTGTTCGCGCCGAGCTAACTGCTGCCGGACTAGATTCTGAGATCTGGCAGTGCCCAGTTGTGCTGCTTGCCGATGTTCGCTCGGTTGGTGTTCAGGGCGATGGCCGCACCTACGGTCACCCAATTGTGCTTCGCCCAGTTTCTTCTGAAGACGCAATGACCGCAGACTGGACCCGCGTTCCTTACGAAGTTCTTGCGAAAATCTCGAACCGAATCACCAACGAGGTTGACGGCGTAAACCGAGTGGTTCTCGACGTCACATCAAAGCCACCTGGCACCATCGAGTGGGAATAACAAAACCGGTGCTCGTTTTTGGGCACCGCGGAGCCTGCGGTTATCGACCAGAAAATACCCTCGAGTCTTTCGAGCTGGCGTTTATTCAGGGTGCCGATGCAATCGAGTGCGACGTTGTTCCAACCAAAGACGGTCATTTGATCGTTCGTCATGACTCGTGGCTTTCTGACACCACCGACATTGCCGAACACCCTGAGTTTGCCGATCGCAAGCGCGAGGGTTTAGTTGGTTGGCAAATGACCCGCCAAGACTGGTTTGTTGAAGACTTCACGCTCGCTGAAATCAAGACACTTCGTGCTACCGAAAGGCTGGCTGATTTGCGCCCAGGTAGCGCAAAGTTTGATGGCCAATTCGAGATTCCATCCTTGGATGAATTTCTCGCCGCATCGTTCAACGATGGAAAACACCTAATCATCGAGATCAAACACGGATCTCACTTTGCGTTGCTTGGATTCCCGGTAGCCGCGATCCTTGCTCGAATCTTGGGTGAAAGCAATTGGCGTGAGCGTGGCATAACGCTAACCATCGAGTCGTTTGACGCCGCGGTGCTATCGCAGGCTAAGCGCCTCTGCGGAGACATTGCGAAATATGTATTTTTAGTCGAGAGCTGGGGCATGCCCAGCGACCGCACCGACTTGGGGGTCGCAGCCTGGCTCGACGAAATTGCGAGCAAGTTTGACGGTGTCGGCATCGAGGCCAAGCAACTTTTTGATGATGGCTCACTGGTGAGCAAAATGCATGACCGCGGGCTCTTGGTTTATGCCTGGACTGCCAAGGTTGAAGAGGCAGTTGCCAGCATTGAAGAGTATTACGTTGGGTTCATTAATCTGGGCACGGATGGAATCTTTGCCGACCAGCCCGACCTGCTTGCCGAACTTGTCGCAGGGCTGTCCTAAACTTGCGTAGTTATGTCTGAGTTAGATCTTTTTTCAAACGCCTTTGGCGCAAGCGAACGCCTTGTAGAAGGCTTGAATCCGCAACAAAAAGCTGCCGTTGAGTACCGCGGCCCAGCTTTGCTTATCGTTGCCGGAGCAGGTTCAGGCAAAACCCGAGTGCTTACCCACCGAATCGCCCACCTGTTGGCAAACCGAGAGGCCTGGCCTTCTCAGATTCTTGCCATCACCTTTACCAACAAAGCAGCTGCTGAAATGCGCGAACGAGTCAAAGATTTGCTGGGCGAAGCCGCTGATGGAATGTGGCTGAAGACCTTTCACTCAGCCTGTGTGCTCATTTTGCGTCGTGAGGCAGAGCGCCTAGGGCATGACTCAAATTTCACAATTTATGACTCGGGCGATAGCCGAGCAATTCTCAAGCGCCTGATCAAAGACACTGCAGCCGACATCCATAAGTTGACTCCAGCCGGTGTGGCAGCAGCAATTTCTAATGCCAAAAATGAGCTTGCAGATGCTGAATCATTCGCGCGCAACACTGATCAAAATGATCCAGTGGCTCGTGCGATTTCAGAAATTTTCACTCGTTACCAGGCAGAACTTCGAAAGAACAACGCCTTCGACTTTGATGACCTAATCGGCGAGACCGTTCACCTGTTCCGCGCTTTTCCTGATGTTTTGGCTCGCTATCAAGACAAGTTCAAGCACATCCTGGTCGATGAGTATCAAGACACCAACCACGCTCAATACGCACTCATCAAAGAGCTAGCCGCTAAAGCGTCGCTAACAGTGGTGGGTGATTCAGACCAGTCGATTTATGCCTTCCGTGGTGCTGATATTCGAAACATCACCGAGTTTGAAAAAGACTTTGGCGGCGCAAAGGCCATCTTGCTCGAACAGAATTACCGTTCAACCCAAAACATTCTTTCTGCGGCTAACGCTGTCATCTCGAACAACTTTGACCGACCGGCTAAAAACCTCTGGACCGCCTCGGGCGATGGCGAGAAAATCGTCGGCTACACCGGTTATTCGGCACATGATGAAGCGCAGTTTATTGCTGATGAAATCAACAAACTTCACAGCGATGGCATCAACTATCGCGATATTGCCGTGATGTATCGCACCAACTCACAAACCCGTGCCCTTGAAGATATCTTCATTCGTTCAGCCTTGCCATACCGAGTCGTCGGCGGAACAAAGTTTTATGAGCGCCAAGAAATCAAGGATGCAATGGCCTACCTCGTGGCCATCAGCAACATCAAAGATGACCTGGCTACCAGAAGAATCCTGAATGTTCCAAAGCGCGGCATTGGCGATGCCAGCGAAACCGCCTTGGCGACCTTCGCGGCTAAAAACGGACTATCAGTGCGTGAAGTTTTGGCTCACGTGAGTGAGCTTGGTTTTGGGCCAAAGATCACTGGCGCGATCAATCAATTGGCTGATCTTTTGAATGAGCTTCAGGCCATGGTTGAGGCCGAATCAGTCGACAGTATCATGCGCGAAATGCTGAACCGATCGGGTTACCTCGAGTCTTTGCGCTCAAGCCGTGATCCTCAAGACGAAGCTCGAGTCGAGAACCTTGAAGAACTTGTCTCGGTTGCCCGAGAATTCCAGCGCAATAATCCAGAGGGTCGATTGCCCGACTTCTTGAACGAAGTTGCACTGGTTGCAGCTGCTGATGATCTTGACGATGAATCAGGAACCATCTCTTTGATGACTCTTCACACCGCTAAGGGCTTGGAGTATGAAGCGGTATTCCTCACCGGAATTGAAGAGGGTCTGCTGCCACACCGAATGTCATTCATTACTCCGGGCGGTATGGCCGAGGAACGAAGGCTGTTCTATGTGGGCATCACTCGAGCACGCAAGAAATTGCACATTAGCCTGGCCATGACCCGAACCACGTTTGGTGAGTCTGAAGCTTCGACTCCGAGTCGCTACCTGCAAGAAATACCAGATGCACTGATTGATTGGCGCGAATCTGGAGCGGGGTCATCTCGTTCACTCAACTCAAGCCGCTACCGACCTTCAATTGCAGATGGTGCCGGCTATGGTTCTCGCGATTCGTCAGAGTCTTCTGGCGGTTATGGCGGCACGCCATCGGCCAAGCCGAAGACAGAGTGGAAGGGCGCAATTAGCTCGGTCCGAAACAACGAAGGCTTGCAATTAGCCGTTGGCGACCTGATTAACCACTCCGATTTTGGCAAGGGCAAAGTAATTGCAACTGCCGGTGAAGGCAATCGCCAGACCGCTGAAATTCACTTTGGCAGCATCGGCGTAAAGCGCCTGCTGGTCAAGGTTGCTCCGATCGAAAAACTAGAAAGCTAAAGCGGCACAGCCGAATTTGTGGGCCCAGAAAAGGTCTAAACTGAGAGGGTTGCCCACAACAATCTGAACGGAAATCACAGTGGATTTATTCGAGTATCAGGCACGCGACATGTTCGAGGCCTACGGCGTTCCAGTTCTGCAGGGTCTTACCGCAGACACTCCTGAAGAGGTCGAGGCAGCTGCTGCCAAGATTGGCGGCGTAGTAGTCGTCAAGGCTCAGGTTAAGGCCGGTGGCCGCGGCAAAGCCGGTGGCGTCAAGGTGGCAAAGTCACCTGAAGAAGCAAAAGAGCTTTCAAAGAACATCTTTGGTCTAGACATCAAGGGCCACGTAGTAAAGCGCGTGATGGTGGCCCAAGGCGCCTCAATCGCCCAGGAATTCTATTTCTCAGTTCTTCTTGATCGATCAAACCGCACCTTCCTATCGCTTTGCAGCGTTGAGGGCGGCATGGAGATTGAGCAGCTAGCCGAAGAGCGTCCTGAAGCACTAGCTAAAGTTCCTGTTGACGCTACCAAGGGCATCGACCTCGCAAAGGCACTCGACATCGCCAAGCAGGGTGGCTTCGATGACGAACTAGCTGCCAAGGTTGCTCCAGTGTTCGTGAAGCTTTACGAAGTCTTCGTAAAAGAAGACACCACTTTGGTTGAGGTAAACCCTCTAGTTCTAACCACCGATGGCCAGATCATCGCTCTTGATGGCAAGGTGTCGCTAGACGACAACGCCGAGTTCCGCCACGAGCGCGAATCAATGGAGCGAGACGAACTTGACCCGCTTGAGGCCAAGGCTAAGGCTATGGACCTCAACTACGTCAAGCTCGACGGCGAAGTTGGAATCATTGGTAACGGTGCTGGTTTGGTTATGTCGACCCTTGACGTAGTTGCCTATGCGGGTGAGCGTCACGGTGGCGTAAAGCCAGCAAACTTCCTTGACATTGGTGGTGGCGCTTCAGCAGAGGTCATGGCTGCTGGCCTAGACGTTATTTTGAACGACCCTCAGGTAAAGAGCGTTTTCGTGAACGTCTTCGGTGGCATCACTGCTTGTGACGCTGTTGCAAACGGCATCGTCGGCGCACTAAAGACTCTCGGCGACAAAGCAACCAAGCCGCTAGTTGTTCGCCTTGACGGCAACAACGTTCTTGAGGGCCGCTACATCCTTGAACAAGCATCACACCCGCTTGTGACCGTTGTCGACACCATGGATGAAGCTGCCGACAAGGCCGCAGAATTCGCAAACCGCTAAGCGCGAGAAGGAAATAAAGAAATGGCTATTTTTCTAGACGAGAACTCGCGAATCATTGTTCAGGGCATGACTGGCTCTGAGGGCATGAAGCACACCCGCCGCATGCTGCTTGGCGGTTCAAACATCGTCGGTGGTGTGAACCCGCGCAAGGCTGGCGAAACCGTTGACGTTGAAGGCAAGCAGTTGCCAGTCTTTGGCTCTGTTGCCGAAGCTATGTCGGCTACCGGCGCTAACGTCACCGTGATCTTTGTTCCACCTGCCTTCGCTAAGGCTGCCATGATCGAGGCTATTGACGCTGAGATTCCATTGGCAGTTGCTATCACCGAAGGCATTCCAGTTCACGACTCTGCTGAGGCCTGGGCCTACAACGTTGACAAGGGTCTAAAGACCCGCCTCATCGGCCCTAACTGCCCGGGCATCATCAGCCCAGGAAAATCAAACGCCGGAATCACCCCGTCTGACATCACCGGCGCCGGCCCAATCGGTCTAGTTTCGAAGTCAGGAACCCTGACTTACCAGATGATGTTTGAACTTCGTGACATCGGCATGTCAACCGCAATCGGTATCGGCGGAGACCCAGTAATTGGCACCACCCACATCGATGCGCTGGCTGCTTTTGAGGCAGACCCAGAGACCAAGGCAATCGTTCTAATTGGTGAAATCGGTGGCGACTCTGAAGAGAAGGCCGCTGCTTACATCAAGGCAAACGTGACCAAGCCGGTTGTTGCCTATGTTGCTGGTTTTACCGCTCCAGAAGGCAAGACCATGGGTCACGCGGGTGCTATCGTTTCAGGTTCTGCAGGTACAGCACAGGCTAAGAAAGAAGCTTTCGAAGCTGCTGGCGTAAAGGTAGGCAAGACCCCTAGCGAGACCGCAGCGCTAATGCGTGAGGTTTACGCGAGTCTCTAAACGAGGCTCGTGGGGGAGCCCAGTTAAGTGAATCGTCGTCTTACGTTTTTGATGGCGGCCCTCGAGGCCACCATCATTGCCGCCATTGGCGTCTTCATTTCGCTGGCTCCGCTAACTATCGTTTGGTTATTTGAGAACGATCCGAGCATCACCTGGCTGGTTCCATATCGTGCGGCTACCGACATTTGGTTGCTTGCCCAAGGTGCGCACCTAAGCGTTCCGGCGGCGACGGTTCTGAGTTTCGAATCTCCGGCTTTTAGTATCGGAATTTTGCCACTTGGCCTAAGCGTCATAATCGCCGCTATGGCATTCAGGTTGGGTCGTCGCCTTACCGCAGCAGGCCAATTGTGGCCTGGCTGGTCGGCAGCTGTAATTGCCTACGGGTTGATGTCGCTGCTTATCACTACTTCTTCGTATGACGTTGCAATTTTTCCGGTGGCCTGGGAGGGCACGTTCTTTCCGCCTGCCTTCTTTACGTTATTCATGGTTCTTGGTTCGGTAGTCGGCCGATTGGAATATTCCGGCGATGGGCCTCTGGTTGAGCCAGCTGAACGCTTGTGGATTCGACAGTATGCGGCTTATCGCTTTGATCGTTTCAATTGGGCTGTGCGTGCGCTTTTCTCCCCGGCGCTAAGAGCAGGAACAGGCGTCACAGCAATAATGCTTGCCGCTTCTTCGATCTTGATTGCCTTGCTGATCGGTTTCAACTGGGTTCAGTTCACCCGACTTTATGAGGGGCTTCACGTAAGTTTTCTTGGCGGGGTAATCATCACTCTCGGCCAGCTGGCGTTCTTGCCAAACGTAGTTATCTTCGGTGCAAGTTGGCTCACCGGAGTTGGCTTTTCAGTCGGCACAGGCTCAACCATCAGCCCACTCGGAACTGTTGTCGGCCCGCTTCCGGCGCTCCCAATCACCGCAGCTCTGCCGGTGGGAGCGAATGACTTTGGCATGGTGGCCATTCTGGTCCCATTAGTTGCCGCCTTCGTTGCCACCATCTTGGTTCGCAAACATGCTGCCGAGATTCGATTTGAATTCGCATCTCCTTTGTCGGCGGCTATCTCGCTAGGCATTTCGGTTGGCCTGGTTGCAGCACTAGAAATGGGCATTCTCGCAGCACTTGCTTCGGGCTCGGTTGGCCCTGGTCGCCTGGTGACCGTGGGTATAAATCCATGGATGCTTGCGCTGGTAACTTTCATTGAAGTTGCATTGGTTTCAACGCTTGCAGCCTTTTATAGCGCTCGGCCAGATGCTCCGGATCACCCTCTGTTGAGCCGAAAGCACAAGGTAAACTAGAGCAATGCTCTCAGTCGTCGTGCTTATCTCAGGTTCTGGTTCAAATCTTTTAGCCCTGCTCGAAGCCGCCGACAACCCACTTTACGGAGCACGAGTTTTGGCTGTGGGTTCTGATAACCCAGCTGATGGTCTAGCCCACGCAGAACGTTTTGGCATTCCAACTTTTGTGGTTTCACCTCAGGCATTTGACTCTCGCGAGGCTTGGGCAGACATGTTGCTTGCCAACATCAACCACTTCAAGCCAGACCTTGTTGTCTTGGCCGGCTTCATGCGAATTCTGCCAAGCAATTTTGTGCAGGCGATGTCGCCGAACCTGATTAACACTCACCCATCGCTCTTGCCAGCTTTCCCAGGTGCCCACGCTGTTCGCGATGCACTTGAGGCCGGCGTAAAAACCACCGGTGTGACTATCCATGTGGTTGATGAGGGTGTTGACACCGGGCCTCACATTGCGCAGCGCGAGGTCGAGGTGCAGACCGACGACAATGAACATGATTTGCACGAGCGAATCAAATCTGTTGAGCGCGAACTTTTGGTTGCAACCGTCAAAGACATTGCAGCAAAAAACATTCACCTAGCTTCACTAACCAATTAACTGGAGGGCACTGCCTTGGCCGCACACAACGACCACAAACCAGCCGATTACCGTCACCGCGACCGCGTAGCAATTAAGCGCGCATTGCTTTCGGTTTCTGACAAAACTGGTCTTCTTGAACTTGCTACCTCGCTAGCCGAGGCCGGCGTAGACATCGTTTCTACTGGCGGTACCTTTGCTGCCCTTTCTGCAGCAGGAATTCCGGTTACCGAGGTTTCACAAATCACTGGTTTCCCAGAGTCGCTTGACGGTCGCGTAAAAACCTTGCACCCAAGCATCCACGGTGGTTTGTTGGCTGACATGCGATTGATCGCTCACGAATCGCAGCTAAACGAACTTGGTATCGAGGCGTTCCAGCTTGTGGTCGTGAACCTTTACCCATTCGTTCAGACCGTTCAGTCTGGTGCAAAGGGTGACGCAGTTGTCGAGCAGATCGACATCGGTGGCCCAGCAATGGTTCGTGCCTCGGCAAAGAACCACGCGAACGTTGCAATTGTTGTTGACCCAGCAAAATACTCGGATGTAATCGCAGCAGTTGCTCAGGGTGGAACCACCCTCGCTCAGCGTCGCGAATTGGCTTTGGCTGCGTTCTCACACACTGCAAAGTACGACGCTGCTGTTGCTGCTTGGTTTGCTGCCGAGCTTGAAGGCGACTGGAAGCGCGCTGCTGGTCAGAGCGCACAGGTAGAGAACGCAAACCCTGGCTTCGAGACCTCATTCAAGGTTGAGGCCCAACTTGAAAACGTGCTTCGTTATGGCGAAAACTCTCACCAGGCAGCCGCAATCTATCGCACCACCGGTGAAGGTTCGGTCGCGGGCATCGCTCAGGCACGCCAATTTGGTGGCAAAGAGATGTCTTATAACAACTACGTTGACGCCGATGCCGCTTTGCGCGCAGCCTACGACTTCAACGAGCCAGCTGTTGCAATCATCAAGCACGCTAACCCTTGTGGCATCGCAGTTGGCGACCCTAACAGCGCAGATGTGATTGCCGACGCACACGCCAAAGCTCACATGTGTGACTCGGTTTCAGCCTTCGGTGGCGTCATAGCGTCAAACCGCGTTGTAACCGTGACCATGGCCAAGCAGGTTGCCGGAATCTTCACCGAGGTAATCATTGCCCCGGGTTACGAAATCGAGGCGCTTGCGATTCTGCTCGAAAAGAAGAACCTTCGTGTTCTCGAGCTGCCGGCAAACTACTCACGCGAAGAGCTCGAGTTCCGTCAAATCTCTGGCGGCATCTTGGTTCAGCAGCCCGATGAGTTCTCTAAGTTCTCATCTCAAGGATGGAAGCTAGTAACCGGCAAGAAGGCCGACGCAGCGACCATGGCCGACCTAGAGTTCGCGTGGCGCGCCTGCCGCGCCGTGAAGTCAAACGGAATTTTGCTTGCTCGTGACGGTGCCTCGGTTGGTGTTGGCATGGGTCAGGTCAACCGTGTTGACTCTTGCAAGCTGGCTGTAGAGCGCGCATCTTCTCGCTCACGCGGCGCAGTTGCTGCTTCTGACGCGTTCTTCCCTTTCGCAGATGGCCTCCAAATTCTCTTGGATGCTGGCGTGCGCGCAGTAGTTCAGCCGGGCGGGTCAGTTCGTGATGAAGAGGTAATTGCTGCGGCTGAGGCTGCCGGAGTCACCATGTACTTCACTGGCGAACGCCACTTCTTCCACTAAAAGACCTTTAGTTAAGTTTGAAGCCCCGCAGTTGACCTGCGGGGCTTCAAACATTTCAGTTTCTACTTTTTAGAGCCTTTGTGAATCGCAAACATTGTTCCGGCTGGTGCCTGGTAACTAATGGTTCCATCCCCGGCTACCTCAATTTCAAGGCCAGCACACTTGCCATCTTTTAGGGCGTTAGGCCCGCCCGAGAATACGTCGCAGTAGGTGCCAGCGGCCATTGAAGTCTTGAGCGGCTTGTCGGCATATGGCTTCTTCGAGAGGTTCACGAATATATAGCCGCGGTCTCCGCGACCCCAACCAACAATTCCCGAACCCTTCTTGGTGTCAGTCATCGGTGCGTCGCCAACGACATCGCGAAATTGAATCATGGCAGCTGTTGAAGCCCAGCGGTGCTGGCAGATCCAATCGCCATCGGCATATTTTTCAATTGCTGCAGACGGCGAATCTACGCACTGAACATCTAGAACCCGACCCGATTCGTCGGTGTTTGGTCCGTCATCAAAACTGGTGAAGGCATAACCCGAATACAACATGGCCTTGCCATAAGGGTCGGCCAGCATCATGGCAGTGCCGATTTCAAATTTCTTCGCGTTCTTCTTCCAGCTCAACGAAGACCCGTTGCGTTCGGTGTCATGGTTCGAGATAAATGAAATTCCTGAAGCACTTGGCACATAACCTTCAACGCGAGTCTCTGAAACCAGGCTGCTCATTACCCCGCTGCCAACCATGTTGCTGTAATCGTGAGTGATGCCGAATTCAAAAACATCTCCCCAGCTGGTGTAGTACTCAGGTTTCGTCGGTTCATTTGCTCCGCCTCGGATAACCTCCTGAAGAATCCAGGTGTCCTTAGGCAGTTGCCCAATAATCGCCTTTAGGTCGCCGCTGTAGATGTGCTTGGCAGCGTCAAATCTGAACCCGATGACTCCCATATCTAGCAGCTCTTGCAGGTAGGCAACGATGGTTTTTTGTACCTTAGGGCTCGCGGTATCGAGATCGGCTAGGCCAACCAGCTCACAATTGGTCACTTGCTCAAGGTCGCTGTAATCCTGAATTTGGCCATCCGAGGTGTTGTCGCAGTGATGAAAATCGCTGCTGGTATAAATGCCCGGATACTCATACTTCGTGAATTCACTGCCAGCCCAACCGGTGCCACTGTCACGGCCGGTCATGTGGTTCACCAATGCGTCGGCGACAATTCCAACCCCGGCTTCCTTGCAGGTGTCGATCATGTTTTGGTACTCAGCCTTGGTGCCGAGTCGAGATTCAAGCTTGTAGCTGGCCGCCTGATAGTGAATCCACCACTCGCTGCCCGTCACGTGTTCTTGAGGGGGAGAGGTCTCAACCCAATCGATACCGGCTGGCCCGAGATAATCGGTGCACTCCTTGGCAATCGAATTCCAATTCCACATGAAAAGTTGCACGCCCACTTCACCTTGGTGAGGGGCTCTTGGTGCTGCAGGAGCGCAGCCGGTGAGGGCCAGAACGGCCACAAGCATGAGGGCTAGTCGTTTCATGCGGTTCAGCCTAGCCCAAACCGATAGGCTAGAAGAAGACTGGCTCGCTGGTCACAAAACTTCGAAAAACAGGAGCGCCACATGGCAAAAATCAAGGTAGTAGGCAAGGTTGTCGAGCTCGATGGCGACGAGATGACCCGCATTATCTGGCAGAACATCAAAGACTCTCTGATCCTTCCATTCCTGGATGTAGACCTTGAGTACTACGACCTTTCGGTCGAGAACCGCGATGCTACTGACGACCAGGTAACCATCGACGCAGCACACGCAATCAAGCAGCACGGTGTTGGCGTTAAGTGCGCAACCATCACCCCAGATGAAGCGCGCGTTGAAGAGTTCAAGCTAAAGAAGATGTGGAAGTCCCCTAACGGAACTATCCGCAACATTCTTGATGGTGTTGTATTCCGCGAGCCAATCATCATCTCAAACGTTCCTCGTTTGGTTCCAGGCTGGACCAAGCCGATTATCATTGGTCGTCACGCTCACGGTGACCAGTACAAGGCAACTGACTTCAAGGTTCCAGGAGCTGGCCGCGTTACTATCACTTGGACTCCAGCTGATGGCGGAGAAGTTGTAACCCAGACCATCGCTGACTATCCAGAGCACGGTGGTGTTGCAATGGGTATGTACAACTACATGGACTCAATCCGTGACTTTGCTCGTGCGTCTTTCAACTACGGTTTGTCACGCAACTACCCGGTTTACCTTTCAACTAAGAACACCATCTTGAAGGCCTACGACGGTGCTTTCAAGGATGCCTTCCAAGAAGTCTTCGACGCTGAGTATGCAGACCGATTCAAGGCTGCCGGCATCACCTATGAACACCGCCTAATCGACGACATGGTTGCCGCTGCACTTAAGTGGGAGGGTGGCTACGTTTGGGCTTGTAAGAACTATGACGGCGACGTTCAGTCAGACACCGTTGCCCAGGGCTTTGGTTCACTAGGTCTAATGACTTCAGTTCTAACCACTCCAGATGGCAAAACCACTCTTGCTGAGGCAGCTCACGGTACCGTGACTCGTCACTACCGCGAGTGGCAGGCAGGCAAGTCAACTTCGACTAACCCAATCGCTTCGATTTTTGCTTGGACTCGTGCGCTTATTGCTCGTGCAGAGATTGACGGTACTCCAGAAGTTCGCACCTTTGCTGAGACTCTTGAAGATGTAATCGTCAAGACTGTTGAATCAGGCAAGATGACCAAAGACCTAGCTGCTCTTGTTGGCAAGGGTCAGGCATTCCAGAGCACCGATGAGTTCATGGCATCAATTGCTGAGAACCTTCAGGCGCGCCTGGGCTAGTAACTGTGTAAAACCGGCTGCAATTTAGGGCTGTGGATAACTCCGGCAGGGAAACCTGCCGGAGTTTTACATTTCTGGAATGAAAACCACAGTTCAGCAGCGTTGGGCCAAACTAATCGCCAGCAGCGCCATCCTTGCCGCAGTTTTTAATGGGCTAGCTATCGAGCCCGTCGGGGCCGTGTCAATCACCCCAGCTCCGGTGTGCGTTGGTTCGTCTTGCACGGTAACTTTTGATTACACCGGTGATTACTTTTCCTGGTCGCCACCGGTCGGAGCCAAAAACCTGACTTTCGATCTTGCTGGCGCACAGGGCGCAAGTGCGGCAGCCTTCGGTGGCCGCGTGACCGGTGCACTGGCAAACATCCCTAGCACTCTGTACATCTATGTTGGCGGTGCAGGCCTTCGGGGGAGCGGCGCGCTCGGCGGATTCAACGGTGGCGGAAACGCCGGTACCGGTGGTGCCGATGCGGGTTCTGGAGGGGGCGCTACCGACATCAGATCTTCGATTGCGCTTGCAGACCGAATTGCTGTCGCCGGAGGTGGAGGTGGCCAAGCCGGTGTCACCGGCGGTGTTGGTGGAGCAGCCGGTGGGGTTACCGGTTCAAGCGGAGTCGGTGGTCAGGGTGGAGCCGGAACAGGTGGTTCGGCAACCGCCGGAGGATCGGCCGGATTCGCCGGTGTTGGTGCAACTGCCGCAACCGTTGGTTCATCAGGCAAAGGCGGCAACGGCGGCTCAAGTGCCTACTCTGGTGGAGGCGGCGGCGGTGGCGGCTACTTCGGCGGCGGTGGCGGTGGCGGAGATGCCGACAATTGCTGCTCTAACGGTGGTGGTGGAGGGGGTGGCTCATCCTGGGTCAATGCCACCCTGGTTTCTGGCTCTACCAACACTGCCGCCTATCGCACCGGCGCGGGTCGAGCCATGCTCAGCTACCAGATGCCACCTTCGGTGGTCTCATTCCAAGCCGCATCGCAGGTTTCGAACGCAGCATCGGTCACATTCAATTTGCAGTTCAGCGAATCTGTTTCGGGCCTATCGAGTGCAGATTTCACAATTGCAGGCTCAGCAACCGCTTGTCAGCTAGCAGTATCAGGCAGCGGCACAACTTATGCGGTGGCAGTCTCGGGTTGCAGTTCGGGAACCCTCGCGCTCGCGCTGTTGGCAAACTCAGTTCAGGGAGTCTTGGCCGGACCAGCCGTTGCAGTAACTGCCGATTCGATCACTCTCGACTACGCGAATCCCACAGCAACAATTGCCTCGCCGGGCTCACCAAATAATTCAAGTCTTCAGAATTTCGTTGTCACTTTTTCTGAGCCGGTCACAGGCTTGGCTAGCAGCGACTTTGAAGTTCTCGGCGCTGGTTGTCAGCTAGCTTCGGTGAGTGGTTCTCAGGCTAGTTACAACATCCAAGTTTCTAATTGCACGGATGCAGCCCAGTTGCACCTGAATCTTGCCCCGAACTCTGTGAACGATGTAGCTGGCAATCTTGGCCCGGCTGAATTGGTGTCTAGTTCAGCAGTACTAATTGACTTGCTGGCACCAAATGCAACAGTCACTGTTCCTAGTTCGCCGTCGAATCATGCTGCCGTGACGGTCGAAATTCAATTTAGTGAGCAAATAGTTGGGCTAGCCGAATCTGACCTACAGATTGTGGGTGCCGGTTGCCTAATTGACGCGCTGGTTGCCGAGGGCAATCTGGTTTTTGTCACAGTCTCAAATTGCACTGATTCACTTCAAGTAAATTTATTGGCTGGGTCGGTGACAGATGTCGCTCAAAATTCCGGGCCTGTTGTTGCGGTGCATTCTGCCACCGTAATTTTTGATCTTGCGGCGCCAACAGCAACCTGGTCGAGTGCGCAGACTGAGACCCAAAGTATTGCAAGCTTCGAGCTGCGTTTCAGTGAGGCCATTACCGGTTTAGCCGATGACGACTTTGTTTCTGTGGGCACATCACTCGGATGTCGACTAACCCTCAGTGAGGTTTCTGCAGGAACCAATTACCTTGTTGAAGTGATTGATTGCCAGGTAGGGCAGATAAGCCTTGCCCTTAGATCAGGAGCTGTGTTCGACGCCGTTCTGAACGCCGGCCCAACGAGTGAGACTATTTCGCCAGTGATCACAAAGTTGGCTATTCCGGTTGTGATCGAGCCAACTCCAGAACCAACCGTTGAACCAAGCGTTGAACCAACCGTTGAACCGAGCCCAACACCGGTTCCTGAGCCAGAACCGACCTCATCGCCGGCCCCAGAACCTTCATCATCGCCGATGCCAATCAGCGAGCAAGCTGAATCAGAGTCAAGGCCCTTTTCAACCAACTCAAATCAAGAATCAGGTTCTGAAGCAGTGGTGCTTGTGCCCGAGGGTTCGGGTAATGATTCGAATGGCCCAGATACTGAAATAGAGGCGGGGCTTGCACCAAGTGATTCACCAACCTTTAGTTGGCCAACTCTTGATCAGGTTCAAACCTGGCTGCTTTCGGCAGTGGCCGCAGCGCTCGCCGGAATCGCAGCTGTCGTGATTGCGAAGTTGCTATCGATAGTTCGACGTCGCCGAATTGTGAGGTTGTTTGGTGTTTAGCTGAAGATGATGGTGCGGTCGCCATCAAGCAACACGCGACGTTCAGCAAACCAGCGAACGGCCTGGGTCAAGGTCTTTGACTCGACATCTTGGCCAATTGAGACCAAGCGCTTCTTTGAGTCTGAGTGCTCAACGCGAACTACATTTTGCTCAATGATCGGGCCTTCGTCAAGGTCGGCTGTCACAAAGTGTGCGGTGGCACCAATCAACTTCACACCGCGAGCGTGAGCCTGGGCATAAGGGTTAGCGCCCTTAAACCCTGGCAAGAATGAGTGGTGAATGTTGATAATTCTGCCTTCAAACTCCGCACAGAATTCAGGTGAAAGCACCTGCATGTAGCGAGCCAAAACAATCAGCTCGATACCAGCCGATTTGATGAAGTCACGAAGCATCGCCTCGAATGCACGCTTGTCGCCATCCGAGGTAATTGGGTGAGTTTCGAACGGAATGCCGTAAAACTCGGCCATCTCAGCGAGTTCGGCGTGGTTTCCGAATACTGCTGGCAGCTCAATTGGCAACTGGCCGTTGCGCTGGCGAAAGAGGATGTCATTCAAGCAGTGAGCGCTCTTTGAGACCAAAACCAAGGTCTTCATTTTGCGGCCAACTTCTTCAAGTTCCCAGATCATTCCGTAGCGCTCGGCTACCGGAGCAATTTGGTTTTCAAAGTGTTCGCGCGGCACTGCCGACTCAATCTGCAAGCGCATGAAGAAGCGCCCGGTGTCATCTGAGGTGAACTGCGAAGATTCGGTGATGTTTCCGTTAGCCGCGACGATGGCACCTGAAATGGCGTGAACGATTCCGGGCTTATCTTCGCAAACGAGGGTTAAAACCCAGTGTGTGGTCGCAGCAGTCATAAAAAGTAGTTTAACCGCGTGATTAAAAAGATGAACGCTTAGTCAAGGATGTCTTCGCCGCGTTTACGAGCGGCGACAATCTGCACGAGAACCCAAACCGACAAGATCAGCCCCGAGATGATCATCACTGCTCCAATGATTACTGGAAGCGGTAGTTGCTGCATTTTTTATTTCCTATGCTTGATTTCCCCTCCCTGCAGTCTAGTGTTCGTTTTGCGTAATACTCCTGAGGCCAAAGGGCCTTTCTTGTTCAGTCGCCGAGCCTTGAAAATGTTAGGATTTAGGTATCGCAACTGGCGCTAAAGATGGGTATCCATCATGGAGCGAAGACATTTTGGTCGTGCGCCTGGGCCAAGACAAACTACTTGTATAAAGGGGTTAACTCATGTCACAGCTTCCAACTACTTTCAACTCACCACTTAGTGAAACCGACCCAGAGATCGCCGCAGTTCTTGCAGCCGAACTTGATCGTCAGCGCCACACTCTCGAAATGATTGCCAGCGAAAACTTTGTTTCTCGCGGTGTTCTTGAGGCACAGGGTTCAGTTCTAACCAACAAATATGCCGAGGGTTACCCTGGCAAGCGCTACTACGGTGGTTGCGAAGCCGTTGACGTTGCCGAGAACCTAGCCCGCGACCGCGCTAAGGCCCTTTTCGGTGCCGAGCACGCAAACGTTCAGCCTCACTCGGGCGCGTCAGCCAACGCGGCTGTTTTGATGGCCTTGGCTAACCCTGGCGACCGCATCCTTGGTCTAGAGCTTGCACACGGTGGCCACCTAACCCACGGTATGCGTCTCAACTTCTCAGGCAAAATGTACGAAGCTCACGCTTATGAGCTAAACCCAGAAACCCACCTTGTCGACATGGACATCGTTCGTGCTCGCGCACACGAGGTAAAGCCAGCCGTAATCATCGCTGGTTGGTCCGCTTACTCTCGTCACCTTGACTTTGCCGAATTCCGCAAAATTGCCGACGAGGTTGGCGCCAAGCTTTGGGTAGACATGGCTCACTTCGCTGGCCTTGTTGCCGCTGGCCTGCACCCAAGCCCAGTTCCTTTTGCCGATGTTGTTTCAACCACCGTTCACAAGACTCTTGCTGGCCCACGCTCAGGTCTGATTCTTTGCAAGGCTGAATACGCCAAGAAAATTGACTCAGCTGTTTTCCCTGGCCAGCAGGGTGGTCCATTGATGCACGTGATCGCAGCAAAGGCTGTTGCTTTCAAGGCAGCTGCCACGGATGAATTCAAAGACCGTCAGAAGCGCACTATTGAAGGTGCTGCAATCATTGCTAATCGCTTGATGCAGGCTGATGTAACCGCAAATGGCGTTCAGGTTCTGACCGGCGGCACTCAGGTTCACCTGGTCTTGGTTGACCTTCGCAACGCACCGATCAATGGTCAAGAGACTGAAGACCTTCTTCACGATGTCGGCATCACTGTGAACCGCAACTCGGTTCCTAACGACCCACGTCCACCTATGGTTACCTCAGGTGTTCGTATTGGTACTCCGGCTCTTGCCACTCGTGGTTTCGGTGCTGCAGAATTCACCGAAGTTGCCGAGATCATTGCAGGCGTTTTGGTGCCAAACCCAGACATCGAGGCACTTCGTGCTCGCACTCGCAAGCTAACCGAGGCATTCCCGCTATACAGCGGCCTTGAGAACTGGTAGTCAGGTCTAGGTAATCACCGTGACTGCTATCAAACTTGACGGTTTAGCAACTGCAAAGGCCATCAAGGCTGAGCTTGCTGAGCGGGTAATCGGGCTAAAGCAACTAGGCATCACTCCAGGCCTAGGAACACTTTTAGTTGGCGATGACCCAGGTTCGCACTCGTATGTTGCCGGTAAACACCGCGACTGCGCAGAGGTCGGCATTCACTCCATTCGAGTTGATTTGCCAGCCTCGGCTTCGGCAAATGATGTTCGTGCAGCATTGCGCGATCTAAACCAGGCCCGCGACGTTACCGGTTACATCGTTCAGTTGCCTTTGCCTTTTGGCATCGACACCAACGAGATGCTTGAGCTTATTGACCCAAATAAAGACGCGGATGGCCTTCACCCGACCAACCTTGGTCGATTGGTGCTCGGAGTCTCTGGCGAGCTTAATTCTCCATTGCCCTGCACGCCGGCCGGCATCGTTGAGTTGCTGAATCGCTACGAGGTGCCAACTCGCGGAGCTGAAGTTGCCGTAATCGGTCGCGGTGTGACCGTTGGTCGCCCGCTTGGCTTGCTAATGACTCGCAAGGGAATCGATTCAACAGTCACGCTTTTGCACTCAGCCAGCCGCGATCTTGAACACGCAGTTAAGCGTGCCGACATCGTGATTGCTGCACTCGGAGTCGCTCACTTTGTTCAACCTGAGTGGATCAAACCCGGCGCTGCCGTTCTAGATGTTGGAATTACTCGCGTTGAGGCAACTTCAGCAGATGACAAGGCTCGTTTGGTTGGAGATGTTGACCCTCGTGTTGCTGAGGTTGCTGGTTGGCTATCGCCAAACCCTGGCGGTGTCGGCCCGATGACTCGAGCCATGTTGGTCAAAAACGTGGTTGACGCGGCTTCTCGCTAAACCAACAATTGCTGCTTGGCTAGTTTTTTATAGAGCGGAGTGCTTGCAACCAACTCGCTGTGAGTTCCAACTCCAACAACTTGGCCATTCTCCAAAACAATAATTTGATCGCTGTCTACAACTGTCGAAAGTCGGTGGGCAATGACCAGCAAAGTTCTGTTTTTTGCAACCGAGTCGATGGCCTCGCGCATTTTTTGTTCGTTCAATCCGTCAAGAGCCGAAGTCGATTCGTCTAGCAGCAGAATTGGTGGGGCAGCCAACAGCGCTCGTGCAATCGCTAATCGCTGACGCTCGCCGCCAGAAAGCATGATTCCATTTTCGCCAACCTCTGCATCAAGACCACGGCTATCGCGTTCCAAAACCTCGGTCAAGTTCACCTCGGCCAAAACGGCGGTTAGCTGTTCATCCGTGGCATCTGGCGAACCAATGGTTAGGTTGGCGCGAATTGAGCCGGCAAGCACCGGTGCATCTTGTTCAACATAGCCAATTTGCGATCTGAGCGCCTCGCGGCTGATGTCGGTAACCTTCTGCCCATCGAGCAAAATCTGCCCACCGCTAGGTTCATAGAATCTCTCGATGAGCGAGAAAACGGTCGACTTGCCCGAACCAGATGGCCCAACCAACGCAACCCGTGAACCACGTTTGATTTCGAAGCTTACGTTTTGCAAGACCTCGCGACTTTCAGGCAGAGGGTTCTCGGCAGTGGCCGGCGGCGCCGCATAACCGAACGAAACGTTGGCAAATTCAATAGCCGTGTCATTTACAGCTTTTGCAGATGCGGTCTTGGTTTGCTCTGATTCCTCGAGTGGTAGATCCAAAATCTCTTGGATGCGAGCAAGTGCGCCTAAGCCAGATTGAACCGAGCTATAGGCACCGAATGCTTGACCCAATGGGCGAATCATCTGGAACATCAAGAGAATGAACATGACCAAGCTGGCTACCGAAGTTGTGCCGGTTGCGACTCGGTAGCCGCCAACACCGAGCACAACAATGAAGGCACCGTTCATGGCAAGGCCTGCGATTGGCGTAATCATCGAATTGATTTTGGCAATCTTTACGCCCTGCTTATACGCCTCGGCGGCATCGGTGACAATGAGGTCGCTCTCTCGCTTTTCAGCGCGGGCCGCACGAATTGTTCGCACGGCTGAGAGTGCGCGTTCGACCGCGGCTGCCATGTCACCCACTCTTTGCTGGGCCTTTGTGGTGGCAGAGCGCACCTGGCGCGCTGTGATCACGATCGAGATGATTGCAAAGACAACCATCAAAAGCGTTAGCCCGAGCAACACCGGGTCGATGATCGCCATGGCAATCAGCGAGCCTACAAAAATCAGCACGCCACCAACTGCATCAACTAGACCCTGGGTTAGAACTGCACGAAGCAATGTTGTGTCTGAACCAACCCGCGATACCAAATCGCCGGTGCGACGAAGGTCATATTCGTGAATGGGCAATCTAAGCAAACGCTTGGCAAGTTTCTGCCGGGCCGATAGCACAACGCCTTCGCCGGCTTTTGAAAGTACGTAATACATCAAACCGCCGGTGATGGCGCTGCCCAGAATCACTGCCACCAATAGGGCAACCAAGCCGCCCATTGGTTTTGATTCCTGAACCGCAGTAATTACCTGGCCAACGACAAGTGGTTGAGCGAGGCTAATTGCTGCTCCAAATACCGACAGTGCCATTGCAGTCCACAGAGCAGGTTTGTGCTCGAGCAGGTAAGGAACCAGTTGCTTGAATTTTGCCTTCGGAGTGTTGTCGTTTGGGTTTTGACCACCGCGCGCTCCGCGGCCACCGAATCTCATGCTCATGCCTAATTCAACCTTGATTCTCTAATTGTGGATTCCCCAAAATGGCCTCGTTAAGCAGATAGTTAATCTCTGGTAGCGAAAGCGCCGGGGTGTAAGCCGTGTTTTGGTAAAACTTGGCGAAGTTTGCGTTTTGCAACGCCGAAAGCGCCTGCGGATGGTTGAGCTTCAAAAACATCCGAGTTGAATTGGGTTTTCTCTCAAATTCAGTGTGCACGCGACCGCAGCCAAAGCCAAAAATTGTGAGCGCTACGTCAGCCTCAGCCGGCGAAACCTTCGAAACGATGCCTTTGTCCTCAACTTTGACCAATGGGCGCAAGTCGCTTCGACGTTGCCAAATTTGAAAACAGGTTGCCAAGCTCGTGCGCTGCGATAGCTTTGCACCTTGTTCATCTTCGTAGTCAATTTGAATGTCATGATCGGCAACCAGGTGAAATCTTCGGTCAAGGCGATTAATCACTGACCACTTGCGCCAAGATCTCGGAACTATGAAACAGATGAACTCTGAATGGTCAGCTGCTTTGTTGAAGAACGGAATCGATAGCGAGTTATTTCTGCCAAAAGGCGGGTTTGAAATCGTTACGGCGTCTTGCACCTCAACAACAGCGTCTAAGAAATCAAACTTCACCACGGATGGATGCTTGGGCTCAATGTCGAACGAAATCACACTCTTGGCGCCAGCTTTTTCAGCGGCTTTGATGAATGCCCCGGTGCCTCCGGCGGGCTCGAGGACGCTTCTGTTGCGAAGGTCTGCCACCACAGCTTGCACTTCAACCATGAGCGCAGTCGCAAGGTTGAATGGTGTGTAGTACTGCTCTTTGCCGGTCACTCGGGTATTGCCGAGTTTGACTTTGGATGGCGGGTTTGCAGGCACGTTTTATAGGCTATCAGTGCTAGTCTGAAGGGCTGCCCCGAAGCGAAATTGAAGACGAGTTAGGAACTGCCTTGTCAGAAGAAATCATGATCAAAGCCACTGATCTCACCAAGTCATACGGTGATTTCATTGCTGTTGACGGAATCAACTTCGAGATTAGACGTGGCGAATCTTTTGGACTACTCGGGCCAAACGGTGCTGGTAAGTCGACCACCATGAAAATGATTGCATCGGTGTCACAACGCACCTCGGGTGGTCTAGAAATTCTGGGACTTGACCCAAATAAGCGTGGGCCAGAAATTCGTGCGCACCTGGGTGTTGTTCCGCAGCAAGACAACCTCGACCGCGAACTGACCGTCTCAGAGAACCTCTATGTCTATGGTCGCTACTTTGGCCTGAGTCGCAAATTTTTGAAAACTAAGGTTCAAGACCTTCTTGAGTTCGCTCAACTTGCCGATAAAGCCAAGTCAAAATCTGAAGAACTCTCGGGTGGAATGAAGCGCCGACTAACCATCGCGCGCGCACTCGTGAACGAACCAGAAATCTTCATGCTAGATGAGCCAACCACCGGTCTAGACCCGCAGGCCCGGCACATTCTTTGGGATCGCCTGTTCCGTTTGAAAGAACAGGGCGTGACCCTGGTAATCACGACTCACTACATGGATGAAGCCGAACAGCTGTGTGATCGACTAATCGTCATGGACAAAGGCAAAATCATGGCCGAGGGTTCACCTGCTGAACTCATCCGGTCATATTCGAGCCGCGAGGTGCTCGAGGTTCGCTTTGGTTCAAGCAAGAATGCCGAAGTAGCCGAGCAGATTCGCGGCTTGGGCGATCGCATCGAGGTGTTGCCAGACCGAATCTTGGTTTATGCAGAAGATGGCGAAGCTGAATTGGCCAAGATTCACAAACTCGGGCTTGAACCGCTGACTTCTTTGGTTCGACGTAGCTCACTCGAAGATGTCTTCTTGCGACTAACCGGTAGAACGCTGGTTGAGTAACGTGAGCGTTGAAAAGGCAGTACACGCCAGCGCTTGGCAGGGCTCTAGGGTCCTTGTAAATTCTGATAAAAATCGCCGGTTTGCCTGGTGGTATTTAGCGGAATACCGCGTGCGTCACATGCGCAAGTGGGCTACGGCGATTCTAATCTTTGGCATCGGCAACCCAATTTTGTATTTATTTTCGATTGGCCTAGGAATCGGCGCACTGGTTGATGCCAATTCCGGCGGTGCCGGAGTCGACGGGGTTCCTTACCTAACTTTTCTAGCTCCAGCCCTGCTTGCGTCTGCTGCTATCCAAGGTGCCCAGGATGAAACCGTGTTTCCGGTAATGCAGGGTTTTATTTGGGATAAAGGTTTCTTTGCAGTCAATTCAACTCCGGTGAGCTCGCGAGATATTGTTCACGGAGTTTTGACCGCCGCGTTGATTAGAACCTTGATCACTACTGCAATCTATGAACTTGTGCTGCTCGGTTTCGGCGGCATCACGCTTGCCAATATGTTGCCAATGTACGTGACGGCAATCCTGGCTGCAATGGCCTACAGCTGCGTGATGGTCGGAATGGCGGGATATGCCAGCGAAAACGGTTCTTTTATGGAGGTCGTGCAGCGTCTGATCATCTTTCCAATGTTCATGTTCTCGGGCACCTTTTATCCAATCGAAACCACTCCGATCTATCTCCAGTGGTTTGGCTGGATCTCTCCGCTTTGGCACGCAACAGATCTCTCACGTGCCATCAGCTATGGGCACAGCATTGAGCCGTGGGTCCTGGTCGTTCACATCGCCTACTTGGCGCTTTGGGCTGTAGTGGGCCTGGCTATCGCCTATCCAAAATTCGCCAAGAGGTTGTCAGCATGAGTTTCGTAAATAGCGCCGTGACGGCCGCGGTTGCCAACGCAGAACGACGACAGAAGAATGCGCTTGCCGGTGTTTACTCTGGGCGAAGCAGAGTGGTGCTTCAGCGTGGATTCTTTGCTCTTCGAACCAGCAATCTGGTGGCTGTGGCAACCGGCTTCTTAGAGCCACTGTTCTTCTTGCTTGCATTTGGGTTCGGTTTAGGCGCACTGGTTGGCGGAATTACCGATGGGTCAGGCAAAGAAGTAACTTTTGCGGCTTATATCGCACCAGCGCTTTTAGCGACCTCGGCGATGAATGGCGCAATTTTTGACAGCACCTGGAATGTCTATTTCAAAATGCACTTCGCCAAGCTTTACGAGAGCATGCTTGCAACCTCGCTTGGGCCATTGGATGTAGCCCTTGGTGAAATTGCTTGGGCGCTGGTTCGTGGTGCCATGTATGCGATCAGCTTCATGTTCATCATGTGGCCACTTGGCTTGATCCCAAGTTGGTGGGGCTTACTGGCCATCCCAGGTGCTGTTTTGATCGCCTTTGGTTTTTCATCGGTGGGTATGGCTGTGACCTCATATTTGAAGTCCTTCCACCAGATGAACTACGTGAACTTCTTCATGTTGCCGATGTTCTTGTTTTCGGGCACTTTTTACCCACTGAGCGTCTACCCAGAGTGGTTGCAGGCCCTTATTCAGGCGATGCCACTTTGGCATGCAATTCAACTCGAACGTGCATTCACGCTCGGCACCATTGGTCCTGAACTGTTCGGGCACATTCTTTACTTTGCTGTCATGATCGTGGTTGGTTTGGTCTTCACAACCAAGCGACTCACAGCCCTCTTTATGCGCTAAGGGCGAAAAGAAGTTGCCATTAATTTGTTGTGAATAAGCAACAAATTACTTAACCTTTCTAATGGCGCTGAATACTTCCCCATTCCCCAATGGGTTTCAGCGCTTTAAGGACGCCCGTCGATCGCCCCCCGGTTTTCGGCGGGCGTTCAATTTCGAAATCATTACTTTTCCAGCAAATCGCTGATGGTTATCCACAAGCGGGTAGATTTGAACTTGTAGCGATACCCCTCATAGCTTGGATGAATCAATGGAAATTTTTGGCCCTGAAGAATCTAGTTCTTGGCTTCGCGAGCAAATGCTGGCCCGAGAAATTGAAACCTTTGATGAGCTTCAGGATAAAACCGGTATCCATAAGGGAAATCTCTCACGGTACTTCCGCCAGCAGCAGAGCCCTTCGGTGCGAGTAATCCCGGCTTTATGTGACGCCCTTGGATGTTCTCCGCACTCACTTTTGATTGGCTTGGGTGTAATCGCACCTTCTGATGAAGATGTCCTAGCTTTTCAGCTTGACGATTAGCAGTTCGCCCTCAACTTCAAAGCTCCTGGATAGGTCATCTCGTGACCAAATGTCCATGGCCTCAATAGCAACCTCGTGATCAACGCCTAAGTCGGTCAGGGTGCGCCGCAAGTTTGTTTTCGTTTCGCGCATTGAAACGTGAATGCGCAAAAGATCTTGCGAAACGTTTTCAATCCATATTTCAATTGGTTCTTGGTGAACGGCAAGTTCAATCATTCGGCCCCCTTCCGTTTTGTTGCGTATAAGCAACATATTATGACGGTTTACCCATTCCACAAATGAAAAAAGGGGCCCGCGCTATCGCGCGAGCCCCTTTCGAGTCATCTAATTACTCGACTGTTACTCCAGTGATTACTGCAATCGAAAGATTAACCACGGTCAAAAGCAAGATAGTTGGAACAGCCCACTTAGGTGCGGTTTCCTTCTTCGAGAAGGTGTAGGCGATGAAGAAGATACCGATAATTCCGAGACCCTTGATTGAGATCACGAGATTGTTCACGGTCTCATCAGCTGCATAGACCAGACCAGTAAGAACCACGCCGGTGAGCAGCGACAACCAGGCGCCGTGAATCACGGCCGAGGTAACTGGTGCTCCAGTTTTGAAGTTCTTGGTTTGGCTTAGTGTGCCAGACATAATCGAGGCAAAGCCAAGCAGGTGCAACACCAAGGTGATGCGAATAATGATTTCTAGAATTTCCATATTTTAGAGTCTAGCCATCAAGACCGCTGCTTCTACAGCCTCGGCACCCTTGTCTTCTTTTGAGCCTTCAAGGCCTGCACGGTCAAGTGCCTGCTGCTCGTTATCCACGGTCAAGAGCCCAAAGCCAACCGGAACGCCACTGTCAAGTTGCACTCGGTTCAGTCCATCGGTCGCAGCGCTGCAGACGTAATCAAAGTGTGGGGTTTCTCCCTGAATAACGACACCCAGTGCGATGACAGCATCCGCACCGGCATCGATTGCCTTTTGTGCTCCCAGCGGAAGCTCAAATGCGCCGGGGACTCGCCAAATCTCGTAGGTGTCGTTGCCGGCGGCTTTCAGCGCGCGTTCGGCACCGGCAAGCAAACCACCGGTAATTTGGTCATGCCAACTGGTTACAACAATCGCAATCTGAAGACCTGATGCGTCGATTGCTAGTTTTGGGGCTCCCGCTCCACTCATTCTTTTACCTCCGGAATAAGGTGTCCCATGCGGGCACGTTTGGTTTCTAAATATTGCTCGTTTTCGTCAGCTTTTCCGACGATCACCGGCACATAAGAGTTCACCGGAATTCCTGCGGCAACTAGGTAGCCGCTCTTCGCCGGGTTGTTGGTCATCAGGCGAACGCTGCTAACGCCCAGATCGCGCAAAATTGCAACTGCGGCACCGTACTCACGATTTTCGCTCGGTAGTCCGAGCGCAAGGTTCGCATCCACGGTGTCTAGCCCGGTGTCTTGCAAAGCGTAGGCCTTGAGTTTGTTCAGCAGGCCGATGCCTCGGCCTTCTTGGCCTCGCAGATAAATCACTACGCCACCGCGTGGGTCTCGGGCAATCTCATCCAAGGCAAAATCTAGCTGCGGGCCACATTCACACTTCAATGAGCCAAAAGCCTCACCAGTGATGCACTCGCTGTGCATGCGAACCAGCACGTCGTCGCCGGTAGGGTTGCCCGAAATGATTGCAACGTGATCAGCAGTGGTTTTGATGTCGTAGTAGCCGCGCACTTTGAATTCACCGTGGGTGGTCGGCAGTTTTGCCTCGGCCTCTAGGCGAATTCGGTTGTTCGGTCGCTCCGCCGAAAACTCAATTTCACCCTGACGGTATTCAACCAATTGGGCGATAGTAATTACTGGGATGCCCTCTTCTGTGCCAATTTCTAGAAGGCGCGGCAGGCGGGTCATGGTGCCATCGGTTTCGGTCATTTCGCCGATGACGCCAACAGGGTTTAGCCCAGCTAGCTTCAAAAGGTCAACGGTTGCTTCGGTGTGGCCAGGTCTAGCCAACACACCTTCGTGGTGCGCACGCAGCGGAATAATGTGACCCGGTCTGAGTAGGTCTCCAGGTTCAGTGGCTGGGTCAGCTAGGGCCTGCAGTGTCAACGCGCGATCTCCAGCACTAATTCCAGTTGTTGTACCCGCTGCTACGTCCACTGAAATCGTGTATTGAGTGCGAAGACGGTCCTGGTTTGATTTAGCCATGAGCGGCAAATCAAGACGGTTAGCAATTTGCTCGGTCATTGGTGCACAAAGATAACCAGAAGTTCTTCTAATCATCCAGGCAATCCATTCAGGGGTCGCAAACTCAGCGGCCATAACTGCGTCGCCTTCATTTTCGCGGTTCTCATCGTCAGCCACCAAGATCGGCTTACCTGCGCGAAGCGCGTCAAGTGCTTGTTCGATAGTTGCTAGTGCCATTAAATGTTTCTCGCTTCTAGAAGGCGCTCGATGTGTTTTGCCATCACATCAGCTTCGACATTTACCTTGTCGCCAGGTTTCTTTGATCCAAGTGTGGTTAGAGCCAGGGTCTCTGGAATCAAGCTCAGACCAAGCCAGTCATCGCCAACTTCATTGACGGTTAGTGAGACGCCATCGATGGTTATCGAGCCTTTGAGTACCACATACTTCATCAGTTCAGTCGGAACCTGAACTCGCACCCATTCCCAGTTTTCAGAAGGCTGTCGAGAAATAATTTGGCCTACGCCATCAACGTGCCCCTGAACTACGTGGCCACCAAAGCGGGTTGCTGCAGTCATCGCGCGTTCCAGATTTACCGGGTCACCAGCCTTGATTGCGTCAAGGCTAGTTAGGCGCAAAGTCTCTTGCATCACATCCGCGGTGAAGGTTTCTGCATCAAATTCAACCGCAGTTAGGCAGGTGCCATTCACTGCAATTGAGTCGCCACGCTTCACATCTGAAACCACAAGTGGGCCTCGAATCTTAAGGCGAATAGCGTCAGGCAGTTGTTCGATTGAGTCCACAGCGCCAAGTTCTTCGATAATTCCGGTGAACATTATTTCTCCCTCGGTAATGCACGGATAAACAGATCTTTCCCAAGTTTTTCCACTTGGATAAATTCAAGTTGCTGAGCCTCGCTCATGGTCGCCACGTCTAATTGCTTGATGGAAGTCTTCGGTCCACCAATCAACATCGGAGCCAGATAGACAAGGTACTCGTCTACTAGACCTAGGTTGACAAATTGGGTTGCTACCGTTGGGCCGCCTTCAATAAATAGGCTGCGAATGCCGCGGCTGAACAGCTCAGACAAAACCAGATTCATGTCTCGGGTTTCGAAGTGAACCGTTTTTGCGTCACGATTAAAAACTCGGGCAGTTGCTTCAAGCTTGCTTTCACCAACTACAACTCTCAGCGGCTGGTCTGCATATAGTGAGCCATCCTCCTGGCGAGCGGTTAGCTCCGGGTCGTCAGCAAGCACGGTTCCAGTACCAACCAAAATCGCATCAGCTTTTGAACGACGCAGGTGCACATCTGCTCTAGCTTCTGGGCCGGTAATCCACTTGCTGCTGCCATCAGGCGCAGCTGAACGACCATCAATGCTGCTGGCCCACTTGAGCAAAACATAGGGGCGCTTCAAAAAGGTGTTCACAACCCAAGGCTTGATCAAATCAAAACCGCGCACGGCCTGCACTCCAGCCAAGACTTCAATTCCCGCATCGGCCAGGGTTTGTGCTCCACCCTTTGACTTTTCACCAGGGTCGCTGGCCGCAAACACAACTCTTCCAATTCCGGCAGCGATTAGCGCTTGCGAGCAAGGGCCGGTTTTTCCGGTGTGGTTGCAGGGTTCTAGGGTTACTACAGCGGTTAGTCCGGCTGCAGAAATGCCTGCCGCCTTCAGGTTTGCAAGGGCGTCAACTTCTGCGTGGGCTGTACCAGCGCCACGGTGATATCCCTCGGCAACAATTTGCCCTGATGCATCAAGGATGACTGCGCCCACCTGTGGGTTCACTCCAAATGCTGGGCTTTGCGCAGCTAGCTCGAAGGCGCGATTCATCGCTGCTTCGAATTGCGTTTTCTGATCCATACACCCGGGTCTTCGTCTAAAGTGAACGAACCTCGGGGTTGAGAAAATGACGTTGACGCAAAAACGCCAACGCATCGTTCTTCTCCCATCCGGACTTTAACCGTCGGTGCTGGAATTTCACCAGCTCAACCGCCGCCTCACTCATCCTAGAAACTAGGCCTCGCTTACCAACTGAATGGCTGATGCGTCGGGTCGCGGACTTTAACCGCCGGCTCAGATTTTCACTGACCCCGAAGAACTTTGTTGCTTGTGGTGACTTGCGTCACCGATTTACTGCTGTGTCAAGGCTAACGCCTTGCAGGTATAAACCCAATTCGGTCATAGACAATTCCCAGCGTCTTTTCAGCCTGCTCATTGGCTTTAGCTGCGCCCTTGGCCAATAGTCGATCCAGCTCGGCTGGGTCAGCCAAAAGTTCGTTCGCGCGGTCGCGAATTGGTTCGATGGCACCAAGTACAACTTCGAGTACCTCGGTTTTTAACGCCCCGTAGCCCTGACCTTCAAAGTGCGCGGTCAATGATTCGACACTTTGGCCGCTAATTGCCGAGTGAATGCCCAGAAGGTTTGAGACTCCCGGCTTGTTCTCGCGGTCAAAACGCACCACGCCATCCAGGTCGGTTACCGCACTCTTGATTTTCTTAGCGATCAAAGAGCTTTCATCCATGATGTTCACCAGACCCTTTGGGTCGCCAGACTTAGACATCTTGGCTTCAGGGTTTTGCAAGTCATAAATCTTGGCTGTTTCTTTCAAAATCACAGCCTCCGGAATCACAAATGTTTCGCCGAATCTTGAATTGAATCGGTTAGCCAAATCGCGGGTCAGCTCTAGGTGCTGACGCTGATCCTCGCCAACTGGCACAGCCTTTGGTTGATAAAGAAGAATGTCTGCTGCCTGCAAAACCGGGTAAGTGAACAAACCCACGGATGCTGCGTCTGCCCCAGCCTTTTGTGACTTGTCCTTGAACTGTGTCATTCGACCAGCTTCGCCAAAACCAGTAAGGGTCATCAAGACCCAAGCCAGTTGAGCGTGGGCAGGAACATGCGACTGCACAAACAGAGCCGACTTGTTCTCGTTGATTCCGGCAGCAAGATACTGTGCCGCGGTGATTCGAGTGTTCTGACGCAACTGAGCCGGTTCCTGAGGAACGGTGATCGCGTGCAAATCGACTACACAATAAAAGGCGTTGTAGTCGTCCTGCATCTTCGTCCAGTTCACCAAAGCACCCAGATAGTTGCCCAGGTGAAGTGAACCGGCAGAAGGCTGCATGCCGCTGAGAAGGTTTGGCTTAGTCATGTCCTAATCCTAAATTGCGTAGTCAACCACTACCGGAGTGTGGTCGGTCCAGCGGGTGTCATATGAGGCAGCGCGGTGAACTTGATAATTTTCGGCTTTTGCTGCGAGCCCAGGGGTTGCCAGGTGGTAGTCAATTCGCCAACCCGCATCGGTGTCAAAGGCTTGGCCACGATAAGACCACCAGGTATAAGGTCCAGCAATTCCCGGATGAGCTGCGCGACCAACATCCACCCAGCCCTGGTCGTTCATCATGGTGTCGAAATAAGCGCGCTCTTCTGGCAAGAACCCGGCATTCTTCAGATTGCCCTTCCAGTTCTTGATGTCCAATTCGGTGTGACCAACATTCAGATCGCCAACAATAACTACATCGGCTCCTGATGCTTTCAGTTCTGCCATGCGAGCGACCATGGCATCTAAGAACTTGTATTTCTCCACCTGCTTTGGGGTGTCAACCTCACCAGAGTGCACATAGGTGCTCACTACAGTCAGTTTCTTGCCATCAAAGTCATAATCTGCCTCTAGCCAGCGACCAGCTGAATCAAAATCATCCGAGCCAAAGTCGGTTCTGGTGGCAGTTGCGGCAACCTTGCTAACCAGCGCAGCCCCGGCACGGCCCTTAGCGCTCGCGGCATCATGCAGAATGTGCCATTCGCCAGTCTCAGCAAATAGGTCGGCTAGATCCTTGGTTTCGGCGCGAACCTCTTGAAGGGCGATGATGTCGGCCCCAGAACTGTTCACCCATTCAGCCATGCCTTTTCTAAAGGCAGCACGGATGCCGTTCACATTTACTGTTGCAAGTTTGATAGCCATGCCCCAAGTCTATTAACCAGCTAGCCCACCGGTTCGACTTAGAGCCAACGAATGCCAATAGCACCTGAATTCCTAGGATGTGAGGGTGCAGCCGGGCCTAGAGCGATGATCACGAAGGGTGTTTCGAAGTTTCAAAAAACACAGGGCAAATTGGAGTTGACTTTTTCGTTACCAATGCGTAATGTTTTACCTGTTGCCCAAAGCTTGGAATGTTCTGCTTAGAACTCCGGCTCAAGAGCACAAAACCCCAGAAACCTTATAGGTCTAGGCCTTTTATTGTCTCTGGAACGAGCTTCCAAAATTCGTTTCGTGTCAGGTTTGACAAGTCTCGGTTTTATGGTAAGTTAGTGAAGTTGCCCTGGAGGCGAGTAGTGATACAGACTCCCAGGTGCATCCGATCCTTGAGAACTCAACAGCGTGCACAATGTCGATACCAAGAACCTCTTGGTTGTCCGAGCTTGCTCGGATAAGCAGAG
>NZ_JAHEDV010000017.1 GCF_024641065.1 Rhodoluna sp.
CGAAGACCATTGGCTTTACTCTGTGGCAGGCGGTCGCTTCGACGGCCCTGTGTCTTGGCTTCGGATTGCCGATTGCCTTTGTGCTTTATCGCCGCAGTTTCTTCGGCGCAAAATTGTTGCGTAGTTTTCTTGTAATTCCATTTGTGCTGCCGAGCATAGTGATTGCCATCGCGCTCTCTGGCTTGCGCGATGTTTTTCAAGATCAAACAATTCTTGTAATTCTCATAGCGCACCTGATTTTGAATCTGTCGCTTGTGGTTCGCGTGGTTGGTTCTGCATGGTCTGCGCTTGAAAGTGAAACAGAAGAGGCAGCGATGCTCGACGGCGCTTCAGCTGTGCAAATTTTTTGGCGAATTACGCTGCCCATGTTGCGTGCATCTATTGCAGCTGCAGCGTCGCTGGTGTTCATGTTTTGCGTTTCTAGTTTCGCCGTTGTGCTTGTGCTTGGTGGTGGGCAAATACAAACCATCGAAACACTCAGTTTTGTTTCGCTCACGCAGTTTCTTGATTTGCAAACTGCAGCGGCACTTTCGATCGTGCAGACGGTCATCACAATTATTGCGTTCATGACTTCACGCCGACTCGGCGCAAATGCATTTGGCGCAGTTGTCGATGTTGCAGAACGTTTGCCAAAAATAAAAAAGCCAGAGCGCAAAATCTTGTCATTCGCTTTGGCTGCGATTGCAGTATTTTTTGTAATTCCAGTGGGCTCGGTCGTTGCACGCGCGTTTATCTCGCACGGTTCGGTTGGCTTAGGCAATTTTGAAAATCTCGCAACACGGGGTGCTCGTAACATTCTCGACATCGATGTTGCAAGCGCTCTTGGCAATTCACTGCGCAACGCTGCGATTGCAGCGACCATCTCGTTTCTCATTGGCGTCTTGGTGGCTTGGCTGCTGCAAGGTCGCCGCGGCCGAATTGCAGAGCTTGTTTTCTTGCTGCCGCTTGGCATTTCGCCTGTTGTGCTTGGCTTTGGCTATCTGGTCACATTCGGAGGCGACCCACTGCCGCTGCGCGAAAGCTGGCTTGTCGTACCTCTGGTTCAGGCGCTAATCGCCACTCCATTGGTTATTCGCATGACCAACAGTGCCATAACCGGACTTGGCCGTGAACCTCGAGAGGCTGCAGCAAATGCTGGTGCAACTGCCTGGCAAACCTTCTGGCTGGTTGAAGCACCTCTGATTAGAACCACTTTGGTCACGGCCCTTGGCTTTGCCCTGCTCACCTCAATCGGCGAATTTGGATCGGCTGCCTTGCTTGCCTACGGCGATCAGGCCACTCTTCCGGTTGTGCTGGCCCGACTAATTTCGCGCCCTGGTGAACAAAACTACGCAATGGCAATGGCAGCCAGTGCCTTGCTTATCGTTGTGGTGTTTGTGCTGATCAGTTCGACTGAACTAATTCGAAGTCGACGCCAGCGCTCTTCAATCGCTGACTAATGACTTCAATCGACTCTGGGTTCTGGTCGATCAAAATGAAGTTTCTGCCGAGCGATGCTGCAACCGCGCCTGTGGTTCCCGAGCCGGCAAAGAAATCCACCACAAGGTCACCGGCTTTAGATGAAGCTTGAATCACGCGGCGCAGAATTCCCTCTGGCTTTTGCGTTGGGTATCCGGTTTTTTCTTTTCCGGTTGGCGAAACGATTGTGTGCCACCAAACATCGGTCGGTAATTTTCCTAGCGCAACTTTTTCAGCAGTAACTAATCCGGGTGCCATGTATGGCTCGCGATCGACCTCTGTGTTGTTGAAGAAATATTTCTTCGGGTCTTTCACATAAACCAAAATTGTGTCGTGTTTCGACGGCCACTTGTTCTTAGCCTTGCCGCCGTAGTCATAGGCCCAAATGATTTCGTTCAAGAAACAATCTCGACCGAAAAGCGCATCGAGCAAAACTTTTGCATAGTGGGCTTCGCGATAGTCGAGGTGCAAATAGAGCGTGCCTGTTTCATTCAAAATGCGCCAAGCCTGCTCTAGGCGAGGCTCTAGAAAACTCCAGTAGTCGGCAAACTCATCGTCGTAGCTCAAGACCGTCTCACGGATGATTTCATACTGTTGGCCCTTGAAGCCCACGCGTCCGCCAGTCTCGACGCGACTTGTTTCTGACTTGCCGCGCGTCTGCTTGCGGCCGGTATTGAAAGGCGGGTCAATGTAGACAAGCTGCACAGATGCATCTGGAATAGAGTTCAGATGCAGGAGGTTATCTCCGAATAGCAACTTGTTGGCAGGCACAAGAAAGAGATTAACAGCATGAACACTGAAGTAATTCACAACGCAGAGCTGAAGCGCCACGA
>NZ_JAHEDV010000002.1 GCF_024641065.1 Rhodoluna sp.
CGCTCGAACAGTGAAACAAGAACAGTGAGCTTGCCGCTCTCTGGCTTGATCTCGCTGATGGTTCCAGGAAGACCCGCGAACGAACCATCCTTGATCATGATGCTCTCGCCAACCTTGTAGTTGAAGTTGACTGGAACAGCCTTTGCCTTGCCCTTGACTGCAACGCCACCCTTAGCAGCTGCCTTAGCCTCTGCCTCTTCAGGTAGAACGTAAAGAGTCTTCAGCATGTTGAATGCCTCGTCTGGGCGAAGTGGGGTTGGGTTCTGTGAGTTGCCAACAAAACCGGTAACGGCTGGGGTGTGGCGAACTAGTGACCAAGACTCTTCGTTCATCTCCATGCGGATCAAAACATAACCAGGGATGCGAACCTTGGTGACCAACTTGCGCTGACCGTTCTTGATCTCGATGGTGTCTTCCATCGGAACTTCGATCTGGAAGATGTCGTCGCCGCCCTCTAGAGCAAGTTTGCGGTTCTCGATGTTCTGCTTAACACGCTTCTCGTAGCCGGCGTAGCTGTGGATTACGTACCACTTGCCAGGCTGGCGGCGAAGCTCTGCGCGGAACTCGCGGTAAGGGTCTTCTGGTGCACCCTCTTCAGTCATGTCTGAATCTGCAGCCTTGTCAGCCTCAACCTCAGCAATTGCTTCTTCAAGCTCGAGGTCTTGCTCAAGTTCTGCTGCTGCGTCTGCAGCCAAGTCGGCAAGGTCGGCATCTGCTTCAGCAATGATCTGCTCAGCAGCAACGTCCTGAACCTCGGCAAGAGCCTCTAGTTCGGTGCGTTCTGATTCACTCAATGTGGTGTTCCTTACTTACTTAAGCGGTTGGGGTGAAGACGAAAACAACACCCTGGTAGAAAAGCCAGTCGAGAGCCGAGATGATTACCATCACAACAACTACGAATGCCAGCACAACGCCGGTGTAGTTACGAAGCTCAGGCCAGGTAGGTCGGGTGACCTTTCTTAGCTCGCCAACGCTCTGCTTCAAGAAAAGTGCAATGCGGCCAAAGATGTTGCGCTTCGATGCTTTATCAGCCTTCGCGCGCTCGACTAGGTCTTCGGTGACCTGTTCTTGCTCATCTGCCATTTGACATTCCTTTGTTGGTCGAAACGGTTGTTCCGAAACAGTTACTGCTTGTTAGCAGGGCGGACAGGACTCGAACCTGCAACCCTCGGTTTTGGAGACCGATGCTCTACCAATTGAGCCACCACCCTTTATGGGCTAGGTTGCCAACCCAAAACCATCTGTCAAAAGGCACACTTCTAGATTGAATCTAAAGAATGATTAAGTTGCCAGATTAGGCTTCGGAAGTTGTCAAACTACCTCTAAATACTTTAGACCTTGGGGCAAGTTAATGCAAAGCCCGATTTGTGACTTTAGTAGGCTTTACCTCGTGACTGACTTTCCGAGAATCTCAAAACGTATTGGTTCGATTGCTGAATCGGCAACTCTAAAAGTTGATGCCAAGGCAAAATCTTTGCAAGCCGAAGGCCGCCCAGTAATTTCTTATGCTGCTGGTGAACCTGACTTTGCCACCCCGGCTCACATTGTTGAGGCCGCTGCCATTGCCGTGCGTGACCCTAAGAACCACCGCTACACACCGGCTATCGGCCTGCCTGACCTTCGCGAAGCAATTGCTCACAAGACCCGCATCGACTCGGGCACTGAGATTTCTGCTGCCCAGGTGGTTGTCACCAATGGCGGCAAGCAAGCTGTCTATCAGGCTTTTGCAACCATCGTCGATCCAGGTGACGAAGTTCTAATGCCTACCCCATACTGGACAACCTACCCAGAGGCGATTCGTCTTGCTGGCGGAACCCCGGTTGAGGTTTTTGCTGGCGCAGACCAGAACTACAAGGTGACTGTTGCTCAGCTTGAGGCTGCACGCACACCACGTTCAAAAGTCTTGCTTTTTGTATCACCATCGAACCCAACCGGTTCGGTTTACACCCGTGAAGAGACCGAGGCAATCGGCGAGTGGGCTCTTGAGAATGGTCTTTGGGTAATTACCGACGAGATCTACCAGAACCTCACCTACGACGGCGTGAAGGCTGTTTCAATCACCGAGGCCGTTCCTGAATTGCTTGACCGAACCATCCTGGTAAATGGCGTAGCCAAGACCTATGCGATGACCGGTTGGCGTTTGGGCTGGATGGCTGGCCCGCTTGATGCGATGAAGGCGGCTGGCAACTTGCAGTCACACCTTTCTTCTAACGTTTCAAACATTTCGCAGAAGGCAGCGCTTGCTGCATTGACTGGCCCACAAGACGACGTTTATGCAATGCGCGAGGCTTTTGACCGTCGCCGCCAGATTGCAGTTGCCGAGTTGAACAAGATTGATGGCTGGCTAGCACCTACCCCTCAGGGCGCTTTCTATGTCTATTCAGATGTAACAGCTCTGTTGGGTCGCGAATGGGGCGGCAAGCAGATCAACACCTCGCTTGAGCTTTGCGATTACATCTTGGATGCGGCCGAGGTTGCCTTGGTTCCTGGTGAGGCTTTCGGCCCATCGGGCTATGTTCGTTTGAGCTACGCACTTGGCGATGCACCTCTTCTTGAAGGCATTCAGCGTCTTCAGGCATTGTTTGCTAAATAAGCACTTGGATAAAGCTAATGGCCTCCCTCGGGAGGCCATTAGCTTTTAAGTCGCATGAATCAAATGATGCTAGAACGACCCAATGAAGTTTGGTTCGGGAACAAGGTTGATGCCGAACTTATTCGAAACCTGAGTCTGCACAAACTCGGCAAGCTGAATAATTTCAGCGGCAGTTGCTCCACCGCGGTTTGTGATTGCCAGTGTGTGCTTTGAAGAAATTGCAGCGTTTGAACCAGCGATCGAAAAGCCTTTTTTGATGCCGGCATTTTCGATCAACCAAGCGGCTGAAAGTTTCACAGTCAGGCCATCGTCATCTTGGTTTTCATAGCGCGGCGCGCTCTCAGGTAAGGTGCGAGCAAATGCGTCGCTGACCATCGGATTAGTGAAAAAAGAACCGCAACTAACTGAATCTGGGTCATTGGCATCAAGCACCATGCCCTTCTGCGAGCGCAGTTTGAGAACTGCATTACGCACATCGAGCAGTGGAACCTGAGCTCCCATTTCAACGCCAAGTTCGGCAGCAATCTGAGTTGAATAGAGCGGGCGACTTAGGCCATCCAAGTTTTGTAATTCAAACTCAACCCAAGTAATTACGCCTGGTCGACCGCGCTTGATTGCGCTGTCTCGATAACCAAACTGCAGATCTTTAGTTTCGAGAATTGCAAGCTCTTGAGTCTCATAATCGAGAAATTCGAGGCGCACCATGCAATCGCTCAACTCTTGACCATAGGCGCCGATGTTTTGCACCGGTCCGGCACCGACTGTCCCGGGAATGCCGCTCATCGCTTCAAAACCGGCTAGGCCCTGCTCAATCATTTGAGCAACAAATGCGTCCCAGTTTTCACCGGCTTGCACTCGCACAGTCACTCGCGACTCATCGCGCTGACGCACTGGCTCGATGCCAAGGTTTGAAACCTTGATGATTCTCAGCTCGCTGATGTCATCGGCAACAACCATATTTGAGCCGCCGCCAAGCACCAACCAGTCATCACCTGAGCGCCAAACGCCCAGAGTGTGCTCGATTAGGTCTTCGCGCGTTTTGGCCTCGAAAATCTCTGCCGGCACGCCACCAACACGGATGCTAGTTAGCTCACTTAGTGCTTGGGTCATTAAACGCGAACCTGAGCCTGGGCTTTGCCGAGCACAGTGGTTTCGTTGAACACCGCAGTGAGGTCGATTCGAACCAAACGGTTCTCTTCGTCGATGGCCCCGACCTTGCCGGTAACAACCAGAACAGCGCCATCAACCGGGTCAACCACAACTGGCTTAGTGAAGCGCACCTGATAGTCGGCAATACGACCAGCATCGCCAACCCAGTCAACTGCTACCTGAACAGCAGCACCCATGGTGAGCATTCCGTGGGCAAGCACACCTGGCAGACCTACGGCAGCAGCGATGTCGTCGCGGTAGTGAATTGAGTTGAAGTCACCAGATGCACCTGCATAGCGAACCAGCGAGTCACGGGTGAGCAAGAATTCGGTGGTACCAATTTCTTGGCCAACTTCGAGAGAAGCAATGTTGATGTGAGCCATTACTCGTCTCCTCTAACAACCAGCGTTGAGATGGCGGTGCAAACCAGCGCTTTTTCAATGTCAAAAATCTTGGTTTCGAACGTGACCATAGAGTGCGCACCAAGTGACTTGACACTGGCTACCTCGAGCACACTGGTTAGCTCATCGCCGGCAACGATTGGTCGAGCGTGAATGAAGCGCTGATCGCCGTGAACCACTCGGCTGAAATCGATGTCGGCTTCAGGGTCAGCCAGCACAGTGGCCAGGCTTCGCTCTTGAATTACCACTGCAAATGTTGGCGGTGCAATGACATCGTCGTAGCCAGCAGCTTGGGCCGCGAACACGTCGAGATTCATCGGGTTGGTTGATTTAACCGCGTGGGCGAATTCGCGGATCTTCTCGCGACCAACCAGATATGGGCTGGTTGCCGGATAAGTTTTGCCCTGCACATTTGGATTTACCACGGCTCTAGTCTACGAACTAGAAACAAGAAAACCCCCTAGAAGAATCTAGAGGGAGTTGGTAGCTAGGGCGGGACTCGAACCCGCGACCCCACGATTATGAGTCGTGTGCTCTAACCACCTGAGCTACCCAGCCGGGTATTACCTTGCGGTAACTGGTTATTTGTTTCGAGCCCCGAGCCAGGATTGAACTGGCGACCCCTTCCTTACCATGGAAGTGCTCTACCACTGAGCTATCGGGGCGATTTGAATCTAGGCTTGACGCCAGACACCAGAAGACTTTAGCACTTTTAGTTAGACGGTGTCAAACGCCAGATGCTAACGCTCATCTGCCCTTCAGAGAACTTGGCCTTGTTTTTGCCGACCTTAATTTCGCCGCTGCCAAACAACAATTCCGCCGCCTTTAGCCCCTCAAGAGCGGCCACAGGTATGGCCAGCTTTGAAGTCTTCGAGCGAGCTGCAAGAACCAGGATGTTTTGCTTCGCGTGCTCGCGCACAAACAAAACGGCCTCGTCAGTAACCGCTAGGAATCGCAAACTACCTTCGGTAAGAGCGATATTCTTGGTGCGAATTTCTGCCAGCTTTGAATAGACCTCAATCATCGAGGCATCATGCTCGCGCTCATTATTCCAAGGCAGCGGAGTGCGTGAATTTTCGCCGTTGAATCCATCCAAGCCGAATTCATCACCGGCCCAAATTAGCGGGATGCCCGGGAACGTGAACTGCATAGCGGCTGCGACTTTTTGTGCACCAGGCAATGTGTAGGTCTTGAAGCGGGGGGTGTCGTGAGTGTCAAGCGCGTTCATGTTGTTCATGCGAACGTGCCAAGGAAACCCAGCTGCAAACTTGATGTGGCTCTCGACAAACTCTCGGCCGGTCTCTTCACGCGAGATGAAACCAATGTTCTGAAGTTCTTTTTCGCCTGCCGGCTTTTGCAACCAACGGAACAGCGGGCGGGTGAAGTTTGCATAGGTCATCGCGCCCTGCCAGCCGTCGCCCTGCACCTCATAGGCGGCGTCGCCGGTGTATTCACCGAGCATGATGGTGTCTGGATTCACCGAAACCATAGTTTTGCGAACGATCTGGGCTACCTCTAGATACATGTCTTCATCGCGGATGCGCCCAGTCATGTTGGCTACGTCAATTCGCCAGCCATCCAAGTTGAATGGGGCCTTGAGCCACTTTGCTACTACCGAAGACTTGCCCTCGATAAAACGCTTGCGAAGTTCTGCCGACTTCCAGTTGAACTTAGGAAGGCTGGCTACACCGAACCAAGAGTCATACTTTTTATTGCCATCACTGAAGTAGTAGAAATCAGATTCTGGGGCCTTTGGGTTCTTGAACGCGGCCTTGAACCATTCATGAGCGGCGCCCGAGTGGTTAGAGGTTAGGTCACCAATAACTCGGATGCCTTTCTCGTGAGCAGCATTCACCAAAGCAACCAAAGCCTTGTTGCCGCCTAGTAGCGGGTCTACCTCGTCGAATGAACTGGCGTCGTAGCGGTGGTTAGATCTCGCCGGAAAAATCGGAGTGAGGTAAAGCACGTTCACGCCAAGTTTTTCAAGGTGATCCAGATGATTGATTACTCCCCACAGGTCGCCACCGAAGAACTGCTCAGATGTGCCTGGGCCTCGACCGATTACCGTTTCATTCCATTCAGCTTTGATCGCCCAGTCAGGCAACACCTGAGAATCAGCTTTGGCCGAACGAGCGAATCGGTCTGGAAAAGCCTCATACAGAATGGTGCTCGGGCCCCAGGCCGGTGCTGAAGAAAAAACGTTAATTCTGAAGTCGTTGATGTCGGGCTGGTCGATTACATGAAGACCGAGGGTGTTCAACCAAAGAATGTTTCCGTTGGTGAGCTTGATCATCCAGCGATAGTTGACCTTTGGGTTGTGCATGGTCAGTTGAGCTTCATACCAAGACCATCCACTGGCAAGCTTCTTACGCTTTGCCGGTGCACTCGGGAAAGCCTCGCCGCTCTCGCTTGAGCGAACCCTCACTTCAGCCACATCACCGATTGACTCGTGAATGCGCACCCGAAGACGCACATCATCCAAGAGTTTTGGCTTCTGGTTCAGTACATATAGCGCTGACCCGTCGTGGTGTGGGCTGAGGGCGTGAGGCAGTGATGACATGTTGCTACGCAATCTGAGTCAATTGGGCGACTCGTTAACCCTTAACCGCACCGCCGGTGAGGCCAGAAACAATGTACTTCTGAAGGTAAAGGAACAATCCAACAATTGGTAGCGAGGCAAGCACCGCACCAGCCGCGAAGATTGTCCACTCTTGGTTCATCTTGTCAGCGATGTAGCCATAAAGACCAACCGCAAGGGTCTTGTCTTCAGGCTTTTCAAGCAAGATGCTGGCAAGAATAAAGTCGCTTGAAAGGCCAATGAAGCTCAGCAAGAAGATAACCGCAAGAATCGGAGCGGTCAGGCGCAGAATCATTCCGAAGAAGATCTGGGTGTGGGTTGCACCGTCGATCTTGGCGGCTTCATCAAGCTCTTTTGGAATGGTGTTAAAGAAGCCGTACATCAAGTAGGTGTTACCGCCAAGGGCTCCACCAAGGTAGACCAAGATAAGGCCGATGTGGGTTCCGTTACCAATCGCTGGGAATACCTTTCCGATTTCAACCAACAAACCAAAGATTGCGACCAAAGCCAAAATCTGAGGGAACATCTGGAACAAAATCAGGCTTAGCAAACCAACGCGACGGCCAATAAAACGCATGCGTGAGAATGCATAGGCAGCCAAGGATGAAAGGAATACGCTGCCGAGAGAGGCGACGGTCGAAACATAAAGGGTGTTCTTGAACCAGTCAGCGAAAGGGCGGTATGGGTCAGTGAACAACGCGATGTAGTTGTCGAATGTGAAACCTGGGAACAAGCGGTTGCCTGAGGTTAGGGTTCCGCCAGGGTTCACCGAACCCGAGATGATGTAAACAATCGGGAACAGCGCGTAGATGACCACGACGATGCCGACCACGTGGCGCCAACCAATTTGAGACATCCATTTGCCGAGGCCCATGTGCTTGATGGTTGAGAGCTGACGAACAGCCTTGGCTGCTTGCTTCTCCTGTTGCTTAGTTGATAGCTCCATTAGTTCACGTCCTCTAGGGTGCGGGTGCGGCGGAAGCCGATGTAAGAGATGGTTCCGACCACAAGGAAGATCAGAATCGAGAAAGCGCTGGCCAAACCGTAGTTTGCGCCGCTACCGGTGTTGAAGGCGATCTTGTAAACCAGGGTGATCAAGATGTCGGTGTGACCAACGTTCATATCAGCTTCAACAACCTTCGGGCCACCGCCGGTGACCAGATAGATAAGTGTGAAGTTGTTGAAGTTGAAGGCAAACGAACCAATCAACAGTGGTGAAACTGAAACTAGAAGCAACGGCAACTTGACATAGCGGAACTGCTGCCAAGCACTTGCACCGTCGATCTTTGCCGATTCGGTGAGCTCAGCAGGAATCGACTGGAGAGCACCGGTTGCGATCAAGAACATGTATGGGAAACCAAGCCAGAAGTTAACCAACAGCACTGCTACCTTGGCGAGCGTCGGGTCAGACAACCAAGAAATATCCATGCCGCCAAGAATCACCTGGTTGATGAAACCTTCTTTGCGGTTGAACATCGATTGCCAAATCAGGGCTGACAAGAAGGCAGGGAACGCATAAGGCAGAACCATGGCAATTCGATAAATCTTGCGACCGCGAATGCGTTCGTCGTTGAACAACATGGCAAGACCAAGACCCATTGCAAAGGTGAAGAACACGGTTAGCAATGCGAACGCGAAGGTCCAGAGAGTAACCATCAAAAGCGGTTCACGGATGCGCTCGTTGGTGACGGCCTTCACGAAGTTGTCGAAGCCAACTTCAGCTCTCCAACCAGGAAGAATCATTTCGCCATCGGCCGACTCGTAGGCGCCGTGGCCACGGTCAGTAAACAGAACCTGATCTTCAACACGAAGCACTGAGTCTTCGGTGGCGTTGAAAATTACTTTGTCTTGGTACTGAGTGGCGTCTTCGCCATTTGGAGTCTTGTAGAACAGACCAGAACCATCGTTCAAGAACACGCGCATCGGCAGAATTTCATCCTGGCGGTCTGCGAATTCTTTGAACTTCATCTCGGTGTAACCAGGGGCCTCAACAGCCTTGCCCTCTTCGATGGTTGCGCCGGTTACCTCAGCGAGAGGCACGTCTTTGCCACCAACCAGAACCTTAAGGTGCTCTGGGTCATCGTTGATGGTGATGAGGTAAAAAGGCTTGTTTTCAGCGTTTTCAACCACGGTCAATGGGTAAACAGTTGCACCCTCAACCGGAAAAGCTGAGCTCTGCTGAATAGCGGTGATTGAGTCTTCTTTTGAGCTCATGTGGCCGCCACCAAAGTTGGTGAAGGCAATGTAGCCCGAGAAGCCAACAACATAAACCTGGAAGATGGCCATAAAGATAAGGCCTGGCATCAGGTACTTACCCGGAAGCAATCCGCGCTTCAGGTAAACAAAGTTCATTAGGAGGGTCACGCCGGCAAGAAGTGCGGCGATACCGAAGTTGCTCTGACTGATCAGAGACATGAAAGCAAAAAGGGCTGCTGCATCTACCAGACCAAGAAGGATGATCTTGATGATGGTGCCGTGCAGGCTTGGGGTTCCGCCGTCATCTAGCTGACCTCGACGAATCTTTACCTTTGCAGGTTTGGTCGTTGGTTCTAGTTCGGTCTTTGCCATGGCATTTGCCCCGCTTCTGGTTCTGCTGTGTCGAGCTAAATCTAGCTGTTGGTAAATCTGTGTATCGGTAAAACTATTGGCCGGTGGCCTAGAGAGTGATGCCGGGGCTCATTGCTGAACCCCGGCACCCACTATCTTTTGAGGCTATTAGCCAGCGATTGCAGCTTCGATGTCTGCGATCATCTTGGTCCAAAGCTCAGCTGGGTCGCCCTTCTTCTGAAGGATTGCGATCTCAGTTGCGCCCCATGCTGACCAAACAGCTGCCATTGCAGGGATTGCAGGCATTGGCTCAGCCTTTACGCCAGCAGCACCAAAGCCCTTGACGATTGGGTCTTCTGAAGCAGCTTCGAATGCAGCCTTGTGAGCTGGGATACGGCCGCCGGCCTCGAACATTGCAGTCTGAACTTCTTCAGTACCTACGTAGTCAACAACGAACTTCTGAGCGTATAGCTTGTCAGTTGCGTATGAAGAGATGTAGAAACCGCGTGAACCCATGAACTGTACTGAGTCCTGGCCACCAACTGATGGGATGCTGTAGATGCTGTAAGCGCCTGACTTTAGGTCAATCGCGCCATCGCCTGCACCCTGTGCCCATGGGCCAGTGATCCAACATGCCTTGGTGCCGTCTGCAAGAGCAGCAACGCTTGAGTCCCAGGTTGACTCTGGGTCAAGAACTTCTGCGCCTTCGGTTGCAAGCCAGTTAGCGAACTCTGCGCCACCGTTTGCCATGTCTAGCTCAGAGGTGTAGTTGCCGTCAGCGTCACGCTTGAAGACCTTTGAACCGAATGAGGTCTGGATTGAGTACATGTGGTAAGGGTCACCAGTTCCACCGTTAAGGCTTAGAGCAACGCCCACACCCTTTAGGTCTTCCCAGGTCGGCTGTGAAGGAACCTTCTCGGTGTTACATACGAGAGCAATGTTCTCGATGGTGTAAGGCATGCCGTATAGGTTGCTGTCGTAGGTGAAAGCTGCGATTGCGTTCTCGCGGAAGTCACCCTTCTTTGAACCTAGGTCGATTGGAGCAACTAGACCGTCGGCAACAAGTGCACCAACCTTGTCGTGTGCGCCAAGGATTACGTCAGGGCCTTCGCCGGCAGGACCAGCAACCTTGAAGTCTTCGATTGGGTCGCCCTCTTTGATAACGAGGTTGATCTTGATGCCAGTCTCTTCTTCGAACTTGGCTGCTGAGCCCTCAAGAGCTACAGCTTCTAGCTTGTCAACCCAGATGTCTAGGACATCGGTGGTTGGCTTCGGGTCTGAAGCACAGCCAGAGAAAGTAAGCATTGCGGTTAGAGCAATTGCTCCAGCGGCGAATGCGCCACGCATGTTCTTCTTCACTAATTTCACCTTTCGTTGCGAAATTTCGTTTTTCTGTTTATTGCCTGGATAGGCAAGCAAGACCTACTTTTCTCCTCGAAATCGGATGCGTCAAATTTGTAATCGCTTACATGAATAACGATTGAATCACGGAAGATAAACCACCCTTATAGTGGTGTTCATGTCGAACAACGAAATTCTTTTTGAGACCGTTCCCAATGCCGAATGGTGGCGCTCATCTGTGATTTATCAGATCTATCCGCGCAGCTTTGCCGACGGCAATGGCGACGGAATGGGCGATTTGAAAGGGATTACGGACCGCATCCCGGCTTTGGCGGCCCTTGGAATCGACGCAATTTGGTGCTCGCCGTTCTTCAAGTCACCACAAAAAGACGCCGGATATGACGTGTCGGATTACAAAGATATCGACCCTTTGTTCGGCAATCTTGTAGATTTCGACAATCTTGTAAGCGCTTGCAGAAAATTCGGAATCAAGGTGATTGTTGACCTCGTGCCGAACCACTCTTCTGACCAGCACGAATTGTTCCAGGCTGCGCTTAAAGCACCTGAGGGCTCGCCTGAGCGCGGCATGTATATCTTCAGAGACGGCAAAGGCAAAAATGGCGACTTGCCACCGAACAACTGGCCTTCGGTTTTCGGCGGAAACGCTTGGACTCGCATCGCTAATCCTGACGGCACCCCTGGCCAGTGGTATTTGCACATCTTTGACTCAACCCAGCCTGACTTTGACTGGACCAACCCGGCCGTGCTCGACATGTTCGATGACGTGTTGCGTTTCTGGCTAGATCGTGGCGCTGCCGGATTCAGAATCGACGTAGCCCACGGCATGATGAAGCGCGTTGGACTGCCTGACACCAAGGTTATTGACACCACAATGGGTGGAGCCAAGACCGAGGCCGAAATGACCCTCGAAGAGCTTGAAGAGATGAACCCATACTGGGGTCAGCCAGAGGTGCACCCGGTGATTCGTCGCTGGCGTGAAGTTGTAGACGAGTATGACGACCGCCTAATGGCAGCCGAAGCGTGGATCATGCCACTGTCTCGCATGGCCCAGTGGGTTCGCCCAGATGAATACCACCAGGCATTCAACTTTGGTTTCTTGGAGTGTCCTTGGGACAAAGCATCCCTGCACAAAGTGGTGACCGAATCTCTGAAGGAATTTGGCGCTGTCGGCGCCCCGAGTACCTGGGTGCTTTCGAACCACGACGTGATTCGCCACGCAACACGATTTGCTTATGAGCCAGGCACCCTGCCACCGCAGGGTGATGGAATCGGCCCAGAGTTTGCTCAGCCAGATGAAGCCTTGGGCCTTCGTCGCGCCCGCGCAGCCAGTGCTTTCATGTTTGCACTACCTGGCGGCGCCTACATGTATCAGGGTGAAGAGCTTGGTCTACCTGAGCACACCTCGCTTGGCGGGGCGTATCGCCAAGACCCAACCTTCTTTAGAACCAACGGTGAACGTGTTGGTCGTGACGGCTGTCGAGTTCCATTGCCTTGGGAATCAAAGGTGAACGAATCGAACGGATTCTCTACCACCGGTGAATCATGGTTGCCTCAACCGAGCAGCTATGCGCGCTATGCCCGTGACCTTCAAGAAGGCGTTGCTGGTTCAACGCTCGAGCTATATAAGCGCATGCTCAAAGTGCGCAAAGAACTCTCGCTTGGTGCGGGCAACTTCAAATGGGCCCCTGAATACCAGGATGAAAGCACTCTCGCCTACATCAACAACGGTGTCTTGGTCTTGAGCAACATCGGCGGCGAGCCGGTGGTTATCCCAGCTGGAGAAATTTTGGTCACCACCCAGCACGACCTCACTATCGAGGGCGAGCTAGAACATGACCAAACCGTGTGGATCAAGCTCTAAAATAGCCAGTTATGAAGCTGGATATCTCAAACGCACCCCATCACCTTGCTCGCCTTGGTGAGGAGTGGTGGCGTTCGGCAGTTATCTATCAGGTTTACCCACGCTCATTTGCTGACTCAAACGGCGACGGCATGGGTGACCTGCCTGGCATCACCTCGCGTTTAGCTTCACTCGCAGCCCTGGGCATCGATGCAATTTGGCTTTCGCCGTTTATGCGCTCGCCGCAAAAAGATGCTGGTTACGACGTCTCTGACTACATGGATGTTGACCCGCTGTTTGGCACCCTTGCCGATTTTGATGACATGGTTGCTCGTGCTCACGAACTCGGGCTGCGCGTTCTAGTTGACCTGGTTCCCAACCACACCAGCAGTGCACACAAATGGTTCGAGGCAGCCTTGGCCGCGCCCGAAGGCTCGGCTGAACGCGCTTTCTATCACTTCAAAGACGGCAAAGGCGAGAACGGCGATTTGCCGCCGAACAACTGGCTGAGCCTATTTGGCGGACCAGCCTGGACCCGCACTACCAACCCAGATGGCACTGCTGGCCAGTGGTACTGCCACCTCTTTGATTCATCCCAGCCTGATTTGAACTGGGAGAACCCGAAGGTTCAAGAAGCCTTTGAAGACATTTTGAGATTCTGGCTAGACCGAGGCGCAGATGGCTTTAGAGTCGACCAGCCACACGCCATGGGCAAGGCTGAGGGTTTGCCAGACCACCCAGATCTAGCCCGCGCCGGAGCCGGTTTTATTGAGGGCGAAGCCAGCCCGCCGATGTGGTTCCAAGAATCTGTGCACCCGATTTTTAGAAAATGGCGTGCAATTCTCGACAGTTACCCTGGCGACCGAGCAATGTGCGGTGAGGCTTATGTTCTTCCGCTTTCATTCATGGCGCTTTGGGTTCGCTCAGATGAGTTTCACCAGACCTTCAACTTCAGATTCTTGAACAGCGAGTGGCAGGCACAAACCCTGTTCAACACCATCAACGAAAGTTTTGAGGCTTTCGACTCAGTCGGCGCACCAAGCACCTGGGTTTTGAACAACCACGATGTTTTGCGTCACGCTAGCCGTTTTGGTGGTCTAAAGGTTAAGCCGACCGACAGCGATGGAGTAGGGCCAAACGACCCGCAGCCAGACCGCGAGCTTGGCCTGCGCCGCGCTCGAGGTGCAACTTTGTTCATGCTCGGCTTGCCAGGGTCTTCATACATCTATCAGGGTGAAGAACTTGGCCTGCCGGAACACACCACGCTGGCAGACGAGTACCGCCAAGACCCAACCTTCTTCAGAACCAATGGCGCGCGAGTCGGGCGCGATGGCTGCCGTGTTCCTTTGCCTTGGGAATCAGGGGTTGGCGCTGCTAACGGCTTCAACACCACCGGAAAAGCCTGGTTGCCTCAGCCAGAGATCTATGCCGGCTATTCGCGCGACCAGCAAGAAGGTGTCGAGGGTTCAACTCTTGAGCTCTACAAGCACGCGTTGCGAACTCGTCGCGAACTTGGCCTAGGCGAGGGTTCGTTCGAGTGGTCACCACAGTTCTTGGGCGAAAACGTTCTTGGCTACCGCAACAACCACATCCTGATTGTTCACAACTTTGGCCACGAACCAATCAACCTGCCAGAGGGCAAAATTCTAGCCTCAAGCCTTCACGGCATGAAAGACGGCCACCCGCTGGTTGCCGACCAAACCGTTTGGCTTCAGTTGAGCTAAACGACTTGGCCCAATTTTGTGCGGGCTATAACTGCAGCTGCGACCAGACCAAAAGCTGCAGAAATTAGCAACGGAATGGTGCCGAATCCGGCGCCAACATTCCAAGCTAAGCCTGCCCATATGCCGGCGAAAAGTAGCCCGAGCCCGCTTAGACCTTGAAGCCTAGATTGCACTAACAACTGCTGATTGTCTTGAGCAATTCTCGAAACCCAAGACTTGCCAACCACATCGTTAGCAGCAGCGAACCCGCCATAAACAATAACTAGTAGGGCTGCGAAGGTTTTGTCGGTTGTGATAGCGAAACCTGCGTATGCGATCGAAAAACACAACAGGCCGATGGCGTAGACGTGCTGCGGTTTCATTCGATCAGCAAGCAAACCAAACGGAAAACTCATCGTTGCATAAGCAATGTTGAACAGCAGGTAGAGGCCTACTACTTCGGTAACGGCGAATCCCTCTTGGCTAAGGTGAAGCAAAATCAACGCATCAGGAAAATTAGCCAGTGAGAAAATAGCCAGCATCCAAATGAGCAATTGTAGTTTTGGCGCGAGTTGAGTTGCTGGCTTGGCAGCCTTTGATACAACCTTTGGGCGCTTGCGGTTGGCATGGTCTTGGTCTTTGATGAAGAAAACCGCTGCAGTCGAAAGCAAGGCAGGAATCACCGCGACCCAAAGCACCGATCTGAGATTTCCGTCGAAAATTGACAGCAGGGCTAGAGCCAAAGCTGGCCCGATTACGGCACCCAGGGTGTCGCTGGTGCGGTGAAAACCAATGACTTTGCCGCGATCACCCGCATCAACACCGTGCACCAAAATGGCATCTCTCGCCGCTGACCTCAAGCCTTTGCCGAGCCGGTCAACCACACGCCCAATCATGACCACCGGCCAGGCTGCTGCCATGGCGATGATGATTTTTCCGATGGCAGCGCCGCCATAACCAAAAGCCACCATAGCTTTTCGAGGCATCCACCGATTGATCCAGTTCGAGGCCAATTTAGTCAACGACATGGCGCCTTCGGCGGCACCTTCAATAGCGCCAACGATGGCGGCGGGTGCGCCTAAAACCGAATTCAAAAATATGGGCATCAGCGGGTAAAGCATTTCGCTGGCTGCATCTTGAAGCAGTGAAACCCACGAAATCGCAAAGAGGTTGCGAGTTAGCCAAACAGGTCTGCGAGAATCGCTTTTCGCTGACCCCGACCTAACTCGCGCCACTGGTTAGTCCTGGTAGTTCTTTGAAGGCCAGTAGAAATTCTTCTTGCTGATGAAAGCGAGTGCTGGCACGATCACGGTTCTAACCAAAAGTGTGTCGAGCAGCACACCGATGCAAACAATCACACCAATCTGAGCAAGTGCCACCAGCGGCAATACACCCAGAACGGCAAACACAGCGGCAAGCAAAATACCCGCGCTGGTGATTACGCCACCGGTTGAACTCAATGCTTTGATCATGCCTTGCTTGGCACCCAGGTGAACGGCCTCCTCTTTAGCTCGAGTCACCAAGAAGATGTTGTAGTCAACACCAAGGGCAACCAAGAACAAGAAGCTGTAGAGGAACACACTCAGGTCAAGTGCTGGGAACCCGAATACGTTCGTGAACAGCAACCAACCCGCACCCATCGAGGCAAAGAACGAAGCAACCACGGTGGTGAGCAACAGAATCGGCGCAACCAGTGCACGAAGCAACAACACAAGCACGATGAAAACCAAACCTAGGATGAGTGGAATCACGATCACTTGGTCGTGCGCATATGCATCCTTGACCTCAAGCGCTTGAGCATCCAAGCCACCGACAAGGGCGTCGGCTCCATCAACCGAGTGAACTGCATCGCGCAGGTCAACGATGGTTGCGTAGGCCTCATCTGATTGGGCTTCACCCTCGAGAACTACCTCAAGCTTGGCAAGGGCATCGGTGCTGTTGTTTGAAATTGACACCGAAGAAACACCATCGACACCCTCGGCTGCCGTCTTCACGGCCTCAGCTTGGTCAGCGTTTGCGACCACAAGAGTTGGGCTGGTTTGCCCGGCCGGGAACGCCTCGGCTAGAACTTGCTGACCGGTAACTGCTTCAGGTGTTTTCAAGAATCGGTCGGTGCTGGCTAGACCTACCTGGATGTTTGAGGCACCAAGCGCAAGCGCACCAAGCACCAGAAAACCGACAACTGAAACCAAGGCTGGCTTCTTGCTAACACCACGACCGAGTTTTGCCCAGAGGCCTTTGTCACTCTTGTTGACCCCGCCGAACTTTGGAATGAAAGGCCAGAATAGGCCTCGGCCAAAGACAACGAGCGCTGCAGGCAGAATCACGAGCGCCGAAATCATCGCGATAACCACGCCAGTGGCACAGACTAGGCCAAGCGCACGGTTGCCGGCAAGATCAGCAAAGCTCAGAGTTAGCAGCGCAAGGGTAACGGTAGAGCCCGAGGCAATAATCGCCGGGCCAGCGCCGCGAACAGCCTTGATCATGGCTGCATGGCGATCTTCGACTACGAGCAGCTCTTCGCGGTAACGAGCGATCAAAAGCAGTGCGTAGTTGGTTCCAGCACCAAACACCAAAACTGAAAGAATGCCTGTTACTGAAGCGTCAGGGGTGATTCCAAAGAAGTTTGCAACCTGAACGGCTAGACCGCGAGACATGCCATCGGCGGTGCCAACGACCAATAGTGGAATCAACCAAAGGGTTGGGCTGCGGTAGGTCACCAAAAGCAAGAAGGCTACGACCACCACGGTCGAGAGCAAGAGTGCAAAGTCAGCACCGGCAAACACTCCGGCTAGGTCTGCCTGAAAACCTTCAGGTCCGGTGACATAGACATCCATTCCAGCTGGAGCATCTTCAGCGGCGATCTCACGCATTTCAGTAACGCGCTCGGTGATTACCTCGACCTCTTCTGAGACCTCGAGTGGAACAGTAATCACGGCAACTTTGCCATTTTCTGAAACAGCGGCCGGCGGCACAAAAGCTTGGCCGTTCACTTCTAGATTGGTGAACTCTGTGAACTTCTCATTCGCTCCGCCCACCAACATCTGAGCCATTGGGTCAAAGGTTCCCTGCAACCAAGTGAGCTGCTCGGTTGTGAACTTGTCATCCGAGGCATAGACAATCACTGCAGCGGTTGAGTCAGAACCTGGCAGCGTTGCTAACTTTTCGTCTGCCAGCACCGACTCAGCTGAAGCCGGCAGGCCAACACCCGGATTCGTCTCGGTGGCGTCGGGTGCCAAGGGACCAAAGGCTAGTCCGGCAAAAATTAGACCGATTAATAGAGTCACCGGCGCAGTCTTTTTTCCGGTGATAAATTTCAAAAACGCGTTCATACGAATCCCCTTGGCTATGCCCTTACCAGCGCTGTTTCAGCACCTCTCGAGCGTCAACCAAAAGCCTAGTTGCTTGATTCCAAATATTCTTAGGAATGCTCGATTGGCATTCGATCGCGGTCGTGCGTCGCTGTGGTGTAACCGTGAGGAAGTGGGCGACCTTCGGCGTCAAGACCAACAAAAACGATGTGGTCGACAGTCAAAATGTTCTTGCGAGAAACCATGTTGCGAGCCTCGGCCCTCATGGTTATTGAAGTTGTTCCAAACTTGGTGGCAATCAGACCAATCTCGATTAGGTCGCCTTCAATAGCCGATGCCACAAAGTTAATCTCAGAGATGATTTTGGTAACCACACGGCGATTTCCAAGCTGCAAGATCGCATAGATAGTTGCCTCTTCATCAATCCAACGAAGCAAGCTGCCACCAAAGAGCGTTCCATTGGCGTTCAGGTCTTCTGGGCGCACCCATTTGCGGGTGGTGAATTCAATTTCTGACACGGATGGTCACTTTCTAGACAGCTTTGGCTAGTGCTTTGTTTTAACAAACATTTGACCACAGTAAGAGGCAGAAAGATAGTTCAGTGAATGACAGTCCGCGTCTAAAGGCTGACTCGGGGAGTTTTGTCGACTTTAAAGTTAAAGATGAACCAGATGAGTGCGAGGGTCGCAATCACCCATAGCCGTGTCACGAGCGCAGAAGCAACCCAAACGCCTTCTTTCGGCAACAAAATGAGGTCTAGTGCAAAAAATGACGACGCAACCCATGGCATTGCAAGTAGATTCAAGGCGCGCAGACGCCTTTGCGTTTTCAATGTATATTTTGACAACCTAATCGTCAAGGCAAAAATGAATGCCAGCGTCCCAAGTGCCATAGGCAAGGTACTAACTGAGCTCAAGAAAAAAAAGTAAATGTAATACACATAGCCACCGAGTATTTCATTCGCACCAACAGAATCGTCATTCATCTTCAAAACCGAAGTCACGACTAACCAGGCCAGCGGCAATAGTTGGATCACGAAAAGAGCAAGAGCTGTTCTGGAAAGCCAGTTGAGCTTGTTCATTACCTCACTCCAGAAATTGAATTGGTATACATGCATGAATTGGCAGTGAATAGGAGTTGGTTCAAACAATCAAATGTGGGATAGGAACGTCTCGCAATAATCGACCACGACGGATTATCTTGGTCTTTAATGTAAACCTCATGATTCGGGACTTTGATAGCGCTTCCCTTGAAAGAGTAGGCCCCTGATCTGGAGACGGTGACGTCGTAATTGAAGTAGATTCCATTAGTCAGAACGCTGCAAAATGGATTTGTCACGTCCTGTTCGATGTTGAATGACACGAAATCGGACCTTTGAACTCCGTCAAGGTTTAAGCGCATAGTGCTGTCTAAAGCGGTCCTTTTAACGCCCGAAGACCAGGATCCGTCGCTGAATCGAACCTGTCTGATTGTTTCACCAACACTCACGGTCTTTGTGACTGCCCCTTGATTCAGCCAGTCGATCTTTACATCAAATTTGGTTCGAAAGCTCGTGTTGCCTGGCCCAAAAGATCTGTCGTCTCCAGCAAACCTATAAGTCTTGGTTAGGTCTCCGCCGGTACATACTGGACCCGGTGCTGCAACGTATGCCTCAGGAATGAACGTCATGTACCGAAGAATCGAGTAGGCGGGTAGAGTGGCCGCATCTGCGCTCACTTCACCAAAACCACCATCGGGAGAGATTCGAAGGTGACTAACCTCGTGGTATTCCACCGAACTCAGCACTTCTTTGATGTCAACACCGCGTTCGATGGCGATTTCGGCTGCCTCAGGTTTGGACAATGGAGCCCGCATAGAGAGTGTGATTTCTAATTCGGAATTACCTGTGAAACCAAGATTTAGTGAACCTTCACTCCCGCCAACTCCAAGCAGACCATCGCTGTCTTCGACAGTCACATCTGCATCGTAGCGCTGAACATCCCAGGTTACTTGTGCAAAACCTCCGGCAACCTCGATTGACCAGTCACCATTTGCAATCTGCGACGATTCTTCCGCGGAGGCCCCCAAAGGCACTGGCGCTAAAACAAGGATGAACGCCAAAATGACGCTTACTGTTTTCGAACTGGATTTTTTCAAGATATTTCCTCCCCAATGGAAATTTATTTACGACGAATCTAGCACAAGCCCTGAGGATTGACAGGATTGCCTCATGGGCCAGGCTGCCCAAGTTATCGCTGGTGGACGGCTTTTATTTCACGCCGCTTGAAGCGTGCGCTGCCTCAATTGCCCGGCGGCCTGAAGGCAGCAAAAGTGCGATCAAAGCAACCACCACCATGGCTGAGCCTGCGGCAACCATCAGATGCTCAACTCGAATAACGTCGGCAAGTGGGCCGAGAATCGACATGCCGATTGGCATGGCAACTGAAATTACAATTCCGACAAAACCAAAAACTCGGCCTTGACGCTCGGGTTCAACGGTCTCTTGCAATAGCGTCATCGCCGAAGTGAAGAAAGCTGGAACCAGCAAACCAATGATGAAGAAAAGTACATAAAACACGATCAGATTGGTTGTGAAGCCTAGACCAACAGCCAGAATGCCGAACAGAATCGATGTTCCAATAATCATCGAAATTCGGTTGGCTTTCTTGGCAAATATGGCCATCAAACCGCCACCGATAGCCATTCCAACACCGAAACAAATCTCAAGAACCGTAAGTTTCCATACTTCGGCACCAAAGTTTCTAGCGACCATGAGTGGTGAGAGGTTTGACGGCGCAACGGTTAGCAAAAACACGACAGCAAAAATGCCCAAAACCCAGCGCACCAAATCGTGACCGAATGCATACTTGAGCCCGTCGGCCAGGTCGGTGAAATACGAAGGCTTTTCACCTGTGCTCACTCGCTCAAGCAGAGGTACCGATACAAGTGACAGCAAACCGATTCCGATAATTGCCGTGACTACATCGATGAAAAATACTGAAACCAGCGACATGGATGAATACACGGCCGCTGCCGCAACGGGAGCAAGCAGCCCGATCGCCGACTGGATGCTGCTGTTTATGCCGTTGATGCGCATGAGCTTGTCGGTTGGCACAACCTGAGGTAAGAGAGCTGAGACAGCAGGCATCTGAACACCCGCGCCTGTCGATCTAACCGCCATCACAAGAAATATCAGCCACAGGTCTTCAATGCCAGAAAGCATGAACAAGGCCAAACCGAGTGTTGACAGAGCAATCACGGCATCGGCAACCATAATCATTGCTTTTCGATTCACTCGATCCGCCCACACGCCTGCGAAGACTGAAACAATTGCCTGCGGTAAAAACCCGAAGATGGCGGCCAACGCAAGTACAAGCCCTGACTTGGTTGTCAAGGTTAGGTGCCACATGATGGCGTATTGAACTAGGAATGAACCGAACATCGAGACCGCTTGCCCGGTCATGAAAAGCGAAACCCGCTTTTGCCAGCCGATCATGTTGGCGCTTGGCTTTTCTTCGCCCAAGGAGGTTACTTCTTGTGCTGTTTGGCTTTGTTCACTCATCCGAGTAATTCTGCCATGCCCTAGAACACGCGAGCGAGGCTCAGCTAGCCAAATAATGCCAGCAGGTCGGCAACACTCGTGCGTTCGTTGAGCGGGTGACGCATGGCAAGCTCACCGTGAACCGTATAGCGGTTGTTTCGCCCGACCTTCTCTTTCACCAGATATCCGGCATCGACCAAATCATTGAGAATTCCAGCTGTAGCTCGGGCTGTTATACCAACCCTTGCTGAAATCTGGTCAATCGTTAGGTCAGCATCCTGGGCAATCGCGACCAGCACGTGTCCGTGATGGGTGAGAAAAGTCCAATTAGCCATGCCATTATTCTCGCACTTTTGCTGCTTCCTCCTCTGCTTTCTGGGTCGTTTTGGTTGCCCTAAAGCTGGCAATTATTGCGATGCTGAGGATCCCGACAATGACTAGCAGTGAAACAGATGTTGGGATTTTCACAATGTCGTGCAAGCCCATCTTGGCGCCCACCCAAATCAGCACTAACGCAAGGCCGAGCTTTAGATATACAAATCGATGCATCATGTCGGCCAACAAGAAGTACATGGCTCGCAAGCCAAGTATCGCGAAAGCGTTGGCCGTGAATACCAGGAATGGCTCCGAAGTAACCGCAAAAATCGCGGGAATCGAGTCGACGGCAAAAACGATGTCTGTTAGCTCGATCAGCACCAAGACCATGAGTAGCGGCGTGGCGAGAACTTTGGCACCCTTGCGGACCAATAGTTTTTGCCCATCGTATTGGTTGGTTGATGGAACAACGCGTGAGAACCATTGAAAGAAAGCCGACTTAGAGGGGTCATCGTGTTCTGCTTGTTTACGCAGCATTTGCACGCCGGTAAAGATGAGGAATGCGGCAAATATGTAGAGAACCCAAGCGAAGCTCTCAATGATTACCGAACCGGCGGCAATAAAGATTCCTCTAAACACGAGAGCACCTAGAACACCGAGGAACAAGACCCTGTGCTGGTATTTTCTTGGCACAGCAAAGCTGGTGAAGATGATTGCCCAGATAAATACGTTGTCGATGGCTAATGATTTCTCAATCAGGAACCCCGCGAAATATTGCTGCCCATATTCCGCGCCGAACTGGTTCCAAATCAAGATTCCAAACGCAATTCCGGTGGCGACCCAGAAGCCTGACCACAATGCAGCTTCTTTGATAGAAATTTCGTGCGCTTTTCGATGAGCGAAAAGATCAACCAAGAGCATCAGAAGGATTGCGCCCAAAACTGCCGCCCACATCCAGAATTCAACGTTCACTGAAAAGCCTTTCATAGGTATTTTTATTAATGAATAGTTTTTCCTGTATTCTTATTCCTGTCAAGTTTGTCAGGTAAGGAAATTGATTTGGATTCTCTTCAGCTCGCCCTTGTGAACCTCACCTCTGTGCCGGTTTTAGCTTTTCTTCTTGGAATTACTTTGGTGCTAATGAAAAGCAGCCTTCAGGTTCCGGGGCCGGTTTTCGAATTTTTATCTATGTATCTGCTTTTGTCGATCGGAATCAAAGGCGGAGTCGCCTTGAGCACAACGCCCGCAAGCCAGGTTTGGTTGCCTGTTCTGGTGTCGGTATTCGTCGGTGGGCTAATTCCGGTTGTAGTGTTTTTCAGCCTCAGAGCCCTGACGCCGTTAGACAAAATAAACCGGGGTGCGATCGCCGCCCATTACGGCTCGACCTCACTGGTTACTTTTACCGCCGGGTTGGTCTTTTTAGAAAGCTCCGGCTTAACGGTCGAGGGCTACATGCCTTCGCTGCTAGCGGTGATGGAAGTTCCAGGAATCATTATTGGAATTCTGTTAGCGAAGAAAGCTGCTGCCAAGGGCTCCCTCGCAGTTGCCATGAACGAAGTCTTGACTTCGAAATCGGTGGTTCTGCTGCTGGGCGGAATTGTAATTGGCATAGCGACAGGCCCCGAGGGATACAGCAAAGTTGAACCTTTCTTTGGCGGTATTTTTTCAGGGATGCTGGCGATTTTCTTGCTGCAGTTGGGCATACAAGCGGGTCGAAGCCTTCAAGAGGTGAAAAGCGCAGGCTTTGGCTTGCTGGGTTTTGCGGTGACCTTTCCGCTAATGGCTGGCATGGCGGGCGTTTGGCTTGCCCAAGCCATCGGCATCAGCCAAGGCGGCTCAGTGGTGTTCGGCCTGCTGTGCGCAAGCGCCTCTTACATCGCCGCGCCAGCAGCGGTGCGGCTCTCGTTGCCAGAGGCGAAACCTGGCCTCTACATCACAACGAGTCTGGGCATCACGTTCCCAATAAACCTTTTCATCGGAATTCCGCTGCTCACCTGGTTTGCCGGATTGCTCACCTAGTCAAAATCGGTAGGGTAATAAAAAACCCCAGCCGTGGAGGGCTGGGGTTTTGTGGCTAGTGAGGGATTCGAACCCCCGAAGGCTGAGCCGGCTGATTTACAGTCAGATCCCTTTGGCCGCTTGGGTAACTAGCCATTTGCCGAACTTTGACCCGAGGGTCAACGAACATGCTTGCCTAGTTTAGCCCAATAACCGCCAGTGGTGAAATCGGTGTGTCAGTTTGCCTGTTTTACGCAAGTCTGACAATCTTTTATAAAGCGCTTACATAAATTTCATTATTTACAGAAGGTAGTCATGGCCGGCATCGAAGACGTTGCAAAACTTGCAGGAGTTTCAACTGCTACAGTTTCGCGTGCACTAGCCGGCAAAGACCACGTTTCAGAGCGCGCACGCCAAAAAGTTGAAGCTGCAGCAGCCGAACTTGGCTATGTTGCCTCTCACTCGGCCTACACCCTGGCCACCGGCCGCAACCGCAACATCGGTGTGATCATGCCTTATGTTGACCGCTGGTTCTTTGCCACCATGCTCGAAACCATGGAATCGACTTTGATCGAGCACGGCTATGACCTGACTCTTTATAACCTCAGCGGCGGCAAAATGCAGCGCGACAAGATCTTCAAAGACTTTCTCGGTCGCAAGCGTGTTGACGCTTTGCTTTCGGTTGCAGTTAACCCAAGCGCCGATGAACTAGACACACTAAACCGCTTGCAAAGACCGGTGCTTGGAATCGGTGGCCCGATCCAGGGTGCCCGCAGCTTGGCGATGAATGACTTTAGCGCCGGCAAGCTTGCCACCGAACACTTGATCTCACTTGGACACCGCAAGATTGCGAACCTCGGTGGTTACACCGGCTCTGACCTCGAATTTAACCAGGCAAACTTTAGAACCCTTGGCCACCTAGATGCTCTCAAAGAAGCCGGCATCACTCAAAACCCAGCCTGGAAGATGGAATGCGACTACACGATTCCTGGGGCATTCTTTAGAACTAAGCAATTGCTTGGCGACCCACGCAACGCACCGACTGCGGTTTTCTGCAACTCAGACGAAATGGCCATCGGCGTAATCATGGCCGTCAAAGACCTTGGCTTGCAGGTTCCCCAGGATGTTTCGGTAATCGGCATCGACAACCACGACCTATCGGAGTTCTTTGGCCTAAGCACCGTGAACCAGCGCGTTCGCGAGCAGGCTAAAACTGCCACAATGTGGTTGCTCGAGATTCTTGACGACGCCGACCCAGATGTTCGCGTGAACCGCCACGAATCGGTCGAATGGCCGGTTTCATTGCTGGTGCGATCAAGCACCGCCCGCCCGGCCACAGAGGCCTAAGCCACGGATGCCCTCAGCCTCGGTAAACTAACCCCATGGCTGATTCAACATTCGACATCGTAAGCAAAGTAGACAAACAAGAGGCGTCAAACGCACTCACCCAGGCTCAAAAAGAAATCGAGTCTCGCTATGACTTCAAAGGCGTAGGCGCAGAAATCGACTGGAGCGGCGAGAAAATTCTGATGAAGGCTTCGAGCGAAGACCGCGTGCGAGCGGTGCTTGACGTTTTTCAGTCAAAGCTGGTCAAGCGCGGAATCTCGTTGAAGAGCTTCGTCGATGGCAAGCCTTATGCATCTGGCAAGGAATACCGCATCGAGGGTGAGCTGAAGAACGGTATCGATCAAGAGCAGGCCAAGAAGATTTCGAAGATCATTCGCGAAGAAGGCCCGAAGAGCGTCAAGAGTCAAATTCAGGGTGACGAACTTCGCGTGCAGAGCAAGAGCCGCGACGACCTGCAAGAGACCATGGCCTTGCTCAAGGGTAAAGACCTAGACATTGATATTCAGTTCACTAACTTTAGATAGTGAACCAAAAGGTTGGTACTAACTTTAGATAGTGAACCAAAAGGTTGCTACTAACTTTAGATAGTGAATAAAAAAAGCCCCGGGCAACCGGGGCTTTTTTCATCCGTGAAAAATCACTCTTGAATAATTGACATAGCGCCAGTGGCAGGGAACGCATTGGCCGCCGCCTCGTTGCTCTTGGCTCGCTTAGCCACCACACCGGCGATGAGTGCCGCGAACAGCATCATGGTTGTCGGGAAGATAAACGCAATAACCAGCCCAGCGCTTTCGGCAAGTGCGCCGAGTGCAATCTTGGCAACCAAAACCACGAGGGTATTCACCAAGCTCATGCGAGCCAACACCTGGGCGGTGTTCAACCCCTTGACATAACCAGCAGCGCTGAAGAATGAAGGCACTAGCGGGGCTGTGCCCAAACCAGCAAGCGCGAACAATGCTGAAGCAACCACAAGTGCGAGAGTTTTATCTGTACTCGAAAGCAGCGCGCCAGCAAGCACGCCCGACATCATTGCAACCGAGCCAACTAGACCGCCGATTCGCGAAAGGTCGCTGATGTGAAAGCGCTTTGTTAGGCGGCCAATGCTGAGTCGGCCAATGATCATTGTGGTTGCGAATGCCGTGTAGGGAATAGCGCCCACGCCTGGTTCGAGCCCCATTGTGGTTTTTGCAAAAACCGCTGACCAGTCCATCATGGCTAGTTCGCCAAAGACGCCGGTAAACAGACCTGCGGCCAAAAGCCAAACCTGACCGGGTGATTTGAAGAATGGGATCTTTTTTGCGGTTGAGGCTTTGCTAGCCTTGCCAGATTTTCCGTGCCCATCTTCGGCTCCGCTGAGCATTTTGCTGCCGGCCAAGAAGATCACCACAATGCCGACGAGTGGAATCAAAGTTAGGTGGATAGTCAACGGCATAAAGGTCGCAAAGAATCCCGCGATGCCGGCCGAGCTTGCGGCACCAATACTCCAAGCAGCGTGGAACTTGCCGATGACAACTTTATTAAGCGCTTTTTGCAAGGCAACTGATTGCGAGTTGAGAGCAATGTTCAGCATGCTGCCGGCAAAACCCATAGCCGCCTGAAGAACAAAAAAGATGAACGGCGAATTAGTGAATGCAAGCGCACCGAGAAAGGCTGCCTGAAGCGAACCGCCCACAATGGTCATTACCTTGGTGCCAAATCGCGAGATGAGTCGGTTGGTGAAAATTAGGCCGAGAATTCCACCAGCACCGGACAAACCAATAATCAGACCCCAGGTGGTGAAGCTAACTTCTAGCTGTTTAATCAGTTCGGGGATGCGCGGCAAATAAGTTGTCTGCACAAATCCTTGGATAAAAAACATCGCCAGGATTGAATTGCCAACTGTCTTGGCGCGAGCTGCGGTTAGTGCCATTTTGATCTAGTTGGTTCGATCGACAACGGCTTGAGCGAACTGGGCTAGGGCATTCTTGACGGAACCCTCAGGAAGAATCTCGAGAGCCTCGACTGCCTCATCGGCCCAACGCTTTGCCTCAAGGTATGAGCGTTCGGCTACTTCGTGATTGCGCAATCGAACCAGAGCCTCGTTCAACTTTGCGTCTTCTTCAAGACCAGCGTCGATAAAGTCGATCAGGCTCTGGGCCTCAGAATCACCGGCTGCGGCAGCCTTGCGCAAAAGTAACACTGGCAAAGTAGGTACACCAGCGCGAAGATCCGTGCCCGGAGTCTTGCCTGATGGGCCGGCCTCAGAGATATCAATCACATCGTCAATTAACTGAAAAGCAACGCCAACTTTTTCGCCGTAAACCCGTAACGGTTCTTCGTACTCAGCTGGTGCGCCTGAGAGCACAATTCCTAGCCGTGCCGAAGCCGAGATAAGTGAGCCAGTTTTGTCGGCCATTACCTGGATGTAGTGTGCGGTTGCATCTTCAAATTCTGAAGGACCGATGGTTTCGTGCAATTGACCTAAGCAAAGGCGCTCGAAAGTGTCAGCCTGCAGGGTCAGAGATGCTTGACCCAGGTGCGAACCCACCTGAGATGCGCGGGCAAACAAAAGGTCGCCGGTGAGAATGGCCACCGAGTTTCCCCAAATAGTTTGCGCAGTTGGAACGCCGCGACGCGTTGGGGCATCATCCATGACATCGTCGTGATACAAAGTTGCCAGGTGGGTCAGCTCAACGACCACAGCAGCGTCAAGAACATCTTGGCGGGTTGGGTCACCGAGTTGAGCAGCAAGCAGAACCAGGGTTGGGCGAACACGTTTGCCACCGGCTTCGACCAGGTGACGGGCAGATGCGCCAGCGATTTTGTCGGCGTGCGAGGTTGCCGCCAAAAGCTGGTCTTCAACGATTTCAAGGCCAGATTCAAGTGACTTTAGAAGCGCACGATCAGCAACCTTGCGAAGTTGCCTAGGCAGAGAAATACGGCTCACTTAGCAGCCTTCTTAGCGACCGGCTTCTTGGCTGCAGGCTTTTTAGCGGCTGGTTTCTTGGCAGCCGCCTTTGGCTTGAGTCCACGGTGAATCGCGACCGTGCCAAAAGTTAGGTTGCGATAGGCAACGCTCTCGTAGCCGGCATTGCTAACCATCAGACCCAACTCGCGTTGGTTCGGCCAAGCCAAAATTGACTCAGATAGGTAGCCATAGGCATCTGGGGCTTTGGTCGCCACCGCTGAAAGAGATGGCAAAACACGCTTGAGATAGAACTCATAAAGCGGCTTCAGAACCGGGTTCACGACAGTTGAGAATTCGCAAATGACGATTCGGCCGCCTGGCTTGGTGACTCTGAACATTTCGGCGAGCGCTTTGTCGACGTTCACAACATTGCGAAGCCCGAACGAGATAGTGACTGCATCAAATTCGTTGTCAGCGAATGGCAGTTGGGTGGCATCTGCAAAAACAAATTCGATCTCAGGGTGACGTTTGCGACCAACAGCCAACATGCCCTCAGAGAAGTCTCCGGCTACGACCTTGATGTCTGGCCCGGTGAATGCCACGGATGATGCGCCTGTTCCGGCAGCAAGGTCAAGAATTTTTTGGCCGGCTTCAGGAAACACTGCGTCACGCACGATTTTGCGCCAGCGACGGTCTTGACCGAATGAAAGCAAGGTATTGGTTAGGTCGTAAGTTGGTGCCACGTCATCAAACATGGCTGCTACTTCTGCTGGCTTTTTAGCCAAATCTGCTTTGCTCACGAGGTCAATCCTACCTTCGGCTTGGATGGCCGAAGCGGGCAGAGCGACTATTCGCCGTAGAAGTAATCGTTGGTTTCGCCGGCAGCCTTTCGCTTGCGCACAGCTCTCACAGTCATGACTGCACCAAGACCAACTACACCAACACCAACGGCGGTTAGCCCCGCGCTGGCAGTCTCAAGAATTTGCTTTTCTGGCGACTTGTGGGGGCCGCGAATTCCGGTGGTGTCGATGTTTTTGCCCGACTCAGGATCTATGCCGCGCTCTTCTGGAAATTCTCCAGGCTCACGATCGCCATGAGGTCGAATGATGGTTGGCGGAACAACTATTTCGGCATTAAACGCGCCGCCGTCGTCATCTGAATCTTCAGAATCATCGGCGCCGGTGCCAGAGTCGTCTGAGCTGTCGTCGCTATCGTCACTGGAATCTTCAGTGTCTTCTGAGTCTTCGACGTCTTCACTGTCTTCAGGCTCATCTTCTTCGTCTTCTAGGTGCACAACTGGTGTGCCCGCACTCAAGCCAGAACCTGCAGGGCTGGTTGCAAGCGGGGCGGCACTGGCTGCCGAGGCGCCAAAAAGCCCAATGAATGACAAGGCCAGAGCAATGAGCAGCGAAGCGATTGGTGACTTGCGCATTCTGGCCTCCTTTGCGGGCGTAGTATTTTTTTTACAAGTTCAAGTTCAGGATACTGAGCATCAATAGGTTGGCACCATGTTTTCGGAGCCTTCACAGCGAACACACAGCCAGGGAGGAATGCGTTGAAACTCGCTCTCTCTACCCAAGAAATCGCTACTTCTGACTTCAGCCTGATCGACCACTTGCCAGAGAATCCGCTGGCATTCATCCGTGCCGGTGGCGGCATAGTTGGCTTCGGCGAGGTGGTCAAGCTAACGAGCAAGGCAGGCGCAAACCGCTTTGCAGACCTTGCTGGTCAATGGCAAACATTGGTTGCCAACTCAGAAATTCACGATGACCTGAAACTGCCGGGAACAGGCCTTGTAGCCTTCGGTGCATTCGCTTTCTCTGACTTGAGCGAAGCCGAGAGCGTGTTGATTGTTCCACGTGTCATTTTGGGTGAGCGTGATGGTCGCGTGTGGTTGACCACAGTTTCGGTTGTTGGCGAGAACGCCCCCGATGTTGCTGATTTTTGGTCTAAGCCCGGCGTTTATTTTGAGAACCCTGCAGTCGAGCTGATTGCAGGCGAGGTGACCCCGAACGACTTCAAGCACCTGGTTCGAGCGGCAAATGCAGGCATTGCTTCTGGCGATTTCGAAAAGGCTGTGGTGGCCCGCGACTTGATTGCCAAGGCTCCAACGTATTTTGATCTGAGAACAGTTCTCAAACGAATGGCTGACGCCTACCCAACCTGCTGGATCTATTCGGTTGATGGCTTGTTCGGAGCATCGCCCGAACTGTTAGTTCGCGTTTCACACGGTCAGGTCTCTGCTCGTGTGCTGGCCGGCACAGCTGGCCGAGGCACAGACCCTCAGGTTGACCAGGCAATTTCAACTGCCTTAGCGGCATCTGAGAAGAACACGGCTGAACATGCATTTGCCGTGAATTCTTTGGTGAAGGCTCTTACCCCGTTCTGCAAAAACGTAGACGCCGATGAAAAACCCTTCAGCCTTGCATTGCCAAACCTTTGGCACCTTGCCAGCGATGTTCACGGTGTTCTCAACGAGAACTCATCGGTGCTTGATCTTGCTGCTGCTCTGCACCCAACCGCGGCAGTAGCCGGAACACCAACCAAAGCCGCGCTGTCATTCATTCAAGAATTTGAAGAGACCGATAGAGGTCGCTACGCCGGGCCAGTTGGCTGGATCGGTGCTGATGGCGATGGCGAATGGGCTATTGCCTTGCGCGGGGCTCAACTTGCCGAAGGCAACATCCGTGCCTTTGCTGGTTGCGGAATCGTCGCCGGTTCAGACGAACTGGCTGAGCTCGCCGAAACTGATTTGAAATTTAGACCTATTCGCGAAGCGCTTAGCTAAGTCGAACATCGATTAGCACACGACCAGTTTTTGCCAAGGCCTCGTCAAGCTGACCAAGAGTCTCAACGCGTTCGTAGCCCCAACCATAAGCCTGAGCAAGATGCCACAAATCTACGTTCTGCGGAGTTGTGAACAGTCGCTCGAAGGTCTCACTATCTAGGGTTGAAGCCATCTCGAGACCGCCAAAAATAGAGCCGCCGTTATCGTTGCCAACAATCACCTGAAGGTTTAGGTCACCATCAAGCGGGTCAATGACAAGTGAGCTGGCATCATGCAACAGAGTCAGGTCACCAAGCAGCACACGAGTAGTGCCCTCGCGTTCGATGAGTGCAATGCCGGTTCCGGTCGCAACGGTTCCGTCAATTCCGGCCAGACCGCGATTTGAAAACACACGGATAGCCTTTGCCGGAGCCCAAGCATCGGCTTCACGAATAAGTCTCGAGGCACCAAGCAGAAGCTGGTCGGCACCGGTGTTTTTCTCCCAAACTGCCTCAATCAGAGCACGGCGATCGAGCACATCTGAGGATTGGTGAACAATCGCGGCATCAGCCTGACGCCAACGCTCAAGCCATTCAAAATCAACTTCGTCGTCAACGGTGATCTCGTCAACCACGTGACTTGCTCTACGAGAAACATCAAAGTGACCCATGGTTTTGCTTCTAACAACCACCACTTCAACTTCACTATTGAAAAGCAAGCGAATGACTGCGCGACCGAGAGTTGGCTTGCCAAAAACAATCACGCGCGAGATATCGCCTGAAAGTTCAGGATGGTTCTCAAGCAGGTTTCGGTAGCCAAGAATTACGTTCGAGCCCATTCGAGCACCAGATGATGGCTCGGCGAAGAGTGGCCAGCCGAATGCCTCAGCAAGTTCAACTGCATCGTCACCCGCACCAGCACCGGCAACTACGACCGTTGGGCGATCAGCTGAAAGAACAGCAAATTCAGGATGCGGCTCATAGATGTCTGGCAGTGAAATGCGCGGGTTCAATTCGGCAGCATTAGGTGATGTTGCCGAAAGCGGTTCTCTGAAAGCAAGGTTTAGCTGAACCGGGCCAGGCTGCTCACCCTCATAGCCCATGGCGCTTGAAATGGCATTCACGGCAATCTGGGCAGCTTCGAGAATTTCACCATCGTTGCCATTTGGAGCTGGCACGTCAAGGCACTCGCGAACCGCATCGCCAAAAATGCCAATTTGATTTGTGGTTTGGTTTGCGCCAACGCCACGAAGTTCGTGTGGTCGGTCAGCGGTCAAAAGAATCAGCGGAACGCCCGAGTGGTTTGCCTCCAACACAGCTGGGTGCAGGTTCGCTACGGCGGTTCCAGAGGTGGTAATAATCACCGATGGCTCGCCGCTGATCAATGCTGCGCCTAGTGCGGTGAAGCCGAGACTTCTTTCATCCAAGCGAACTCTGAGGTCAATTTTGCCAGCCTTGGCCAACTGCCCTGCAGCGATTGCCAGAGCCTGAGATCTGGCACCCGGAGCGATGAAAAAATTGCGAACACCCGCCTTAGCGAACGAGGCCAAAAGGTGCGCTGCAAAAACCTGAGCCGGTGAATTACTGCTTTGAGTCATCATCGCCTTTGGGCTCTTGGTCAGAGTCTGGTTCTGGGTTCTGGCCGTTGAGCTTCTCGCGCAAATCTCTTAGGAACTGCGGGTCGTCATCTGGCGCGAGCGTGGTTGTTTTAGGACGGCGCTTTTTATCTAGCGCGTTGCTGATTGCATAGGTGGCGGTGAAGATCAAAAGAATGCCAACTGCGATGCCTACAAAAACTAACCACTTCATGGTTTAACTCTAACCAGACAAAAACTTAGACTTATTCCATGAAGAACCCTTGGATCAACTACATCGTCATTCGCGTGGGCCTGTTTGCAGTGCTCTTGACCATCATGTTGCTGGCTTCATTCCCGCCGATTTTGGCAACCCTGTTTGCCGCGGCAATTTCGCTTTCGATTTCACTCTTGTTCTTTGGCAAGCAGCGCAACGCAGTTTCTGAGGCAATTGCTAAGTCGGTAGAAAACCGCCGAAAGAATGTTTCTGACACCGACAGCGCCGTTGAAGACGACGCGGTTGATTCAACTAAAAAGTAATAGCCGCTAGGCCATAACCGAATAGAACGGCAAACACCAACGCAGCAATGCTGGTTAGTTTTAGCGCCAAAATAAGCTCTTTGGCGGTCTCGGCTGAAGCCACGATTAGGGTTACCGGCAACACAATCAAGACGCTAACCCAGGCGAAAAAAGTCACCGGGTAAAAGAACGGGAACGGCGCCAAAATCACAAATGGCAGCCAAAGCATGATCATGAAAAGTGCTTTAGCCGGCTTGTGCCCAACTTTGACGGCCAACGTTGACTTGCCGACCTTGGCATCAAATTCGCGGTCACGGATGTTGTTGACCATCAAAACAGCTGACGCGAAGAAACCGGCTGCGACACCACCCATGAATGAGTTCAAATCAAAGTGCCCGATTTGAATAAACGCGGTGCCGTAAGCCGCAACAGGGCCAAAGAAAATGAAAACCACAATCTCGCCGAACCCTGAATAGCCGTACGGGTTCTTTCCGCCGGTGTAAAACCAAGCGGCAGTAATTGCCGCTGCGCCAACCGCAATAAACCACCAGTGCTGGGTGAAAATCACGATCAATAGACCGAAAACCGCCGCCATTGCAAAGAAAGCAAAGGCTACATATTTGACAGCCTTTGGCTTCACTGAATTTGAGCCGGTCAGGCGAAGTGGCCCGACTCTCTGAGCATCAGTGCCACGAATGCCATCGGAATAATCGTTGGCGAAGTTCACACCAATCTGAAGAAACAGCGCAACCAACAAAGCCAAAAGGCTGAGGTTTGGGCTGAATGACTTGGCTGCGATTGATGCACCAATACCGATTGCCACCGGAGCGATTGCCAAAGGCAGGGTGCGCAAGCGTGCGCCTTCAACCCAAAGTTTTACGGGGCTGAGTTTCTTCTTTGACATTAGTTCTCCTCGAAAATTTGCTTGATCGCAAGCAAGTCGTGCTTGCCCGAGTTTAGCTTTGGTAGCGCGTCAATGCGCAAAATTCTGACTGGTCGACCTGCTGGGCCTAGGTCATCGGCCAAGGCGCTAGCGATGTCTTCAGAGACCTCAGGGCTGCCAACAAAGACTATGCCCACTCGTTGCCCCCATTCGCTGTCGTCAATTGCCGAGGCGGCCAGCTCGGCAACACCAGCAACTTGAGCAGCCAACTGCTCAACCCGGTCGAGAGATATTTTTATGCCGCCAGAGACGATCACTCGGTCGATTCGACCGAGCACCTCAAGGCGGCCATCGGCATAAACAATACCTTCGTCGTTGGTGAGATAAAAGCCATCTGAATCAGTTTCAACGTTGGCCAGCACAGAGCCTCGAATGACAATGCGCCCTTCTACAGTTTTGAGTTCAACGCCAGCCAATGGTTGTGAGTTATAGACGCAGCCACCACAGGTCTCGGTCATTCCATAGGTGATCACGATGTTGACATCGAGCGCACGAAGCTTTTGCACCACCTCGTCTTGAGGCGCCTGGCCACCTACCAAAATTGCGTCAAAGCGTCGAAGCTGCGAGAGCAAGAATTCATCCTGGTCGATTGCCTTGGCTAGACGAGCCAACTGAGTTGGCACCAGCGAGGTGTAGCGGCGGTCGCCAGTCATGTGACGCACTGAATTTGAGAATGCCTCGGGCGTGAAAGGCACAGAAGTATTCAACATCACCGGTTGGGTGCCGGCAAGAACAGATCGTGCCAGCACATTCAATCCGGCGATGTAATTCAGTGGCAGAGCCAATAACCACTGAGCGGTTCCTTCGAATGAACCAAGTGCAAGCGCAGATGCATTGGCCGATTCCAGCAAAGCTTCACGAGAAATTTCGATTCGTTTTGGGGTTCCGGTTGAGCCTGAACTTTCAACAATTAGGGCTACGCCTTCAGGAGCTTCATCGGGTAGGCCAAAAGTTTCAGGCATTTTGCCGTTCACTTCAGGTGCGGTTACGAATAGGGCTAACTTGCCGTCTAGAACATCGGTCATTGCGACCAACGCGCCGAAAGTGTCGTTGGCTGCAACCAGCTTTAGAAGTGCCAAGGGTATGGCGACCAGTCTGGCTCGCGCTTCTGCAAGAACGAATCGCGCCCTTCAACAGCCTCGTCTGTTCCATAGGCCAGTCGAGTAGCTTCACCGGCAAAAAGTTGCTGCCCGGCAATGCCGTCGTCAACAGCGTTGAAAGCAAACTTGAGCATACGAATTGACTGCGGTGACTTGCGAAGAATCTCGGTGGCCCACTCAACGCCAACTTTTTCAAGTTCGGCGTGAGGCACAACGGCGTTCACGACACCCATTTCATAAGCTCGCTGCGCACTGTATTCGGCACCAAGAAAGAAGATCTCGCGTGCAAATTTTTGACCAGTTTGGCGGGCCAGGTAGGCACTGCCGTAACCAGCATCGAACGAGCCAACATCGGCATCGGTTTGCTTGAACTTGGCATGCTCGGCACTTGCCAAAGACAAGTCGGCAACCACGTTTAATGAGTGGCCGCCACCAGCTGCCCAACCGGGAACCAGCGCGATAACCACCTTTGGCATGAAACGAATCAGGCGCTGAACTTCAAGAATGTGTAGTCGACCATTTCGAGCTGGGTTGATGGTTTCTGCAGTTTCACCCTCGGCATATTTATAGCCGTCGCGGCCGCGAACTCGCTGGTCGCCGCCTGAACAAAAAGCCCAGCCACCATCTTTTGCAGAAGGGCCGTTGCCGGTCAAAAGCACCACGCCCACTCTTGAATCCATGCGAGCGTGATCAAGTGCGCGGTGAAGTTCATCTACGGTCTTTGGTCTAAATGCGTTGCGAACCTCAGGCCGGTTGAAGGCAACACGAACAATGCCAAGGGTCATGTGCTTGTGATATGTGATGTCTTCAAGCGAGTCAAAACCAGGCACCTCGTGCCAAATCGAAGCGTCGAAAATCTCTGAAACCTGAGTTGTCATGAATTCAGCCTAACTTGCTAAACGAGATGGGCATAGGCGCGTTCGAGACGCTCAACCCACCAATCAATGCGGTGGTCTTCAGCTTCAAAAAGGTCAAGCTTGGCTGGGTCAACTTCAACTCGGCCCACACTAATTTTGCCGTCAACCGGTTTGATCGGGGTTCTTGCAACATCGCCAACCAACAGCGCGCCGGTGGCAAGACCGCAGTCAAATTCAAGGTTCGGCAGAGCAGCGGCCAAGTGCGCACCCATCGAGAGCCCCACCGAAGAATCTAGAGCGCTCGAAACAACCACCGGCAAACCTGCCTCGGCAGCAATTTGCAACGCACGGTTGATTCCGCCCAGCGGTGCAACTTTTAGAACCAGGATGTCTGCTGCCCCGGCCTGAGCAACCGCCAAAGGGTCGCTGACCTTGCGCACTGATTCGTCGGCGGCAATCTTGATGCCAAGCGGCGAAAGCTTTAGCTTGAGCTCTGCCATTTCAGCAATTGTCTTAACTGGCTGTTCAAAGTAATCAAATTTGATTCCTGCTTCATGAACGTACTCGGCAAGTTTCAGAGCCGTTGAAACATCAAAACCGCCATTGGCATCTAGACGAATTTTCACATCCGGGTAGTTTTCAATTACCGCGTTGATTCGATCAATGTCGGCCTGAAGGTTTTGCCCGGGTTCAGCGACCTTGATTTTGACCGTCTCAAACTTGCCGTAGCGGGCCAAAACAGCAGCGACCTGGTCGGCCGCCAATGCTGGCAATGTTGCATTTACTGAAATCTCGGTGCGATTTGCCGGAGCGATGTCGCCGTAGGCAAACTCAATTGCCGCAGCCAACCAAACTGCTGATTCTTCATCTGAGTATTCGACAAAAGGCGACCACTCGGCCCACCCATTCGGGCCTTCAAATAACAAAATCTCGCGCTCTAAGACCCCGCGAAACTTATTGCGCAATGGCAAAGCCACCACTCTCGCACTCGAGAGCAGTTCGATTAGCGAAGGCTTATTTGAGGCCACTGTAAACGTGCAGACCCTTGAAGAACAGGTTCACAACGGTGAAGTTGAAAAGAATTGCCACGAAGCCAATAATTGCTAACCAAGCCGAACGCTTGCCCGACCAACCACGAGTCGCATTCGCGTGCAAATAGCCCGCATAGATGGTCCAGATGATGAAGGTCCAGACCTCTTTGGTGTCCCAGCCCCAATAACGGTGCCATGCACGCTCGGCCCAGATTGCGCCGGCGATGAGGGTGAAGCTCCAGAGAATAAAGCCAATGATGTTGAAGCGATAGGCCAGGCTCTCAAGCTTTTCGATGCTCGGGAACAACCCCAAGATTCGCTTGAGCAGCGCAACAAATTTGAGCTTTGAATTCTCAACCCATTTGGCTGTCTTGAAAATGTAGGCGATAGACAGCGCCGCCGCGATGTTGAAGAATGCGGTGGCAAGCACTGCAACTAGAACGTGAATAACCAACCAGTAGCTCTGCAACGCCGGCATGAGCGACTTTACGTTCACCCAAAAAACCACGTCTGCAGAACCCAAAATCAAAAGCGTAAAGCCAGAAACAAATGTGGCAATCAGTCGAATGTCTTTGATGAAAAGTGCGATCAAGAAAATGACCACAACGATGAACGAACCGGTGATCGAGAATTCATACATGTTGGCCCAAGGCACACGAGAAGCCGCGATGCCTCGAAGCACTACGCCAGAACCGTGAATCACTGCTGCGATTGCCAACAGAACAATACCCGCGCGCTCTAGCTTGGTGGCGGCTTGACGCAGTGATTTTTTGGTGCTGGCCAACCGAGAAAGGTGAAAGACAAAGCTCAAGAATGCCGCTGAATAAAACAGCATTGAACCCTGGATGATCAAGCGCGAGATGCTTGCCAGTTCTGGGTTTAGGGCAATAGAGGTCATGTCTATTTACTTTCTGATTTTGTAGTTTTTGTAGTTTTGCCAGATAGAGCCTCGGCAACCTCGGCGACTACCTTTTCAAGAATAGGGTCATCGCCACGAGCCAACGCAGCCACTTCAAAACCGGTCTCGGTTTTGCGAACCCACACGCGTCTTCTAGGTACCAACAGTGAAAGGGTTACTCCGCCAAGTGCCATGAGGGCAAAGACCAAGACCCAGAATCCACCTGGGTTGTAGCTAACATCCAAGGATGCAAAGCGCTTGAGGCTGTCGAAAGTCACCGTGCCCAAATCACCCGGCAGTTTGACAGTTTCGCCCAGCTGCAAGCGCAGACCCTTGACGCCACTCTTGCCACCGGCAACCTGAGTCATTGCTGAAGTGTCGAGAGCGTAAACATTCTTAGGTGAACCACCGTCAAGGCCGAGGTCACCGACATAAACGTTCATGGTCAATAGCGGGTCAATCGGCGCTGGGTAAAGCGATGTGAGAGCGCCGGTGTCTAGCTCGGCAACGGTTGGGTAGAAGAACGAGATGATTCCGAATTGCTTCTCAACATCTGGCACCTTGATTACGCCGAGCGAGGTGTATTTGGCCGACTGCGGCAAGAAGGCGGTGGCACCCGAATAGGTGATGTTGCCTTTTTTATCACGGATGGTGATCTCAGGCGCATAGCCGTTACCGGTCAAATAAATGTTTGAGCCTGGCATTGCCAGTGGCTCGTTTACGCGAATCACACCAGTTTTTTTGGCAAGGGTTGAGTTCTGAGCACTCTGTGGAATCAACGCTGAAACGGAGGCTCTGAAATCTAGTGGTGTGCCGATATTGGTTTGGTTGACAAAGTCAAAGTCGACCTCGAATTTATCCAGGGTGACTGAAAACGGAACCAGCTGCTCTTCTTTGAAGAAAGTGCCAGGCGCAAAAGAGTCAAAACCAGCAAGGTTATTTACGAAAGTTTCGCCCTCAACCAGCACGCGCTGGCCGCTGTAGCTTTGACCGCCACCGATTCCAACGGCTAACAGCACACCAATTAGCGACAGGTGAAAAACCAGGTTTCCGGTTTCACGCAAATAACCGCGCTCAGCCGAAACAGCATCACCGGTGCGAACCACGCGATAACCCTGTTTCTTGAGCAACACTTGAGCTTGCTCGGCAACCTTGGCTGACTGCGCCTTGGTGGTCTTCACTTTGAGGCTGGCTGGCATTCGCGAAAACAGTCTTGGTGCGGCCGGCGGCGCTGAACGCAGAGCCTTGGCGTGAACCAAAGTTCGAGGCACAACACAACCAATCAGCGATATAAACAGCAGAATGTAAATCGCTGAGAACCAAGCCGAGGTGTAGACATCAAAGAGTTGAATTGCGTCGAGCACCGGAGCCAACTGAGGGTTGTTGTCAAAGTATTGAGTCACGCCGTTTGGGTCGGCTGAACGCTGCGGAAACACCGAGCCCGGTACTGCCGCAACAGCCAACATGAGCAAGAGCAAAAGTGCTGTGCGCATCGATGTGATCTGACGCCAGATCCAACGTGACCAACCAGCCACACTCAGGGTTGGTGAGTTGATTGGTTGTTCTGGCGCGTCAAGCGACGGCCTAGATTGCTGGGATGAAGGCAACGGTCACCTCCTGAATAAGCACGATTAGGTTGTTCCAGAGGCCAGTTAGCAACAGCAAACCGAGCACAACAAGCAGAGCGCCACCGGCGAGATTAAAGGCACGGATGTGGCGCTTGACGAAGCCGACCGACTTGGTTGCCCAGCTGAAACCGCTGGCAATAGCAATGAATGGTAAACCCAGACCCAGCGAGTAAAAGGCTGCCAAAAGCGCGCCCTTGCCAGCCGAACCAGAATCTAGTGAGAGCGCCAACACAGCAGCCAATGTAGGGCCCATGCAAGGTGACCAACCCAAACCAAAAGCAACACCCAAGAGCGGTGCGCCGATCAAACCGAGTTTGGTTGAAACCTGTAATTTGAAGGTGTTCTGCATGAACCCAAATTGGCCGATCATCACCAAACCGAGAAGCACGATAAAGGCACCGAGAATTTTTTGGATGATGTCGGCGGTTTGACCTTGAATAACTGAACCAAGACCACCGGCAGCTGAACCTAGACCGACAAACACTGCGCTAAAGCCCAAAATAAAGAGCGCTACACCGAGAACCACTCGCGATTTAGCCGCAGACATTCCGGCCACAAAACCGAGGTAACCCGGAATCAGTGGCAACACACATGGGCTCAGAAACGAAACCAGGCCCGCAAGCAACGCAAGCGGAATCGCGGCTAGCAATGAGCCGTTCAGAATGATTTCGCCTGGATTCAAAATGCTTATTCCTCGATGGCGGTTTTGATCAGGGTGCCGAGAATCGATTGGTCAATTCGACCAAGCACGCGGGCGGCAACCTTGCCATCTTTGCCGATTACCAGGGTGGTCGGCACCGCCTGAGGCGTAACAATGCCGGTGAATGCGAGAAGAACCGAACCAGTCTTGGCATCAATGATTGAAGGCCAGGTGATGTTGAAATTGCGATCGAAAGCCAAAGCAGTTTCAGCTGTGTCGCGAACGTTCACACCAACAAACTGAACATCCGGGTATTTCTTTGCAAGGGCAACAAGATCAGGAGCTTCAGCGCGGCAGGGGGCACAACCGGCGTACCAGTAGTTCATGACCACAACTTTGCCCGCCAATTGTTCGCTGCCCAATTCTTGGCCGCCCTCGGTTAGGCCAGACCAAACCACTGCTGGTTTGCGATTCGCTTCGGCAAATTCGGTAACACTGCCATCGCCGGCGATGTAGTTTTTGTTGTCTCCAGCTTTGAACTGACTGGCAAGGCCGTCATTGGCCGCACAGCCGGTAAGGCTGGCAATGATTACGGCAATAATCATCAGAACGAAAGCGCCGTTCAGCAGCGCTCGCTGATACTTTCTCAAACTGCACCTCGGTCAATTGCACCGGCACCCGCGTTTGGGTCTCGATAATCAATTTCTACAAACTTGTCGCCCTGGCGCTCAAGCGTGGTGATGCTTGAAAGTGCGCAACGACGTTTCTTTGGATTATGAGCCAGCGGCAAACCAGCGAGGCTGCGTTGAACCATCACGATAGGCAACTGATGTGAAACCAGAACAACATCGCCGTCAGGGGTATTCCGCCAAGCTTCTTCAATCGCTTCGAGCATTCGAGCGGCAACCTGCGCGTATGGCTCGCCCCAACTAGGCAAGAACGGGTTGCGCACGTGAAAATACAAATGCGGGCGAAGCAGAATGTGAGTGCCACTTAGCTGGCGACCTTCGAAAACATTGTGGGGTTCGATCAATCGCTGATCGGTTCTAACCTCAAGCCCAAACGCCTCTTGCATCGGCTCAGCAGATTCGCGAGTGCGCAACAGCGGGCTCGCAATAACTGCACTCACCGGGCGACGTTCGGCTTTCAAAGCCGCAGCCGATACAGCAGCCATCTCTTGGCCTCGAACACTTAGAGCAAAATGCGGCAACCGGCCATACAAAACCCCATCAGGGTTGTGAACTTCACCGTGGCGAACCAGGTGGATGCGATCAGCGGGCATAGCTATAAGTCTACCCTCGGCTAAACTTGACTCTTATGAGAGCCCGTGCCCTAGTAAAAGACCTTGCAGCCCTGCCAGACGGCGTTATTACCGTTGGTGGATGGGTTGAGAAGCTTCGCGATCAGAAGCGCATTCAGTTCGTAATCATCCGTGATGAATCAGGCGATGTGCAGGTTACCTACCCTCGCCCAGTTATCAACGATGCCCCGGATGAAAACGACGCACTCGCTGCCAAGGTTTCGGGTTTGACCAATGGTTCATTCGTTTGGATCACCGGTCGTTTGGTGCACGACGAGCGCGTAAAGCTTGGCGGCCTTGAGATTCAGCTTGACGACCTTGAGATTGTCACTCTGGCCGACCCAGAGACCCCAATTGCCGATGACACCTCAATCGACAAGCGCATGGACTGGAGATTCCTTGACCTGCGCCGCCCTGAGATGAACTTGGTGTTCCGCATTCAGACCACCATCGAAAACGCATGGCGCCAGTACTGGGCCGAGAACGACTTTGTTGAGATTCACTCACCTAAGTTGATGGCTTCAGCTTCTGAATCAAACGCAGAACTTTTCAAACTTGAATACTTTGAGACCCACGCTTACCTGGCCCAGTCTCCGCAGTTCTACAAGCAGATGGCCATGATGTCTGGCCTTGGCAAGATCTTCGAAATTGGCCCTGTGTTCCGTGCCGACCCATCGTTCACCTCTCGTCACGCAACCGAATTTGTTTCGGTTGACATCGAGGTTTCATGGATCGATTCACACGAAGACGTGATGGCAATTCAAGAGCAGTTGCTACACCGTGCAATTAGCGCAGTGAAAGAAAAGCACGGCGAAGAAATCTTGAAGCACTTTGGTGTTGAGGTTCAGGTTCCATCTATTCCGTTCCCTCGTGTGCCACTTCTTGAGGCAATTGAAATCATCAAGGGCCGTGGCCACACCGTTGAACGCGGTGGCGACCTAGACCCTGAGGGTGAGCGTCAAATCGCTGCTTGGGCCCAAGAGACCCACGGTCACGAATTCGTCTTCGTCACCGACTACCCAGCAACCGTGCGCCCGTTCTATCACATGCGTCACGAAGACAACCAGGCCCTAACCAAGAGCTACGACCTAATTTGGCGAGGCACCGAAATCACTACCGGCGCCCAGCGTGAACACCGCTTGGATGTTCTGATTGAGCAGGTAAAAGCCAAGGGTCTAGAGCCAGAGGGTCTACAGACTTACCTTGACTTCTTCAAGTACGGAGCACCTTCACACGGTGGTTTCGGCATGGGTCTAATTCGAGTTTTGATGTTGCTTTTGCACCAGCCAAACATCCGTGAAGTTGGATTCTTGTTCCGTGGCCCAAACCGCTTGGAGCCATAACAGCCTGTGGTTTATTGAAAATCCCCCAGCCATTTGGCCGGGGGATTTTCAATTTGGGCTGCCGCTGATTAGTCGATCGACAGACGAGCCTTAAAGGTTGATCGGGCCGGTGTGCCGAGCCAGAACAATAGGCCGGCCACGAGCGGAATTCCAGCAACAACCGTTACCGTTTGAGCAATAGGCAAGTGGAACATCTCTATTCCGGTTGTGCCACCTGCCGCTGAGGTTATAGCCCAGGCCAAGAAGATTCCGATGCCCGAACCAAGCAAGGTACCGAAACCGGTTAGCACCAGCGCCTGACCGCCCAAGACATTTGCCCTGAACCTCTTAGGTGCACCGATTGAACCAAGTGTCGATTGGTCAGCTCGGCTCTCGATCTGAGCTAAGCCCAAGGCAATCGAGGTTGACGCCAAGATAAAGAACGCAACCGCTGCGGTGATGATCCACGCGATGAATTCGGTATCGACTGAATAACCAGCCTCATACATGTAGCCCTCGGTGATGTTCGCAGCGAGCGCGTCGGTCTGCGCGAAACCAAGTTTGTCGGCGAAGTTCACCACGGCTAACCAAGGCGAATAGTCAATGCCCAGTTTTTCAGCAGCCTGCGGGCTAAGCACTTTGCTCATCATGTAGTTGTTCGACTTGCTGACCACTGCATCCACCTCGGCAACCTTGCTTGGTTCACCGAGCTCAAAAGGCAACCCGTCTTTGCCAAGCAAAGGCATTCCATCTGGCCCATAAGGCGCCTGGCCAAACAGTGCGGTGTCAACGCCCGAATCAAACCATTGAATTTTCATCTTGCCGTTTTCAAGAAGCCCCGGATGAAATACCACCGCGCCACCGGCAGCAAGCGCTGCTTCAGCCTGGTTATCAACGCGACCGCCCATTAGCGCTCTGAACTCCTGCGGAGTTGCCACGACGAATTGGCCGGTTGGGTTAGCCAGCTGATCACAGCCTTGAAGTTCAGGTCGGCTAGTTAGCTCTCCTTGAGCTACGTAATCCTGCTCATTTTGCATCACCTGGAACTCATCGAAGTAGGCACTGCCTTCCATCCATGGGCAAAGCATTTTTGGGTTTGGCGCAACATAAGGCTGCTGCCCCTCTGCACCAATTGGCAGGCTCATAGTGAAACTTGAATACTGGCGGTGCATTTGAATTACGTTGGCCGACTTTGCCGGTGCAATGTTGTTGGCTGTGATGATTGTGTCGTCGAGAACTGTCTCGCGGTTTTCATACCTTGCCTTGAGCAACTCAAGATCATTTGCCTCTGACATGCTCCAGCCGATTGATGCGGCGTCGTAGGTCAGCTGGTTTACCTCGCCATTTGGTTTGTAGTTCTCGCGCCCATATTCACCAAAAGAAAAGAACATGGTGAGCACGGTGGCGCCAACAAATGAGGTTGCCAACACCGATGCAATAACCGAGGTGTAGCGCTTGCGGTTATAGATCAGGTCGTTGGTTGCATAGTTTGCAGCTGTGCCTAGGCCTTTGAAAACTGTGCGCGCAAGAATCAGCAGCCAGCCTGAACCAATCAACAGACCAATAATCATGACCGCTGAACCGCAGGCAATGGCCAACAGCAACATTGGCATAACTGAGAAGCCGGTCATCGGGTCGATGGCATTGGTTCTGATGGCTTCAGTTAGATACTGCACACCAAAGAGTGCACCAAGCGAGATTGCGGCTCCGGCAGCGAGAGTAACCAAACCGCCGATTCCTGATTTCTTTTGCACTTTGGCCGAGGCGCGAATTCCGCGAAGCGTGCTGAGCACATCAACCTTGGCCGCTGCATACGCCGGAACCAAACTAACGATGGCGCCAATTATTGCACCGCTCAAACCTGCGATCAGCAGAAGCAAAAATGGCAGATGAAAACCTGGGTAGGCAACGCGTGACCCATTGGTCAATAGAGGCAGCCCAATCGCGGCGGCGGCCGTGCCAATTGCAACTCCGAGAATTCCTCCGAGCAAGCCAAGCCAAAGGCCGTTGGCAACCGTGATGAATCTGAGGAGTTTGGCATTAGCGCCGAGCGATGAAATAACCGCGAGCGTTTTAGCTTGGCGACGTGCACCAAACGAGAACGCTGAACCAGCCAGAACTGCAACCGGCAAAAGCACCAGTGGCACCAAGAAAATCAGCGCCAAAAGTTGGCTCAGAATAGTCAAGAAGCCACCCTGGTTGTACCAACCCGCCTGGTAAAGAGGGACCTCTGAATCGGCTGGTGGGTTCAAAATCACAGCGCGAGACAGAACTCCGACACCCTGCTTGTTCATGGCATCGATTTGCGACCATTCAACAGCTTTGTCACCGATCGCATAGAAACTGTAGCTTTCAAGTGCCACTGGAACACTCGAGATTGAGCCGGGCATTGCGTAAACCACTGAAGCATTGCGAGCCGCTTTTACAAATTCGAGGGTACCGACAACCTTAAACGAATCACCTGACTGAACCAGAGTTACGTTGTCTCCGATAGCTACACCCAAGCGTTCGAGTGCTTGCTTGTTCACCATGATCTCGTGGTCGTTCTTTGGAGCATTGCCGACTAGATCGAAGAATCTTCCTTCAAGCTCTGGGTTCCAGGCTTCACCCTCAACCAAAGTGATGTTTCCTTGACCACTGGCAGTCTTTACAGTTGCCGTGTCAATTCGCTCGGGAATCCATTTGTAACCAGTCAAAAGGGTTCGAGGGTCAACCATCGCCGCACCTTGGTCTGGTTCAACCCATGAGCCATCTCTGGTGAATTGAAAAGCCTCACCCTCGGTTGGCACCTGATAGTTATTTAGGTCAGGCAGCGCATCGGCGTGCAGTCGAGCCTGGGTTTTGCCCAGTGACATTTCAACCGACTCAGCGGCATTTGGTTTGGTGCTTTCGTTGTAAACCAGCCCGAAGGCTCCGGCGGCAACTGGCATTGCAATTACCAAAATAATTAGCGCCGACTGAAGCAGATTTCGCTTCATCGAGCGCCTTGCCAAAGTTAAGGCCAGCAGGCGGCTATTTGCATTTGCTCTCGATTTACTAAGCATTTTCGATCAACCCGTTTAGGTCACGCTGAGTCTTGGTTTCGTCAACGATTAGGCCGTCGCGAATGATCAAGATGCGGTCGGCCCAGGCTGCATTCTTTGCATCGTGGGTTACCAGAATGCCGCCGGCACCTGCATCAATTCGTGAACGAAGCGCACGGATAACCGCCTCGCCAGTTCGGCTATCGAGAGCACCGGTTGGCTCGTCAGCCAGAATCACTTTGCGCGGGCCAACGATGCTACGGGCAATCGCAACGCGCTGGCGCTGACCACCTGAGATTTCATCTGGAAAGCGCTTTGCCAATTCTTCAATGCCCATGGTCTTCAGTGCTTCTAGCGCCGCAGTTCTAGCCTTTGAGCGCTTTTCACCGTCTAGTTCTAGCGGGAGTGCCACGTTCTCAATCACACTGAGCGCCGGAATCAAGTTGAAGTCTTGAAAGACGTATCCGAGGGTTTGGCGACGTAGGCGGGCAATCACGGTTGGGCTGCTCGCGAATAGTTCAAAACCGGCAACCATTGCTGAACCTTGGGTTGGTTTCTCGAGACCCCCGGCGATTGAAAGCAAGGTTGACTTGCCAGAGCCAGATGCGCCCATGATGGCAACAAGCTCGCCCTCGCTCACCTGAAGGTCTACGCCTTTGAGGGCTTCAACGGCAGTGTCGCCTGACCCATAGGTTTTTCTGATTCCACTCAGGTTGATGAGAATTTCTGACATTTTGTTGCCCCCTACTATTTGATTTTGGCCGGACGACCGCGACGGGCCAGATTTCGTTGAATACTGATTTGAGTCTCAAGGCCTCGAGCTGCGCTCTTGCTTAGCAGCCCCTCGACGTGATCTAGCCAGCGAAGCTCGGCCTCTGCGCTAAAGACTTGCGAATCAATAACCAAGATCCAGGCCAGGTCGCTGGCTTGGCTTTCATCTGAGTTTTTCTTTGCAGTTGTTAGCAACTGAAGATTCTGAAGCGCAGCTAAACGTTGAACGCTCAAGATTCTTTCAACGTCAACCCCTGGCAAGGTCACAGCCAGCGCAAGTTTCATGGCAAGTTCATCGCGATTTTGCTGGGTTCGTTCTACCGGGCTAGTTAGCCAGCGAGCGGCCTCGATGCGGCCGTTAGCAGTGATCGAATAGCGAATCTGCCCGTCGGCGTTGACATCGCTTGCTGAAACCAAGCCATCGCGCTCGAGACGCTCGAGGGTCGAATAGATCTGCCCAACGTTGATAGGCCAGGTGTCGCCCGTGCGACTTTCAAGTTCGTGGCGCAATTGATAGCCGTGGCAATCGCCAAGGTTCAAAATCGCAAGCAAGCTGTGTTTTACGCTCATGTTGCAATTAATACATACCCAGTAAGTATTAAGCAAATCCGCCGATTAATCGGCGAGTTGAACTGCTGAAATTAGATGAATTTAGAAATCACTTCTTTGGCTTTCGCAGCCCACGGATACCTGCGGCCCAAGATTGAGAGCAGAATCATCAAAATCGGAAACCAAAACTTCTTCAGAAACCAACGCATTTAATCCCCTAGCTCACACAACGGTTGTTTTTTAGAAATCTTGGGCGCGAGATCGAAGCATCCAGGGCCTTAGCCAAGCGAGCTTTATCGATGCGCCAGTAGTTGTGAACTTTGCCATCAATTAGCAGCACCGGAATTTCTTCGAAGTACTTGAGCTGCAGGGACTCGTCATCCAAGATGTTTTTTTCAATCAAATTGATGACCGCCGCCGGGTTCGCAGCCCGAAAATCGTTGAGCACCTCTTGAATTGCGGCACGGGCGTCATCGCACAGATGACAGCCAGGCTTGCCCAAAAGAGTCAGTTCAATGTTCACCCTTTTAGCCTATGGCAGGGCCTTGAACCCGCTGGCAACTACACTTAAACCGTGCCCAAAACCCCAAATGATTTGCCAAAGATCGAAGCCGCGTTCTTTGACGTTGACAACACCATTTTGCGAGGTTCGAGCAGTTTTCTTTTTGGCAAAGCTGCCTTCAAAAAGGGCTTCTTTAACCGCACCGATTTTTGGCGATTCGCTTGGCAGCAGGCCCGCTTTATTGCCCGCGGTGAGACCCTAAACACCGTGGATGAAATTCGCGATCGTGCGCTTGGTTTGATCGAGGGCCACAAGGCAAATGAGCTAGCGGCCTTGACCGACGAAGTTTATGAAAACTACATCGCCCCGAAGCTTTGGCCAGAGACCGTGCGCCTTGCACGTGAACACATTGCTGCTGGCCGCGAGGTTTGGTTGGTTACCGCTACACCCAAAGAAATTGCCGACGTTATTGCTCACCGCTTGGGCCTAACTGGCGGCCTTGGCACCCTGGTTGAGCGCAAAGACGGAATTTTGACCGGCAAGTTGGTTGGCGAAACCCTTCACGGCAAGCACAAGCGCAAGGCCATCAAGGCTTTGGCCAAAGAGCGCAACATTAGCCTGAAGCGTTCTTATGCATACAGCGACAGCGTGAATGATTTGCCACTGCTAACCGCAGTTGGTCACGCGATCGCGGTGAACCCCGATGCAGCTCTCAAGCGCTATGCCACCGCGGCCGAGTGGCCGATTCTAGATTTCAAAAAGCGCGAACTGCGAGCCAACAAATAATCCTGGTTAAACAAGAAACCCGTCAAGATGACTTGACGGGATTTTTGTTGAGTAAGCCGGTTTAGCGACTTACTTCTTATTGCGACGCTGGTGGCGAGTCTTGCGAAGCAACTTGCGGTGCTTCTTCTTAGACATACGCTTGCGGCGCTTCTTAATTACTGAACCCATAGGGACCTCACAGTTTTTGGATGCTTATCTGCCAGATCGGCAACAAGCAAAACGATTTCTCTATTCTAGCCCAGTGAATTCACCTTTGGTTGCCCGAGCGCTAACTCGGTGCAATTTATACTTGGCATAATTCGCGCCAATTCAGCTAAAGGAATCTGCCCCTTGAAAATTAACGCAACCGTGCAAAAACTAATTGCTGAACTTCTCGGCACCACGTTGATTGCCATCTCGTTCACCGCTGCAGTTGCAAGCACCAAGGCAGTGCCGCAATTTGCAATCGGCATCACCGTGGCTCTGGCAATTCTGGTAACCGTAAACATCAGTGGCGCTCACTTGAACCCTCTGATCTCGCTTTATTTCTTCTCTAAAAAGACCCTCACCGGCGCATTGTTCGCCGGATTCATTGGTGCTCAGGTCATTGGCGCAGTTTGCGGTGCAGTCATCGGTCGCGCAATGTGGGGCGCCGCCCTTTCATTGCCTGAGGTCGGAACCGTTCCGGAGTTTCCACTGCTAATCAGCGAGTGGGTTTTCACCGGCGGCCTAATCTTCTTGGTCGGTTACTTGATTTTTCAGAAGCGAGCGCAGCTTTTAGGCATTGTTATTCCGGTTTGGGTAATTGCTGGCATCGGCTTCACGCCAACAGGCGCGCAAGGTAACCCTGCAGTTTCGATCGCCCTGATGTTCGCTGGCGAACAAGACCTTCAGACAGTGGCATGGTTTGTGGTTGCCCAGGCAGCAGGCATGCTTACCGGGCTCATCGGCCTTGCTGTTTTCACGGCCAAGCCTTCAAAGCCAGCCAAGAAGGTTGCGGCGGCTAAGGCCAGCAATCGTACAAAAAAGGCATAATTCGGGAATAAAGTTTGCCTGTTGCCCTGTTCTTTCTAGAAGATTTAGGCCATACTTTCTAGAAAATAGGGAACGAGGGGCAAATGCCGTCGAACAACAAAGCAGTGCCGCAGCCGAAGCAGGTTCGCGCAGTAGACACAATTGCGCTTGTAATCTCTGAGGCTGACAAAGCTCTGAAGGCTGGCGGCGAGGCGTCAGTGCGCATTCAAGAAATCTCTAAAGCCGCCCGAGTGTCAATCGGTTCGATTTATCACCACTTTGGCGATCGCGATGGCCTGATTCGTGCAACTTATGTTCATAACTTCACCGAGACCGTGCGCGAAGACATTTGTCGCGTAACCGCATGGATTGAAAACATGCACTCGACCAAAGAGCTTGCCGAGCACTATGACGAGATGCTCACCTTTTTGACTTCTCACTACGAGCGCCTGCCGGCTAGCGAACGGGCAGCAATTGTCGGAAACACCATTGGTCGCCCGGCTCTTCGCCAAGCCCTAGCCGAGGCTCAGAGCGAGCTAACCGACGGCGTGACTCGAGTGATGACTCTTTTGAAAGAGCGTAAAATGCTGCGTGAACATGTTGTTCCCCGCGCCGCTGCTGTGATGGTTTTGGGAATGCTTCACGGCAAGATCATTGCCGAGCTCGACACTAATCCGGTAAGCGAGCAAGACTGGAACCAGACCATGCTCACCTGTTTTGGTGGACTATTTACCCGCAGCAAGGTCGCGAGCGCGAGCTAAAGCTGCGTCGGTGGCTTCAACAAACATCTGAGTTAAGTCTGTCTGCTCGATTCGAGCAATTGCTCGTTCAGTTGTGCCGTTCGGGCTAGTGACTTGCTTTCGCAATTCAGCTGGCGATTTTGGTGAACTTGCCACCAGCTCGGCTGCACCCAAGAAGGTTTCATTCACAAGTAGCGCTGCCTCAGAGTCGCTAAACCCTTGATGCTTGGCGGCTTCAGTGAGTTTTTCAATGAGGTAGAAAACATATGCCGGGCCAGAGCCAGAGATCGTTGTCAAGGCGTCAATGCGACTTTCTTCAACCACCAACACTTTGCCAACAGTCTCAAATAATTCTTTGGTGGTGTCGATAGCCCATTCGGTAGCGCGCTCTCCGGCGGCGATTCCGGTCATTCCGCGACCAATTAGGGCAGGGGTGTTAGGCATTGCTCGAACCACGCCTACGTCTTCAGGCAAGACTGCCTCCATCGATGCGGTGGTAACGCCAGCTGCAACACTAATAACCAATGCGTTGTCGTTCAAAGTATCGGCAACGTCGGCAAGAACCTCAACCACCTGGGCTGGCTTTACTCCAACCAAGACCACGTTTGCACCTGCAACCGCCATTTGGTTTGCATCTTCGCCGTTCTCCATCGCGAAGCTCAAGACACCAAGTTCGTCGGTCAAGCGATCGGCGCTTTCGGCGCTCTTGGTAGTAACCGAAATTTGGTTTGGGTCGAAGCCCGACTTCAGCAGGCCAGCCAGAATTGCCCCGCCCATTGAGCCGGTGCCAAGAATTGCGATGCGCTTGATATTCACCACTTCAGTTTAGGCGAGGCCACTGTCATAGAGCCTTGGTAGTTTTATTGCATGGCTGTCGCAAAGAACACTTTCACCTGCACCGAGTGTGGCTGGACCACCGCTAAATGGGTTGGTCGCTGCGGTGAATGCCAAGCGTGGGACACAATGCAAGAAGGCAAAGCCGGTGGCGGCCGAGGGCTAGGAACCGTGCGCAATGTTCGGGCAGTTTCGATCGTTGGATCATCGGCAGCTAAACCCATCACAGATGTTTCTACCGAGCGAGTAACCGCTTGGTCGACTCAGGTTGGCGAGTTTGACCGTGTATTGGGTGGCGGCCTTGTGCCTGGTGCCGTTATTTTGCTTTCGGGTGAGCCGGGTGTTGGCAAGAGCACTTTGTTGCTCGAAGTTGCCGCCAATACTGCCAAGTCAAGCAAGCGTGTGCTCTATGTTTCGGGTGAAGAATCGGTGGGCCAAATTCGTCTGCGAGCTGAGCGCACTGGCGCGATGAGCGACAACCTTTTTATAGCCTCAGAGACTGACCTATCTACCGTTCTCGGTCAAATCGACGCAATCAACCCAGAGTTGTTGGTCGTTGACTCTGTGCAAACCATTGCAGCGGCCGAAATAGATGGTGCCGCCGGAATGCCATCTCAGATTCGCGAAGTTGCGGCGAACCTGATTCGAGTTGCCAAAGAACGGGCATTGCCAGTAATTCTGGTGGGTCACGTTACGAAAGACGGAAACATCGCCGGCCCCCGCGCACTTGAACACCTGGTGGATGTGGTTTGCCATTTTGAGGGAGATCGCCAGACTTCACTCAGGTTTGTTCGCTCTATGAAGAATCGCTTTGGCCCAACCGATGAGGTCGGCTGTTTTGAAATGACTGGCGACGGCATCAACGAAGTTGAAGACCCGAGCGCAATGTTTCTATCTCGCGGCGACGCACCAGTCTCGGGAACCTGCGTGACAGTCACCGTTGAAGGCAAAAGACCCCTGATTGCTGAGGTTCAGGCGCTTGTGGTAAAGAGCTCGACGCCTCAGCCTAGGCGCGTGACCAACGGTGTTGATTCAGCTCGTGTAGCCATGCTTTTGGCCGTTCTTGAGCGCCGAGCTGGCCTTAGAGTCAGCGACATGGATGTCTATGTTTCCACCGTTGGCGGCGTGCGGCTAACTGAACCAGCGTCAGATTTAGCGATTGCTTTGGCAATCTCATCTGCAGTGCAAGACAAGCCAATCGCCCACAACCTGGTTGCCTTTGGCGAGATCTCACTTGCCGGCGAGATTCGCAAAGTGTCGAATGCCAAAATTCGTGCCAATGAAGCAACTCGTCTTGGCTTTATTCGCTCTGTCGACTCAGGTGTGGGCGATTTAAAGGCTGCGCTTAGCCTTGGTTTGAACTGGTAGCTCTTCTGGCTGCTCGCCAAACGCTGAACAGAATCGCCGGAGCAATGATGTCGGTGAACAAGAAGAACGGTTCTTGCACCAGGTAGGTAAGGAACGGGTTTCCTGATAGCGCTAGCAGGGTTGCGTGCAGCACGATTAGCGATGCAGGCCATGCCAATGCGAAGACCAAAAAACCACGCTTGGCGTCGGCGATGTTTGCACCTGCGATCAGCATGGTTGGAGCAACGATGCCAGTGCAGATCCAGCCAATTAGTGAAACCATTTGCAATGCGCCAACTGCTGGCAGTGGGTTTTCAAATGGGTTGTAGAAAAAGAACTCCGGGTATGAAGCCAGAGTCAGCATGTAGAAAACAAGCAAGAGTGTGCCGGTTGATTTGTTGTCGCGTTTTTGAATCACAGTCATTCTTTTCTTTCAGATATAAACGAATCGCTAGCCGGTCAGGGGGAACAAGACCGGCTAGCGATTCAGCTTTTTAGTGACTACTCAATTACTGAACAGGAGTGGTGTCACAAGCCATGGTGTACAGATGGCTACCGGCCAGAATTTCAACCCAACGGAAGGTACCGTTTTGTGGGTCGTTTTGTCCGATAGTTACTACACAAGGATCACCTGCGGTAGCGTCGTCAAGACCGGCACCATCATTACCTGCTGGGCCCTGTGAACCAGTTGCACCAGTTGCACCTTGAATACCCTGGATACCCTGCTCACCCTGTGGGCCGGTTGCGCCGGTTTCACCTTGAATACCTTGCACACCCTGGATACCCTGCTCACCCTGGATACCCTGCTCACCAGTAGGGCCGGTAGGGCCAGCAACGTTTGAAACGCCAGCTTCACCCTGAGGACCAACAAGACTTGCGAGCCACTCATCGTGAGTGCCGACAAATCCGTACTCAATGGCAACGTCGTATGCGCTCTGGCCTTGAACACCGGTTGGGCCGGTTGGACCAGCTACGTTTGATACGCCTGGGATACCCTGGATACCTTGTTCACCCTGAAGTCCCTGGATGCCCTGCAAGCCAGTCAAACCAATTGGACCCTGAGGGCCAACTTCACCAGGAAGGCCTTGGATGCCCTGTGCGCCATCGATGCCGTCAACACCATCGATGCCGTCAACACCATCGAGGCCGTCAACGCCTGCAAGGCCAGTGATTCCCTGAGGGCCAACTAGGCTCGCAAGCCACTCTTGCGCGGTTCCAACAAAGCCATATTCAACTGCGGTTTCAAATGCGCTAACGCCGTCAGCGCCAGTCAATCCAATTGGGCCGGCAACACCTGCAGCACCAGTTGCACCGGTTGCGCCGGTGGCTCCCGCGATTCCTGGTGCCCCTGCTGGGCCAGTGAGGCCGATAGGCCCGATAGCGCCAGGAAGGCCTGCGGCGCCAGTTGCACCCGCAGGGCCAATTAGAGATGAGATGTTGGTGATGCGAACGTCAGTTGCAAAACAGTTGGTCTTCAATGACAACCAACCTGAGGTTGTGTTCTTACAGATCTGCAATGATCCGGTAGCAGCCTGAGCTGGAACCAAACCACCAATTGCCAGCGATGCTGTGGCAAGGGCCACCAACATTGCCTTTGATGATTTCTTCATGATTTTTTTCCTATCCCCCGACCGTTGGTTAAGGATTACGGTCGAATTCTTTTGCCTTTCAATCGCAACATGAAGAGCCTTTGGGGCAATAGGCCTAAGCAGGCAAACAATGGGCAAAGTCGTACATTGACCGGTCAAAATCGGACAAGCCTGCCTGAAAATCAAAGTCAGACCAAGGGGCTAGTCTCGAACTTTATTAGCATTCCAAATCGAGGGGGCGTAAAGTAAGTTGGTTTATTTTGGGCATCAAAAGCGAGTCTCTCGACGCTAACCTCGGCAGGTCACTGCTGCAGGCTTTTGCCGTGTCTAAAAACGGTGACAGCTTCTGCAAGCACCTGGTTCATCGAGCACTTCACCAGCTTGGAGTTATCGGTGCACTCATTTGCACAGTTAATGAAAATAGCCAACTGGCTTGGACCGGCTGTTACGGAGTGTTCTCAAGAAACACCCGTGGGCAAGTGTTGAATGTATGGGATCACTCGCTTTTGACGACGGCAATAGTTTCGGGAAAACCTCAAACCAGCAACCGAAACAACAGCCAGTATTCGGCGAACTCTAGCGTGTTTAACGACACAGTCGGCGAAAGCTTCTTAGCCCTGCCGTTCTCTTCAACTTCAAAACATGTTGGGGCGATAGGTCTCGTTTTCGGAGAACCTCTGCATCAAATATCGATCGGGCAGCCTGAATTCGAATTACTTCAACTTGCGGCAGAAATTGCTGCCGACATTTATTCTGGTCGCCGATACCTAGAAGACAGTGAACCTCGCTGGCAACAAAACAACCCCGATTTCTTGACGCTCGATCAGCTTTCTGAACGCCAACTCAAGGTTCTGGTGGCAATCGGCAAGGGCATGACCAACCGCGAAATTGGCGTTTTGCTCAACCTCAGCGAGTCCTCAATCAAACAAGAATCGAGCCGAATATTCAAGATTCTCGGCGCAAAGAGCCGCTATCAAGCAGTCAAATTAGCGAGACAGCAAGGCGTGATTTAGCCACTTATTCGAGCGAGAACATGGCCTTTGAGCTCGAGGTTGCACCATTCACAATGGCCGATAAACCATAGACCGTTCCGTTTGTTGCCGGAGTCTGATCAGCGCCACAACCTGCCGCCGATGAGAAAACACGAGCCCAGTCACTGAAAGCACTGGTTCTCGATTCACCTGGCTTGAACTGCATCAGCACACTCGTCACGTCCGTGCGGTCGCAATCGTGGCTATCCCAGATAACTTGGCCATCGGTTGAAACCACAAAGAAAGTCTGCGCGGTGCCAACCTCATAAAAGCAGGTTTCTGTTGAGTTATTGGTAATTCGATAGCCAAAGAATGGGTTCTCGCCCTGGGTGAAAACATCCTTGGATGAACCGTTCTGGTCAGCCACCAGCGCCTCGATTGACACTGACTTTCTCTCACAAATAGGGCCGGCCGCCGAAGACGCTGATGGGGTCGAACTAGCAACTGACGATGCAGAAACAGTTGAGCTAGGGCTAGGCGACGCCGCAGGGGCACCCGCAACCATGCCAGTCACCAAACCGATTAGACCGCTGAGCAGCGACCAAACCACGGCAACAATCGCGACCACCAAAACCAAGGCCACAACGCGGCGAACGGCAAAATTAGGCTTCTTAGCGTTCGAAGCAGGGCGTGGTTTTCTAGGTGCAGCCATTGAGATTCGCCCTAGAGAGTCTTGAGCATTCGAGTGTTGCCAAGGGTGTTCTGCTTCACGCGTGCGAGGTCAAGAAACTCAGCCACACCATCATCGTGAGAGCGCACCATTTGTGCATAGGTGTCTGGGTCGACCGGAACATCCGAGATTTCAACAAAACCGCTCTTGGCAAAAAACTCAACCTCGAAGGTAAGGCAGAAGACTCGGGCAATGCCAAGTTCAGCCGCGCGAGCCACCAGTGCCTCGAGCAGTGCTCGACCCACACCGTGCCCACGCATGTGCTCGGCGACGACCATTGAACGAACTTCAGCCAGGTCTTCCCACATGATGTGAAGAGCGCCGGCTCCGACCACAAAGTCGTTTTCATCCAAGGCAACTAAAAATTCGGGCACAGCCTCATAGAGACCAACCAGTTCGTGACCTAGCAGCACGCGAGAACCCTCAAGTGGCTGGCGAATAGCCTGAATCGAGCGAACATCGCTGGTGCGCGCTGGGCGAACCCGAATTTGGCTGTGAGTCATGCCTTAAGGCTAACCGAAACTAGGCATCAATCGTTGAAGCGGCAGGCTGGGCACCCTGGTTTTCAGCGGCCCAAGCACCAATAATCTTGAGTTTTTCTTCAGTCTCACTGCCTGGTTCGGCCGTATAAATGTTCATGCCCACTCCGGTGTCAGCAATCACCTGAAACGGTTCATAGGTGAGAGTGACCAAACCAACCAGCGGGTGATTGAATGATTTCACCCCGCCCGGATGCTTGAAAACTCGGTGCTTGGCCCACAGATTTCTGAACAATTCTGACTTGGATGAAAGCTCGCCGATCAGGCTCGTGAACTTAGGGTCATCGGCAGATCGCAGGGCCTCGAGGCGCAGGGTTCCGACGGCACTGTCTGCAATCTTTGGATAGTCGACATAGAAATCTTTTGCTTTCTCGTCGAGAAAGATCCAGCGTGCGATGTTCATCTGAGCGATGCCGCTCTCAAAAATTGGTGAGTATAGAGCTTGGCCCAGTTTGTTGGCTCCGAGCAATTCAAGCCGGGTGCTGGTGACGAAGACCGGCACATCGTGAATCGCGTCGAGAATTCTGGCGACATTTGGGCGCAGGCCTCGGGCAACACTTGGCCCCTTTGAGGGCAGTGCAATTCGCGCAGCACGAGCTAGGTCGAATAGATAGCCAGTCTCGGTTGCATCAAGTTGCAGAGCTCGAGCCAGGGCATTCAACACCGAGTCAGAGGCGCCTTCGAGATGCCCTCGCTCAAGCCGAACGTAATAGTCGTTACTGACCCCTGCGAGCATGGCAACCTCTTCACGGCGAAGACCCGCGACTCGACGGTTGCCGCCAAAGACCTGCAGGCCGGCGTCTTCTGGTGTGAGCCGAGAACGGCACGCCACTAAAAACTCGCGAACGGTTGCTCTGGTGTCCATGCAATAAGCCTATTGAACAAAACCAATCGAGTGGCAGGTATTACCCGTACCTGTATCAAACACATCTGGTGCCCGCAGAATTGAAGCAATTGACTGGTCTAACCGACCGAAAGCGAGCAACTCATGAGAGCAACCTTCCTCTATGGCGCGAACGATGTTCGAGTAGACCAGATCGAAGATGCCAAGATCTTGAAACCCACGGATGTTGTAATTCGCACAGTAGTTGCTTGTGTTTGCGGCAGTGACCTGTGGGATTACTACAGCAAGACTCCTGACACGGTTGGTGTCGCAAAGGGCCACGAGGTTATTGGCACTATCGAGACTGCTGGCGCGGATGTTCGCAACTTCAAAGCGGGCGACCTAGTGGTGGTTCCATTCGTGGCTTCTTGTGGCTACTGCGACTACTGCCAGGCAAACCAGCAGACCTCGTGTCGAAACATCGAGTACTTTGGGCACGGTGGTGGCGGTGCATGTCAGGCCGAGATGGTTAGGGTTCCTTGGGCCGATGGCACTTTGGTGAAACTCCCGGTTGAGATTGATTCGCCGCTGATGCCTTCACTGCTAACACTTTCAGACGTATTGTGCACCGGCTATCACGCGGCTAAATCAGCCAACGTTCAAGCTGGCGACACTGTTGTCGTTGTGGGCGATGGAGCAGTTGGTCTATCTGCAGTAATTGCCGCTAAAAAACTGAAGGCCGAGCGAATCATTTTGATGAGTCGCCACGAAAGCCGCAGCAATCTGGGTCGCGAGTTTGGTGCCACCGAGATTGTGGCCGATCGTGATGAGGCGGGAATCCAGGTGATTAGAGACCTAACCAATGGCGATGGCGCAACTCGAGTTCTCGAATGCGTTGGCACTCAGTCGGCAATCGATTTGTCTATTGCAATTACGCGCGATTACGGCGTCATTGGCCGAGTGGGTGCCGCTCAGTATGAAAGCATCCCGATGAACTTCGGCACCGTAATGAGAAACATCGGCATCTATGGTGGTGTGGCTCCCGCCCGCGCCTACATCGAAGAGCTCATGCCAGACATCCTTGAAGGTCGAATCAACCCGGGCAAGGTGTTTGATCAGACAGTTCAGCTAGATGACATTGCCGAAGGTTATAAGGCCATGACAGAGCGAACAGCAATCAAGACTCTCATTCGCTTCTAAGCAGCGCTCAAGAGCTTTAGCTCATTGATTTCATGCGGTGCGGGCGAACCACAACCAGCATCACGGTCAGCGCAAGTGTCATTGCAACAGCAATTGCTGAGCCAACCCCGATAGCCGAGTTTTTATCAAGCATTGTGTAGAGCGGGCCACCAACAGTCGAGGCCAAGAAGCCCATTGTGCCCAAAACCGCTGCCGCGGTGCCAGCTTCTGAACCGTGGTGAGAGAGAGCGATGGCGTTGATCGTGGTTGCGGTGTTTCCGAACGCAAAGACAAACAAGAACGACATGGCTGCAACAAACCAAAGATTTGGCCCGGTCAAAGAGTTGAAGATGATGCCGACCCCAGCCAGCAACCATAGCACCAGAGCGCCGGTGGCAACCCACTGCACGCCGATTCGCTTGGCCAAGAATCCGGCTACCTGGATTCCGGTGTAGGCACCAACTGAATTGACCGCGATGAACAGGCCAACCGAGGTTGCCGGCACATCGAAACCTTGGCTAAAGACAATCGGCAGCACACCAAGATAGGCAAACATGCTGAAGCCAATTGCCATTTGAATAAGCATTAAGCCGAAGAAAGTACGATCTTTCAGAACCTTGATGAAGCGTTTACCCATGCCGGCAAACACCTGGGTATTGCGGTTATCAAGGTGCAAAGTTTCAGGCATGAATTTGATTGCCGCTATGCCCACCAATAATCCGTAGCCGCCAACAATGAGGCTGATTCCGCGCCAGTCAGTGAACTGCAACAGCGCCGAACCGGCAAATGGGGCAATGAACCAAGCCGATGCTCCCACCAACATCACGCGGCCCATCAACTTCAGCAGGGGTAATCCGCTGTAGAGATCTCGCATCACCGAGACACCAATAACGGTAAGCGCAGAGGCACTCAGACCTTGCAGAATTCGGCCAGCAAAGAACACCTCTACCGAGGGTGACCAAGCGCAAATAATTGCAGAGGTCACATAGATGAAGATTGCGGCATACATGGGCTTTTTTCGGCCAACCGAATCACTCAATGGCCCGGCAAAAAGCTGACCCAGCGCGAAACCCAAAGTCAAAATGCTCAGCGAGAGCTGAATCACCGATAGGTCTACGGTCAGGTCTTTCGCAACCGCTGGCAGCGATGGCAAATAAGGGTCAGTAATGAACGGCTGCAGCATCGACAAACCGCCGATGAGAAAAATAGTTTTTAGCCGAAGCGACTTCTCTGATTGCTTCATTCGGGGTCTATTGGTTGCTGAATGCAGCGTCGAATGATGCTGAAGGCAGGTTCCAGAGCAGCGAGCGAATGTAGCCAACAGCTTCTTTGGCACCGTGAAGGCGATCCATTCCTGCATCCTCCCACTCAATAGAAATTGGGCCCCTGTAGCCGATTGAATTCAGTGCACGGAACGAGTCTTCCCATGGAACATCGCCGTGACCGGTTGAAACGAAGTCCCATCCGCGGCGAGGGTCACCCCATGGAAGGTGTGAACCCATGACACCAGCACGGCCATTTTGTGGGCGCAAGCGGGTGTCTTTGCAGTCAACGTGATAGATGCGGTCTTTGAAATCGACGATGAAACCAACTGGGTCGATGTTCTGCCACATCATGTGAGAAGGGTCCCAGTTGAAACCAAAAGCTTCGCGGTGGTTGATGGCCTCTAGTGTGCGAACGCTTGACCAGTAGTCATAGGCGATTTCACCTGGGTGAACTTCGTGAGCAAAACGAACACCTTCGGCATCAAAGACATCAAGAATTGGGTTCCAGCGATCAGCGAAATCTTGAAAACCTTCGTCGATTCGAGATGCCGGCACCGGTGGAAACATTGCCACATAAGACCAAATGTTCGAGCCAGTGAAACCAACCACTGTGTCAACGCCAAGCTTGCGAGCAACTCGAGCCGCACGCTTCATGTCTTCGGCAGCACGCTGACGAACACCTTCTGCATCGCCATCGCCCCAAACATACGGGCGCAAAATTGCTTGGTGCCTAAAGTCGATCGGGTCGTCACAAACTGCTTGGCCGGCCAAGTGGTTCGAAATCGCAAAAGTCTTCAGACCGTATTTATCTAGGATGTCTAGTCGCGACTGAACATAAGCGTCGTCTTCGTCAGCTCGTTGCAAATCAAGGTGATCGCCAGAGGCCGCAATTTCTAATCCGTCATAACCCCAAGACGCCGCCAGTTTTGCGACTTCTTCGAAAGGTAGATCTGCCCATTGGCCGGTGAAGAGTGTGACCGGGTGCGATGACTTTGACATGTTTATTCCTAACTAGATTTCTACCCAGAATTGTGAATTTGAAGCTTTTAAAACACCTTCGGTGACCTTGTTAGCACGCAGTCCGTCGGCAAAAGTAGGCAGACCGTTTGGCTTCTCGCCACGAACCGCAGCGTAAACATCGCGAACGTAGCCAGCAAATGCGTCGACGTAACCCATTGGATGACCAGCGGGCACAACCGACAGTCGAGCTGCATCTTCATGCATTTGAGCATCGTCACGAGGCATCAAAACGCTGCCCTCACGATGACCTATCCAGAGCACCTCAGGCGACTCTTGGTTGAACTCGATGCTCTCGGTGGTTCCACTGATGTCGAGCAGCAGGCGGTTTTTGCGACCAGGGGCAACCTGAGAGACAAAGAGAGTGCCGATTACGCCGCCCGGAGTCTGAAATAGAACCGCAGCTTCATCTTCGGTATTAACCGGCTTTCCGCCACGAATCGGGTGAACAGTTTTTGCTACCGACGCCATCATTGAGATGCGATCGCCCAGGATGAATTCCATCAGGTCGACCAGGTGACTGCCAATGTCAGCAAAAGCGCGAGAAGCGCCGCCTTCGTCGGTGCTAACCCGCCAGTTGTCATCGGTTGGGTCAAGCAACCAGTCTTGAAGGTAAGAGCCGCGAACACTCAGCACGCGCCCGACCTCCCCCTCAGAAATTCGGGCGCGCGCCTCGCGCACTAGTGGGTGATAGCGATAGATGAATGGAACGCTGGCTACCAGCCCAGACTTGTTTGCCAATTCGACCAACTCGGTAGCCTCTTCAACCGAGGTTGCAAGTGGCTTCTCACAAACCACGTGCTTTCCGGCGGCCAGGGCTGCCTTCGCAATAGAAGCGTGACTCGAGTTTGGGGTGCAGATGTGAACCAGCGAAATGGCTGGGTCCTTTAGCAACTGATCTACCGAACCATAGGCCTTTTCGATTCCAAGCTCATCGGCGGCCGACTCAGCGCGAGCCAAGCTCGACGAAGAAATCGCAATCACGTTGCCGCCTGCTGATCGCGCAGCCGCTGTGTGAACTCGACCCATGAAACCGCCGCCGATGATGCCGACGCCGATTGGTGATCTCTTTGACATAAATACTCGCTTAGCTGAGGGTTGCGTCAGCTGGGTCCCAGCTAACCGGCAGTGCTTCGATTGGTGCCAAGGTCGATTTAACCTCTACCCAAGTCTTACTCTCAATTGCCTCAGAAATTGAAATCATGATGTCTAGAACGTGAAGTGCAATTTCACCTGGGATGCGAACCTTGCGCCCCTCGCGAATAGCCTGCGCCATTTCGAGAACACCGGTTCCGCGGCCGTGAGTTGGGCCGGTCAGCTCAACCTTGGTGATCTGCTCTGGCTCTGGGCCTAGGTGCAATTCACTGTCGCCATCAAACATGTTTGGGTCAGGCAGCGAGATGGTGCCCTCGGTGCCGTTGATCTCAACGAATCCCATGCGGAACAGTGCTGACTCAAAGCTGAAGATGCACTGGGCACTTGCACCAGACTCGAACTCGATCATGGCACCGACGTGAGTCGGAACCTCAACCGGGAACTCGGTTCCGGCCTTTGGTCCGGTTGCAATCACACGTGTGTCTCGTGACTTTGAGCCGGTGCCGGTTACCCGGGCTGCCGGACCGAAAATTGAAACCAGTGTGCTCAGGTAATACGGACCCATGTCCATCAATGGGCCTGCACCCTTGGCGAACAAGAACTCTGGGCTCGGGTGCCATGACTCTGGGCCACCCACCTGGAACATGGTCATAGCGGTTAGCGGAGTACCGATTTTTCCATCCTGGATAGCTCGCAAGCCAGTCTGAATGCCGCCACCCATGATGGTGTCAGGTGCAACACAAACTAGAACACCGGCTTTGTCGGCAGCAACGGCTACCTCGCGGGCGCTTTCACGGCTGAGTGCGTATGGCTTTTCGCTCCACACGTGCTTGCCAGCTGCGATGCACTTTAGGTCAACTTCAGCGTGCGCTGCTGGAATAGTCAGGTTCACGACGATCTCAACATCGGCGTTGGCAAGGAGTTCATCGACGGTGCCGCTTAGGGCAACTGAATATTTGTCAGCCTGTGCCTTGGCGCGAGCGAGGTCTAGGTCAGCGATGAACACTACCTTGACGTCAGGAAACTTGACCAAGTTCTCAAGGTACTGGTCGCTGATCACGCCAGCGCCGATGAAACCTACTCCGACTGGTCCGGTCTTGCCGGTTGATGCGTTGGTCATTAGCGAACCTCATTCACAAAAGCTAGAGACTGGGCGATGCCATCAAAGATATCGCCACCGGTGTAGAAATCAAACTCAATAACCGGCAGTGCATTTGGTGCAGCAGCCAAAATTTCACGAACCGGAATCTGACCTTGACCTGCAGGAACCTGAAGGTTGACATCACCATTCTTGTTGCCGTCTTTGACATGGATAGCAACCACGCGCTCGCCAAGCTTCTTTAGAACCTCAGGGGCGCTCTGGCCACCTGCTTCAACCCAGAAGGTGTCGATCTCTAGAACAACATCGTCGCGCAGAGCGTCGATGAAAGTGTAGAGAGCTGGTGCGCCGTCGATGTGGTTTGAGAACTCCCAGTTGTGGTTGTGATACGCGATCTGCAGACCAAAGTCTGGCGCTGCGGCAGCGATCTCATTGATTGCCTTTGCTATTACAACAACATCGTCTTTGTTGGTCCAACGCTCAGGAACAGTGAATGGGTCGATAAGAGTCTTGACTCCAAGCTTCTGCGCAGCAGCAAGCATTGGCTTCCAGTCTTGGTCAACCATCATCGCGTGAGCGGTTGGGGCCTTCAAATTATTGCGAGAAAGTGCTTCTGAAAACTCTTCTACTCGGTCGACAAATCCATAAGGCTCCACCTGGGTGAAACCGATGGCTGCAACTCGGTCGAGTGCGATCTGTAGATCATCAGCGATAGCGTCTCTCAGGGTGTAGAGCTGAACTGATGGTTGTTGCTTAGACATTTGTATTACTTTCTCGTTGGAGTGATGATTCTAAATCGATTGTTTATTCGCTGGCGTTATTGGCTAGCCCTTGACCGCGCCATCCATGACACCGGCAACAAACTGCTTAGCGGTGACGATGAACATTGCAATCAGTGGCAGGGCCATAAGCAGCGAGCCGCCAAGGATAGACGGGTAGCTCGGGTTGTTGGCCGAGTTCAGCTGAGAAACTGCCACCTGAGCGGTGAAGTTGTCTGGAGTCTGAGTGATGATCAACGGCCAAGCGAAGTCGTTCCAAGCGGTAAGGAATGTGAACAACAGCAATACGAATGCGCTTGAGCGAACCAGCGGTAGAGCCAAGCTCCAATAGATTCTGAAGAATCCGGCGCCGTCAACTGCACCTGAGTCGATAAGCTCGCTCGGCACGTTTGAAAGCATTGCCTGACGCATCCAGAACACACCAAACACTGAAACCACGTATGGCAAAATCAGTGCGGCCAAAGTGTCGACCAAACCAATCTTTGACATCAATAGGTAAAGCGGAATGATGCCCAGCTGAAGCGGAATCATTAGGAACACCATGACCACGCCAAAGAGCGCCTGGTTGCCGCGGAAGCGAAGTTTTGCAAATGCAAAGCCAGCCAGGGTCGAGGTGAAAACCTGAAGAATCGCGGTAACAGCCGCAACGATGAATGAGTTGCGATAGACGGTCCAGATGTTGAACATCTCGGTGATCTGCGCAAAGTTAGCCGGCCAGTTGTTGCCAGGAACAATGGTTGGCGGAATTGTTGCGATTGCCGAGTTGTCTGATGAACCGATTACGTACATCCAGTAGAACGGGAACAGGCTTAGCAAAGCAACGATGATAAGCATTCCGTAGAGCGAAGGCTGCTTGAGCCAGCTGAATGAGATCTTCATGATTATTTGTCTGCCTTAACTAGCTTGCTGCTGATTAGAAAGTTGACTCCAGCAATGATCGCGATGATCAAGAACAGGCCAACTGCAATTGCTGATGAGTATCCGAGTCGCAACTGGGCAAACGCCTGGTCGAACAAGAACAGTGTCATCGTTCTAAATTGCCCGTCTGAACCACCGGCATAACCGGTGCCGCTGAACATATATGGCTCGGCGAAAATTTGCAGACCACCAATGGTCGAAGTGACCACGGTGAAGAAGATGGTTGGGCGAATCTGAGGAATGGTGATGTTGAAGAACTGAGACAACTTAGTTGCTCCATCAACTTCGGCGGCTTCATAAAGCTCGGCCGGAATCGCCTGCAGTGCTGCCAAGAAAATCAGGGTGTTGTAGCCAGTCCAGCGCCAGTTGACCATCATCGCGATTACAAACTGACCGGCTAGGCCATCTGCGTGCCATGGAACCGGCCCAACGCCTAGAAAACCAAGGGCCCAGTTGACCATTCCACCGTTGTCGGCAAACATCGCACCGAACACAACTGCAACCGCAACGGTTGAGGTGATGAAAGGGAACAAGATCACTGAGCGCCAGAAGGTGCGAAAGCGAAGTTTTTTGTTATTCAACACGAGGGCCAGAAGCAACGCTGCTACTAGCTGAGGTGCTGATGAAAGCAAGAAGATGCTGATGGTGTTGCCCAGGGATGAATAGAAGCGCTCATCGGCAACAAGTTCAATGTAGTTGTCTAGACCGACCCACTCTTGGGTGCCCAGAAGGTCCCATTTGAAGAATGAGACATAGAAGGTGAAGATGATCGGCAATAGGCCGAAGATGCCGAAAAGAAGGAAGAACGGTGACAAGAAGAGGTAACCAGCTCTTGATTCTTCTTTTCTAGAGATGTGAATAGCTTTGCTCACGCTTGTGGCTTTCGTTTGAGGGGGCCTGTTGATTTGAGTGAGTGGGGTGCGCTATTGCGCACCCCACCCCCATCAATCTGTTGTTACTTGGTGTTCTTTGCGATCTCGGCTAGAGCGTCTGCCCATGCCTCATCTGCGGTCTTCTTGCCCTGAGCAACAGTGGTGGTTGCGTTCTGGAAAGAGGTACCGATGCTTGCGCTCTTAGGGCCAAGGATGGCTGGCTTAAGAGTTGCAACAGCTGATGAGTAGATCTGACCTACTGGAGCGTTCATGTAGAACGGGTCCTTGTAAGAAGTAACTGCCTCGTCGTTTAGAGCTGCAACAGCTGAAGGGAAGTTTCCCTTGGTTAGGAAGATAGTCTTCTGCTGTTCTGGAGCCAATAGCCACTCAACGAAAGCCTTAGCTTCTTCTGGGTGAGCTGATGACTTTGAAACGGTGACCCATGAGCCACCCCAGTTGCCGCCGCCACCAGGTACAGAAGCTACGTTCCACTTACCCTCGGTCTTAGGAGCAATTCCCTTGATCATGGTTAGCATCCAGGCTGGAGCGAGAACTGCTGCTGCGTTGCCGTCGGCAATTGCTGCGTTCCACTCGGTGCTGAATACAGCTGCTGAACCTGCGTAAGGAGCGATGTCGGTTGCGGTCTTCCATGCAGCCTTAACTGATGGGTTAGTCTCGTAAACGTAGTCGCCTGAAGCTGAGTAGTACTGCTCAGGGGTCTGAGCAACGATGCCAGAGAATACGCTCTGAGTTGAGTCAGCAAACTTCTTGCCGGTCGCGTCGGTGTACTTCTTAGCGGTTGCTAGGTAGCCGTCCCAGCCATTTGCCCATAGAGCAGAAACTGACTCAGGGTCTGATGGAAGGCCAGCAGCTTCGAATAGGTCGGTGCGGTAAGCAACAGCCATGCCACCAACGTCGGTTGGTAGACCCAGAACGGTGCCGTCAGTTGCAACGGCTGGGTTCCAGCGCCAGTCAAGGTAGTCAGCTTGCTTGTCGGTACCGAAGTCAAGGAACTTGTCTGGGTACTGAACGAAGTAAGGCATCCATGACCCTTCGACACCGTTGATGTCGTTACCCTTGCCAGAAGCTAGAGCGGTCAAAAGACCTTCGTGGTGCTTGTTGTATTCGCTTGATTTCTCAACGATGGTGATGTTCGGGTGTAGGTTGTGGTACTCGGTGAATAGCTCTTTGAAACCCATGTCGCCCCAGTCACCAAAGGTGAGGGTGATGTTTTCTTCTTCAGCCGGAGCTGCAGAACAGCCTGATAGGCCAACAGCGGTCATCGCAAGCAGGAGAACAGATGCGATCGACGCCTTTGTTGCTTTCTTCATGTTTCCTCCATAGTGGAAATAGTCTTGTCTTACGAGGTATTTAACCTTGCAAGAATGAAGTTATTGTGAAAACCATTCACATAGCAAGTTTTAGCGATAACGGTTTCATAACCAACTGATTACAGGAGTATAAATAATGGCCGCGAAACAGCCTAGAGGCCCGTATTCAAAAGGAAATGCCAAGCGCGAAGAGATTTTGGCTAAAACCATTGAAGCGTTCGGTAAAACGGGATATCACGCAACTTCAATGCGTGAAATTGCTGCTGCTTGCGACTTGAGCCAAGCCGGCCTGCTCCACCACTTTCCGAACAAAGAAGCGATTTTGCTGGCTTTGGTAGACCAGCGCGAGAAGCGACAGACCGAGAGAACAGTTCAACACCGCAAGGCAGGCGAGCTCAGCTGGCAAGAGAGCTCACTTGGCGGCCAGAAGATCAACGAAGAAGAAGCTGACCTAACCCGACTCTGGGCAAACCTGGTTGGCGAAGCCACCGACCCGAGCTTTCCGATTCACGACTACTTTCTTGAGCGCTATCGAAACACCCGCAAGACTTTCGCTGACGACATAGCCAAAGATCACGGTCGCACCACCCCAAACCGAGAAGACGAGCTTCAAGCGGCAATCATGATTGCTATCTGGGATGGCCTGCAGACACAGTGGCTGCTTGACCCAAAGTTTGAAATGCGCCCAGCATTTGAATATGCGGTTTCAATGATCAGCCGCTATTCGCAGTTCAAATAGAACCAGTAAATTTATCGCCAATAAAAAGAACCCCTCGATTTCTCGAGGGGTTCTTTTTGGGTTTCGCGAACTTAGACGCCGGCGGTCTCGCGCACGTGCATGGTGAATACGAACTCGCCTTCGACAAAGTCGACGGTTACATCCGAGGCATTCTTTAGCTCGCCGTGCATGATCTTCTCGCTCAACTTGTCTTCGATCTCGCGCTGAACCGCACGACGAAGTGGTCGTGCACCTAGCGCTGGGTCAAAGCCAATCTCGATTAGGCGATCTTTGGCAGCCTGGCCAACCTTGATGGTCATGTCGCGATCTTCAAGGCGGTCGCCAAGACGCTTGATGAATAGGTCAACAATCTGAACCAGTTCAGGCTTGGTCAACTGAGGGAACACGATGGTCTCATCAACACGGTTTAGGAACTCAGGCTTGAAGTTCTTCTTGAGCTCTTCGTTGACCTTGCCCTTCATGATCTCGTAGTCGTTAGCCTGGCTGCCCTCAAGCGAGAAGCCCATGGCACCGCGAGCGATGTCGCGGGTTCCGAGGTTGGTGGTCATGATGATGATGGTGTTCTTGAAGTCAACAACTCGACCCTGGCCGTCGGTCAAACGGCCTTCTTCAAGAATCTGAAGTAGCGAGTTGAAGATGTCTGGGTGAGCCTTCTCGATTTCGTCGAACAGCACAACGCTGAATGGCTTGCGGCGAACCTTCTCGGTTAGCTGGCCACCTTCTTCGAAGCCTACGAAGCCCGGAGGAGCACCGAATAGTCGGCTGACAGTGTGCTTTTCGCCGTATTCAGACATGTCGAGCGAGATGAGTGCGCCTTCGTCATCAAACAAGAACTCGGCAAGAGCCTTGGCCAACTCGGTTTTTCCGACGCCGGTAGGGCCGGCAAAGATGAACGAACCAGAAGGGCGGTTTGGGTCTTTTAGACCAGCGCGCTGACGGCGAATCGACTTCGAGACTGCGGCAATCGCATCTTCTTGGCCAATCACGCGGCGGTGCAGGTGGTCTTCCATGAAGATCAGCTTTGCGCTTTCTTCTTCGGTCAGCTTGAACACCGGAATACCAGTAGCCTGAGCCAAAACTTCAGCAATCAAACCCTCGTCAACGATGCCTTGAGCGGCAACGTTTCCGGCTCGGAACTGCTTCTCCATCTTGACGCGCTCGATGTTTAGCTTCTTTTCTTCGTCGCGCTTTGAAGCGGCCAACTCGAACTCTTGGTTCTCGATGGCCTGCTCTTTCTCAACCTTTAGCGCAACGATCTTCTCTTCAATCTCGCGAAGCTCTGGTGGCGAAGAAAGAATCGATAGACGCAAGCGAGCACCGGCCTCGTCGATTAGGTCAATGGCCTTGTCTGGCAAGAAGCGGTCGGTGATGTAGCGGTCAGAAAGCTGTGCAGCTGCAACCAAAGCGCCATCGGTGATCGACACCTTGTGGTGAACTTCGTAGCGGTCGCGAAGACCCTTCAAAATGTTGATTGCCTGCGGCAGTGATGGTTCGTTCACAGTTACCTGCTGAAAACGACGAGTTAGGGCTGCGTCTTTTTCGAAGTGCTTGCGGTATTCATCCAGGGTGGTTGCACCGATGGTCTGAAGCTCGCCACGGGCAAGAAGCGGCTTCAAGATCGAAGCTGCATCGATTGCACCCTCAGCTGCCCCAGCGCCAACCAAAGTGTGAATTTCGTCGATGAAGGTGATGATGTCGCCGCGGGTGCGAATCTCTTTGGTTACCTTCTTGAGGCGCTCTTCAAAGTCACCGCGGTAGCGAGAACCGGCTATGAGTGAACCCATGTCTAGGGTGTAAAGCTGCTTGCCCTTTAGGGTTTCAGGAACGTTGCCATTGACAATTGCCTGAGCCAAACCTTCAACCACAGCGGTCTTTCCGACGCCAGGTTCACCAATCAAAATCGGGTTGTTCTTTGAACGGCGGCTAAGAATCTGCATCACTCGTTCGATTTCGCGCTCGCGCCCGATTACCGGGTCAAGCTTGCCCTCGGCTGCGGCCTGGGTTAGGTTGCGACCAAACTGGTCGAGAATCTGAGAACCCTTTTGCTTCTCGGTGTTGTCGCCGCCAACAGCAACGGTCTCTTTGCCCTGAAAACCAGAAAGCAACTGAATTACTTGCTGACGAACGCGGTTAGTGTCGGCGCCCAACTTGGTTAGAACCTGTGCTGCAACACCCTCGCCTTCGCGAATCAGGCCAAGCAAAAGGTGCTCGGTGCCAATGTATGAGTGACCAAGCTGCAGTGCTTCGCGAAGCGAAAGCTCAAGAACTTTTTTAGCGCGCGGGGTAAAAGGAATGTGACCGGCTGGAGCCTGCTGACCCTGACCGATGATCTCTTGCACCTGCTCGCGAACAGAATCAAGATTGATGCCCAGCGACTCAAGCGCCTTGGCTGCAACACCCTCACCCTCGTGGATCAAACCCAAGAGAATGTGCTCGGTGCCGATGTAGTTGTGGTTTAGAAGCTTGGCTTCTTCTTGCGCAAGCACAACAACACGACGAGCCTTGTCGGTGAATTTCTCAAACATCTCTACTCCATTCGCCAGCTGTGGTTATAGCTGTGTAATAGAAATGCTAAGTCGCCAAACCCCGCGGATGTAGGTTGTTCGCTGTGGGGTAAATCAGAGGATATAGGTCGCTGAACACCTAAATCCTTGAATTCATCGATTCTTACTTCTGTCAAAAGTTAGCAGGAACCAAGCGAGCAAAGCTGCAGAACCAATGATTGCGGCAGGCACTCTAATTCGCTCAAGACCCAAGTCAGAAATAGCAATTCCGATGAAGACAAGTGCGACGATGCCGCTCAAGGCGACGAGCCTGAATGAACCTCTACCAATTTCCTGTTTTGAATTCGTCATGACGCGATACTATCTCTATATATGTAGAGTTAGTAGCAAAATCTCACTATCAAATGCAGGCTGGCGACTACACATGAAAAAAACACCGGCGACCGATGCCGTTCTCGGTGCTCTTATGAACTCCGGGAGCCCGCTTTGGGGTCTAGCAATTTGCAAACTGGTCGATTTACTCCCTGGCACCGTGTATCCAATTTTGCGACGGCTTGAAGCGGCTTCTTGGCTCACATCGAGTTGGGGAAATTCAGACGAAGCATTCGGTGGGCCTAGACGAAGATATTATTCGCTTACAGATTTTGGTCGGCAAGCGGCAGGTGAGTACCTGAATCGCGAGCGAAGAAAAGCGTACCCCCGTCAAGGGATCCAACATGTGGTCTAGGTCACGGCAGCGGCTAAAGGGAACGTTGCTTAGAATCCTGCTCAAACGCTCGCCAGATGGAACAACGGGTGAAGAATATTTGATGAGCCTCGGTCACGATATTGGGCATAACCCAGCCGGCAAGCAGCCACGCTTAAAAATGATTTGGTTCTCGTACTTGGACGCTCTCCGAGACATGTGGTTCGACAGGACCAAATCCATTCAGGTAACTTGCCTAGTGCTTCTGTGCATATTCAGCATCGGGCTCTTGCCTGTATCTTCGATCCTGTTTGAAGTCGCCATTTTTAACGTTTTCTCGTACCTAATCACTCGTCGAACGCTGCAGAGCCTGCTCCGTTTTGAGTTGGTGCGACTCGAACTAATTTCTCTCGCAATGTACCTGTCGTATGCGGTGAGTCAGTGGTTGTTTTTCGGCGGCCCTCAAACTTCGTCAATTCCAATTTATCTTTTAGTGATTCCCTCAGTAGTACTCGGTCTAAGCCTGCTTTGCCTTAGCGGATTTACAGTAAGAGATCGAATTCCCGCTGACGACAGGCAGGTTCGGGTAGTTTTGTCAGCGTCGGTTCTACACATTCTCGCGGCAATAGAAATTGCCAGGGTGCAATTAGTTGCCAACAATGGCCCCCTCAGCATCGCTCACGAAGTGCTTAGCAACCTGAAAAGCACATTCGAAATTGGAGGAGTTTTCGTTGCTGCATACGGCCTATTTGAGATTTCGAGACTTGCCTCAGCTACGAGAGACAGAAGCGGCAATTAGGGCTTCGGGGCGCCTTCGCGCTCAGCGCGCATCTCAGCTTCCATCTTTTGGTACACGGTGCGCTCTTTAGAGTCGGCGCGCAAAATGCCTCGCATCATCACCCAAAAAACGCCGCCAACAGCAACCGGTGGAACCAGCGCGAGAAGTGCATCCCAGAGAATTTGAACATCCATGATTTGACCCTAACCTGCGAACCTGTGAGTTTCTAGAGCGATTGTTTTGGTGACTACTTGACCAGCGGGAACATGATGGTCTCGCGAATGCCAAGGCCGGTGAGGCTCATTAGCAAACGGTCGATGCCCATGCCCATGCCGCCCGAAGGTGGCATGCCGAACTCAAGGGCTTTCAAGAAGTCTTCGTCTAGCTTCATTGCCTCAGGGTCGCCGGCTGCTGCCAAGGTAACCTGCTCAACAAAACGCTGGCGCTGAATAACCGGGTCAACCAACTCTGAATATCCGGTTGCCTGTTCATATCCTCGGATGTAAAGATCCCACTTCTCGACTACGCCGCTCTTTGAACGGTGGTCGCGGGTAAGCGGTGAAGTGTCAACCGGAAAGTCGATCACGAAGGTTGGCTTGACAAGGTCACCCTTTACGAAGTGCTCCCACAGTTCTTCGACATATTTGCCGGCAAGTGGGTGCTCAATCTCGATTTCAACCGATGAAGCCAACTTCTTCAAATCTTCAATCGAAGTCTGCGGGGTGATGGTTTGACCACAGGCCTCGCTCAATGATTCATACATTGAAATGCGTGGCCAGTTGCCGCCAAGATCGTTGATCTCGCCATCTTCAAGAACTACCTGGTGAGTGCCGAAGACATCCATGGCGGCATTCTGAATTAGCTTCTGGGTTAGGTCAGCGATGGTGTTGTAGTCGCCATAAGCCTGATAGGCCTCGAGCATCGCAAACTCAGGTGAGTGAGTGCGGTCGGCGCCTTCGTTTCTAAAGTTGCGGTTGATTTCGAACACGCGGTCGATGCCACCAACCACTGCGCGCTTCAAGAAAAGCTCTGGTGCAATGCGCAAGAACAACTCGGTGTCGAAAGCATTTGAGTGAGTCTTGAATGGTCGGGCTGAAGCACCACCGTGAATGGTCTGAAGCATCGGGGTTTCTACCTCGAGAAACGCCTCTTGTTCAAAAGTGCGGCGAAGTGACTGCATGACCTTTGAGCGAATCTGCACTACCTCGCGAGCACGGTCGCGAACGATCAGGTCAACATAGCGGTGACGAACGCGGTATTCCTCGCCCAGCTCGTTGTGAAGGTTTGGCAGCGGGCGAATGGTCTTTGCAGCCATCAACCACTCGTCGGCAAGAATCGAAAGCTCGCCTCGCTTTGAGGTGATTACCTCGCCAGAGATGAACACGTGGTCACCAAGGTCAACGAGTTCTTTCCACTCGTCTAGTCGCTCTTGGCCAACTTTGTCTAGCGACAACATTGCCTGGATGCGCTGACCCGAGCCAGCCTGAAGAGTTGCAAAACAGAGCTTGCCGGTGTTGCGCTGAAAAACAATTCGACCAGCGAGAGCGACTTTGTCACCGGTGGCAACATCGATCTCTAGGTCTGGGTAGCTGGCACGAACCTGATCAATGGTGTGAGTGATCGGAAGGGTCACTGGGTAGGCGTCGCCAAGTTCATTTAGGCGCTCGCGCTTGGCAAGACGAACAGCAATCTGCTCAGGCAGGTCTTGTTCTAGATCTTGCTCAATGTCTGGGTTGACATTGCCTGAACCGGTTGATTCTTGGCTCATGCGGGTGCTCCTAAAAAGTGATTTCGATGTTGTCGATCAAACGGGTGGTGCCGACAACCGCAGCTATCAGCATCAATGCCCGCCCTTTGAATGAATCTGGGATGGTTTCAAAGGTGTCAGCATCGACCAAGGCAATGTAATCAAGTTTAGCCTCAGGCACCTGAGACATCACTGCTCTGGCTGATTCTAGGGCGATGCTCGGTTTCTGGGCGGTGGCGTGACCGGCTCGAATGGCCGCCGAAAGTTGCTCGGCAACCTGGTGCGATGCTGCGTCAAGGTATCGGTTGCGGCTTGAGAGCGCGAGGCCACTTGGCTCTCGAACAATCGGTGCGCTAACAATCTGAAGCTGCGGGTAGTCAGTCTTGGCCATGCGGCGAATAAGAAAGAGCTGCTGTGCATCTTTTGCACCGAAAATTGCAAAATCAGGTTTCACCAAATCAAAGAGTCTGGCAACCACTGTGAGCATTCCGTCAAAGTGACCGGGGCGGGCAGCGCCTTCATAGCGAGTACCGATCTCACCTGAAAATTTAGTGACTGGGGCTGGTTGGCCATCTGGATACATCACGTCAACAGTCGGTGCAAAAAGCAGGTTAGCGCCAACCGACTCAAGGCTTTCAATATCTGCATCTAGAGTGCGCGGATATTTTTCGAAGTCTTCACCAACACCAAATTGAAGCGGGTTAACAAAGATAGAGACCACCACAAAATCGGCGTGATTGCGAGCAGCCGAGATTAGTGACAGGTGACCGGCGTGAAGCGCACCCATGGTTGGCACAAAAGCGATTTTCTTGCCGGTTGATTGGGCAGCCTCAATGGCAGCGGCGAGTGATGTTGCGTCGTTGACGGTCTGCATTAATCCAATAATTCTTCTGGGTCGATTTGTTGATAACCATCGGCAAGTGCCTGTTCAACTGAACTTCTAATTAGCGGGCCAAGCACCGCGCGCGGGCTTTCAATGCCAGCTGATTCAAGAAGCCCAATGGCTTGGTTGACGATCATCCGTGAAAAATTATTTGCCACCGTGATTGCCTCGGCATAAGCATTGCGGTCGTCTTCGCCGATTGTGATTGGTTCGGCGCCCATCTCGATAACCAAAGCTTGGGCAATCGGCAACGCAATGTTGGGTGCAGAAACCGCAAAATAACTTTCGCGAATTTTTACTAGATCGATGCTGGTTCCGGTGAAGGTCATGGCTGGGTGAATGGCAAGCGGAATAACACCCTGTTGAGCGGCCGACTGCAGAACGCCGTAGCCAAATTCGCCTGCGGTGTGAGCAACTAATTGACCCGGGCGCCATAAACCGGCTTCGGCAAAACCAGTAACGGTAGGCGCGATTTGCTCAGCCGGAATAGCGAGCAGAACTAGGTCGGCCTGCTCAATGATGCTCGGCACTGGCAAGACTTTGACGCCTGGCAAAAGTGATTCGGCCCGTTCAATGTTGGCTGGGGTTGTGGTGGCAACTCCGATTATCTGGTGACCTGCCGAAGCAAGGGCCTGACCTAGAACTGCACCGACTGGGCCAGCGCCAATAATGCCTACCGAGAGCCTGCCGTTGTTCACGCTGGGTTCGCTTCGATGTTTTTGGCTCCACTTTGGCTGCTGGCTTCGCCATTCGAATCATCACGGATTCGGCACACGCGCTCAATTACCCAGCCGGCAATGAGCATCAACAGGGCCCCGATTAGAGCCGCTAGGTTGTACCAAATTGCGGCCGTTATTACCGGCGCGCTCAATTGCAGCCAAACCAGGCCGAGCTGCCAACCAAAGAAAATGGCTCCGGCAACTGCTATTGCTTTAGCAAGCAAAACTACGCGCACTGCATAGAACGGATTAATCAGAGTGCGAGGTTTGGCTGTTTTTGAAGCTGAGGCAAGTTTGGTTTTGCCTGCGCTTCGATAAGCGCGAATCATGGGCAATGCAAACAACACCAGCAAGATGGCGATCAGCGGAAGGGTGATTATGAGGCTCAGCGTTGCGATTGGCACCTGGCCGCCGCTGGCAACAATCAACTTTGGCACCAGGTAGCCGGCGGTCGTTGAAATTACTGCCCAGGCAAGAAGCGTCTGAAATTTAGTTGGTTTCACTTGACCGGCCAAACCTGATTCTTCAGTGGCTCAGCAAGAGCTGCGACTGAGCCGTATCCGGGCAAAATTGCATCTGGTTCAAGCATCGCCCAAGGTACCAAAACAAAGGCCCGCTCAAAAGCTCGAGGGTGCGGAATGGTGAGTTCTTTGGTTGCTTTCAAAACATCGCCATAGGTAATGATGTCGATGTCGAGAGTGCGCGAACCCCAACGTTCAACACGAATTCGCCCGTGCTCGGTTTCGATTCTTCGAATCTCGGCAAGCAGCTCTTTTGGCTTCAACGTTGTGTCGATGCGAACCACGCCGTTGTAGTAGTTGGGTTTGGTTTCATCTAAACCAGCCTCGGTCATTGCGGCTGACTCGACCAATGGCGAGCACATCACACCCTTGATTCCAGGCGTAACGGCAAGTGACTTTAGTGCCGAGCGAATAGTCTTGCGGCGTTTGCCGAGGTTTCCGCCGATGGCCAAGATTGCCCGAACCGATTCAGCCATTACTTGTCTTTCTTGGCTTTTACGGTGACCGAGACATCCTTGAATTCATAGATGATTGGCGCGTTTGGCTTGTGAACTGTGATCTCAGCTTTTTGAACCGGGCCAGCAGGGCCACCCCAGTTGAGCACGAGGTCGAGCAGTCGTTGAGCAAGAGTTTCAAGAAGGTCGACCGGCTGCTGCTTGACGTTGTCGACGATGGCTTTGGCTAAGTCGCCGTAGTGCACAGTGTGATTTAGGTCGTCGTTGAAAGCAGCGCGATCGCCCTCGATCCAGACGGTTGCGTCAACATAAAAGTCTTGGCCATTCTGGCGCTCAAAATCGAAAACACCGTGGTGCGCATAAACACGCAAGCCAGTTAGCTTGATCTTGTGGCGCTGTGGTTTTGAACTCATGATTCAACTCTGCCCTTTGGCTTGATTCTCGGCAACTCGCAACGCCTCGACCACGGCAATGGCATCACTGGTGGCAATCACGTTGTGAACGCGAACTCCCCAGATTTTGCGCTGAAGAAGAAGTGCGGTCAGAACGGCAGTGGCAAGGTCTCGGCGATCGTTTGAAATTTGCTCTGCGCCATCAAGGTCGGTTTCGAGTATCCCCGCGATGAACCGCTTGCGACTTGCACCAACCAAAATCGGTAGGTCGAGTTTTTCAAGTTCATCAAGCCTGGCGACTAACTGCCAGTTTTGCTGCATGTCTTTGGCAAAACCTAGGCCCGGATCAACGATGATGCGATTGCGGCTAATGCCGGCTGCCATGGCGGCATCAACTCGCTGCTGAATTTCAAGTGCTACTTCGCGAGCGATGTCGTCGTATTGGTTGTTTTTATCCATCTCGGTGCTGAAACCGCGCCAGTGAGAAATCACAACTTTTGCACCGGTAGCCGCAACTAAATCAAACATCTTTTCGTCCGCTAAACCGCCTGATACATCGTTGATGATTGACGCTCCAGCGGCAACTGCAGCCAAGGCCGTTGTGGCATTCATGGTGTCGATACTGATGAGCACGTCTCGGCGATTGATCGACGCCAACTCGGCAGCAATGGCTTCGATTACTGGAACCACTCGCGCTAGCTCGACCGCCGGGGCCACTCGGGTTGCACCAGGGCGAGTCGATTCGCCACCAACGTCGATGATGTTTGCACCGCCCAAGACCAGTAGGCGGGCGTGAACAAGTGCTGATTGCACGGATGTGTACTCGCCGCCATCGCTAAACGAATCAGGAGTCACATTGAGAACTCCCATAACCATTGGCTTCACGAAGGTCATGGAGTTTTGGCTCACTTAGAAATCAGTCCCATGACTTCGGCACGCGAAGCAGGTTCTGCATAGATTCCGCGGGCAGCCATGGTGATGGTGTTAGCTTCAGGCTGTCGAGCACCTCGAGAAACAACACAGTGGTGGCGAGCCTGAATTACCACGACAACACCCTTGGTTCCTAGGCCTTCTTCAAGCGCATCGGCAATCTGCGCAGTTAGGTTCTCTTGCAACTGCGGGCGAGCAGCAACAATTTCAACCAGCTTTGGCAACCGGCCAAGACCGACCACTCGGTCAGAAGGCAAATAGGCGATGTGTGCAACACCGGTGAACGGCAACAGGTGGTGCTCGCAAATTGAAACAAAGTCGATATCTTTGAGAATCACAACATCGGTGTGTTCTGCCTCAAAGGTGTCACTCAGTGCAATGCGAGCGTCTACCCCAACACCTTTGAAAAATTCTGCATACGCTTCAGCGACCTTTTGCGGGGTGGCTTGAAGCTCATCCCGGTTTGGGTCTTCTCCGATTGCCGAGAGTAATTCGACAACCGCAGCCTGAATGCGTGCAGAATCAATCATTTATTTCTCAGATGTCTTCTTAGCTGCCGGCTTGCTTGGTGCTGACTTAGCGGCCGGCTTGCGCACTGCAGGCTTTTTGGCCGCTGGCTTTGCAGCAACTTCAGCCTTCTTCGCGGCAGCAGCTGCTGCCTTTGCCTTAGCAGCTGAAGAACCCTTGACCGGAATAGCGATAGGGCCCTGCTTTGAAACTGGACGAGTCTTCTTTGATAGCCACTGGCTGCGAAGCGGAAGCTTCTTAACCGGCTTGAAGATCTGAGCGATATCTTCTGCTTGAAGAGTCTCGCGCTCCATCAGTTGCTTAGCCATTTCATCCAAGACCTTGCGGTTCTGGTTCAGAGCCTTGTAAGCCTCATCGTGAGCCGCGTCGAGAATTGCACGAACCTCGGCGTCAATCTGCTGGGCAGTTGCCTCAGAGTATTCGCGAGCCTGAGCCATGTCGCGACCGATGAAAACTTCGCCCCCACCGCCAAAGCTCACGGCACCGAGTGTCGATGAGAAACCATACTTGGTGACCATCTCGCGGGCAATGTGGGTTGCCTTCTCGAAGTCATTTGACGCACCGGTGGTTGGGTCGTGGAACACGATTTCTTCAGCAACGCGGCCACCCATTGCGTAGGCAATCTGGTCTAGCAGCTGGTTGCGTGAAACGCTGTAACGGTCTTCAAGTGGCAACACCATGGTGTAGCCAAGAGCACGGCCGCGAGGCAAAATGGTGACCTTTGAAACTGGGTCGCTGTGGTTCAGCGAAGCAGCAACCAGTGCGTGGCCAGCCTCGTGATATGCGGTGTTCAGGCGCTCACGGTCTTGCATCAAACGGGTCTTCTTCTGAGGCCCTCCGATGACTCGGTCAATGGCTTCATCCAAGGTAGCAGCGGTGATTTCTGACTCGTTCTGACGAGCGGTCAAAAGCGCAGCCTCGTTTAGAACGTTGGCCAGGTCGGCACCGGTGAAACCAGGCGTGCGTCTTGCAACCGAAGCCATGTCGACGTCAGCAGCAATTGGCTTGCCCTTTGCGTGAACCTTCAGGATCTGTTCGCGACCTAGTTGGTCAGGTGCGCCAACGCCGATCTGTCGGTCAAATCGACCTGGGCGCAGCAATGCTGGGTCAAGAATGTCAGGTCGGTTGGTTGCCGCGATCAAAATCACGTTAGTCTTGGTGTCAAAACCATCCATCTCAACCAGCAACTGGTTCAGAGTTTGCTCACGCTCGTCGTTACCGCCGCCGATTCCAGCGCCTCGGTGGCGACCAACTGCATCGATTTCGTCAACAAAGATGATGGCTGGGGCAGCCTGCTTGGCCTGCTCAAACAAATCGCGAACGCGTGATGCACCAACACCAACAAACATTTCTACGAAGTCTGAACCTGAGATGGCGAAGAATGGAACACCCGCTTCACCAGCAACGGCCTTAGCCACCAAAGTCTTACCGGTTCCCGGAGGGCCATAAAGCAAAACACCGCGAGGAATCTTTGCGCCCAACTTCTGAAACTTCTCAGGCTCTTTCAAGAACTCTTTGATTTCTTGTAGTTCTTCTAGTGCCTCGTCAGTGCCAGCAACGTCTGCAAAAGTCACGTTTGACTGCTCTTTGTTAACCAACTTGGCTTTCGACTTGCCAAAGTTCATCACCTTGCTGTTGCCGCCCTGAAGGCCCGACATCAAGAACCAGAAAATTGCACCAATGATCACGAACGGAAGCAATGTTCCAAGAAGAGCCAAGAACCAAGGGGTCTTCTGAACGTCATCGTTGAAGCCCTTGCTGATCTTTGCAGCGGCAATTGCCTCGGTAACCTGCGCACCTCGAGCAGCCACGTAATAGAACTGAACGTCTTTGCCGTACTTTGAATCGGCGGTGGTCAGGGTTACATCAACGCGCTGGTCGGTGCCAAGGATGACAACCTTCTCGGCCTTGCCATCAGCGATCAGCTGAAGGCCATAAGCGGTGTCAACCTGTTTTACGGTTGAGCTGTTGATCATTGAAGAGCCGATCAACAGAACCATTACAGCGACAAAAATCCATACAAATGGGCCGCTAAGCAGTTTCTTGAAGTTCATGAGTGAGGTCTAGCCTCATTCCTTTCTAGGAGTAAACAGCTGGTGAGAGAATGGCCACACCTTTTAGGGTGCGGTATTTCTCGCTGTAGTCGAGGCCATAGCCAACGACGAATTCATTCGGAATATCAAAACCGACAAGTGAGACATTTACTTCCACTTTTGCGGCAGCAGGTTTGCGAAGCAGTGCAACAACCTCAACTGAGGCTGCGCCTCGAGCCTCAAGATTGCCGACTAACCAGCTCAGAGTTAGACCTGAGTCGATGATGTCTTCAATGATCACAACGTGACGGCCGAGCACGTCAGCATCCAAGTCTTTAAGAATTCGAACCACGCCTGAAGATACGGTGCCTGAACCGTATGAAGAAACAGCCATCCAGTCCATCGATACCGGAATCTGCATTGCACGCGAGATGTCAGCCATGAACATGACTGCGCCCTTTAGAACACCAACCAGAAGCAGGTCTTTGTCTGCGTATTTTTCATCCAGGGCGGCTGCAAGCTCTGCCACTCGGGTGTTGATCTGTTCTTCAGTAACAAGAATTTCGGTGATCTGATCTTCTACCTGTGAAAGGTCCACTTAGCAGGCTCCTGGTTTGAGGGTTTTAGTGGTTGTCAGGGTGATGCGATCACCCAGACGTTCTACTCTAACGCCTGGCAGGGTTAGCGGTTTCTGCCCGTGCCAGCGGTCAACCAGGTCGTCAACCGCAAGGATGTGCACTCGCGCAAAGGTTGGTGCCGCCAAGACCTCGAGGCAACGGGCTAAAACACGGTGTCTCAGGGCAAGCGACAGGTTTTTGAACCCGTCAACCGGCAGGCTGAGCGACTTTGAATCGGTGCTGACAAGTTCGCTATAGGCAGACTCGGCGAGCGCCGACAGCACCTCTTCGTCTTCGCGAAATTGATCGGCTGTGCGGGCAAGGGCTGATGCGACTCCGGGGCCTAACTCTGCCTCGAGTGTCGGTAGCAAGTTTTTGCGAACTCGCACCCGCGCATAGTGTTCGTCTTGGTTCATTGGGTCTAGCCAAAAACTAAGGTCACTGTCGGTGCAAAAAGCTTCGGTGGTTTGACGGGTAAGTGCCAACATTGGCCTCAAATAGCGACCACTAACCGAGGCCATTCCCTGCAGCGAGCGCGCACCCGAACCGCGTGCCAGACCCAGCAGCACGGTTTCGGCTTGATCATCAAGGGTGTGACCCAAAAGAACCGCAACGGCACCGAATTCATCGGCAGCGGCGTTTAGTGCTTCATAGCGAGCATCTCGGGCTGCAGCTTCGGGGCCACCGGTATTGCCAACTGAAACTGTTTTGATAAGAACGGGGTCTAGGCCGAGGTTGATTAATTGATCAGCTACCTTGGCGGCAACTTCAGCCGAACCCGATTGCATCTGGTGATCAACGATCACGGCACCGGCACGGATTGTTGCACGTGGTGCCTCAAAGGCCAGTGCAGCGGCTAGGGCTAGTGAGTCAGCGCCGCCAGAACAAGCAACCAGTACGAGTTGGCCTTCAGCAACCGAAGCTTGTTCAAGGCTTTCGCGCACGGCACGACGAACATCGGCAATTGCCGGGGTCAGTCGGGGGCGAATAGTCACACTCAGAGTTTGCCAGAACTACTCGTTGGTTGGAACGTCTAGGTCTTCTAGAGCCTGTGGCATGCCAAGACGCCAGCCCTGGCCAAAGTGAACCCCGAGTCGCTGACACAGCTCTAGGTCTTCTTGGGTTTCAATTCCTTCACAAACAACACGAGCGTTCAGCATCGAAGCCATCTCGAGGCCAATTTTCATCATTGACTCGACTGCCTGAGGGGTTGCCAAGCGCAACAGGCCTTTGTCCATCTTTAGGTAGTCAACTGGCAGGTGGCTGAGCACGTTGAGATTCGTCTCACCACGGCCAAAATCGTCAATCGCAATTTGAACGCCCACCTCACGCAATCTGATGCAGGTCTTGGCAACTTCTTGAACATTTTCAATAACTGCGGTCTCAGTTAGTTCAAGAACCAACCCTCCGGTGCCGTACTGCCCTGACTCGACCATCTCGACAATTTCGTTCACAAAATTCTCGTCAGATTCGAGCGTTACTGCACTCGCATTGATGCCGACAAGTAGCCCTAACTCGGTGGCTGCGACTGCTGATTGCTTCAACGCCCAGTAGTCGATGATTTGAACGACGCCCAATTCTTCAGCCACTGGAATAAAGATCTCTGGGCTAACTAATCCAAAGTCAGGCACGTTCCAACGCACCAAAGATTCATAGCCGCCAACCTCGAGCGTTGAGAGCTCAACCACTGGTTGCAACACCCAACTAAAGCCAGGCGGAACCGTGTCGGTCATCGACAACTTGCTGAGCAGCTTGCGAACTTCGTATTGCACTGCGATTTCGTCGTGATAGACCGTAGATTTGCCTGAGCGGCTTGAAACTGAGAGAGCTTTATTGGTCTTGAGAATTACTTTTTCGATGTCTTCTTTGTCGGCCGCGCTCACCATTGCTAAACCGATTGAAAACTCGATTCGAACCGGCCAGTGAGTTTCTTTATTGATTCTGGCTAGTGCATCTTCGAGTTTGCCCAAATAATCTTTAGCAACTGTCGTCGAAAGAGTTAGACAGGCATAAATCGATGGGCTAACCACACCAACAGCGCGGTGGTAGTCGAACTCCAAAAGCAGCTTTCGAACCTCGTTGATGACTCGATCGCCCATATCTGGGCCAAATTCGGCGTTGATGTTGGGCAAGTTGTCTATCTGAATCTTCGAATAAAGGCCATCGGATTTCCGTAGTTCCTTTGTTGCGAGCTGCACGAATTCTGGCCTCGTGAGTAATGCTTTAGCGCTCACAGCGACTCCTTGACTGGTGCCACGAGATAGCACTGTTCAATTATTAGTCGACGATCGCGATCAGATTTCCAGGTCACTGGTCCGCCAATTGAACCAAGCGCTTTGGCCGGGTCAACATACTTGCCCGAAACCAAAAGCCTTCCGGCGGCTTGAGCTTCGTGGCCATCTTCAGTGGTCAGGTGCAGCAAAACGTTCACTTTCTCGCCAAGTTTCATCTGCTCAACAACTTCGCCGGCAGCCAAGAACTTAAGGCCGCCTTCGTGTAGGTCTACAACATGAACCGAGGTTCCCTCAACGTATCCGTGAAGATCAACGCTCTCTCGCCAAGTTGATCGGGTCTGAAAACGACCAAAGGCCGAAATCAAAAGGGGAATCAAGATTGCCAACTCAAACACTGCGAATAGGTTGGCAAGCCAAATTCCGGTGAAGGTCATCTCTGGCAAGAAGCCACCATTAAACTCACTCACTTGGCGAATAATCATGGCTGACAACAAAGAAATCGTCACCAGGGTTGGCAACCAAAGCAGAGCAAGAGCAGGCACACCGCCGGTGTCGGTACCCGATTTTGGCGTTACCTGAAAGCTGGCCTTGCGGCGAAGAATTGTGTCAAATAGTGCACGGATGTAGATGCTCGATGTGATCCATGCGTTTCTAGAACCACCAAGCGGCAACTGGCGACCTCTAGAAAGTCCCCAAATTGCAAACAAGGTGAGCGCTAGCTGAGGCAACCAGAAGAAGAGCAAGAAACCTGAACCAGCATTCAACGGAAGTTGACCGGTGGTTAGCGTTGCAACCAGAACGCCGGCAAACATTAGGTGCTGAAGTGGAACCAAGTAGTAAATCAAGTTTGAGAAATAAGAAACGCGGGTTCTAAAACTCGACTTTGGGTGAAAAATCGGTGAGTTTTTGCCAAGCAAAATCTCAAGGGTTCCGCGTGCCCAGCGGTAGCGCTGAAGCAAGAAAGAGCCTAGGTTCTGCGGAGCAAGACCGCTTAGCAATGTCTTGTTGTGATAAATCACTTCATAACCCGCACGGTTTAGAGTCAACGAGGTTTCAAGGTCTTCGGTGATGGTCTGAGTGGCTAGCCCGCCAATCTCGCGAAGGGCCGACAAACGCAAAACGCCGCCTGAACCACACCAGAACACCGCTTTGTTGCGCTGACGACCAGGTAGCAAAACCTCAAAGAACAGCGACTGCTCGTGAATATCGTTATCAAAGTGCTGAAACGAGTCAAGATTTCTAAATGAGTGCGGAGTCTGCACCAGCGCAACTTTAGGGTCACAGAAATAACCTCTGGTTTGCTCTAGAAAATCTGTAGCCGCAACGTGGTCGGCATCAAGAATTAGCAAGAATTCGGCGTCAATGTGCTCGAGGGCGTTGTTGATGTTTCCGGCCTTGGCATGGGCGTTGTTGTCGCGAGTCAGATACTTCGCGCCATAGTGCTTGGCAAGTTGCTTTACCCACTTGCGGTGGCCGTCGTCGAGAACCCAAACCGAATCAGCACCACGCACGCGCACGGCAGCCATGATGGTTGGCTCGAGAATGTTGCGGTCTTCGTTATAAGTAGGAATCGCAATGGCAAATCGGCCATCAACTTGTTCAAAGTCGCGAATTTGGGGCTTTTGATCCCAGGCATCATGAACAAACAGTGCGAGTGAGAACCAACCGATGAGTTCAGCTACCCAGAGAGGCCAAAACATCCATGGATTGATGCCCTCGGCAGTCGATGTGATTCGCCAGGTTAAGTACCCCGCAGAGACCAAAACGGCAATGATAGCGATAGCTCGCATGGTTTGAAGGCGTGCGCCGATCACTTGCCCTATGCGCACCGAGCGCAAGTGCGCTGCGTGTGATTGGTGGTGCTTTTGCTTAGCCATAATCTCAACCTCAATAACTTAGTTACTGGGCCGGTTTCGCCACTGCTCCCCGCTGAAATAGGCGACCAATAAATTCAGCGGTTCATCGCTCCCAAATAAATAGTATGTCTATTTACTTATATGTCGAATCGCTAGATTTTCACGATTCGAACGCCCGCTCGACCGTTCAACTTGACGCCATACATCTCGCGATCGGCGAAACGCATAACTTCAGACGCATCGTTCGAGAAGTCTTCAACAAATGCCACACCAGCTGAACAGGTCAACTCCACCCAAACCCCGGCGCTAACTTCATAGTTGCCCTGAAGCTTGTGGTGAACATCTTCGACAAATTTTTTCGCAGCATCGAAGTCGCAAGACTTGGTGCTCAGAAAAGCAAACTCATCACCACTGATTCGGGCAACGAATCCTTCGCCATCAACGGCCTTAGTTAATCGATCGCCAAAGTCTTTGAGCACTTTGTCGCCGGCTGCGTGGCCATAGGTGTCGTTGACTTTCTTGAAGTGATCAAGATCGATGAACGCAAACATCAAGGGCATTGATTCAGCTTTAGCGAGCTCTAGAGACATCTCCAGGTGCGCCTCAAGCTCTTGCCTACTGGCCAATCCAGTTAGGTGGTCATGCGCGACCAGCCATCGAAGCTTGTTCTCTTCGCGGCGTTGATCTGTGATGTCTCTAAACGAAGTGACCAAGGATGTCTTGGTTAGCGGAACAATCTTGTTTTCGAATGTGCCGATCCAGCCAGCCTCAGTGTCTAACTCAACAACATCAATAACTTCTGACTGTGTGGTGAGTGCTTGCTTAAAAAGACCACTTAGATGTTCACTCTGCCCGTTGTCGAGTGCTTCAGCGATGTCTAGGCCGACGAGATCAAGTGGTGACCTACCGGTTGGGGCAGCGCCAGCAGCGTTGATGTATCTGAGCGTAAAACTTTCAATCGAGCCATTAGGTGCCGTGCGGGCATCCCAAATGGCAAAACCGTCGCGAGAAACATTCAGTGCCTTTGAAAGCCAGTTGACCTCGGATTGCATTTGCAGGCTCGAAGACCGAGGGCTGTGCATTGTGGTCAACTGAGCGTCTAGGTCACGAATGATTAAGAAAAGCTCAGCCTTTGCTGCCGAGACTTCATTGAGCCTTGAAGCCCAGACCTCAACGGTTCGAGTGCCGCCGTCGAAACGCTTGAGAGCCACAGTGGTCGAAGCGGCCTCACCGGCTTTGGCAGTTTCTAGACAAGAAACAAAACTGGTTTTGTCATCTTCAGAAATCTTTTCAAAGATGCTCAGCGTGTGGAAAGCCTCTGGCGCATATCCGAAGTTTTCGCAGAACGACTCGGTGCCGTGGTTCAGCCAGAAATCTTCATTTGCCACCGAAAAAGCGATTGGTGTCGAAGCCATCAGTTTGCTGATTGAATCCATGGCTTTGATGATCAGCGAAGGTGAAGATTCAGGCTGAGTCTCGTGCGCCATCAAAATCAAATAGCCGCGCAGCCAAAAAACCAGCGCTTGAAAAGTCTTCTCGATGCCATCAATTCTTAGCGTGGTTGTGGTTCGCTCTTGAAGCTCATGAAGGTTGTCTTTGGCCATTGAGCCTTCGAGCCAATTGCGACAAGTCTCATCCATTTCGAATTGCGTCACGCATCGACCCAACAGATTGTCTGGAGAGCACATGTCAGAGAGCGCTGAGTTAGCCCAGCAAATATCGATTGTTTTTACCGAGCCATCTGAGGCCCTGTGAGGCTCAGCAATAATCACGACGTGCGGCAATAAATTAAGTGTGCCTAAATCGATCCCCATCGATTTTGTAGCTACTGACAAATCTGTCATTGCATCCCCGGTTTCATCGAGAGCCTGGCCCCCGCTGTTTAACAAAATCTTGTTGTGTCTAAACTTATTGCAAGCCTCACACAATATGTGAATTTCTAACAAGGAGAACCATGGGTTACGAAGCAGTAATTGAGATTCCTCGCGGAAGCCGCAACAAATACGAAGTAGACCACGAGACCGGTCGCGTTCACCTAGACCGTGTTCTGTTCACACCGTTCGTTTACCCAGTTGACTACGGCTACTTCGACAAGACCCTTGGTGGCGACGGCGACCCGCTAGACGCACTCGTACTACTTGAGTTCCCAGTGTTCCCAGGCGTTGTAGTTGACGTTCGACCAGTTGGCGTTTTGCCTATGGAAGACGACGGCGGCATCGACGAGAAGGTTATCTGCGTTCAGACCAAAGACCCACGTTGGGCTCACATCCAAGACATCAACGATGTTCCAGAGCAGACCAAGAACGAGCTTCTTCACTTCTTCTCTCACTACAAAGACCTTGAGCCTGGCAAATGGGTAAAGGTTGGCGAATGGCAGGGCAAGGATGTTGCCGAGCGACTAATCAAAGAGGCTTACGAGCGCTTTGAAAAAGAAGGCCACTAACTTGAATTCTTTGGCATAGCCAAAAAAAGACCCCGAGCAATCGGGGTCTTTTTATTTGTTCAAATTTTTAGGCGCTTGGTCGGCCGGCGTACGGGAACAGCTCACCATAACGAAGAGGCACGATACGAACAGTTCGGGCAGGGTTCGGAGCTTCAAGCATCATGTCGCCGCCGAGGTAGATCACGACGTGATATTTATCGCCGTTGAAAGAGCTCGACTGCGAGTACCACATGAGGTCACCCTTGACCGCTTGGCTCAGTGGAACCAGCTTTCGCTCAGAAGCCATGGTGTTGAACTGGTTGGTTGCAGAGTGCGTGCCGATGTAGATTCCGGCAGTTGCATAACTAGCCTTGGTGATGCCAGAGCAGTCCCAAACATCTGGGCCAATTCCGCCAAGCACATAGCGCTCGCCCAACTGTGCTTTAGCAAAGCTGAGCATGGTCTCAACCTTGCCGCTGTTAGCTGGGCCAACTTCGTAAAGCTCTGGAGCTACCGGTTTGTCGGTTCCGGCGTTCTGTCGCGCTTCGGCTGCAAGGCCCTCAGCACGTTGCTGCTCGAGGCTGGCCGCGGTGTTTCTAAGCGATGCCAGTTGAGCATATAAGGTGGCATTGAGAGATTTGTTTTCGTCGACCTTGGCCTGAACCTCATTGGCTGCGGCCACTGCCTCGTCAAAAGCATCCTGAGCAATTTTGGCTTTATCGGCCAACTGCTGCTTTGCAACTTTTAGTTCATCGGTGACCGACTGCGCATAGCGCTGGTCTTCAATTGCCCGGCGATAAATTACATCGTTCTGTTGTGCGACTTTTTCTTGAGCACCAAGTTGATACAAGAGGTCGTCGGCCTCGCCAGAATTCAAAAGCAAATTCAGTGATGTTCCGCCGGTGCCTTCGCGATACATCTGAGCTGCGATCTGACCAAGTTGCTCTTGAGCCGCCTCAGCCTTGGCATTTGCTGCGTCGGCCTGGCTCTGCAAAGTGTTGACCTTGGTGGTCATGATGTCGACTTCATCCTGGGCCTGGTTGAATGTCTCGCCCTTGATCTGAGCCAATCGGCCCAATTCATCGGCCTCCGCAGCTAGGTCTGAGATGATCTGCTCAATGCGCTCGATCATGGCTTTTTTGTCTGAAACATTCTGCTTGGCAGCTTCTACTTCAGCTGCCGTTGGGTATGAAGGCACGGCCCAAGAAGGGGCTACCGCGAGGCCTGAAAACAGCAATCCACCGACTGCCGTAGCGGCAATTAGGGCGCGCGAATACTGCTTCTTCATAGTCCGAAAATAACACGGATGCCCGTCTTTAAGGCTGAGGCTTCGCTGTGAATGAAACCTCAGGTTGCGGGTTCACAAACATCCGACTATTCTTTTCTCTTGGTGCTATGAAGTATCCGCTTTGTAGGCCCCATCGTTTAGAGGCCTAGGACACCGCCCTTTCACGGCGGCAGCACGGGTTCGAATCCCGTTGGGGTCACTATAAGGCGAGGTACACAAGCACTAAGTAAGGTCCTGTAGCGCAGTTGGTTAGCGCGCCGCCCTGTCACGGCGGAGGTCGCGGGTTCAAGTCCCGTCAGGATCGCTCAATAGGAGCCCTTCTTTTAGGAGGGCTTTTATCGAAAAGGGAGATTTATCTCCCTCGGCTCTGTAGCTCAGTTGGTAGAGCGAACGACTGAAAATCGTTAGGTCACCGGATCGATGCCGGTCGGAGCCACGAAAACCCCTGACTTCTCACGAGCAGGGGTTTTCACTTTAAGTGCGACTTAGGCTAATTCAGTGCTGACAATCATCCTTGGCTTTGCGACCTCACTGGTCTATGGCTTCGCCGATTTCTTTGGGGCAATCGGAAGCCGCAAAATCAAGCCGGTCACTGTGACCATGGTGAGTGGTTTTGTTGGTCTAATTTTTGTTTGCCTGGTGGGCCTCTCGATGGGCGCGAGTTTCAGTTCGGGAGTCTGGTTTTGGGGAACCATCGCCGGCCTGAGTTCAGCGGTTGGCCTCAGCGCCCTATATGCTGCTCTCGCAATTGGCCCGATTTCAATTTTGTCGCCGCTCTCAGCCGTAGTGTCAGCCATCGTGCCGATGTTGGTCGGCTTTTTTATCGGGGAGCGATTTTCAGCACTTGGTTTTGTCGCCTTGGGCGTAATTCTGCTGGCCGTATTCCTCGTGGGCTTCGTTCCAGGCGATGACGTTCATCTGCCAACTCCCAGAGCTCTAATACTGAGCATCGTCGCTGGCACTGGAATCGGCGTAGTGCTGATTGCTATTGACCAGGCCCCCGGTGATTCTGGTCTTGGCCCGGTGATTATTGTGCGTGCGGTTGCCGCGCTTTCGCTCGCGCTGTTTCTTGTGCTGAGCCTGGTTCGTAAAAGCACGGATACCCCAAAGCCTGCGCCGGCCAAACGATTCTGGTTAGCAGTTGCTCTAGCCGGAATTTTTGACGGATCGGCAAACATCCTTTTTCTGCTCGCCTCTCGCGAAGGTTCGCTCACTGTGGTCGCGGTACTTACCGCCCTGTATCCGCTGGGAACTATCATCCTTGCCAGAATTTTCTTGAAAGAACGTCTGGCCAAGAGCCAGATGGCCGGAATTTTGCTGGCCCTCGGCGGCAGCGCGCTGCTTGCAATTGCCTAGAACCAAAGGGCAATAGTCAGTTAGCCTAGGTGAATGACTAAAACTAGAAACCGCTGGATCGGCCTTGTCTTCATCTCGATGGCAATCTCGCTGGTAATCATCGATGGCACCATCGTCAACACGATTTTTCCGAACGTTATTAAGGCACTTGACCTAACCTCAACCCAGGTTCAGTGGGTTCAAGAAAGCTATGTTCTAGTTTTTGCATCTTTGCTATTGGTCTGGGGTTCGATCGCCGACCGAATTGGTCGCCGTCGCCTGCTCGTACTAGGCCTGGCAATCTTTATTGGTGCCTCGGTTTGGGCTGGTTTCAGCAACGATGCTGCCTCAATGATTTTGGCCCGCATCGCCCAAGGCATCGGTGGCGCCATGGTCTTGCCGACCACACTTTCGCTGGTGAACGCAAACTTTCAGGGCAAGGAACGTGGCATTGCATTTGCCGTTTGGGGTTCGACCATTGGTGGAATGGTGGCCCTTGGCCCAGTTCTAGGTGGTTGGCTAGCCACTGACTTCGGTGCCGACGGTTGGCGCCTAGCTTTCAACATCAACCTGCCACTTGGTTTGATCGTAATTGCCGGTTTGTTGTTCTGGGTTCGCGAATCGAAGCAAGAGCAACGCGACGGCGGCATTGACCTTGTTGGTGCTGGCATCTCGGTAATCATGTTTGCCACTTTGGTTTTCGGTCTGATTGAAGGCCGCATGTATGGCTGGTGGCAGGCAAGCACCAACAACATTTTCACTATCGGTGACTTCAGCTGGCCTACCGACGGGTTGTCAATCATCCCGGTTTCACTAGCTGTTTCAGTTTTGTTTTTTGTGATTTTTGTTCTTTGGGAGAAATCTCGCGAGAAGGCACATAAGAACGTATTGCTTGACCTTGACCTTTTCAAGGTTTCTTCGTTCCGCAATGGTTCGATTGCCGCAACCATCATTTCAATGGGTGAATTCGGTCTGTTGTTTGCAATTCCACTTTGGTTGCAAAACGTTGAAGGTCTAACCCCGGTTTCATCTGGCATGGTTTTGCTTTGGCTTGCCGGTGGCGCTTTCTTGGCCTCTGGCGTCGGCGGCGCGATGAGCGGCAAACTGCCTGCCGTTCGCGCGGTTCAGATTGGTGTTTTGTTTGAGCTGGTTGGTGTTGCCGGAATCGCGCTTGTTGCAACCACCGGTGGCGGCTGGTGGCCAGTGGCTCCGTTCCTGCTCCTTTATGGAATTGGCGTTGGTTTGGCAACCGCTCAACTAACCGGCGTAATCATGGTTGATGTTCCGATGACCAAAATTGGTCAGGCCTCGGGCTCACAGAGCACCGTTCGCCAAATTGGTTCTGCGCTTGGTATTGCCGTTTTGGGTACCGTGCTGTTCACCGCAACCCAGGCTTCAGCAGAGGCCCGATTGCAAGACACCGCCTATGTTCAGCAACTTCCTGAAACCGCCCAGGATGAATTCATCGCCGGCCTAACCGATGCAGTTGTAGACAGCGCCGGTGCGGCATTGCCTGGCATTGGTGAGTTTGCGAAGGCAAACTTTGGTGCAAGCGATGAAGCGGCAACTGAGATTCAGACCGCTGCGAACGATGGTTTTACCGATGGTGTGAAAGCTACCGGTTGGGCAGCCGCCGGTTTCTTAGCGCTAGGTCTGATTTCAACCTTCTCGATGGGCTCAAAACGCCGTCGCAATAAGGAGTAGATTTATTCCTCGTGAATGACTCGCAAAATCCAAAAAGATGGTTTCTAGGCAAACGCCTTTCGACTAAAAACCTCGAAGGCCAACTTCTTCCGAAGACCATCGCGCTACCGATCTTCTCGAGCGACCCATTGTCATCAGTGGCATACGGCCCGCAAGAGCTCTTGATGATTCTTACCCTCGGCGGCGTCAGCTTCTTGTCATTCGCTCCAGGCATTGCAGCCGTTGTTGTGCTGCTGCTAACCGTGATTATTCTCAGCTACCGCAAAGTAATTGCAGCCTACCCTTCGGGTGGTGGCGACTACGAAGTTGCCATGAAGAACCTGGGCAAGAAGCCTGCGCTGGTTGTTGCCTCGGCGCTTTTGCTTGACTACGTTATGACCGTTGCCGTTTCGGTTGCCGCTGGTACCGACAACGTTATTTCTGCCTTCCCAGAGATTGCACCTTTCCGCGTTGAGATCGCGGTTGGCTTCATTCTGCTTCTTACCGTGATTAACCTTCGTGGTGTTCGCGAATCAGGCACCGCGTTTGCGATTCCTACCTACCTGTTCTTGGCCAGCGTTTTCTTGATGATTGGCACCGGTCTTTACAAGCTGTGGAACGGCGAGACTTTGGCAGCGCCTTCAGCGGCCTTCGAGGTTCACATCCATGACAGCGTGGTTGGCACATCACAGGTGGCAATGATCCTGCTGCTGCTGCGTGCCTTTGCTTCTGGTTCGGCAGCCCTTACCGGTATCGAGGCAATCGCCAATGGTGTGCCGGCGTTCCGCAAGCCAAAGATCAAGAATGCTCAGATCACCATGGCGCTGATGGGTGTTGCCGCGGTCTCGATGTTCGTTGGAATCATCACCTTGGCTCTTGCTTCAAACGTTCACTACGCAGAGTTTCCTTGTGAGCAGTTGCCTGACTGGACCAGCTGTGCCACCTCACCTCAGCTTTCGGTTATGGCCCAGATTGCTTCGGCGGTTTTTGGCAACGGCCAATTCATGTTCTTCGTTATTCAGGCCGGCACCGCCGCAGTTCTTTTGCTTGCCGCAAACACAGCCTTCAACGGGTTCCCACTGCTCGCATCAGTTTTGGCCAAAGACAAATTTGCCCCTAAGGCCTTGATGACCCGAGGCGACCGCTTGGTTTACTCAAACGGCATGCTTTCACTGATGTTGGCCGCTCTTGGTTTGATGTTGGTGTTCCAGGCTTCGGTTACCGCGCTGATTCAGCTTTACATCCTTGGTGTTTTCACATCGTTCACCATCGGCCAAATCGGCATGCTCAAGCACTGGGGTCGCATGCTTCAGCCAAAGAAACGCCTCACCGACGAGCAGAACCAGGCCAACCGCAAAGAGGCTATCTCGGGCATCTTGATCAACGGTCTAGGCGCTGTGATGACCGGTTCGGTTTTGATCATTGTGACCCTAACCAAGTTCACCCACGGCGCTTGGCTGGTCTTCATCATCATGCCAATTCTTTACACCGTGATGTTCTACACCCACCGCTACTATGCGCAGGTTGAAAACGAAATTCGCATGGATGGTGAAACCACCTTCGGCTCAAAGGGTGACTATGCGGTGGTTCTGATGAACAAGTTGAACAAGCCTCAGTTGAAGGCCTTGGACTACGCGCTTTCTAGCCGCCACACTCACCTTGAGGCAATTCACATTGCGGTTGACCCAGCTGAGGCTGCCGCGTTTGCGAAGCTCTGGAAGAAGTATGAAAAAGAGCTTGGTCTGCCACTTCGAATTATCGAATCTCCATACCGCGATTTCTCTGCCCCGCTAATTGAGTTCTTGGCAGCTCACCGCGCAGCAAATGGTTCAGAGCGCATTTCGGTTTATCTACCTAAGTACGTTGTGGGCCACTGGTGGGAGCACATCTTCCACAACCACCGCGCCAGCCGCATTCGCAAGCAGTTGATGTATCTGCGCGGTGTGATGGTTACCCTCGTGCCTTGGCGTTTTGAGTCTGCAGAATACAAAGACATCTTTACCCGACGCCCTCTCCCTGGTGATGCTCGCCGTGGTGACCAGGTTCGCCCTGCACCTCGCCGTCACCGTGGCAGCGAGAACGCTGTTTCAAAGGTGCGTCACAAGCGCATCGACGAAGACTAGGCCGGCATGAAGCTCGACAACAAAATCATTGGTCTCACCTTTGCCGGTGGTGCCCTCGGATCTATGTTGCGTTATGGGCTAGATTTCTTGACCCCAAACAACTTGGTTCTACTGTTTGTTGTGAATATTCTTGGTGCGGCACTCCTGGGTTTTGTTGCTGCTCGAGGCGAAAAATTCACGGATGCTGCCCGAAGTTTTTGGGGCACTGGCGTAGCCGGCGGCTTCACCACCATGAGTGCGGTTGCCCTTTGGTTCGCAGTTGAAGGCGCATTTGCGCAGTGGGCCTTCAGCATGGTCGCGACAATGTTCATACTTGGCCTGCTAGCTTATTTTGGAGCCCACAAACTCACTCAGAAACTGAGCCGCTGATGGAAACCAACTTCTTGCCCTTTCTAATTGGCGTTGGCATTTTTGGCGGCATGGGCGCTGTGATTCGCGGGTTGGTCTCAAACTGGTCAGGTCGTTTGCCTTACGGAATCTTGGCCGTGAACTCAGTGGCTTCGCTGGTGGCAGGTTTTGCCGCAGCGGCACTATCGGCAGCACCTGAAAATGACCCAAAGGCCCAGCTGATTTATGTGGTGGTTGTGGCCGGTTTTTGCGGCGGCCTCTCGACCTTCAGCAGCTTTGCTGCCAACACGGTTGAACTAATTCGCCAGGGTCGCGCGATCATGGCGGCTATCAATGCTGCCCTCAACTTCATCTTGCCGGTTATCGCTGTGGTGCTTGGGGTATTGCTTGCTTCTTCCCTGCTAAAATAGCGGGAGGTTTTCTCTGTCTCCCACTCACGTTAGGGGGGTCTCGCCATGGGGCGTGGCCGTCAAAAAGCAAAGCACACCAAGGTGGCTCGCGAGCTAAAGTACTTTAGCCCGAACACCGACTTGACCGCACTCGAAAAAGAGATTGGCCACATTGCGCCAGCTTCAACCGGTTTTGCTGGCGACGCTGAGCCTGAATACGAAGACAAGTGGGCAGACCTTTACGAGGATGAAGATTCAGAAGAATCTGACGACGAGGACCAGCGCTAACTAAAGTGGGCGTAATTCTCGTAGGCACCGATCACCGCGAAGCCTCACTTGAAGAGCTAGATCTTCTGGCTAAAAACTTTGATTCAATTCGCCAAGGTCTTCTCGAGAAACAAGAATCTGGCCTAATTCAAGGTTTTGTTGGCCTAACCACCTGCAACCGGTTCGAGCTTTATTTAGAAACCAAAGACTCTCATTCGGCAGGCGCCGAGGTTCTGAGGGTAATTGCCGATAATTCTGAAATCGATGCTGACTACTGTGCGCAGGTTTTTCAAGTTGCTGGCGAACTAGCAGCTGCTCGCCACCTTTTTTCGGTTACCGCCGGCCTCGAATCGATGGTTATCGGCGAAGAAGAAATTGCTGGCCAGGTGCGCAAGGCATTTGCCAGCGCCCAGGACGGCGCTCAAACCTCGGCCGCGCTTAACCAGCTCTTTCAAAAGGCTGCTTCAGTTGCCAAAAAGGTCACTACCCAAACCGGGCTAGGTGCCGCCGGCCGTTCGACCATCACGGTTGGCTTAGATATTTTGAAGGCACAGCACGGTGAGCTCGCAGGCAAGCAGGCATTGCTGATCGGCACCGGCGCCCACGCTCGCGTGGTGGTGGCCGCGCTGATTCGTGCGGGCATCAACGAGATTTCGGTTTATTCGCCAACCGGTCGTGCAGCTGAGTTCGCCAACTCGCGCGGTCTGCAGATAAGCGAGAACTTGAACGCCTCACTTGCGCATTCAGATTTGGTTGTTGCCTGCAGCGGTCACGGCAGCCAATTGATTGGCCAGAACGAACTGCGCGCGGCGAGGGCATCCGGGTCTAAAGAGCTAATGATTATTGATGTCGCGCTGAGCCACGATGTTGCGGCCGATGTTGCCGAACTTGACGGCGTGACCCTGGTGAACCTTGAAACCATTAAGCACCACACCCCTCACGAGCACACCGCAGCAGTGCTTCAGGCCCGCGAACTTGTGAACGAAGCCACGGATGAATTTCAGGCTGAACAACTTGGTCGAAACCTCGACCCGTTTGTAACCGCAATCAAGCGCAAGCTAAACCTCTGGATCGACGAAGAGGTTGCTCGAGTTGAATTGCGCGAGGGTGCAGAGACTGCCGCTGAGGTTCGAGCTTCGCTAAATAGCCTGGCTAACCAGATGCTGCACGAGCCACTCACAACGGCAAAGGCTCTGGCTGCAACTGGTGATGATGAAAATTATCGACGTGCGCTGATGGTTCTTTTTGGTGGCCGCGATGAGTGAGCGTGTTTTTCGTGTGGGCACCAGGGGTAGCAAGCTTGCGCTGGTGCAGGCTAATTTTGTAGCCGATTGGCTGCGCACGGCCAGCGGCCACAAAGTTGAGATTCAGATCATCAGCACCGAGGGTGATGAAACACAGGGGTCACTCATGAACCCCATGCGCCCAGGCGTCTTTGTTAGTTCGATTCGCGATGCCCTGCTTGCTGAGAAAGTCGACTTGATTGTTCACTCGTTTAAAGACTTGCCATCGGCACCAATCGAAGGTTTGCAGTTGGTTGCCGTGCCCGAGCGTGAAGACAACCGCGACGTAATTGTGTCGAATGGCAATCTTGGTCTTATGCAGTTGCCGGCTGGGTCGCGCGTTGGTACATCTTCGCCAAGACGTGAAGCGCGAATCAACTTTTTGCGACCAGACTTGGTCACCTTGCCGATTAGAGGCAACGTTGATACTCGAATTCAGAAACTGCGCGATGGCCAATATGACGCCATTGTTTTAGCGGCTGCTGGCATAAATAGACTTGGCCGCCAGAGCGAGATTTCTGAATATCTGAATTCAGAACAGTTGCTTCCGGCGCCGGCACAGGGTGCCTTGGCTATTGAAATTCGCACCGATGACGACCAGCTGCGAGAGCTGCTGACGCCACTAAACGATGCGCAAACCCGACTCATCACCACAGCTGAGCGAGCTGTTCTGGTCGGCATCAATGCAGCCTGCACCACTGCTATCGGCGCGCTAGCAGAACTAAATGGAGACCAACTCACGGTGACCGCCGAATTGAGCGACCCTGAAACCAACACCCACAAGCGGGTTCGCAAAACAGTTGGTCCGGTTGAGGTCGGCATGACATCCGAGGCATTTCAATTGGGCATGTATGTGGCAAGGCAGTTGATGAGCGATGACTAAACCGGTTTTGCTGGTTCGCGCTGATGGCAACCAAAACGATGCAGAAGCCCTTGCTGCATTAGGCATCGAGTCGGTTATTGACCCATACATTTCAATTGAAAAAGCCACTCATGCGGCAGGTGCGGTCAAGCTGATTGCAGCTTTGGCTAATGCCGCAGAGCACACCTGGTTAATTGCAACCTCGGCCAACGCGATTCGACTATTCGGTGAAATCATCGGAATAGAGAACTTGCGAAACGCTGTGAAAAACCCAAACCTGAGATTTGCTGCGGTGGGTGAAAGCACGGCCAAGGCATTGCTTGAGGTTGGTGCTCGAATGGTGTTGACCCCTGAGGTTGCCGATTCAGCAAGCCTTGCCGAGATGCTTTTAGAACAACCGATTGGTACAGCAGTGATTCCGTCTGGGCAACTAGCCATGAAACAGTTGCCAAATGCGCTCGAGGCAGCTGGCTGGAATCTAGTCACCGGAGTTGTCTACACAACTGTGCCGGTAGCCACCCAGCCCGCCTCTGTCGCAGGCGTCACCCGCGGTGATTATTCAGCAGTAATTTTTAGATCACCGAGTGCAGCGCGCTCATTTTTGTCATTCAACTCCGATGCAAAAATACCGATGATTGCCGCCGGATTTACTACGGCAAAAGTCATCGAAGATGCGGGCCTCGAGGTTGCTTCGATACCCTTGAATCCGACGCCAGAAGCGGTTGCCCTGGCAGTTCAAAAAGTAATTAACACCAACGAGGTTTAGCCATGATTCAGAGACCACGCAGATTGCGCGCCAATGCCGCTATTCGCAACCTGGTCAGCGAAACTCAGGTGCGTGCCGAGCAATTGGTCTTGCCGCTTTTTGTTCGCGAAGGCCTTGAGTCACCAAAACCAATCAAGGGTCTGCCGGGTGTGGTTCAACACACCAAAGAGTCACTACACGCTGAGATCGACCGCGCACTAGCAGCTGGCATCGGTGGTGTGATGGTGTTTGGCATTCCTAATCATCGCGATGCCGATGGCTCTGAGAGCTGCAACCCAAATGGGGTTTTAGCCGAGGCCGTGCGAGCAATTCGCGAGCAAGCTGGCGATCGACTGGTTGTTATTGCCGACCTTTGCCTAGACGAATTCACCAGCCACGGGCACTGCGGTGTGCTCAGCCCAGATGGCTCGGTTGACAACGACCGCACTCTTGAAATTTATGCACAAATGGCTGTTGTTCTTGCCGAAGCCGGAGCCCACATGCTCGGCGCCAGTGGCATGATGGACGGCCAGGTTGGCGCAGTTCGCACTGCTCTTGATGCCGCCAACTTCAAGGATGTTTCGATTCTGGCTTACGCTGCTAAGTACGCATCGGCCTTCTATGGCCCATTCCGTGACGCAGTTGAATCAGCTCTCGAAGGTGACCGTTTCACCTATCAGCAAGACCCAAGAAACATCCGTGAGTCAATGCGAGAAATCAAGCTTGATGCTGAAGAAGGCGCCGACATCATCATGGTGAAACCGGCCCTGGGCTATCTCGACGTAGTTCGCGAAGCTAGCCAAATTGTTGACCTACCAATTGCCAGCTACATCGTCTCGGGCGAGACGGCCATGATTGAGGCTGCCGCCGCGCAAGATCTGATTGACCGCGAGCGTGCGATTCTTGAGGCACTTGCTTCAGTTCATCGTGCTGGCGCAAAAATTATTTGCACCTACTGGGCTATCGAAGCTTCTGTGCTTCTTTCGAATCGATAAGCCTTGACTCAAAACATCGAAGGCTCGACCAACTGGCACCAGCGCGCTCAACAGGTGATTCCCGGTGGCGTTAGCTCTCCGGTTCGAGCTTTCAAAGGCGTAGGCGGAACCCCTAGATATTTTGTGCGCGGCGAGGGTTCACGCATCTGGGATGTTGACGGCAACGAGTACATCGATCTGGTTGGTTCTTGGGGCCCGATGATTGTTGGTCACGCACACCCTGAAGTTGTTGCCAAAGTTACAGCTGCAGCGGCACTTTCAGCATCTTTTGGTGCCCCTAGCCCAAACGAAGTTTTGTTGGCAGAAGAGATAATTTATAGGGTCGCGCCAATTGAACGCGTTCGGTTTGTCTCATCTGGCACCGAAGCTGTGATGACTGCCATTCGCCTCGCGCGCGCTGCCACCGGCCGCAACATCATCGTTAAATTTGCCGGTTGTTACCACGGGCACAGCGATGCCCTATTGGTGCAAGCCGGTTCTGGCGTGGCGACCCTTGGTCTGCCAAATTCACCTGGCGTAACCGAGGGTCAGGCCCAAGACACATTGGTCTTGCCTTATAACGACCTCGATGCTCTCGAGAATCTGTTCGCTGCCCGAGGCTCAGACATTGCCGCGGTTATCACCGAGCCGGTGCCTGCAAACATGGGAGTTGTGCCGCCAGTTGCTGGTTTCAACGCCGCTATATCGCAATTAGCAAAGTCGGCAGGTGCGCTGTTCATTCTTGACGAAGTCATGACGGGCTTCAGAATTTCTCGCGGTGGCTGGTGGGCAAAATTCGCCACACATGAAGGCTGGGCCCCTGACCTATTCACCTACGGAAAAGTCATCGGTGGTGGCTACCCGGTTGCCGCAGTAGCCGGCTCGGCAGCAGTGATGGATCTTCTCGCTCCGGTTGGCTCGGTTTATCAAGCAGGAACACTGAGCGGAAACCCAGTTGCAACCGCAGCCGGTTTGGCCACTCTCGAACTTTGTGACGAAGCTCTCTATGAGACTCTCGACAATCGGGCCAAGCAGGTCGGCGAGGCAATTTCAACGGCGCTCAGCGCAGCCGGGGTTGCCCACTCTCTTCAGAGCGAAGGCAATCTGTTCTCAATATTCTTCACCAACAGTCGAGTCAAGAATTTTGCCGACGCACAGTCGCAGAATATTCCCGCCTTCAACGCTTTCTTTCACGCGATGCTCGAAAACGGTGTTTCGATTCCGCCATCGGCCTTTGAAGCTTGGTTTGTCTCTGGCGCGCTTAGCGATGCCGATGTTGTGCGAATTGGCGAGGTAGCCAAGATTGCCGCAATCGCAGCGGCAGCGGCTTCTGAAGACTAGTTAGCCTCGTAGGCTGGTCGGCTGACCCAGGCATCTGGCTGAGTCAAAAGTTCAGATAACTCTGTGCCAAATTTGCCGGCTACAACATCAGCCAAAGTTACATTCTCAAGAATGCTACGAAGCGCAACGCGAATGCCAACCCATACATCTTGAAGGTGCTCAGCCGAACCGTCATAGCTAACATTCTCGGGGCGTAGACCTCGAACAGCGGCGAGTGGGCCATCGAGCACACGGATAACCTCAGCGAGACTGATCTTGGCTGCACTGCGACTTAGTCGATAGCCGCCTACGGCCCCACGCTGACTGAGAATGAAACCAGCATGGCGCAATTCGGTAAGAATGCCCTCGAGAAATTTCAAGGGTATCGATTGGGCGGTGGCAATAGCCTCGCCTTTTACAAGCTTTTCGGAGTCTGCGAGATGCGCCTCGGCTAGAAAGAGCAATGCTCTAACCCCGTAGTCGACCTTCGCTGAAACCTGCATACCTATATCAAAGCAGGTTTTGTAGCTCTGAAACATTACGTCATGAAAGAGCACGAGAAATTTGAAATAGGTAATCTCTACTAAAGCACTAGAGAAAGTAGTAATTGACATGAGTCGCCGTAGCAGACAGACCAAAAAATTGGTCCAAATTATTGGAAGCCTAGCCGCAGTTGCAGTGATTGCTTCTGTCGCTATGTCAGCCATCAAGTTACCAACAGCAGCCGAAACCAACTCGGGCACACCCGCAACTATTCGCATCGGATACTTCGCAAACATCACTCACGCGCCTGCTTTGATCGCCGTTCAAAAGGGTCTGTTTTCAAAGTATTTGCCAGATACAAAAATCGAATACTTTGTCTTTCCGTCAGGCCCAGCTGCAGTTGAGGCATTCAAGGGCGGCGCTCTAGATATCAGTTATCTAGGCCCGAACCCAGCTATCAACGGTTTTGCCACCACCGACGGCAGCCTTCTGAGAATTGTTTCTGGGGCTACCTACGGAGGCGCTCAGTTCATTGTGCAACCAGGCATAACCGAAGAAACCTTGCAGGGTAAAAACTTTGCGACGCCAGGCCTCGGTGGCACCCAAGATGTTGCGCTTCGCAGTTGGTTGACCAACAAAGGTTTGAGCTATGAAGTTGGTGGCGATGTTTCGATTACGCCTTCTGACAACGCAGCGACCCTGGCACTATTCCAAAAGGGCGACATCGATGGCGCCTGGGTTCCAGAGCCATGGGCATCAAGATTGGTGCTCGAGGGCAAGGGCGAGGTTTTGGTTGACGAAACTGACCTCTGGAAAGACGGCCAGTTTGTGACCACTCACATTGCGAGCACCACCGCATTTGCAGCCAAGTACCCGGCAGCTGTTGAGGCAGTTTTGCAGGCTAACTTGGATGCACTTCAGTTGATCGCCGAAGACCCGGCCGAGGCTAAACGTCTGAGCTTGGCAGAAATTGCCAAACAGACCGGCAAAACCCTGGCCGCCGATGTTGTTGAGCGCGCATGGGCGAACCTAAGTTTTGGCTATGACCCATTGGCCAAGGCTTTGCAAGCCAGCGCTGATTCGGCTGTGAATGCCGGATTGCTCAAATTAGGGCCATCAGGTTTGAAGGGAATCTATAACCTGGCGCCTTTGAATTCGCTGGTCGCAAAACGTGGACTACCAGCTGCTGACTCGGCCGGATTGGAAGAATAATGAGCGAAAGCTATTCAGGTTCAACTGCTGTTGAACCAATTTTGAAGATCAGGAATCTAACCAAGCGCTATGCACCAAATGCGCCTGTGATTCTTGATGAGTTCAACCTTGACCTCAAACCAGGTGAATTTGTTGCCCTCGTTGGCGCATCTGGTTGTGGCAAGTCGACTCTGCTAAACATTCTTACCGGTCTAGAAGAGCCAACCTCTGGAACCATCGAGACTTCACATGAGGCAAGCCTGATGTTTCAGGAGCACGCTCTTTTGCCTTGGCTGACCGCTGGTGAAAACGTTGAACTCGCTCTCAAATTGAGTGATGCACCAGAGGCCAAGGCCCTGAACGCTGACGGCCGCGAAGCTCGCGCTCAAGAGTTGCTAGAACTGGTTCACCTGCCGACAGCATTTGACCTTCGACCGCACGAACTATCGGGTGGCATGCGTCAACGTGTTGCGATTGCTCGAGCGCTTGCCCAGGGACGCAAGATTTTGCTCATGGATGAGCCTTTTGCCGCCCTTGACGCAATCACCCGTGACTTGCTTCACGACGAGTTGATTCGCATCTGGGATGAAACCGGACTCGCCGTGATTTTTGTGACCCACAACGTTCGCGAGGCTGTTCGCCTGGCACAGCGTGTGATTCTGATGAGTTCAAAACCCGGCCGCATCATTCGTGAATGGAACATCAAGTACGCACAGCCTCGACGCATCGATTCAAGCGACATCGCTCAAGCCGCCGCTGTGATCACCGACGAACTACGCAAGGAGATTCGCCGCCATGCCTAATTTTGAACACATTGATATTGACATCGCGCTCGAGGCTAAAAAGCGTCAAGAAGACCTAGCTGCAATGTCGGCTGGTCTTGACGCACTCGAGACCTCATCCAAGCAAAAAGGAAGCCGATCTAAGGCGCTGCTCAAGGCATTCGCACCACTTGCAGCAGTTGCAATTGTTCTTGCGCTCTGGCAGCTGGCGATTGTGTTGAAGCTTCAGCCTGACTACATTTTGCCTTCGCCGGCTCAGGTTTTTGCCTCGCTAGTTGATCAGTTCAACCAAGGTCTGCTGGTTCCTTCGGCAATCAACAGCTTGCGTCGAGGAGTTCAGGGTTTTGCAATTTCACTACTGATTGCTGTGCCGGTTGGTTTGGCTCTCGGCCTTAACCCAACACTTCGAGCAATCGCTCGACCGCTGTTGACCGGCTTGCAGCAGTTGCCTTCGGTTGCCTGGGTGCCGGCAGCAATCATCTGGTTCGGCCTTTCAGACGCCACCATCTTTGCCGTGGTGCTTCTCGGTGCTGTTCCTTCGATTGCCAATGGCTTGATCTCAGGTATCGATCAGATTCCGCCAATCTACCTGCGCGCCGGCAAAGTTCTTGGAGCCAAGGGTTTCAAGAACATCTACCACATCGTGATTCCGGGTGCCTGGCCAGGTTTCTTGGGCGGCTTAGAACAAGGATGGGCTTTCGCCTGGCGTTCACTAATGGCTGCTGAATTGATTGCAGTTGCGCCCTCGCTCGGCCCTGGTCTTGGCTTGATGCTAGACACCGGTCGTCAGCTGGGCGACATGTCACTCGTGCTTGGCTCGATCATCACCATCATGATTGTCGGTGTGCTTATCGAGCGTTTGGTGTTCTCACCAATTCGTCAGCGCACACTGCGCAACCGCGGATTGATTGGTCGCTAAAAACTACTGGTAGCCAAACGGCTCGAAAACTAAAAGAATCCCCCGAGATTTTCTCGGGGGATTCTTTTTGCTTTGCAAAAACTAAGCGTTCGAGATGCGAACCTGCTCTTCGCGGTCGACAACCTTTACGCGCTCACGTTCAACGTGTGACTGGTCAGCCGCACCAAGTGCAATCTCGTGCTCGTTCAACTTGAGCCAACCAGCCCAGGTGGTGAACTCAACGCCGCGAGCGGTCAGCTCGCCAAGAATAGCCTCAGCCTCGTTGACCTCAGGGTCAACCAACTGGTCTAGATCAGCAATCAAGTTCTCAATGGTTTCGGTTGCATCACTCTTGGTGTGACCGATTAGACCAACCGGGCCACGCTTGATCCAGCCGGTTGCATAAAGGCCTTCGACCTGTTCGCCCGACTCAGAAACTACGCGGCCACCTTCGTTGCGAATAACACCAAGCTTGTCGTTGAAAGGCACCTCTGGCAGTTCGCTGCCAAAGTAACCAATAGCGCGGTAGACGGCCTGAACATCAAACTCTACGAACTCGCCGGTGCCGTGAACAGTTGCGCCATCGGCGTTCAACTTGGTGCGCTCAAACTTGATGCCCTCAACTTTGCCATCGCCAAGAATCTCGGCTGGGCTTGAGAAGAAGTGCAGGTGCAGTCGACGTGAGGCGCCCTTAGGCTTTTCTTCACGCCAGCCCTCGATGATGCGAGCCATGATGCGGTGCTGGTTGGTTACACCCTCAGCATCTTCGTCGAACCAGCCCTCAGGAAAATCTTCGTCATAAAGAACTAGGTCAACATCTTCAAGTTCGCCAAGTTCGCGAAGCTCAATCGGAGTGAACTTAATCTGAGCTGGACCGCGGCGACCAAACACGTGAACATCCGTGACTGGTGAAGCCTTTAGACCCTCATAAACGTTGGCCGGGATATCGGTTGAAAGCATGTCATCTGCGTGCTTGGCAAGAACGCGCGCAACGTCAAGCGCCACGTTGCCGTTACCCAAAACAGCAACCTGCTGAGCCTCAAGCGGCCAGGTGCGCGGAAAGTCTGGGTGACCGTCATACCAAGCAACGAAGTCGGCTGCACCGTATGAGCCTTCAAGGTCGATTCCTGGGATGTTCAGTGAAGCATCTTTGATTGCACCAGTAGCAAAAATCACCGCGTGGTAATACTTGCGAAGGTCTTCAAGCTTTAGGTCTTTGCCAAACTCAACGTTGCCGAAGAAACGAATAACGCCTGAGTCGAGCATCTCGTGCAGTGAATTAACGATGCCCTTGATGCGAGGGTGGTCAGGAGCCACACCGTAGCGAATCAAACCGTAAGGTGCAGGTAGTGAGTCGAACAGGTCGATGTTCACATCTGGGTACTTGCTGGCCAAAATGTTTCCGGCATAGATACCAGCCGGGCCTGCGCCAATAATCGCAACGCGTAGGTGTTTGGTCATTATTCCTCTTCTTTGTTTCTCTCGGTCACTACGTCACCGATGACGATTACCGCCGGTGACTTAATGCCGACTTGCTCGGCAACCTTGTCAATATCGCCAAGGGTTGATCTGGTAATTCTCTGGTCTGAGCCATAGCCATCTTCGATTACGGCAATTGGGCATTCGGGGCCGCGCACACCAGCGGCTAGGTTGGCTGCGGTTTCGGCCAGTGTTGCCACGCCCATCAATATCACCACAGTGTGGTCGCGACCGCCGCTGATTTCGCTAACTGGCACGTGGCCGGTGGTAACAGTGAAGCTGGTTGCCACGCCTCGGTGGGTGACCGGAATTCCGGCTAGGGCTGGAACTGAGATTGCACTGGTGATGCCTGGAACAACCTCAACCTGCACGCCGTTGGCAACACAGAAATCTAGTTCTTCGCCACCGCGGCCAAGAACGTATGGGTCGCCACCTTTTAGGCGAACAACTTTCTTGCCCAGTTTTGCCTGGTCAACCAATATCTGATTGATCTCGTCTTGAGGAACCGGGTGGTTGTTCGGGCTCTTGCCAACGTCAATAATTTCAACTTCTGGTCGCAACCATGAAAGCAAGTGGCGAGGGCCCAAGCGATCGGTTACCACCACATCGGCCTCGTTCAAAAGTCGCTGACCACGAACGGTTACTAGGTCATCTGCGCCAGGCCCGCCACCAACCAAGGCAACTCGGCCTTCGGTGCGTGCTCCGCGAACGGCATCAATCGGCAGGGTGCCATCCAAGAGTTTTGAAATGATCGAGTCACGAAGCGCAATGCCTCGACGAGGGTCGCCACCGCCAAAGGTTGCTACGGTCAGGCCATCGAATCGGCCCACCGATGGAACCCAAGCGCTAGATTTTTCGGCTTCGGCGGCATTCACGACCAAGGTGCGCTGTGCATCAGCCTCGGCAGTGACTGCAGCATCAACCTCAACCACACCGGTTGCGGTGTGCACCAACCAGGCTTCGGCTAGATCGCCGGCCTGATATTCGCGAGCAACCCAATTGAGCTTGCCACCTCTTGCCAGCGCTGCAACCTCGGGTGAAGCCAATGGTGAAATGACGGTAACGTCTGCCCCTGAGTTCAGCAGGCCGAGTGCGCGGCGCGTGCCAATCTTGCCCGCGCCAATAACAACGACCTTGCGGCCACTGATGCGCAGACCTAGTGGGTAGAGTTCAGGGTTGGTCATATTGAGAAGTTGACCAGCTCTAGGTTGGTGTGAATACCTGCGGCTAGTGTTGCGCCATCTTGAGGCTGAATGATCAAGAATGCCCCGGCACGACGGTTGTCGCGGTAGTCATCAAACGGCTGCGGTGTAGCCAACTTGATCAGAACGTGAGCAATGTCGTTCACTTCGATCTTTTCAGCTGGGTCGATAGCCAAAGTGTCGAGGTTTCGACGACCAATAACCTGCGAGATGATTCCCTGAACGGTTGAGGTTCCGGTCTTCACCAACACACGGGCACCAGCTTCTGCTGAACGTGGATCTAGCCAGAACACCTCTGCCTCGATTAGGTTTACCGATTCAGGCAAGGTGTTGGTGGCACCGATGACGGCACCACGGGCAACATCAAACTCTTCGGCCAAACGCAGGTTTACCGACTGCGGTGCAAATGCGTGTTCAACGCTCTTGCCAGCAATGTCGATGCCGACAACCTTGGTCTTGAAGTTTCCTGGAGCAATCTCAACTGAGTCGCCTACGCGAATCTCGCCCGATGAAATCTGGCCAGCGTAGCCGCGGTAGTCTCTGAATTCATCTGCATCAACGCTCGGCGCCAAGCCACCCTGAGGGCGAATCACCAACTGCACCGGGAATCGGAATGCCTCGTGGTTGTTCTCAATTTCGTCGATAGCTGGCAGCTGCTCTAGCAGCTCAATAAGAGTTGGGCCTGAATACCAAGGGGTCTTGGTTGAGCGCTCAACAACGTTGTCCCCCTCAAGAGCAGAAACCGGAATAACGTGCACGTCATCCATGCGCATGCCGTTGGTGATTTTGGCTAGGTCGGTGACGATGTCGTTGTAGACCTGCTCGCTGAAGTCAACCAAGTCGATCTTGTTTACGGCAACAATCACGTTTGGCACGCGAAGAAGTGCAACCACAGATAGGTGGCGACGGGTCTGCTCGAGAACACCCTTGCGAGCGTCAATGAGCACTACAACTGCGTCTGCAGTAGCGGCACCGGTAACCATGTTGCGGGTGTACTGAACGTGACCTGGGCAGTCAGCAAGAATAAAGCTGCGCTCACTGGTTGAGAAGTAGCGGTAGGCAACGTCGATGGTGATGCCCTGCTCGCGCTCGGCACGAAGGCCATCGGTTAGCAATGCAAGGTCAAGACCGCCGGCCTCGCCACCGAAACCACGCTCGGCTGAGGTTCTAGCAACTGCCTCAAGCTGGTCAACCAAAACCGCCTTGCTGTCGTGCAACAAACGACCAACCAAAGTTGATTTGCCATCGTCAACCGAACCAGCGGTGGCAAAGCGAAGAAGGGTTCTGGCCTGCGCCAAAGTCTGAGTAATTTCTGGCATTAGAAGTAGCCCTCTTTCTTACGGTCTTCCATGGCTGCTTCTGAGATTCGGTCGTCGGCACGAGTAGCGCCACGCTCGGTCAAAGTTGAAGCAGCAACCTCAATTACAACGTCTGAGATTGTGCGAGCTGGAGACTCAACTGCACCGGTGCAGCTCATGTCACCAACAGTGCGGTAGCGAACCAAGCGGGTCTCAACAACCTCATCTGGGGTTGGCTCTGAAACCGGGCCAACCGCGCGCCACATGCCATCACGCTGATAAACCTCACGCTCGTGGGCGTAATACAGCGGTGGCAACTCGATGCCCTCGCGCTCGATGTAGCGCCAGATGTCTAGCTCGGTCCAGTTTGAAATCGGAAAGGCGCGAACGTGCTGACCAGGTAGGTGGCGGCCGTTGTAGAGGTTCCAAAGTTCAGGGCGCTGATTGCGTGGATCCCACTGACCAAACTCATCGCGAAGGCTAATGATGCGCTCTTTAGCGCGAGCCTTGTCTTCGTCACGGCGTGCTCCGCCAAAAACAGCGTCGTGCTTTCCGGCGGTAATTGCGTCAAGGAGAGGCAAGGTCTGCAGCGGGTTTCGGGTTCCATCCGGGCGCTCTTGAAGTACACCGCGATCGATGTAATCTTGCACGCTAGCAACTTCAAGACGAAGACCAAGCTTCTCTACAGTGCGATCGCGAAACTCGATTACCTCAGGAAAGTTGTGGCCGGTGTCAACGTGCAGAACCGGGAACGGGACCTTGCCTGGCCAGAAGGCCTTGGTTGCCAAGTGCAGCACGACAACCGAGTCTTTGCCTCCAGAGAACAACAGCACTGGGCGCTCAAATTCAGCAACAACCTCTCGGATGATGTGAATCGACTCGCTCTCTAGGGTGTCTAAAAGGTCTAGGCGATTTTCAGATAGTTTTTGGCTCATATGTGCAGCCCGCATTCAGTCTTGTTGGCGCCGGCCCAGCGGCCAGAGCGAGGGTCTTCACCCTCGGCAACTGGCTTGGTGCAAGGCTCGCAGCCGATTGATGGATATCCGTTTGAAAGCAATAGGTTTACCGGAACCTTGTGCTCGGTGGCATAGTCGATTAGCTCGTCGAAGGTCCAGGCAGCAACCGGGTTGACCTTGATTAGGCCGTTCTTTTCATCCCAGGTTAGAAGCGGGGTGTTTGCTCGAGTTGGAGCCTCTTCGCGACGAACGCCGGTGAACCACAGCTCGTAGTTTTTCAAACTGTCGTTCAGCGGGTTGACCTTGCGAAGCGCGCAGCACAGATTTGGGTCGCGCGACCAAAGCTTTTCGCCGTGTTGCGCATCTTGCTCGGCAACGGTTTGCTTTGGCAAAACATCAACCACACGGATAGGAAGCGCGCGGGCTACCTCATTGCGGGTGGCGTGAGTTTCGGCAAAGTGGTAGCCGGTCTCAAGAAAGAGCACGTCAACGTTCTCGATTTGAGTTGAAACAATGTGAGGCAAAACTGCATCGGCCATTGAACAGGCAACTGCAATTGCGTCAGCCGAGAAGTTCTTGGCAACCCAAGCGATTACCTGCTCGGCGGTTGCCTCTTTGCCAGAAGCCGCGATGGCCTCGAACTCTGCGTTGCCTTCGGCAACCAAAGCCTGAAGATCTTCGGCGCTACGAATTTTTTCAACGGTCAAACTCATTGCAATGCCTCTTCTTCTGCTCGGTGTGCCCATTCAGCAAAAGTCTCGTTGTCGAAAGAGTCTTCGTCATAGCGACGAACAACGCGCTCAACGTATTCATCCAAGTTTGCAGCGGTGACCTTTAGGCCACGAACAGTTCGGCCAAGGCCAGCCTCTTCGCGATCTGCCCATGCCAAACCGCCACCGAGGTGAACCTGAAAACCTGGCTCCATTCCGCCGTTGCCGTCAGGAAGCAACTGACCCTTAAGGCCAATGTCAGCTACCTGAATTCGTGCACATGAGTTAGGGCAACCATTGATGTGAAGGCTGATTGGGCGCTTCAGCTCAAGGTCGACCAGCTTTTTCTCAAGAGTGTTAACGGCCTTTGCAGCGGTGTTCTTGGTGTCAACAATTGCCAACTTGCAATATTCGATGCCGGTGCAGGCGATGGTTGCGCGACGGAACTCGCTCGGGCGGGCCTGAAGACCCAGCTCGTTTAGTTCGGCAATAATCGGCTCTACGTCTTTTTCTTCGATGTCAAGCAAGACCAACTTTTGGTGAGCGGTAGTGCGCAAACGAGTTGAGCCATACTTTTCAAGCAGATCAGCCAACTGGCCGAGGATAGTTCCAGAAACACGACCAACCACCGGTGCAACACCGATGTAGAACTTGCCGTCTTTCTGCTTGTGAACACCAATGTGGTCACCAACAATCTTCGGAGTCGGAATCGACGGACCGTCTAGAAGCGGAGCATCGAGGTATTCGGTCTCTAGAATCTGGCGGAACTTTTCAGGGCCCCAGTCAGCCAGCAAGAACTTTAGACGTGCCTTATTACGTAGGCGTCTGAAACCGTAGTCGCGGAACAGCGAGCAAACTCCGTACCAAACATCTGCAACTCGATCTGCCGGAACCCAGGCACCAAGACGCTCGGCCAAGCGAGGCGCGGTTGACAAGCCGCCACCAACCCAAAGGTCAAAACCAACACCGAATTCAGGGTGCTCAACGGCAACAAAAGCCAAGTCGTTAATTTCGTGAACAACATCTTGGCTTGGGTGGCCGGTGATTGCTGACTTGAACTTGCGAGGCAAGTTAGCCAACTCTGGGTCGCCAATGTACTTTTTGACGATGTCACGGATGATTGGGGTTGGGTCGATTAGCTCATCTGCAGAGATACCGGCGACCGGTGAACCAAGGATGATGCGTGGCACATCGCCACAGGCCTCGGTGGTCTCAAGACCTACAGCCTCAAGTCGCCTCCAGATCTCTGGAACATCTTCAACCTGAATCCAGTGCAACTGAAAGTTCTGGCGGTCGGTTACGTCTGCGGTGTCGCGACCAAACTCTTTGCTGATTCCTGCGATTACGCGAAGTTGCTCGGTGGTTAGCTGGCCCGAGTCAATGCGCACGCGAAGCATGAAGTACTTGTCTTCAAGCTCGTGCGGTTCAAGAGTTGCGGTCTTTCCGCCATCAATGCCTGGCTTGCGCTGCGTGTAAAGACCCCACCAGCGAAAGCGACCGTGAAGGTCGGTGTCTTCGATTGAGTCAAAACCCTCTTTTGAATAGATGGTCTCAATGCGCTCACGAACCGAAAGACCGCCGTCGGCTGCCTTCCATTTTTCGTTGTCATTCAGCGGCTCTTTGCCGTCTACCTTCCACTGACCATTAGCTCGCCCTTCACGTGGCGGGCGAGCAGCAGCGTGAGTGCCACCGGCAGGTGTGTTTGCAGTCATCGAAGTGTCCTTTAGAAATGCGATTGCGAGGGCAGAAAATCCCCCGCGTCACATACAACTCTAGGTTGCTCTTTTGTCACAAATGAAACATTCTGTAATAACAAGTTCCGCGCCACAGAGCCGAAGTAGCCTCATTTCACGACTTAGGTTTCCTACCAAATCGGTAGACTTGGCGGAACACCTTTTAGTTATTGAGGAACCCATGGCAACCCTGATTGCGGCTTCGCACGGCACTGATAATTCATCAGGTGCTTCGGCAATTTCTGCCCTGGTTAAATCAGTGCAAATTACCTTGGATGCCACCCACGTTGGCCACCGAGTTTTCGAGGCTTTTGTTGACGTGCAGCAACCAGACGTGCCGGCAGTTTTGGCTGAGGCAGGCAATGCTGAGCCAGCAATCATTGTGCCGCTGCTGTTGGCAACCGGGTATCACGTGCGACAAGACATCGCAGATGCAGCTTTCGAAGCTGGCGAGCACGTTTCAATCACCCCGGCACTTGGGCCAGACCAACGCATGGTCAAGGTTTTGGTTCGACGCCTCAGCGAGGCTGGTTACCAGCCGGGCGACCTAGTGGTTTTGGCGGTTGCCGGTTCAAGCGATCAACGAGCTCAGGCCGAGAGTGCGCTGGTGCAGTTGATGGTTGAAGAGGCTCTGGGGCGAAAAGTTGAATTGGCGTTTTTGTCGGCCGCCGACCCAAAACTCAAAGACCTGATTCCGAAGCTAAAGTTTCAAAACCCAAACAAGCGGGTGGTGGTTGCAACTTACCTTTTGGCCGATGGGTACTTTGCTGGCCTCACCAAAAAGTTTGGCGCCCATCTGGTTGCCGAGCCTTTGCTTGTTGAAGGCCAAACTGCGCCGGCAGAGCTAGTCGAAATCATTGTCGATCGCTTGACTGCCGGTCTTGCTGGCACAACCACCGGTTGCCTAACCGGCCTTAGAGGTGAGGCATTTGCCGGCTGTGCTGCTGGTTGCAAAACTTCTTGTCGCGCCTAACCGGTTCGTGCCCCACGAAGAGATTTGTTAGACGCTGAGCCCGGCTCCGTAGGCAAAAGTTGGCGAAGCCGTGTCATATGGCACATCAGACTTGCTCGCCAAGATCGCCTCCAGTGATGAAGGCAATTCAATTGGCAAACGCCCCTTGGCTAGCTTTGGGTTTTGCAGAACATCCATGAAGGCATTTGGGTTCGAACCAAAGTTGGCGGTGACCACTGCTGCAGCCTCGGCAATTTCGGGGAACACCGCTGCTCGGTCGAGATAGATGTCGAAGATGGTCGGAACCGTCTTGCAGATCTCAACAATTCGAGCAACTTCTGCAGACGGAAACTCAAGCGAGCCCGCGTGAAAAATTGCTTCGAAGCCACCTGGGCGTGGGTCAAAGTGAGCATTTTTGCGAACGATTGCCAGGTCGGCTTCGGCAGGGTTGCCAACCACCTGGCCCAAGCGGCCAGCTTTGTCGGCGTCGAGCCCTTCGACATAAATTTTTAGCCCGGCAGGCAGCGGCAACTGAGCGGCACCCTCGGCAGCCAGCTTGAGCAAAACATAACCGGCCCGCTGAGCAGCCTCGCCAGCGGCCAGGAATTCAGGCTTGCCAACAATCGCATCGGCAGCAGCCTCATCAACAAAACGTTCTTCGTCGAATAATCCGAGAATGAACTTCTCAGCCAAAAGTTTTGCAGCCGAGTAGTTAATGCGTTCTTCAGAGATTCGACCCTCGCGAACCAATTCAACGATCAGCTCTGGGCAAGATTCGCCACCGAACTGGTCAGAGCCGGCATTGATTGCCTTTTCAACTCTTTCGCTTCGACTTAGGTGTTCAACGCCCCAAGCGCGAGCTGGCATATCTTGGCCAAGAATATTGGCGTCGGTAATCAAGCCCCAGTCGGTGCAGATGATGCCTTCAAACCCGAGTTCACCCTTGAGCAAGTCGGTGAGCACGCCTTTGTTGAAACCAAAGCCAACTTCTTCATACTTGGTGCCGATCGGTTGACCGTAATACGGCATCATTGCGCGGGTGCCAGCAGCGATTGCATCTTTGAAAGGCTCAACGTGATAGTCAAAGTTGTTGCCCGGGTAGACCTGCTCTTTGCCATATTCAAAGTGCGGGTCTTCACCATCAAGTTGCGGGCCGCCACCCGGAAAGTGCTTAGTCATGGTCGACACCGAAGACTTGCCAAAAACCTTGCCCTGAAATCCACGGATGTAGGCAGCGCCTACCGCACCCGATTGCTTAGCGTCTTCGCCGAAAGTCATACCCGAGCGAGCCCAACGTGGTTCAGTTGCCAAGTCGATTTGTGGGTGAAGCGATGCGTGAATGCCTACGGCGCGATATTCCTGACGAGCAATGTCACCGAACTGTTCAACAACTTCAAGATCGCCGATGGCACTAAAGGCTAGCGATTCAGGCCACTGCGAGAATGCACCCGAACTAAAGAGTGCGCCTTGGTTTTCTGCAAAGGCGTGACGAGGGTCGGTAGAGATTGTCACCGGAACACCAAGACCTACCTCGGCCGCAATGCTTTGCAGCTTGTTATGCCAGCGGGCCATTTCGCTGCCCTGCTTTGGTACACCGTGAACATTAAAGTGAGTGATGCGCTTCTGGCGAATCAATTCTTCAGTGGCCACGCCCCAAGGCGAACCCGATGGCAACAATTCGCCACCCGGGAGCATCGGTGCAATCTCGTGAAACATCAGGCCGGCTTTATCTTCGAGCGAAAGTCTCGGCAGCAAGTCGGCAACGCGCTCGGCAACCGTTAGCTTCGGGTCTTGATATGGCAATGCGTTCACGATGACTCCTTCTTTGAGCGCTTAGCCGACGTTGACTTCGATTTTGGCAATGATGTCGACAACCGAGGTACCGACATGCAGTTCAAACTTGCCGGCCTCATACTGCCAGCCGTCTGACCAGTGAGCGAACTCACGGCCGCGAATCTTCACCTCGGCAAGAACAGTTTCGCCAGCTTCGGCATTTACTTCGACAAAGCCAACCAACCAACGAACCGGGCGATCAACTGAGCTGTTGTTGCGCGATGCATACACCTGAACGACCTGCTTGCCCTTTCGTGCACCAGTGTTGGTGACCGGCACCGACAACTTCAGATCTGAACCAACGCCGATTGCCTTAGGCGCATTGACGTCGCCGAAAGTCCAGCTGGTGTAGCCAAGGCCAAAACCAAAGTTGAAGGCTGGGGCGACGTTGTCTTTCATCCATGCGCGGTAACCAATGTGAATGCCCTCTTCATAAACAACCTGACCGTCTACCGGTGTGCAGTTTGAAACTGGCAGGTCAGACTCGTCAATTGCCCAAGTGGTTGGCAGGCGGCCGCCAGGTTCTTCGGCACCGGTCAGAATCTCGACCAGAGCGTTGCCCATTTCTTGACCAGCAAAGTAGGTGAGCAAAATTGCCTTCACTCGGTTGCGCCACGGCAAGATCACCGGTGAACCCGAGTTCACGATGACAACCACGTTTGGGTTCACGGCAAGCACTGCTTCAACCAGCTCGTCTTGGCGACCAGGCAGAGCCAACGACTTGCGGTCAATGCCCTCTGACTCGACTGCCGAGTTGGTACCCACAACCACAATCGCAAGCTCCGCGTTTTTAGCGTTCTCGACAGCTTCGGCAATCATGGCGTCACCAAGTGATTTGTTCGGCTCAAATCCAAGGATGAATGCGAAGGCCGCAGATTCAATACCAACGCGACCGGCAAGGTCGATTTCGGCAACAATGCGAACAGTTTTGCCAGCAACCAAGTCAACTGGTGCAGTGACGAATGGTGGGTCCATCAGGTCAGAGAATGGGTCTTCGCTGGTGCGAGGAATCAACTGATCAATCAGAACGTCACCGTCAACAGTCACCTTGTTGTAGCGAGTGTTAGCTACGCCCATAAGTTCGGTGCGGGTTTCGGTTGGAGTGAAATCGGTGGTGAAGCGCAGGCCGTGAGCAGCCGCAATTGGTGAGCCAGAGCCCAGCCACATTAGGTTGCTGCCACCGCGAGTTTCGGTAAAGATCGGCTGGCCGTCTTCGCCCAAAAGTTCAAGGTGCGCACCAGCCTCACCGGTGATTGGGTTTTTCAGTTCATCTTTTGGCAACTCGGCCAAACCGTGCTGAACTACTGCGCCGATTGAATAACTGAGTTTGTCGCCAAGCAGTTTCTTGAGCGCCTGAAGCGGGGTCACCACAGTCTTTGGCATAACGGTTGCTGAGCCACCGCCCTGGGTTCGGGCAACTGAAGCGTTGTTTCCGATGAGGGCAACCTTGCCAAACTTGTTGAAGTCAATTGGCAGGCTCTGCTCTTGGTTGCGAAGCAAGACTGAGGTCTGAACCGCTGCTTTGCGAGCGAAAGCTACATCTTGGTCAGAAATGTTGTTGTGACGAGGCTTTTGCGCAGGGGTCGAGCCGTCAGCGCCGATTGCACCAACTCGAATGGCCAACAGAATCATGCGCTTGATCTTGCGGTCGATGGTTTCTTCTGCAATCTCGCCACTGCGAACCGCATTGATTAGGTTCTGTGACCAAAACTCAGTTGGGCCAGGCATCTCTAGATCTTGCTCATAGTTTGCCGAGTCAAGGGTTCGCACGGCTGTCCAGTCGCTGATGACTACACCGTCGAATCCCCATTCGCTGCGAAGCGGAGTTTGCAGCAGGTCGTTCTCGGTCATGGTCTTGCCGTTCACCGAGTTGTAGGCACTCATGATTGTCCAGGCCTGCCCATCAACCACAGCGTCTTCAAACGGGCGAAGGTAAAGCTCGCGCAAGGTGCGCTCGTCAACGGTCACGTTAGCGGTGAAGCGTTCGGTTTCAAAGTCGTTGGCCACATAGTGCTTAGGGCACGCGCCAATTCCGGTTGACTGAATGCCTTGGGTGAACGAGGTGGCTAGGGCACCGGTAAGCATCGCGTCTTCACTCAAGCACTCAAAGTGTCGGCCACCAAGCGGTGATCGGTGCAGGTTGATGGTTGGGCCAAGAACAACGTCAACGCCCTTGCGTTGAGCTTCGCTACCGAGCGTGCGGCCATACTCGGCAGCAAGTGTTGGGCTCCAAGATGAACCAAGTGCGGTGCCCGATGGAAGGTTGAGTGAGTTGTCGCGTTCATCCCAGAATTCACCACGCACACCAGCAGGGCCATCAGAGAGCAGCATGTTGCGCAGACCGATTGATTCGAGCGGAACGGTGTTCCAAAAATCACGACCGGTAAGCAGTGAAACCTTTTCTTCAAGGCTCAGCTTGGCGGTTAGGTCATCGATGCGTGAAACAAGGTTTGTCATTCGAGGCACTCTTTCTTCGTTGAAACGCGAAAACAGAAAAAGTGTATACCGAAAACCTGTTATGTGAATGGTTTTGTGTCGACGTTATGAAACTGTGAAAATTGGCCGGTCAGGCCGCAATAAATATTGAGCTCGAGGTTAGCTGCCCGTGAGGCTACTTGTATTCGCCAACTAGGCGAACTGCGCCACCGTCAACACCCTTGGCACCCTGAACATAGGTCGCCAAATCAGTCGGTGCGGCTTCAATCTCGCCAAGGTTCCAGGTGTGAACACCTAGTTTGGTGAGGGTTGCGGCAACTTCGTCAGCCTTCTCGGCTTCGACAACAACTGCTTGACCCAAGCCAAGGTTCCAGGTGCCCTCAACAGATTCGAGCGAGAAACCGCCCCAGCCAGCGAGAACTTGGAATACCTCTTGCGGGCTCCAAGATGAACGGTGAACATCCAAGGCAACACCCTGCGGAAGAACGCGGGCAATGTTAGCCGCGATGCCGCCGCCGGTGATGTGACTCATTGCGTGAACCGCTGAACCAAGCTCGCTCTCAAGCAAGCTGTTTAGAACACCGGTGTATAGCGCGGTTGGCTCAAGCAACTTCTCGCCAAGTGAGACGCCAGAGAACTCGGCAACCTGGTCGTTGTAGTCAAAACCTTTGTCACGAACAATTTTGCGAACCAGAGAATAGCCGTTTGAGTGCAGACCAGAAGATGACATACCCAAAACCACATCGCCAACGCGAACGTTTTGTGGGCCCAGCAATTTAGCAGCGTCAACAACGCCAACGGCAGCGCCGGCGACGTCATAGTCATCAACACCAAGCAGCCCAGGATGCTCTGCAGTTTCGCCGCCGACCAGGGCAACGCCAACTGATGCACAAGCTTCGGCAATGCCGCGAACGATGTCGGCAATGCGCTCTGGAACGACCTTGCCACAAGCGATGTAGTCAGTCATGAATAGGCTCTTTGCACCAACCACGACGATGTCGTCAACAACCATGCCAACTAGGTCTTGGCCAATGGTGTCGTGCTTGTCGATTGCCTGAGCAATGGCAACCTTGGTGCCAACACCGTCGGTTGAGGTTGCCAAAAGTGGGCGGTCATAAGCCTTCAAGAACGAGACGTCCATCATGCCCGCAAAGCCGCCGAGGCCACCCATCACAAGGTCGTTGTGGGTCGCGCCAACGGCACGCTTCATAAGTTCAACGGCTAGATCGCCAGCTTCGGTGTCAACACCAGATGCCGCATAGGCGTTAGTCATTCAGAGTCTCCTGTTGTTCGCGCACTACGGCGTCAAGTTCTGAGTCTGGGCCAGGGTTGCAAGCTGCTGCATCCTGCTCAAGCAAATTCTTGCCAAGTCGGTCTGCGGTTGGCAGCTCGATTGGATACTTGCCGGTGAAGCAAGCGGTGCAAAGTTGTGATTCCTGCTGACCGGTGGCGGCAACCATGCCATCCTTGGTCAAATAACCGAGAGTGTCTGCGCCAATCGAGGTGCGAACATCGTCAACGCCAAGACCGGTAGCAATAAGTTCGGCGCGAGTAGCAAAGTCGATGCCATAGAAGCATGGCCAGGTGATCGGTGGGCTAGAAATTCGAACGTGAATTTCGGCTGCTCCAGCCTCGCGAAGCATCTGAACCAATGCGCGCTGGGTGTTTCCGCGAACGATCGAGTCGTCAATCACCACAATGCGCTTACCACGGATAACTTCTTTAAGCGGGTTCAACTTGAGGCGAATACCGCGCTGGCGAATGGTTTGTGAAGGCTGAATAAAGGTGCGGCCAACATAAGAGTTTTTAACCAAGCCGTGACCAAATGGAATGCCTGACTCTTGCGAGTAGCCAATGGCAGCCGGGGTGCCTGATTCAGGAGTTGGAATAACCAGGTCGGCTTCAACCGGATATTCGCGGGCAAGTTCGCGGCCCATCTCAACACGAGCGTCATAAACATTCTTGCCATTGATTGAGGTGTCTGGGCGGGCCAGATAAACGTATTCAAAAACGCAACCGGCGCGCTTGGTCTCAGCAAAACGAGTCGAACGAAGACCGTTCTCATCAATGGCAATAAGTTCACCTGGTTCGACTTCGCGAACAAAGCTGGCACCAACAATGTCTAGGGCTGCGGTCTCTGATGCAACTACCCAGCCTGAAGACAAACGGCCAAGAACTAGTGGGCGAACACCCTGAGGGTCGCGGGCGGCATACATGGTGGTTTCATCCATGAAGACCAAACAGAAAGCGCCCTTAACCTTTGGCAACAATTCGAGTGCGGTCGACTCAAGGGTGTGGTCTAAGTCGCCGGCCAAAAGCGCGGTCAAAACTGCCGTATCGGTGGTGTTGCCACCGGTGATCTCGTTAGCGCCCTGATCTGGGTAACGCTCTTTGAGAAGGTCAAGCAAATCTGCGGTGTTGGTTAGGTTTCCGTTGTGAGCCAAAGCAACAGTGCCGGCAGATGTGCGGCCGAGAGTTGGCTGCGCGTTTCGCCAGTGGCTAGCGCCAGTGGTTGAGTAGCGGTTGTGGCCGATTGCAATGTGGCCAACCAGGCTCTCAAGTGCTGACTCTGAGAAAACCTGCGATACCAAACCCATGTCTTTGTAGACCAAGATTTTCTTGCCATCTGAGGTGGCGATGCCCGCTGATTCTTGACCGCGGTGCTGAAGTGAATAGAGGCCGAAGAAAGTTAGCTTGGCTACTTCTTCACCTGGTGCCCATACGCCGAATACGCCGCACTGGTCTTGTGGTGCTTTATCGTCATCGCTTACTGCGATATCGAGATTTAGTTTTCCATCGCCACGGAGCAAGGCAGTTTCCTGTCGGTAAGAGCGGGCTACCCCTCTAGTTTAGTGGCCTCGGCTGTTTTGGCACGAGCGGCAGTAACGCTGCTGATCACAGTTGCTGTGATGATTCCGGCAACGGCACCCAGTGCAGCCAGAAACGCAACCAAATAACTAAGAATTGGTGCGGCTGTTCGCTGTTCGGCTGGAATGCTCGCGTCGAGAATCAAAGCCAAAAGAATGCCGAGAATTGCGCCGGTGAGCAAGAACGGCAAAAACTTAGGGGCGCGACGAATAGTGACCTTTTCGGTTTTCATACCACTATTCAACCAAACCGGTGGGGCGGGTAATTCCCAGCGGCAAAATATCGCCAAGATCGGCTCGAGTGCCCGAAGCTGCAATTAGATTTTGAGCCACGGCCTCGGCCCAAGTGAGCTGCCCAGTGGCAACGGCAAACCAGGTTTCTGGGCTCATCTCAACGGTGTTCGGTGGGGTGCCGCGAGTGTGACGTGGGCCCTCTATGCATTGGGTTGCCCCGAGTGGCGGAACCCTCACCTCAACCGAGTTGCCTGGGGCAACTTCGGCCAATTCTTCGAGCAAAAACCGAACGGCTGTTGAAAATTCAGCCGCAGCCACGCCTTCGGCAAGCGCAGCTCGCACTGCATCCATGCCGGCATTTGTTTTGATTCTGCGTCTTGCCATAGGCCAATTCTCTCGCAACCGAAGTGTTGAAAATAACTCTTGCCAAGTGAATTTAGTTAGGGTAGCCTAACCTTACCGAAGTCAGATGATACTGACCCGACGGAAGAAAAAATTGATCTCAAATTACCTAATCGGTTTGCGCGAGGGCCTCGAAGCTGCACTGGTAGTCAGCATCTTGATTACTTATCTTGTGAAAACAAACCGCAAAGCAAATATCAAGTTTGTTTGGCTCGGCGTCTTTGCAGCACTCGGGCTCAGCCTGCTCTTTGGCGCACTCCTCACCTACACTCGTTTCACCCTTCTAGCCGACTTCAAATCTCAAGAGATTTTCGGCGGCGTCATGTCAATAATTGCGGTGGCACTGGTGACGTGGATGATCGTTTGGATGCGCGATACCGGTGCGAGAATCAGTGCCGAATTGCAGGGAAAACTTGAATCTGCAATACAGGGTGGTGTAGTCACGGTGGCCGCAATGGCTTTCGTGGCGGTAGCCCGGGAGGGTCTCGAGACAGCACTCTTCTTTTTTAGTGCGGTTCAGGCAGCCGGCTCAACTCTAGAACCGGTAATTGGCTTTGTGCTTGGTGTCTCGACAGCGGCGATTCTCGGATACCTGCTTTATCGACGCGCAGTGAAGATCAATCTTAAGAATTTCTTTACCGTGACTGGCTACTTCCTAATTTTGGTTGCAGCCGGAGTGCTCTCCTATGGAATGCACGACCTTCAAGAAGCTGGCGTATTGCCAGGTTTGAAGGTTTTGGCATTCGACCTTTCAGAAACCATATCTATCGATAGCTGGTTCGGCGCATTGGCCAAGGGAATTTTTAACTTCAGTCCACAAACGTCTTGGATCGAAGCAATCGCCTGGGTGAGCTATGTTCTATTCGCCGTCTGGGTATTCAACCGCAGAAAAGAAGCCAAATGAGAAATAAAAAACTGGCCATAGCCCTAATTTCGACCTTCACCGCCGTTTCACTGACCGGCTGTGCGCCGCTCGCGTCTGACGTTCGCGTGAGCGTTACCCAAGATGCAAATACCTGCGAACTTTCACAAACCGAATTAACCTCAGGGGTTGCAACCTTCGTCATTCAAAATATTGGTGATACTACGGCTGAGTTCTACATTTTGAACGGCAACGACGACGGAATTTTGACTGAGATCGAGAACATCGGTGCTGGGCTGACTCGCGAACTAACTGTTGAGTTAGCCGAAGGAACCTACCGATATTCATGCGAGCAGATGGACGGCGGCGATGTTATTCGAGGCGAACTTGAGGTTGCCAAAGGCAACGACTCAAAAGTGGTTGACCCAACCACCGAGAACGCGATTGCTGAGTACACCGAATTTGTTCGTGGCCAGGCAAAAACATTGTTGAATGAAACACGTGAATTTGTGAATGCGGTGAAGGCAGGCGATGTCGAACTTGCGAAAAGCCTCTATGCATCAACTCGCGTCTATTGGGAACGAATCGAACCAGTTGCAGAGTCATTTGGCGACCTAGACCCAAAGATGGATGCCCGGGAGGGTGACTTAGACCCAGGCGTTGCTTGGACCGGCTGGCACAACCTAGAAAAACAATTGTGGGTCAGTGGCTTGCAAAGTGATGCGGGGAGTATTGCCGATTTGCTTCTAGCAGACACTCAAGAATTGGTGAATCGAATCGACTCAGTTGAGCTTACGATTTCGCAGATGGGTAATGGTGCCAAAGAACTGCTTGATGAGGTTGCCACAGGAAAAGTTACCGGTGAAGAGGAACGCTATTCTCACACCGACCTTTGGGATTTTGAGGCGAACGTTTTTGGCGCTCAAAAGGTTCTAGAAGTGTCGTCCAACCTTCTGGAGCAGAGAGACCCGGCACTATTAGCCGATCTTGAAACCCGATTCGCAGCCCTGAACACCGAACTCGACAAACACCGCGTCGGCGATGGTTTCAAGCTTTACACCGAACTCTCAGCGACTGAAGTTTCTAAACTTGCCGGTCTAGTCGAGGCAGTTTCTGAACCACTCTCAAAGATGACGGCAGCTCTGGTCAAATAGTGCAACTTGATCGCAGAAGTTTCATTGGGCTAGCCGGGGCCTTTGGCCTTGGGGCCGCGGTTGGCGTTCCGTCGACCTTGGCTGCAACCTCAGGGTTTGCGGCCATGGCTGGCGGTTCATCGGTGCCGTTTTATGGCAAATACCAAGCAGGCATAACTACCCCGATGCAAGACCGTCTGTATTTCGCAGCTTTTAATGTTGAGACTGAAGACACGGCCCAGCTAAAACGGGTCTTGAAAGAGTGGACACTGGCAGCAGAGCGAATGAGTCGAGGCACAGATGCTGGGCCAATTGGAGCAGCTTCAGGCATGCCAGAGGCGCCGCCAGACGACACTGGTGAAGCCCTCGATTTGCCCGCCGCACGGGTGACCATGACAATCGGCTTTGGGCCAAGCATTTTTGATTCACGATTCGGCTTTGCTTCACGCAAACCTGCCGGATTCGAAAAGTTGCCCACGTTTGCCCGCGATGAACTTGAATCTGAGCAGCAAAATGCAGACTTGATGATTCAGGTGTGCGCCGATGATGACCAAGTCGCTTTTCACGCGATTAGAAACCTAATTCGTATTGCCAAGGGAACCATTTCGCCGGTTTGGTTGCAGTCTGGATTCTCGGGTGCCGCCAAGGCCTCGGCCAGCAGACACACCCCGCGCAACCTGTTTGGCTTCAAAGATGGAACCGCAAATCTAAACGTTGACGACTTCACCGAAACGCAGATGCACCTTTGGGTGGACCGCGGTTGGATGACCAACGGCACTTACATGGCAGTTAGAAATTTTAGGTTCGACATTGAAACCTGGGACAGATCTTCACTTGTTGAGCAAGAGCAGGTTTTTGGGCGAACCAAAGGCGCTGGCGCTCCCCTGAGCGGAGGTTCCGAATTTAGCCAACCTGACTTCAAGGCCAAGAATGCCCGGGGTGAACTCGCAATCGCTGAGGATTCACACATGGCTCTGGCTCATCCGAGCAAACACGGTGGAGCCAAAATCCTTCGGCGCGCCTTCAACTATTCAAACGGCACAGATAGAGTTGCTCGAATTGATGCCGGCTTGCTTTTTATCTCGTATCAGAAAGACCTCGAAAAACAGTTTGTGCCAATTCAGCGGGCTCTAGCCAACAACGATCAGATGAATGAATACGTCACGGTAATCGGTTCGTCAACCTACGCTTGCCCACCAGGATTGGCCCCTGGAGAATTCTGGGGCCACCAACTTTTTGCCTAGTTTGGCGGGCTACTCCATCGAGCTCAACAGCTCATCAACCGCGGTCTGAAGAATCTTTAGGTCTTCGGCACCGGGCGCGCCAAAAGTGATGGTTCGCACAAAAGGGCCATCGGTGTCGGTTGGGTAGTCAACCTTGGTCATTAGCCCAGCGTCGTCAATAAAGTAGCGCGTGGTTTGAACCTCACCGGCCATCTCGGCATCTTCTTCGGCGGTGTAGCTGTTGGTTGCCTGGTCATAGGTGACAGTCAGGTTCTCGCTAACATCGGTGCCGCCCTCGGTTACCAAACCAATTACTCCGGCAAAGTAGCAAACCTCAAAGGCATAAGCCTCATAGATGATTTCGGTGACACCACCTGGGTCAACACCAACGGCTGAGTAATCCTGATAGGCCTCAGCCTTGGCGGTCATGATCACCTTGTATGCCTGCTTACCGTCATCGGTGATGTTTTCAACCACGCCCTCGGCATTCGCTTTATCGCAACTATCGGTGGCAACTTTGGTGAACTCGGCTAGCGGGTCGGCGCCTCGGGCAGTGGCCACACTTGGCGAAACCGAGCTCGATGGCGAAACCGAAGGGTTTGAAGCTGGCCCAGTCGCACAACCCGTCAAAACTAATGCCCCCGCAAGAGCCATCCCCAAAATTCTCATGGCTTCATTGTGTCAGTTAAACTTGAGAGGTGAAGATTCTTCTTTTGGGCCAGGGTGCCCGCGAACATGCCATCGTCAAAGCTTTGATTCGCACTGGCACAGCCAAGGCCGATCTAATTGTTGCGCCTGGCAACGCTGGCATTGCCGCTGATGCTCACTGTGAGCCAGACCTAAACCCAAATGACCCGCTAGAGGTTTCAAAGTTTGCGCTGGCGCACTCAATCGACCTAGCCATCATCGGCCCAGAGGCTCCGCTAATCGCTGGTGTTTCAGACGCCCTTCGCGAGCAGGGCATTGCCGTCTTCGGCCCTTCACAAGAAGCCGCTCAGCTTGAGGGCTCAAAGAGTTTTGCTAAAGAAGTTATGTCGGCCGCTGGTGTTCCAACCGGCATGGCTCGCCAGTGCGACACCCTCGCGCAGGTTGAAGAGGCCATGGATGACTTCGGCGCTCCATACGTAATCAAGGCCGACGGCTTGGCTGCTGGCAAGGGCGTTATCGTCACCGAAGACCGCGCTGCCGCTCTAGAGCACGCTGCCAAGTTCATCGACATGGGCATTCTGGTTGAAGAATTCTTAGATGGCCAAGAGGTGAGCCTGTTCTTCTTGAGCGACGGAAAGTCGGTTCTGCCACTAACCCCAGCCCAAGACTTCAAGCGTGCACTGAACGACGACCAAGGCCCAAACACCGGCGGCATGGGTGCCTACAGCCCGCTGCCTTGGTTGCCTGAAGGTTTCATCGAAGAGGTCGAACGCGATGTTGCGATTCCAACCGTTCAAGAGATGGCCCGCTTGGGTGCGCCTTTTGTTGGACTGCTCTACTGCGGCCTAATTCTTACCAAGCGCGGCACTCGCGTTATTGAGTTCAACGCCCGATTTGGCGACCCAGAAACCCAGGTTGTGCTTCGTCGCCTGATCACCCCGCTGGCGACACTTCTTTATAAGGCAGCAACAGGTCAACTTGACAGCGCCCCTCAGCCTGAATTCAGCAAGGATGTTGCCATCACCGTGGTGCTAGCCAGCGAGGGCTACCCAGAGAAGTCGGCTCCAAACCGACCACTTTATGGTTTGAGCGCTGCCGAGGCTAAGGGTGTCGAAATCTGTCACGCGGCTACTGCTTTTGAAGAGACCAAAGACGGCGAAGAGATCTTGGTTGCCACCGGTGGCCGTGTGCTTTCAGTAGTTGCAACCGGCAAGAATTTTGCTGGCGCTCGCGACCAGGCTTATGAAGGTTTGGCCGAGATTCACCTAGAAGGTAGCCACTACCGCACCGACATCGCTGCCAAGGTTGCCAACTAATGGCCGCCGAATCAGCCAACGCAGCTGTAAACATCGCAGGTTGGAACCACGTTTATTCAGGCAAGGTTCGCGATCTTTATGAGAGCCAAGACCCAGCCCTGCAGCACGTAATTTTGGTGGTTGCATCAGACCGCGTGAGCGCCTTTGACCACGTGCTCGAACCGGCTATCACAGGCAAGGGCAAGCACCTCACCGCTCTAACCAACTGGTGGTTTGACCGCCTAGAGGTGCCGAACCACCTAAGCACCGATGTTGCTGTTCCGGCCGAAGTTGCTGGCCGCGCAACCGTAGCCAAGAAGCTTGAGATGTTCCCGGTTGAGTGTGTGGTTCGCGGTTACATCAGCGGTTCAGGCTGGAAGGACTACCAGGCCAACGGCTCTATCTGTGGCGTTCAGCTGCCAGAGGGCCTAACTTTTGGCGGCCGTTTGCCAGAGCCAATTTTCACCCCGGCCTATAAGGCACCGATGGGCGAGCACGACGAAAACATCACTTTCGACCAGGTGGTTGAACTTATCGGTCAGGCCAACGCCGATGCGCTTCGCAAATTGAGCTTGGATGTTTTCAAGCGCGCAAGCGAACTTGCCGAACACGCCGGTTTGATCTTGGCCGACACCAAATTTGAATTTGGAATCGACCCTTCGGGAGAGCCGACCGCAACTTTCAACGGTGTTAGCGGAACCATAACCCTGGGCGACGAAGTGCTCACCCCTGACTCAAGCCGATTCTGGAGCAAGGCCGCCTGGGATCGCGGCGAGCGCAAAGATTCATTCGACAAGCAGATTGTTCGTAACTGGTTGGCAGAAAATTGGAATCAAGAGGGCACTCCTCCGGTTCTACCTGCTGAGATCGTTGCGCAAACTGCCGACAAATATGCCGAGTTAGTAGAGCGCCTTACAACAGAAGTGGCCTAATGACCCCAGCACCAGTTAGAGACGAACGCCAGGATGCAATCTTGCAGGCGGCACAGTCACTAATTGCCGAGCAGGGTGTTGAAGCGGTTTCGATGGCCGAGTTGGCTAAGGCTACTGGCCTGAGTCGCCCAGCGATTTATCAATACTTTTCTTCAAAAGACCACGTGCTCGCTGAGCTGGTAATCAACGAGATGGCCGACCTGAGCAACGCCATCGACGAGCACATCGCCAAGTTTGAAGACCCGATGGAGCGCATTCGCATCTGGATTCACTACACCCTCGCGCATCTGGCTAGCGCTGAGCACCGAGTTATCCGTGAAATTTCAATTGCTTCGCTGCCTGAAGAAAGCCGCGGAATGATCAACGCCATGCACGGTCACTTCATGATGGCTTTGGTTAGCCCGGTTGGTCAGATTGGTGTTCGCGATGTGACAGCAACCTGTCACCTGATTTATGCCTCGGTTGCTGCTGCAGCCAAGCGCATTGATGAAGGCAGCGAATATGTGCGAGAGGCCGCAGCACTCGAACAATTCACCGTTGCGGGAATCGCCGGAGCACTGCGGCCTACAAACTAGTCGGGAAAGTGCCTGACTAAAGTTCGCTAGTTGGTGAACTTCTTCGAAAGAATCTTCACACCACCGATGTAGGCAACAGCGGTGAACCAGCCACGAGTGGGTGCAACCACGTTTAGCTTGTAGTTGTTATTCGGAATCTTCTTGACCACTCGGCGGGTGCCAACATAAACAGTCACGGTCTTACCCTTTTTGTTCACGATGGTGAAAGTCACTTTGCCTGGGCTGTGGCTCACGCCGTTCTTAGGCGCAACCACCGGAGATGCTACTGGGTCAGATGCTGGCGGGGCATCAACCACGGTTGGGTCGGCAAAGGTCAGCGGAATAAAACGGTCTAGCGAGTAGTCGGTGCCATTTAGGTGATCGCGACGAATGTGAATTCCACAGGCCTGAGTTAGGCAATTGATGTCGTGGCCGTTAGCGGTGAACTGGGCCTGAACCGCAAGCGCAACCGGGTTGGCCGCATCAACAGCACCATAGCCAAAATATGCGCTGTTGTTGGTTGCCCAAGAACCCTGACCAAAGCAGTCGGCAGGGCGGCCAACCAGTGCTTCGGCAGCTGTGCCGGCACACAAACGAACATAGATTCCGGTGTTAGCCGGAAGGTCACTGATAGTTACGTTGACGTTGTCGCCAGCTGCAATCAGTGCTGTGGTTTTGTCCGCGGCGACGGCAAAGCCGGTAGCTTGGGCCGGTGCAACGGCTGCGGTTGCCAGCAAAACGCTGGTCGCGATAGCGATTGATACTTTCTTGATTGACACTGTGATTCCTTTGATTGGGTTTCGGTTTTCAGGGGGCTTATTTGATGGTTACTGCAATCAGCACATCGGCTTTGCGATTGCTGCCTTGGGTGTGATCAGCTCGGGTGACCAGCGCGCACTTTACTTTTTTGCAGTCATAGTCACCGATCATCCTGGTGACTTTGATTGATTCTTTGAACGTGCCACCTTTGCCAAATGGCTTGACCAGCAACTTGGCATAGAGGGGTGGGTTAGAAGAGATCCACACGGATGCGTTGTTTTTGCCGGTGATGTCGAACGGGCCGCAGAGCTCGGGCTTTTTACCTTTTGCTGGCACAACGCAATAGGTCACATAGATGCCAACCTTGAGGCTGTAGCCCTTGCCGGTTATTGTGACCTTGGTTCCATCGGCAATTTGTTGAGTTTTTGAAGCAATCAGCGTTTGACCGGCTGGGCCTTTGACGGTCTTGGCTGAACCCACCGCTAGTGCCGGCGAACCAACGGTCAAGAGCGAGGCAACCAGAGCCAGCCCGATGAGCTTTTTCGAGAATGATTTGTTCACGAGCACAAAGTTAGGTGGTCAAAAAATTTTCAACCTGACAGCGTGTCAGAATGAGGTTGTAGCCACAAAAAAGGAGACACCATGTCGAAGACTTTGGAACTCAAAATTGAAGGTATGACCTGCGGTCACTGCGAAGCTTCGGTGACCAAAGAACTCAGCAAGCTCGAAGGTGCAAGCGAAATTAAAGTCTCTGCCTCAGCCGGCACAGCCAACCTGACCGTAGCCGATTCGGTGACCACCGATGACCTTGCCGCCGCGGTTGATGAGGCAGGCTACAAATTAATCTCGAATTAGACATCGAGGGCATGACCTGCACGGCCTGCGCCCGAAGAGTTGAAAAGAACCTCAACAAGGTCGAGGGGGTCTCGGCCTATGTCGACTTTGCTTCAGAAAAAGCTCACGTAACCGCGGCCGCTGAGGTTACCCAAGAACAACTTCGCCAGGCTGTCGAAGACGCCGGCTATAAAGTTGGCTCGAATCGCAGCGAACTCAGAACACTGGTTTACCGCCTGATTATCGGTGGGGTTTTGGCCTTACCAATTGCTGTCATCAGCATGTTCCACGAACTCATGCCGCCAAACTGGCACGAGATTGCCGCGGTTGCAACTTTGCCGATTGCCGCCTGGGTGGCATGGCCGTTTCACTCGGCAGCCTTCAAGAATCTAAAACTCAAAACCACAACCATGGATACCCTGGTTTCACTCGGCGTAATCGTTGCCTATTTATACAGCGTGATTCAGCTTCTAACCGGTGGCATGGATGTGTACTTCGAAGTTGCGGCAACGGTGCCCACCATCGTGTTGTTTGGTCGGTGGCTTGAGGTGCGCACCCGCCGCAGCGCAACCGATTCGGTTCGTGCGTTGCTCTCGGCGATTCCTGACACAGCTGTGGTCAGACGAGCCGGAATTCAAGAAACCATCTCAACCTCGATGGTTTTGGTGGGCGACCAAGTTGTGGTTGCTACTGGTCAGCGAATTGCAGTTGATGGCCGAATTATTGAAGGTCACAGCCAGCTCGACAATGCGCTAATCACTGGTGAATCTGTGCCCGAAGATGTGACTCTGGGCGACACCGTGCATGCTGGCTCAATCAATCTAGGTGCCACTTTGGTGATTGAAACCACGCTGGTTAGCGCCAATAGCCGCATCTCGCAGATTGCCAACCTGGTTCGCGAGGCCACCGCGCACAAGACCAAGATCACTGCTCTGACCGACCGCATCAGCGAGATTTTTGTGCCGGCGGTAATCGCATTTTCAGTGGCAACTTATTTAGTTTGGGCATTTGTTTTGAACGATGCCGGCCACGCGCTTTCAGCCGCAATTGCGGTTCTGGTGATCGCCTGTCCATGCGCGCTTGGCATTGCCGTGCCGATGAGTTTGGTGGTGGCAACATCGTTGGGCGCCCGACGCGGAATCGTCATTCGCGACCCGGATGCTCTGAGATTGCTGAACAAGGTTCAAAAAGTTGTGCTCGATAAAACTGGCACTCTAACCACCGGCAATTTGCGAGTATCTAAAATCGTTGCGCTGGCCGGGGCTGACCAAAACCGTTCGATTGCCATGGCTGCTGCCGTTGAGAAATCTTCGGCTCACCCAATTGCGAAGGCAATTTCGGGCATAGATAACTCACTCACCGCAACCAATGTCACCGAGACCGCAGGCTTCGGCTTGAGCGCCGAGGTCGATGGGGTTTCAGCAGTGGTCTCTCGCTATTCAGCCAACGGATTCACCAACCAGGTCGAGCTAGATGCAGCAGTTGCTGAGTGTGGCCCAAAATCATTCGTGGTGCTTTCGGTGGCCCAGCAGGCTTGGCTCTTGATTGCACTCGAAGATGACATTAGAGCTCAGGCGCCGAAGGCTATCCGTGCGCTATTGGCCCTTGGTGTTCAACCGGTGTTGCTTTCGGGCGATGCTCAGGCACGAGTTGCTGCGGTTGCCAAACTGCTTGAGATTACCGAGTTTTATGCCGAGGTGACCCCCGAGGCCAAGTTGACTAAGGTGAATGAGATTCGTGCCAACGGCGTGGTTACCGCAATGGTCGGCGACGGCCTCAACGATGTTGCTGCTCTGGCCGGTGCTGATGTTGGCATCGCCATGGGTTCGGGCACTCACGCCGCGCAATCGGCCGCAGCCATCACGATCATCGACGACAACCCCGAAGCAATTGCCTATGCGCTCGAACTATCACGGCGCACCTGGGCAAACATAAAACAAAACCTTTTGTGGGCCTTCGGCTATAACGTGATTCTGATTCCGGTGGCTGCTCTAGGTTTGCTAAACCCAATGCTTGCTGGTGCCGCTATGGCATTCTCGAGTATTTCGGTGGTGCTCAACGCTTTGCGGTTGAAAGTACGTCGAAGCACTCAGCCTTTTCACACCTAACCCAAGGGTGGCTCTAAGGCTTTTTGCACAACTCTCACATGTTGGGCCGAAAGGCTTTTTCTAACGGGCAAAGAGTTCGTTAGATAAGGAGCAACAAATGAAGAAACAAATTCTTGGAGCTGCCGGCCTACTAACCGCTGGCCTAGTAGCAGGCAGTGCCTTCTCAATCAGTGCAGCAAGCGCAGCTGACTCGACCACCACCTCAACCACAGATTCAACCAGCACCACACCGGCCGACAAGCCAGACATTTTTAGCGCAACCTCAGTTCGCGAGGGCGAGGCAAACGTAGATGCAACTACCGAGGCCAGGCTGACTGAGGCAGCGCTAGCCGAGGTTGCCGATGCAACCGTGATTCGCGCCGAGACCGATTCTGATGGCGCAGCCTATGAGGTGCACCTAAAGAACGCCGATGGCTCAGTCGTGACCGTGAAATTTGATGAGAACTTTGTAATCACTGACACCGTGGATGGATTTGCCCCGGCAGATGACGATGGCGACGCTGACGACGATGGCCGCCACGGTGCTCACCATGGCCCAGATGGAGACGCCTCTGACGACGATTCAAGTTTCACCGTTGATGACAGCACCACCTCGAACACAACCAGCGGTTCGACTTCAACCGAAGACTAAATCGCATACAAACGTGACAACAGCAGGGCCTTGGTTAGCAGCCGGGGCCCTGTTTTCGTGTTCGAACGGTCGTCGATTTTCTTTAACCCCGATAAACGTGTGCTCGATGCTCGATTTTGGCAACCATTACGACCACCTCGGCATCGTGAATCAAATAAATGATTCGATACGAACCGCGGCGAGCGCTATAAAACCCAACTTTTTCAAACTTGAGTTCTTTGCCTACCCGCTGTGGGTTCTCGGCCAAGGGCCCCTCGCAAAAAGCCAAAACCGCGTCAACCACCTTGAGTGGCAACGAGGCTATTGCCCGCTGTGCACTAGGCGAATAGACGACCTTAAACCGAGTCACTTGAATCTTTGCGCTCACCGATAAGTTTTTGCATCGCCGCTGAATCGGCGGTCACAAAGCTTTCGGGGTGCTTTTCAAACTCAGCCACCGAGGCCTTTAGTTCTTTGAGCAGCTCAGGGTCACTGAGAATTTCTATTTGATCAACCATGCCTTCATAGTCGTCAATGCTGAGCATGGTTACGGCTGGTTCGCCATTTCTGGTGATAACTATGCGCTCGTGAGTCTGTTCAGAACTTTGAATAATCTGGGCAAATTTTGCACGGGCCTCAGCCACCGAAAAGAACCTCATGTACATAATTATGTACAACCCGAGTTGGGCTGTCTATAGAAACTCGAAACCCGCTAAAATAGAAGGGTTCGCCCAGCCAAAGACGGCCGTTCGTGCGCCCACCTGCCGCCTAAAAATCAGGAGTTCCTGTGCCAAAAATCATCGTTGAAGTTATGCCAAAAGAGGTTCTTCTTGACCCAGCCGGCAAGTCAGTGAACAACGCCCTGCACCGCAAGGGCCACAAAGACATCACTGCTGTTCGCATCGGCAAGCGCATCGAGCTTCACTTTGACCGCGCAGTTACCGACGCCGACATCGCTGAGGCTCAGCAGATCGGTGAATCATTCTTGTCTAACGCTGTTATCGAAGACGTTGTCTCGGTAACCGTTCAGAACTAAGGCGGGCCACCCAATGACCATCAAAATTGGTGTTGTCACTTTTCCGGGCACCTTGGATGACCGCGACGCACAGCGTGCTGTTCGCATCGCCGGTGCTGAGGCTGTTCCGCTATGGCACGCAGATGCCAACCTGCACAAGGTTGACGCAGTAGTTCTTCCGGGCGGCTTTTCATACGGTGACTACCTTCGCTGTGGCGCAATCGCAGCTCAGGCTCCAGTAACCGCCGAGATCGTCAAGGCTGCCAACGGCGGCCTTCCGGTGCTTGGCATTTGCAACGGTTTTCAGGTGCTCGTTGAGGCACACCTGCTTCCGGGTGGTCTAATTCGCAACGAAAAACAGCACTTCATTTGCCGCGACCAGCGCCTTCGTGTTGAGAACGTCAACACCCCGTGGACCAACCAGTTCACCCAGAACGAAGAAATCACCATTCCGCTAAAGAACGGTGAGGGTGGCTACATTGCCAACCCAGAGACCCTAAAGCGCCTTGAGGGTGAGGGCCTAGTTGCGTTCCGCTACCTTGACTCAAACCCAAACGGTTCAATGAACGACATCGCAGGTTTGCGCAACGAGCGCGGCAACGTTGTTGGTCTAATGCCTCACCCAGAGCATGCGGTTGAGCCTGGCTTTGGCCCAGACTCATCGGTGGCAATGAAGTCGGGCATCGATGGCCTCAAGTTCTTCACCTCAGTTATTAACTCGCTAGTCAACGCCTAAGCGCAGAAGGCTCAAATCATGGCACTTTTCAAAAAGAAGCAGAAGTTCGTTCCTTCAGGCGTTGACACCACCGCCGAGGCGGCAGTTACTCCAGACAAGGCACAGCCTTTTGTTGAGCTCGGTCTAAAGCTAGAAGAATACGCACGCATCCGTGAGATTTTGGGCCGCCGCCCAACCTCATCTGAGTTGGCAATGTATTCAGTTATGTGGTCTGAGCACTGTTCATACAAGTCTTCAAAGATCTACCTTCGTCAGTTTGGCGAGAAGGTCACCGACGAGATGAAGAAAGACCTCATGGTCGGCATGGGCGAGAACGCCGGTGTGGTTGACATCGGCGAGGGCTGGGCTGTGACCTTCAAGGTTGAGTCACACAATCACCCTTCATACATCGAGCCTTTTCAGGGTGCAGCAACCGGTGTTGGCGGCATTGTTCGCGACATTTTGACCATGGGTGCCCGCCCAATTGCTGTCATGGATCAGCTTCGCTTTGGTGCGCCTAACGACCCAGACACCGCTCGCGTGGTTCACGGCGTGGTTGACGGCATCAGTTTCTATGGAAACTGCCTGGGTCTGCCAAACATCGGTGGCGAGACTGTTTTTGACAAGGTTTATCAGGGCAACCCGCTAGTTAACGCACTTAGCGTTGGCGCGCTTCGCCACGAAGACCTAAAGCTTGCAAAGGCTTCAAACCCTGGCGACCTAGTTATTTTGTTCGGTGCCCGCACCGGCGCCGACGGCATCGGTGGTGTTTCAGTGCTTGCATCTGAGACCTTCGATTCAACCGGCCCAGCAAAGCGCCCGGCAGTTCAGGTTGGCGACCCGTTCGCCGAGAAGGTTCTAATCGAGTGCTGCCTTGAGCTCTACCACGCACAGGTTGTTGCCGGAATTCAAGACCTTGGCGGTGCCGGCATTAGCTGTGCAACCTCAGAGCTTGCTTCAAACGGTGGCGCCGGAATGCGCGTTCAGTTGCAAAAGGTTCTAAAGCGCGACGAGTCACTAACCCCAGAAGAAATTCTGATGTCAGAGTCTCAAGAGCGCATGATGGGCATCGTTCCTAAGAAAGACCTAAAGGCTTTCGAGGCAATCGTGAACAAGTGGGAGGTTGAGTACTCGGTTATCGGTGAGGTTATCGGCGAAGACCGTCTCTACATCAACTGGGGCGAAGAAGAGATCGTCAACGTGCCACCTCGCACCGTTGCTCACGATGGCCCAGTTTATGAGCGCCCAGTTGCGTTCCCTTCATATCAAGACGCACTGAACAACGACACCGTTCACTCACGTGGTCTTTACCGCGCGAACGACAACTCATCTGAGCTTGCAGCCCAGTTGGTTCAGATTGTTTCAAGCCCTAACCAGGCCGACAAGGGCTGGATCACCAACCAGTATGACCGCTATGTTGGCGGCAACACCGCGTTGGCTCAGCCAGATGACTCAGGCATGGTTCGCGTTAGCGAAGAGACCGGCCTTGGCATTTCAATTGCCACGGATGCAAACGGTCGCTACTGCTACCTAGACCCATATCAGGGCGCTCGCTTGGCATTGGCCGAGGCATACCGCAACGTTGCAGTTGGTGGCGCAAAGCCAATGGCTGTTACCAACTGTTTGAACTTTGGTTCACCAGAGAACCCTGAAGTTATGTGGCAGTTCAAGCAGGCAACCGCAGGTTTGGCCGACGGCTGTCTTGAGCTTGGCATTCCGGTTACCGGCGGTAACGTCTCGTTCTATAACCAGACCGGCGATGTAGCTATTCACCCAACCCCGGTTGTTGGTGTGCTTGGTGTTATCGACAACGTAGCCCGCCGCATTCCTAGCGGTTGGCAAGACGAGGGCCACAACATCTATCTTCTTGGTGTTACCAAAGATGAACTTGATGGCTCAGTTTGGTCTGAGGTTATTCACGGTCACCTTGGTGGTCGCCCACCAGTTGTTGACCTTGGTTTTGAGAAGCAGCTTGGCGATGCTCTTGCAGCAGCAAGCGAGCAGGGCCTATTGGCTTCGGCTCACGACCTATCAGAGGCCGGTTTGGCTCAGGCTCTAGTTGAGTGCACCCTGCGCTTCAACATGGGTGCTCGTGTTTGGCTAAACGAGATCAGCGAGCGCGATGGCGTTGACCGCACCTGTGCTCTGTTCTCAGAGTCAACTGGTCGCGTGCTGGTTTCGGTTGGTCGCGAAGACGACGTTAAGTTTGTTGGCCTGTGTGAAGCTCGCGGAATTCCGGTGCTGCGCATTGGTGTAACCGACAACAGCGGCCAGCTTGAGATTCAAGACATTGCCACCTGGCAGCTAAGCGACCTTCGCGGTGCTCACGAGGCAACCTTGCCTGAGTTGTTTGGCTAATCATGAAAAAAGTGCTTGGTTTGGCGATGGCGGCTGTGTTTATTGCAGCCCCAATCACTGCTGCTCAGCCGGCATTGGCTGTTGATCAGGTTTTTATTCACGATGTGAAAGCCGGGCAGTTCTGCAAAAAAGCTGACATCGGCAAAAAGAAAATTGCAGACAATGGCGCTCGTGTGAAATGCGTCAAGGATGGCAGCCGTGCGCGCTGGAAGCGCATCTAAGTAAGTTCGAGAGTTGAGGCCCTGGCGGATTCGCTGGGGCCTTGACTTATTGTCTGGTTAATTTTCTTAATGGCATCATTCACCCAGTCGAGGCAACCGAGCCGAAACTGCAATGTTCGGGGACATGCTTCGCAAGTGAAGCACGATGGGCAGATTCCCAATCATTTTTACCGCTTGTGGAATCAAATCGAAATGTTCGTCTGTCAATAATGTCTGACTGCAATGCTATCTTTAGCCATTGGGGGGAACTATGAAAATCGAACTTAAGCCAATAGCGCCTGGCAGTGATTGGGTCGAAGCTGGTGCCTGGTTTAAGTCGTTTGTAAATCTCGGAGTCCAACTCGCGGAGGCGACCGCTTCGCCTAATTTTCACATCAACAAAATTCTTGTAGCGTGCCCGAAGCGAGAATTCGTCTCGGCAGCATTGGCTTTCGGTTATTCAATTCAGAAATTTCGATCAGGTCAGACGCTCCTTAAGAATGTTGAACTTGAAGCCGTATTTGACCTAGAAACGGGTCAAATCCTAAGAATCGAGAGGAAGCCCGGCCTGGGCAGTTCAGATTTGCACATTCAGGATGTCGCCCTCGAGTCTGTAACGTCGGCAAATTCATCTGAAGTAACGTCTGTTCGAATCACGATTCAGGCAAATGGCAGTCAGACGCCGTTCATGGTGCTGGAACGGTCTCGCATCGCGAGCCTTTCAGTTCTTCCAATGGGTTTTCCAACTGGTTTGCACAAACTTCCGGTTCCGCCCGCCGGCAAACTCAGTCAAGAAGTACCAGCAATACGCTGGAACTCACAAGCCTCACCTGGACTGGTTATTTATGGCGAGGTCGATTATTTCCGCGAGCAGGCCTCTACAGGTGTGCGGTACGCACCCATGCAAGCAGTCCTTGGCACGTCCGAAACGATTCTCGAAGACATGGGGCGGATCGATTACGCAGAAAATAAGTTCCCGCATTTTGTGAATCTATTCGAACCGGTGAATTCCTTCCCTAAACTCAGCGATTGGCCACATAGTTTGCCGGGCCTATGCGAATGGGTGGTCTTGGACGGTAATCGCGCCTCGACCAAACTTTCTGCAAAAGAGGCACTCATTGACCGACGGGTTCTGTCTATCGTCGAAATGGGCATCCCCAGGTCTCAGGGCAAAGCATTGGCAGCTTTCACAGAACAAACGGCTAATCTAAAGCGCGTTGATGCCTCGACCCTGCTGGCATGGACACCACCAGCCGGAGTGCAAATTTGGGCTTGGAGCAACAAATGACGAATCTCGTAGAGCAAGTTAATCGCCTTTACCTAAATGCTGCGGAAGCCGTGGCTGTTCCGAAATCATGGAAAATCGATTTTTACTCAAGCCCCAAAGGCACAGAGCTAGCGACGCAATTAGCCGAACTTAGACGATCGTCATTTGATTGGCAGGACGCAACCTTTTCCAATCTCGCAATCGCCCTCAACGTAATTAAGACATATTCAAGATGCCTTCTCGCCGGCGAACCAATGGGCGACTTTTGGACGAACGAACTTTCGGCCCTGGAGAGTGAAATCTTCGCCACTCGAAACTACCTCCCGGCCTCTCAACTAGCGTCACTCGAGCAACTTCTGAGCTTCCTTCGACAGAACATCGAAGAGATTGCACGACTTCAGTCCGAGAGTATCCGCGCCGCCGTTGACGCTGTCGATGGCCGGGTCTTACTTGTCCCCGAAACGGCGAGGCTTAGGCATAAAGCAGATGACTGGGTCGCTTCACATGGACTGAGCGACAAAGTCACAGTGCATTCTTTAAGAGATGTGAGAATTCAGCTCTTTGAACCTTTCGAATTAACCCTCTTCCCTTCATCGCCTTCCGCTTATTTGAACAGAGAACAATTTGCATCACACCTACGTGCACTTCTCCTAACTGGCATCACCCCAAAAGCTACTTTCGTTAGCCCCGATTGGTTCATGTTCAATCGAGACCTTCAACTTGACAGGCACCTGATGCCAGGATTTGAGTTGGCCAACTTGCCACCGGTAGAAATATCTACACCGCTCCACGTGGACATCTCGCTGGTTCCGGAAGCACCTACACCTTCGGATGTATTTGAGGACTGGATCCCGCGCCACGCCTCAGGAGACTACGCAACCTATGAATCAGGGGGAGACCAATCATGCCGAGTCATCGCCATTGGCGAAGAATTGGTTTTCCCGGTAGAAGCAGATTCGAAGAAAGTTTCGGTTTTTGAGTTCAACGAGAAGGCAGATGCATGGCAAATAGTGTTCAAGAATCCATTCAAAGACCTTCACCCAGGAGACTATCTAGTCGCGTGCGTCGATAGATCTGAATCTCAGGCTTTGCGCGAACGCGCTGCTAAAGACATGGGCGACGATTTTCATCGTTATGTGTCATCACAGATTCATTGGAAAGGGCTTCTAAAAGCAAAGATCGCACAACTGGGAATCAGCACAGTCGAGGCCGAGCTAAAAGGCGCCGGCGTGGAAAAATACAGCCGTGCGCGCAACTGGGTGGACGAAGAACAAATTGACCCCTTATTAAATCGAGATTTCGAAGTCCTACTTCATTGGCTAGGGCTTGGCAAGTCGGAAGCAAAACTTGTGATGGAACTGGCGAAATCCATGGATGGTGCCCGCATTCAAGCTGGCAGGAATGCCGGCAATGCCATTGCTCAGAGTCTTGATGAACAGGAGTTGTTGGCTCTGGATAAAGGCCAGGCACTTGAAGTAACCCTTGAAGACCATGGAGATGCTACGTACCTGCTGGCACCAATCATGGGCGTCGGCGATGACGTGATTATGTTCAGGAGTTCACAAGTTAGGCGCGTCGTTGCAGGAAAGTTTGAGGTCTAATAGCTTGGAAATCACACCAACTTCATTTTCAGAACACCCCAATGCCTCCCCAGGCGAGCGGAAAATATTTAAGAAACTCAGGGACAGCGAGAAAGGCAGGGACTGGATAGTCCTGCACAGTTTGGATTTGTTAAGCCATGTAACCAAGACTCAATCCGAAGCCGATTTTGTAGTCTTTATACCTGGAGTCGGTGCACTCGTCTTAGAAGTGAAATCTGCAAAATCAATATCCCATGGGCCTGCAGGTTGGAAAATCGGCAATAAGGTCGAACAACGAGGCCCTTTCAAGCAAGCCAATGAAGCAATGCGTTCGATAATGGAATATTTGGATGAAGTTGGTGTCGGCTACCAAGATGTACCTTTTGTGTATGCCGTCTGGTTCACAGACATAACGCGTAGTGGCATCCATGCATCTATAGCTTGGCAGGATGAGCAGATACTCTCATCGGAAGACTTAGCCGGTGACATTGTGGACGTGCTTTCGAACGCAACAAAGAGGCTAGTTGCTGGGCTAAAAATGTATAAGCCCCTTCAACTGGCTCCACAAAGCAAGTTGAAGCAAATTTCTCAGGCTTTGTTGCCGCGCTTCACTGCATATCAATCCCCCATTGCACGCCAGAAAGAGGTGAAAGACTTTCTGGACTCGGCGCTTCAAGAACAACTCGAAATGATGAAGCTTGTCGGCAGCCTGAAGGCCGTCCTACTTCCCGGCATGGCCGGCACAGGCAAGACTCACATCGCTCTACAAGCTGCTCGCCAAGCGCATGAACGTGGAGAACAAACGCTCTTCCTCTGTTACAACAATATGCTTGCCCAGCACCTAAGGGGCCTTATGGTCAATTTCCCTTCAGTGAGGATTGTTTCTCTACACGCCTTACTGCTCGAGATAGCCGACATTTCGGTCCCGAGCGATGCAAATCAAGACTTCTGGGAGCACACACTCGTCTCAGAGGCTCTTAAGAATGCCGTCCAATTCGCTGAGGAAAATCCTTTTGACACGCTTGTTATTGATGAAGCACAGGATATTGGCACAACCGACTACTTGGTATTGATCGATGCCCTTTTGAAGCATGGGCTTGCTGGTGCAAAGGTTTTGGCTTGTGGTGACTTCGAAAACCAAGGCGTTTACCTATCCGGCAAGGAAAGCCTGGCCAACTACGTAAGTGCAATACCTGGATTGCAGGTTCTCTCGCCGCTGCTAACCAATTGTCGTAATACGCAAACTCTTGGGGATTACCTGGTTGCCTTGTTGAGAATGAATCCTGAGTATGACGCGTACAGGCGCGAAGATTCAGATAGCAAAGTAAATTCACAAATTGTGAGTTCCGAGGCCAAATTCGGCTCCGTCTTGAGCAATGAAATTTACGAACTTACTCACAAATTCAGCCCTGAACACGTCGTTCTCCTAAGCGCACAAAAACAACTCCTTATCGCTTTGGCGGAAAGGTCGAAGATCGATTACACGGAGCTTCGAAACCCTCGGCCTGGGCGAATTCGGCTAGGGAGCATCCAAGAGTTCAAGGGACTCGAAGCGATGGCCGTAGTGATAGTCGAATTTGATTCACCTAATCCTTCGCTAACGGAAACGTTCTACGTTGGTGGGACAAGAGCATTACACGACTTCACCTACATAATCACGGAAACAAAACATGATGCACTAGTGCAGGGAGCTCAAAATGGTTAATCAGCCTCAAAAGCCAGAGACTGCGCGGGAAACGATCTCAAACTACTTAGTTGAACAGATTCTCGGGCCCACTGAATTTTCTTTGTACACCGGCGAGCCTTTACCAGCGCCGGGTTCCGACGGCAAAGTGCATATTGAGAAGGAATCAAGTCCTCGTGCTTTTCATGACCCTGAAACGGGCTTCCCTATCGTCCAGTATTCCCGTCCAAAAATGGTTTTTGGAACTGGCATTCTTCACGCACCACGAGAGGAAGAAACTTCCACGCCTAATGAGTCCGAATCGGGCCCTCAGACAGACGCACCGAGGGATGCTTTCGTAAACGCTCAAGTTCCGGAATCTACGGGAAACTTGACCACTAGTGATTCGGACGAATCGTCAATCGATGAAAGCCAGAAATACCGTCCAAGCGCAATGGGATTCACAGCACAGTTCACCAATCTTGGCGATTTTGCATTCGAGTTTGAAATCGCTGGTTCAACTTACGAAGAGATAAATGTCCTAATTGATGGCAAAAGAACCGCGAAATGGTATCGCCGCAAGGCACACTCCGAGAAAGTTCTTGTGCAATGGAGCGAAATTTCGAACCGACGAAATGCTCTCGTACCTAAACCAATTCCAGGGGCAATTGGAGAAATTGCAAACCTGCAGCTTAGATGGCGCGAAACTGGTGGACAGGACATTACTGGCTCGACTATCAAGGCTCTCACCGCCGTAGTAGCGCATAAAGGCGTTGAAGAGGACAAAGAGCTATTCCAATTCTCGATGTCGCTCAAGCTGAACGGAGCTGCTTCTTTCGCATCCGTTGATGCGGCCAGACTTCTTGATCGAGAGAATCAAGAAGATCAAGAAATCGAATTCCTGTACCGACACATTGGCAATTACGCCTACGGACACGGCATCGCCGTGGACTGGGAAGAACTGGACGGGGCACCGCCTTCACAGGTAACGACTGCAGTAATTCCATCCTTTTACCAGGAGCGCTTAGAGACAAGCATCTCTGGCCTTTCGATCAGGATGGATGAGTTGGCCAAGTTTGAACGGATTTCTGCTCGGGTGCCTCTGGAGGAACTAGTCACTAAATACGAACAGTGGATTGGGCAACAAGACTCAATTCTTGCGGTTTTAACTGGTGACCAACTAGCTATCGGCAAGCGCCTAATTAGCAAGAACAGGCACATTGCCCAGCGAATGCGCAAAGGCCTGGCAATCCTGTTTGAAAATAAGGATCAACGAATATTTCAGGCATTTCAACTCGCAAACAAGGCGATGTACCTTCAGCAACAAAGAGGGCTTATCCCTGAGCGAAAAATCATAGATAAAAAAGGGGCTCCGATTCAGTATCCACCTATCGTGGAGCCAGATCCGACCGAGTATGGAACCTGGAGGCCATTCCAAATTGGCTTCATATTGATGGCAATTGCTGGGATTGTTGACCCAAGCAGCGAAGATCGGGATGAAGTCGACCTTATATTCTTCCCAACGGGTGGTGGAAAAACCGAAGCGTATCTTGGTGCAGCTGCAATTCAAATCATATATCGACGACTATGCGACAATGCCCACCACGGAGTCGATGTTCTAATGCGTTACACACTTCGATTGCTAACCGTCCAACAGTTCGAACGAAGCTCTGGACTAATCGTCGCACTCGAGCACATGCGTCGGGCACAACCAGAGGTGCTAGGCACTGAGCCAATTTCAATTGGTGTTTGGCTTGGAGGAGACACCACGCCAAACAGGCGCAGTGTCGCAGTTGAGATTCTAGAAGCAAAGGCTAAGAAATCTGAACCAGCTAATCCCTTTGTCCTAAAGAAGTGCCCTTGGTGTGGAGCTAAGTTCGCTCGCCGAGAATCTGACAAGAAATGGATTGGTTACAAAAAGAGCACCGAAGGTATTGAGACTCTGCTTTTCATTTGCGGTGATACAAGTTGCGAGTTCAGCCGCGAAAGCAAAGCACTTCCAATTTGGATTACTGATGACGATGTATACGACAACAAGCCTTCATTCGTGCTCGGCACTGTCGACAAATTCGCTCAGCTATCTTGGCAGCCAAAAGCGAGAACTCTTTTCAATATTGGTGATGATGGAGTTAGGGTTGGACCACCTCCGGGCTTGATCATTCAGGACGAGCTGCACCTAATTTCCGGACCATTGGGTTCCCTAGTTGGGCTTTACGAAGGTGTTATCGAATCGTTTTGCACGGACTTCAGAGACGGCGCAGGGATCAAGCCAAAGATTATTGCCTCTACTGCCACGACACGACGATATGAATCTCAAGTGCACAGTCTCTACGCAAGAAACAAAGTGACCTTGTTCCCTCAGGCTATATCTCGAGCAAATGAAACATTTTTCTCATCTGTGAAGCGAACAAATGGAAAAGCTGATCGCGGCACCCTGTATTTAGGTATCAACCCAGCCACATATGCAACTGGTCAGTTAGCCACATCCCAAGTAAGCGCCTTCCTGTCGCAGGCCCCTAGCGCATGGGACGGGCCGGCAGAAGAGATTGACTACTACTCGACCTCAATGTGGTTCTTCAACAGCCTTAAAGAATTGGGGCAGTCTCTAACGCTTCTGCAGTCGACAGTCGTTTCACTATTGAACGCAATGTGGAGGGAAGCAAGGCTCCCAAACAGCAAGACTCGCTCCCTTGAACCGATTATGGAACTTACTGGTCGCATTTCCTCAAAGGAAGTATCCACAGCTCTAGATGACTTGAAGAGGTCCAATTCAGAGAATGGTTTCGTAAAAACATGCCTAGCTTCCAGCATTATGGAGGTTGGCGTCGATGTATCCCGATTAGGTCTACTCACGATTTATAGCCAGCCTAAATTGACAGCCCAATACATTCAGGTTTCAGGCCGTGTTGGACGAAAGCCCGAAAAGGGTCCTGGTCTAGTTGTAATGCTATACAACTCGGGGCGAGCTCGCGATAGAAGCGTTTACGAGCACTTTGGTGTTTTCCATAAACGCCTATACGCACAAGTGGAGCCGCTTAGCGTCACGCCATTCGCAATACAAACGATGGATAAAGGCCTCCGTGGCGCGCTAATTGCGCTTTACCGAATTTACAGCCCGATCGAAGCAAGTCCGACCTATTTGGACGAAGCTGTTTTCGATCGAGTTGTAGAAATACTCCGTGCCCGTATGAAGTTCCTCAAATCGAGCTTTACCCGACTTGATGACTTTGAAAGGCAAGTCCAAGATTTCAAGAATGAATGGATCCAATACAGGCCAATTCAGTGGGTTTACGACTGGCTGCAAGAGCAACCGGATAAGCAGTCAACCAATGCCTCAACGGCGCTTCTCCGTCGCGGGGCTAGGCCACTCGGTGATATCCGTGGAGACAGGTCAATCACCATTCCACAATCGATGCGTGATGTTGACGGTCAAACGAAGGTAGAAACGTCGTCGAATGTTTATAGTTTTGATTCAACTTTAGGAGGCCAGGCCTAATGGTCGAAAACAACGTGAGACAAAGCAGTTTGATTCTTGGGGGTGGGCCTGGTTCACTCACGGTCCTAAGAGATGGTTCAACAGCGCTTATTCCAGGTATCGACGCCTGGTACGTGACCCCGAAACGTCAGAAGATTGGTGAAAAACAAAGACAGAGAATTCCAAATGACGTGATCCTGCGAGACCCATTGCTTGCAGCAAACTTAGGTGTCGATCACTTCGTTTTGCCTCCGGCCGAAGGCGTATCAGAAGAAGATGACTCCGACTACCTGGACCTCACACTTTTTCCATCTTGGATGATTTGTTATTCCTGCAACAGGATGCGCAAAAACGAAGGACCCCGTCCAAATGAGTGCCCACATTGCATCTCAGAAGGCAAGAAGGGTCGAAGAATGGTTCAAACCAACTTTGTGATCGCGTGCGAAGACGGCCACTTGGACGAGTTTCCTTGGGTGGAATGGGTCCACAAGGGCATACGAGGCGCCTGTCCGAATCCAAAAAATTTGATTTTCAAGGCCAATGGCGTTGTGGAACTTAGAAGTCAAAAAATCGAGTGTCTTGCTTGTGGCTCTTACAGGGACCTTTCCGGCACCAACACCGCAAACCCAGACGGCACTACTGATCTTTCACTGAATCTCCAGCGCGGGTCTGAATTCCTTTGCAAAGGTTCAATGCCCTGGTTGCAAACTCACCAGAAATCAGGTTGCCAACGACATGTGCGAATGGTTCTAAGAAGTTCAAACAACATTTATTTTGCAACTACGGTCAGTTCCATTTTGGTTCCCGAAAATAATGGCGGAGCATCAAAAGCCGTTGAACGCCTTCTAAAAGACCCCAAGAAGGGGAAAATTCAGGCTTACTTGGATACTCCTCCTCGAAATAACTACCCCCTAGTTGCCCAAATGGTGCTGATGAATGACCCGAACTACTATGAGGGTTTCACTGTCGACGAACTAGCACAGGGCCTGCAGGAGGCATTCGGCAAAAACCCGCCTCCTCCAAAAACTGACTCAGAGGAAGTCCCGCCATTTGACAGAACCCCCGAATGGAAAGCACTAATCTCGGCAAGGGAAGAAAGAGATTTAGTTGTTAGGCCCGTCCCCGGTTACGGCAACAACAATCTAGGGATAAGCGACGTGAACGCCGTGCCTCTCCTGCGGAAGACGACCGCGCTGAGAGGCTTCAGCCGTTTGTTCTCCAAAGATGTAACGGCTTCCATGGGCCGTCAGCTTTTGCGCCGCGACCCAATTAGGTCCTGGCTGCCTGCAATCCAGCAGAGTGGCGAAGGCATCCTGATCACACTCGACAGTGAGAAGCTGAACAAATGGGCGGCGCAAATCGGTGTCCAGCAAAGAATCCAACTAATCCAAGACAAACTCCTGAAGAACAACAGGACTATCCCGGGCGGTGAGGCTGAAGCCAAGTTCATACTTCTGCACACGTTCGCCCACGTGCTTATTCAGGAACTCGTAATCGAATGTGGCTATACCGCCGCCGCCCTCGCCGAGCGAATCTACTCGAGTGGCGACAAGAATGGAATTCTCATTTACACCGCGTCGGCATCAGCTGACGGCACAATGGGCGGACTTGTTGAAATGTCTTCCCCGGAGAATCTGCTTAAGGCAGTTTCAAATGCCGTGACAAACGCGCGCTGGTGTTCAAATGACCCTGTTTGTATGGGCGACACCACTCATGGAAATTCAGGCTCAAATCTCGCAGCTTGCCACAACTGCTGCCTACTCCCAGAAACAGCCTGCGAGCATTTCAATGCTGGCTTGGATCGAGGGATGTTGATAGGCGACAGTTCTGGCGCTCAAGATTTCCTTGGATACTTTGATTTCATATCGCGATAGTGCCGACTAGGTTTATGGGGCCGTATACCTGAATCTTTCAAGCGGGGCAAGAACTAAATGTCTGAGGCTCGAAATAAACTGTAAGCAATGATCCAGAAAGACGTGACTTGGCCAATTTAATGACTTCGCAAGGTAATGCGCAAGCTACGCCGTTCCTCAAGTGGGCTGGAGGAAAACGCGTTCTAGTCAAGCAAATACTGCAGTTTGTCCCCAACGATGTCGACGAGTATTACGAGCCTTTTCTGGGTGCCGGTTCGCTCTTCTTTTCACTGCCTGCAGAAACTCCAAAAATCGTATCTGACTTCAATGCCGAATTGATTTCTGTTTACGAAACTATCCGGGATGACGTAGACGGGCTCCTACGGGAACTTAGGAAACGGACCAATTCGTTAGAGGATTACCTCGAAATACGAGATTGGGACAGAAGCCCCTCGTTTGCACGTCGCTCCAAGACTTCTCGAGCTGCGCGCTTTATTGCCCTGAATCGTCTCGGTTTCAACGGACTGTACAGAGTCAACAGCAAAGGCCAATACAACGTTCCTTATGGTCACCCGAAGAAGGTTGATCTCCTGATGGAGGACAACCTCAGGGCAGTATCAGCATTCCTAAGCGAGACAGACTCAGCTGGTCGCCCAGCTGTTGAATTCCATACAGGGGGCTACAAGGACATTCTGCAGAACGTTTCGAACCCACGAGCGTTAGTGTATTGCGACCCGCCCTATCACCCTACGACTGCAACCAGCTTCAAGAGCTACACGCGCGACGGCTTCAACGAAGAAAATCAAATTGAACTCCACGATGAAGTAGTTCGACTTACCAAACTTGGCGTTCGTGTCTTACTGAGCAACTCAGACACGGAGTTCATTCGAAGGCTTTATTCAGAAAAGTTCTTTACTGTCAACGAATTGGTTGTTAGACGTGCGATTGCGGCAAACTCGGAGAATCGCGGGCTTTTCACTGAAGTGCTTATTGACAATTTCAAGGCAATCCGAAGGAGCTAAGTGACTAAGTCGGGGGACAACTGGAAGTTCCTGTTTGAGAAATACAGAATTGCAGAGCATGTCGACAAGCATGGTTACTTCGATATTCTCGCTTCTCAGTTCAAGGACAACCACCTGGAGGCGCGTCTCCACACGAAGGTTGATCACTCGCACCAGTTGCCTCCAATCATGAAGGCAACTGGGACCTCGATTCTCACACTCACAAATTCATCATGGCGCATCGGTCGTTTTGAGATTTTTGAGAAGCTCCCCGCCTGGACCACACCCGACCATACTGTCAAAACTAAATCCCTGCCTTCGTGGCTGGAGTCACTAACTCGTAACGGGATTACCGGCGAAGGTGCTTTAGTCAATGCTGCGGCTGCGGCCGACATTCTGAATGATTTTGCCGGCGAAGCGCTGCTCCCAACCATAACTGGCAAAGGGCGATCGGCGACTTTTGACTTCACAGCACGAAATACCTATGGCGGGTCAACACCAATCAATGTCAAAAGTGCTCAGATAGAAGTTGATGCAGGATTTGAAGGTAAAAACGCACTAGTCCTACTCGAAGCTAAACGCCACTTGTCCTTGGATTTCAATGTAAGGCAACTTCTATATCCGTACTTGACTTTCTCTAGTCGAGTAAAAAAACCCGTTCGCCCGATGTTCATCACACTTGCAAACGATGTTTTCGACATCACAGAATTTGCCTTTGACGATCCGACTGAGCTTTCTTCAATCCGCCTAGTGGCGTCTTCAAGGTACATGCTGACGGACTCCCATGTGAGCGAGAAGGAAATTCTTCAAATCGCCCTGGCAATTGATGTTGGTTCGCATAATAGGGTGTCCCGGGATGCGCCATTCCCACAGGCTGACGACTTTGAGCGAATAATCGACATGACTGAGTTTGTTGCCGCCGAGCCACGATCAATCGAAGACATTACAAACCTCTACGAGTTTTCTGCCCGGCAGTCTGACTATTATTTCTCCGCTGTTCGTTATCTTGGACTAGGCGAGATAGTTCGAGGTTCTGATGGACTCCAATACAGGCAAGCTACCTCGCTAGGTTCCGAAATTTCGAAAATGCCTTATGCAGAGAAACGCCTTGAGATGGCCAAGTTAGTTTTGCAAATACCGGCACTTCGAGAAATATATCTTGCATATTTCGACAGCCTAACCATTATGCCAAGGGCAGCGGCAGAGCGGGTGCTAGAGAAATGGAGTCGCGATGAAGGAATCTCTGGAGCCACAATAGTACGTAGAACGCAAACGATACTGGCTTGGGTTAGATGGTTGATTGGTTTTGGTAAATCTTAGCCCAGCATTGCCAACCTTCTGATCCGTAGTTAGAGCTTCCGCCCACAACTAGCACAGGTGGCATTTGCCAACTGGATGGTTTCTGCGCAGTCTGGGCAAAAGGTGTGGTGACTTGCCTCGTTAGAGCGAACAACTGTAAGTGTGATGAGGCTGACTACCCAGCTGGTGAAGATTCCGAGGGCTAGGTAGTTGCCGAATGACTTTCCGCGATCTTTAGCGGCCTTGGCAACCAGAACTGCTCCTAGCAGCCAGCTGGCTGCCATAAAGACAACGATGAAGATTTCAATGGAATTGATGCGGGTCATAGGTTGGCCTCCGGGTTTGCAATGGCAGTGGCGTCTTCGGGTGTGGTTCCTTGAGCGATAGCTCTAAAGGCTTTGGCAGTATTCACACAGCGGGCTTTGGCTTTTTCTAGGCCGCCGTCTGAATAATCCATGGCAATTGCAATAGCAACACCCGGGGTTAGGTCGGCCTTATCTTGCCAAACCAGCCCCGAGGTTTTTTGTCGGTTTGAAACGGCCAACGCTAGGTTCACGCCGTTTCCGCTCACATCAACGTTCAATACTTTCGAAAACAACCATTCACGGCTCTGCTTAGGGCCAGCAAATACCACACGCTGATTGGTGAAGTAGGCCACGCCCGAATCAATGATGGTGAGTTCTTCAGGGTTCTTGGTCAGGCTGCCCGAGCTAGCCCCAACGTTATAAGCCAGCCCCTTGGCGATGCGAATGCTAACCCCCTGGGTACCGCCCGAATAGGTTGATCCACTGCTCACATATTCGGTCAGGCCGACCTGGTTCAACTTATAAACGATGACTTCGCCCGGGTTTAGCGAGAGAGTCGAGTTGATCTCAAGCCCAAGCCGCTTGCTTAGGTTTTCAAGAATGTCAGCCAGCGCCAGATGTGTTTGAGCGGCCTTTGCCAGATTTTCGCGCTTAAAGAAGCGAACGAAAAATACGATGAGGGCAACGGCTAATACCACCAGGATGGCCACTTGTGGGTCTTTTTGAATCGCGTTGAGAATGACCACCACGACAAAGATTAGAAAGGCCACCGCACAGCCAATATCCTTTTTCATGTAAGCCCCCTCATGACTTTTAGATAGTCAAACTTCATCTGCTTAACAGCCTAATTTGTAGGTGTGACATCTATTGCCGAAACCGACTAAACAAAATGTCAGAGGTACCCTCGATAATTACTCCACTAGCAAGCAGGTCAGCGAAGGGGGCAACAAATGAACAAGAAGACACTCCAGGCAATCAAGGCAAACCGCACCATTCACTTAATCGACATCGAGAACCTTTGTGGTTCTTGCGATTTGACCATTGCTTCGGTTGAGAATGCTCGCGAGGCATATTTTGCCGCGGCTCAGCCAAACGCTGACGACCTATTCGTTATCGCTGCCTCAAACCACAACCAAGAGGCAGCTGCCTTTGGTTGGCCCAATGGCAAGCACGTCTTTCGCTCGGGCCAAGACGGTGCCGACATCGAACTTGCTCTAGTGATGATCAACGAGCACCTAGAACAGCGCTTTCAAACTGTGGTGCTAGCCTCTGGTGATGGCGGCCTGGCCCCTTTTGCCGAGCACCTCATTCAGTTGGGCAGCGAACTTAAGGTGGTTAGCCTCGGTCGCTCACTCTCACACCAAATGCGTGCCCTGCACTGCCCAATCTTGAACATCGAAGAAACCTTCGGTCTAGCAGCTTAGGAGCAAACCATGGCTAAAGGATGCCTCGCGGCACTATTCGGAGTTGGCCTAGATGAGCCGTCAACCAAGCGCCCGCAGAATTCGAACACCAAACCCGAACTTCTTGATTACGACATGGATGAAGGCGATGTTCACTCCGGCCCAGGTGGCTATGAGGGCCCAAGCTATTCGGGTGGCTACGCCGCCGACTATTACTCAGACGACGAAGATCGCTAATTAGATTAAGGCTGAGCGTCGCCGGTTTCGTAAACCTCGTTTGGCGCCTTAGCAGCCTTGCGGCGGCGAAGAACCAAGATAACTGCAACAGCTATAACAACACCTGCGCCTAGGCCAATAAGAATCATCTGCATTGGGGCTGACTTTGGTGAGTTGGTCTCAGCAGCAATTACAAGCTTCTCGCCAAACTTGCCAGTCCAGGTGATCTTGTTGCCTTCGATTTCACCGGTTGAAGAAACGATCTTGCCAGGCAAGGTCATTACTACCGAGATGTCTGCACCCATATCAAAGCCATCGAGTAGCGGGTTTTCTTCGCCAGCTGCAGCGCCGCCCGAAAGGTCAAGCTCACCAGAGACAACAAGGTTGTCACCATCGCGAACAATCTTTAGTTGCCCTGCATCATTTGATGCCTCAGAGAACTTTTCAATCGGAATGCCCGCGAAGCTGTATTTACTTCCGACGAATTTTCCGTCATCAAACTCAGTAACTTTAACTGCGTCTGACTTTGGCAACAGGGTGTCAGTCTCGGTAGCGCCATCTTCGCCAGCTAAATCAGCTAGGTCTTTAGAGATTGCAAAAACAATGTTGCCCGAGACAGTGTCATCGGCCGCAACATCGAGATTCATGTTGAGTTTGATGCAACCGGTGGTCAAAAACATGATTGACAACACGGCTGCGACGCTTGCGAAAATACGCTTCATTTAGATTCCCCCTGAATAAAAGTTCACTGCAAGGCTAGCACTCAGCGCATTCGCAACAAAAACCAATTAGGTGAACAAATTAGAGAAGCTTTGCCCCAGGAATAGCATCAAGCAAGTTGCGGGTGTATTGCTGCTTCGGGTTCGCAAAGATCTCAGCCGTGCTACCAAACTCAACAATCTGGCCCTTATTCATAACCGCAACCTCATCTGCAATGGCTTTTACCACTGCAAGGTCGTGGGTAATAAATAGGTAAGTCAACTTGAGCTCGTCTTGCAATTGCGCCAACAGATCAAGAATCTGCGCTTGCACCAAAACATCCAAGGCAGAAACTGCCTCATCAAGAACAACTATGTCTGGCTTTAGAGCTAGGGCTCGAGCAATCGCCACGCGTTGACGCTGGCCACCACTTAGCTCACTCGGGTAGCGAGTTGAAATTGCCCAAGGCAAAGACACTTGCTCAAGCAACTCACGCACTCGTTCTTGGCGCTCTTTGCGAGTGCCAACCTTGTGAGTCACAAGCGGTTCGGCGATGGTGTTGGCAATGTTTTGCAGTGGGTCTAAAGAACCGTATGGGTCTTGAAACACCGGCTGCATGTGACGGCGAAGGTCAAACAAAGCAGCCGGTTTCATTCCGGCCAACTGTTTGCCATCAACCTCGATCTCACCGCTGGTTGGCTTTTCGAGGCCTAAAACCATCTTGGCAACGGTTGATTTGCCCGAACCAGATTCGCCAACGAGGGCGAGGGTGGTTCCTCGTTTGATCTCGAACGAGACGCCCGAAACTGCGGTGAACGGAGTGCTCTTAAAACCAGAGCCCTTGATTGAATAAACCTTCTCTAAGTTCGAAACCTTAACCGCTACCTCGGTGCTGGTGTGTGGCACGCGAGGGGTCACCTGGCGAGCAGCCACCAACTTTTGGGTGTAAGGGTGCTTAGGGTTTTGCAAAATCTCTAGGCTAGGCCCTGCTTCAACCACCTTGCCGCGATACATAACCACAAGCTTCTCGGCACGTTCTGCCGCCAAACCAAGGTCGTGAGTAATCAGAATCACCGAGGTCTTGCTGGCCTTAGTCAGCTGAGACAAGTGATCAAGAATTGTGCGCTGCACAGTAACGTCAAGTGCCGAGGTTGGTTCATCGGCAATCAACAACTTTGGGTTAGCCGAGAGGCCGATGCCAATCAGCACGCGCTGGCGCATTCCGCCCGAAAACTGGTGCGGGTATTGCTTCATTCGAGCAGCAGCGTCGGCCAAACCAGCCTTTTGCAAAACCGCAATCGCCTCGGCACGCACAGCCTGCTTGGCCATGCCCGGGTTATTAGCCTTGATGGCCTCTTCAACCTGAAAACCAACCGACCAAACCGGGTTCAAATTGCTCATTGGGTCTTGTGGCACAAAGCCGATTTCACGGCCACGGATGCTCTCGAGCTCGGCCGAACTTGCACCAACCAACTCTTTGCCGTCGAACTTAATCGAGCCGGCGGCAATTCGGCCGGTGCCAGGCAAGAGGTTGATGATGGCGTGAGCGGTAGTGCTCTTGCCCGAACCAGACTCACCAACGATGGCAAGGGTCTCACCCTGCCAAAGATCGAAGTTAACATTGTCAACTGCGCGAGCAACGCCGTGCTGGTTTCTAAACTCAATTGCCAGATCGCGAATGCTTAGTAGTGGAGTTTCGTTACTCATTAGCGTTGAGCCCTCGCCTTCGGGTCAAGTGCATCTCTGATGGCTTCACCCATCATGATGAATGCGAGTGCGGTGATTGAAAGTGCCAGCGAAGGCCAAATCAAAACCTGTGGAGCAGTGCGTAGGTCAACCTGCGCCTGGCTGATGTCGTTGCCCCAAGACATAGTCGAGGTGGGCAAACCAACACCAAGAAACGAAAGGGTTGCCTCGGCCACAATCGCAGCGGCTAGCGAAATAGTGGTTACTGCAATCACCGGAGCAATCGAATTTGGCAGCACGTGACGCATCAAAATCTTGAAGCGGCTAACGCCAATTGCAGTCGAAGCCATCACGTAGTCGGCCTGCTTCACACGCAAAATCTCACCGCGCAAAACACGTGCCGTAGACGGCCAGGCAAAAATACCAATCGCAGCTGAGATCACCCAAACGTTTCGGTAGTCAGAGAACACCGACATGATTACCACTGCAGCAAGGATGTAAGGAATCGCGAAGAAGATGTCGCCCGCTCTTGAAAGCAAAGCGTCAACCCAGCGGCCATAGAACCCGGCGAGCGCACCGAAGAACACACCCATTGCCATAGTCATCGCGGTCACGATTAGGCCAACCGAAAGCGAGGTTGAGCTGCCGTGCACAATTCGCGAATAGATGTCGCAGCCCTGGCGAGTGAACCCGAGTGGGTGACCATCGGTTGGGCCAGCGTTGCTGTTAGCCAGCAAACAGTTATCGTTTGGCAGGGTCTGGGTGAACAGCCCTGGGAACAGCGCCATCACGGTAACCGCCAAAATCAAAACTCCGGCGATGTAGAACATTGGGCGCTTGCGCAGGTCGCGCCAAGCATCCAAGTAAAGGTTGGTTGGCTTCTCGCTGATGCGAACGGCATCGATCTCGGCAACTTCGCTAGCGGCCAAGTCTGCAACAAAGTGTTCGTTTCTATTTGCCATAGCGAATCCTTGGGTCAAGCACTGCATAGAGCAGGTCGGTGATTAGGTTTACCGCAAGATAAATCAGCACCATCACGGTTACGAATGACACCACGGTTGGGCCTTCACCACGGATGATTGCCTGGTAGAGCGTGCGACCAACACCCGGCACGTTGAAGATACCTTCGGTCACGGTTGCACCGACCAGCAGCACACCAAAGTCAATGGAGAGATAGGTGACCACCGGAATAAGTGAGTTGCGAAGAATGTGAACGCGAACTACTCGCTGACGGGTTAGGCCCTTGCCATATGCGGTGCGCACAAAGTCTTGGCCCGAGGTTTCAATCACCGATGACCTGGTTAGGCGCACGATGTATGCCACGGCCAAAGTTGAGAGCACAACCGCCGGCAAGAGCAGTTCGGTGAATCCGGCTGCGCCGCTCACGGTTGGCTTAGCCCAACCGAGTTTGATGGCAAAAACAAATTGAAAGACAAATGCAATAACGAAAACCGGGGTTGAAATTAGCAACAGGCTCATCACCAAAGATGAGTTGTCGAATAGTTTGCCTTTGCGAAGACCGGCAAATAGTCCAATGCCGATACCCACCAGCATCTCGATGGTCACTGCCATGAGAGCTAGGCGAATGGTTACCGGAAAAGTTGCGGCTAGAACATCGCCAACTGGCTGACCTGAGAATGAGGTGCCAAAGTCACCTTGAAAGATGCCGGTGATGTAGTAGAAATACTGAACCAAGAATGGCTGGTCTAGGTGATACTGCGCACGAAGCTGCTCATAAACCGCTTGGTTGACACCGCGGTCGCCGAACATGGCAACGATTGGGTCGCCGGGCATAGCAAAGACCATGAAATAGATGAGCAGCGTGGTGCCGAAGAAAACCGGCAGTGCTTGAAGCACCCGCTTGAAGATATACCCGACCAAAATTCGCCTTTGATTTAGTAGTGGGCGGCAGACCAAGGGGCGACAATCGCGATGATTGCCGCCCCCGGCCTACCTGCTGATTAGTACTTTACTTCTTGATTACGTTGTGCAGCACTGGCACTGAGTTCCAGCCGAATTCAACTGAAGATACAAGAGTTGAGTATCCACCGTTTGAAACGCCGTACCACATTGGAATTGCAGGAAGATCCTTTAGCAAGATCACCTGGGCATCCTGGTATGCCTTGTTGGCCTCATCAAGAGTCTTGGCAGTGTTGCCCTTCTCGATAAGTGCGTCAACCTCAGCACTTGAGTAGTCACCATCATTTGCGCCAGCACCAGTCTGGTAAAGCGGAGCAATGAAGTTGGCTAGAGCTGGGTAGTCTGCCTGCCATCCGGTGCGGAATGGAGCGGTGATGGTGTCTTCGGTGATTTCGGTGCGGAAGTCAGAGAAGAGCGCAATCGCCTTGCCAGATGCATCAATGTCTAGGGTGTTCTTGATGCTGTTGATAACCGCATCAACCCATCCCTGGTGACCACCGTCTGCGTTGTAAGCAAGCTCGAAGGTTCCGGTCCATGGAGCAATCTCGTTAGCCTGTGCCCAAAGTGCCTTGGCGTTCTCTGGGTTGTAGTCGAGAACGTCTGAACCCTCAAGTGCGTCTGACCAACCGGCGATAACCGGTGAGGTGAAGTCACGAGCTGGCTTGCGAGTTCCGTTGAAGATTACGTCGATGATCTCTTGGCGGTTGATTGCCTGTGAGATAGCTGCACGACGAAGCGCACCCTCTTCGCCAGACCAGTGCTCAAGACGAGATGGAATGGTGAATGACTGGAAGATAGCTGCGGCCTGGTCAACTGCACGGTCGCCTAGGTCATCTTTGTAGGTCTTTAGCGCAGCATCTGGGATGCCCGCCATGACGTCAAGGTTGTCAGCTAGAAGGTCTGCATAAGCAGCGTCAAGAGTTGCATAGAACACAATCTTTAGACCGCCATTTTTAGCAACACGACCACCCTTGTAGTCATCGTTCTTCACTAGGTTGATGTCAACGTTGTGCTGCCAAGCACCCTCTGCAGCTAGCTTGTAAGGGCCGTTGCCGATTGGGTTCTCACCGAAAGCAGCTGGGTCATCAAAGAATGCCTGTGGCTGCGGGAAGAACGCGGTGTAACCGAGTCTTAGCGGAAAGTCTGACTGAGCTGAGGTCAACTTAACTGTGAACTCAGTTGGGCTAACTACGGTTAGACCGGTTAGCTCGGTGTCTTCTTCGTATGAGAAGCCTTCGATTGCATCAAAGAAGTAGCTGTTTAGCTGCGCGTTGCTGTAAAGCGCGCCATACTTCCAAGCGTTTACGAATGAGTCGGCGGTAACTTCTTCACCGTTGGTGAACTTCCAACCGCTCTTGATCTTGATGTTCCAAGTGATGTTGTCGGTTGAAGTGATTGACTCTGCCATGTCGTTTACTGGAGTGCCATCAGCATCGTAGTAAACCAAACCTGCATAGATGTTGTCGATGATCAAACCGCCACCAACCTCGTTGGTGTTGGTTGCGATAAGCGGGTTCTGCGGTTCTGAACCGTTAATCGAAATGATGTTGTTGTTGCCGCCATCGGTGCCGGCTGCACAGCCAGTCAGCGAGAGCGCAACTGTGGTGGCCAATGCCGCAGCAATTAGACCGAGTTTCTTAAATCGCACGAATATCCTCCTCAAGTGGGTAGTCGGCGAAGTAGACGCCGACGTGCTACGTGATTCAGCCTAAATGCGAAAAATTCTCTAAAGTCTCGAAAATGTTACGAATAGATAAATTTTCCAAAAGCTCGTTTCACCGGGTATTCGAGATACTCGGCCGCATATTCAAGTCTCGGGTCGCGCCAAACGTAATCGCGGGCAACTTTGGCCATTGCTGCCCAGAAGAATACGTTCAAAAGATCAACTGCGATGTGTGACATCGAGTCACCCGGAAAAGCCTTTCCGATGGTTCGACGCAGCAGTGTCGGAATGTCGCTGACCCCAAATCGGTGCAGAGCCGCTCTTACTTGAAACTCAAGTTCGCGAGCTCGGCGAGGGTTCCAAATTAGGTTTCCGCCCGAACCATCGCCCATGCGGCCGTATTCATCCGTGGGTAAATGCAACAGAATGTGGGCCACGGTTGCGTGCCGAACGTGAGCGCCATCGAGCATGTCGAAGAGTTCGGCAAAAGCATCTAGCTCATAGCCACACTTTCGCAGATCGAGCACATCGGGGTAATAAGGAAACTTATAAAAAGGAATGTGTTTGACGCTCAGGCGACCGTCTTTGACCAGCACTTTATTGGTGACATCGCCACCCCAGGCGTCAATTGCCTCGTCGGTGTCACCCGCCCCAGACCAGTCATCTTTTTTCATCAAGTCCATTCTCGCAAGGTAATCTTGCTGAGTGAAGAAAACCGCGAAATCATTCTCGACATTAACCAAAGCCTTGGTAATTGCTGGCATTTTGGCAGCAGTGGGCATCGGCTGGTTGGTTTATTACGGCTCAGTTATCTTGCCTGAGCAGAACCTGGCCAACGATGTTGCGGCTTGCGAAAAGTATGAAGAACTAAAGTCAGCGGCTATGCAGCAGCCGACTATGAAAGACACCCTTCGCGAGCTATCACAGGCAGGCAATAACTCGTTTGAGTTGGCTACTAAAAAGGGTCAGGTTCGCTATGTGCTTCGCGACCTAGGCACCTTGGCAGTCAAAGACCTTGACCCAGCCAAAGCCGAGGATGTTCAGTCAGTCACCACCAAGATGGTTTCAATCGCTCAGATTTGCGAGCCCCTGCTGAAGGCTGCGAACTAGAGCCTGTTGCGCGTCTTGCTCGGTTTCACCACTGCGCAAGAAACTGCTGACGTAGGCAAAACCAATCTGGTTTTCTAAGTCACCAAAACCAATTTGCCCACCCAAACCATCGTGCCCAAATGAGCGTGCGCTGCTGAATTCTCTGAATCCAGGTGTGTGCAACATGAATCCGAGGCCGCGTGCCGGCCATGGGCCTGGTTCACCCCAAACTGATGCTCCGGTTGATGCCGGAACTATTGCGCGATCGATGGTTTCTTCACTCAGTAGGCGAATTCCATCTGTCTCGGTAACTGCCGCCGAATAAATTTTGGCGATGGCGTCTGCGCTCATCACGCCGTTTGCTCCGGGCAACTCGGCTTTCAAAACTCTCGGGTCATTGAAACCTGTGTTTGGGCCAGCAACCGTGTGGTCAAAGGCGTTGCCAAAGGTCATCGACTTGGCCATCCAATAATCGGGGCTGCCCACTGCAAACGGCACAGATGGCGCTTCGCGTTTGCCATCGGTAACCAGCGGAGCCAAGCGGCCAAAGGCCGACTCAGGCAAGCCAACGTGAGCATCGAGGCCGAGTGGGCCAGCCAGCTCTTGGGCAAAGTATTCGCCAGCGGTTAGCCCGGTAACCGAGTGAATCAACTTATGAGCCAAGTGGCCAAAGGTTAGCGCGTGATACGAATAGCCAGTGCCCGGTGCCCACAGTGGTTCTTGCTTGGCCAGCTCGTTTAGAACTAGTTCGGTGTCGAGAAGTTCATCCAAGGTTAAATCGCGACGAACGGCCGATAGCCCGGCGCGGTGCTGAAGCAACCACTTGACCGGAACCTGGTCTTTGCCAGCCTGCCCAAACTCTGGCCAATAGTCGGTGACCAAAGCCTCAGGGTCAATCAGCCCCTGCTCAATCAGGCGGTTTACCAAAATCGACATCAAACCTTTGGTGCAAGAAAAGATGAGTGAGATTGTGTCTTGCGACCAAGGGTTGCCAGGGGTTGCCTCACCAGCCCAAACGTTCACCACCTGCTTGCCTCGGTGATAGATGGCCATGTTTGCCCCACCGGCTGGCAATTCACGGCTTTGTTTGGCGAATAGATCTACTACCGATTGAAAGCGCGGGTCAAAGTTGCCGCCGATTGAAGTGTTCATGGCACAAGCCTATTCCTCTGTTAAATCAGCAAAGGCCCGGTCTTTCGACCGGACCTTTGCCAAAACCAAATAACCCAACGACGAGATAGCAGTGATTCAAGGCACCACTAATTTATTTGGTTGATGGTCCCAGTTAGTGTGCTCAATTCGCGCTCTAGCTCGGCCATCGCTTCGCCACCGGCCATTAGGTCGGTAATCTGTTCGCGAGTGCGTTCACCCTTTGCAAAGTCATCCGCTTTTTCACCACGGATAAGCACTGCAAAGTGGTCACCCACGGTCAATGCGTGTGAAACGTTGTGGGTAACCAAGATAACTGCAACGCCCTTGTTACGAGCCTGCATGATGATTCGAAGCACGTGCGCAGCTTCTTTAACACCAAGGGCTGCAGTTGGTTCATCCAAGATTAGAACATTGGCACCAAAGTGAACTGCACGCGCAATTGCTGATGCCTGACGCTCACCGCCTGAAAGACCGCCGATTAGACGGTCACCGTCGGTAACGCGGGTGATTCCCAGCTGCTGCATCTCGCGCACTGCAGTTTCATTTGCATACTTCTTGTCAAAGCGCTTGAAGATTCCGCGGCCCTTGGTTGGCTCTGCGCCAACAAAGAACGAGCGGCCGATGCTCATCAGCGGAAAAGTGCCGCCGAACTGGTGAACAGTCGCGATGCCAACGTTGCTGGCATCTTTAGGGCTCTTGAAAACTGCGGTTACGCCGTTCACCTCAAGAGTGCCTGAAGTTGGTTCGTGAAAACCTGAGAGCACCTTGATCAGAGTTGACTTTCCGGCACCGTTGTCGCCCAACAGGCAAAGTACCTTGCCCGGGTAAACCTCGAGTGAAACATCGTTCAGTGCGCGGTAGCCTGCGAAGACCTTTGAAACATTCTTGAGGCTAAGAATTGGAGTCGCTTTTGACATTAGTTCTTCTTCTCCTTTTTGTTGCCACCCGATAGAGCTAGGCGACGGAATGTGTTGTTGGTTAGAACTGCGATTAGTAGCAAAATACCTAGGATGAGCGCAGCCCAGTCGGCGTTCCAGCCGGTGTAGTAGATGCCCTGGTTCACGATTGCGAAGGTTAGGGTTCCAAGAATTACACCAATGGTTGATCCGTAACCACCGGTTAGAAGAACGCCACCAACAACAACTGCAATGATCGAGTTGAAGACGAATGACTGACCGTTAGCTACCTGAGCACCGTTGTACATACAGGTTTGAAGCACACCAACGAGTGCGGCACCAAAACCGCTAGCGGCGAACAAGGCGATTCGAACTTTTGCCACTGGAATTCCAGTTGCGCGAGCTGAGATTACATCGCCACCAATTGCGAAGATCCAGTTGCCGAAGATGCTCTTGTAGAGAATCCATGAAACCAGCACTGCAACACCGAGCCACCAGAAGATGGCTACTGAGAACTTGCCATCAAGCAGGGTTCCGAAGAGTGCCTTGGTGGTTGGGTCAGCGGTCATTGATACAGCGGTTGAACCAACTAGCAAACGGGTTAGACCAAGGGTCAAACCTGAAACAGCAAACAAGGTTGCCAGCGTAACCACGAAGGCTGGAAGGTTGGTTTTAGTAACAATGTAACCGTTAGCGATACCAATGAGGGTTCCAACTAGCAGGGCGGCGATGATGCCAACCCAGGTTGGTAGGCCATAAAAGCCAGAAAGAATTGCGAGAGTCATTGAGCTAGCTGCAAGAACCGAACCTACTGAAAGGTCTAGGTCACCAGCGATCATTACCAATGCCACTGGAAGAGCGATGATGCCGAGCTCTGCGGCTACGTTTAGCCAGCTAGCAGAACCACCGGGTGCCATGAATGGTGCACCGCCGGCGATCGCGAAGAAAATGTAAACGGCCAGAGCACCAATTAGGGCACCGAATTCTGGTCTACGAATAAGCGAGCCGAAACCGACTGATTGCTTCTTCACTTGAGTGGACATAATTTTTGGTAATCCTCGTCTTTGAGATGAAACTTAGGTGATTTGGTTGGGCCGTGCCGAAGCACGACCCAACCAATTCAATTTTCTAACTAGCGAACGCCTGCTGCGACACCTGCGATAACAACGTCAACGTTGCTCTTGGTGACTAGAGATGGGCCGGTTAGTACTGGGCGTGATGCAGGCAAGATGCCGTACTGTGCGTACTGCCATGCTGCTGAAACAGCCAAGTAACCCTGTAGCCAAGGCTGCTGGTCAATTGCGAACAACTGAGTGCCATCCTTGATTCGGTTTAGCTGGGTCTCTGATAGGTCGAAGGTACCTAGCTGTACCTTGCCGGTTAGACCAGCCTGCTCGATTGCAGAAGCTGCGCTGTCGGCATCCTGAACACCGATGGTTACAACGCCATCAATGGTTGGGTCCTTGGTTAGCGCTGCCTTGATTGCGTTAGCAACTGCAGTTGGGTTACCGAAGTTTGATGAAGGCAGTGGAAGCTGCTCACCAGTTGCGTCGTGCTTTGCTGCACCGTCAGCTACACCAGCACAGCGTGCCTCTTGGTTAGCTGAACCAGGAACGGTGTTAACACAAAGAATGTGCTTTGCACCGGCAAGAGCTGCAGCCTCGCCACCAGCAACACCGGCAACGTAGTCGTCAGCACCGATGTAGGTAAGTGCACCGGTTGCGTCAGCCTGCTCGATGCCACCAGCGTTGTAGTGGATTACTGGAATGCCAGCAGCTACTGCACGCTTGATCGCTTCGTTCTCGGCGTCTGGAACCCAGTCAGCAACAACGATTGCCTCAGCACCTGCAGAGATAGCTGAGTCAACAAGCTTTCCTGCATCTGGGCCTAGGTTGTCGTAGTTCTGTGGGCCAAGCCAAGTAACGGTGCCGCCAGCTGCTTCAACAGCGTTTGCAGCTGCTTCTGCGCCTGACTTAACAACGCCCCAGAATGGGTCGCTCGGCATACCACCGATTACGTAAACATCAATACCGTCGGTTGAGGCTGGCTTGCTCTCTGATGGGGCTGGAGAGGCGCTGCAAGCGGTTAGCGACAGTGCTAATGCTGATACTGCAAAAAGAGAAGTTGCTTTTGCGAAGCGAGAAATCTTCATCTTTCGTCCTTTCGTTTCCTTTGTTTGATTACTCCAGGTGATCTCTGGCGTATCTCGTGCGATCTCTCGCCCGAAGTTTTTTATTTAGATTCCGGCGATCTTTGCTGCGTCGAGCAAGACCTTGGCCGCAACTTCGATGCCCTCAATGCGCCCTAGCGACACATCTTCGTGCTCAATGTTGAGAACCATGTTTGGATCGACCTCGTTTAGAGCCTTGATGAACTCAGCCCAATAAGCGGTGTCGTGTCCGCGACCCAGGGCAACAAAGTCCCAAGCCGAGTTCTTAGGCCATTCGTTAACCCACTCGTCGCCACCAAGGTTGGTGCGATTCTCATCTGGGCTAAGGCGTCTAAAGCTGTTGTCTAGAACGCCCTCGATGGCGGCGTGCGGGTTAACCCGAACATCCTTGGCAGCTGCGTGAACAACCAGTGAGCCCAAGTCGCGAACAACCGCAATTGGATCCATCTGCTGCCAGAACAAGTGTGAGGCGTCTAGCTCAACGCCGATGTTGGTGGTGCCCGCGCGCTCAACCAGTTCACGCATTGACGATGGGTTGAAGACTAGGTTCTGTGGGTGAAGCTCAAGAGCCACCTTTACGCCGTTGTCAACTGCAAGCTTGTCTACTTCTGACCAGTACTCAGCTGCTACACCCCACTGGTACTCAAGAACATCAAGGTATGCCGAGTTCCAAGCATTTACGATCCAGTTAGGGTACTTAGCCCCTGGTTCACCACCAGGCAGACCCGACATGGTCACCACGCGAGTCTGGCCTAGTCGGCCGGCAAGACGGATTGAACGCTTAACGTCTTCTCCGTGCTTGTCACCAATTACTTTGTTTGGGTGCAGTGGGTTTCCGTTGCAGTTCAAGCCACCGATCTCAACGCCGGTTCCCTCAAAGATTGCTAGAAAGTCGTCACGAGCCGAATCGCTGACAAGAATTTCATCCATGGTTGGAACGTGCACTGCTGGCAAGAAGCCGCCGGTGTTTAGCTCGATAGTGGTTAGACCTAGGTCACCAATAACTTTGATTGCCTCTGGCAGGCTGCGGTCGTGAAGGATCGCGTTGTATAGACCGAACTTCATGATTACTTTCCTGCCTTTAGATAGCTCGGGGTTGAAGCAGGCACTGCAACGTTTGCACCGTGCGCCTTACCTGACTGGATTACTGCTTCGATGACCTCCATGTTGTGAAGGCCGTCACGGAAGTCTGGACAGAATGGCAGGGCATCGGTCTCAGGAAGACCGGCTACTTCTTGAAGGAATGCACGGTTCTGGAAGAAGAACTGGTCATTTTGGCCTACGTTTACTCCCGGCGCATCAACCGGCAGACCGCCAGCGATGTAAGGGTGTGATGGGCCAACCTGAATGGTTCGGAAACCACGCTGACCATATGGGTCTTCGTTCAGAACCAGCTGGAATTCACCGTTTCGAGCCTGGGTGAATCTTGCGGCACCCTTCTCACAGTAAACCTCGAACTCTAGAGAGGTTGGGTGGCCAGCGGCAACACGTGATACTTCGATTGCTCCGGCAACTCCGCCGAAGTCTGCGATGAAGCCTGCATAGTCGTCGTTCTCAACGGCCTCCATTTTGTCTGAGACTGTTGCACCAGAGTGGCCTTGAACTGCGCCGGTAGCAACTGGACGTTCTTTGATCGAAGTAACAAAGCGTGCACCCGAAACCGAAGCGAATGGTTTTCCTGTGATGAATTCGGCTACATAAGAAATGTGTGAGCCAACATCAGCTAGTGCGCCGGTGCCTGGGCCACCCTTGTAGCGCCATGCCATTGGAGACATTGGGTCTGAAGAATAGTCGGCCCAGTAGTTTCCGCTGAAGTGAAGAACCTCACCTAGCTGGCCTGAAGAGATGATCTTTTGAATTGCTGCGATTGCTGGGTTACGCAGAAAGGTTAGACCGATGCGAGCAACTGACTTTGCGTTGTCTGCGGCTGCGACCATTGCTCGTGCGTCATCAAGGGTGTCGCTAAGTGGCTTCTCGCACAGCACATGCTTTCCGGCAGCCAATAGGCCTTCAACGATCTCACGGTGTAGGTGGTTTGCAACCACAACCGAAACAGCATGGATGTTTGGGTCATCGGCAATTCGACGCCAGTCAGAGTCGGTGCGCTCGTAGCCAAATCGGTCAGCGGCCTGCTGGCCGAACTGAGGCATTACATCGCCAATCGAGACCAATCTAACTGGTGGCAAGTTTGAGTCATATAGCGAAGTAGCTGCGCGGTAGGCGGCTGCGTGAGCGCGACCTGCCATACCTGCACCGATTACGGCAACACCGATGGTCATGTGTTTCTCTCCTTTGAGAATCCTGCTGGAGCGCTCCATTATGGAGCGCTCCACTAAAAGTAGCAGGAAGCAATCTAGATTTGTGGAACTTTATTGAAACGTTATTTTGTAATAACAAAGTGTTATTTTTGGAGCGCTCCGCTAGATTGGAGAAATCATGTCTGAGACCAACAAAGCGCCTAAAAAGCCGACCATCTACGATGTCGCGGCTGTAGCTGGCGTTTCTAAATCTTTGGTCTCGCTGGTTATGCGCGACGACCCTTCGGTGTCTGAACCACGCCGTGATGCTGTGTTGGCAGCAATCAAAAAACTGAACTACCGACCTAGCCGCTATGCGCAGCAATTGGCCAGCCACAAAACTCGCTCGGTTGGCGTGCTCATCACCGACTATAAAAACCTGTCTTTCGTAAACGTGCTCAAAGGTCTGCGCGAAGTTCTCGACGACGCCGGCTATCAGGTGATTATTTCTGACATTCACCGAAGCCCCAATTTTTCTGAAGACCCGGTTGACGCATTTGTCTCGATGGAGGTTGAGGGCATCGTGTTCATTGCCGAACCCGCTGGCTTGCGCACCAAAAATCTAAACATTCCAACTGTGATGATCGGCGGTCGCGAGACTTTGATCGAGGGCTCAGACCTGGTCTCTTCTGACGACAGCGAAGGTACCCGCCTGGTTCTCGAGCACCTTTCTGGTTTGGGTCACCGCAACATTGCCCACCTAACCGGTGTTGGCGGCATCGCTGCAAACCGTCGCAACTCATATGTGAAGCAAATGAAATCACGCGGATTCAAACCCGTGGTTTTTGGCCACTCGCAGCCGACTACTGAAATTGGCGGCTACCTGGGCGCTAAAGAGCTGCTTGCCTCGGGCGAAAAGTTCACTGCAATTTACGCGGCAAACGACTACATGGCGGCCGGTGCGATCTCAGCCCTCAAAGAACAAAATCTTTCAGTGCCCAAGGATGTCTCGGTTGTCGGCTATGACAACGCACCTATTTCAAGCAATTTCATGCTCAAGCTCTCATCAGTTGATGACATGGGTATAGCTATTGGGCGAAATGCGGCAACTTTGATTCTTGAGCGCGCAAATGAGCCCAAAAAGGCCACGCCTAAAGTAGTGCTCTTGAAGCCAGACCTAGTGGTCAGAAAATCGACCAGAAAAATTTAGCGCCAGCGTGAAGCCAAGTAGTCGGCTTTCACGCGGCGAATGGTGCCTGATCGGGCTCGAAGAATGATGCTGTCGGTGGTTAGGTATTGACCGTTCTTTTGAACACCGTTAAGTAGCAAACCGTCGGTGACTCCGGTGGCAACAAAGTAGGTGTTGTCGCTCGCTACCAAGTCATCCATTTCAAATATTCTGGTGAGGTCGTGCCCGGCGGCAATTGCTTTTTGCATTTCGGGCGCAGACTGCGGGCTGATTCGACCCTGCATGAAACCGCCCAGTGCCTTAGTTGCGCAAGCGGTGATGGTTCCTTCTGGAGCACCACCGACACCAAGAAGCATGTCGATGTTTCCGTCTCCGGTAACGGCGTGAATTCCGGCAGCAACATCGCCGTCGAGGAACAAGCGGGTGCGGCCACCAGCGCGACGAACGGCTTCTTGAAGCGGCACGTGACGAGGTCGGTCGATCATGGCAACTGTGATGTCGCTCACATCTTTCTTCAGAGCTTTGGCAAGTTCACGAACGTTTTCTTCAACCGTCTGGTCAAGGCTTACCGCGCCTTTTCCGGCTGCGACGGTGACGAGCTTATCCATGTAAAAAACATCTTGAGGGTTATACATTGACCCGCGGTCGGCTACTGCGATAACTGAGATAGCGTGTGCGCGGCCGGCAGCGGTAACGGATGTTCCGTCAACCGGATCGACTGCAACATCGCACTCTGGGCCGTTCAGGTTTCCGACGACCTCGCCGTTGAAGAGCATTGGGGCTTCGTCTTTTTCGCCCTCGCCAATTACGACAGTGCCGGCGAAGTCTACGGTTGAAAGAAATTCACGCATGGCATCTACGGCTGCTTTATCAGCTGCGTTTTTGTCGCCACGGCCGATGAAAGCGCTGGCCTTAATCGCAGCTGCTTCGGTGGCTCGCACCAATTCCATTCCGAGGTTGCGGTCTGGTCTTGTGTTCATGGCGACTCCTTTGTCTAAGCCGATGCTTTTGTTAATACATTTTAGCAATTTCTTGGTTTGTCATTGAACTTATTGCGTAAAGTTGGAACGGTCCATTCTTTTTAGTGTAGATTTTTCTTTCAACGGCGAGAAGTCGCGCTATTAAAGTTTTTGACTCAAAGATTTAGAACAGAGACAAGGGAGTCCCTATGAGCAACAAAGTACGTATTGGTTTGATTGGCACCGGCCGCATCGGTCAGGTTCACGCAGCCACCGTGGCAGCTTCTGCAAACGCAGAACTCACCTGGGTTTGCGACGTTTTTGTTGAAGGTGCCGAAAAGACCGCTGCTCAGTATGGCGGCAAGGCAACCAACGACCCAGCTGCTGTTTTTGCCTCTGGCGAAGTTGACGCGGTAATCGTTGCCTCACCTACCTCAACCCACATTGACTTGATCAGCGCTGCGATCGATGCTGGTGTTCACGTGCTGTGCGAGAAGCCAATTGACCTAGACATCAACCGCGTCAACTCTTTGCGCGCCAAGGCAAAAGCCGCAAACATCAAGATTGCACTTGGCTTCAACCGACGCTTCGACCAGCAGTTCGCCGAGATTCAGAAGCGCGTTGCAGCTGGCGACATTGGCAATCTAGAGCAGGTCACCATCATCAGTCGCGACCCAGCCCCGGCTCCAAAGGCTTACCTAGAGGTTTCGGGCGGCATCTTCAGAGACATGACAATTCATGACTTCGACATGGCCCGTTTCTTTGTGCCAAACATCGTTGAAGTTTCGGCCGTAGGCGCAAACTCATTCAGCGACGAAATCCGTGAAATTGGCGACTTTGACAGCGTTGTTGTGACTCTCAAAGGCGAGGGCGGCGAGCTAATTACCATCATCAACTCACGTCACAGCGCATTTGGTTATGACCAGCGCCTTGAGGCATTTGGTAGCGATGGCGCCTTGTTCGCCGAGAACGTTGCGCCAACCACTGTGAAGCTCTACACCAACAAGGTTGTTGAAGCTCGAAACCCATACATGGAGTTCTTCTTGGAGCGCTATGCCTTCGCCTACAGCAACGAACTAGAGCAGTTCATCACGAGCATTGAATCTGGTGAAGTTCTAAACCCTACCTTCGAAGACGGTCGTGCGGCTCTGATCTTGGCTGATGCAGCTCAAGAATCAGCTACCACTGGCAAGTCGGTCAAGGTAGATCTAAACAAATAAAGCTTCTCTGTCACCTTTCGAAAAGCAAAAGTGCCGGTCTCAACTTCGAGGCCGGCACTTCTGTTTCAAGATGGGGATTTGGAGCTTGTAGGTCACTGGGGTTTGTGACCTTTTCTATTTCTACTCCTCTTCGAGCTCTTTCGCTACTGATCTGATGAAATCAACGCTTTGTTTTGCTTCAGCGAATGGACCTTGGCCTGCTTCGGGCTCTCCATTAATCACATTGTCTTGCTCAAGCACGAACCAGCCGTCGAAGCCAGATTGAATTAAGTTGCGCACGATTGAACGCACATCAACGTCACCGGTGCCCAGTGGCACATACATTCCTTCAAGGATTCCCTGGTAATAAGTGATCTCGCCTGACTGAACGCGGTTAGCGATTGCCAGGTTTACATCCTTGAGGTGTGAGTGTGCAACACGCTTTGCATACTTAGCTGCAAACTCAACAGGGTCGGTGCCACCAATAATCATGTGACCGGTGTCTAGGCAGAAGTCGATGTTAGAGCCTTCAAGCACAGCCATTACGTCTGCCTTGGTCTCAACCATGGTGCCAACGTGAGGGTGAAGCACTGCTTTTACACCCTGCGCGGCAGCAGCGACTTGAATGCGATTCAGGTTCGTGAAAAACACATTCCATCCGGCTTCATCAAGCTCTGGGCGCTTGGTGTCATAGCCGTCTAGACCGGTGTCAGCAGACAAAACCAACGTCTTGGCCCCAGCCGCAGCATAGCTTTCAAGTTCTTTCAAGATTATTGGCAGCGGGTCATAATCTGCCTGGTGCATCACAATCGGAAAGAAGCCTCCAACGGCTTCCATTCCGTGGGCGGCGAGAACTTCTGCTCGCTCGGCAGGCTCAACCGGGAGAAAACCGAGAGGACCAAATTCTGTTGCTCCCAAGCCAAGTTCGGCCATCTCTTGAAGCACACGCTCTGGGCTCATCTGGTGACCCCATCCTGGAACTTCACAAACACCCCAAGAGATAGGTGCGCCGGCGATTTTTACGGTTGCTGAGCTCATTAGTTTTTTCTTTCTGCGCGTATTGCTGCTGTTGAGTTTTTGCTTGGCGCGATGGGCACCCACTGCTTGGACTGCATAGACTCTTCGACCGCCGAGCACACTCGGGCAGCTGAAACTGCATCATGGATGTTTGAGTTCTTTGCCTCTTCACCCAAGTAGGCGAGCAAAAACTTCTTTGCTTCGATTACCTTGAGATCGTCATAGCCCATTCCGGTGCCGGCGCCTGGGTGAAAGTGGTCGAAGTCGCCGAACCCAGGGCCCACCATGATTCGCTGGTAGCCAAGGTGGTTTCCCTTGCGGCCAATGGCCACCTCAAGTTCATTCATGCGCTCGAAGTCCCATTTGACTGAACCCTCGGTGCCATAGATTTCAAAGTTGTAACTTGCACGAGGCCCAACTGAAACACGTGATGCTTCAAGCGTTCCGATTGCGCCCGCAGCCACTGCGTTGTCACTAAGGCGAATCAACATTCCCGCGTAGTCTTCGTTCTCAACTGGCTTACGTTCGCCGCCTTCTATAACGTCAAAGTGAGTTCCCTGGCCCATCTGCAAAACTGGCCGTTCGGTGTAGACAGTCTTGGTGAAACCTGAAACCTCGGCAATCGGGCCGACCATGTATTGAACTAGGTCAACCAGATGGCCCATTAGGTCTCCAAGCACTCCGCTGCCAGCTAAGCCACGGATGAATCGCCATGACAGCGCTCCGTTTGGCTCTGATGAATAGTCAGCAAAGAAGGTTCCACGAAGATTTGTGATTTGGCCGAGAGAACCATCGGCAACCAATTTCTTGATGTGTTCAACCGCCGGGGCGTGACGATAGTTGAATCCGATGGTGCTGACTACCCCGGCTTCGACTGCAGCTGACTCAACTGACTCGGTTTCTTCTGCCCCGCGCCCAACAGGCTTCTCAATCCAGAAGGCCTTGCCGGCTTTCGCTGCTGCGATTCCGATTTCGGCGTGTAAGAAGTTTGGTGCACAGATTGAAACTACGTCGACCTCCGGGTCGTTCAAGACATCCGTGTAATCAAGGGTTGAACGCTCATAACCAAGAACATCGCGAGCGTAGTCGGCACGTTCTTGGGAGGTGTCAGCAGCAATGATCAAGCGAGGCTTGATTCCCAATTCTGGGTAAACAATCGGTAGCGCCTGGTAAGCGCGAGAATGCACCTTGCCCATCCATCCGACGCTGATGAGGCCGACACCGACGGTCTTAGTTACTGGAATCGCCATTGAATCCTTCTTTCATAATGGAACGGTCCAATTTTTGTGGACAAAATTCCAGTTGTCAAATCAATCTGACGAATTATTTTGCAGATGCCGTCGTTGTCGAATCACGTACCGCCAGTCGCGGCAGTAGGAGAATCTCTTGGCCCTTGAATTCTTCAGCTAGGTCAAGGTCTGCCAAAAGCTCAGCCGCTTTGTGGGCGATTGCTTCTTTTTCTTGCTCTACAGAAGTCAGCGACACTTTGCTCAATGCGGCAATGTACACATTGTCATACCCGGTTAGAGCAACTTTTTTGCCGCCGGCTTCAAGGTTTTGATCAACGGCATCTTGGGCGCCTATGGCAATGATGTCGTTGAACGAGACAATTGCCGTTGGCTTTTCTTTGGTACTCAACAAGAGCTTTGCCGCCGAATAGCCGCCAGCTTCAGTGCGGTCACACTCTTCGACACGAATCGACTTTGCTAGGCCGGCATCAAGCATTGCGCGCTCATAGGCCGCCTCACGAAGAATCGACACCGCTTCGTCTCTTGGGCCGATGTAGGCAATGCGGTTGTGGCCCAAACTCTTCAGGTGCTTCACAACCAGGCGCATGCCCTCGTTGTCGTCACTTCGCACGGTGATCGCTTTAGGCAACTGGGTTGCAATACCCGTGGCCATAATCACAGGCACAGAAGCTGGCACATTTTTCAATGCCTTGTAGTCAGGCAGACCGCCCACGATCATGATGCTCTTTGGGCGAAGGTCTAACACCGAACTAACGGTTGACGGTTCAAGAGTCTTGCGACCATTGCGCTCACTAATTACGGCTGCCGCCATATATGTGTTGATTCCGCGTTCGAGCAAAGCCTTGCGAGTGAAGTCTGCGATCTCGGTGAACAGCGGGTTGTGCAAGTCGGCGACAATCAACGCGACAAAGTCACCAGACCCAGATGAAAGAGAGCGCGCCCAAAGGTTTGGGGTAAATCCAAGCTTCTTAGCCGCGGCCATGACTTTATCGCGGCGCTCTTGGCTAACACCGGTCTCGCTTGAGAACACTAGTGAAACCAACGACTTAGAGACGCCAGCTTCAGCTGCGACATCGCGAATAGTTGGTCGCTTGTTCAGTGCCACGGATTCCCCTAAAGAAGTTTGCTTTTTGTACTTGTCCAATTGGACTGTCTAAAAGGCTAGCACCGACGCAGCGATAGATTTCGGTTCGATAACGAAATCGTGGAACGGTCCAAATATTTCTATTTGTGTTGACATACTGTCAATTGACAGATTATGGGTGAATTTATCCGTGAGCTGATCTACATGAAACTCAACGACGAGAGGTAAGTAATGTCATTCAAGAAATATGCAGCACTTGCTGCTGTAGCCGCTCTAACCCTTGCGGGTTGTGCATCGGCTCCAGCCGCAGAACCAACCGCAGCAGGTTCAGACCTGAAGATCTGTGTTTACACACACGGTGATGGCGGTAGCTTCTGGTCAGTAGCTCAGAAGGGTGCCGAGGCAGCAGCAGCTGACCTAGGCGTAGAGCTTGACTACCAGGGTTCAACCAACGATGCAGCAAAGCAGGCAGCAACAATCGAAGCTGGAACCGCAGCTGGTTGCGACGGCATCGCAGCATCAGCACCAGACCCAGAGGCAATCAAGTCAGCAATGCTTACTGCACACGATGCTGGAATTCCAACCGTAACCATGAACTCAGGCTCTGCAGTATTCAAGGACCTAGGTGCATTCACTCACGTTGGCCAGGATGAAGTTGTTGCAGGTCGCGAAGCTGGTCTTCGTTTCAACGCTCTAGGTGTAAAGCACGTATTGTGCCCAATCCAAGAGGCAGCAAACGTTGGTCTTGAGGACCGTTGCAAGGGTCTAGCTGAAACCTTCACCGGTAAGGCTGAGAACTTCAACCTTGATGGTGGTCTTGCTGACCTAAGCGCTGCAGCTGCAAAGCTACAGGCTGCTTTGGCTGCTGACCCAACCATCGACGCTATCTTCGCTTTGAACGCAGACATCGCAGCTAAGGCTGCTCTTCCTGCAGCTCAGGCAGCTGGCGTTGAGTTGAAGATCGGTACCGTAGACATGTCACCTGAGGCGCTTGACGCAATCGAGGCTGGCACCATGTCATTCGCTATCGACCAGCAGCAGTACGCACAGGGCTACATGTCAGTAGTTCTTTTGTACCTAAACCTAACCAACGCTCACGAGCTTGGTGGTGGCCTTCCTATCTACACCGGTCCTGGTTTCGTAACCGCCGACAACGTAGCAGTAGTCAAGGAACTAGTAGCAGCAGGAACCCGCTAGTCTCTAGCCAGTTCTAACAGTGGCGGGTTAGGGTTTTTCCTAACCCGCCACTCTGCTTCTAACTAGAGGCACAAACATAAAGTCTTAGAAACAACACAAGTTAGGTATCAAATGACAAAGTCGTCAACTGTGGATGAGCGCGTTAAAAACGCAGGTCTCATCACCAAAGTTCTGCGCAGACCCGAATTCGGAGCATTCCTGGGTGCAGTCGCAATCTTCATTCTTTTTGCAACCACTGACACCACCGGAAACTTTGCTAACGCTGGCGGTATTGCTGGCTGGACCGACATCGCAGCACCAATCGGTATCGTCGGTATCGCCGTAGCACTTCTAATGATCGCCGGAGAGTTCGACCTTTCTACCGGTGTAATGGTGGGAACCACCGGTCTTCTAGTAGGCCTCTTGGTCACCGAGTGGCACCTTGACATCTGGTCAGCCATCGCGATTGCACTAGCCTTCGCAGCACTGGTGGGTTTCATCAACGGTTATGTAGTTGTGAAGACCAAGTTGCCTTCATTCATCGTGACCCTGGCTACCTTCTTTGTCTTGAAAGGTGCCAACATGGCTTACACCAAGTTGGTTTCTGGTTCGGTTCGTGTAACCGGAACCGACAAGGCTGCTGGTTTCGACACTGCTGAAGCAATTTTTGCTTCAAAGATTGGCGAGTCTGGCTTTCAGATTTCGCTGATTTGGTGGGTAGTAATCACCGTTGTAGCGACCTTCGTTCTAACCCGCACCCGCTTCGGCAACTGGATCTTCGCTGTTGGTGGGGACGCAAACGCGGCTCGCAACGCAGGTGTTCCAGTTGACCGCACCAAGATCATGCTCTTCGTAACCACTGCGGTTGCAGCTGCATTGGTTGGCGTCATGTTCGTTCTGCGCCTTCGCGGCATGCAGGCTGGTCAGGGTGTTGGCCAAGAGTTCTACTACATCATCGCCGCTGCAGTTGGTGGCACCTTGCTTACCGGTGGTGCAGGTTCTGCCATCGGTGCTTCAATCGGTGCACTCATCATGGGTATGGCCTACATCGGTATTCCGTTCTCTCGCTGGGACAGCGACTGGACATCTACCTTCCTAGGAATCATCCTTTTCACTGCAGTAATGATCAACACTTACATCGGCCGTAAGGCAAAGGGTGGCAAAAAATGACCAAAGAAGTAAACGCACTAGAACTAAAAAACGTTGAGAAGAGCTTCGGAAGCGTTCTTGCTCTTCAGGGCGTTACCCTCGAGGTTGCTAAGGGCTCAGTTACCTGTGTTCTTGGTGACAACGGTGCCGGTAAGTCAACCCTGATCAAGATTCTTAGCGGTGTTCACAAGCAGTCAAAGGGTGAATTCAACGTTGCCGGCAATGCTGCCGTCTTCGAGTCACCTCGTGATGCACTCGCAAACGGAATCGCAACCGTCTTCCAGGACTTGGCCACAATTCCTTTGATGTCGGTATGGCGAAACTTCTTCTTGGGCAACGAGATTCGCTCTGGCTTCGGCCCGTTCAAATTCTTGAACGTAAAGAAGATGAAAGAAATCACCAAAGAGCAGTTGCTCGCAATGGGTATCGACCTTCGCGATGTAAACCAGCCAATCGGAACCCTTTCGGGTGGTGAGCGTCAGTCAGTTGCTATCGCTCGCTCGGTTTACTTCGGTGCGAATGTTCTTATCTTGGATGAGCCAACTTCAGCGCTTGGTGTTCGCCAGTCTGGAATCGTTTTGAAGTACATCCTTGCTGCTAAGGACCGCGGTGTTTCAGTTGTGTTTATTACTCACAACCCTCACCACGCTTTCTTGGTTGGAGACCGTTTCTATCTTCTAAACCGTGGCCGCATGTTGAACCGCTTTGAGCGCGACAATGTGCAGCTTGAAGAGTTGACCAAGGCCATGGCTGGTGGTGCAGAGCTTGAGGCTCTAACCCACGAAATCAGCGTGGTTCGCGGCTAATCTAGCGGCAATCCCCCATGAAAGCCCCCGCCAGTTTGGTGGGGGCTTTCATTTGTAATGACATACTTCTATAGTGACCAAACTTCGCGCCTACACCTATTCACTGATTGCCATTTTTGGCTTCGGTGGAACTTTCATCGCAGTTACTCTGGGCGCTGAAAGCTTTGACCCAATCACTATGAGCATGGGTCGCGTGATTCCGGCAAGCATCCTGGCAATTATTGGTCTCAAACTTATGAAACAACCCCTGCTGCCACCCAAGGATGCCTACCCTCTGATTCTTGGCTCTTCGCTAGGCGTGGTGATTGGGTTTCCTTTGCTTTCAACGCTGGCGCTACAAACCGTGCCAGCTGCCGACGCCGGCGTGATCGGCTCAGTGACTCCATTGGTCACCGGAACCATCGCGGTAATCATCGGCCACAAGAAGCCAAAACGAATGTTTTGGTTGGCTGCAGCACTCGGAACTATGGCCGCAATGGCACTTGCTTATTTCAGAGGCGGCTCAAGTTTTGGTGGCGGCGAATTCTGGGGCTATATGCTCTTGGGCGCTGCCGCTCTCGCAGCATCTATAGGCCACATCTCGGGTTCAGCCCTGGTGGCAAAATACAGTGCCTTTAGCGTGCTTAGCTGGGCGGTGTTGATTTCAATTCCGGTGCAATTGCCGATCGCATTGGTTAACTGGTCAATTAATCCGATTACTGAAGCACCAACCGCGAGCGCATGGTTTGGCTACCTTTATGCGAGCTTGTTCTCGATCTTGATTGGCAACTTCTTGCTCAACCAAGGCCTGCACACAATTGGTCTGGTCAAAGCATCACAGTTGCAGTTGATTCAACCGGTGGTCACCATGGTGCTGTCGATTTTGGTCTTGCACCACGCGGTCTCGCCAATTACTTGGATAGCCGCAGCCGTGATTCTTACATCCGTGGCTTGGAGCCAACGCTATAAGTAGCGGCTACTTGCCAGCCAACATGTCGTGACGAACCACGATTGCGTCGCGGCCTGGGCCAACGCCGATAGCCGAGATGCGGGCACCGCTGATGCGCTCAAGCATTAGAACGTAGTCTTGAGCGTTCTTAGGTAGGTCTTCGAAAGTACGGCAACCAGTGATGTCTTCATCCCAGCCAGGGTAGGTCTCATAAACCGGCTTAGCGTGGTGAAAATCAGTCTGCGAAACTGGCATCTCGTCGAAGCGCTTGCCATCAACCTCGTAAGCCACACAAACCGGAATCTCTTTTAGGCCGGTAAGCACGTCTAGCTTGGTCAAAACAAAGTCGGTAACACCATTGATGCGCGCTGAGTAGCGAGCGATCGGTGCGTCATACCAACCGCAGCGACGTGGGCGACCGGTGGTGGTTCCGAACTCAAAACCCGTTGCGCGCAAGAACTCGCCTGATGCGTCGAATAGCTCGGTTGGGAACGGGCCAGCACCAACGCGGGTGGTGTAAGCCTTGACGATTCCGATAACGGTCTTGAACTCGCCTGGGCCAATGCCAGAACCGGTTGAAGCGCCACCGGCGGTTGAGTTTGAAGAAGTTACAAACGGGTAGGTTCCGTGGTCAACGTCAAGCATGGTTGCCTGGCCACCCTCGAACAGAACAGTCTTGCCGCCGTCGATGGCTTCATAAAGCTCAAGCGCGGTGTCGGCCACCATTGGGCGAATGCGCTCGGCGTATGAAAGCAGCTCGGCAACGACCTCGTCAACCTTGATGGCAGCGCGGTTATAAACCTTTGTCAGCAAGTTGTTCTTAGCAACCAAAGCAGCCTCAACCTTTTGGCGAAGAATGCTCTCGTCGAATAGGTCTTGAATGCGAATGCCAACGCGGTTGATCTTGTCGGCGTAGGTAGGGCCGATGCCGCGACCGGTGGTGCCGATTGCGCGCTTGCCCAAGAAGCGCTCTGAAACCTTGTCAACGGTGACGTTGTATGAAGTGATTACGTGTGCGTTTGCAGAAACGCGAAGGCGTGAGGTGTCGATGCCGCGGGCATTCAATGCCTCGATCTCGTGGAACAAAACCTCAAGGTCAATGACCACACCATTTGAAATAACTGGGATGACACCTGGGGTCAGAATGCCTGAAGGAAGAAGGTGAAGTGCATACTTCTCGTTGCCGATGACCACGGTGTGACCAGCGTTGTTTCCGCCATTGAACTTGACGACGTAGTCGATGTGCTCTGCAAGAAGGTCGGTAGCTTTACCCTTGCCTTCGTCGCCCCACTGCGCACCAATAATCACTACTGCAGGCATGACATACCCCTAAGTTTGAATCTGGAGTCGTACGCGATGGCGTACATCTAAGTTTATCGAGAGAATGGCCCTCAGACTAGCGGCGCTTGAAAACGTGCTCTTCAACCCAGCAGTGCATTGTGATGGCAGCAGCAGCCGAAGCGTTGATAGATCGGGTTGAACCAAACTGGGTAATCTCAAGAACAACCTCGGCAGCCTCGATAGCAGCCTCGCTCAAACCCGGGCCCTCTTGACCAAACAGCAGAACGCACTCTTCAGGCAGCGAATACTCTTCGATCTTTTTGCAACCCGGCACATTGTCGATCGCGATGATCGGAATCGCGGCGCCATCGGTGCCACCGGTCTTGGCCCATTCAACAAACTCTTCAACGGTTGGGTGATGACTTACGTGTTGGTAGCGGTCGGTCACCATCGCGCCGCGGCGATTCCATCGACGATTGCCGATGATGTGAACCTCGGATGCCAAAAACGCGTTAGCCGTGCGAACGATTGAACCGATGTTTAGATCGTGCTGCCAGTTTTCGATGGCTACGTGATATTTATTGCGTCGGGTATCGAGCTCAGCAACAATCGCCTCCATCTTCCAGTAGCGAAACTTGTCGAGAACGTTTCGGGTGTCACCGTTTAGCAGCAACTCTGGGTCAAGAATTGAATCTGGGTTTGGCTCATCTGGGGTGCCAGCGTCGGCTGGCCACTCGCCCTCCCAAGGCCCAACGCCCCAAGTGGTTTGTTCTGGTGATGCTTCGCCAGGGCTGCCGGCTGGTGCACCCTGATTTGGCTCAGTGTTTTGCATGGGCGCGCTTTCTAAAAGTTAGGGCGAGGGTAGCCAGAAGCGCAGCCACGGTTGAGCCAATAAACACGCTTAGGTTTGCCGTTGAGTGTTCAACAATCGATTCGCCAAAAGACAGCTCGCTCATCAAAAGTGCAACGGTGAAACACATTCCAAAGAGAAGTCCGGTCGGCAACAGGTCAGCCCATTTGATCTGCTCTGGCAGTTTTCCGAGACCGGTTTTAGTGACCAAGAAAGTTGTGCCCAGAACGCCAAGCGGCTTTCCGACAATCATTGCCACCAAGATGCCGATGGTGATTGCTGAGGTTGAGAAATCATCAAAGTTGATGTTGGCCAGATTCACGCCGGCTGAGAACAACGCAAAAATCGGCAATGCAATAAATGCCACGGATGGCTGAAGCTTTGGCAAAATCTTCTCGCCCTTGGGCATGAAGATTCCGAGTACTACTCCAGCAAGTGAGACCAGCGAAAGCATGTGGAACGAAGAAGCGAAAAATAGCGCGATCATCAAAATCGTCAAAGAGTCATCGACAACTGCAACGGTCAGCACAAAAGTGCGAATAGCTTTTGGCAAGAAGCTTCCGGCAATTGCAAAGACCGCCAGCGCGAATGCGACATCCGTGCTCATTGGAACACCCCAGCCAGCAGAGGTCGGCAGCCCAGCGTTGAAAGCTGAGTAGATCAAAACCGGAACGGTCATGCCGCCGATGGCAGCAAAAATCGGAACAATGGCACTTCGTGCGCTGCGTAGCGAGCCGTGTTGAATTTCGTGACGAAGCTCGATGCCGATGCTAAAGAAGAATGCAAAAATGGCGATGCCCTTGATCCATTCGAGGTGAATCATGGCTTCGTAGGCTGAAGCCAATGGCGAGTTTGCCCAGATCAGGGCGACCACAGCGGCGCTGATGAGCGCAATGCCACCCAAAGTCTCTTTGTTAATTCTTTTTTGCACAGATTAACCCTAAGCGAACACCACCGAGCCTTGGTTTGCCCCTCTGTTAGCCTTGACCCATGGCAGATCGCAGCAAAATCACTTCTTGGCTCACCGACATGGATGGCGTGCTTGTGCACGAAGGCCATGTGCTACCCGGAGCCGCTGAGCTCATCGCTAAGTGGCAGGCCGAAGAGACCCCGTTCTTGGTGTTGACTAACAACTCGATTTATACCCCGCGAGACCTTGCAGCTCGATTGCAAGCCGGTGGCCTCAATGTTCCTGAAGACCGCATCTGGACTTCGGCTCTCGCCACCGCAGCTTTTCTAGACAAGCAGAAGCCAAACGGCAGCGCATATGTAATCGGCGAGACCGGCATGACCCAGGCGCTTCACGACATTGGTTATGTGCAGACCGACCAGAACCCCGACTATGTAGTTCTTGGCGAGACCCGAAACTTCAACTTTGAAATGTTGGCCAAGGCTGTTCGTCTTATCAATGGCGGCGCTCGTTTTATTGCTACCAACCCAGATGCAACCGGCCCCTCAGCCGACGGCCCGCTGCCGGCAACCGGTTCGGTGGCCGCCCTGCTAACCAAGGCAACCGGCATGGAGCCTTATATCGTTGGCAAGCCAAACCCAATGATGTTCCGCAGTGCAATGAGAAAGATTGGCGCACACTCAGAGTCAACCGGCATGATCGGTGACCGCATGGACACTGATGTGGTTGCAGGAATCGAAGCCGGCTTGCACACAGTTTTGGTTTTGACCGGAATCGCAGACGACGCTGAAATCGCTAAGTACCCGTTCCGCCCGACTGAGATTCTCAGTTCGGTAGCCGACCTGATCTAAGCCAAGCCAGCGGGGTGGCCGGGTTTATTCTTGGCGGCCGACTAGTTCTTTTTGGCGCGACGCTCGCGCATGAACGCAACTGAATCCCAGACCAATTCGGTGCTGAGCTTCAGCCAGCGGTGCAGGTCATCCGAGTTAATTTCATCAACGCTCGCGTAGCGCTTTTCGGCAGAAAAGAAATTACCAACTTTTGAGAGTTGTTCCTCGCCAAAATTTATGCCGTTCCAGAACAGCAAATACATGCCAACTTTTTTGGTTGAATAACCAACCACCGGGTTCTCGCCGATGAACCAAACCGGTGCACCGTGCCAAAGCTTGCTAGTTGCCTGCGGCAGTTTGGCATCGATCTCTGCTCGAAGTAGCTCGGCTATCGCAGCTTGATCGCCGGTTAGTGCCGAGTTGTATTCATCGATGGTTGTCATGATTAGTCCTGGTAGTCGGCGGTATTAATTTGCTTCATATATTTTGAAGAAGTGACCAATATTCCCGCCGTGAGCACCATTGCGGCAAGCACTTTATAAACCACCGGAACACCGTAGGTGTCGACCGCGATTCCCGCAAAGACCATCGAAAGCATTGGTCCACCAGACCAAATGACCATCTCGAGGCTGAACACTCGACCGCGCTTTGAAGGCGCAACCTTGCGCTGAATCACGGTGTTCATCAGCGGAGGCATTGGGCCCCAGGCCGCACCGAGCAGCAAACCGCAAACCATCATTGCCCAATAAGGCGGCAAGAACGACATCGGCACCATTGATAGCGCAACGCCAAGAATCGCGAATCTAAAGATCGAGCTGTAGCTAAATTTGCGAGCCAGACGCTCGAACGAGAGTGACCCAACAACGGTCATGGCAGCCATAGCCGAAAGCAAGGTTCCGAGCTGCTGCGGTTCACCAAGTTCATTGAAGTAGGTTGGCAAAACTACCATCTCAGTTGGCAGATAAATCATGGCCAAGGTCATTACGCCGGCAAGCAAAATTGCCACGGATGGCGTCTTGAACACAACCGTAAAACCTTCGACTGCAAATTTGAAAAGACTCTTTTCGTCTTCGTGGTCTTCTTTGTGCTCGTGAGCCTTGATCGGAATCATGAACAAGCCTGAGATGAAGCCGATGGCCGCAATCAGGTAGAAGGTGTTGTAGACGCCAGTCCAACCAATGAATAGCGCAGCCAGTGCCGGGCCAATTGCAAAACCAGATGCAAAAACGGCTTCTTGAATTGAGTTTGCGCGCTCAAGCGAGAGCCCTGCTACTCGAGCAACATCGGGCACGAATGACTTTCGTGCGGTGCCGGCTCCAGAGGCAACCGTTGACCTAATGGTGCCGATGATGATTAGCAGCGCAAGGGTCATAACCCAAAGGCTGTTAGCCAGTGGAATCAAGAGCACACTGGCGGCGGCCAAAAACTCAATGATGATGCTGGTCTTGCGACGACCGAACTTGTCGATGATCGACCCGATTACCGGTGCTAGCAACAAGCCTGGAATCGAAGTGATTGCGATCATCATGCCGGCGCTTGCGGCTGAACCGGTCATTTGAATAGCCAACCAAGGGAAGGCCATGAAAATCATCGAGCCCGAAACCACACTCAGCATCGAAGAGATCTGAGTGAGAACGAAAGGAGTTTTGGTGCGCTTCTCTTTAGCGGAGTTCGAGGTCATCGAGGCTCACAGCCGACAGGTATTTGTAGCCTGCGTCACCGATAACTTTGTCGGCACCGGTGTCACGGTCAACCACGGTTGCAACGGCAACAATGATTGCGCCGGCTTCTTCAAGTGCCTTAGCAGCGGTTAGTGGTGAACCTCCGGTTGTTGAAGTGTCTTCGACCACAATCACGCGTTTGCCTTCAACCGATGGGCCTTCAACCTGACGACCCATTCCATGAGCTTTGGCAGCCTTGCGAACTACAAAAGCGTCAACGGCACGACCACGTGCTGCAGCCTGGTGCATGATTGCGGTGGCCACTGGGTCGGCACCCATGGTTAGACCGCCAACTGCGTCAAAATCTGTGATGCCGGCAGCATCGAGCATGTCTAGAACTACCTGACCAATCAGTGGGGCAGCCTCGTGGTGAAGGGTTGCGCGACGAAGGTCAACATAGTAGTCAGCCTCAATTCCGCTAGACAAAGTCACCTTGCCGTGAACAACAGCAAGTTCTTTGATTAGTTCTACAAGACGCGGCTTTGATGGTGAAGTGAAGGTCATGCTTCTAGTTTACGAGAGCGCGGCGGTGGCTTCAGATAACCTTTATGCATGACCAAGATGATGTTTGTAAACCTGCCGGTTCAATCGCTAAAACGCTCAGTAGATTTTTATACCGAGCTGGGCTTCAAGTTCAACCCGCAGTTCACCAACGAGGTGTCAACCTGCATGATTGTTGGCGAATTCAACTTCATCATGCTGCTAGAGCAGCCATTCTTCGCGAGCTTTATCGACAAGCCAATTGCCCCAACTAACAAGACTGTTTCGGCAATCACCGCTATCACCTATGACTCAGAAGCAGAGGTTCGAGCAGTTTGTGAAAAAGCCTTCGAGCTTGGCGCCCGACGCTATAAAGAACCTGAAGACCACGGATTCATGTTCGGTTGGGGTTTCGAAGACCTCGATGGCCACATCATCGAGCCTTTCTACATGAACCAAGAGCACGTCATTCCGGTCGAAAACAACTAATGCGAATTGCAACTCACAACGTAAATTCAATTCGCACTCGAGTTGATCGAGTTGTCGACTGGTTGGTTCGATCAGACACCGATGTTTTGGCCATGCAAGAAATCAAGTGCAAGCCTGAGCAGTTTCCGGTCAAAAAATTTGAAGATGCCGGCTACACAATCACGATGCATGGCCTAGACCAGTGGAATGGTGTGGCATTCGCAAGCCGCATTCCAGCTGAAGAAGTCGAGATTGGTTTCACTGGCATGCCAGCATTTGGCAAAGAGGGCAAGCCAGCTATCGAAGAAGCCCGTGCACTTGGTGCCACTTTTAATGGCGTTCGCCTTTGGTCGCTCTATGTGCCAAATGGTCGAACCATCGACGACCCGCACTTCAACTACAAGCTCGAATGGCTAGACCGTTTGGCTGCCAACGTTGCCGAGTGGGTTGAATACCAGCCTGAGCAGCCACTTGCGCTGATGGGTGACTTTAACATTGCTCCGCTAGACACCGATGTCTGGGATATCGATGACTTCATCGGAGCCACCCACGTCACCCCAGCCGAACGCCAGGCTTTTGAAGCCTTTGAACAGGTTGGCTTGACCGATGTGGTTCGTCCGTTGGTTCCTGAGGGATACACCTATTGGGATTACCAGCAACTTCGATTCCCGAAGAATGAGGGAATGCGCATCGACTTTATCCTTGGCAATGAGGCTTTTGCTGATGGAGTTACCAACGCGGTTATTGACCGCAACGAGCGCAAGGGCGAAGCACCGAGCGACCACGTGCCCGTGGTTGTCGACTTTAGTGTTTAGCGGTTTTTAGCTTCGAGCCAGAACTTGCGTTCTTCGGCATCGAGTTTTTCAATCGAATACCTAAGCGCGGTTCTTGGCATGGTTGCCGCATGACGCCCTAGAAATTCTCGAAGCACCTCAACATCGCGCTTGCCGGCTTCGCGAAGCATCCAGCCAACCGCCTTGTGCATTAGGTCGTGAGAATCGCCAAGCAGCAGCTCTGAAATGTGAATTGTTGGCCCGAGGTCATAAGCGTCAAAGCCAATCTTGTCGGCACGAATAAATGCAAAGGTCAGCAACATGGCAACTCTGCGCTCCCAGAGCTGTTCACTTCGGGCAAGCCTCGCAAGAAGCTGCATCGAATCTGGGCGACCAATTAAGAACATTCCAAAATAGGGGGCCGATGCATCGACAAGATCCCAGTTATTGACTCGACCCTCGTGAACCAACCGAAGGTAGTGATCAAACATCTCTTGTTGTTCACCCGCCGTCTTGGTCTTCTTAAACCGGTTGACCATAATGAACAAACCGCAACTGCGGTGTTCGTGAATTGGCGAAGCCAAAAGCTCGTCGATTTCGTGAAGCGGCAGGTGCTTGAATTGCACCGAAACTGACCGGGTTTCAGGAACAGTCAGCCCCAGAAACACATCTCCCTCGCCATATTCCCCAGGCCCGGTCTTGAAAAACCGTTCGAACATTCCAACTTTGTCTGGGTGTGAAAAAGCCGCCAATGCGGTTTTCACATCGGCGGCTGTTTCAGTCATAACTAGAGATTACTGCTGGTTTAGAGCTCGCTCACTACAACCAGTGAATCTCCGGCAGCAGGCTTGAAGCGATCGGTCTTAGCTGGGTTCAGCTCTACGCCGGTTGATGCGTGCCCCTTTGAGTTAGCCAGGGTGCGGTAACCAATTGCCGACTCACCATTTGCACGAGCAATGGCAACAAGCTCTGCATATTCAATCTCTTTGCCAAGTGGGGCATACTGCTCAATTGGCTTCACGTTGATTGACGCACCTTCAGCGTCAAACAGGTCGTCAAAGATTGGTGCAAGTTCTGGGTTCTCAGAAACCTGGGCAATCAGTAGGGCAGCCAAGTTGTCGCTAACCACTAGATCGTCAGCAGCAGCAACCTGAGCTAGCTCGGCCTTGCGGCTGTCTAGAATTTCGGCAACCAAACGGGTTGGCTCAACACCATTGCCCTGAGCCGCAAACAACTGGTTCATCTGCAACATGGTCAGCATGGTCTGCGCATCGGCTTCGCTCTCGCTAATCGCGTTGCGGTATCCAAGGATGATTACCTCGTTGTACTTTTTTGCAGAAGCTGCAGCGATAAGTTCATCGATGTCGCCTGAAACTGAAGCATGAGTAACCTTCACGTTTGAACCAAAGTTGAGGTTGGCCAACTGATCGGCAGCAACAAACTTTGACTGGGCAACGATGTGAACGGTTGAGCCCTTAGGCAAAAACTGTGCAACCTCGGCGACCACTGACTGACCCATTGAAGACCAGCCAATAACCAATAGGTGCTCGGCCTTGCGAGCAGGAGCCTTGGCAGCGGTGTACTTCTTTTTCAAGATGTCTTCGCGAACCCCGGTGTAAACAACCTTGTCGTCATCTTCTGCGATGGCAACAATGCGGCTGTTAGCGGTGAGCTTGGTCTTGGCATCTGGGTTGATGTGTCTAACGCCCTTGTCGTCGATGAAGCCGATTACCGAAGCGGTGTTGAATGCCAACAGTGCGTCACCATAGGTTTTGCCGGCAAGGGCAGGAACGTTGTTGAAGTAAATCTCGTCGCCAGCAAAGTCGAGCAAGTCTAGAGTTACGGCAGCCAAACCTGGTTGGCGTGAAGCCTGAGCGGTAACGCGAGCGATTACATCGTGTGAACGAACCGAGATGACTGCGCCATTGGTTGCAGTCTCAAGTGCCTCAGCTGTGTGCGGGTCGTCAACCTCAGCAACAATCTTTAGAGCCGGGTTCGGGTTTACCGACTTCACGGCAAGCACGGTTGAAACTACGTTGGCGTCGCCCTTGTCGTCTGAATCAAGGATTATCACTGACTTGGCACCTGCAATGTTGGCACGCTTTAGGTCAGCCGGGTTGGTTACATCGCCACGGCGGGTAACCACGCGAAGCTTGCCCAAATCACCGGCGCGAGAGGCGATCTCGTCATCCATGACTTCGCGCTCTGCGTCTGAGAAAACCACTACGAGTGGCTTGCGCACGTTCTGGTTTGCAACAGCAAGTTCTTTCAAGATTGGGAACACGCGGTTTGACCAACCCAAGATCAGGGTGTGACCTGACTCGATTACCGGGCTCTTGCCCTTCTTGAGTTTGGCTACTGCGTTACCAACCGAGGTTGCCACGAAACCGATGATGGTAGCGGTAACTGCTGTGGTGATGATCCAGTAGAAAATCGAGATGATGCGGCCACCCCAAGTGGCGTCTTTTGCCTTGTCAAGAATGATTGAGAACGAGGCCCAAACCTTGTCAATAAAACTGCCCTCTGGAGCTGGGTTTACCAGCGGGGTGCCCGCGATGAAGTCAACAAAGATTGCCATCAGAATCGACAGCACGATGAGTGCTACGAAGACATAACCAACAAATGCGCCGCTTCTAGATAGCGAGTTGTCAAAGGCATAACGCACACGAGTGCCAATGCTGGTCTTGGATGCTCTTGGAGCCTCGGCTTCGCCTTGAGCCCCCTGGCCGTAAGTACGGTTCTCGTTGTTATCAGACATAGGGAGAAGTTTAGCGTTTTGCTTTTTTCTCTCAAGAGAGTTGTTGGGTTATTCGTATATGCGAACAAAAACCAATAACTTTCTGCCCGTGAGGGCCGGCTTAGGCCTTGTTGATCTAAGCCGGCTCTACCACGAGAGTGCTTGCATCCGGGGCAATATCAACCCGAACTGTCGAACCGTCATGAATGCTGCCGGCTAATAATAGGTTGGCCAAACGGTCATCGATTTGCTGCTGCATCAGGCGGCGAAGCGGACGGGCACCGTAAATCGGATCAAAGCCCTTATCAGCCAACCAGGTGCGAGCCTCGGGAGTCACTGCCAGTTGCAATCGGCGCTGCGCCAAACGCTGGGTTAGACGGTCAAGGTTTAGCTCAACGATCTGGCCGAGTTCACTTCGGTCAAGCGCAGTGAAGATCACGATGTCATCCAAGCGGTTCAAGAACTCAGGTTTGAAGTGACTGCGAACTGCGCTCATGACGCCGGCAGTTTTTAGTTCTTGCTCGAGGGTTGGGTCGATCAAGAACTGGCTGCCCAGGTTTGAGGTAAGAATCAAAATCACGTTCTTGAAATCGACAACTCGACCCTGGCCATCGGTTAGGCGGCCGTCATCGAGAACCTGCAAGAGAACGTCGAAAACTTCAGGGTGAGCCTTCTCGACCTCATCTAGCAAAACCACCGAGTATGGGCGGCGACGAACAGCTTCGGTTAGCTGACCGCCTTCTTCATAACCGATGTAACCCGGAGGGGCGCCAAGCAAACGTGAGACCGAGTGCTTCTCGCCGTATTCGCTCATGTCGATTCGAACCATGGCTTTTTCGTCATCAAACAAGAATTCGGCCAAGCTCTTGGCTAGCTCGGTTTTACCAACACCGGTTGGGCCAAGGAACAGGAATGAGCCAGTCGGGCGATCAGGATCGCTGATGCCAGCCTTGGTTCGGCGAACAGCATCAGAAACTGACTTGACTGCAGCCTTTTGACCAATCAGGCGCTTGCCCAATTCAGCCTCAAGGTTCAAAAGCTTTTCACTTTCGCCAGCAAGAAGGCGGCCGGTTGGCACGCCAGTCCAGGCGCTGACCACAGCTGCAATGTCATCTTCGCCAACCTGATCGTTGACCATGCGCTCAACACCGGTAGCCTCTGAATTTGCCTCGGCTGATTCAAGTGCAGCCAGCTCTTTTTCAAGTGCCGGAATCTCTCCGTAAAGGAGGCGTGATGCTCGCTCGAGGTTTCCTTCTCGCTGAGCCCGGTCGGCCTCAATTCGAAGACCGTCAAGCTTGGTTTTTAGGTCACCAACCTTGTTCAACTCGGCGCGCTCTTTGGCCCAGCGCTCGTTTAGTTCATCCAAGGTTTTGGTCTTGGCGGCAAGGTCTTCGCGAAGTTTTTCGAGACGCTCTTTAGAAGCCTGATCTTTCTCTTTTTTAAGAGCAAGTTCTTCAAGCTTCAGGCGGTCTACCTGGCGACGAAGTTCATCGATCTCAACCGGTGCCGAGTCAATCTCCATGCGCAAACGCGAAGCAGCCTCGTCGATTAGGTCGATGGCCTTGTCTGGCAATTGACGACTTGGAATGTAGCGGTTCGAAAGCGTTGCGGCAGCAACCAGCGCGCTGTCGGCGATTGCCACTTTGTGGTGGGCTTCGTAACGCTCTTTTAGGCCGCGAAGAATCGCAATGGTGTCAACCACTGACGGCTCGCCAACATAAACCTGCTGAAAACGTCGCTCAAGCGCTGGGTCTTTTTCGATGCGCTCTCGGTATTCATCCAAAGTGGTTGCACCAATCAGGCGAAGCTCGCCTCGGGCCAACATTGGCTTGAGCATGTTCGCTGCATCTTGACCATCGCCGGCACCTGCACCAACCAGGGTGTGAAGTTCGTCGATAAAAGTGATTACCTGGCCCTCGGCGGCATTGATCTCAGCCAAGACTGCTTTTAGTCGCTCTTCGAATTCGCCGCGGTATTTAGCACCGGCGACCATTGCAGCTAGGTCAAGACTGATTAGCTGTTTGCCCTTGAGGCTTTCAGGCACATCTCCCGCGATGATTCGCTGAGCCAGGCCTTCAACCACTGCGGTCTTGCCAACGCCAGGTTCACCAATGAGCACCGGGTTGTTCTTGGTGCGCCGGCTGAGCACCTGAGAAACGCGGCGAATTTCAGCGTCACGACCGATAACTGGGTCGAGCTTGCCCGACTTAGCTATCTCGGTTAGGTTCACACCATATTTTTCAAGGGCCGACTGTTGGTCTTCGCCCTGCATGTTTTGATTGTTCATCGCGCCCTCCACAGCACTACAGAATTTTGTTTGGCCGGCCGGCGGCCTCTAGCGAGGCTTTCGACACCCTGCTCACCCGCTGCAAATACTCGGGCTCCAGGTCGGTTCATAAGTTCATTTGCCAAGGCTTGCTCGAGATCTCGAACTCGCTGGTTCAGCTCAGCATTCTGGTTTTCAAGTTCCAAAATGCGTCGGATGCCCTCAAGACTCACACCTTCATTAGACAGGCGAGCAATCTCGCGAAGTTGGGCGACGTTTCGCATGGTGTAGCGGCGGGTTTGACCACCGGTTCTGGCTGGCACTACGAGCCCAATGCGGTCATAATCACGCAGGGTCTGTGGGTGCATCACGGCTAATTCAGCCGCAACCGAAATTGCAAATAGCGGAGTGTTCTGATCGAACTGTTCCATTTTTCGCCTCCTAGAGGAGTCCGGCCTTCAGCAACAGATCTGCTCTCGGGTCTTCGCTCGGCAGTTGCGCTTCGAAGTCTTCGAGCGCCTTTTTAGCTTTGTCATTCACATGGCTTGGCACAGCAATTTCTACTGTGGCAAGAAGATCGCCCTCGGCCTTTGAGGTCACAACACCGCGGCCTTTAACTCGCAGAACTCGACCATTAGGGGTTCCGGGGGCAACCTTTAGTTTGACCGGTTCGCCACCCAGAGTTGGCACCTGAATTGTTGCTCCAAGTACTGCCTCGGCATAGGTGATTGGCACAGTCACGCGCAGGTTGTTTCCGTCACGGATGAAAACCGGGTGCGGCTTTACGGTCAGGCTAATGATCAGATCGCCCGCCGGGCCACCGTTTGGTGAAGCTTGACCCTTGCCAGCAATCTTGATCTTTTGGCCATCTTGCACACCGGCCGGAATCTTCACCGTGGTTGGCTCGCCGTTGCCAAGGGCCACCTTGATGGTGGTTCCCTTGACCCCGTCGATGAAATCCAAGGTTTGTTTCATGGTTAGGTCAGAGCCACGCTGAGGGCCGAAGCCGCGACCACCGCCGCCACCGAATAGGTTAGCGAAAACATCTTCGAAGCCGCCGCCCGCCGGAAAACCTCCCGGAAAACCACCGCTGAAGCCTCCGCCTTGACCGCCGCCAAAACCGCCGCGGGCACCTGGGCCCATGGCGCGCATTTGGTCATATTCGGCACGCTGATTTTTATCAGAAAGAACCGAGTAGGCCTCGCTGATTTCTTTGAAACGTGCCTCGGCCTTAGCATCACCTGGATTGGTGTCTGGGTGATTCTGGCGAGAGAGCTTACGATAAACCTTCTTCAGTTCAGCCTCAGACACGTCTTTAGATACGCCAAGGACTTTATAGAAATCCTTGTCGAACCAGTCTTGACTTGCCATGTTTGAACCTCGTGTTAGTTATTGATTATTCAGCTGGGATAAAAACTGCCACCATTGCTGGTCGAAGCAGTCGGTCGCCGAGCATGAAGCCCGGCTCGACTACATCGGCAATGACGTTCTCGGTAACCTCTGCGTTTGGAGTCTGCACCAGCGCGTTGTGTAGCTCTGGGTCAAACTTGTCACCCTTGGCTGCGAAAGCCTTGAGTCCAAACTTGTCACCTGCGTTGCGAAGCTTGGCAACCACAGCAGCAAAAGGGCTGCCTTCAAGGTCGCCGTGCGCTTCGGCGCGGGTTAGGTCGTCGAGAGCGGGCAAGACCGCGCGCAGAACTTCGGCGATTGCTGCATTGCGTGCAACATCGCGGTCTCGTTCAACGCGAGTCTTGTAGTTCACAAACTCAGCCTGAAGTCGCTGAAGATCAGCGAGCAGTTCAGCCTCTTTCGAGATTGGGCCGGTTTCGTCAACTAGGTCAGCAAGTTCTTGATCTAAACCAGTTTCGTCAGTTGCAGCAGCATCAGCGTTCGAAGCGTTTTGAGCTGACTCAGCCTCATCGGCTGGGCCGTTTGAATCTTGGTCGCTCATTACTTCTTCTCTTCGTCTTCGTCGACAACCTCGGCGTCAACAACGTCTTCGCCAGTTGCCTCGGCAGCAGCCTCTTCGCCCTCTGCAGGAGTTGCAGCGTAGATTGCCTCGCCTAGCTTCTGCTGAGATTCGTTTAGCTTCTCAACTGCAGACTTCACTGCCTCGATGTCTTCTCCGGCGAGCGCAGCCTTCACTGCATCAACGTCAGCCTGAACCTCGGTCTTGACCTCTTCAGGTAGCTTCTCGTCGTTGTCTTTGATCAGCTTCTCGATTTGGTAGACCATGCCCTCGGCCTGGTTGCGTAGATCGGCTTCTTCACGACGCTTCTTGTCTTCGGCTGCGTGCTCTTCTCCTTCGCGAACCATACGCTCGATGTCTTCTTTAGAAAGTGAAGAACCACCGGTGATGGTGACAGATGCCTCTTTGCCAGTGCCCTTGTCTTTTGCAGACACGTGCACAATGCCGTTGGCGTCGATGTCGAAGGTTACCTCGATCTGTGGCACACCACGTGGTGCTGGTGCAATGCCGGCTAGGTCAAAGTTGCCGAGTGACTTGTTGTCGCGAACGAACTCACGCTCACCCTGGTAAACCTGGATGCTTACCTGTGGCTGGTTGTCGTCTGCGGTGGTGAAGGTCTCTGAACGCTTGGTCGGAATCGCAGTGTTGCGCTCGATTAGCTTGGTCATGATTCCACCCTTGGTTTCGATACCAAGTGAAAGCGGGGTCACGTCGATCAGTAGAACGTCTTTGCGCTCACCCTTTAGAACACCGGCCTGTAGCGACGCACCAACGGCAACAACCTCGTCAGGGTTTACACCCTTGTTTGGCTCCTTGCCACCGGTTAGCTTCTTTACCAATTCAGAAACTGCAGGCATACGGGTTGAACCACCAACAAGCACAACGTGTGCGATATCGGCAACCTTTACGCCGGCCTCTTTAATGACGTCTTCGAATGGCTTCTTGGTGCGAAGCAATAGGTCTTCGGTCATCTGCTCGAACTGTGCGCGGGTTAGGGTTTCATCCAAGTTTGCTGGGCCATTCTCGGTTAGAGATAGGTAAGGCAACTGAATGTTGGCGCTCATCGACTGTGAAAGCTCTTTCTTAGCCTGCTCAGCAGCCTCTTTTAGACGCTGAAGTGCAATCTTGTCTTTCGAAACGTCAACACCGGTGGTCTCTTTGAACTTCTTAACCAGGTGGTCAACAATACGCTGATCCCAGTCGTCGCCACCAAGGCGGTTGTCACCTGAGGTTGAACGAACTTGAATGGTCGAGAAGCCTTCATCCTTGCCAACTTCTAGCAATGAGACGTCGAAAGTACCGCCACCAAGGTCGAATACCAGGATGAGCTCGTCTTCTTTACCCTTGTCTAGGCCGTATGCCAAAGCAGCAGCGGTTGGCTCGTTGATGATGCGAAGCACGTTTAGGCCCGCGATCTCACCGGCATCCTTGGTTGCCTGACGCTCAGCGTCGTTGAAGTAAGCCGGAACAGTAATTACGGCGTCGTTAACTGCTTCACCCAGGTAGGTCTCGGCGTCGCGCTTTAGCTTGGCCAGGGTTCGAGCTGAAATCTCCTGAGGGGTGTACTTCTTACCGTCAACGTCGAAGGTCCAGTCGGTGCCCATGTGGCGCTTGACTGATGCGATGGTGCGGTCAACGTTGGTAACGGCCTGGCGCTTAGCGGTCTCGCCCACTAGAACTTCGCCATCCTTGGTGAATGCAACGATAGACGGAGTGGTGCGGAAACCCTCAGCGTTAGCGATAACGGTTGGTTCGCCACCCTCAAGCACAGAAACTGCGCTGTTGGTGGTACCTAGGTCAATACCTACTGCACGTGCCATTTATTGTTTCTCCTCTTTTGTGTGGGCTTTTGGCCCGGTTTTTCGTTCTGCGGGCTCAAACCTGAGCCGCTTTGACTCAAGTTTCACACGAGGTCAAAATCTTGTCAAGCATTCACAGCAAAATCTAAGTCTTCTCGACTCAAGTTTGCCTCTGAGCGATATTCTCGCCTCATTCACAGCCAATAATGCGATGCTGGAATCATGAAACCTTGGGTGGCTAGAGCGTCAAGCATCATGCTCGCCGGCTTGGTTGCGATCGCGACCATCGGTGCCGCTAGCCCTGCCCAGGCTCTCGAACTGGGTTCTGGTTATGACGTTTCTTATCCGCAGTGCGGTGCAACCTTGCCAACCGACGGCGCTTTTGAAATCGTAGGCATCAATGGCGGCCTGGTTTTTTCAGAAAACACCTGCCTAGATGAGCAACTGACTTGGGCCGGCGGAACCTCGGCTCAGCTCTACATAAACACCGGCAATCTCGGCCCAACGTCCAGTTTTTGGCCAACTGGCCAAAACAGCCCTCGAGTTTGCTCAGCCGAAACCCCAGATAGCACCGGCTGCGCTTTCAACTATGGCTACAACGCGGCCAAAGATTCATACCAGCGAGTTCAAGCTGCCTACACGCGCCTGGGCCTTACCAAGTCGCCGGCACAAACCACCTGGTGGCTAGACGTTGAAACCTCAAACAGCTGGCGCGGCTCGCTCTGGGTCGAAAGCACTCCAGCGCTCACGGGTACGGATTCAACCTCGCGCAACACCGCCTCGGTTTCAGGCGCGGTTCACTACTTGCAGTCGGTTGCCAAAATCACCAAGCTGGGCATTTATTCAACCCCTTATCAGTGGGGTCAAATCACCGGATCATCCAAGGCGTTTTCTGACCTAGTAAGTTGGCACGCGCTAGGGCAAACCGATTCGGCGAGCGCACTGGCAGCTTGCACCGGGTTCTCGGGTTTCACCGGAGCGCCAATTGTGATGACTCAATACATCGACGCTGATTTAAGCCTCGATGTGAATATCAGATGCAACCCTGCGGTCAAGGTAATCACCGACCTGCGCTACACCGGCCGAACCACCATGCGTGCTGGCAGCTATGGTTACCTGATTGCAAATCTGAAGACTGAGTCGGGTGCCACCATGGCTAATCGTCAGGTTACTTTCAAATTTGCTGGGCGAAGCTATGTGGCCACCACCAATGAGCTTGGTACTGCCTCGGTGAAAGTAAAAATGCCCACAACCAAACAGAAATATTCGTTGAGCGTCAGCTTTTTCTCTAATTACTATCTGAACTCAGATGTAGCCAAGAGCACCCTCACTATTTACTAGCCACAAGCCCCAATTTTTGGGCTAGCGTTGCAGTTATGACTTTCGACGATGCAAGATCACGCAAGCGCGCTACTTGGGCATGGGCACTCTGGGACTGGGCCGAACAGCCTTTTCCGACCATCATGCAGACCTTCATTTTTCCGGTGTACCTTGCCGGTGCGGTTGCCGCAGTTGGCACTGACTCAGATTCGCTTCTTGGCATCACAACCGGAATCGCCGGTGTGATCGTTGCGCTTATGGCGCCGGTATTTGGTCGTCGTTCTGACGAGAGTGGCAAGCGCAAATTCTGGTTGATGGTCAACACCTACATCTTGGTGGCCATCATGATTGCGGCGTTCTTTGTTCAGCCGAAACCTGAATTCTTGTTATTCGGTCTTGTGCTCTATGGCTTGGGTTCGATTGTTCAAGAGTCGGCCTTCATCAACTATTACGCGATGCTTCGTCAGGTCTCTACCCCAAGCAGCATCGGCAAGGTCTCTGGTTATGCCTGGGGCTTGGGCTATGCCGGCGGAATCATCCTGCTGTGCATCTCGCTTTTCGGATTCATCTTGCCCGGCACAGTCTTTGGCCTAGCTCTAGGCGAGTCACTGCCAGTTCGAATCACATTCTTGTTCTCGGCCGTTTGGTTTGCCCTGTTCTCAATTCCATTGTTCAGACGCGTGCCTGAAATCGAGCCAAAAGAGAACCGCAAAAACGAAAGCCTCTGGGATAGCTACATCAAACTTTGGGGCCAGCTTCAGTCGCTTCGCCGTCAGGCACCAGACACTTTCAAGTTCTTGATCTCGTCAGCCATTTACCGCGACGGCTTAGCTGGCGTGTTTACCTTTGGCGCCGTGCTCGGCACCTTGGCCTTCGGCTTCTCGCAAACCGAGGTAATACTGTTCGGTATCGCTGCAAATATTGTCGCCGGCATCGGTGCAGCAGTTGGTGGTCGCCTGGATGACAAGCTCGGTTCACGCGCAGTAATCATTGGCTCACTGATTGGCCTAATCATTGCGGGTTCAGCAGTGTTTGCCTTTGCCGGTTTTGGTGTCATCACCTATTGGATCGGCGGCCTAGCGCTTTGCCTATTCGTCGGCCCAGCACAGGCCGCGAGCCGCACCTTCGTCTCGCGCTTCACCCCGGTTGGTCGTGAGGGCGAGGTCTTCGGTCTCTACCAAACCACCGGTCGCGCGGTTTCTTTCTTGTCTGGTTTTATGTGGGCCGGCTCGATCACGATTGCATCGATGCTATTCAACCTTGAAAGCGCAACCATCTTTGGAATCATCGGCATCATTGTGATTCTTGTGGTTGGTCTCGTGCTTCTGCTTCGGGTGAACCCAAACCCAAGCGTTGCCTATTCAAAATAACCAGTTCTGTTCGACAATCTGTAGAATTGCAACATGTCTAAGTCAGGTCGTCAGCAGGGTGAGCTCGAAGCTCTAATTCTTGACGCGCTCTGGAACTCATCGGGTGAGCCGCTGACATCCCAGCAAATTCTTGAATTGGTTAGCCCTGATGGCTCACTCGCTCTCACCACAATTTTGACCGTGCTCTCACGCTTGGTTGATAAAGAGTTGGTGACTCGCAAACCAGGAGCCGGCCGTTCACTTCTTTTTAGTGCCGCTCAAACTCGAGAGGCGCACACTGCTGGGCTGATGCTGCGGTTGGTTTCTGGCGCCGAGAACCCTGCACTGGCATTTTCACATTTTGCCGACGGCCTCACCCCCGCACAGCTCGAAGCCCTCCGCAATTCGCTAACCTAGACCGGTGAGCGCTCCGATCCTGCTGATTCCCATTGCCATCGAATGGGCACTGCTAATCACCACTCTTGCTCCGGTTGCTTTTACCCACCGGTTTGGTAGCCGGCCCCGACTAGGTCTTGTTGTTTGGTTCGGTTCGCTTTTGTCTGCCGGCATCGCCACCCTCATCGCCCTGGCGGTTGCCATTTGGTCTTACTTCGACACAGTTGCCGCACTTGAATCAAATGAGTTTGGTGGCACCAAATGGTTGGCGACTCTCGCGGTTAGTTTTGGCCCCTGGGTAGTTCTTCTCCTGAGTGCAGTCTCATTGGTTCTGGTGCAAACCCGACTCGAGCCTTTGGTGGTTGCAGCCCGAGAGGTTCAGCCGGCGATCTCTCAGGCCAAGAAGCCTCTCATGAATTTCATGGGCATTGAAGTTTTCAGCATTGACTTGCCATTTGCATACGCTGTTGCCGGTCGTAACCAAATTCTGCTGTCGACTCAGTTGCAAAACCATTTGACCTCGGATGAATTCGAAGCTGTGCTTTGGCACGAGCTCGGGCACATCCGTGGAAGGCATTTTTCTCTCAAACGATTGGCTAGATTGGTTCGACTGATGTCGCCGGGTTTGGCTGCATCAACCGCTTTGGTTTCAGAAGTTGAACGCCTTTGCGAGATTGCAGCTGATCGCTTTGCTCTCGAGCACAAAGAAGCCCCCGCACTGTTGGGCGCGAGGGCTGCTTTTAAAGATTCGAGTTTTTAGTTCTCGAGTGGCTCGTTGCCAACATCGGTGATGTGAAAGTTCAGGTGGCTGCGTGAGGCGGTTGGCCCGCGCTGACCCTGGTAACGAGATAGGTACTTAGCTGAACCATAAGGGGTCTCGCTAGGTGATGAAAGCTGGAAGAAGCAAAGCTGACCAACCTTCATTCCAGGCCACAACTTGATTGGCAAGCTTGAAACGTTTGCCAACTCTAGGGTTACGTGACCCTTGAAACCTGGGTCAACGAAGCCTGCGGTTGAGTGGGTCAAAAGACCTAGGCGGCCAAGTGAGCTCTTGCCCTCGAGGCGAGCCGCGATGTTGTCTGGCAGGGTTACAAACTCATAGGTCGAACCGAGCACAAACTCGCCTGGGTGAAGAACAAATGCTTCGTCAGAGGCAACCTCAACAAAGCGAGTCATGTCGCTCTGCTCTTCGCGAGGGTCGATGTAAGCGTGTTTGTGGTTGTCGAATAGACGAAAGAATCGGTCTAGTCGAACATCAATGCTCGACGGCTGCAGCAAGTCGATGTTAAGCGGGTCAAGGCCAATTCGGCCGGCTTCAATTTCTGCGCGGATATCGCGGTCTGACATAAGCATGTTGCCAGTTTATCGGTTGCCCGACCATAAAAGCCGTCAGTTGATTAGTGCTCTAGCCCGACCTTTTTGTAGATGCGTTTCATCCACTTTGGCGCCCACCAGTTGGCATCACCAAATAGGCGCATTAGTGCCGGCACCAGCAAAGCTCGCACCACGGTTGCATCCAAGAGAATTGCGAAGGCAATGCCCAGACCAAGCATCTTCATGATGGTCACACCGCTGGTCACGAAAGCCACAAAACTGAATGCCAAAACCAAGGCAGCCGCAGTGATAATTCGGCCAGAGCGCTGCAGGCCAACAGCTACCGATTCATGGGTGCCTAGACCGGCGTCGTGCTGCTCTTTGATGCGGCTGAGCAAGAACAGTTCGTAGTCCATCGAGAGGCCAAAAGCCACGACCACAATCATCACCGATGAGCTGGTGTCGATGGTTCCGGTGACAAAGAAATCGCCGACCAGCCACTTGAGGTTTCCTTCGGCAAAGACCCAAGTTACGAATCCAAAGGTTGCACCAAGCGAAAGCACGTTGAGCAGAACGGCTTTGATTGGCAACAGAATCGAACCCGTGAATAGGAACAAAAGAATTAGGGTCCAGATCACGATCCAGCCAGCTGCAAGGGGCAACTGACGCTCAATGCCCTGCTGTGAATCGGTATAAATTGCCGCTGAACCTCCGACCAAAACCTCGCCACCATCGATTTTGATGGTGCGAATAGCATCGGTCAAAGTTATGCCAGCTGGCGAGCGTGACTCAATCTCGTGAATGGCCACAATTTGAGTCCAGCCATCTGCCTTGGTTGGCATGACCTGCACACGAGTGATGTTGTCTAGCACGGCAATGCTGCTCGCATAGTCGGCGATCTCTTGGTCGTCAGCATCTCTAACCAAAATTTCTACCGGGCTGCCCTCTCGAGCGGTGAAATTATCACGGATGAAATTGCTCGCAACCACAACGCGATCATCTTGCTTGAGCACTCGGTCGTCAACCTGACCAAACTCAACACCGACTGCCAGCGAGGTTAGCGAACCCAAACCAATCAAAGTTACAAGCAGCACTGAGACCGGCCGCTTCATCACAAAGCGAGCAATCGAACCCCAGAGTTTAGAGTCTTTTGGCGTTAGGTTTTTGCGAATTTTTACCGAGTTGACTTTGTCGCCAATCAAATTGAGCAAGGCCGGCAGGGCAATCAAGGCACCTGCCACGGCGATCAAAACTACAACAACACCGCCCAGCGCAAATGATTGCAAGAAATACTGCGGAAAGAACCCGAGTGAACCCAAAACAATTGCAACGGTGAGGCCCGAGAACAGCACGGTTCGCCCGGCAGTTTCGAGTGTGCGAATTGAAGAGTCGGCAACCGAGTTGCCGCCGGCTCTCTCTTCTCTAAATCGATTCACCATTAGTAGCGCATAGTCAATGCCAAGGCCAAGCCCTAGGCCAGAGACCAGGTTCACCGAGAAGATCGAGGTGTCGGTGAACTGGGCCGATAGCCAGATGAAGAAGAACGTGCCCACAATTGAAAGCCCAGCGATCAACATTGGCAAGCCAGCTGCCACCAACGAACCGAAGACAAAAACTAGCAACAGAAGCACCAGTGGAACCGCAACCATCTCTGCAGTCTTTAGGTCACTCTCAATGGCGTGGTTAATCGAAGAAGTGACAGCGGCAAACCCGGCTACATAAAGCTGAGCGCCTTCATAGTCACCGGTAAACCTATTGGCAATATTTCGCGCCACCGCTGACTGGGTTACATCTTCACTGACATCAACAAAGAAATAGACGGCCGTGCCATCGTCGCTTGCCAAAGTTGGGGTCAAGCCCATTGAGAAATAGCCAGTAACCGAATCAACTCCGGCGATGCCCTCGAGTTCTTGGGTTAGGTTTTTGCCAGTGTTTATGTTGGCTAAATCATTGGCTGCTGAATCAAAATCAGCAATAAGCACAACCTCAGCCGTTGATTTGTCGAAAGAGTCGGTCAGAATTTCGGCCACTCTGGCTGAATCTGAACCAGGGTCGTCATAACCCCCGCCTTTGAGTAAGCCAAATGCTTGAAAACCCCAGATGCCCGAAATCGCAACCAGCGCAATAAAGCCGAACAAGGCAGACCTGCTATACCTAACTAAGAATTGACCCAGTCGGTTCATCTGCCACCCCATTTCTTTATTGCTGTCATTTCGAAAACAACATCCCCCGATGTCTGCGTGTTCCCATATTGGCAGGGTTTAACTGCCAGTAGTTGTGTTGCTTTTGCTAAAAGAGCTTTTCGATTGGCGCCTGCTTCACGCCGTTCATGAATCTGAGAACATCTTGGTCAACCATGATGTCGCTCTTCAAGATTGCTCGAGTCAGATAAAGGCCATCTAGCGACCTTACTCGGCTGAGAGCTACGTAGGTTTGACCCGGGCTGAAAGCGCCGCGACCCATGTCGATCACAACTTCGTCATAGGTCTGCCCCTGTGACTTATGCACGGTAACCGCCCAGGCCAGGCGCAGCGGAATCTGCTGGAACTCGGCTAGTGGCACGGCAATCAGTACCTCTTTGACTTTTCCGGTTTCTTCGTCGAATTGTTCGTCAATTTCATAGCGAACTTTCTCCCAGGTTGAACGGCCAACCTCTAGGCGCTCGTTATCAACCTCAACAATTACTCCGCCAGAACTAGGCAATTCAACGACTCGGCCAATAGTGCCGTTTACCCATCGCTTCACCGGGCCAGTCGGCCCTTTCTTGGTGCTCGAATCGTCGTTCTTGATGAACATCACCTGTGCGCCAACTTTAAGTTCAACCACTGGTTCAGCCGGAAGGGTTCGACCAAAAGCCTTTTCGTCAGCCGCGCTAAACACTGCATCGAAGCGCTTTGGCGGTGTCTCGATTCGCGCCATCCGAGAGGCATTCACACTATTCACCGACGCGTTGATGGTTGCCAGCCTGATTACATCGTCGTGCGGAGGAAAACGGTTTCCGCACTTATTGATGTAGTCGAGCATTTCTTGAGTGCATGAACCATCGCGAATGGCGTTGAGAATCTCTTTGAAATACTCGTCGTGCTGTCTAAAAATTTCAGTGAGCTCATAGCGCTCAAGGCTGTCTTCTCGCCAAACGTGAGCGTCGAAGAACCAACCGCTTTGATAGTTTTCGGCCATGTAGGCACGATCTTGCGGGTCGCTCGGCGGCACCGGTGCCAGCTGATACGGGTCACCGAACATCACAACCTGGGCTCCACCAAATGGCAGTTTGCGACGACCTCGGGCAATGCCCATAGCGCGACTCATTGTGTCCATCAGGTCGGCATTCACCATGGATACTTCGTCAATCACCAACATGTCGATGGCCGCCAAAACCTCGCGCGTGCGACGGTTCATGTGTCTGGCGATATCCTCGGTGCCGAGAATGCCGAACGGAAAACCGAAGAGCGAGTGGATGGTCACGCCACCAACGTTCAAAGCTGCAACACCGGTTGGGGCGCAAATCGCAGTTTTCTTTTTGGTGTTTTCAATCAGGTAGGTCAGCAAAGTCGACTTACCGGTTCCGGCACGGCCGGTCACAAAAATATTGTTCTCAGACTCTTCGATGTATTCGAATAGTGCCTGTTGCTCGCTCGAGAGAGTTACTTGTTCCATTAGTTCTGCTTCTCTCGATCTGTGTTGCCCTGAGCGTTCGCACGTGATTCTCTAGCCGCCAGTTTGGCCAGCATCTCGTTATAAGCTTCAACGTCTTGGTTGCCCGAACGGTCACTTGCTCGGTCAGTTCGGCGTTGCTCACGGGTGTCTGCCTTGAACCACTGCATCGAAACAATGATGGTCAGCGCCGCTGTCGGTAGCTCGCCGATTCCCCAGGCAATCGCACCACCGGTGTGCTGGTCGTCAATCGGCGCTTCACCCCAGGTGCGGCCCATTGCGCCATACCAGTCGGCAAGCAGCAAGCCGTTGCCATCCATCAGGCTCAGGCCAAAGAACGCGTGAAAGGCCATGGTGCCAATAAGCAACAACAGTCGAATCGGGTATGAAAGGCGATTCGGCCCTGGGTCGATTCCGATCAGCGCCTGTGCAAATAGATAACCGGTGATCAAGAAGTGAACCACCATCCACTCGTGACCGATGTGCTCGTGAGTTGCCCAAGCAAATAGCGGAGTGAAGTAGAAGGTGACCAGTGAGCTGGCAAAAAGAACAGCGGCAATCAATGGGTGCGAGATGAATTGCGCATATTTAGTTTGAACTGCCCAAAGCACCCACTCGCGAACTCCGCGTGATTCATCTTTGCGTTTCTCGGTCGCTCGAAGAAGCAGCGTGACCGGTGCACCTGGCACCAACAGCACAGGAATACCCATGGCCAAAATCATGTGGCCAATCATGTGCATGCTGAATAGATATTCTTGGTAGGCATTCAGGGCACCACTGGTCACATAAATCAGGGTGAGCAGACCGGTGATCCATGAGATGGTTCTGGCAATCGGCCAGCTGTCACCGCGCTTGCGCAGGCGGCGAACCCCAGCCAAGTAGAACCAAATGGCACCCACGCAAATCACCAACCAGAGCAGGTCTGGCTTCCACTGCGTGAAGAGAGTTTCAAAAGTTAGCTCAGGCGGCAAAGGTTCGCCGGTCAAAATCTGGGCCGGTGTCACCACAATTTCTTGATCGGTAACCGGGGGAGCCGTTCTAGCCAAAGCGGTGGCCATGCCAATCGCTGTTCCCATAATTGCGAATTCAACAGCTACCAGTTTGTAAAGCGCTTTGGCCGTGGTGGCAATATTGTTCAGCAACCGACGGCGATAAATTGCGCCAAGCACACCGAGCAGTGCGAGTGCCGCAACCTTAATGCCAAGCAACAGCCCGTAGGCCGAGAAAATATCTTCGATTTTTGTAATTCGAATTGCAGCCGAACCAACACCCGAAACTACCACCAGCAAAAACGCGACCAGTGCCAGGGTCGAGTAGCGCTTGGCGTGAGCAGCCGCCTGCTCGATATTTTCACCACGGATAACAAAAAGAGCAATCAGCCCACCAACCCAGATGACAACTGCCACCAAGTGAAGCCCAATCGAATTGACCGCCATCGAGTGATTTGCTGTGCCGGCGGCGTGACCGATTAGCGCTAGTGGAATTAATGCCCCTAGGCCAATCGCAGCCATTATTGCCGTTGCGGTTAAACCACGGATAGCCGGAATCAGCATGCTCAGCCCAAGAGCAATCGCCAAGTTGATTGAAAGTGAGATGCCTAGCTCAATCTGGGTGGCAAAAAGCCAAACACTCTGGCCGAATGATTCAGAGTTTGAAAATGCGCTGCCAGTAACCGAAAGATATGTGAACAGTAGGTTGAAAACTGCTGAGACTGCCCAAAGTGCTGACCCGAAGGTGGCTAGGCTGAGTGCTTTTTCAAGTAGCGGGTTGTCGGCAGAAATTGCGAATGCAGCAAAAACCAGGGTGCCAATCGCTGTGGCCATCGAGAAGTTCATCACGAACTTTGCGGTTGGCAGCCCCCAGCGCACAATCTCACCTGGGTCAGCTAGAGCTTGAACGGCTGCGCCGCCACCTAGAACCAGACCAATAATCAGTGCCAGAATTCCGGCGCCCAGAATTAGACCAGTCGCAGCAGAAATGCGCTTGGTCATAGCTTGGGTTGGGGCTGATTTCACTTATTTAGACTAATCGCGGCCTAGGCTCGCGGCGCCTTTCGCAATCTAGGAATGAAGCGGCCGGTCTTTGCTTTGTATGAATCATATTCAGGGTGCTTTGCCGACAACAGCATTTCTTCGTAAGCAGCCTTTACCGAAAGCACCGATACCAGCGCGAACCAAATCAACAGGTGAGGAATCAGCCCTCCCCAGATTGCAGCGCCTAGGGTTGCAAGCAATAGCCCTGAATAAATAGGGTGGCGCATTTTTGCATAAAGCCCGGTGGTTACCAGTGGGGCGTTGGCCTTAGGAACCGGGTTCACCGAAATTGATTTGCCAAGTGAAATCAAAGCGATGACTAGCAACACCAAGCCCGCAACCATAATTGCGGCGCCCAAGGCAAATAGGGTCTCCGGAAAAACCCCAGCTTCACGGGTTGATGGCATGGTGATCAAAAATCCAAGCAGCACAAACTGCATTAGAACGAATAAATAGCCTTTTACTTTGTCACCCATGCTTTAAGGCTATCGGCAAGATGCGGCATCCATGCCCCTGATTTTGCATCTGGGTAAAAGAAAACGCCCCGACCGAAGTCGAGGCGTTTTCGATGTAACTAAGACTTACTTAACTGCAGCCTTTAGCTTTGAGCCTGCTGAAACCTTAACGGTGTTAGCTGCTGCGATCTGGATGGTTGCACCAGTCTGAGGGTTGCGACCGGTGCGTGCTGCACGGTGGCCCTTCTCTACTGATAGCCAGCCTGGGATGGTAACCTTGCCGCCGCCTGCAACGGTCTTTGCAATGGTCTCGAACAGTGCGTCAACAACGCGGTTAACTGCTGCCTGTGACTCACCGGTGGTTGCAGCTACTGCTGCTACTAGTTCGCTCTTGTTTAGAGACATTGGGTCCTCCTGGACATTTTTACGTTTGACGTTCTGTCGTCATTTACGCTACACGGATTCCAAAACTTGTGATTCTTCTGTTTCGGCGTGTCTTAATCGATTTTTCTAACGATTTTTCCCGTGTTTATTGGGATATCGGCTTATCCGGGTCAAAAAGAAACCCGCTGCTCTCGAAAGAGCAACGGGTTCTCTGTGAAAACTTGTGATTACCAGCTTGACTTGGTAACGCCTGGCAACTCGCCACGGTGTGCCATGTCGCGGAAGCGAACACGTGAAACACCGAACTTTGCGAGAACACCACGTGGGCGACCGTCGATAGCATCGCGGTTACGTAGACGTACCGGTGATGCGTTGCGAGGAAGCTTCTGAAGACCTAGACGGGCCTCTTCACGCTGTGCGTCGGTTGAGTTTGGGTCAACCAAAGCCTTCTTTAGTGCGAGACGCTTTTCTGCGTAACGCTCAACGATTACTTTGCGCTGATCGTTCTTAGCGATCTTGCTCTTCTTAGCCATTCTTAGCGCTCCTCGCGGAATTCAACGTGCTGACGTACAACTGGGTCATACTTCTTCAGAACGATACGGTCTGGGTCGTTGCGACGGTT
>NZ_JAHEDV010000012.1 GCF_024641065.1 Rhodoluna sp.
GGGCCTATAGCTCAGGTGGTTAGAGCGCTTCACTGATAATGAAGAGGTCGGAGGTTCAAGTCCTCCTAGGCCCACCAAGCAGCCGCTTCATTAGTCAGAAATGACTGTGAAGCAACAAGTGAAAACCCGCAAGGGGACTTAGCTCAGTTGGTAGAGCACCTGCTTTGCAAGCAGGGGGTCAGGGGTTCGACCCCCCTAGTCTCCACAAACGAAATGCCTCCCTTCGGGGAGGCATTTTGCGTTTTGCCCGGTTGTACGCGTTCGCGCAGCAGGTTCGGTAAACCGAACTCTACCTGGTGCCAATAAGTTCGCAAAAAGGCATGGCAACTTAGACTCGCAACATGCGCCGGGGTAATTCATATGCAGTCAAATTCTTTTCTTCACTAATCGCGTTTTTTCTAGTCTTTGCTTCGGCAACAGTGCTGCTAGACGCCAAGCCAGCAATTGCTGATCCGTGCCCTAGTGGCTGGACTTTCATTGGCGTGAACTGTGAGCGCACATACTTCTATACGGGCGATAAACAAACCTTTACGGTGCCAAACGGCGTTCGCAACATTTCATTCATCGCAGTCGGTGGCCGAGGCTCGTCATCTTCAAGCTTCACTCAAAACCGAAACACCGGAAGCTCTGCCGTAGTCAGCGGTGTCTTGCCAACTACCGGCGGCCAAGTCCTAAACCTTTATGTCGGTGGGGCTGGCGCACCAATAAAAGGTGGCTGGAACGGTGGCGGCGATGGCTCCATTTCGTATTACTCAAGTTCAATGCCGAGCGCTAGTCAAATTCGCGATCCAAACTTCAGACCATCGACTGGTGTTGGCATAGGTAAAGGTGGCGGTGGCGGTGGCGCTTCTGATATTCGAGTCGGTGGAACCGCACTTTCAAATCGAGTTGTAGTTGCCGGTGGCGGTGGCGGTGGCGCGCACTACCTGCAGTGCTCGCCTGCCGGATGGCTATATGCGGGCGACCCAGCTCACCCAGCACAACCTGCATATTGTGGATCATCGATTCTTTATCGCGGCGGCAGTGCATTTGGTGTTGGTGCAACTGCCCCGACGGGATTGAACTCAGAGGGCATGGACCCTGTTCATGTGGGCGCTAACGCAACTGCCTCAGCGGGAGGTGCTCGCGGTGCGCTAGCTCCAGTGTCGATTACATGGATGGGTTGCGACACAACAAACTACTCAACCGCGGGTGCTCTTGGCGTTGGCGGTAATGCCGGTGGACTGCAGCGAAGTTCAGAACCAAACTATCGACTAAACGGCTGGACCTATGAATGGTGCTCTGGCGGTGGTGGTGGCGGTGGCTATTACGGTGGTGGCGGTGGCACCTACGGTGGTGGTGGTGCGGGTTCGTCTTACCTAGCACCGGCAGTCACAGTTAATACGGCGACATTTGATGCTTCATTTGTTAAGCCAGCTGCTGACGCATTCCTTGACGCGTACGGCACAATTCAGCACTACGGATCAAACCCAATCCAAGCGTCACAGACAACCACCATCAACAACCCAATAGCAATTGACGCTCCGCCCTCCGGAGTCAGCGCTGCAAGTGGTCGAATCCGTTTGGCATATCGCGGAACCACAGTTCTTTCGGTTGTTCCTCAGGCAGTGAATGCCGACAAAGAAACCACGAGCAACGCAATTGACTACGTTGTGACTTTCGCAGAGGGCGTCACCGGTTTTGGTCTAGGTAACCTTTCGATTTCAGGCGCAAGTGGGCTGAGCGGAACTTGGACCCCAAGCATCACCTCGGGCACCAGCGGTTCATCCACTTATACAGTGCGACTCTTCAATGGTTCGGCAATTGACGGCCCCGTGACGCTGACAGTTGATGCCACTGGCACGACCTCAGTTTCAAATGTTCCCGGTCTCGGCAACCTGAGTGGCACAGCAATTATCGACACCTCGGGCCCAGCTCTTCAAGCCGGAGTCACAAACCCAACGTCGACAAAGACCGCACCTGTTGTTTACAACTACACATTCGATGAAGCAGTTTCATTCGTTGGTGGCACGCCTGACCTATCCAAGATTCAACTTGATGCAACCGTGGTGCCAACCACTGCGTCTCTCAATAACTGGGTAATCGGAACACCAACCATCGCCGGAAATGTCATGTCTGTGACATTGACGAACCCCGTTGCGCTTACAAGCGCAGACTCAGGTTTACTATCGCTGAAACTCTCACCAGGGTTCTTGCAAGATGCACTTGGCAACCAAACCGCAGCAGCAAGCTCGGCGGCGGTTGAGGTCGACTACTCGGTTCCGACCGTTGTTAGTTTTGCTCCGCCTGCAGACACCAAGGTGTCTGGCTCAACGCGATATTTCAACGCAGCAACAGTTCCTTACACTCTGACATTCTCAGAAGATGTTCGTCACCTGTATGCAAGTAACTACGCAACAGCCACACGCCAATCATTCGCGTTCACTGGCAGCACCGCAACAGGCTGTGTCGCAACACCAGCATCATCATTTACAACCAACAGACAAGTTGTTGTCAATGTAACGGGATGCTCTGAGGGCACCGTCGTTTTGAAACTTCTTGCAAACAGAGTCGAAGACCTTGCGGGCATTAGTGCAACCTATGGTGCCGGAAACGCGCTCGCGGCAGACAATACGGCAGCGACAATTACCAAAGACACAATCGCACCAACTTTTTCTGCGGGCCTTGCAAGCTCTAGCGCAGCAAACGCAAGCACTATCGACTACACGTTCACTTTCAATGGCCCGGTGTATGGCATTCAAGCATCTGATTTGCAGCTAACCGGATACTCGGGCACCACCGGCACTTGGACAAAAACTTTGACGTCTGGAACTGCAGGATCAAGTTCATACACAATTCAAGTTTCAAACGCCGAACCAACCAGCGGCAGTCTTGTTGCATCTTTGCCAGCAGCGGCAGGCACCGACATCGCGGGCAACCCAACTCCGGCCAGCGCTGGCAATGGCGTAGAGCGCACGTTCTACTTTCCGCCAGAGATCACCCTCGGAACACTTAACGGCCTTTCGGCAACTGGTTCGGTGGCACTTGCTCCAAACGCTGAAATAAAGAATCGTGGAACCGGCGCTATCAGTGGCTTTCGCGTTGTTCTGAAGAACTTCAAGGTTGGCGACACGTTGACGAGCACTTACACGCCGACAACTGGTTTCACATCAACACTCACCACATCTGGCACAGACAAGATACTCGAGATTTCGGGATCGCCTCAGATGATTGCAATTGGAACAGCTCAAGCAATTTTGCGCGCTGTTAAGTGGAGCACAACTTCTGCCGACCGCACTGCGCGCACAATTGAGGTCATCCTCAAACCAGACAGCACTTTCTTGTATGACACACGCCACTTCTACAAATTCATTGGCGGAACCTTTACTAACCGAGGCAACGCAAACAGCTCCGCACAGTCGAGTTACTTTGGAGCAGCTAAGGGTTATCTTCCAACCATTCGCTCGGGTGCCGAAAACAGCATCGTAAAAGACGAAGCCCGCGGCCAAGTTATTTGGTTGGGTGCAAGAAACAGTTACGCGAACTGGTCATGGCAAACCTGGTCTGGCGGGCCAGATGACGGCGTTCAATTCTGGGATGAACCGGGCTGGCGCGCTTGCGTGTTCGGTGTCTGCGGCCCTTGGGCCGACAACCTCGGAGTAGGTGGCTCTGTGTCAGGCAGATACAGCAACTGGCAAACCGGCCTGTTCAATGCGCAGATAGAACCGAACAACACCTCTGATGACATGAGCATGGATTCAAACGGTCAGTGGGATGACGGCATCGGCTGGTTCACTAACCCAACATTGGTCGTTGAATACGGTGGCCAAACTATCGGTGACGCTGTATGGGACACCAAGTTGTATAAGTCACAAACTTTTGTTTTCGATTCGACTGCACCAACGCTTTCACTTTCTTCTTCAGCCGACTTAGTTAACAATCGCGCAAGCTTTAACGTTACCGGTTCAGAGTCGATTGATTGTGCATCACTAACTGTGTCTGACCTAACGACAACGGGTATCGATCTAGCAGACGTGCGAATTTCACAGATTGCACCGACCGCCTGTGAAATTTCAGCAGCTCACACACTTACCCCCGGCGTGCAAGGCACCATCACGCTAGCCAAGTCGGGCACCTTCTCGATGACAGATGCAGCCGGCAACGCGCAGACCGCGATCAACGCCTATGCCGTGCAGACAATCACAGCAACACCTGCCGCACCGCCAAGTTCAGCGAGCATTAACAATGCTGTTTCAAACGCGAACTACACACTGGTTCCGCCGAGTTCGGCCACCACTGGCATGACACCAACCGACCCTGGTGCCGCAGCCGCTCTGAACACTGCACTGACCCAAGCAAAAATTGTGGAACCACCAGTGGGCGCGCCAGGCGCGACAGGTTCAAGAAACATTGCGAATCAGCCGTCGGCAACTCGCTATGAACTGACTGACCAAATTGAAGTTATTCAAGGTACCAAGGTTGGTGCCGAATTCTCTGTGGTCTCCGGAAAGGCCGCCACTCACGAAGCTTGGGGTTACATCCGCATTGGCAACGGTGATTGGCTCAACCTCGGCAAGCAATCCCTGACACCTCAGGGCGGTGCCGACTTGGCCAAAATCGGCGCTATGGCCTTCACACAGACCGGTTCTTATCAGTTGAAGATCGTAGTTGTGCCAGTAGGCACAATCATGCCTGCCAGGTTCTTGCCTGGCCTAAACCTAGATCAGCTAAAACCTAAGCCAGCTCAGCCATCGGTTATTCGATTTGGTCGTGCTGCAGTTAGCGATAACCAGCTGCAGGGAGTTGGAGACGACTCATACTTGCTAAGCATCAACGTAATTCCGGCAACAGTAGCTCCAACCGTTGTGCCGGTTGCACCTTATGTTGTTTCGACAACTGCCGCTCCGACAACAGGTGTATTCAAAGCCGGATCAGAAATATCCGTCACTGTGACATTTAGCGTTCCAGTTGATGTTTCGGGAACCCCGCAATTGAAATTCACTTTCGAGGGAGTCGACTATTTCGCAACTTATCAAGGCGGAACCGGAACCACAGAGCTCACTTTCACATACACAGTTCAGTCGAGCCAGAACACAAACGATTTAGATTATGCTTCAGCAACCGCACTTGAACTCAATGGCGGAACAATCGTTGAATCAGTTACATCTGGTGTCGGTGCTAATGCCATGCTTGGTCTCTCTGCTCCTGGTGCAGCCGGATCAATCTCGGCATCTGCTGCCGTAGTAATCGACACAACGTCACCTAAGATCAATCTCTATGCTGAAGCGGCAACTCTGAATTCAACAACATTGCACTTCACTGTTGAAGGTGACACAGACATCGACTGCTCGACATTGTCGACTGTTGCAGGTCACGATTTCACCCTTACGGGCATCGCCTCAATAACTGGCATCGTTCAAACCAGCAACAGAGTTTGCACCATTACGGCAACTTCAAGCGTCGCGCCTGAAACCACCGGACCAAGCACTCTAGAGCTGGCTCCGAGTTTCTCAATTGCTGACACTGCCGGAAACGAGACCGCACCTGCAGACTTGCTAACCACAATTGCATCAATCGATGTGACTGCACCAGCGAGACCAGCTGCTCCTATCTCGACTCCTACGCCTACTCCTACGCCGACACCAACCCCGTCGCCTACGCCTACGCCGACACCAACCCCGTCGCCTACGCCAACCCTGCGCCCGACTCCATCGGCGAGCCCTTCGTCATCGGCTTCATCGACTCCGAGCGTTGCCCCGTCGCCTTCGTCTTCGCCAAGCCCGAGTGCTTCTGCCTCTTCTTCAGGCGCAACCAACGGCGACCCTGGCACTAGCAATGGAGCCGCAGCGCTTGACCCTAGCGACCCGATTGGCTCGCTAGGCAACCTACTGAACCCAGGAAACTTGCAGTTGCCAACCATTGAACCCGGCGCACCAGTTGCGAATCCGGCAATTGGAGCAACGGGCGATGACAGCGCACCTTCTGAGGCATTCGACCCATTCGGCACGGCTGAATCATCAGCAGCGGTTTCCTCAATCGTGACCAGTGCCGGAGCCGTTGTCGCTGCTGTGGCCGCAGTTGCTGGTGCCGCAGCTGCTGCCGGCGCAGTTGCTGGTGCTGCCGGCGCAGCCGCTTCAGGTGCGACTGCTGGAGCTGTTGGAGCTGCTGGTGCAAGTGCCGGTGCCTCTGCGGCTAGTGCTTCTGCAACCGCGTCAGTTGCGGCAGCGTCTGCCTCTGCAGCGAGTTCAGCTTCGGCTGCTTCAACAACTGCTAGTGCGTCTAGCACGAGCTCGATTTCGGCCTCTGGTGGTGGTTCTGCCTCTGGAACCAGTGGATCTTCATCGGGAGGTTCTTCGGCTGGAGTGTCTGCCGCTGTGCTCGGTGTCACCGGCATGCGACGTGCGCAAAACGCGTTGAAGAATTTGGCAAGTGCAGTTGCTCGCGTTTCGCCTTTGCTAGCAAAGATCATCTTGAGCGCTGCCTACTTGCGCAACACAATCGGACGCTTCTATTGGGCTCTGCCTGTTTCTGCAATTGCAATTGCAGTTGTCGCAGCGATACAAAACGCAGACCAGCTATTGCCTCCGGTTTGGCAGTTGTTCATTGTGCTCGCTGTGATTGCGGTCTTTGACTCTCTCTCTGGTGCGGTTGCATTCATTGCATTCGCGTTGATTACCGTCTTTGCGGCTGGAATCAATTCGAACTCTGACTTGGCAGTGCTTGTTGCAATTGCTTTGATCTGGTTCGCACCAGGCATGGTGGCCAAAGCTTTCAGGGAGCGCAGAAATGTTGCTGAAGGAAGAATTTGGGAAACTCTGATTCAAGCAAGCATCTCTGCTGCGCTAGTTGCATGGATAGCCACTTCAGCCGTTTCGAGTTTGCCGGCCATTGCGGGCAAAACATTGGTGGTAGCAAACCACGTTGTTGACTTTGCGATTGCGGTTGCTCTGGCAGCAGTGGTTCGTGTTCTAATCGAAGCGCTGATTGCAAGAACGAATGTCGAATTGCTAGAAGAAAATGTGGTTGCACACACCAGCTGGGCACAGCGCGTTATAAGCCTGCTGTTGCGATTCGGGTTGTTCACTTTGGTGGCAGGTGCCATCTTCGGCTACAACGGATACGTTCTCATCGGAAGCATGCTGTTTGTACTGCCAACAGCGTTTCAGTGGTTTAGTCACAAGTTGCCAAACTTTGTCTGGCTGTGGAAGCTCCTTCCGACTGGGCTTCCGGGCTTGAACCTAGTGCTTGTGATTGCAGGGCTAACCTCGGCATGGGCTGCCGGCACCTTCTCGGGCGAGTTCGCGGCATCGATGACGTTCATGGCTTTGCCTATTCCGCTGCTCGTGCTTGCCGTGATTAAGCTGTTCGGTCGTCACGGAGACACAGCTGAGCGCCCTGTTCAGAAGCAGGGCATGGTTTGGGTCTATCGCATTGGTGGCATCATAATGTTTGTGCTTTCACTCAAACTCATGGGACTTGTCTAACTCGCCATGGCGAGCAACCTGCGCGTTTTAGTTGTCGAGGACGAATCATTCACTCGACAGTTAGTCACAGGCGCGTTGACACAGCAGGGCTTTCACGTTTTTGATTGCGGTTCTGCTGCCGACGCTATGAAGCTAATCAAGTCATCAGAGCCACACGTGCTGGTTTCAGATCTTGACTTGGGCCAGGGCGCAAGTGGTCATGAACTATTGAAAGTTGTCGCGAGAGATTTTCCTTGGATAGGCCTTGTCGTTTTAACCGCTCACAGCAGCCCGCTGTTGGCTGGCTCAGGTGAGCTTCCGGTAGGCGTCTCATATTTGGTGAAGTCTTCAATTGAAAACCTTCAAGACATCGGGCGGGCTGTAAATCAATCAATCTCGCATTTGTCAAATGACGAAGACGAAAATGGAATTGAACGAGACAACAGTGCAGAGTTGGTTATTTCTCAGGCCCAGGCAGAAACTCTAAGGTTGCTGAGTCAAGGACTAACCAATCAAGCGATTGCCGATATTCGTGGCACGAGTCTTCGTGCGGTAGAGAACATGATCAAACGAACTTACATTGCGCTTGGCTTAGAGCACAGCGAAACTCGCAATCTGCGTGTCGAGGCCGTAAGTATCTGGCGCCAAGGTCGAGTGCAAGTCCGTTGAAAAGATTTGCCCAAGTAGTAAACGGGTACCTGTCACAGAATTATTCAGCCAATCCTTGGGTTCTTCTGGCCCTAACGCCATGGATACTCTTTTTTGCTTTTGAGGCGTACTATCCCAAGTCTGACAAAGATGCGAGCTTTGTCATCACAGTGATATTGGTCGCTCACCTGATCGCATCTAGTTCTGCGCTTCTCGGCAACGTCGCGGTTCGAAAGGCTGCGACCAAGCGGCGAGTGATCCTCGTGCTGCTCTCGTACTTGTTCGCAGGCCTGCTCGATTCGATTGTCTTGATTTCGGGTCTTGAGATTGAATGGCTGCCGATGGGTTCGGGATTGTCGGCCTGGTCAGTATTGCTTGTAGCCGGCCCTGTTGCGTCTTCATGGCTGCTCATGGGTCACCTGGCGGCCGGGCTCTTGATTGCCAACGTGAAGGAATACAACCAGATTCACACTAAGAACCTTCAATTGGTTGCGCTCAATTCTTCAGCTCATACTGAGCTTCGCCGCTATCGCGAGAGCCTTGAAGGCGCAATTGCAGGTCGAATTCAGAAAGTACTCGACCAAATTTCAGAGCAGTTGGCGAATTTGCGGGTCGTCTCTAATCCCGCACTAAGTATTGAAGTTGCCAGCAACGTTCGCAAGTTGAGCGAAAACGAGGTTCGTCTCTTCAGCCACCAACTTTCTGGGGCGAATGAGACCGAACTCGTTGTTCCCGAGGCGCGCAGCCGATTCTCTTGGGCTGGTTTCGTTAAATTTGGTGGCGACTATTCTGCAAACCTAGGTTGGGTCTTTGCAATTGGGTCTTTGCAATTGATTTCACTCGCACTTGCCATCGGCGATCTGCTCACGACCGCAATCGCTGCAGCCACATTGGTGATTGGCTTTCCAGTTTTGCTAATGATTGACAGATTGAGGTTGATGGCAATCACCCACATTCCTCAGAATTTGAAGATTGTGAGTGCTCCTTTTCAATATGTTGCAGTCTCACTAATAGGAATGCAAATAGTTCGACCTGTAACAGAATCTTTGCCTAGTGTTCAAGCAAACCTAGACACCTTCGCGCTAGCTGTGCCAATCGGTGCGGTCAGCATTTGGTTTCTGGTTTTTCTAATTCGTGGTTTCAGCTCGTCTTATCAAAATAGAGTTGCTCAACTAAGCGAAGCTTCTGCAGAACTCGAGCTGTCTCTCGTCAAATCGCGAGCAGAACTCAATGCCGTGCGCACTCGCCTGGCGAAATTACTGCACGGATCTGTTCAAGGACGATTGGCTTCTGTCTCACTTGCTATTGCCGCTACTGCAGATGAAAACTACAAAGATGAGTCGGCGCAGCTCATGGGCCGCGCAGCGCAACAGTTGGAATTAGTGAGGGCAGACTTGCTAGAGGCTTTCAGCACTAAGGAGGTTGCTCAAGACTTCAGCTCGCAACTCACACACTTGACTCAAAGTTGGCTTGGATTGGTTGAAATAGACCTTGAATTGCCCGCAGAAATCAGGGCCCGGATTGAAAGCTCCAAAGGTTTGACTGTCAGGGTTTCAGAGGCGATTCAGGAGTGCTTAACCAATGCCGTTCGTCACGGCAACGCCAGGGTCGTGCATTTCTCATTTAGCACTCTGAACGATTCATTAGTGTTGACAGCCACCAATGCCATCTCTCAACCAACAAGCGCTGCAAACCCTGGCTTGGGGTGGCAACAGATGCTTGCTGGTGCTGATTCAATCGAAACCGCAGTCGAAAATGGCATGTTCACGGTGAAACTAACTTGGGGAGCTCAGGCCGCTAGCCTAGAGCGATGATTGCGTTTCTGCCCGGCTTTTTCGCCGGTCTCAGCCTCATTGTCGCTATTGGCGCACAGAACGCATTCGTCATTCGCCAGGGTCTAACCCGTCAGCACGTTTTCATCGTTGTCGCCATTTGCGCTCTGTGTGACGCAGCACTTATCGCACTCGGCATCGCCGGTCTCGGTGCAATCATTCAAGGGTTGCCCTGGCTTCTCGAAATTATTCGATGGTTCGGAGTTGCCTATCTAACCTGGTTCGGCATCAAGAGCGTTCGCTCAGCATTCAAAAACGAAGTCATGGATGTCTCTGGCGATCAAGCGACTTCGCGCAAGAAAGTTGTCGCGGCTGTTTTGGGCTTCACACTTCTGAACCCACACGTCTATCTAGACACAGTAATCTTGCTCGGCAGCATCAGCAATCAGTTTGCAGACAAGTGGGCCTTCGGTTTTGGTGCGATGAGTGCGAGTGTGCTTTGGTTTTCATCAATCGGTTTCGGCGCGAAAGCCGCTTCACGATTTATGTCGAAGCCAATCTTTTGGCGAGTGCTCGACATAGCTATCGCTTGCATCATGTTCTCGATTGCCTTCTATTTAGCAATCGCGAAACTTGCCTAATTAGCGAGTAGCTAAACCGGCAGCTGCTTCGAGAATAAGCAACGCCGCAAGACGAATGGTTCGATCGTCTGGCGCATCTTTGGTCGCATCAATTTCAGTGATGTCGAGTGACTTCACCAGAGAACTCCATCCGGCAAGGTAGGCAAACTGTCGAAGCTCGTCTGCGCTGATGCCACCAGGTGCAGCGGCCGGGCAGGCCGGCACCTCAGCGCGATCGCAAACGTCAACATCGAAATCCACATGGATGCCCGCACCGCCAGCACCGGCAACCGAGATTGCCTCTGCCCAGATGTCTTCGATTGATCGCTTGCGAAGTTCACTGCGTGGAATCACGTGAATGCCGAGGTCTTGAGCACGCTGCGCGTACTCTGGCGAGTTTGAAAAGTCGGCGATGCCAATCTGCACGATTCGATGGGGGTTTAGCCCGGCCTCGATTAGGCGTCGAACCGGCGAGCCATTGCTGATGCCGTCGCGCAGGTCGTGGTGGGCATCGAGGGTAATCAGGCCAGCACCCGAGAGGTCGCCACCAAAGGTGCCGCGGGCTGCGGCAAAGGTGACCGAGTTGTCGCCGCCAAGCGCGATTGC
>NZ_JAHEDV010000028.1 GCF_024641065.1 Rhodoluna sp.
CTGACTCGGCCGGCTTGGTGCAGCTTGCACCTAGCCTCGCCGGCCTCGACTCCATCGTGCGCCGCGGCTTGGTTCTGCGCCAAAAGTTGACGCAGAACCGCATTGCCGCGCTGGTTTTGACCCTGGCTGCCGTGCCGCTGTTGGTCAGCGGGTTCGCAAATGGCAACAGCACCACAACATTGGTCTATGGCTCGGTGCTAATCTCACTTTCAGTTGCAATTGCAGCCCTGCAGACACGCTCACTGAAGAGGTAACCAATGGTTGTTGGTCTAATCGTGAACCCAACCGCGGGTCGCGGCTCTGGGCGAAACAATCACCAAACCATCGCCGACGAATTTGCGCGCCTTGGCGTTGAGATTCTCGATCTCACCTCGCGAAGCAGCGAAGAGGCCGAGGCCAAGGCTCGGGTTGCCATTGGCAACCAAAAAATCGATGCACTTGTTGTTGCGGGTGGCGATGGCATGGTTCACCTTGGCGTCAATTTAGTCACGGATGCCGGGCTGCCGCTTGGCATCATCGCCTGCGGAACCGGAAACGACTCGGCTCGCGCACTCGGCTTGCCAATTGATGACATTCAATGGGCCGTGCAGATTGCCGCAGATCATTTGCCGATTGCCCGTCAGGTAGACGTTGGTTTGGTTGAAAACGACAAGGGTCGTTTCTATTTCTTTGGCTCAATTTCTGCAGGCTTCGATGCGCTCGTGAACGCCAGAGCCAACAAATGGAAGTACCCAAAAGGGCCATCGCGATATCGTCTGGCAATGTTTCGAGAGTTGGCTGCGTTCAAAAAGCTTCGCTACAAGTTAATTGTTGACGGCGAATATCACGAGATTGATGCAATGCTCTGCGCAGTGACAAACGTGAATTGCTATGGCGGGGGAATGATGGTTACCCCAGAGGCAAAGCCAGACGATGGCGAGCTAGACCTATTCATCGTGCACAAAATTTCGCGACCTGAGCTGATCAAGATTTTTCCGAGCGTTTATGTTGGCGGGCACGTCTCGCATCCGGCGGTTGAAATTGTTCGAGTGAAAAACGTTGAAATTGACTCTGGCAAAACCCCGGCATTTGCCGATGGTGAGCCAGCTGGCCATTCGCCACTGAAGATTTCGGTTGTGCCTGCCGGTCTAAAGATTCTTGGGCCAACGCCTGGCGCACTAAATTAGCGGGCTGTGCCTGCAGGCCTAATTGCCTATGGCAGTGCGGTTTTGGCTGTGGTAAGTTAACAAGGTTGTCGCAACGGCCCCATCGTTTAGCGGCCTAGGACGCTGCCCTCTCACGGCAGTAGCGCGGGTTCGAATCCCGCTGGGGTCACAAATTCGCTCTCGATGATTCGTTCTCGGGGGCGAGTTTTATTTAAGCGCGGTTGCGCTCGCGAAGCAGTGTGAGGCCGGTGAGAATTAGCACCACGCTAACCGGCACGAGTGCCGCCAGGTTCAAACCCACAAACATTAGGGCGGCCATAATGCTGCCAGAGATTGCACCACCAAAAGCACCCGAGAGATTCATGAGCGAATCGTTTAGGCCTTGAACGTTTGTCTTTTGATCGGCCGGCAAAGATGAAGTGAGCAGTGCTGAACCAGAAACAGTGGCCGCGCTCCATCCGAGACCCAATAAGAACAAGCCAATCAATACCGACTGGTGGTCGTTCATTCCGAGCCCCGCAAATAGCAACGCTGCAACAAAAATTAGCTGACCGAAAACAACGGTTTGAATTTTGCCAATTTTGTCAGAGAGCCAACCGAAGATTGGGCTGAAGGCATACATGCCAGCGATGTGAATGCTGATTGTGAAGCCAACCACAACCAAAGTTGCGCCGTGCTCTTTTAGGTGTGCCGGTGTCATCGACATCACCGAAACCATAACCATGTGGCTAAGCGCGATTGATGCAACCGCATAAGCAGCTTTTGGATATTCGCGAAGCGTTCGAATTGCCGAGCCAATAGAAAGTTTTGGTTTTGCCGCCTTGGCATCACCAAGTTTTTGAGCGGTGAGCAACGGGTCTGGCCGAAGCCCAAACCAGAAAACTGAACTCGCCAGAATTTGCGAAAGGATGGTGATGAAAAATGGGCCGGTCATATGCGGCAGGCCAAGCCAACCGCCAATGATTTCGCCAGGGCCAAAAAGGTTTGGGCCGATAACCGCACCAACGGTTGTT
>NZ_JAHEDV010000024.1 GCF_024641065.1 Rhodoluna sp.
GCCTAGATAAGGCCACCGAGCTGATCAAGCTTATGGCCGAGAAATCGACCGGCGAATCTAAGTGCGACATCGTTGTGAAGGTCGAGGCAGTTATGCCTGGAATCATTTGCGACATTGAAGCGGCTCAGTCAAAGATGCGTGACGCAACGCGCCTTCAAGAAGAAGCATCGAACGAAATTCGTGATGTTGTTGGTCGCATGCGCGATGAAGGTCTGACCATGCGCGACATCGCTGTTCTATTGGGCGTGACCCCTCAGCGCGTGGCCCAACTTGCACCTTGCACCGAATCGATGGCGTCTAACTAAACGCGCCAGGTCGGCAAACGCCAACCAAAAATTACCGCCAGCAAACGCAACGCTGTGATAACCAGCGCACCGATGGCAACAGCCCAAAACGAAGGCCAACCCAACAGGTTCAGGGCCACAACTAGCCATCCCCCGGCAAATGCAATCACAGCATATGGTTGGTGGTCATTGAAAGCTCTAGGAATTTCATTCACAACGACGTCGCGAAGAACTCCACCGAACACCGGAGTAATCACACCCATCACTACGGCAATAATTGGCGACATGCCGGCCGTGATAGCAATCTGGGTGCCGCCGGCAGCAAAGATGCCTAGACCAAGCGCATCAGGCCACTGCATCGATCGTTCGGTCAGTTCGATGTGTCTAGCGCGCATGAAAAACAAGGCAAGCGCACACATCAACAAAATGACCCAGATCCAAATTTCATTTTGAACCCAGAAAAATGGGCGCCTATCGAGCAAAATGTCGCGCAAGGTGCCACCGCCGAATGCCGCTAGCGCTGTCACTATTGCCATGCCTACGAGGTCAAGCTTTTTACGAGCCGCTTCGATGAGGCCGGATAGGGCAAAGGCAAGCGTGCCAACGATTTCAAATGCTTGGGTGCCATAGGTTACTAGCCACTCGCCAAAAGTCGGATTCATAGGCTCAATTTTGCCAGAGGGACAGCCTCTGCCTTGCGGCCGGGAAGGTCCTCGTTGAAGTTATCATTTTGTTCTTCGACAACCGCTTGGGCCGAAACCGAGTGACCGCCCCACTCATAGCTCGTGGTGGTGTGGGCATCGGCAATCAGAGTTACGTCGTAACCCTTGGCAATTGCATCCTGCGCCGTGTGGCGAATGCAGTTGTTGCTTTGAGCGCCGCACACGATTAGGCGACCGACCGCGAGGGACTCAAGCATTTCGGCAAGGTTAGTGCCCTCAAAAGAGCTCCGGAAGGTTTTTCGAACCATCGACTCACCGGACAGTGGAATCAACTCTGAGACAATTTGCCAGGCATCAGAGTCAATTGGCATCTCTTCATCAGAATGCTGAACCCATATGACTGGCAAGTTTGCGGCACGCGCTTTAGCGACTGCAGCCTCGACGTTAGTTATGACTTGGTCGCGGCGGTAAGCCCCCTCGACTACGCCGTTTTGAACGTCGATCACAAGAAGAGCGGTCTGCGTGCGCCCAGAGAGAGTTGTCACTGAACTTCGACTTACTTTAGGGCTTCGCCGTATTGGTTTGCTGCGGCGTCTGAGTCTTTAACCAACTGGATTAGCAACAGGATCCAACCGACAATTGGAAGCAGCACGAAGAAGAACCAAGCACCTGACTTATTGACATCGTGCAACCTGCGCCAGGTGATGGCTAGTGAAGGCACGAATGTAGCTAATGACCAGAGGCTAGACAAAGGCGAGTTTTGTTGAACATCCCAGTTGCCCATCATCTGAGTGTGACCCGGAGCAATAATTGAGATGGCCATGCTGACCAAAGCGGTAAACAGCACCACGAACCAAAATTCGCTGCGGCTCGCACGGCCGTTAAAGGTTGCGTATTTCTTGAAATAACTCTTGATTGCTTCGATGAAAGTCATAATCAGCTCCTTGGCATAACGATAACACCGAGCAAGAAACGGTTAAACAAAAAACCCACCATTTCTGGTGGGCTGTTTGTTATGGGATGACTCGTTGGCTTGTTTCTTTCGAAACCGCCCTGAGTGGAGATGGGGGGAATTGAATAACCCCTATATCTAGGGGCAAACGACCCTATTTCTGCATTTTTCATACTAATTTTCATACTATTCGTGGAACTCATTCCACGCAA
>NZ_JAHEDV010000029.1 GCF_024641065.1 Rhodoluna sp.
TGACCACGATTTGGGCGTCACCGTTTTGATTGCTGTCTCCGGTCAGAAGGCCGACCCGGTCGGCTCCGTAGCGATTGACGAGCTCAAGGTATTTCTGGTTGCTTAGCGCCTTTATTGGCGTAGTGTAAAAAACTTTTTGATCTGTTTCTATGGCCAAGTGAATTGCGAATTCGCCGACGATGGTCTTTCCGGCACCGGTAGGTGCAGCCACCAAAACACCGCTGCCGCCTGCCAGTGCAGTGCAGGCATCAATCTGAAATTGATCTAGGCCAAAAGGAATTTGATCTAAAAAAGTTTGAACAGACTTTGGTTTTTTGTCGGCCTTGGCCCTTGCGAAACGCTCTGCTGGGCTGAGTTCTTGCACTAGATATCGCTAGCTATTTTGGCCAAGCGTCTTGCCTTGGTGCGGTCATGCAGCCAAGTGATGAGCGCCGCGATGAAATAAAAGATAAGCAGAGGCAGCATGACAAGCAGCATCGACATTGGGTCTGCAGTTGGTGTTGCCAGCGCTGCCACCAGAGCAATGATCAAAATTGCTGCACGCCAAGATTTCATGATGCTTTTTGCGCTCAGCGTGCCGATGAAGTTGAGCAACACCAGAATTACCGGCATGACAAAAGTAATTCCGAAGATCAACAGAATGCGCAGAGCAAAAAGAACATACTCGTTTGCATTAATTACGTTTGCACTTCCGCTAGGTGTGAATCCGAGCAAAGTTTTGATGAATGTAGGAAATGAATACCAGGCAAAGACACAGCCACCGAGAAAGAGCGGAATTGCACTCAGCAAGAATGCGAGCGTGTATTTGCGCTCACGTTTCTTTAGCGCGGGTGTGATGAAGGCCCAAAGTTGATAGAGCCACACGGGGCTCGTGATGAAGACGCCTAAGAAAACTGAAACTTGCATGCGCAAGTCAAATGCGCCAATCACGGTTCCGAAGTTTACGGTTGCGTTTAGACCCTGATCTTTTGCCAGGTCAAGAACCGGCTGCTGCAATAACGCGAAGACGGGGTCAAAGAGATACCAGCCAACGACTGCACCGGCCACAATGAAAGCGGCAGACCAAAAGAGTCGTTTTCTAAGTTCACTCAGGTGGGACCTGAACGACATTTTGCGTTCAGGGTTTTTGCGCGAAGACACTACTTTTCAGAAGGGTTGTCGCCCTTGTCGGCGGTCTTGTCAGACTTGCTGTCACCAGGCTTCATCTCTTTGCGAAATACGCGAATCGACTCGCCCAGGCTCTTGGCTAGGCCAGGCAGTTTTGGGGCGCCCCAAAGTAGCAAGACAATTGCAAGAATGATGATCCATTCCCAGCCTCTAAGGTTCATTTCTGAACTCGCTTTCTGTGACATCAAGGTCGATTAACTTGTTTCTAAGCCTACGCTGTCGGGCTTCGGCCTTAACTCGGCGAGCCTTGCTCAGGCGAAGCTGGTTGGCGATGTGCTCAGTTGGGTCGTCAAGCAGGTTGTCGCCATTTGGCACGTATGAAACCGGCGCTGAGGTTGCCTGCTGCAAAGCCTCAAGTTGGGCAATTATCGGCCCTGCAGCCTTTGCAGCAGCCTGTGCCTTGGCAATTAGTCGCGAACCGATCCAGCCGAAATAGCCCAGTGAGCCGAGCACTAGCACTGCCCAGATAACGACCCAAGCCCAGATTGGCATTAGTCGTCTTTAGGTTGCTGCTCGATTGGCTTGCCGAGCGCGCTCAGGGCATATTCTCGAACCACACGACGTGCCGATTCTGGTTCAAGCACTCGGGCAGCCCCGCCGTAGTGAGCGATGACCTTGCCTAGGTATGGCAAATAGCCAACCTTGATTAGAGCAATAGTCTTGCCGGTCTTCTCGTCTTCTTTGAGAGTCTCAGCTGCGAAGTCACCAAGCAGCGAATATGCCTCTCGATCAACTTCGACAGTTATCTCAACATCGGTGTCATTCGCAATGTAGTCGGCATCATCAATCTCTTGAATGCTCTTGGCCTCTTCGCAAATCTCAACGTCAAGTTCGACCGCCGAGCGCATGTGATCGAGTCTGAAGTTTCTAAGTTC
>NZ_JAHEDV010000030.1 GCF_024641065.1 Rhodoluna sp.
CGTCGGTCACACCACCGATTAGCGCACCAAGACCGAAACCAAATGCCAACAAATAAAACACCGGCTCGACGAAACCGCTGAGCACGACCATCCATGAAGAAGTTTTGAAAGCCATGAATGCGCGCTCAATCATTGCGCTGGTGCGACCGGCATAAAACTCTGCGCCGATTTTTCCGCTGCGACGTTCTGCGATAGCCACTGCGCTATCGACCGTTGCGTTAATCAAACTCATTTCATCAACCTCGTGTGAAACTGTCGAGCGCCAACAAACATCGACACAGAGAACAAAATCGCCAAATAACCGAAGTGCACTGCCATCAACCACGGCTCAACCTCATGGCCATAGCTCAGGTTGCGACCAATATCGGTGGCATGCCAAACCGGTGAGACCCAGCCGATCCACTGCAAATAAATAGGCAGTGTGGTTAGCGGATAAAACGTGCCAGAGAACATAAACATTGGTGCAATCACAAATCGCCCAACCAACGCAAAGAAACCATCGTCTTGCTTTACAAAAGAGGTGATGGCAAGCATGAATGCTGCAAACGAGATTCCGGCAAAAAATGCCGAGATGGTTAATGCCGGCAAAGACTGCCAGGTAATTGCGCCGAATGCCAATAACACGGCCTCATAGAAGATGGTGTTCAACAAGCAACGAATCGACGAGGCAATCATGATTCCGCCAACAATGTCGCGACCACGAAGCTGGGTGGCAATCATCGAGAAGAACGATTTATCCCACACGAAGCCCTGCAGTGTAGGAAAGGTAGTTTCATCCATGGCGGCCTGAATCGCTGCAGTGACAAGCAAAGCGGGGGCCAAGAAGGTTAGATAACCAACGCCATCGATGCCGTTGGGGCCTAGGTTTTTATTGACCAACGACCCAACGCCGATGCCCACCGAGAACAGATAAAGCACCGGGTTGCCAAGGCCAAAGGCGATGATTGCACCTATCCACTTCGACATATTGCGAAGACGATATTCGGCAACGAACCACGGTGCCCAGGTGCGCGCTTTCTTGAAATCTATTAGCTCGGCAGAACCCTGCCAAGTGAGCTTGAAGTCAGTCATTCTTAGTCGACCAACGTTCTTCCGGTAAGTCGCAAGAAAACGTCTTCAAGTGAACTACGGCGAACGAGTTGAGTCTGTGGCTCGAGACCCAATTTGTTGATCTGCTTCAAAACCTTTTCGCCGTCTTCGCAATAAATCAAGATGCGGTCTGGCAAAAGTTCGATGCGGTCACCAAGTTTTTCAACTTTCTTGGCAGCCTCTGCGTTCCTGGCTGAACCAAAACGAACTTCAACCACTTCTTTGCTCGAATATTTTTTGATTAGCGCGGCAGGTGCACCCTCGGCCATGATCTTGCCTTTGTCCATCACAATAATTCGGTCACAGAGTTGCTCGGCTTCATCCATGTAGTGAGTGGTGATCACAAGTGTCACGCCTTCTTCTTTGAGGCGAAACAAGCGATCCCAGAGAATGTGACGAGCCTGCGGGTCAAGACCAGTGGTTGGCTCATCAAGCATCAAAATTTCTGGTTCATTCACCAAACCGCGAGCAATTGTTAGGCGGCGTTTCATTCCTCCCGACAACTGGTCAACTTTTACATTGCGTTTCTCTTGAAGTTGAGCAAAATCAAGCAGCTCTTCAATCTTCTTCTTCAAGAATTTGCGGGGCAGGCCGAAGTAGCGACCATAGATATAGAGGTTTTCCCAGGTCTTGAGTTCGCCGTCGTGGTTGTCTTGCTGAGGCACAACTCCGAGGTGTGCGCGAATCTCTGGGCCGGCCTTGTTCGGGTCGCGCCCCAAGATTGACAGCTCGCCACCGGTGCGAAGCGAGGTTGCCGCGATCATCTTCATGGTGGTTGACTTGCCCGCGCCGTTAGGCCCTAGCAGGCCAAATGACTCGCCGCGCTTGACCTGAAAGTCGATGCCGTCGACAGCGGTGAAATCGTCGTATTTCTTGGTTAGACCCTTTGCGACAATCATCAGTTCGTCGGGCGCACTCTTCTTAGCCAAGGCAGTTCTTTCTTCTTTGA
>NZ_JAHEDV010000031.1 GCF_024641065.1 Rhodoluna sp.
CCAACTCAACCTCATAGCCGTTGATGGCCACGATCTTTTGGTGCAGCTTCGGGCCGATCACGGTGCCAGAAACCGAAGCGGTGGTGCCATCGGCCAGGGTTGCCTTGATCGATGTCACGTTGCGATATTCGTCGCTGTGTGAGTCAACGGTTAGCTTCACGTCTACCCCGCGCTGCTCGGCAAGCAACGGCGCGTTCACATAGCTAACCTGCTCGGTGACTGCGTTCTGAAAGAAGCCCTTGAGACCGGCGAGCTTTAACACGGATACGTCGTGCACAGCAATCTCACCGCGAACCTCAACCTCAATGGCGGCAACGTTGCCACCAGAAATTGCAAACAGCACCTGACCCATGTTCTCCATGAGGGCGATGCCCGGCTTCACCGATGAGTCGATGTTGCCACCGGCAACGTTCACAGCATCAGGAACAAGATCGCCAGCAAGCGCCAAACGAACCGACTTGGCAACCGAGATTCCTGCCTTCTCTTGTGCTTCATCGGTTGATGCGCCGAGGTGTGGGGTAACAACAATGTTGTCGAGCTCAAGCAGTGGCGAACTCTTTGGCGGTTCGTTCACAAAAACGTCGAGACCAGCGCCGGCAATCTGCTTTGACTTGAGCGCCTCATAGAGCGCATCTTCGTCGATGATTCCACCGCGCGAACAGTTAACAATGCGCAAGTTCGGTTTTGCCGCAGCAAACTGTGCTGTTGAAATCATGCCGGTGGTTTCAGGCGTCTTTGGAATATGAATAGTAATGAAGTCTGACTGCGCAACCACTTCGTCGAGAGTTGCCAGCGTCACACCGATCTGCTCTGCGCGTGCAGGTGTGACATAAGGGTCATAACCAATCAGGTTTGCACCAAAGCCTGCAAGGCGCTGGGCAACCAGGGTGCCAATGCGGCCGAGGCCGATGATTCCGATGGTCTTTTCATAAAGCTCAACGCCTGTGTATTTCGAGCGCTTCCACTCGCCTGCCTTGAGCGATGCGTTGGCATCTGGAATAAAGCGGGCCAGCGAGAACAGGTGCCCAATGGCCAACTCCGCTGCCGAGATCACGTTTGAGGTTGGTGCGTTAACCACCATCACGCCAGCAGCGGTTGCCGCCTTAATGTCTACGTTGTCGAGGCCAACACCCGCGCGGGCAACAACCTTTAGTTTTGGGGCTGCCGCAATTGCCTCGGCATCAACCTGCGTTGCAGATCTCACAAGGATGGCGTCTGCACCGGCCAAAGCCTTGAGCAGTGCTGGGCGGTCGGTGCCGTCAACGTTCACAATCTCAAAGTCTGGGCCGAGGGCCTCAACTGTGGCGGGGCTAAGTTCTTCGGCGATAATCACAACTGGTTTTGTCATAGAAATAGAGTGCCAGACAAACAGCGCCACACAGGCACGCATCTTTTCAATAAATGAAAGTTATACTTCAATTCGTGAAACCAGAAAAAGCAGCCCTCTCGCCAATTCTTCGCTCTGACACCCAGGGCATGATCTTGGCGCAGCTGTTCATGAACCCTGGCGATGACTTCTCTATATCTGAATTAGCCCGTCAGGCAAACACCTCTGCACCAACTGCAATGCGCGAGGTTGAGCGTTTGCTCGAAAGCCAACTGGTTATTCAGCGAACCGTTGGTCGAGTCCGCCTGATTCAGGTGAACACTAAACACGAGTTGCACGATGCCATTCGCAAGATCGTGGCGTTTAGTTATGGGCCGGCAGCAGTGTTGCCAGCTGCGCTCTATGGAATCGAAGGCCTCGAACAGGCTTTTCTTTATGGAAACTATGCCGCCTATTTAAAGAAAGAACGTGCCAGCGACTCCCCTGAAATTGACCTCTTATTAGTGGGCTACATGAATCGCATCGAAGCGGCGAATGCGGCGAAGCGAGTTGAGGGATATCTAGACCGCTCGGTCAATGTGAAGTTTGTTGGCTCGCAGGAATGGGAAACAGAGAGTTCTGATTTTGTCGTTGAAGTTCTACAAAAAGCTCTGTTCAGACTCCTAATTAACGACTAAAGGTTACTTTGCCTGAATGCA
>NZ_JAHEDV010000032.1 GCF_024641065.1 Rhodoluna sp.
TGGCGCCAGAGGCCACGTTCAACATGGCGTTCAGGATTGGCCAGTCGGCGATTGCGTCTGAGCCGTCGAGCATTGCTTCTGTCTCGCGGTAAGGCGAGGCAACCGAACCACAGTCAAGGTGGTCTCGACCAATAACAATTGGTGCGCTAACTTCGCCGCGCTTAACTAGGTCGTTGAAAATTGCTCCTGCCTTGTCGCGTTCGCCATAACCCAACCAGCAAATGCGCGCTGGTAAACCTTGGAACTGCACGCGCTCCTGCGCCATGTTGAGCCATCGGTGTAGGTGTTTGTTTTCTGGGAACAGTTCCATCATTGCTTGGTCTGTGCGGTAAATATCTTTTTTGTCACCCGATAGCGCAACCCAACGGAATGGACCCTTGCCCTCGCAGAAGAGTGGGCGAATGTAGGCGGGCACGAAACCAGGGAATGCGAATGGGCGATCGTAGCCACCCTTGCGTGCTTCGTCGCGAATTGAGTTGCCGTAGTCAAAGACGATTGCGCCCTTGTCCATGAAGCCAACCATTGCTTCAACGTGCTTTGCCATTGCAGCTTGCGCGCGCTTAGTGAAGTCTTCCGGATTGCTTTCGCGTGCATCTTTTGCGTCGGCAAGATCCATTCCCTCTGGAATGTAGTACAGCGGGTCGTGCGCAGAAGTTTGGTCAGTGATGATGTCAATTGGTACTTCGCGCTTTAGAAGCTCGGCAAAAACAGTTGCGGCGTTTCCAACGACACCAACCGACTTTGCAATGCGTGCGTTTTTGTATTTCACTGCAAGATCAATTGCCTGATCTAGATTGTCAGCGATTTCATCAAGGTAGCGATCGCGCACGCGCATCTCGAGTGAGCGGCGGTCAACGTCAACAATTAGACACGTGCCCTCGTTCATTGTTACTGCAAGAGGTTGTGCCCCACCCATGCCACCGCAACCACCGGTAAGAGTAAGTGTGCCGGCGAGTGTGCCACCAAAAGATTGTTCGGCTACCGCCGCGAAAGTTTCGTAGGTACCCTGCAGAATTCCCTGGGTGCCGATATAGATCCATGAACCCGCGGTCATCTGACCGTACATGGTTAGACCTAGGTGTTCTAGGCGGCGGAACTCTGGCCAGTTAGCCCAGTCACCAACCAAGTTTGAGTTTGCAAGCAGCACGCGCGGTGCCCACTCGTGGGTGCGGAAAACACCAACCGGCTTACCCGACTGCACCAACATGGTCTCGTCGTTTTCAAGGTTGGTAAGTGTGTTGACGATCGCATCGAAGCTCGCCCAGTTACGCGCAGCCTTTCCGCTACCGCCGTAGACAATCAGATTCTCTGGGTGCTCGGCCACTGCTGGGTCGAGGTTGTTGTGCAGCATTCGAATTGCTGCTTCTTGACCCCATCCTTTGGCGGTGAGGTTTGGCCCTGTGGCTGCGTGCAACGCTGAACGATTGATTGTTGTCATAAATTCAGTCTTACACAGCCAAATTGGTCGTTTTTAACCGGATCCAAGACGTTATAAACAGGTTGGTGTTGGGTATTGACTTAGGTAATGCAATTGCATTACCTTTGCCACATGAGCACAATTCAGGCAACTTCAACTCTGACCGACCGCTACCAGACCACCATCCCGGACACAGTCCGCAAGGCTCTGGGCCTAACTAAGCGTGACCAGTTGTTATACACAGTTCTTCCGAACGGCGAAATCCGCGTGCAGAAGGCCGATACCGTCAACGATGACGTGGCGCTAAACGCCTTCCTGAAATTGCTCGAAAAGGACATCATGGAAAATCCTCAAAACCTCATTCCCCTTAGCAAGGAACGCCTCGCTTACTGGCGCAGCCTTGGCGACGGCAAGCAGATTGACCTCGATGCACTTTTGGTGAACGAAGACTAATTGAACCAGGAACCATTGCACGATTGGACTTTGATTAATCACCCGCTTTTTGAACTTCAGCTTCAAAAACTAGAAGCCGAAGAATCGAAAAAAGGCCCAAAGAGTTTTGCAGGAAAACTCCTGCGTTCAATCGAGAAAATTACAAACGA
>NZ_JAHEDV010000008.1 GCF_024641065.1 Rhodoluna sp.
GCCGCATAAAGCTCGGCATCGACCTGTTTGAGAACAGCAATTTGGTCTAGTGGCTCAGACTTGCTCGAATAGTCGACGAGCAGCCTATCGAGCGCCGGGTCGGCAAAACCGGTGACGCTTGAACCTGTGAACCAGTATGGGTCTCCGCTAACTTCACCCGCGAGCGGCACCGTGGTTATGAAGGCATCGAATTCACCCGTGGTGAAGACCGTGCGAGGGTCTTTGACCGAGACGTCGAGCAGGTTGAAGCCAGCCGAGGCGGCATATTCGCCAAGCAGGGCAAACTCCTTCTTGGCACGCGGGTTATTTGAATCAAACAAAATTCGAATATCGACAGGGGTTGAAACGTTTGCCGACTTGAGTAGTTCACCGGCAAGCTCTGCATTTTGAATATCAAAGGACGATGAACCATTCGACTGCACAAATGGCGCGTAGTAGTTCGACGAGTTCGCATAGATCCAAGACTTTGCCTCGAGCACCGGATTATCGGCGCTGAGCGCGGCCAAAATTTTGGCGCGAGGAATCAACTTCAAAAACGCGTCTTTGATAGCAGCAGCTTTTACGACGTCGGTCTTGCCCGAATCAAAAATGCTCGTTGAGACAAAGTTGAGCACTATGGCTTCGATGTCATTGCTAGCCGCAAATTCATATTTCGCGTTCGCCGCTTTTGCCAAACTGATTAGATCGCCATTCGTCGCGATTCCAGATTCAGCCGGTGCAGCAATGTCAACTTTGCCTTGCTGCATTGCCGCAAGCATTGCAGTTGAATCTGCATAGAACTTGATCTTCACAGTTTCAATGGTTGGCGCCTTGCCCCAGCTGAAACCCGAGCTTGCTTTCAGCGTGAGCTCTGAGCCAGGCGAAAAACTTTCAACCCTGTATGCACCAGCCGTGACAAGCGGAAGAGTAGACGCCTCGCGCGCCAGATAAGCCTTGCCATACTGCTCGCTGATAAGAGTTTGGTCGGCAACGTTTGCCGTTTCGATTGCCTGCTCAAATCTGATCAGAGCCGCGCTGGCATCGGTCAACGCAAACGCCCGCTGGGCAACCACGTGTGCTGCCGCAGTAACCGTGATCGCCGATTGCCAGTCGGCAACCGCGTGGTCATAGGTGACAGTCAAAGTTTGCTTATCGCCAGAGACCACTGGGGTGCTGGTCGTCCATTTGAGGCCAGAGCCTTTGCGAATGCTGTCGAATCCAGCGTCTGCCGGGTTGCGGGCGGCAAGCCACGATAACAGCAGATCATCGGCAGTTAACGCTTGCCCGTCACTCCACTTGGCCTTGCCGGTGAGCTGATATGCAATCTTGAGTGGCGATTTGCTCACGACGGTGACCGAGCCGAATTCTTCATTCGCGATTAACTTGCCGGTGGCATCCGTGTAATAGAAACTCGGATTAATCAGATTCGAAATCTCTGCATTGACTGCACGCGATGCTTCGCTGGTCGCGTTGTCTGCGTTGAATGAGTTGAAGTCGTTGGTCTCGGCGATGTTGATAACAGAGCCGGCTTGAAGGCCTGAACTTGAACAGGCTGCTAGCGAAACGCCAAGCAGCAGAGCAACCACAATCGAGGCAAAAAACTTTTTCAAAACAACTCCGAAAAACTAAGCGGGTGCCTAAAGGTTACCCTCTAAACACCCGCTGAGCCTGTGAACTTACTTGGCAGCTAGTCGAGCCTCACGGCGCTTCTTCTGCTCTGCCGGGTCAGGAATTGGCACTGCCGCAATCAGACGCTGGGTGTATGGGTCGCGAGGGTTCTTGAGAATTTGGTCGCGAGGTCCTTCTTCAACTAAGCGACCGTGCTGCATAACTGCGATGCGGTGCGACAGAATGTCGACAACACCGAGGTCGTGGGTAATGAAGAGACACGCGAACTTGAGTTCTTCTTGAAGCCCCTGAAGCAAGTCGAGGAATCGAGCCTGAACAGATACGTCTAGCGCCGAGGTTGGCTCGTCAGCGATTAGAAGGTCTGGAGTCAGTGCGAGTGCACGTGCGATTCCAACGCGCTGACGCTGACCACCAGAAAGCTCATGCGGGTAGCGGTTTCGGTAGCTGCGTGGCAACTCAACTGAGTCGAGCAGATCTTCGACCTTGCGGTTCAACTCTGCGCCTTTGGCGATGCCGGCAAGCATGATTGGCTCGCCAATGCTTTCGCCGATTGGCAGACGCGGGTTCAACGAAGAAGCAGGATCTTGAAAAACGATTCCAGTATGACGGCGAATCTGAGAGAGCATCTTGGTGTTCGAGTTGCTGATATCGTTTCCGGCAACGCTGATGGTTCCAGACTTGATTGGCAACAATCCGATCGAAGCGCGCCCAATAGTTGTCTTGCCAGAACCAGACTCACCAACCAAACCGACAATTTCACCTGGGTAAATCTCTAGGTTGAAATCTGAAACCGCTCTGAACGCAGGGATGCGTCCGCGCTTCGGATATTCGATAGTGACATCTGAAAGTTTTAGCACCGGTGCAGGCTTGGTGTTGCCCTCATGCTTCAGTTCGCGAACCTTGACTGAACCTAGCTTTGGCACAGCGGCAAGTAGCTGCTGGGTGTATGGGTGCTTTGGGCGGTTAAAGATATTGTCGGCGGTGTCGTGCTCAACAGTAAAACCGTCTTTCATAACCAAGATTTCATCGGCCATGTCTGCAACAACACCCATGTCGTGGGTGATTAGCAAAATGCCCGAATTCAGCTTGGTGCGAAGTTCGCGCATCAGGTCGAGAATTTCAGCCTGAACAGTCACGTCAAGAGCTGTGGTTGGCTCGTCGGCAACTAGCAACGCTGGGTCGCAAGCCAATGCAACCGCGATCATGGCGCGTTGCTTCTGACCACCAGAGAGTTGGTGAGGATACTTGTCGAACGAAGCTTCTGGATTTGGAATGTCAACCAAAGTCAAAAGCTCAATGGCACGTTCACGAGCCGCAGATGGACCCATCGGAAAGTGAGTGCGAAGAGTTTCTACGATCTGAAAGCCGATTGTGTAAACCGGGTTTAGAGCCGTCATTGGCTCCTGAAAGATGTAAGCCACTTCTTTGCCGCGGTATTTGCGCACGGTGGCAGGGCTAGAGGCAAGCATGTCAACACCTTTGACCTCAACCTTTCCGCTGGTTCGCGCGTTGCTGGCTAGCAGCCCCATCAAGCCCATTGAGCTAGAGCTCTTGCCCGAACCAGACTCACCAACGATGGCGAGAGTCTTGCCTGGGTGAACCTCGTAGTTCATGTCGATTGCTGCTGGATACCAAACTCCGTCAACCCAGAAGTCGACGTTATAGTTTGTGACCTTTAGTACTGGCTCAGACATACCTATTTTCTTTCTTCGATCGACAGAGCGAGCTCGCCTGCGATGATTGACTCATGACTAATGTCGAAGTTTTCAAACCCAAGGTTGCCTTCGTTTATGCAGCAACCGTTTTCATTTTCGCTATTTTGCTCAGCGTTCAAACCATCTATTTCAACAACGGAAGCAACACGGCCCTTGACCTCGCTGTTGCCGCCACAGCAGCTGTCGCTGGTTGGTTGACCTGGGTTAGACCGAAGCTTGAGTTGAGCGATGAAGGGGTGCGCGTTGTGAACCCTTTGCGCACCGTCACGATTGGTTGGCAAGATGTTCAAAATGTCAGCACTCGCTTCAGCCTTAACATCCTTCACAACAACGGACGCGTTGGTGTTTGGGTTGCAGCCGCAAACGGTCGCAGACGCATGAGCCGAATCAGCGGCGCTGCAACAAGAAACGGCATTTCCAGCGACCTGACTTCTCAAGACTTGCGAGGTATTGCCACAGCAACCTTCGACGGCGACAGCATCATTGCCAGCGATTCCCCCATCAGTGACAGCGGTCTCGCAGCACACCTGGTTCGCACGCGCATTGGTGACTTTCGAACCGCAGGCGCAACCGTCAACTACAGCAACAAGTTCAACTGGCTTGGCGCCAGCCTCTTGGTTGCAGCAGTTGCCAGCTGTGTTCTGTTCGCGGTTGTTCACTAAACGCCAGCCTTCAAAACTGCCTTAGCCTGCTCGCGTTCCTTCTTTGAAATGCGTCGCTTCTGGCGAGGGTCAAACGCATCGCGAAGTCCGTCACCGATGAAGTTGATGCAAAGTGCGATCGAGATGATGAAGAAGCCAGGCCACCAGAACAACCAAGGGCTCACAGTGAAGGTGTCTTGGTAATGGCTAATCAGTGTGCCCAACGATACGTCCGGCGACTGAACACCGAAACCTAGGTAACTAAGTGCGGTCTCAGTCAGAATTGCACCTGAAAGCAATAGCGTTCCGGCCACGATGATGATTCCGATTGCGTTCGGAAGAATGTGCTTAAAAATGATGCGGGCGTTAGAGGCTCCAGCAACACGCGCAGCATCAACAAATTCACGTTCACGCAGGGTCAAGAATTCAGTTCTCACGAAGCGGGCTAGACCCATCCAAGAGAACAAACCCAACATGGCCGCAAGCGGAAACACACCCAGGTTTCCGAACCTGAAGCCGATCACAGCTCCAATAATCAGAGTTGGTGTTACCAAGAACAAGTCCGTCAATCGCATCAAAATCGCATCAACCCAGCCGCCGTAGAAGCCAGCAATGGCTCCGATGGTCGTTCCAATCAGAACACCAAGAAGTCCGACTACAAGCATCACCATGATTGACTGTTCGGCTCCACGGGTCACTAGGGCTAGGTAGTCAGTGCCGAGACTGTCTTGGCCAAATGGGTGTTCGCCAATATTCATGCCAGTTCCGTCAATGAATGCCGGCAGGATGTCGAGGGTAGGGCAACCTGGAATTCCGTTTTCACACAAATTGCTGACCGCGCTGTTGACGTCGATTTCAGTGATTGAGTGCGGCCACCAGCCGGGAGTGGTAATCGGGCTCTTCTCAGATCCAAGGTGCAAACCCGAGGCTGTATAGGTGAAGATGATGATTGCCAAAAGGGTGAACAACGAAATCATGGCTGCACGGTGTCGCACGAAGCGACGCAGGATAATTTGACCTTGGCTTAGACCTTCTGTTTCACGAAGCGAAATCTCGTTTTCGTTTTTTTCTACGGTCTTTTCGATCTGTTTGATTTTCTTAGCCATGATTACTTTCTGATTCGAATTCGAGGATCCATGACTCCATAGAGCAAGTCAGAAACCAAGTTGGCGAAAACGGTCAAGAACGCGGTCATGATGAACACGCCCATAAATAGGTTTAGGTCGTAGCTGCCAATCGCTTGGTTGAAGAGCGAACCCATTCCCTTCCAGCCGAAGATGCTTTCAGTAATAATTGCGCCACCGATAACACCGGCGAAGTCGTTCACCAAAATTGTGGTCAACGGCAACATTGCATTTCGAAGCGCGTGACGCACGATCACTGTGCGCTCTGTAAGACCTTTCGCGCGAGCGGTGCGAATGTAGTCCATGTTCAAAACCTCAAGCAAGCTGCCTCGAGAGAAACGAACGTAACCAGCGAATGAAATCAGGGTTAGGGCAACCGTTGGCAAAAACACGTGAGTGAAGCCATCGAGGCTATTGATCCAGAAGTTTGCTTGCTGTTCAGGTGACAAAAGTTGGTTTGCCTGCCCCATGGTCGGGATAGGGCGACCATTGATTGCGTCTGAGGCATAGTAGGCATTGAACTCTTGCATGAAGCGGTCAATGACGACGGGAACCATTGACAAGAATCCGGTGATCATTGCAGTTCGCATGATTGCTCGACGGTCTATCTTGCTGATCAAGTAGCCGACGGCTGCTCCGATAGCGAGAATCAGCGCAAAGATTCCAATGACTGTCAACAATGAAGCGTCTGCGCTCATGACCCACTGAAGCGGGTAGTAAAGCGCAACCACTATGCCGGCAGTAATTAGTGATGCATAAAGCGATTTCTTGTCATCGAGACCAACTGAAAGGTGGGTTATGGCAACCGAGATGCCGCCGGCAAAAACGGCGACTACAACTATGCCCAGACCTGGGCTGATAAACCAGCTGGTCAGGCTTAGAACTTCAATCAAGATTGCGGTTCCGATTGCTACGGCACCGAACACTGTGAAGAATCGACGGCGATCTCCTCCGATGATTCCGGCCCAAATTAGAGCCGAAAGCAAACTGAAGAAAAGCAAGAACGGCGGAGTCACATGAGGATCGACCAAGAAGTCGTTGAATTGAATTGCGAAGTATTCCTTTAGCAATACGGCAACCCAGAAAATTGGTAGTGAGAACATCAAGAATGAGACAAAGGTCATTGAGTAGTCAAAGCGACTGTATTGACGAATAGCCGTAACCATTCCGATGGTTATTCCAAGAACGATTGCTAGCACTGTCGAACCGATTACAAGTCGGAAAGTTGTTGGAATTGCAGCGCCGATGTATTCAGCAACCGAGTGTTGGTCGCGAGTCATTCCGAGATCAAACTGCCCCCAGAGCCCGCTGACGATTCCTTTGAGCCATATGAAGAATCGCAGTGGTGGAGGAACATCGAGCATTAGTTCGCGGGTTAAGCGATCAATTAGGTATTGCTTGTTAGGGGCCGTGCTCTGCTGCAATTCAGCAAGTGGGTCACTTGAATATGCCTCGAGGTTATAAGACATAAAACTGGCACCAAAAAGAATGACCAGCATCATGCCGAGGCGTCGAACTATGTAAGCAAACAACTTGCCAACCTTGCCGCGGCTACCTTGCCGCTCTCGATGTTTCTCTCGCTTTCACGAGCCTAGAAAAGTTTAGATGATGTTAACCCAACCTAAACGCCTCTAATGGGAAAAGAGAAGAGGACACCTGGCGAACCAGGTGCCCTCTTCGGGTCTAACTATGAGCGATTAGCTCTTAGTAGTGCCACTCCCAGAAGTTCCAAACAACGTTTGGAGTTAGAGGAGCTGACTTGATGCCCTTCAAAGCAGTGTTAGCTGCAATGGTGGTTGGCCACTGGTAAAGAGGCAAGGTCCAGTTGTTCGCGTTGATGATTGTCTCAGCAGCTAGATACTTTGCAGTGATCTGAGCTGGGGTGAGGTAAGCCTCTAGCGAGTGAAGGATCTTGTCTAGTTCAGCAGTTCCCCAACCTGAGTGGTTGTTTCCACCGTCAGTTAGGAAGTTGGCGTTGGTTCCAGTCTGGCTAGTTGATGATGGTGCCCATGCGAACATTGCTGCGTCGTATGAAACGTCATCTAGCTTGGTGCTCCAGGCTGAGTTAGGAGTGGTCGATACCTTGAAACCAGCCTTAGCTGCTTCTGCAGCGATTAGCTTGTTCTCGTCGATACGACGCTGGCTTCCCTTGAACAAGAAGTTAATGTCAACTACTGAGTTCGTTGCCGAAGCAGTTGGGTAGTACTTCTTGACCAAAGCAAGTGCACGCGCAGTGCGGTCAGCCTGGGTTCCAGTAGTGAAGCTTGAAACGCCTGAGCTCTTCACGATGGTGCTGTAGCCGGTCTGGCCTGGAAGGGTGAAGTGCGAGTTCATCACAACACCGTTAGGGCTGAAAGGCTTTACCTGGCTCTCGAGGATGCCATCACGAGGAAGGGCTAGCAAGAATGCCTCGCGGAGGTCTTGTGCCTTCTGTGAGTTTCCGGCGAATGGGCCAGTGTAAGCGGTGGTTGCACCAGGAACTGCGCCAACGCGAAGGTCAACGTGCTCGTAGGTCATCGAAACGCCACCGTAAACGGTTGCACTTCGGATTGCCTTCAACTGAGCTACACCGGCAGCATCTGGCTGGCCGTCGTAGATGTCGATGTCACCGTTGCGAAGCGCCTGGTATGAAGGCGATCCGTCTGCGATGAACGAGAAGATGATCTTGTTGATTGGGTTGGTCTTTGCCATTGCAGGACCTGAGCTGTACTTCGCGTTGCGAACCATAGTTACTGACTGGTCAGCAACTGCAGACTGGACCTTGAACGCACCGTTGCTTACTAGAAGCAATGGGTTGGTTGAAGAGTCAACGGTCTTGATGTTGTAGCTCTCGCTCCAGATTGCGCCCATCTTCTTTAGGCGAGTGGTGTTCTTTGAAGTGAAGTCCTTCAAGAACTGAGCCTTTGAAGCAAGGTTAGCTGCGGCGGTGCCTGCGGCCTTCTTGCCATCTGCAAGCTGCTCAAGAGCGTGAACTGGAGATGGGCCAGGGCCTAGCAACTCCCACTCAGGCTGGAATGAGTCGTACTTGATGGTTAGTGACATGTTGTCTGAGCTAAGCACTGGATTGCCAACAACGTGACCGTCGTATGAGCCACCGTAGCCAACGCTGTCGAATGCAGGCTTGCCACCGCTTGGGTCGCCTAGGCCAGCAGCGATTGAGTACTTGCCGCTTGAAAGAACGTGGCTAAGTAGAAGGTCAACTGCAGTAACTGGAGTTCCGTCTGACCAAATCTGGCCCTTGTTGACGGTGTATTTAACCTGGAAGTCAGTAGGGGTCTTCTTAACTACTTCAAAGTGACCGAACTTGGTGTTGCGAAGCAAGTTTGGCTTGTTGTCGTAGTAAATGAATCCCATGCCGGTTAGGTAGCCAACATCGCTGTTGGTAACCAAGTTGGTGTCAGGAGTACCTGAGTTCAACGAAGTCATCGCTGAGGTCTCCATCATTACGACGGTTGATCGAGCTGCTGAGTTTGCTGGAGCAACTGCTGCAAGTGAAAGACCTGCAATGGTTAGACCAGAAACTGCAACGCCGGCAACCGCACGAACGATACGTGTTGCTTTCATATTGTGTTTCTCCTTGTTGAGTCGGAACCGCTGTCAATTACCCGGGGCTCTAGAACCCCTAACAAGGAGCGCTCGACAGCAGTGCCTTGGGTAATGCCAAGACTAGGCGAAAACAAAAGGTAAACAAACTGAAAAGTGAGATTTTTACATCTCTTTACATTTCCGTTACAAAAGGCATTTAAGCCACGGATGCCTGCTGCTAGCCTGAATATATGCCTGCTTTGAAGCCCACACTTATTTATGACGGTGAATGCGGCTTTTGCGGGCGATGCCTCAGCTGGGGAATGCGCCATTTCATGGCCTTTCCTAAGGCCATCCCGTCGACAAGTAAAGAGGCCAAAGAGTCGGGGCTCACCGAGGCCGAGCTGGCTGAATCAATTTGGATCATCGGAGTTGGTGCTCCCCTGCCAGCCGCCAAGGCGGTCGCTTTCATTTTGAAGATGCAGCCGAATTTTCTCTGGCGGGTGCTCGGGCACCTCATGTCGATCTGGCCGATTTCACTGATCGCAAAGAGCGTTTATTTTTGGGTCGCAAAGAATCGCGGTCGACTCTAATGAACGAACTTTTCACAATTGGTTTCTTCGCAGGCTTGGCACTTGCGATTCCAGTTGGCCCGATGGCAATCATGTTGATAAATACCACTCTCGAAAAAGGTTGGCGTCACGGAGTTGCAGGTGCCAGCGCAATGGCGAGCATTGACTTTTCATATGCGCTACTCGTTTTCTTGCTCGGACACGCGGTTTCTAGTTTCTTTTCAACCTGGGGCCAATTGCTTAGTTTTGTCGGTGCCGCAATTTTGCTTGCACTCGGAATCACGACTCTGATTCGCAATTTCAAATTGATAAAGGCATCGGCCGAAGAAGTATCTGCAGCCAAGGTCGGAGCCACTCCAGCGAAAACTTATTTGCTTTTCGCTGGCGCAACAATTTTGAACCCACCAACTGCCCTCTACTTTTTAGGCATTGCTCCCAGCGTTGCTCAGGTAGATTCAGAAAACTTCGTG
>NZ_JAHEDV010000003.1 GCF_024641065.1 Rhodoluna sp.
CTTCAGAACGATACGGTCTGGGTCGTTGCGACGGTTCTTCTTGGTTACGTAGGTGTAACCAGTGCCTGCAGTCGAACGAAGCTTGATGATAGGACGGATGTCCTTGTCCTTCTTAGCCATGAGCTAACTCCTTAGATCTTCTCGCCGCGGGCAAGAATCTCGGCTACAACAGCCTCAATGCCACGTACGTCGATTACCTTGATGCCACGTGCGCTCAGCTGAAGAGTCACGTTGCGCTTCAATGAAGGAACGAAGTAAGTCTTCTTCTGGATGTTCGGGTTGAAGCGACGCTTGGTCTTGTTCTGGGCGTGCGAGACGTTGTGGCCAAACTGCGGCGCTTTCTCGGTGACCTGGCAATAAGCTGCCATTTCTTCTCCTTCAAGGGCAAGCCCTACAGCACCGGAATGGGCTGGCCGTTTAAGGCGGAGGCTTGTGTACAAAAATTGTGGTTGCGCTTGCATTAACTAGGCAACTGCTCAAGTTTAGGCGAGAGGTTAGTCCTTAAGCAAGTCTTGCAACTTAATTTCTAGGATTGACACGCCGTATTTTGCTTTATTGGCAGTTTTGACAGAGCCCAAAGATGTCAATTGTGTGGGTTGGGTTAGCGAATCCGTGCTCTTTTGCAACCTCATCGGCCCAACTTTCAACGCGGTGGGCTTCGATTTCAACGGTCAATCCGCACTTGCGACAAATCAGGTGATGGTGATGTTCGGTGGTGCAGGCGCGATAAAGCACCTCGCCCTCTTTTGATTGCAACGAGTCGGCCTCGCCCTGTTCAGCCAAATCAGATAGTGCACGATAAACGGTGGCCAGGCCGATGGTTGATCCGTGATTGCGCAAGACCAGGTGCAGTTGCTGAGCGCTGACGAAACCGATTGCCTCGGTCAAGGCATGACGTACTGCATCTTTCTGCCAGGTGTTGCGTTTGGCTGGGGTTGCATCCGTGTGTTTTTCGGTCATCTCTTCACCCGCTCAATAACTCGGCAAATCACATAAATCAAAAACGAAATTGTGGTGACGTAGGGGCTGATCGGCAGACCCGCGCCGAGAGCCAGCAAGATTCCACCGAGAACAGAAATCAAGGCAAAGCTCACCGACAAGATTGGTGCCAAAACCTGGGATGAAGTCACGCGCAGCGAGGCTGCGGCTGGAGTCACCAGCAGGCTGAGCACCAGTAGCGCACCAACAACCTGAACGCTGGCTGCAACTGCTAGGCCGAGAATCAACATAAACACAATCGAGAGTGCGCGGGTTGGCACGCCTCGCGCTGCGGCAACCTCAGGGTCTAGGCTGGCAAAACTCAGTGGTCGCCAGACCACTCCGAGGGTCACCAAAACAATTAGGCAAATAGTTGCTAGGCCGGCGAGCTGAGGATCATCCACGGCAATAATTTGACCGGTAAGTAGGCCGAACTTATTCGCCGCGCGACCTTCATATAGGGCCAGTGCCAAAATTCCTAAGCCCAGGCCAGCTGGCATAAGCACGGCAACAATTGAATTGCGCTCTTTAGCCTTAGCGCCAAGAACGCCAATAACTAAGGCGGCCAAAATCGAGCCAACCACCGAACCTAGAACCACGTTGAAACCGGCGAGAAGGGCAAATGCTGCGCCGGCAAAACTAAGTTCGCTAATTCCGTGAACTGCAAAAGACATATCGCGATTCATTACGAAAATTCCGATAAGCCCGCCAACCAGAGCAAGCAGACCGCCGGCGATGAGTGAATTGGTAATCAGCGGAATCAGTTGGTCATAGTCGCTGAAGTTGAAAATCGAGCCCATTAGTTCCACTCCTCATCTGGGTGGTGGTCGTGCTCGTGCGTGCCGACAACAACAATTCGTCCTTGGTTTCGAAGCACATCTACCGGCGTGCCATAAAGCTCGGTTAAAACTTCACTGGTCAGCACTTCATCCGGGGTGCCAATTTTGAACTTGCCGTTGGCGAGGTAAAGCACGCGGTCGACATAGTCAAGAATCGGGTTAACATCGTGAGTTACAAAAAGCACCGCTGCATTGTGCTCGCGTCGCTCGCGGTCGAGCAGGTCGGCAATGGTTTTTTGCTGGTGCAGGTCAAGGGCGCTCAGTGGCTCGTCGGCCAAAATCAAATCTGGCTCACCGATTACGGCCTGGCCCACGCGAAGACGCTGAAGTTCACCACCAGAAAGCTGACCGATGGTTTTCTTGGCGAATGCCTCTGCATCGACCGATGCCAGAACTCGATCAACTTTTTTTCGATTCAACACCGATGGCAGCCCGAACCCAAAGCGCTGACCGTCAAGCCCAAAACGAATTAGGTCTCTGGCTCTAAGGGGAGTGGCACCGTCAATTACGCGGTGCTGCGGAATGTATCCAACCTTGCCATTGCCGCGATGGATTGGCTTCGCGTTGATTTTGATTGTGCCGGAGCTAATTGGTTCTTGGCCGAGAATTGCCTTGAGAAGCGAGGTCTTGCCTGATCCGTTGGAACCAATCACTGCGATGAATTCGTGTGGTTGCACCTCAAGACTCAGGTTGCTCCACAACGTGCGTGATTCGCCCTGAGAGCCATTCACCTCAAAGGTTGCGTTGCTTATTTGCAACACCGGCTTTGTGCTCATCTCATAACCCCAACTTCAAAGTCATAAGACAGCTGTTGATGTAGCCAAAGTAATCTTTGTCACCAATTTCATAGGTGTCTGGGTCTTGACTCAGCAATTCATAGAAGCCCAACGATGCAGTCTTCTCGTTATAAAGGTTGTCAATTGCGGTCGCGCCGACGTTGTTGTGGGCGAATGCATAAATGTCACCTTGCTCAAGCAAAGCTTTTGTCTCGGCGATTGCAGCGGGTGGAATGTCTCGTTCTTCTTCGATCGCGCGTGAGACTTCGATTGGTGTGACGTCGATCAAGCCGATGTCTTCGAGCAAGTACGAAATAAGCGGTTCGCTCTGAATAACTTTCTTGCCGGCGAGCTTCGCTTTTAGTTCGGCTTCGGTTGCCGCCAGGGCATCCATGCTGCTGTTGAACTTGGCTAGGTTTTCGGTCAGAGCGGTTGCGAGCTCTGGGTGCAACTTGGCAACCTCAGCATTCAATGCAGCGCCAAATTGGCGAACTCGATCGATGTCTAGCCAAATGTGCTCGTTGCCGTCTTCTCGCGTGCCAACGGTTTCAAAGGCGTTGACCAGTTGGGGTTTGTTTTCAGCTGCGGCAACCAAGGTTGTCATGAAGTCGTCATAACCGCCGCCGTTCATAACCACTATGTCGGCTCGGTTGATCAGCAGTTGATCACGAGCAGATGCTTCAAACGAGTGCGGGTCTTGATTGATGTTGTAGATCAGGGCGTTTGAGGTGACCAGGTCTTGGCCAAGTGCCTCGGCAGCAATGCTCGCCCAAACGTTTGTGGTGGCAACAATTCTGATTTCACCTGTGCCAGCAACCCAGGCTTTGGGTGCGCTGTCAGAGCAACCGGCCAGGGCCAAGCTCATAAACAGGGCGGCAATCATCGCCACGAATTTCTTCATGGCTCAAGGCTAAGGCTTATTGATAATGAAAGTCAATAGCGATAGCGGCTTCAACTAGTCGAGCAGCAGCGCTGGCTCTTCAATAACCGAAGCTACGTCTTGCACAAATCGCGATGCAACGTCACCGTCAACGACTCGGTGGTCGAAGGTTGCACCAATGGTGGTTACCTGACGAACCTGAATCTCGTTGTTGACCACCCAAGGCTTAGGGCGAATCGAGCCAAGGGCAACAATGCCTACTTCGCCCGGGTTCAAGATTGGGGTTCCGGTGTCAACACCAAATACACCGATGTTGGTGATGGTGATGGTTCCGTCTTTCATGTCTGCCGGAGTCGTCTTGCCTTCGCGAGCAACAGCAGCCAAGTTTTCAATCGCCTTGGCCAACTCAAGCATCGACATCTTGTCTGCGTCCTTGATGTTTGGAACAATCAGGCCTCGCGGAGTAGCTGCCGCGATTCCGAAGTTCACAAAGTTGTGAACGATGATTTCTTCGTCGGTCCAGGTTGAGTTCACCATCGGGTTGCGGCGAACAGCCCAAATCATTGCCTTAGCCATGATCAAAAGTGGGGTCACCTTAACGCCGGCAAAATCGGTGGAGGCCTTGAGGCGCTTCACATATTCCATGGTGCGGGTGGCGTCAACGTCAACAAAGATGCTCACGTGAGGTGCGGTGAAAGCTGAAGAAACCATAGCGTTTGCAATAGCTTTGCGAACGCCCTTAACTGGGATGCGCTCTTCGCGTGCACTTGGTGCCTCAGGGGTAGAAAGGTTTCTGAATACCGATGCCTGCTGGGCCCCGCCCAAAACATCTTCGCGAGTGACTTCGCCAGCGAAGCCCGTTGGGGTGACGCGAGTCAGGTCAACGCCAAGGTCTTTTGCTAGCTTGCGAATAGGCGGCTTGGCAATCACCTTGTCTTCAGCGGTAACCGAAACAACGTTCACGAGTGAAGTTGCTGGGTTGGCTACAACAGGCAATGATGCGCTAGCTGCGGCAACTGCTGCTGCCGGCGCGGTCACTGGTCCACGGCGACGAGAACCCGCGTGGTTTGAAGAACCATAACCAACCAGGTTTGGCTGACGAGATTCAACAACAGCTGCCGCATTGTCGGCAACAGCGGTGTGCGCTGATGCAGCTTCGGCAACCGGATCAACCACTGGAATCGCTGAGGTGTTGGTGCTAACCGCGCCTACTGCGCCATCGGCTACAACGGCAGAAATCAGAGGCTTGCCGACTTCGATGGTGTCGCCCTCGGCTCCGTGAAGTTCTTGAATAACTCCAGCAAATGGGCAAGGCAGTTCAACCAAGCTCTTTGCAGTCTCGATCTCGACGATTACCTGGTTCACAGCAACTGTGTCACCCGGCTTCACCTTCCAAGAAACGATTTCAGCCTCAGTTAGGCCTTCACCAACATCTGGGAGGTTAAAAAATGCGATTTGAGACATGAGTTGATCCTTTGCCGAAACCTAGTAGGCCAATACGCGGTCGACTGCTTCAAGAATGCGGTCGGCGTCTGGCAAGAACTTTTCTTCAAGTTTTGCTGGTGGGTAGGGAACATCGAAGCCACCAACGCGAATAACCGGCGCCTCGAGGTGATAGAAAGCTAACTCGGCCACGCGAGCGGCAATCTCAGAACTGATAGAAACGAAAGTGCTTGCCTCGTGAGCAACGACCAAACGACCAGTCTTCTTTACTGATTCAAGGATGGTTGCAAAGTCGATTGGCGACATCGAACGAATGTCGATGACCTCAAGGCTGGTGCCCTCGCTGGCTGCAATTTCTGCAGCCTGAAGGGCAACGCTAACCATCGGCCCATAGGCGGCGATGGTTACTTGAGACCCCTGGCGAAGCACGTGAGCGGTGTGCATTCCGTCTGGAGCTTCATCCAAGTTCACTGGGCCTTTTTGCCAATAGCGACGCTTTGGCTCAAAGAATAGAACTGGGTCAGAACTCTTGATGGCCTGCTGAATCATCCAATAGGCATCGTTTGGGTTCGAAGGTGAAATTACTCGCAGACCCGGGGTGTGAGCAAAATATGCCTCCGGGCTTTCGCTGTGGTGCTCAACCGCACCAATGCCGCCGCCGAAAGGTACACGAATAACCACCGGCATGGTGGTGTAACCCTCTGAACGGTTCTGCATCTTGGCAAGCTGTGAAGTGATCTGGTTGAACGCCGGAAAAATGAATCCGTCGAACTGAATTTCGGCGACCGGTGAATAACCGCGCATGGCTAGACCGATTGCGGTTCCGATGATGCCCGATTCTGCAATCGGTGAGTTGAAGATTCGGTTCGGGCCAAATTCATCAAGGATGCCCTCGGTCACGCGGAACACACCACCCAGTTGGGCAACGTCTTCACCGAAAACCAAAACCTTCGGGTTGTCAGCCATTGCTTTGCGGATACCCGCGTTGATTGCCTTAGCAATCGACATTTCTACGACGTTAGCCATTAGTGAGCACCGCCTTCGCCAAATGATGCCTCATAGGCCTCTAGCCAAGCTAGTTGCTCTTCGATTAGCGGGTGAGTCTCGCTATAAACGTGCTTAAACATGTTCTCGATTGGTGGTTCACCAAGAGCAAAGGTCTTCTCGCGAATTTCGGCTGAGAGTGCCTCGCCCGCTGCCTCACACTCGGCGAAGAAATCGTCACCGATTCCTTGACGACGCAAGAATTTCTCGAAGCGAATAAGTGGGTCGCGGGCAGCCCAGTAATCAACTTCTGCCTGGTCGCGATACTTGCTCGGGTCATCTGAGCTGGTGTGGGCACCAATTCGATAGGTCAAAGCTTCAATCATGTACGGGCCGGCTCCGTTACGAGCGTCATCCATGTGCTTCTTGGTTACCGCGTAGCTAGCCAGGATGTCGTTGCCGTCGATGCGGATGCCCGGAACACCAAAACCAGAACCGCGCTGATAAAGCGGAACAGTGGTTTGGCTGTTCACCGGGCTCGAAATTGCCCATTGGTTGTTCTGGCAGAAGAACACAATTGGTGCCTGAGTGGTGGCAGCAAATAGGAATGATTCTGAGATGTCACCCTCGGCAGTTGCACCATCGCCGAAATATGAAATTACTGCGAGATCTTCGTCGTGGTTGCCTGAACCGACCTTGCCGTCAAATTTCACGCCCATTGCATAACCGGTTGCGTGCAGAACCTGGGTGCCGAGCACGATGCCATAGAGGTGGAATCGAGTTTCGTCAGGGTTCCAGCCACCGTGGTTTACGCCGCGAAGCATCTTGAGAATCGACATCAGGTCGATGCCGTGAGTTAGAGCAACACCGTGTTCGCGGTAGCTCGGAAAAATGTGATCGTTGTGGCCAACTCCGTGACCAGAACCGATTTGAGCAGCTTCTTGGCCGATCGCGGGAATCCAGAGACCCAGCTGCCCCTGACGCTGAAGCGCGGTGGCCTCGTTGTCAAAGCGGCGAATTCGAGCCATGTCGCGATAGAACTTTAGAAAGTCTGCCTCGCCAAGCTGGTCAATGTATTTGCCATATTCTGCGTATTCCGCAGGCACGCTGTATTGGCCCTCTGGTGAAAGCAATTGCACCATAGGAACGCGCGAAGCATCTTGAGCACTCATCCCCTCTAATTTACTTGCTAGATGGCACAATCGAGTCATGATTCGTTTTCTAGTTGGAACCGTTATTAATGCGATAGGTGTCTGGGCGGTAACTTTGTGCATCCCAGCAATCAAGCTTCAGCCGTATGGCGGCACTGATTTTTGGCAGGTAATTGGGTCATTCTTGCTAGTTGGCGCGGTTTTTAGCCTGGTCAACTCAACAATTGCGCCGGTAATTAAGGTTTTGGCTCTACCGCTTTACATTTTGACCTTTGGGTTGATTTCATTCTTGATCAATGGCGCGATGTTGCTTTTTGTCGCCTGGCTCTCAAGCCTGATTGGCAGCGAGATCTTCACCATTTATGGCTTCACCAGCGAAGGCCTGAACGTTGACTCACTCGGATGGGCAATTCTCGGCGCGATTGTCATGAGCATTACCTCGTTCTTTGGGCGCTGGATTTTCAAAATGCTCAAGTTGCTCTAAGCAAAAAGGTTTCAACTCGCCCTTTGCCGTTGGCAAAACTTGTAATTATTTCGCGCAGGCGCTGAAGCCCTGGGTTGAGGTTTTTGTCGGCAGCCTCGGTGATCTCTTGATAGCCCTTAAGTTCGTGAGCCTGCACTAATGGCGAATCTGAACTTTTGGGATCAATCACCGCCTCACTTTGAACCGTCACCCAATTTGATGCGTCTGGGTTTGGTTTTAAATCTAGTTTTGGCACCGAGTCGTTGGTGTGTTCTATCGAGAGGGTTGGCACCCTAAGGTTTGCCGCTTGCTGACTAACCGGTGCGCCAAAGGTTAAAACGCCGGCAACTTTGAATGGTTGTTTTCGTGATGCAATGTTGGCCGCAATAATTCCACCTTGAGAATGACCAACCAGCACTACTTTTGCACCGGCACCAACACCGGCTGCAACTAACGCCGATCGCACTGCGCGTTCACTTGCCGCTAGTTCAGGCGCTGCCATTGCATAAAGATTCGACCGCAGGTCTAGCGGATTCTCCCCCGGTTTCAGGCTCCAGTTTTGGGTGCCGGGGATGTAGACCAGAAATTTGTTTTCCCCGTAGCTTTCAATGCGAATAGTTGACTTATCGGTTGCGGTGTTTTCTAGTCTGGCGCGAATCGTCTCTAAGTTTGCCGGTGAACTAACGAGAATCTGACTGCCTTGACTGATTGCCTCGACCTGAGGGTTTGCACTGAGGCCAAACAGAGCGCCGGCAGCCAAGACTGTGGTGGCAATAAGCGGTGAGGGTGAATTCACGGCGATGCCACTACCCACTTTCTCGATTCCGGCGGCAACCTGAATTTCGCCGCCGAAATATTCGCTTGCGGCATGTTCGCAGGCGGTGATCAAAAATCTGAGGCGTTCGGCGACCGGTGGAATTTCTATTGCCAGGGCAGCCCGCTTTAGCGGGAGGTTCAGAATCTCGAGCGGCAACAGTTGCGATTCGAGCAGGCCTAAAGCACTGGCAATGCTCGATTGCACACGTTCAATTTCAAGACGAGTGGCAATTATTGTTGGCTGCCCGCCATAAACAATGAGTTCTGACACCTTCTACAGCACCCAAGATTCAAGCCGCTCTCGCAAGTTTTGTAATTCACCTGCCAGTTTTTCGAGGCCTTGGGCCAAACTGCTCGAAGCCAACCCGCCCCAAAGCGTTGGGTTTGGTGTTGCTGCCTGAAGTTGAGTCATGGCCAAAAGCAAACTGTGATCGATTTCATCCATGAATTGATGTTTGCGAATGTGGGCATGGATAACTGCCGAAACCCCTAATCTGTGCAGAACTTACGGCAATATAGAGGGGTGAGTAATCTTTCAATTCAGCCCCTTTCCCCGCTAGATGGCCGTTACCGTGCCGCAGTTTCTGACCTTGGTTTTCACCTGTCAGAAGCCGGTCTAAACCGTGCCCGTATTGCCGTCGAAATCGAATGGCTAATTCACCTTGCTAACCGCGACCTGCTTGGCACCTCAACCAGCATCAGCGAGCAAGAGGCTGCCGCACTTCGTGCAATTGTCACCAACTTCTCTGATGCCGACGTAGCAACTTTGGCCGAGACCGAGGCAACCACCAAGCACGACGTCAAGGCGGTTGAGTACTTTATCCGTGGCAAGCTTTCTGAGCTTGGTCGCAACGACCTGCTTGAACTTACTCACTTTGCTTGCACCAGTGAAGACATCAACAACCTCAGCTATGCAATCACCGTGCGCGATTCAGTCAAGGATGTTTGGTTGCCGCGTGTAGAGAAACTGATTGCAAAATTGCGTGAGCTCTCGGCGCAGTATGCCAACAACGCGATGCTTTCGCACACTCACGGTCAGCCAGCAACACCTTCGACCATGGGCAAAGAACTTGCGGTTTTTGTTCACCGACTTGAACGCCAGATTAAGCGCATCGAGGCCAACGAGTACCTTGGCAAGTTCTCTGGTGCCACCGGAACCTTCTCGGCTCACGTTGTTGCAGCGCCTTCGGTCAACTGGCCAGCAGAGTCTGAGGCTTTTGTTACCGGCCTGGGTCTTACCTGGAACCCGCTAACCACTCAGATTGAATCGCACGACTGGCAGGCAGAGCTTTACACCGCGGTCTCGCTATTTAACGGAATTTTGCACAACCTCTGCACCGACATCTGGACCTACATTTCAATGGGTTACTTCAAGCAGATTCCGGTTCCGGGCGCAACTGGTTCGTCAACCATGCCTCACAAGATCAACCCGATTCGCTTCGAGAACGCAGAGTCAAACCTCGAGCTTTCTAACGCAATCTTGGGCAGCTTGGCTTCAACCTTGATTACCTCGCGTTTGCAGCGTGACTTGACCGACTCGTCTTCACAGCGAAACATCGGTCTTGGTTTGGGCCACTCGCTCTTGGCAATCGATAACGTCACTCGAGGTTTGAATGAAATCGATCTTTCGACTGCGGTACTTGATGCTGACCTAAGCGACAACTGGGAGATTCTCGGCGAAGCGATTCAGACTGTTATTCGCGCAGAAGTTGCCGCCGGCCGCTCAAGCATCAGCGACCCATATGCTCTTTTGAAAGAGCTGACTCGCGGTAAGCGCCTAAGCGGCGATGACATGATCGCGTTTGTAAACGAACTTGAGATTGGCCAAGACGCGAAGGACCGTCTGCTGACCCTTCGCCCACACACCTATGTTGGTGTTGCGGCTGAACTAGCAGCTCGTATTCAAAAGTAGTTGCACCCATTCGGGTAATCAAAAAGGGCAGCCGATTGGCTGCCCTTTTTGTAATTCGCTCGACTTATTGCAGAGAGATCTAAAAATTACTTGAGTCTTGGCTCGTTTGGGTCGCCCGGGTTTTCTTTAACCGAAAGAGCCAAAGTTGCGATGGTTACCAACGAAACAATGAACGTGATTCCGGCCCAAATCAGCGTGCTCTCAATGTTTCGAACACCGCCCCAGACCAAAACGCCGACAAATGCTGCGGCAACGAATGCGAGGGTCAAATAAGTGCGCAAGCTTCGCGCTTCAACGATTTTCTTTGGGGTTTTTGCCATGGGTTAAGCCTACGCCTTCGGAGTTGCGGCTGAGATCCCCAAGTGAACTGCGCTGAAGATCAAAAAGGTGTTGAAAAAGCCCAGGATAGAAACTTCGTCGATTTGACCTGAACCAAACATCAGAACTAATGAAAGTGCGGCAGCAAGAATTACAGCAATTAGATTCTCTCTGCGTTCGGCTTTATTGCTTCGTTCAATGATCAGCAGGGCAACACTCTGGCAGACCACGAGAGTTGCAAATAGATGAGCAGCAAGTTCAAAGGCCTGATATTTGGCATCGAGATTCTGAATAGCAATCAAAACCACTAGTGCTAGGCCAGCAGCAATAACCAGCAACCACCAAGATTGCTTCTTGTTGTTGGAGGTGAAAAAAGCCACGATGTTAGCTGCCAACCAACCAAAGCCCACGATGATTAGTGAAATCAGGCCGATCCAATCGGTTCCAGTAATCTCACGGTTCGGTTGGTTGAAGGTGATGAAGATGGCGCCGGCCAAGGCCGAAGCAGACTGTATGGCCCTAACGATTCGCATAAACCTAGTTTTTCATATCCATGAAGCGTGAATACTGACCCTGGAAGGCAACCACGATGGTGCCGGTAGGACCGTTTCTTTGCTTGGCAAGAATGAGGTCAGCCTCACCTGCGCGCGGATGTTCACGCTCGCCAATAGCTTCACGGTGAAGCAAAATAACCACGTCGGCATCTTGCTCAAGTGAGCCAGACTCACGCAATTGTGAGATTTCTGGCTTTTTGTCTTTGGTTTGCTCTGAATTTCGGTTTAGCTGTGAAATCGCAATTACTGGCACATTCAGTTCTTTTGCCAAAAGCTTTAGCGCGCGTGAGAACTCAGAAACCTCTTGCTGACGTGACTCAACCTTTTTTCCCGAGGTCATCAGCTGGATGTAGTCGATGACAATCATCTTCAATGGCACTCGCTGAGTTAAACGGCGACATTTTGCGCGAATTTCGACCAGTGTCATGTTTGGGCTGTCATCGATGTACAAAGGAGCATCGTTGATCTGGCCGCGAACGGCAGCAAGGCGAGTCCAGTCGCTGTCGGCAATTGAGCCTTTTCGCATGTTCTGAAGCGGAATTTGTGATTCAGCCGAGAGCATGCGCATTGCGATTTCGGCTCGGCCCATTTCGAGCGAGAAAAAGACCGTCGCTCGGTTGTGGCGAACTGCTGCATTGCGGGCAAAGTCGAGAGCCAGGGTTGATTTACCAACTGCAGGGCGGGCAGCCAGAATAATTAGCTGACCTCCGTGAAGACCGTGGGTCATTTCATCAAGTTCGGCAAAACCGGTAGGCACACCAACCATGTCGCCACCACGGCTTTGAGCTTGCTCAATTTCATGGATGGCAGCTTCGATCGAGGTGTTCAGGTCAACGATGTCTTCTTTGGTGGCACCACGGGTTACTGCATAAACATCTGACTGGGCCTGGTTTACGAGGTCGATTACTTCACCCTCGTTGGCATAACCCGATTGTGCGATTTTGGTACCAACTTCTACCAGTCGGCGAAGAGTCGCCTTCTCGGCAACAATCTGTGCATAGAAACCAGCGTTCGCAGCGGTTGGAACGATTGAAGTAAGGGTGTGTAGATAGTCGGCGCCGCCAGCTTTGACCAGGTTGCCTGATTTTGTGAGTTCGTCAGTGACTGTAATTACGTCGGTTGGCTCGCCCTTGGCAAACAAAGCCAAAATTGCCGAGAAGATTACCTCGTGCTTTGGGGCATAGAAGTCTTGGCCGTTGACAACTTCTTGAACCTCGGCAACAGCTTCGCCTGAAAGCAGCATGCCGCCCAGTGCACTCTGTTCTGCCAACATGTCGTTTGGCAACATGCGCTCATTGCCACGACTCGGATCAACCGGTGGCGGTGACAAAAGTGTCATTAAATACTCCTAATTGCTGGCCTTTTTCAGACCTATACCTGTCTAGCATCGCCTACCGACAGCGAATCTAAAAACTGGGTTGTGAACAGTTTTGTGGATAACTACCTCGCCACGCCCTAATAACTTTGGGCAAAGTGTTGATAACCCTGTGCATAATATGTGGAAATACCCTCGAAACCAAATGAAACAAAGGGATTCTTGCGTGTGGATAACTATTCTGGTTAAACCCTAAACCATAACCTTAGGGTTGGGGATAACCGCAGGTAAACCTGCTAGACACGCCAGTGTTGGAGAGTTATCCACCGTTTATCCACAGGCTGTGGCGTGTTTTATGGCGTGTCGCGAACATTCTATTTTGACCACAAACCCAAAGGGGCAGGAACAAAAAAAGGGCCGCCCGAAGGCGACCCTCTTTGATAGCTAGAAGTTACTTCTTGCCAACAACCTGAAGGGTGATGGTAGCTACCACGTCGCCGTGTAGACGAACGGTAGCTAGGTGCTCACCTGCGTTGCGGATCGGAGCAACGAATGCAACCTTGCGCTTGTCTAGTTCACCTAGGCCGGCAGCTGAAACAGCAGCTACGACATCAGAAACCTTGACAGAACCGAATAGACGGCCACCAACGCCAGCCTTGACAACCAGGCGAACAGCCTTGGCCTCAAGAGCAGCCTTTAGTGACTGTGCTTCTTCAACAGTTGCAATTGCGCGTGCGTCGCGAGCAGCCTTGATTGACTCAACCTGCTTCTCGCCACCCTTGGTCCATAGAACTGCGAAACCGCGTGGAAGAAGGTAGTTACGGGCGTAGCCGTTCTTAACCTCTACAACGTCGCCTGCAGAACCTAGACCTGAGACCTCATTGGTCAGAATTAGCTTTGACATTTGATTTCTCCTTAGCGGCCAGCACCGGCGTAAGGCATAAGAGCCATTTCGCGAGCGTTCTTTACGGCACGGGCAATTAGGCGCTGTTCCTGAACAGAAACACCGGTGATACGACGAGCGCGGATCTTGCCGCGGTCTGATACGAACTTACGTAGGGTTGCAACATCCTTGTAGTCAATAACGCCAACCTTGATTGCCTTTGCAGGTACATCTTTAAGGTTCTTTGAGTTGCGCTTTGGCTTCTTACTGTTGCGAGGATCGCTCTTTGCAGCCATGATTTCTCCTAAATTTTTCTCTAAAGTCTTTTAGAACGGGGTGTCGTCGCCAGTTGAGGCGGTGCCTGGGTTTGCCCATGCGTCATCAGCAGGCTTTGAAGCCTTTGATGCGGCAGGTGCGTCACCCCATGGGTCACCGGCTACAGCTGCTGGAGCGCCACCTTCGCGAGCACGACGAGTGACCGATGCAGTTGCGTTACGCAATGACGGGCCGACCTCTTCGATCTCAAGTTCAAGTGATGCGCGTGCCTCGCCGTTTGCTGCCTGGTAGGCAGAAGCTGGCTTTAGGCGACCGGTAACAACAACACGGGTTCCCTTGGTGAGTGACTGAGCGATGTTCTCAGCTACCTCGCGCCAAGCGGTGCAGCGAACCCAAACGGTTTCGCCGTCATCCCATGTGCTGGTCTGGCGGTTGTAAGTGCGTGGAGTTGAACCCACGTTTAGTGAAACAACTGCGATTCCACCCTGTGTGTAGCGAAGTTCAGGGTCGTTACCTAGATTTCCAACGATTGTGACGTTGACTTCCCCAGCCATGAGACTTTACTCAGCCTTCTTGGTTGCGGTCTTTGCTGCAGGAGCCTTCTTAGCAGGCTTCTCAGCGGCAGCTTCTTCAGCAGAAACTTCAGGAACCTCTACAGGCTTGATGTTTACAACTGCCTCGTCTGCGCGTAGCACCTTGGTGCGAAGCACAGCTTCAGAAAGCTTTAGCTGACGGTCAAGCTCAACAACAGCGGCTGAAGTAGCAGTCATGTTAACAACTGCGTAAATGCCTTCTGAGTGCTTTGCGATTTCGTAAGCCAAACGGCGACGGCCCCAGATGTCAACGTTGTCTACAGTGCCTGAAGCATTGCGGATTACGTTGAGGAACTTGTCTAGGGATGGAGCAACGGTGCGTTCTTCGATCGTAGGGTCGAGGATCACCATGAGCTCATACTTATGCATAACTAACCCACCTCCTTTGGACTAGAGCGGCCACGGACTTTCCGTGACAGGAGGGTCTTGCATAGACGTTGTCGAAAACATGGGACATGGCCCAATAGACAACCTCTCTAGCCTAGCGGCTTTGCCACCACTCAAGCAAGCGTTTTTCGGCTTCTTCTGGCTCAAGCGGCCCATTATCCAAGCGCAGTTCCATCATGAATTTATATGCTTCGCCGACATCCTTGGATGGTTTCAAACCCAGGATGCGCATGATGTCTTCGCCAGACAGGTCAGGTCGAAGGGCATTCAGCTCTTCTTCTTCTTGAATTTTGGCAATTCGCTGTTCGAGATCGTCATAGGCGTGGGCCAGGCGATCGGCCTTGCGTTTGTTGCGAGTGGTGACGTCGGCTCGGGTTAGGGCGTGCAGGCGCAAAAGTTGGTCACCCGCATCGCGAACATAACGACGAATTGCCGAATCACTCCAGGCTTGGTCGCTGTAACCAAAAAATCTAAGGTGTAGTTCGATCAGCCTTGATACGGCCTTGATGCTGTCGTTGTCGAAACGCAACGCCTTCATGCGACGGGTTGCAATCTTGGCACCAACCATGTCGTGGTGATAAAACGACACAGCGCCGCCCGGCTCGAGGCGTCTGGTTGCCGGCTTGCCGCAGTCGTGCATCAGTGCAGCAAATCGCAAGATGAAATCAGCCTCGAGGTTGTAATCCTTTTCATAGTCGATTGCTTGCTCGACCACGGTGAGCGTGTGCTCATAAACATCTTTGTGGTGGTGATGCTCATCAGTTTCAAGCTTTAGCGCTGGCAGTTCAGGCAGAACCAGGGCAGCCAAACCACTGTCAACCAAAGCCGTCAGGCCGGCGCGAGGGTTGGCACCCAAAATCAACTTGGTCAGTTCAACCTGCACTCGTTCAGCCGAAATAATTTCAATGCGGTCAGCCATCGCCTGCATGGCTTCGAAAGTTGCCGGTTCAATCTCAAAGCCCAACTGGGATGCAAACCTCGCGCCGCGCATCATGCGCAGTGGGTCGTCGCTGAATGAGTCTTCGGGCTTACCCGGGGTGCGAAGAATGCCGTCGAGCAGATCTTGCAAACCTTTGAACGGGTCAACGAAAACCTTGTCAGGAAGACGAAGTGCCATCGAGTTCACCGTGAAGTCTCGTCTAAACAGATCGTCTTCGAGGCTCTTGCCAAAGGCTACCTCTGGTTTGCGTGAGTCGTGGTCATACTTATCGGCTCGATAAGTGGTGATTTCGATGGTTTCATCGCCCATGCGTGCGCCGATGGTGCCGAAGGCACGACCGATATCCCAGTGGGCGTCGACGTGAGGCTTGAGAATCGCGAGGGTTTCATCCGGGGTAGCCGAAGTGGTGAAATCTAGGTCTGGTGATTTGCGACCGAGGAAGGCATCGCGAACTGGGCCACCGACCAGCGAAATCTCATGGCCGGCTTCAGTAAAAATGCGACCGAGTGTGACAAATAGCGGACTATCGGTTGTCCGTTCAAGATTTGCCAAAGCTTCTGCCACAGTGCGCATGCCTTCAATCGTGCCACAGGGTTTTCTAACTCCCTGCCTTGAGCGCGAAGGTTTAGGCTTGCTTTATGAATGCAACCAGCGCCGCCGCCAACCGTGGTCGACGCTTGACGCGCGTCAACGAGACATCTGCCGGAGGGTTCGTTCTTTCGGCCGACGGCTCTGAGTGTGTTGCATTGATTGGCCGAACCAGCCGCGGCGGCCGTATTGATTGGTGTGTTCCAAAGGGGCATCCCGAGGGTGACGAGAGTCTCGAACAAGCGGCTATCCGTGAAATTGCCGAAGAAACCGGCCTTGAAGTTGAGATTATCGAGCCACTCGGCGAAATAACTTATGAGTTTTCAGCCGGAAGCAAGCTGATCACCAAGACCGTTCACCACTTTCTAATGCGCCAAATTGGTGGTTTCTTGACCGTTGAGAATGACCCTCAGCACGAGGCCGTGGATGTTCAGTGGTTCGAGGTCGAGGGTTTACAAAAATCCCTCGCTCACGATAACGAGCGTCGAATTGCCCGCGGTGTTCAAGAGTGGATTGCGAGACACAAGTAGTGCGTCGTCTGCTCGCTGCCGGCTCGGCAATGATTTTGGCCGCTGGAATTGCCATTGTTGGTTCATCGCCGGCAAGTGCCTTGCCAAGCAAGTCTGTCGTTGCTGTTTCTCCAAGCAGCGAGATTGTCGATGGCCAATGGCAAACTCCAAAAGGCATTTTTGTAGTTCGCGGTTCGAGCATCAACCTGGTTTCACGTGAATCAAAGATTCCGGTGCGTATTCAAAACAACTACGACACCGAGTTGCGCGTGCACGTTCACATCCGAGCTAATAACAACCGAGTTAGCTTGCCTAAAGCAGTTGAAATTGTCGTGCCAGCTTTCACAACCGTGAATGCGCAGGTGCCGGTTCAGGCGATTGCTAACGGTGAGGTCGCGCTTGAGGTTTGGCTAACCACTTTTTCTGGAATCAAGATCGGCGAATCGGTTGGTCTTGAGATGCAGGTTAATGCCGACATTGAATTTGTCATGCTGCTTGGTTTTGGTGCTGCGGTACTAACGCTCGGCACATTCGGCGTGATTAGAACCTTGCGCAAAAACCGTCGAACTCTCGCCGAGGCTTCAGTTTGAGCGTCGCAAGATCATCGATGTTGATGGCCGGTGGCACGGTCATTTCTAGAGTGCTCGGCTTTGCCCGGGCAGTTATTTTGGCATTGGCCATTGGCGTAACCACCGATGCCGCTGATGCTTTTGGTGTTGCCAATCAGCTGCCAAACAACGTCTACGCCATCATTGTTGGCGGTTTGCTAAATGCCGTTCTGGTTCCTCAGATCGTCAAGGCCAGATCTAACCAGGATGGCGGCAAAGGCTACATTGATCGCCTTTTGACACTGATCATCACGGTGTTTTTCGTGGTCACGCTGGCAGCAACCATTGCCGCACCGCTTTTGGTCTCGCTCTATACCAAGGGCTGGTCGGCCGATCAGCTGGCCCTAGCAACAGCATTTGCCTACTGGTGCTTGCCTCAGCTGTTTTTCTACGGGCTTTATGCCATCTTGGGCGAGGTATTGAACGCTCGAAGCGCATTTGGCCCGTACACCTGGGCGCCGGTGTTGAACAACCTGGTTTCGCTTCTGGGCTTGGCTGCCTTCGTTTTGATTTTTGGCGCTGACCCGACCGGTTCTCGCGCTGTTTCAAACTGGGATGCCTCGCAAATCGCCCTTCTAGCTGGCACTGCTACCGCGGGTGTGGCCGCTCAAGCCCTAATTTTGTTATTCGCCTGGCGCCACATTGGGTTGAAACTGAATTTCAACTTCAAGTGGAGGGGCTTTGGGCTTCGTCCTGCTCTTAAGGCCGCTACTTGGTCATTTGGCATGGTTTTGATCACGCAACTCGGTGGTTTGGTGCAAACCATTGTGGCCTCGGGTGCAGTCGAAGCCCGCGCTACCAACCCGGCCGTTGCCGGTGTAGCCGCGGCAGCGATTGCTTGGCTCATCTTCATGCTGCCTCACTCGGTTGCCACTGTTTCGATAGCAACCGCCTATTTCACAAAAATGTCGACTCACGTTCAAGATGGCAAAATGCACCTTTTAAAGGCTGATTTGGCAGCTGGACTTCGTTCGATTGCCGTGATTTCGGTTTTTGCAACCGTAGCGCTAATCGTGATGGCGTACCCGGTTTCGCGCATCTTCGTGGGCGAGTTTTTGGCAACAATCGCCCTTGGCAACGTTTTGATTGCCTTGATGTTTGGGCTCGTGCCATTCAGCTTTGTCTTCATGATGCAGCGCGCTTTTTACGCTCTTGAAGACACCCGCACACCGTTTCTATTCACTTCGATTCAAATCTTGATTCACGTCGCGGGCTCACTAACCATGGCTGTCATTGTTCCGGCTGACTCAATCGTCATGGCTCTTGGCGCCTTGACCAGCTTCACGCTGGTTATTCAGTCGGTAATCGCCTTCAAGTTGCTTACTCGGCAAATCGGGCCGCTGGGTGAACACAAAATTGCCGTAGCCGGGGTTCAATTCATCAGCGCCGCTGCGGTCTCTATGGTTGCGGGTTTCTCAACCATTCAGGTTCTAGGTGGCATCTCAGCTGGTTCGTTCGTGCTCGATTCTGTGATGTCTTCACTTGTTTCAATGATCATCATCGGCACCATCATGCTCGGTGTTTATGTAATGGTTTTGCGTTTGCTCAAAGTTCGTGAAATAGACACGGTCTTTGCTGGCATCAAGGGAATTTTGCGCCGCTAATATTGGCTATCTAAAGCGAATTCATCGTTTTATTACGAGCGAGTGCTCGAGGAGAATATTTTGCGCGACGTCATCATTATTGGTTCCGGCCCGGCTGGTTACACCGCTGGTATCTACACTGCTCGTGCAGGCCTCAAGCCGCTACTAATTGCCAGCTCGGTTGAAGCCGGTGGCGAGCTAATGAAGACCACCGAGGTTGAGAACTTTCCTGGATTTCCTGAAGGTCTTCAGGGCCCAGAGCTTATGGCTAATTTTCAGGCTCAGGCTGAGCGTTTTGGTACCGAAATTCTCTTGGATGACGTTGTCGAGGTAGACCTCAAGGGCGACGTAAAGATCGTTAAGACCGGTGGTGGCGAGACTTTCGAGGCCAAGACCGTGATTTTGGCTACCGGAGCTGCTTATCGCGAGCTTGGTTTGCCTCGCGAAAAAGAACTCAGCGGTCACGGTGTTTCATGGTGTGCGACCTGCGATGGCTTCTTCTTCCGTGAAAAGACCATTGCAGTTGTTGGTGGCGGTGACTCCGCGATGGAGGAAGCCAGCTTCTTGACTCGTTTCGCATCTAAGGTGCACCTAATTCACCGTCGCGACACCTTCAAGGCTTCAAAGATCATGCAAGACCGCGCTTTGGCTAACCCAAAGATCGAAGTCATCTACAACAGTGAAATCGCCGAGCTTCACGGTGACGCAAAGCTAGAGTCAGTGACTCTGCGCAACACCGTTGACGGCAGCACTTCAGAGTTGGCCTTGGATGGCCTGTTCATCGCTGTTGGTAACGACCCACGCGTTTGGTTGGTTGAAAACCAAATTGAACTAACCGCTGAGAAATTCATCCAGGTTGAGGGTCGCAGCTCAAAGACCAGCCTGCCTGGCGTTTTTGCCTGTGGTGACGTAATCGACCCGACCTACCGTCAGGCGATTACCGCTGCTGGCTCTGGTTGCGTAGCTGCCTTGGATGCAGAGCACTACCTGGCTAACCACTAGTTTTTGCAGAAGTTTCACGTGAAACTCTGTTATTAAAGTCGAATAACAAGAAATTTAGAAAAAGGGGCAACAAAAATGGCAAAAGACGTAACCACCGCAAGCTTTCAGGCTGATGTTCTCTCGAACCCAAAGCCAGTTCTAGTTGACTTCTGGGCTGAATGGTGTGGCCCTTGCCGTCAGGTTTCACCGATTCTTGACCAGATTGCTGGTGAATACGCAGACAAGATTGAGATCGTAAAGGTCAACGTTGACAACGAGCCTGGCTTGGCTCAGCAGTACGGCGTTACCGGCATCCCAGCGCTTCAGGTGTTCAAGGGTGGCCAGTTGGTCAAGGCTATGGTGGGCGCAAAGCCAAAGCAGATCTTGGTCAACGACCTTGCTGAATTCTTGGGTTAAGGCCTGTTTTTACTAGACTTATCGAATGAACGATAGCGAGCAGCAAGGAAACAACCTCGATCATTGGTTGGACGCCTACGCTGACCGCGCGCAAACCCTAGCCGTTTCTGAAGTTCGGGCCCTGTTCTCGGTGGTTTCTCGCCCCGAGGTAGTGTCACTTGCCGGTGGAATGCCTTTCGTTTCGGCTCTGCCACAAGAACTGCTTCAGCAGACCTACGAGGGCATGATGTCAAAGCGTGGTGCTCTTGCCATGCAGTATGGCAGCGGGCAGGGTGACCCTGTTCTACGTGACCAGATTCGCGACCTGATGGCTCTTGAGGGAATTACCAGTTCAATTGAAGACATCGTAATCACCACTGGCTCTCAGCACGGTCTTGACCTCCTTTCTGGTCTTTTCCTTGACCTTGGTGACGTGGTTCTTGCCGAAGGCCCTTCATACGTGGGTGCTTTGGGTATTTTCAACCACTACGAAGCACACGTTGAGCACGTGTACACCGATGATGCTGGTATTTCACCTGAGGCATTGTCGGAGGCAATCGACCGAATGAAGGCGCAGGGCCGCAAGATCAAGTTCCTTTATTTGGTCACAAACTTTGCGAACCCTTCTGGTGTGACGCTTTCTGCCGAACGACGCCCTCAAATTCTTGAAATTTGCCGTCGCGAGCACATTTTGGTGCTCGAAGACAACCCATACGGGCTTTTGTACTTTGATAAGCCGGTGCCTGACGCCCTTCGTTCCATGGATGAAGAGGGTGTTATCTACCTGGGCTCATTCTCTAAGATTCTGGTGCCTGGTTTCCGTGTTGGTTACGTGTTGGCACCGCCGGCTATCCGCGACAAGCTTGTTTTGGCCAATGAATCAGCCATTTTGTGCCCGACTTCATTCGGCCAGATGATGATCAGCGAATACCTATCGACCGCTGACTGGCAGGGTCAGATCGACACGTTCCGTGGTGTTTACCGTGAGCGTCGCGATGCCGCGCTGTCTGCAATGCAGGAATACCTTCCGAAACTTGAGACAACTCGCCCAGATGGTGGTTTCTACCTGTGGGTGACACTTCCAGAGGGCATTGACTCTAAGGCCATGTTGCCGCTTGCCGTCAAAGAACTTGTGGCATACACCCCTGGCACCGCCTTTTATGGTGATGGCACTGGCCAGAATAAGCTTCGAATTTGTTACTCATACCCAACGCCAGAGAACATCAACGTTGGAATCAAGCGACTTGCAAATGTCATCAACCTCCAGACCGAACTATTAGAAACCTTTTCTAAAAAAGGAAGCTAAAAATGATCCCCAAGGGCAAAGCCTCAGCCAAACTGAAGATTCAGGTACTCGCTGGAGGAATTTCCCATGAGCGAGATATCTCATTGAAGTCTGGTCGCCGCGTAGCTGACGCACTCACTGATTTTGGCGCGAGTGTTGTAATTCGCGAGCCAGACTCAAACCTGCTCAACAACATTCTTAAAGACAAGCCAGACGTAATTTGGCCTTGTTTGCACGGTGCCAGCGGCGAAGACGGCGCACTTCGCGATGTTCTTAGCCTTACCGGTGTGCCATTTGTCGGCGCAACCGCTTCTGCAGCTCGTCTAGCCTGGGATAAATCAATTGCCAAGGTTTTGGTGGCTAGAGCCGGCATTCTTACTCCTCCATCAATCACCCTTCCGAAAGAAACCTTTCGCGAACTAGACGCTGAGTCGGTACTAAAGGCAGTAACCAGTTCGATTGCTCTGCCGGTAGTGGTCAAGCCAGCCAGAAGTGGTTCAGCACAGGGAGTCACTATCGTGCATGAGCAATCTGAGCTAAACCGGGCCATGATTGACGCCTACGTCTATTGCGATGTGGCCTTGATTGAGAAATTTATCGAAGGTACCGAGCTGGCGGTTAGCGTAATTGACCTTGGCGCCGGGCCAATTGCATTGCCTGCCGTAGAAATTGAACCGGTTGCTGGGCACTTTGGTTATGACGAGCGCTATACCGCTGGTGAAACAAACTACTACGTGCCAGCTCGCCTAGATGGCGTTGCGGCTGAAAAAGCTTCAGCAATGGCAATTGCGGCGCATGAAGAACTTGGCCTTCGCCACATTTCACGAATTGACATGATTATCGATGGGCAGGGTGTGGCCTGGTTCCTTGAGGCGAATGTGCTTCCGGGGCTAACCGACACTTCACTTTTGCCTCAGGCGATCGTGGCTTCGGGCAACTCTTTGGGCGAGGTTTATTACTCACTCGCCGAAGCGGCCAGAAATAACCGCGGATAACCTCGTTTTAGGCTCCACAGGAGCCATTTTGCGGTGAAACCAGCGGGTTTAGTGGTTGGTTTCGATGCCCAATTCGCGCAAAATGCGGTTCAAATCGCCCACGGTTGCAAAATCGATGACCAATTGGCCCTTCTTTTTGCCCAAAACAATGCTGACTTTGGTGTCTAGTCGATCACCAACGCGAACAGCCAAGTCTTTCAAAGTGTCTTGACGACCACCTGGAGTAATCGAGGCCTTACCTGGCTTTGGGGTAGCGGGCTTGTCGAGAGCTACCAGTTCTTCAAGCGAGCGAACCGAGAGGCCCTCGTTGATTACCTTATTAGCAAAATACTCCATGCGGTTTGCGTCAACCACGCTCAAAATAGCGCGAGCGTGACCCGCGCTGAGCACGCCTGCTGCAACTTTTTGCTGAACTGCAACTGGCAGTTTGAGCAAACGAATGGTGTTGGTGATCTGTGGGCGTGAGCGACCGATCTTTTCAGCAAGCTGATCTTGGGTGATGCCAAAATCACTCAATAGTTGCTGATAAGCGCTGGCCTCTTCAAGTGCGTTCAAGTTTGCGCGGTGAATGTTCTCGAGCAACGCGTCTCGCAACATATTGTCGTCAGCGGTTTCACGAATTACCGCTGGGATGTGGGTCTTGCCGGCCTCTTTTGAAGCACGAAGGCGACGTTCACCCATGATCAATTCATAAGTAGGCTTGCCATCTTGCTCGCCAAGCGGGCGTACCACAATCGGCTGCAGCACACCAAATTCACGAACAGAGTGAACCAGCTCAGCGAACGCATCTGGTTCGAAAACCGCACGTGGCTGTTGAGGGTTAGGAATAATCGAGTTCAGTGCGAGGTGTCCGAAGCTGGCTCCAGGAACAGCAACAAGGCCAGAATCCGCGCCATTACTGGCCTCTGGGGTGGTTGATCCAGAGTTTGCGCCAAAGAAAACATCAATTGGGCGATCCGTTGCCGGTGATGCGCTCGGAATCAAGGCACCAATTCCGCGGCCAAGGCCAACTTTCTTATCTGCCATTTTGTGCTCCCTTGTATGCGATTTCGATTGCTGCTTCTAAGTATGAGATTGCGCCCGGTGAAGACGGATCGTGAGTGATCACAGTGCGACCAAAGCTAGGGGCCTCTGAAACTCGAACATTGCGCGGAATAACTGAATCGAGAGTTTGAGCCGGAAAATAGGTGCGAACATCTTCAACTACCTGTGATGCCAGGCGAGTGCGTGAGTCATACATGGTCAAAAGAATCGTTGAGAGAACCAACTGCGGGTTCCAAGCGTTTTGAATGCGCTCGATGTTCTCCATCAGCTGTGACAGGCCCTCAAGTGCATAGTATTCACATTGAATCGGAAGAAGCACCTCGGTCGCGGCTACAAATGCGTTGACAGTGAGCAGGCCTAAGCTTGGCGGGCAGTCAATAAAGATGTAGTCCGGCGCTTGGTGTCCTGAGTCTGGGGAGATGTAGGCATCCAGGGCGTTCTTGAGCAATAAGTGCCAGTTTGGGCGGTCTACCTCGGTGACAATCAATATTTCGGCACCAGCAAGGTCAATGGTTGCCGGAATGCAGGTCAAATTTGGGTTTTCAGGGCTCTGCTGCACAACCTCTGCAAAGCTAGCGCCATCAATGATCACGTCATAAATGCCCTTGGTGCCCTTGGCGTGTGGAATATTCAGTGCCGTAGAGGCGTTACCCTGTGGGTCAAGGTCAATAACTAGAACCTTTAACCCTTTACTTGCCAAAGCTGCGGCAAGGTTTACAGTGCTTGTGGTTTTGCCAACGCCACCCTTTTGGTTAGAAACCGAGATAACGCGAGTGCGGTTTGGCTTAGGCGGTTGCTGTTTAGCCAAGACCTGAAGGCGGCGAGTGGTATCAGCCAGTTCTCTGGCGAGGGGAGTGTTGTCAGCAAAACTCATTACTTGGATGCCCCCGAAGCAGAGATTTCAGATGTTTCACGTGAAACATTGAGCCAGCCAGTTGGCTCTGGGCTGGTTTCTTTTCGATCTGATGGGTAGCCCAAACCGGCAACAACAGTGGCGGCGGTTACTGCCGTGTGCTCTGCTGGCTGGCTGGCTTGCGATGAATTACTCAAAGATTCTCCAAAAGACTGTAAAAAATCAGACTAGCGTAGTTCGAACGACTCGGGTCGGTTCTTCTAGTTGCTGTGCGCCAGTGAGAACAATTTCAATACCGGCGATCTTCAATTTCTTCATCAGACCACGCGAGTCTTCAATTTCTTCTGCGGCCTTAGAGCCCTTTAGTGCAATGATTTCGCCCCCGTGACGGGTTAGAGGAACCGTCATTCGAAGCAATTTAGGCAGAGCGGATACTGCTCGGGCAGTCACAATGTCAAAAACCTCGCCAACTTCTTCGGCACGGGCACGCACCACACGCACATTGTCGAGCCCTAGCTCAGCAACCTGCTGTGATAGCCAATTTGAGCGTCGCTCCATTGGTTCGATTAGGACAAAACTGGCCTGCGGCTGGGCAATTGCCATAGGAATACCTGGCAAACCAGCACCAGAACCCACATCGGCAACACTCGCACCGGGTGGCACCAACTCGGCGACTACGGCCGAATTCAAGATATGGCGAGTCCACAGCTTGGGCATTTCTCGAGGACCGAGCAATCCAAGCTCGTCGCCGTCGCGGACCAGAGCTGCGGCATAACCACGCGCCTTGTCGATTCCGGCGCCAAATATTTTGGCTGCCGCGGCTGGCTCGACTTCAGGTGAAAAATCTTGAGAATCGCTCATAGTTCTATTTTCCTAAGAAAAACAAAGGGCCGGGGGATACCCGACCCTTTGTGAATAAACCGGAATGTTTCACGTGAAACATTCCTAGAAATTACTGTGCTGGCTTGATCACAATGTGACGGTCGCGACCTTCGCCCTCAGATTCTGACACTAGGCCAGCCTCAGAGATGATGTCGTGAACGATCTTGCGCTCGTATGAAGACATAGGCTTCATCGGCACAGTCTCGCCGGTGTCTTTCACCTTGGCGATTAGCTTGTTGACGATGCGGGTTAGCTCATCTACACGCGCCTGACGCGAGCCGCCAACATCCAAGATAAGACGGCTAAAGCTAGTGGTTTTCACCTGAACAGCCAGGCGGGTTAGCTCCTGGAGAGCTTCAACGGTCTCAGGCTCAGAAATCAAGCGCAGGTTGCTGTCTCCGTTAGCGGTTACCTCTAGATAAGCGCGGCCCTGACGAACGTCAATCTCGATGTCGCCATCAAGGTCAAAGATGTCTAACAGCTCTTCCAGGTAGTCAGCGGCAATCTCGCCCTCTTCTTCAAGAGCCTTTACTGAGTTCTCTTCAGCTGGTTTTAGTTCTTCTGCAGTCATGATTCCTACTTCTTGCTCTTGTTTGCAGGCTTCTTAGCGCGGGTTTTGCCTACCGGCTGAGTGCGCTGACGAGGCTTTTCTTCTTCAACTACTTCAACAACCTCGTTCTTGGTTAGCAAGCTGAGCTTGCCTTTCTTAGCGAGGCGCTCTTCACGAGCCTTGTGCGCGATTGAACCAGGGGTTGGCATGTTACGAATAACCAGGTACTGCTGACCCATGGTCCAGAAGTTTGACGCCAACCAATAGAACATAACGCCGAGTGGGAACGAGATACCGGAAATCATGAAGATGATAGGGAACAGGATCAACATGATCTTCTGAGTCTGCATGTACTGAGAGTTCATCACGTCTGGGTTCTGGTTCTTCGACATGATCTGCTTCTGAGTAATGAACTGAGACAGAGTCATCACGATGATCATGATTCCGGCAATCAACTTGACCTCAAGCTCGTTGCTTGAAAGGAAGGTGTCTTTAAGAGGAGCACCAAACAGGTCTGCGCCTGCGAAAGACTGGGCCAGGTCAAGGTTTAGTAGGCCAACGCCACCCTTGCCAGTAGTGGTCGAGTGCTGGGCATCGTTCAAAACAAAGAACAAACCAGAGAAAATAGGCATCTGAATCAGCAGCGGCAAGCATGAGCTCAATGGGTTAGAGCCAGTGCGCTTATAAAGCTCCATCTGCTCTTTGGCCATCTTCTCGCGTGAATCGCGGTCAGTCTTGCCCTTGTACTTCTTCTGAAGCTTCTGAATCTCTGGCTGCGCAGCCATCATGTTGCGCTGGCTCTTGATTTGCTTCACAAACACTGGAATGAGTGCCGCACGAACAACCACGGTTAGACCAATGATTGAAAGTACCCAGGTAATACCCTGAGCTGCATCCATGCCAATTGCGGTGAATAGAGTGTGAAAAGCAACCAGGATGAGCTCAACTGCCCACTTGATTGGCCATAAAAGATCTGGCATTTACTAACCCTTCTTAAGGTTTGGAACTACGAAACCTTTTTCGGTTACCCGAAAAAAGCCTGAACCGGGTTTTACCTCGTCGACGCCACCTTGCGACCACGGGTTGCAACGCAGAATGCGAAAAGCAGTTAGAACTGCTCCAGCAATCACGCCGCGTTGTTGGAATTGACCCAAGCCATATGCCGAGCAAGTCGGGTAGTACCGACAGACATCTCCATAAAGTGGAGAAATTGCTTTGCGATAGAACTTGATGAAAAGCACAACAAGATTTCTTGGCACTAACCAGATGCTTAGCAAAAGCCTCATCTATGCTTGCGCCTTCTTCACCGCTGTGAACACTGCGGATCTGAGTTCGTTTCTGAGCTGTTCCCAGTCAACTTCTGCAGCACCCGGGAGAGCCCGAACCACTATCGTGAACCCAGAGCCAAGCTCTTTGAGCAATTCACGAGCGATTTCGCGCATTCGACGCTTTACAAGGTTTCGCTTGACTGCGCCGCCCACGGTTTTTGCCACAACAAAGCCAAAGCGGGCCTGAGGCAATGCCTCATCCCGCTTCAGATAGATGACTAGGTGGTCTGAACCCGCTTTTCGACCAGTTTTCATAGTCGTACGAAAATCATCAGCCTTGATTAGCCGATTCTCGCGTGCCAACATGTGTTGACCTTTGGGGTTCTTTAGACCGGTTTAGGCAATAAGCCTGGACTAAGCAGAAAGCTCTGAGCGGCCCTTGCGACGACGAGCAGCCAAGATGGCGCGGCCGGCACGGGTCTGCATGCGTAGACGGAAACCGTGGGTCTTTGCACGACGACGGTTGTTCGGCTGGAAAGTACGCTTCGACATGGATTCTTCTCCGTTATTGGATCTTGCAAGTTTGAGGTTGGGAACAAAATTCGCTCGTGTTGGCTAACCAACTGAAGCTGCATCCGCCGTTCCCACTGCAGAGCAACCTGTTAAACCTACGCCACCTATAAAGGGTGGTCAAGTTTTTCAAGGTGTTTTCAGAAAAAAATCAAAAGTATTTCACAAACTAAGAAAAAAACTTAGATTCGACACACCGTCTTAATTTGCTTTTAAGCCACCGCCTTTAGTTGAATCAGTAGTCGAACTAGAAAACAGTTGTGTTTCTAGAAAGTGTGGTTATCCACATAAAGTGCACCTGGTGGATAACCCTGTGGACAACTGGCTATAGAGTAGTCAATTATTGGTAAAGCGCCGAGGGGAAGGAGAGTGCCGAATGCCAGATACTCAAGCAGTCGCCGGACTATGGCACTCACTTACTAACAAGCTAAACGGCGACGATCGCATCACTCCACAGATGCTCGGCTTTTTGAATTTGGTAGAACCAAAAGGTGTTTTGGGTGAAACCCTGTACATCGAGGTTCCAAACGAACTAACACGCGAAATGGTTCACCTTCGCATGCGTCCTTACATCCTTGATGCTTTGGCAAATAACGCTGACTTTGGCGGCCCAACAAACTTTGCAGCAGTGGTCAACCCTGAAATTGAAGCCGCTTTTGAACCTGCAGTCGCCGCGGTTCCAGAAATCAGTCGCCCACAGGCCATGAACCCACTTGGTTCACCGGTGGTTTTCAACGAGTCGGTTTCTGCCGGCGCATCAAACCCTGGAACTCAGGACTCTCGCTTGAACCCGAAGTACACCTTCGACAGCTTTGTTACCGGTGGATCAAACCGCTTTGCCCACGCTGCCGCTTTTGCAGTAGCTGAAGTTCCGGCCAAGGCCTATAACCCTCTATTCATCTATGGAGATTCTGGTCTGGGTAAAACCCACCTGCTTCATGCAATCGGCCACTATGCGCTGAACCTGTATCCAAGAATCAAGGTTCGCTATGTTTCAAGCGAAGAATTCACCAACGACTTCATCAACGCAATTCAGAACAACCGCACCAGTGCCTTCCAGGCTGAATACCGCGACATTGACGTTCTACTGATTGACGACATTCAGTTTCTGCAGGGTAAAGACCAAACCCAAGAAGCGTTCTTCCACACTTTCAACACGCTTCACGATCACAACAAACAGGTTGTAATCACAAGTGACCTGCCACCAAAGCAGATGACCGGCTTCGAAGATCGAATGCTTTCTCGTTTTGAGTGGGGTCTGATGACCGACATTCAGGCACCTGAGCTAGAAACTCGCATCGCGATCCTCCGCAAAAAAGCCGAAAACGACAAGCTACGCGTTGACGACGAAATTCTTGAGTACATGGCAGCTCGCGTATCTTCAAACATCCGCGAACTCGAAGGCACACTCATCCGTGTAAATGCCTTCGCAGCATTGAACCGTCAAAAGGTTGACATGCAGCTGGTTCAAACTGTTTTGAAAGACATTGTTCCGGTTGGCTCTGATCAAGTGATTGCCCCGATTGAAATCATCAATGCTGTGGCCACCTATTACAAAATCACCCCAGATGACCTTTATGGCTCATCTCGTATTGCTGCTATTGCTCTTGCTCGCCAGATTGCTATGTATATCTGCCGCGAACAGACCAACCTTTCACTCCCTAAAATTGGCCAGCTGTTTGGCGGAAGAGATCACACCACCGTGATGTATGCCCAACGCAAAATTGCCGAATTTATGAGCGAACGACGCTATGTCTATAACCAGGTCACCGAGATCATCTCAAGAATAAAGGCTGGCTCACGCGGCTAAATGTCTGCAATTTATCGTGACTCGTTTCACGTGCCACCTAAAAATAGATCTGCAACCACCAGCAATGGTGGTTTTTCTACATTTTGTTGAAAAATAAACATATGAACATATCTGTGGATAACTGTTGATAACTCTCGGATATCAGTGAACTAAAGCTAAATAGCTTGTGACCAGAAAAATTACTACTAACAGGCCAGGTAGTTATCCACAGAATATTCCACAGGTGTATAAACAACTTACATCGATGTGGTTCCGTTGAATCTAAAGCTATTAACAGACTTATCCACATTTTCCACAGGGGTTAATAGTGTTGTTTTAAATATTTAAAGATTTAAATAAATCGATAACTCTTTGGGTTTTCTGAATCTACGGCGCATCCCTGAAAAAAACTCATTTTAAGGCCAATCTGTGCCAAGATTAAGCCCTAGAAACCAATGCGCAACTACCTGCGCAGATTCGGGGAAAAGTCTTGAAGTTCCAAGTAAACAAGGATGTCCTTAGCGAGGCAGTTTCATTCGCTGTTCGTCTATTGCCACAGCGCACAACTTTGCCAATTCTTGGTGGAATTTTGATCGAAGCTGATGCCAATGCACTTCGTCTATCAGTGTTCGACTACGAAGTTTCTGCCCAGGCTGAGATTGTTGCAAAAGTAGAGTCATCTGGCCGAGTTTTGGTTTCAGGTCGACTGCTCTCAGAAATTGCCAGCAAGCTGCCTAACGCACCGGTTGAATTCGAAACCGATGGCTCAAAAGTTACCGTTTCTTGTGGATCAACCAAGTTCTCACTCTTGACCATGCCAGTTGAGGAGTACCCAACTCTTCCTGAGATTCCAGCAATTTCTGGAACTATCACCGGTGAAGCATTTGCACACGCTGTTCAGCAGGTTGCCGTTGCGGCTTCTAAAGATGACGTGACCCCAGTTCTTACCGGTGTTCAAATCGAGGCTGGCGAAAAGTCACTGTCATTTGTTGCTACCGACCGCTACCGAGTTGCTCTTCGTGAAGCTGCCTGGTCAGCAAACAAAGATGCAATCGGTGCTGTTGCATTGGTTCCAGCTCGCACTCTTCAAGAAGTAGCCAAGACTTTCGGTAATCAGGGTGAGATTTCAATTGCCATCGCAAAAAGCGATGACCGCGAAATGATTGCATTCAAGGCCAACAACCGATCAGTTACATCGCTCTTGTTGAAGGGTAACTTTCCTCCGGTTAAGAGTTTGTTCCCAAGTGACATAGAAAACTACGCTGTAGTAACCACTCAAGAACTAATTGATTCAACAAAGCGCGTGTCTCTAGTTCTAGAGCGCGAAAGCCCACTTCGTTACAGTTTCGAAGAGGGTTCGGTTTCACTTGAAGCCACCGGAAACGAAACCGCACAGGCCTCTGAAAACATCAACTCTGAGCTTTCAGGCAAAGAAATAGTTGTTTCTCTAAAGCCTCAGTTCTTGATTGACGGTCTTGGCGGCGTTCACAGTGAATTCGTGAAAATCGCTTTCACAAACAACGACAACCCAAACAAGCCAGGACCAGTTCTTATCTCGAGCCACGGTTCAAAAGAGAAGACTGAGTCAGACAGCTATCGCTACTTGCTTCAGCCAAATCTTTTGGTTCGCTAAATCAACTAGCTGGGCATAAATAAGTTAACGAAAAGGGCGGGCACGGATGTACATAAAGCATCTGTCGCTCGCCCATTTTCGTAACTACGAAACGGCCGAGGTAGAGCTAAAGCCAGGCGTAAACCTTTTGGTTGGCCCTAATGGCCAGGGCAAGACCAACCTGGTCGAGGCTATTCGCTACTTATCAACACTCAGCAGTCACCGAGTTGCTGGGTATGTTCCGATGATTAGGCAAGAGCAGCCGCAGGCGGTAGTCAGAGCATTAGCTAGTTTCGATGATCGAGACATGTTGATTGAGCTAGAACTGAACCGAACCACCCCGAATAAGGCCAGGGTCAACAAATCTCCGGCCGCACGGGTAAGGGACATCCTTGGTTATGTGAACTCGGTCACTTTTGCACCTGAAGATCTAGACATCGTGAAACGCGACCCCAGCAACCGAAGAGCCTTCATTGACGAATTGGTGGTGCAGGTCTGGCCGAGATTTGCCGGCGTTTATTCAGACTACGAACGTGTGCTCAAACAGCGAAACACCCTGTTGAAGACAGCCAGACAAACAGGCGCCAAAGGTTCGGCGCTCAGCACTCTCGATGCCTGGGATCAATCGCTGATCAGTTATGGATCAGAAATCATCGCTGCAAGGCTTGATTTGGTTGAACGACTGCGTCCGCATCTGTTTGAGGCCTACCAATCGATTGCAATTGCAAATAATGAGCCGAAAATTTTGGTCCGTTCGAGTTTGCTTGGCTCGGCGATTGTGCAGAGTGACGAAGATGCTGAAAATCTAGAATTCATCACCATCACAGATCGTCAAGAAATTGAAGAGCTTTATCGCAGCAAATTGACCCTGGTTAGACCTAAAGAGCTTGAGCGCGGAATAACCCTGGTTGGCCCACATCGAGATGACTTGGTGTTGATGCTCGGCACCCTACCGGCAAAGGGTTATGCAAGCCACGGCGAGTCATGGTCTTATGCGCTCGCATTGCGTTTGGCATCAATTGCCCTACTCAGGGCAGAAACCCGCTCGGGTGACCCAATTTTGATCTTGGATGATGTCTTCGCCGAACTCGATGCCGGTAGGCGTGAACGGCTGGCAGCTATGGTTGCTAACAATGAGCAGGTGTTGATCACCGCTGCTGTGGCCGAGGATGTGCCACAGCAACTTATTGCCACTGTTTTTAGAGTTGCGTCGGGTCAGGTAACCAATGGATAAGCGAGATTTCGCCCAAGAGTTTTATTGGCAGATGCGCGAGGCGGTTACCGGCCGATTGACTCGCGAGGCAAAGCGCATCGCCGAAAAAGCCAAGCAAACCAATTCGGTTCCGTTTGGTAAGGGTCGCGACCCGATCAAGGCTGGCGATAGCCTGGACGGCTTGTTGAAGTCATTCAGGTGGGAAAACCAACTGGCCGAGGCCGAACTGTTTTCAAATTGGTCTCAGATTGTCGGTGAGACCAATGCGGCGAACTCACACCCTGAAACTCTGGTGAATTCAACCCTCACGGTTCGATGCAAATCTACGGCTTGGGCGACTCAGTTGAGGCTGATGCAAATTCAGATTCTAGAGAAGATAAACGAGGGGTATCCGAGCCTGAAAATCGATGCTTTAAAGCTGCTCGGACCAGACGCTCCAAGCTGGAAAAAAGGCCCAAGATCGATACCTGGCCGAGGCCCTCGCGACACCTACGGATAAACCTTCGTTGATGTACCCAAAATCCCCGTCGTGACGCGGATTTTTGCCTTTCGACACAGTTCACAAATCAGGGGTTTTGTCACCCCAAAAAGGTAGAATTTGAGGTAGTTAGTTACCCCGAATATCAGCCGGTTTTAACGCCGCTTTTCCTTGGGCCTAACCACGTGAATAAGGAGCAAAACCGATAATGACAGATAACACTTACGACGCCGGAAATATCCAGGTCCTCGAGGGCCTAGAAGCGGTTCGCAAACGTCCCGGAATGTATATCGGTTCTACCGGTCCACGTGGTTTGCACCACCTGGTTTATGAGATCGTCGACAACTCAGTTGATGAGGCTCTGGCAGGTTATTGCGACAGCATCAAGGTGACCATCACCAAAGATGGCTGGATCCGCTGTGTTGACAACGGCCGAGGCATTCCAGTTTCTGTACACCCAACCGAGGGAATCTCAACCGTTCAGGTGGTTTTGACCATTCTTCACGCCGGAGGAAAGTTCGGCGGTGGCGGTTATGCCGTTTCAGGTGGTCTGCACGGTGTGGGTGCATCCGTGGTTAACGCTTTATCAACGAAGTTGAAGGTTCAGGTTGCTCGCGAGGGTTACCTGTGGAACCAGAGCTATCAGATTGGTGTTCCTGACGCCCCGCTCGAAAAGGGCGAACCAGCTGACTACACCGGTACCACCATTGAATTCTTGGCTAGCCCAGAGATTTTCGAGACTGTTGAATATGACTACGAAACTTTGCGTCAGCGTTTTCAGCAGATGTGTTTCTTGAACAAGGGTTTGCGCATTTCGCTTGAAGACGAGCGAACCGGCCGCACCGACACCTATCACTACGAGAACGGCCTTCGCGATTACGTTGAGTACCTCAACGTGTCAAAGAAGAACGAGATCGTGAACGAAGAGATCATCTCTTTTGAGTCAGAGACCAAAGAGAAAAACCTTTCGGTTGAAATTGCCATGCAGTGGACCAACGCCTACAACGAAAGCGTTCACACTTATGCAAACACCATCAACACTCACGAGGGTGGAACCCACGAAGAGGGTTTTAGAGCGGCACTGACCTCGCTTTTGAACAAATATGCCCGTGAGAAGAACCTTCTAAAAGAGAAGGATGAAAATCTTTCGGGCGATGACTGCCGCGAAGGCCTAACCTGCGTGATCTCGGTCAAGCTTTCAGAACCTCAGTTCGAGGGTCAGACCAAGACCAAGCTGGGTAACACCGAGGCCAAGGCATTTGTTCAGCGCGTGGTCAACGAAGAGCTGGGCGACTGGCTCGGACGCAACCCAAACGTTGCCAAAGACATTATTCGCAAGGCCATTCAGGCAGCCACTGCTCGTCACGCTGCCCGCAAGGCACGTGAAGCAACTCGACGCAAGGGCTTGCTTGAATCAGGCGGCATGCCTGGCAAGCTTCGCGACTGCTCAAGCCGCAAGCCAGAACTTTCAGAAATTTACCTGGTAGAGGGTGACTCAGCGGGTGGTTCTGCCGTTCGAGGCCGCAACCCTGAGACTCAGGCGATTCTTCCGCTTCGCGGAAAGGTGCTGAACGTTGAGAAGGCTCGACTAGACAGAGCTCTTGGCAACGCTGAGGTTCAGGCAATCATCACAGCATTCGGCACCGGAATCGGCGAAGAGTTTGATGTGAGCAAGGCCCGCTATCACAAGTGCATTTTGATGGCCGACGCCGATGTTGACGGTCTGCACATTCGCACCCTGATTCTGACCCTGTTGTTCCGCTACATGCGCCCGCTTATTGAGCACGGATACGTCTACCTTGCACAGCCACCGTTGTTCAAGATCAAGTGGTCTAACTCAGAGCACCAATACGTCTATTCAGACGCAGAGCGCGACAAGGCTCTGGCCGATGGTGCCGCAGCGGGCAAGCGTATTCCTAAAGAGAATTCAATCCAGCGCTACAAGGGTCTGGGTGAGATGGACTACGACGAACTTTGGGACACCACCATGGATCCTCAAAAGCGCACGCTTCTTCAGGTAACTCTTGAAGACGCAGCGCTTGCCGACGAAGTATTCAGCACGCTGATGGGCGAAGACGTGGATGCACGCCGCACCTTTATTCAGCAGAACGCAAAGGATGTCCGATTCCTAGACATCTAGGAAGAAGGCAACCGAGAGATTTAGAGAAGAGAAATCATGGCTGAAGAAACTACCAACGTGCCAGCACTTAGAGACAACGTAGAGCAGGTCGACCTTCAGGTCGAAATGCAGCGCAGCTACCTCGACTACGCAATGAGCGTTATCGTCGGTCGAGCGCTGCCAGATGTTCGTGACGGCCTAAAGCCAGTTCACCGTCGCGTGATTTATGCGATGTTTGACGGCGGTTACCGACCAGACAAGCAGTTCTCAAAGTGTTCCCGCGTTGTCGGTGACGTAATGGGTCAGTTCCACCCTCACGGTGACAGCGCAATCTATGACACCATGGTGCGTTTGACTCAGGATTGGAACCTGCGCTACCCACTGATCTCAGGCCAGGGAAACTTCGGTTCTCCGGGTAACGACCCTGCCGCTGCTCCTCGTTACACCGAGTGCCGCATGGCTCAGTTGGCAATGGAGATGGTTCGCGATATCGACGAAGAAACCGTTGATTTCCAAGACAACTACGATGGCCGCACTCAAGAACCAACCGTTCTTCCGAGCCGAATTCCAAACCTGCTAATCAATGGATCGATTGGTATCGCGGTTGGTATGGCCACCAACATACCACCTCACAACCTTCGTGAGGTTGCCGATGGCGCTCAGTGGTTCCTGAAGAACCCAGAAGCAACCCAAGAAGAGCTACTTGAAGCGCTGATTGAGCGAATCAAGGGCCCAGACTTTCCAACCGGAGCACAGATTCTTGGCCGCAAGGGCATCGAAGACGCATATCGCACCGGCCGTGGTTCAATCACCATGCGCGCGATCATCAACGTTGAAGAACTTCACGGCCGCACCTGCTTGGTAGTTACTGAACTTCCATATCAGGTGAACCCTGACAACCTCGCTGAGAAAATCGCTGGTTTGGTCAAAGAAGGTCGCTTGAGCGGCATCGCCGACATCCGTGACGAGACTTCAGGTCGTACCGGCCAGCGTTTGGTGATTGTTCTTAAGAAAGACGCCGTTGCTCGCGTTGTTCTGAACAACCTTTATAAGCTGACCCCGCTGCAAGAAAACTTCAGCGCCAACATGTTGGCTTTGGTTGACGGTGTTCCTCGCACTTTGAGCTTGGATGGCTTCATTAGCAACTGGGTTACTCACCAGGTTGAAGTTATTGTTCGTCGCACCCAGTTCAGACTTCGCAAGGCAGAAGAACGCGCACACATTCTTCGCGGATACCTAAAGGCTCTCGACGCGCTAGACGCCGTAATTGCTTTGATTCGCAAGAGTGCAAACGTCGATGAAGCTCGCGACGGTCTGATGGAACTTTTGACCATCGACGAGCTTCAGGCTCGCGCAATTCTAAACATGCAGTTGCGCCAGCTTGCAGCACTTGAGCGACAGAAGATCATTGACGAAGCCGCCGAGCTTGAAGCGCAAATCGTTGATTACAAGGCCATCATCGCCGACCCAGTTCGCCAACGAGCAATCATCAGCGAAGAGCTAGACGAGGTTGTAGCCAAGCACGGCGACGACCGTCGCAGCGAAATCATGATGGGCTACGGCGGCGACGTATCAATGGAAGACCTGATTCCTGAAGAGGAAATGGTTATTTCATTGACCCGCGGCGGTTACATCAAGCGCACCAAGAGCGACAACTACCGCCAGCAGCACCGCGGCGGCAAGGGCGTTAAGGGCGCAAACCTTCGTGCCGATGACGTAGTTGAGCACTTCTTTGTTACGACCACTCACCACTGGTTGTTGTTCTTCACCAACAAGGGCCGCGTTTACCGCACCAAGGCATACGAAGTTCTAGAGGGTGGCCGCGACACCAAGGGCCAGCACGTTGCTAACCTGCTAGCTCTGCAACCAGATGAGCAAGTTGCTCAGGTTCTTGACCTCAAGAACTACGAGGTAGCTCCTTATCTAGTGCTTGCCACTCGCGAAGGCCTAGTCAAGAAGACTTCACTTGAGGCTTATGACACCGCCCGCACCGGAGGCATCATCGCTATCAAGCTTCGCGAAGGCGATGAGTTGGTTTCAGCGATGTTGGCTTCAGAGGCCGACGACCTGCTCTTGGTATCTCGCAAGGGTATGTCGATTCGCTTCTCGGCAAGTGACGAGTCACTTCGCCCAATGGGCCGCGACACCTCAGGAAACATCGGCATGAACTTTAGAGAAGGCGACCACCTGCTCTCAGCCAGTGTGATCAACGACACCGATGAATCATTTGTGTTTGTTGTGACCGAGGGCGGCTATGCCAAGCGCACCGATGTCTCTCAATACCGCGGCCAGAACCGCGGTGGTTTGGGCATCAAGGTAGCCAAGCTTGAAGAAAAGCGTGGCGACCTGGTTGGCGCCATCATTGTGGCCGAGGATGACGAAGTGCTCGTAGTTCTAGCTTCAGGCAAGGTTGTTCGTTCAGCAGTAAACGAGGTTCCGGCTAAGGGTCGCGACACCATGGGCGTTGTCTTCGCTCGATTCGAAGAAGATGACAACATCATCGGTCTCGCAAAAAACACCGAGCGCAATCTCGAAACTAATGAGATTATTGACGGAGCAGAAACCGAAGCTGACGACAGCACCCCCGAAGGAGCAGCAGAGTGAGAGAAAAGATTGCACGACTAGCTAACAAAAACTTGCCTGCCGTAAAGCAGGTAAAGCTCAAGCTGGTTCACATTGACTTTTGGTCAGCCGTGAAAGCTGGTTTTCTAGTCACTCTTGCCATGGGAATCGCCACCGTGGTCGGCCTATTCGTGGTTTGGTTGGCAATCAGCAGCACCGGTGTCTTTGATAGCGTAAGTCAGCTAATCAACGGCGTTGTCGGAACCGAATCAGGTTCTGGCGCGGTTGACGTTGGTCAACAGTTGAGCTTGCCAAAGGTTATGACCTTTGCATTCACCATCGCACTGTTCAACATTGTGATCGGCACCATTCTTACCGGCGTATCAGCCCTGATCTTCAACGTGATCGGCCGCATTACCGGTGGAATCTCTGTGGGTTTCACAAACAACTAAGGTCAATTCCAGGGTTATTTTGACCTTGGGCAAAAAACCTTGTATTCTTGTGAGAGCTACACGGGCCTATAGCTCAGGTGGTTAGAGCGCTTCACTGATAATGAAGAGGTCGGAGGTTCAAGTCCTCCTAGGCCCACCAGGAAGCCATCTCCACAAGAGAAGGCTCCCGAACGGGGATTTAGCTCAGTTGGTAGAGCACCTGCTTTGCAAGCAGGGGGTCAGGGGTTCGACCCCCCTAATCTCCACGCAAGTGGAAACACCCTCCAGAAATGGAGGGTGTTTTTCTTTAACCAGATTTATTAGTTGCCGGGCTTGGAGACTTTGTTTCCCGCACCGGTGGCGAAGATAAAAGTCATAACCAGAGCCGCAACCAGCACTAACAACATGTTTGTCGCACCCCAGGCGTGAGCCAAGAATCCGAGGCTCGGAGGGCCAACCAAGAACGCCAGATAGCCGGCGCTGGCCACAAAGGCAACCTTGCGGGCAGGGTCTTCACCCTCACCTGCAGCTGAGAGATAAAGCGGAAAGCCAAGTGCAACGCCGCAACCCCAAAGCAAGGCACCAAACCAAGCTAGGTAGAGGTTGCCGCCAAAGATGATTAGCAACAGGCCAAGGATTCCGGCTGCGGCCAAAACCTGCAGGGTGCGAGCCTTTCCGAAACGGTCAGCCAGGTTGCCGCCGAAGAAGCGGGTCAGGGTCATTGCAGCCAACAGAATTGCATAGCCGATTCCGGCATTGGTGTCTGATGCTGAGTAGTCGTCAACTAGAGCAATGGTTAGCCAGTCATTCGAGGCACCCTCAGCAACAGTGATGCCGAGAATTCCAAGAGCTAAGAAGACAATGCGTCGGTCACTCCAGACAGCCTTGGCCGATTCCGGCTTATCTGTTGAGCCAGGGGCATCCTTGGGAGTCTTAATTTCAATACCGTTGCCTGGTGGCAATAGGCGAGCAGTTAGCAGAGGCACAGCAATCGTGATTGCACTGAGAATGTAGATCTGCCAGAGCAACGAGAAATCGATGGCAGCAGCACCGATGCCGATGGCTGCACCGATGAGTGAACCGATTGAGAAACCCGCGTGCATCTTTGGCAGGGCTGTTTTTCCCGTGGCTGTTTCGATAGCCGCTCCGTCAACGTTGATGCCAACGTCGGCGATGCCCATGCCTAAACCAGTGAAAAGGGCAAGAACCGCATAGCCAATCGGTAGCCCAGCGCTGATGAACGAAACCTGACCCACAAAGCCGATTGTCACAATGGTGATGCCGGTGAGAATCGCGATGCGGGTGCCGAATCTCGCGATGAACTTGCCTGCGAGGGTGACAGAAACAATCGAGCCGATCGAACCAAAGAACAGAATCAGCCCAAGCTCGGCCGTAGTGACATGAACCAGTTCACGCACCAGCGGAAATCTCACCATGAGTGATGAGAAGGTCATGCCAAAAATGGTGAAGTAAACCAAAATGGTGATGTGCCAGGCGCGAACCGCTTTGGCAGAGAAATCTGCAGCAAAAGTCATGGCTAAAGACTAATACCTTTCAAATGATTGGTGTTTATCAAATTAGGTGAATTAACTGAGGTCGGTGAACGCCAAACTGAATGCAATTGCAAGCATTACGGCCGCGATTGCAAGATCGAGCACTCGCCAAAAGATGGGTCTGGCCATAAGCTTTGAGGCTGCCCGAGCGCCAAAACCGATGGTGCAGAACCAAAGCACTGAAGCGGCCGCGGCACCGGCACCGAATAGCCAACGCGAATCTCCGAACTGTGCCCCGAGGGTTCCTAGAAAAAGCACGGTGTCGAGATAGACATGCGGGTTTAGATATGTGAGCCCCAAAACAGCGATGGCCACAGCCCAGGCAGATTTAGGTTCAGCCTCAGACGGCAGTAGAACCTCGGTTTTGAAAGCGCTAACTGCTGATCGAATCGCGAATAACAATAAATAGCCGACGCCAACAACTCTTAGAATTTCGAGAACCAGCGGCATCTGACGAATGATTGTGCCGAAGCCGCCAATGCCCAAGAAAATCAAGAGAGCATCAGAGACGGCACAAATGAGAACTACAAGAAAAATATGATTTCGAGCAAGACCCTGACGCAACACATAGGCGTTCTGAGCGCCAATCGCCACGATCAGCGAGAGCCCAGTTAGAAAGCCGGTCAGTAAAACGTCCATCAAGCGAGTCTAGCCAAACACTCACAGCGAACGCCCAGACATCCGTGCTTAATTGAAGTCATGAATAAAACCTCGAAGCGTTCAAAGTTCATTGCGATTTCTATTGCCACCGCGGCTACCGCAACTTTGCTAACCGGATGCACGATTAACATCAATCAGCCAAACGCAAGCAGCATGAACGGAATGCACCAAGGTCACGGTACCTATTCGGGCACCGATGTAATGTTCGCGCAAATGATGATTCCTCACCACCAGCAGGCAGTCGATATGTCGGTGCTGGCTGAGACCAACACCACAAATCCCGAAATTTTGGCTTTGGCTAAGCAGATTAAAGAAGCTCAGGCCCCCGAGATCACCCAAATGAAAAAGTGGCTGACCGATTCAGATGCATCCATGGATATGGGTCACGACATGGGAATGAACGGGATGCTCTCAGACACGCAAATGGATGCCCTAAAGGCTGCCAAGGGCGCTGATTTTGACAAGCTCTATCTCGAAGGAATGATCGAACACCACAAGGGTGCAATTCAGATGGCCCAGATGATTGCGAACTCAGATAATGATGAGGCCCGCGCGCTTGCCGAGGCAATCACTAGCTCACAAACCGAAGAAATTGAATACATGCAAGGTTTGCTCGGCCAATAACCCACAATAGAGCCATGGATGAATCTGCCTATTTGGCGCTCTTCACAGTAATTAGTTTCACAATGCTGTCACTTGGTTCACTGGTGCTTGCGTTGATTACCCGGCAAGCCGAGGGCAATCGCAGCTTTGCGATCATCCTTGCCCTGTTTTCGATGATTCTCGGCGGCTATGTTGCAGTGGCAATTGACCAACGCGGGGTAATTGCCGCTCTAGTTGGCGCAGTTGCGCTGATTATTTCGCTTAGACGATCTCGGCGCCAATAAGCCGAATTACTTCGGCGCAAACTTCGAGGTTTGCAATTGAGTCGGCGTGTGATTCGTGAGGCGACTCAAGTAGCCCCTGCTCAATGAAGCTAGCCATGGCAGTGGCTTGATATGAGAGACCCTCATGCCCGATTTTGTTTGGGTCAACCCAAAGCTCAGGTTGAGCATAAAAATCAACATCGGCAATGGCCACCGATGAAGGAATGCAGAATTCAGGTCCCACAGTCAACTTGGCCTTGGATCCGGCAACTTGCCCGATGCCGGTGATAGATGCGCGCGCTGAAACCAGGATGTAGGCACGGGCGCCAGATTCGTAGTTCAACTGAACTGAAACTTCTTCTTCGATTCCATTCGGGTGAAGAACGCCTTGCGCGGTGATTGAACTTGGGTTTCCCAAGAAGCTTTGAACGAAGCTCACCGGATAGATACCCATGTCGAAAAACGGGTCACCGTGGCCCTTCTTCCAGAGACGAGGAATCTCTAGGTTCGCCTGGCACATGCTCACGTTCACCATGTCGATTTCACCTAGAGTTCCATCGGCAATTACCTGGCGAATGATGTCGTACTGAGGGAGGTAGCGAGTCCACATCGCCTCCATTGCCAAAACTCCGGCAGCTTTCGCGGCAGCAAAAATCTCTTTAGCCTCTTCGACATCCAAGGTGATTGGTTTTTCAATCAGCACGTGCTTGCCAGCTGCAATTGCCTGAAGTGCGTGATCGCGGTGTTGGGTTGGCAGCGTTGGAATGTAAACCACGTCGATGTCTTCGCGCGCAAGAAGGTCTTCATAGTTGTCATGAAATTCAATGCCGAATCTTGCAGCGAAATCTTCAGCCTTGCCAGGTGTGCGAGAGGCCACGGCAACAATTTGCTGTTGCGTGTGCTTTTGAACGCCTGAAACGAAAGCTTCAGCGATTCCGGCGGCACCCATCACACCCCAGCGCAATGAAGGCACTGATGCAGGGTCGATGATGTTTGGCTTTGGCAGACTAATCATGAGTTGATTGTATGCCACTTTGTTAAGACAAAGACCTCGAAATAATCTCTCGCGCTAATTCATAATCGAGGCGACGGCGCCGGCGACCAGTCTTCATGTTTCCTTTGAAAGGCGCCAAAACCAGGTCGTGAGATTGCTCTCGAATTTCGTTCAGTAACTTATTGGCACGAACCACAAAGCCTGGCAGATCTTGGTCGGCCAGCGTCGGCAACTCGATGTAAGTCATGAGTCTTGAACTAACTTTGATTCGATTTGCCGGGTAATCGAAATCTTCGGCCAGCATGAAAACAATTGGGGTTTTGCCGTCAGCACCGTCAACTGCCCTCAGGCCGATTCGGCCATCAGCAACATTGAACACAGCTGGTTTTCCACGGCGACCACCTTTGCCACGGCAGCTCATGATTTGGCTAAGCGTGCCGATGAGTCGTTCATTGATAAAAACATTTCCGGCTCCTTCAACCCCTGCCGGACCAAAACATGCCACCAGCGCAGGGGCATCTGTGTCATCAAAAAGCTCACCTTCGATTACCGAGATAACCGCAAGTCGGTCTTTGGCAAAAGTCGAAAGCAAAAAGGTCTCGGGCAAAATGGCAACCACATAATCGGCTGACGCCAGACAGCGATCTAGAGCGAGCTTCCAGAGATTGTCGTAGCCCTGCTTGAAATAGCTGGCCACCAATGAATTCACACCCTTGCGCTTAGCCGAGTGGTTAGCGAGGTAGGGCGGGTTGGTCACGATCACTGACTTCTCAGAGTTTGGCACCTGCTTGAGCGAGTCATTCTTAGGCCAAAGGTCGTTCGAGATATCAAGACCATGAACACGGATGCCGTATTCGCCCGCAATTAAATCAAGTAGGTGACCATCACCAGCGAAAGGGTCGAGAACCGAGGCAACTTGGCCTGCAGAGGTTTGATTGAGAAAGGCGAATGACAAGAATTCGCGCACCGGCTGATTTAGCCAAGCCGCATCGGTAGTGAAAAAATTGCCGCGAGAAACTTTATCGGCATCGATTTGAACCGTTCGACCACGATTGGCCGAAACCAGCATCTCGCCTAGCGAACGCTTATTCGGCATCCTCTGAATCAGTCTCGGGTTCAACCGGCATCCACTCAGAATCTTCAGCAGCTTCTTTGTCTTCAGGCTTCAGCAGCGAATAAGCAATAACAGCTGCAGTTGCCGCAACCAAACCAATTGCAACCCAACCGACTACCGGATTCTTGGCCTCTTTGGCAATTCGCTTGGCTACTTTTTTGCCTTGGCGACGGGAGGTATCCCAGGCGTCGTCAAAGTAGTCGCCAAAATCGGGGAGTACCTCGAGAAGGTCGTGCCAGTTCATTTTCTTAGCCATGCCTCTAGTCTGCCAGAGACCAAGCCGTGAGAGAATAAGAGAATGACTGCACACACTTCAGTAGCGACCATTCACACAAACCATGGCGCCATCAAAATCAACCTTTTCGGTAACCACGCACCTAAGACCGTTGCAAACTTCGAGGGTCTAGCAACTGGTGAAATCGAGTGGAAAGACCCACGTTCAGGCGTGGTTCAGACCAACAAGCCGCTATACAACGGCGTGATCTTTCACCGCATCATCTCTCAGTTCATGCTTCAGGGTGGAGACCCAACCGGCACCGGAATGGGTGGCCCTGGTTACCAGTTCGGCGACGAGATCAACGCAGAGTTGAACTTTAACGAGCCTTATAAGTTGGCTATGGCTAACGCTGGCCCGGGAACCAACGGTTCACAGTTCTTCATCACCACCGCTCCAACCACTTGGCTTTTCGGCAAGCACACCGTTTTTGGTGAAGTTGCTGACGAGGTTTCTAAGAAGGTTGTCGACAAGATTGAAGGCGTTGACACCGACAGCCGCGACAAGCCACTTGTTGACGTGATCATCGAGTCAATCACCATCGAGAAGATCTAGTTTTTTGAATTTTCTTCGTAATTCATACAGACAAGCGCCGCTAACCACGGCGCTTGTCTTATTGAACGTGGTGTTGTGGCTACTTCAGCTGGTTCCTGGGCTTTACCTAACCGACCGCTTGGTATTCACTCCGCTGGCTATGGGTTCTTCTGAGCCATGGAGAGCCATCACCGCTGGCTTCATTCACAGCCCCGACCTGCCGTTTCACCTGTTGATCAACATGTATTCGGTTTACATCTTTGGCCAGGTGCTTGAGCCGATGCTTGGCAAAGTTCGATTTGCCGCGCTTTATCTGATCTCTATTTTTGGCGGATCAGTCGCAGTTATGTTCTTGGCACCTGCCATGACTTTTGTGTATGGCGCTTCGTCAGCTGTGTTTGGTTTGATGGCGGCATATCTTGTAGTTCTTCGCTCACTTGGCGGCAGCTCACAAGGCATGGTTGGTCTAATTGCACTAAACCTTGTTATCGGCTTTATCTTGCCGGGCATCAGCTGGCAGGCGCACGTTGGCGGTCTGCTTGCCGGAGGCGCAGTTGCTTCGGTTTATGCGAACACCCGTGGCCCAAAGCAGCAAACCGCTCAAAAGATTTCGGTTGTAGTAATCGTCATTATTTTTATTGCGTTGGCGATTTATCGACTGCAACAAATAACTTCCGGGTCGATGCTGTCGTTCTGATTTAGCTAAGGCTTAAAACAAATCCGCCCAACCAAAAAGTTGGGCGGATTTTTAAATTCACGGCTGAATTACTTCCAGCGGGTTGCCATCATGAAGCCCACCATCGAGATTCCGAAACCAATCAGAATGTTCCAGTTCTCAAGGTTCCACGGGGTGCCGGCACCTAGAGGAAACTGTGCGCTGGTCACGTAATAGGTGATGATCCAGACCAGACCCAAAAGCATGAAACCAAACATGGTTGGTTTGAACCATGCAGGGTTGACCTGTTCTTCTCGGCGCTCGGCGCGAACCTTTGGGGCCTTTAGTTTCTTTTCAGACATGCCCCAATTCTAGCGGGAGTAGGCCTGTTGTCGCATTGCGAAGTAGGCTTAACTCAACATGGTCAAGATTCTGGTACTCGACAATTACGACAGTTTTGTCTACACACTTAACGGTTATCTGCAGCAGCTAGGCGCAGAGACTGAGGTTTTGCGCAACGACATCGTGAGTGAAGCCGATCTTCCTGAATTGCTAGCCAAGTATGACGCCGTGCTGCTTAGCCCAGGCCCAGGCACTCCGGCCGAAGCGGGTTTGAGCATCCCAGTGGTAAAACAAGCACTCAAAACGGGCCAATCAGTTTTTGGCGTTTGCCTTGGCCACCAATCGATCGCAGAGGCAATGGGTGCAACGGTTACGAGCGCCGAAGAGCTAATGCACGGCAAGACCTCTCAGGTTGCCCACGACGAATCTTTGATTTACCAGAACGTTCCAAACACCTTCACAGCCACTCGCTATCACTCGCTTGCAGTGGTCGATTCAACCGTTCCAGAAGATTTAATTGTCACTAGTCGCACGGCCAAGGGTGAAAACTCAAAGGGCGGAGTGATTATGGGTTTGCAGCACAAGACCCTGCCAATTTATGGAGTGCAGTTTCACCCTGAGTCGGTGCTAACCCAGGGCGGTTATCAAATGCTCGGAAACTGGCTCGAGTCGATTGGCCTAAAAGGCGCAGCCGAGCGTGCAAAATCGCTTAGCCCAATGGTTCGGTTCTAAATCAAGCTTGTCGATCTAAAACCTACTGGGTAGGTGATGGCGAAGGCGAAACGGCAGCTGCGCCAACACACTCAAGGAATAGCGTGACCGGTGTGCCTTGCGGAACCAAGCCTGGCTCAGGAGACTGACGAACAACGAGGGTTCCTTGTTTGCCGGTGCAGCCAAGTTCAACCTGGCTTGTGTAAGGCAAACCAATACCCGGAGCCGATACTGCCTTTTGCGCAGCGGCAAGACCAAGGTTGATCACGTTCGGCAGCATTACCTGACCGTCAGAAACCACAATGTTCACAGCACTGCCCTCGGCAACCGGCGAGTTTAGAACTGGAGCAGATTCAATTACCTGGCCCTTCGGCACGGTTGCACTGTTTGCCTGCGTGATTGTTCCAAGCACAAGCTTTAGCGCCTCAAGTGCGGTTTTTGCATCGGCTTCGGTCATGCCGGCAAGGTTAGGCACCTTCACCGTGTTTGCACCGCTAGAAACATAAAGGCTGATCGTGGTGTTCTTGGCAACCTTGGTGCCTGGGGCTGGGTCGGTGCGAATAACGCTGTTGGCCGGCACTGTGTCGCTGGCCTCCATCACCTTGGCAACCAGAAGACCCTGCTCGGTCAAGGTTGAGAACGCAACGTCATAGCTCAGGTTAGAAACGTCAGCAACTGAGATTCCGCCGCCATTGGGGTCGATAGGCACAGTGTCATTGCTGATAGTTACTAGCCAAACCAAGAGTCCGATTAGCAACACCACGATGCCAGAACCGACACCCCAAAGAACATTCTTGGATGGTCGGGTCAGGTTTGCCATCAGTGCTGATGGCCCGGTGTTGCTTGGCAACTCAATGCCCAAAGTGTTGAACGGATTGGTAGCTGGGCCGGCTGCGGTGTAGTTCGCAGGCTTTTCATAAGACTTAGCTTCTGCCTTGGCGGTTACGTCAATTGGCGGAGTGGTAATCGCAGTGGTGCGATCAAAACCGGCACCGCCCAATAGAGCTTCGAAGTCGTCATCAGCGACATCCATGACCTCAGTCAAGTCAGTTGCGCTGGCAACCGGAGTTTCTTCGACAGTCGGTTCGGCAAAAAGATCTTCGATTGATGAAAGGTCTGATGCATCGGCTTCAACCGGAGCCTCTGCCTCAACAACTGGAGCAGCCTGAACAGCGGCTTGAAGTTCGGTGGCCGGAGAACCGTTGAATGCTGCAATTAGGTGCTCGCGGAACTCTTCAGCTGTCTGAAAACGCTCTTCGCGATCTTTAGCAAGCGCGCGAATCACAACTTGGTCGATCTCAGGTGAGATGGAATCATCCAATGTCGAAGGCAAAATTACAGCCTCAGAAACGTGCTGGTAAGCAACTGAAACTGCGGTTTCACCCTTGAATGGCGGGCGACCGGTAAGCATTTCATAAAGCAAGACACCGGTTGAATAAAGATCGGTGCGCGAGTCAACTGTCTCACCCTTGGCTTGCTCTGGTGAGAAGTATTGAGCGGTGCCAACGATTCCACTGGTGTGCGCCATGGTTGCAGAAGAATCTGAAACCGCACGAGCGATTCCGAAATCCATGACCTTAACCTGGCCGGCCTCATTGATCATGATGTTGGCCGACTTGATGTCGCGGTGAACTACACCGGCGCGGTGCGAGAACTCAAGGGCGGTGAGCACGCCACTGGTGTACTCGAGAACTTCTTGCTTGGTTAGGCGACGCTGGTGCAGCAAGTCTCGAAGCAATTCGCCACGAACGTATTCCATGATGATGAACGGAAACTTGTGCTCATTGCCGTGAATGTCTTTGGTGGTCTCTTCGCCGGCATCGTAAACACGAACGATGGTTGGGTGAGACATGCGTGCTGATGCCTGTGCCTCTTGGCGAAAACGAGTTTCAAAAGAAGGGTCGTTGGCTAGGTCAGACTTGAGCAACTTAATCGCAACAGTGCGACCGAGTCGGGTGTCGACACCCTCGTAAACGTCGGCCATGCCACCTCGACCAATGAGGCTTCCTACCTCATAACGGCCGGCGATAATGCGCTGGTTCTCAGTCAATTCATGCTCCACTCGTGTTCAGCGTTGTCTTAAGTCTAGTGATTAGCAGTTTGCCAATTCTGGCTACTGCGTGGCGGTTGGGCTTGGGCTCGGGCTTGGCGAAATGCTCGGGCTCGGGGTTGGTGTTGAGGTGTCGGCAACATAGTAGGTGATGGTGATTTCGGTACCCACTGGGATGCTTCCGGCAGGCGACGCATCGTAAACCGTCATGACTCGTGAGTCACCGGCAGGCACGGTAAGACCTGGCACGGCAGTGACTTTCAGGCCAAGGCCGCTCAACTCAGCCGAGACGTCTTGCACCTTGCGGTTTTGTAACTCAGCCAACAGAACTACAACATTCTTAGGGCCGGTGTAGGTAGGGCTTGGAGTTGCACTCGGCGAGGCTGAACTTGTTGCACTCGGGCTTGGGCTCGGGTTTGCGTCTGGCTGAAGAGAGGTTATGACAATGGCAACCACAACCGAGATTGCGGTCAGGGCAAGCAGACCAATGACCAAAAGCCAAGGCCAAACTGCAGGCGGCTTCTGACCAGGTGCAGTGTCAGTGCTCACTTCAATCACGGCAGTTTCATCTGTGACCCGAGGTGTGGTCAAGAGTTGGGTCGCAGCAGAATCAGCTGGTGCCGATGACATCAGTGACTCAGCACGTTTTGCCAAAGCCAATGCGCTTTCAGGGCGTTGATTTGGTTTCTTTGCCAAGCAAGACATGATCAGGTTGGCAACTCGAGGGTCAATAGTGTCAGGCAGTGGCGGCGGCGACTGGTTGATCTGCGCCATCGCGATTTCCATCTGCGAGGTTCCGGTGAATGGTCGCTTGCCGGCAAGAGCCTCGTAACCGACGATGCCTAGTGAATAAATATCAGTAGACGGGGTCGCGGGTTTTCCGGTGGCTTGCTCTGGAGCGAGATACTGAACTGTTCCCATAACCTGACCGGTAGCGGTTAGGCCAACCTGGTCGGCAACGCGGGCGATTCCGAAGTCAGTGATTTTTACCTGACCCTCAGGCGTGATTAGGAGGTTTCCGGGTTTTACGTCACGGTGAACCAAGCCAGCCTGGTGTGCTTCATAAAGTGCACGAGCAGTTTGAGCAATGATGTCGAGCACTCGCTCGGCTGGCAGTGACTTTTCAATTTCAAGGATGCGCGCAAGCGAATCACCTGGAACTAGCTCCATAACCAGGTAGGCCGAACCGCCGGACTCACCGTAGTCATAGACATCGGCAATGCCCTCGTGGTTAACCATGGCAGCGTGACGCGCTTCGGTTCTAAATCGCTCCAAGAATCCTGGGTCACCCATGAACTCTTGCTTCAAAATTTTGATGGCTACATCTCGCAAGATGATTTCATCCGTGGCATGCCAAACCTCACCCATGCCGCCAATTGCAATTCGGCTGATTAGTTTGTATCTGCCGCCGTAGGTCTGGCCTTCTTCTGGCTTCACTTACGCAACACCGCCTCCATTACCTTTCTGGCAATCGGAGCAGCAAGCGAGTTTCCTCGACCTGACTGACCTAGCCCCCCACCATCGGCGACCACAACAGCAACTGCAACCTTTGGATTGTTTGCTGGAGCGAATCCGGTGAACCAAAGTGTGTATGGCTCACCCTTACCGTTTTGCGCTGTGCCGGTCTTGCCGGCAACCTCAATCCCACTGATTTGCGCGTTCCCCGAGACTCCGCGCTCAACAGCGCCAACCATCATTTGACGCACAATTGCCGCTGTCGCTTCAGACATCGGTTGTGAGAAAACTTCTGGGGTTGGCTGATTCAGGATTGAAAGATTTGAAGTGACCACGTTCTCGATCAGGTTTGGCTTGAGCAGCACGCCCTTTTTGGCAACTGCCGCACTGACCATGGCCATTTGCAACGGGGTGACGCGAACGTCAAACTGGCCGAAAGCTGAAAGACCGGTCTGGGCTTCATCCATGCCCTTTGGGTAAACGCTCGCGGTTGAGGTCATCGGAAACTCTAGGTTCTTGCCGAAGCCGAAAAGTTCAGCCTGGGCACGAATGCGGTCTTGACCAAGTGCGATGCCCAATTGCGCGAACGGCACGTTGCAAGAAAGGCGCAGCGCATCGGCGATGCTCACATTCTTGCCACTACCGCACTTGCCTTCGCCTGAGTTCATCACATAGGTGTCTGTGCCCGGAAGTTTGAACTTAGTTGGGTTCGGAAAAGTGCTTTCGGCGGTGTAAAGGCCGCTCTCGATAGCGGCACTAGCCACAATCACCTTGAAAACAGAGCCAGGTGCATAAAGCTCGCTGTAGGCACGGTTTAGCAGTGGGCCATTTTTGTCTTCAAGCAAAGCCTTGTAATTTGCGTTCGATTCTTCGCCATCGTGAACGGCAAGTTCGTTGGCATCGAATGCTGGCTTAGAAACCATAGCCAGGATGTTTCCGGTGCTCGGATCGATGGCAACTACGGCACCCTTTTTATTGCCGAGGGCATCCCAGGCAGCTTTTTGAACCACTGGATCGATGGTCAATTCAATCGATGCACCGGTAACCGGGTTACCAGAAAGCAAGGCGCTGATCTGCTCGAAGAATTGCGATGAGTTTTGGCCGGTGAGGTAGCTGTTGCTCGCTGACTCAAGACCGGTCGCACCCTGATAGAGGCTAAAGAAACCAGTAACCGACGAATACATCTCGCTCGAATATTTGCGGGTGTATTGGTAGACGTCATCACTCGGCAGAGACTCGGCGATTGGCTGACCGTCAACCAGAATGGCGCCTCGCTGAGTCTTATAGCTGTCATAAATGGCGCGAACATTGCGCTGATCGTCGCTTACGTCACCGGCGCTAATCACCTGAATTCCAGTGCCAGCAACAAACAGGCTTAGGAACATCACCGTGATGAATACGCTGACGCGCTTTAGTTCGCGGTTCATGCGGCCACCTGCTTTTCGCCGCGGTCAGCGGTGTCTGAGATTCGCAAGAGCAAACCAACAATGATCCAGTTAGCCAATAGTGATGAACCACCGGCGGCAAGTAGCGGAGTGGTCAAACCGGTTAGTGGAACAACTCGGGTTACGCCACCGATAACGATGAAGCACTGAAGTGCGATTACGAAAGATAGTCCGGTGGCCAAGAGCTTTGAGAAATCATCCGAGTGATTAAAACCAATGCGAATACCGCGGGCAACCAGCAATAGATAGAGGCACAAGATTGCGAACAGGCCAATTAGGCCAAGTTCTTCGGCCAGTGAGGCAATGATGAAGTCGCTCTCGGCCAGCGGAACCAACTGCGGAACGCCTCCGCCAAGACCAGTGCCGAGCAGTCCACCGTGGGCCATGCCAAAGATTCCTTGGGCCAACTGGTAGCTGCCGCCAACCGCGTCATAGTTTTCTGGGGCAAATGGATTTAGCCAAGAGCCGATTCGCCCTGAGACATATTCCATTAGTCGGCCGGCAACCAAGGCTCCGGTGAAGAACATGGTTAGGCCGACAATTACATAAATCGAGCGACCGGTTGCCACATAAACCAGCACGATAAAGATGCCGAAATACAACAGGGATGTTCCAAGGTCGCGCTGCAACACCAACACCAAAAGGCTGGCGGCCCAAATCATCAGAATTGGCCCAAGCTCGCGCGCTCGCGGAATGCGAATGCCGATGATCTTTCGACCAACGATTGCCAGTGATTCGCGACGGGTCACCAGATAACCAGCAAAGAAAACGGTCAGCGCAATTTTTGCTAGCTCACCCGGTTGAAAAGTAAGCCCGCCAATTGAGATCCACAGTTGAGCACCGTTGATGTTTTTGCCAAGGCCAGGAATGATTGGCGAGATCAAAAGCACGATACCGACGACCATCGAGACATAAACATATCGACGCAAGAACAGGTGACTTTTCACCAGGATGATCACTGCCGCGGCGATTGCCATTGCAATGACTGTCCAGATAACTTGCTTGTCAGCAAACAGCTCGGTGCCGCCGCTTCGGATTGCGGCTAGGTCTAGGCGGTAAATCATCGCGATGCCAAGCCCGTTAAGAGCCAACGCAATCGGCAGAATCATCGGGTCGGCTTCACTTGCGCGTCTGCGCAAAATTACATGGATAACCAGAGCCAGAATTGCAGGTGGCAACAGGTACTTGAACACATCCAAGGTAAGAATTTCGAGCGTTGAAAGTTGAATCTGGCAAAGCTCAAATGCGTTCAAGCCAATCGCAAAAAGCAACAGCGCGGCCTCAATGTTTCGGCTGCGCGGAACCACCCGAACAATCTTCGGTAGAGCTGCGGCTACGGCGCTGTTCACTTGGCCTCTTTAGAAACGGTGGCTTCGATGGTTGCCACAATGCGGCTGGCATCTTCAATGTTCTCGGCCGAGATGCTGCTTTCGAGCAGATGCTGATAGTAGGGGCTCAAATCATCTAAGTTGATGTTGGTTTCTTGATAAACCGAAGAGAACTTCAATGGGCCGAGCGCCTCTTTGATTCCTTTATAAATCGTGACGTGGTTGTTCTGAACACCAATGTAGAAACGTGTTTGGGTGTATTCGTAGGCCTTGAAAATCAGGAGGCCTGAAAGTGCAACAATCAAGAACAGGGTTGAAATCTGACGAATCAGGCGCCAACGAATGCGGTTGCGAGTCTCGCGAAGAATCTTCTCGAGGTATTCGTCAGATTCAGGAACATAACCGGCTGGGTCTTCAGGCTTTCTGAACAAATCGGCAATGTGTAGCGGGTTCAAAACTCGAAGAACGCGACGACCCTTGCGCTCATCAATCACAATGTCGTTTGCGCTTGAACCAACGAAAGTTGGTTGTGCAACAAAGTCGGTCTTTAGGGCTGCACTGACAACATCAACCACCACAACAGTGACGTTGTCTGGCGCACCGAATTCAAGAGCTTCGCCAATTAGAAGCTCGGTAGCTTCGTCGGCGCCAATCTTTGAAGTCAGAATTCCGTTCATGATGTGCTCAGGAACGACACCAGAAAGACCATCAGAGCAAAGCATCCAGCGGTCACCCGGAAGAGTTTCGAGAACCTGGGTGTCTACATCAGGAAAATCTTCAACATCACCGAGCACGCGCATCAAAACTGAACGACGGGGGTGCACCAAGGCTTCTTCGGCGGTGATGCGGCCGGTGTCAACCAAACGCTGAACAAAGGTATGGTCAACGGTTATCTGGGTGACCTTGTCGTCACGGCACAGATAAATTCTTGAGTCACCGATGTGGCCCACTGTGACTTTGTCGCCGGTGAAAATGATGCCACTGAAGGTAGTACCCATTCCGGCAAGTTCAGGGTGAGCCTGAGCGGTTTCGCCCAGCACTCCGTTGGCCTCCCAAATCACATCGATGAGTGATTTGGTTGCCTCTTCGGGAGTCTCAAAAACTGAGTCGATTCGAGCAATGCGCTGTGCACAAAGTGCCGAGGCAATGTCACCGCCGGCGTGACCACCCATGCCGTCAGCCACGAAGTGCAGGTTGTAACCGCTGTAACCCGAGTCTTGGTTGCTCGAACGGACCCGACCAATGTCGGAGCCCGCGTAGCTCAGGGTTTTAATCGGCACTTGGATGTTCCCTAGGCTCGCAGCTCAAAAACGGTTTTGCCCACTCGAACCGGGGTGTTCAATTTCACAACCGCCGGTGTACCAACGCGGCCACCATCGAGGTAGGTGCCGTTGGTGCTGTTCAAATCTTGGATCAACCAGTCATTGTTAATCAAAACTAATTTGGCGTGGTTGGTTGATGCATATTCGTCGTCAACCACGAGGTCTGAATTGTCGGCGCGACCGATGGTGAGTTCGCGACGATCAAGAGCTATTTTTTGCCCAGTTCGTTCGCCTTCGATGATTACCAGTGTGGTTGCATTGCTGCCGTTTGCATCCATGACCAGAGGGGCAGACGCTGAGGATGGAGCCGAAGGAGCAACCGGCGTTGAAACCACCTGGGGTGCATTTGCCTGAGCCACGCGGCTGACTACCTTTTGACCGAATAGGTCGGCGCGAATTACAGAGATGATGCTGAAGACAAAGATCCAGAGCACGGCCAGAAAGCCTGCTCGCACCAGAAATAGGGCCAGTTCACTCATTAGTTAGCCTCCGCTGGGCTGATGGTTCTTGCCACTAGACGAAACAAGAATTCGCTGCGCCCGGCTTCGATGATGGTGTCTGGGTTGATGCCAACTTCGGTGATTGGGCGGCCGGCAATCTTGGTGCCGTTGGTGCTGCCCAGATCTTTGACAGCGGCATTTTTGCCGTTCCAGATGATTGCAAAGTGGGTGCGACTCAAACGAGTGTCGTCGATTTGAATATCAGCGATGGCGTCTCGACCAACCGTGGTTTCGCCAACTCGCAGAATGAATCTTTTGCCCGCAATGTCTAGGGTCGGCATCCACTCGATCTCGTTCTTGACCGTGGTTGAGTGAACCTGTACTTGACCTAGGTTTAGGCTGCTGTCTTCTCTAAATTTGATTAGCAACTCTGAACCAAACTGAAAGCCCTGTTTTTTGGCGTGCTTATTAGCGGCCTCGGTTAGCTCAACAATTAGGTCGTCACCCAGCGATGCCAGGCGTTTGAAGTCTGGGGTGGCCAAACTAACCGTGAAGGTGTTTGGCGCGAGAATGCGATCGCGACTGATGATCGAGGCCTTGGCGTCCATCTCTGATCGGATGTAGCCTGAAATTTCTACTGGCTGAAGCTCCGACTTAAAGGTCTTGGTGAAAGCGCCATTAACGACACGTTCCAAACCCTTTTCGAAGTTGTCTAAAAAGCCCACGTCATCCTTATTAGTAGAGGCTTTAAGTTTATCTGTCGCCTACTAAAAACGGTTCAGTCGAGGGGAATCTGTGCTTCGAGGCGAATGCCCTTAGGGCCTCTTTTTAGCGACCAACTGGTGGTTAGCTGATCCAAAAGTTTCGATCCGAATCCGGGAGTTAGGTCGGCGTTCTCGCTCACGCCGTCGTTATCAATTCTGATGGTCATGGTTTTTGCCTGAGGGCCATTCAAAATCATTGAAATATCAATGGTTTTTGCCTGCCCGTGTCTAACGGCATTTGAAATCGCTTCGCGAATAATCTCGACCGCGACCATGTTGCCGGTTTCATCCTTGCGGAGTGAAGCTAGCGCGTCATCGCTCTCATTGACATTGATTTTTAGAGTGCCGTGCCAAAGCTCTTTGGCACCTGCCAAGAACTCGTCGATAGTCTCAGGGTTTGAGTTTCCGCTGAGCACTGACTTGCAATAGGCAACCAGTTCGGCAATCTTTTGGGCCGCCTCTTCATCTGAGGCTTGGTGATATCTAAGGCTCAGTGCCACGGCGGTAATTCTCGACTGAACATCACCGTGAACCAACTGGGCAAGGTGGCGTTGCTGAGCCCAAGCCATTTGACTCAAACGGGCAATGGCCCAGCTGTTTCTTTCAACCGCGTCGGCAAGCTGGCGAAGAGTTGAGTTTCGCTGGCTTGCAATCGAACCACTCAGTGCAACGAATGAAAATACAAAAACATCGAAGGCCATGATGAGAGCAACATTGGCCTCAGGCACTGCGGCGAAGGCAGGAAAAAGCCTCGTGATAATTGCATCGACAAAAGCGATGGCCAACCAGGCCAGCCAAAGTCGAGGAACCAGCACAAAGTTAGGGAATCGCTTGGTTGTGTATCGACGCACGTGAACGAATGCGCTTAGGCCGAGATAGACCAAAAGTGCCGATGAAGCCGCACTGCTGCAGGCAACCAGCCAACCACCCAGCAAGATCTTTAGAGGCAAAAGGGTCATGCCAACCAGGGCTGCTGCCAATGCCGGAAGGACCGGTCTTGAAATAAACAATCCCGCAAAAACCTCGCGCACACGATTGCGGGATGGTGAAACGTTTGGGGTCAGCGATTCAAGCAATTTTCGGGTTTGGCTGGCTTGGTCATCTAGCTGGTTAATCAGCGGTCGAACTACGTCTTTTACTAGCGCATCGAGTCTCGCAGCCAAGATCGCCGGCTGGTTTGAACCGTCAATCGTGGTTGTTTCTAGGCGGGCACGGATGAGCGCCTCTACCTCAGCAGTCGCGGTTTGGTGAAGTGCAGCGATTTTCTGCTGGCCGTTTTCGAGAATTGAAGATTCAAGTTCGAGTTGGTGCTTTAGGCGATTGGCTGATTCACGAAATGACCTGGTTGCATCGACGGTGAACGCCACGACCGAGAACCAGAACACAGCAAGAACTGCTCCGCCCGGCACTCGATAAAAGAGATTTACATCTGATTGCAATCCGAAGGCATTAAGTAAGAATCCGATGGATACGCCTCGAACCGCACCCGCAAAGGCAAAGGTGGTCAGCGCCGAAAACGGGCGAGGCTTTCGATCGCCCGCATGCAAATAAGTGCGCTTGGCAATGATGAAGATTAGCCCGACTGGAAGTTGAGCCAGCAAAGGCAACAGCACCCACAAAAACCATTGGTTTGGATCAGAAAGATCGTTGCCCGGAATGGTGAGAGTGATGGTGATTGACCAAGGCAAAAGAATCAACCATTGAGTCAGTGAAATGGCGTTTGGGCCACCGATGCGTTTGAACCAGTTCACCCTGGCCTAGTTTCGCGGACTGCCGGCGATGGATGTGTAAATTCGAGCCGCCTTAATTCGACGACTGCTGCGACCTTCGTTTTCAATGCCAAGGGCAACATAGGTTCGCTTGATCAACTGTTCACTGGCATGCAGTGAGGTGCCACGCAGTTCGGCAATTTCAACGTTGCTCAAGCCTCGAGCAAGCAGACGCAGAATTTCAATCTGACCCTTGGTCAGCTTTGAGAGCACATCTGATTGCTTGAGCGGGAACGAAGCGCTGGTATCGCGATCGGTCAAAACTGAATTCAGCGCTTGCACCAACATGTTTGGGTCGCTCACGTCTTGCTTAGGCAAGAATGCTGCTTTGCGCAGGTGGCTGATCTGTTCTTTGGTGGCCGAGTAGTTTGAGAGCACGACGAATGCCAAATGCGGCTTGCTGACCTGCAGAACCTGAATAAGTTCAAGGCCGGTTGGGCCTGGCCCTAACTCGATGTCTACTACAAGTGCGTCTGGGTCAAAACTGGCAACCAGTTTTTTAGCCTCTAGAGCACTTGAGCAACCCCTGACATCAAAGCCAGACTGTGAGAGCTTTTCTTGGATGAGTGAACGGGTGAGCTGCTCGTCTTCAACGAGTAGAACTCGTCGAGTGAAGCGCTCATTACCGTTCGCCGCCACAATAAAGCTTTCTATGTTCCCCGAATTACTGTTTTCCCTAAACCTGACCCTATGACCAGTGAAAAAACAGGCATATAGAAATGTTGGGTTTACCCAACACTCTCTTGGCGGCGCTTGCCGCGGGTGTGAGTGTCTTTGTGCTCTGAGGTTGCAGGGTCTGCGTAGCAGGTGTCACACAAAAGAACTAGGTCTTTGCAACCAACGTTGGCGCAGTTTCTAAAACTGTTGGTTGCACCACCGCAGTTTTCACACTCGCCGATGACCTTGGCTTCATCGCTGAAGTCTTGAACCATGCGGTCGTCAAAGATGTAGAGCGAGCCTTCCCAAAGGCCCTTGTCTTTAAAGGTCTCGCCATAGCGAACAATTCCGCCATCGATTTGGTAAACCTCTTTGAAGCCACGGTTGATCATTACTGCTGAGAGAATCTCGCAGCGAATTCCACCGGTGCAGTAGGTAACCACAGGCTTGTCTTTTAGGTGGTCGTATTTTCCAGATTCAAGTTCAGCAACAAAGTCGTGAGAGGTCTGAACATCAGGAACGATGGCGTTTTTGAATTTTCCGATTTTGGCTTCGAAAGCGTTGCGACCATCGAAGAACACAACATCATCGCCGCGCTCTTCAACCAGAGCATTAACCTGAGCCGGCTTTAGGTGCTTGCCGCCATTGGTTACACCTGAGCGCTCAACTGTGATTTCATCCGGGGTGGTGAATGCAACCAGCTCTTCGCGGTTCTTCACTGAAAGGCGTGGAAAATCATTGCCGGTGCCGTCAGACCACTTGAAGTCGATCTTGCCGAAGCCAGGGTATTCACGAGTTTGGCGCACATATTTTTTGAGTGCCATCATGTCGCCACCGAGGGTGCCGTTGATGCCGTGCTTAGAAACGATGATGCGACCCTTTAGGCCAAGCGACTCACACAGGGTCTTCTGCCAGAGCTTAAGAGCTACTGGGTCAGCAACAGGCGCAAAGCCGTAATACAAAATAATTTTCTGAAGGTCCACGCCTTAAATTCTACCGCTCGGGGCGATTTAGGATAAGGGCATGAGTATCAACCCAAACCTTGACCCAGCCGAGTTCGACCAGACCATTCGCCCTCAGGACGACCTGTTTCGATACACCAATGGCAAGTGGCTAGCCGAGACTGAGATTCCGGCTGACAAGGGCATATACAGCAGTTTTCACATGCTGGCCGATGACGCTGAAGCCGCAGTGCGCGAAATTCTTGAATCGGCCGCAGCTGACCCGAAGCCAGGAGTGAGTCAGCAAATTGGCGACCTTTATGCCTCGTTCTTGGATGAAGAACGCGCCAACGAATTAGGCGCAGCACCGATTGCCGCCGACCTCAAGTTGATCTCAGAAATTCGTCAGATTGACGACGCCACCAAGCTTTTGGGTGAATACGAGCGCACCGGCGTGAGCGGTTTGTTTGGTCTTTGGGTAGATAACGATGAGGGCAACCCTGACCGTTATATCGTGAACCTTTCGCAGGGCGGCTTGGGCTTGCCTGACGAGGCTTATTACAAAGATGAAAAGCACGCCGAGATTCGTGAAGCTTATGTGCCGCACATGGCTCAGATGTTCGAGCTTGCCGGTTGGTCAGGCGAAGAAGCTGCCGAGGCAGCAAGGCACATCCTTGCATTTGAATCGTCACTGGCAGCAATTCACTGGAACAACGTTGACAGTCGCGATGCTGAGAAAACTTACAACCTGACGGCCCGTGGTCACCTAGACAAACTGACCCCAAGCTTTGACTGGGATATCTGGTTGGCGGCAGCTCGATTCAAAACTGAAGTTTTGGCTGAGGTAAATGTTTGCCAGCCGAGCTTCTTCGAAGGGCTTGAAAACCTCTGGAACAGCGAGAACCTCGAGCAGATCAAACTTTGGTTGGCCTGGCAGGTTATTCGCACCACCTCGAGCCTGCTAAGTGATGACTTTGTGAACGAACGCTTTGCCTTCTATGGAACCAAGCTTTCGGGTACTCCGATGAACCGTGCTCGCTGGAAGCGCGGAGTCTCACTAGTTGAGGGTTCGCTAGGTGAGGCAATCGGCAAAATTTATGTTGAAAAGCACTTCTCTGAATCAGCTAAAACTCGCATGGATGAGCTGGTCAAGTTTGTTATTGAGGCCTACCGCGAGAGCATCAAGAATCTTGATTGGATGACCGAAGAAACTAAGGTCAAGGCGCTGGCCAAACTAGACACCTTCAACCCAAAAATCGGTTATCCGGTTAAGTGGAAGGACTACAGCAGCATTGTCATCAAGCGCGATGACCTGGTTGGTAACGCCCGCCGAGTTTCGGCATGGGTGGCAGACACCGAGCTTGCCAAAATCGGTTCAAAAATTGATCGTGACGAATGGTTCATGAGCCCTCAGACCGTCAACGCCTACTACAACCCGGGCTTCAACGAGATTGTGTTCCCGGCAGCTATTTTGCAGGCACCATTCTTTAGCCCGGATGCCGACGACGCCACAAACTTTGGTGGAATCGGCAGCGTAATCGGGCACGAAATTGGCCACGGTTTCGATGACCAGGGTTCAAAGTATGACGGCGACGGCAAGTTGGAATCTTGGTGGAGTGAGGCTGACCGCAAAGCTTTTGAAGCGCGAGCAGCCAAGCTGATTGCCCAGTACAACGAACTAACCCCGTTGCAACTGACTGACAAATCTCAGAAGGTCAACGGCGAGCTAACCATTGGCGAGAACATCGGTGACCTTGGTGGCATCTGCATCGCATTGAAGGCTTATGAGATGAGCCGCGAGGGCAAGGCTGATGAAATCATCGACGGCATGACCGGTGTTCAGAGAGTGTTCCTTTCATTGGCACGAATCGAGCGAGCTAAGGCTCGTGATGAGACTGTCATTCAGCGCTTGGCAACCGACCCGCACTCACCGCCTGAGTTCCGCACGAATCAGATTGTTCGCAACGTAGACGCTTTCTACGAAGCCTTCGATGTGAAGCCTGGCGATGCCCTTTGGCTAGCCCCGGCCGACCGCGTTTCGATCTGGTAATTCGGTGAACCTCTGGATTCGCCTTGCCTACGCTCTGCTCTCGTGGAGATTTAGAGCCAAACTCGATTGGCAAGCTGTTGGTCGCCGAAACTTTAGAGTTTGGCCAACCGACCTAGATGTTTTTAGACACATGAACAACGGCATCTTTTTGTCGCTGCTTGATTTGAGCCGCTTAGACCTGGCCTATCGATCGGGCGCTTGGCAAAAGTGGAAGAAACACGGCTGGTACCCGGTGGTTGTTGCCGAGACCATCACCTTCAGAAAGTCGCTGATGCCTTGGCAGAAGTTTGCGATGGAATCAAAAGTGATTGGCTGGGACGACCAAGCCTTTTATTTTGAGCAGCGATTTGTGGTTGGCGAAGAGATCTACACCCAGGCGATTGTGCGCATTCGATTCTTGCGAAAAGCCCGAGGCATTTTGACGCCTGAACAGGTGATTGCCGGAACCGCCCCTTGGCACGGCCCGAAACCAGAACTTCCAAAGTGGGTTAGTGATTGGGCAGCGACAACTTCTTTGCCGAAGGGCAAAGAGCCTGCCCCAAGCATCTGGCTATAACTCTGGTTTAGCGAAGAGTTCGATCACACCTGGCGTGCCAGTAATTTGGCCATCGGCAAAAATGAAGAGTGCTTGAATGTCAGGCACTTCAGTTAGATGTGAAACCGCGCGGATGCCTTCGGCAAATGCAGCAGTAGCCCAGACATCTGCGGTCACTAGGTCTTTGGCGATAACGCTCACCTGCAAAAGTTCTTGAGCAGACTCTTTGCCCGGGGCTTTCGGATTCCAAATGTGCAAACCACGCTCGGCGCTTCCGCTGGTAGCCATTGAATTGAAACCCGTGCCTTTTAGATCGAGCACAGTTAATACCCCAGCTTCGGGTGAAGCAATCGAGACAGTTTTAGAAATTCCAATTCGCCAGTTAACCGCATCGGTAACCCCATCGGCAATGAAAATGTCACCGCCGGCATTGAGTGTGAAATCTCGCACGCCAGCATTGAGCAAAACATCGGCGGCCAATTGAGCTGCCCAAGTCTTGACTAGGCCGGATGGATCAAAAGTGTTTTGCGGAGTCATGGCGCTGAAGAAACCGTTCGTGGTTTTCTCCCACTGGTCACAGGCATCCCAGATTTCACTAACCACCGGTGGGCAACCCGCCAGATTGGTTTTGCCAGCGGCAAGTTGGCTGAGCGGTGATTCGGGTTTGTAAAGACTGAAGATTCGATCAGCCTCGTGCAAGATTGCGCAGGCTTGTTCGATTAGTTGCTTGGTTTCAACCGGCGGTAAAGCCGAGTTGCCAGCAAACCGAAATACGGTGCCCATGCAAAGCTCGGTGTGGTCAAAGGTGTGCATTATTGCAACTTAGAAATTGCGCTGGCCAGCGCTTCGCGATAGGCCTCTGAGCTAAAAGTCGCTCCTGAAAGATTCGCAAAGCTGGTTCCCTGGGCCGCAATTGCGTCATCGTGCAGATACGGAAAAGCGGTGTCATAACCGGGTGAAGCGGTCGCGACCTTCTCGGTTATGGATTTAATTTGTCCGCCGGTGGTTGTGATTTCAAGTTGAATTTCGCCATAGCGATAACTGATGGTGTCACCCGTGACGGTTTGGGTTCCGGTGGAGCCCGATGCATCGGCAGTTGAAGTTGGCGGGTTCAAAAAGAAGTTCACCCCAACACCTGCACCAACACTGAGCAAGCCGATCACGGCAGCGCCGGCTTTCCATCCGCGCTTTGGTTCAATCGGGGTCAGTTGAAAATTAGAACTTTGCAAGAGCCGAGTTCACCGCCTGCTTATATGCATTGGTTGTAAGAGTGGCGCGAGAAATGTTGCCAAAGCCCGAACCGTTTGCATCGATCGTTGCTTGAATCAGAGACGGAAAAGCCGCCTGACGGCCATCGGTTGCTGTTCCTCTATCGAGATTCACGGCGGTAATGGTGCCACCTGATTTGGTGATCGTCACCTGAACAACGCCGTACTCATAATTGATCAAACTCGACTGCTTGCTAACCGTCTGCGTGGCTGCCGGAGTCTTAGTCTCTGCTGGTGCCGGGGTTGCTGAAGCCGTTGGTGTGGTGTCGGCCGGAGTTTTAGTGGTTGAGCTCGAAGGTGAACTGCTCGGTGAACTCGAGCTAGAAGCCGATGACGAAGGCGATGCCGATGCGCTTGGCTCGGTGGCTGCAGGAGTCTCGCCGGTTGCCGTATTCGTCGCCGGGGCGGCCGCGCCAAAACCAGTCTCTGCTGCAAGACCAACCTGGTAGCTGCCGACAAATAGGCCAAGAGAAACTAAGCCAAGGGCTGTTTTTGTTGAAGTTCTCACCAGGCATACTCCTCTGCGTGAATTTGCTCGGCAGGGGTGCCGGCACGAACAACTGATTTCACAACTAGCTGGGTCCACGCTTCTGGTCCACAGACATAAACATCTGACTCTGAAATCCAAGGGGCCATCATGGTGAGTCTGGCCTGGTCAGGAACATCCTGGCCATTGGCATTCATCCATGAATAATTGCTTGCTCGAGGCCCAGCCAAGACAAACAGGTTGAAGCCGCGAACGCGACAGATTTCGGTGACCTCGGCTAGCAGCGAAGCATCTTGTTCGTTGCGAACTCGATAGATCACTGTGATGTCTTGCGGGCGAGCGGCCATCGATTCGGCTAGAGCGCGAACCGGTGGAATGCCGATGCCCGAAGCAATCAGTACAACTTTTTCTTTGGTGCGACGCTCTTCGGTGAACACACCGTAAGGCCCCTCGACCATCACTCTTGTGCCCGGCTTGATGTTCTGAAGCGCAGCGGTGTCATCGCCTCGGTTGCCAACGGTGAAACGCACAAATTGGTTGTTTGGCGCTGCCGAAATTGAGAATGGGTGAGGGCGCCACCACTGCTTAGGTGTCAGAACGCGAAGCATGTAGAACTGCCCAGCCTGACCGCCCAGTTGGTCTAGCTTGCGGCCGGTTAGATAAATCGAGGTGGTGTCACTTGATTCAGGCACAACGGCCTGAACCTTTAGACCAACACCTAGACCACGGATGATCGGTGAAGCAACTCGATACCAAACGATGTTGCCGGCAACAAATAGGTAAAGCGTCACCCAGAAAATGGTTTGCACTGGTTTGCCGGCGATGTCACTGCCGGTGTTGAAGATGTGTGGCACTGCCAACAGCACAGCGGCATAAGACATCACGTGAACGATGTACCAGGCCTCATAGCTCATCTTGCGGCGAGCAAAATTAAGCGAAGTCACAACCACCAGAATCATCAGAGCAAGCGCGAGAGTAGCGGTGAGCATATCTTCAACGCTGGTCACCAGGTAGACAAGCTCATCCAAGATGTTCTTGCCTTCGGTAATTGCCAAGGCAATAAGTGAGGCCAAGAAGTGAGCGACGATGAAGTACAAGACCGGCTTGCCAAGTTTTTTGTGCGCCAGTGTGGCTTTGTCATGACCATAGAACTTGTCGATCCATGGCACACGAGCAACGAGCAACATGTGAATCAACAGAAGGTCGGTGCCAATCAGCGAAGTCAGGCGGCTAATTGCCTTCAACGCTGATGGAAGGTCGGTGACGTCTTTGAGTCCACCGGCAATCAAAAACATTGCAATCACGAACGCGACGGTAGCCCAAGCAATGGCCTCGATAACGTCTTGGGCTCGCTTCAGGCGGAGTGCCTTGAAAGCGCCAAGTCGCACGCGGCTGTTTGGCTTTGTTAGTCGAAGTTCGGTGTGCATATTCCTAATCTGGCGTAGCTGTCTGGATGTTTCCTGTGAGGAGGCTGGGATAGACCTCCGAGATGAAAACATCCAAGTTAATTCTCTAGCCTGAGACAACCTCGAAACACCGCGGCAACAAGCGCTGGCTAATTTTTAGTCATGGGAGATCTATTCGAGCAGTATCCAGTTGCTGTTGACCCCGTTTCTGGGGGCAGAAGCAAAACTCGCGCGGCATTCGACGAAATGTTTTCAGCGCCAAATGAAGTTCGCTTCAGCTATCAAAAAATTCATGAAGTTCTAGGTGGCATGACCCAGGATGAACTTCGCGGCAGAACCAAGGCGCTCGCCGACTCTTATCTCGCTCAGGGCGTGACTTTTGACTTTGCCGGCGAAGAACGCCCGTTCCCACTTGATGCGGTTCCGCGCGTGATCGAAAAAGCTGAGTGGAATGTTTTAGACGCCGGTGTGAAGCAGCGCGTGAAAGTTCTAGAAGCTTTTCTAGCTGACATCTATGGCCCGCAGAATGCTATCCGTGACGGGGTTATCCCAGCCTCACTCGTTGCATCTTCGGCTCACTATCACCGTGCCGCCCATGGCATCGACCCAGCAAATGGAGTTCGCATTCAGGTGAGCGGCATCGACCTGGTTAGAGATGAATACGGTTCTTGGCGTGTGCTCGAAGATAACGTTCGAGTGCCTTCTGGCGTTTCTTATGTAATTTCAAACCGCCGAGTGATGGCGCAAACTTTGCCTGAGATTTTTCAGCAGATGAAAATTCAACCGGTGGGCGAGTACCCGAATAAGCTGCTCGCTGCCCTAAGAGCATCAGCTCCATCAGGGGTCACCGACCCTGTTGTCGTTGTGCTCACACCCGGTGTCTACAACAGCGCCTACTTTGAGCACACTCTGCTTGCTCGATTAATGGGGCTTGAGCTGGTTGAGGGTCGCGACCTATTTTGCTCGGGCGGCAAGGTGTTCATGCGAACCACCGCCGGTGCCCGTCGAGTCGACGTTATTTATAGGCGAGTCGACGATGAATTCTTAGATCCACTGGCGTTCAGGGCTGATTCGATGCTTGGCCCACCTGGCCTGCTGACAGCCGCTCGCCTAGGCAATGTGACCTTGGCAAATGCGGTGGGCAACGGTGTGGCTGACGACAAACTGGTTTACACCTACATGCCCGACTTGACCAAGTATTACCTCGGCGAAGATCCAATAATCGAGAACGTAAAAACTTGGAGACTGGAAGAGAGAGCCAGCCTCGAAGAAGTTCTAGATCGCTTAGATGAGTTAGTGGTCAAGCCGGTTGATGGCTCGGGCGGCAAGGGTCTGGTAGTTGGCCCTCGCGCCAGCAAGAAAGAACTCGAAGATCTGCGCAAACGCTTGATCAAAGACCCACGCGGATGGATTGCCCAGCCGGTGATTCAACTGTCTACGATTCCCACCTTGGTTGATGCGGGCCTTCGCCCGCGTCACGCAGACCTTCGCCCGTTTGCAGTGAACGATGGCAAGGATGTTTGGGTTCTTCCGGGTGGCCTAACTCGTGTGGCCTTGCCAGAGGGCGAGCTCGTGGTGAATTCATCGCAGGGTGGTGGCTCGAAAGACACCTGGGTGGTTGGGCTAGACCGACCAAACGAATCACAACTTTTGAACACCAACTCAAGAGTTTCTTCAGTGGTTGCCGGGCAAACCTCAGGCGACTCAGGCTTTAGAAGCCAACAGGAACAACAACAGCAGTCGTTATTGGAGGCACAAAACAATGCTTAGTCGAATTGCTGAATCGCTGTTCTGGATCGGCCGCTATGTTGAGCGGGCTGACGGAACCGCTCGCCTGCTAGATGTGCATCTGCAGTTGCTGCTCGAAGACCCGTGGGTTGATGAAGACACTGCCTGTCGCTCACTGCTTCACGTGATCGGCGCAAGTTCGGAATACCCCGGTCAACTTGATCGCCAGTCCCTGCTGAACATTTTGTCGGTAGACCGCGGCGAAGGCAGTTCAATTGCCTCATCGCTAAATGCGGCTCGTGAAAATGCCAGAAGAGTTCGCGAAATTGTTTCGACCGAACTCTGGGAGTGCCTGAACACCACTCGATCTCGCATGCCGAGAAAAGTCTCGATCGACCGCGCTCACGATTTCTTTGGTTGGGTTCGTGAACGAACTGCGCTCGCCGTAGGAATCGTCGAGAGTTCAACTTCGCGAGATGAAGCCTGGACCTTCTTTACTCTTGGTCGCTCGCTCGAACGCGTTGACATGACCGCACGACTGCTGGCAACCTCAGAGCTAACCGAGGCTAGCGGGCCATCTTGGACCACAATTCTTAGAAGCTGTGGCGCCTATGAGGCATATCTGCGCACCTATCGAGGCGTACCCTCGGCAACCAATGCCGCCGAGTTTTTGCTGCTAGATCGAATTTTTCCGCGGTCGGTCACCTTTGCGTTGAGCCGAGCCGAGAAATGCCTTGCTGATCTAGCTCCGAGTTCAGATCGAGTTGGAGTCAGCGATCAGGCGCTTCGTCAGTTGGGTCAAATTCGCACCAATCTTGAGTATCGATCGGCACCAGACATCCTGGCTAATTTGACTCAAGAAATGCTTGGTTTGCAAGGTGCCATCGGTGAGATTTCTGAATCGATTCGAGCCAGGTACTTTCCGGCGAACGCGATGCCAACTTGGATAGGGGAGGTTTCATGAGTCGCTATCGAATCGTTCACAGCACCGGGTTTAAATATGAAGGCGAGGTCGTTGCCTCGTATAACGAAGCTCGATTGCTGCCAACCCGCGATGACCATCAGTTAGTTTTTGCTTCGAAACTAGATATTGAGCCCACGGGTGCGGTGCACGAATATTTTGATTACTTCAAAACTCGCGCGGTGATGTTTGAAGTTCTTGAGCCTCACCGCCAGTTGAACATTACCTCGACCTCGGTAGTTGAAGTCAGGCCAGAAATCAAACCAGCACCAGGCCTAACCTGGGGAGATTTGCAACCCGAGATCACCAGTTCACTCGAGCTAACCGATGTGGTTGCGCAAACCAAAAGAACCCAGCCCCCGGCCGAATTGGCCAAGTTTGCCAAGAAGCTGGCCGAGACCTACACGCCTCACGAGACTGCGCTCGAGGTTTGCCGAAAAGTCTTTAGAGAGATGACCTATCAGCACGGTGTTACCGGAGTGCATTCGATTGCCACCGAAGCTTGGAACGCCAAAATCGGCGTGTGCCAAGACTTTGCCCACATTGTGCTTGGTGCGCTGCGAACAGTAGGAATTCCCGCTCGCTACGTGAGCGGATACTTGCATCCGAGCATTTCGCCAGTCCTCGGCGAGAAGGTGATTGGCGAGTCGCACGCCTGGGTTGAATGGTGGGCGGGGTCATGGTTTGCCTTTGACCCGACTAACGACGTGCATGTTGAGGAGCGTCACATTGTGGTTGGTCGAGGCCGTGACTATGACGATGTTCCACCATTGCGCGGTGTTTATGCCGGACCATTCTCGAGCGAACTATTTGTAACTGTTGAGATAACCAAAGAGGCCTAGTCGAATTGCGAGAGTAGCCTGAAGATATGACTGAACTTCCGCTAACCCGCAGTTTCAAAGATGCCCAAGGAATCGACATCACTTTTTATGAGTGGCCGGTTGCACACCCAAAGGGCGTTGTTCAATTGGTGCACGGTTTGGGTGAGCACGCTCGCCGCTATGACCACGTGGCCGAGGCATTGAATCGTGCGGGTTTTAGCGTTTATGCCGACGACCACCGCGGTCACGGTGTTACCGGGCAGCGAATGACCGCCGAGGGAATTACAAAAAAGCAGGGCAATCTTGGCCCCGGTGGAATGGCTGCGGTCTTTGCCGGCACGCGCGCACTCAGCCACCTGATTGTTGGTGAAAACCCTGAGGCGCCATTGGTTTTGATCGGTCACAGTTGGGGTTCAATGGTTTCCCAGCGACTTTTCAATAAATACTCGGATGAATACGACGGCCTAGTTCTCAGTGGTTCAACCCTGCTGCTTCCGGGTGTTCTGCCGAGCTCTGGCTTCAACAAGAAGTGGGATAAAACCGAGAACTCATCAGGCTATGAATGGCTAAGCCGCGATGCCGAAGTTGGCCGTGGTTTCTTGGCTGACCCAAAGAATTTTCCTGAGACGGCTATCCAGGCATTTGGCATCACAAACGTGCTGCAGTTGTTAGGCACCCCGAGCAAATCAATTGATTCGCACGTGCCGGTGCTATTGATGGCTGGTTCTGACGACCCGCTCGGTGGCGAACGCGGAAACAAGTTGTTGCTTGACGCTTATCGTCGGGCTGGTGTGCAAGACACCGAATGCGTGATTTATCACGATGCTCGCCACGAGATTTTCAACGAAACTAACAAAACTGAAGTTCTTGCTGACTTAGTCAAGTGGCTAAATGATCGACTCAACCCAACCCAACATTTAGACGAGGTTTAACCATGGCCAAGAAGCAAAACCTATTTCAGCGAGTTTTCAAATACATCGCATCGATGTTCAAGGCTTCAGGAAAGGTTTTGCTGAAGGGCGAGGCCTCTGATGCCGGCGGCGCAGCTGCATCTGTTGCAATGTCGATTAACCCAGGTGCCACCGGGGGTAGCACTGGCACTGGTTCATCAGCGGGCCCGGGCAGCGCAAGCTAGCCGAGGCTTCAAACCGCTAGGCGGTAGGCGGCTTTAGCCCTAGTTTTTCACTTGCCTTGGCAACGTTTGGCAGGCGACAAGCTGCTGCTGCCTCATCAATTGGGTTCAATAGCAGGTCGTGGGTCTCAGGGCGTTTCTCCATGTAGCGAACTACATAAGAGCAAACTGGAACAATCTTTGCCTTGCCGGTGGCGCGAACATCGGCAATGGCTTCGCGCATCAAAATTGCGGCAAGATTCTTGCCTTGCTGAGCCGGGTCAACCTCGGTGTGCACAAAGTGAATCTCGCCAGGCATCAAGCTGTAGTCAGCATGGCCAACTTTTTCGCCGTCAAGCCAGATCTCATAACGGTGCAAATCTGTGTTGTGACGAACCTCTGGGTTGTTAACTTCGGTGCTCATGCTGTTAATCTCTTTCTGTGCCGGCAAATAACAGACTCTACTTCGGAGATAACCTCTCCATCTTGAAATCTATGCCCGCTGAGTCAGTTCAACTAATTTACATCGACCCACCCTTCAACACTGGCCGCACTCAAAAACGCGGGGCCAGCACCACCAAGCGAGTTGAAACTGGTGGTCGAGTTGGTTTCAAAGGTCGTCAATATGAAACCGTTCGCAAAATTGTTTTGTCTTATGACGACGAGTTTGCTGACTATTGGGCCTTCTTAGAACCCAGACTCGAAGAAGCTTGGCGACTACTAAACGAGACCGGAACTTTGTACTTGCACCTCGATTATCGCGAGGCTCACTATGCCAAGGTCTTGCTTGATGCGTTGTTTGGCCGTGACTGTTTTTTGAATGAAATTATCTGGGCCTATGACTATGGCGGCAAGAGCACCAAACGCTGGCCATCAAAGCACGACACCATTTTGGTTTATGTAAAAGACCCGGCCAAGTACTACTTCAACTCAACCGAGGTAGACCGGGAGCCATACATGGCCCCAGGTTTGGTGACCCCCGAAAAAGCTGAGTTGGGCAAACTACCCACGGATGTCTGGTGGCACACGATTGTTTCGCCAACCGGAAAAGAGAAGACCGGCTACCCAACCCAAAAACCAATGGGTGTTTTGCGACGTGTAATTCAGGCCTCTTCAAAACCTGGCGATGTAGTTCTAGATTTCTTTGCAGGTTCTGGAACCACCGGTGCAACCGCAGCCTCACTTGATCGTGAATTCATTCTCATCGACCAGAACCCAGAATCAATCGATGTGATTACCGAGCGCTTGAAAAAAGCCGACGTGCCTTTTGAACTTGTTGGCGAAGGCTAGGGCGCTTTCGCAAACTGACTGCAAAAACCATCGCTAGGGTTAGCAAAATCAAACAAGCGCTAACTGCCATTGCCATTCCATAGTTGGTTTGACCCGGTCTCGAGATAAGGGCAAATAACACGGTTGGCAGAGTTGCCTGGTCTCCGTATGCCAAAAGCGAAGCGGCACCGAATTCACCAATCGAGACAATTAGGGCATAACCAATCGCCGTCAAAATTACATTGCGAATCATTCGCGATTCAATGTGCCACCAGGTTTGGCTGGCGTTTGCGCCAGCGGTTGAGGCAGCCTCGCGATGGTCGTTGCCGATAGACAACAGAGCAGGGTAAACCAGGCGAATAACCAGGGGCAATGCCATCAGCGCTTGAACCAGTGGAATGACCAGCCAACTTTCACGAAGTGGAATTGGGCCCGAACCAAAGCTGACTAGGTAACCGAAACCGAGCACCACTGATGAGATGCCCATTGGCAGCAGGAACAAAACATCCATGCCTTTTTGAATGAAGTGCTGAACCCGAGTTTTGCTTGGGCGTGAAAGCAGCCAAGCGGCCAAGGTGCCCAACCCAACTGCCAGGCTGGTTGAAATCACAACATTTCTAAGTGTGTTCAGTGTTGCCTGGGCAACGCTGATGTTGAGCAGCTGACGGTCGCCTCGGGTTGAGAGATTCACAAAATTTTGAATGCTGAATGCCCCGTCAAACATGAACGCCTTGCTCAGCACCAAAGAAAGCGGCGAGACAATCAAAATCAGCAGCGGCAGAACAGTGAATGCCACCGCTGCCCAGTCTCGGCGATCGATCGATGGCTTTGGGCTGCCCTCGTCAACCTGTTCGATGCCAATCGAAGTCTTCACGATGTTCTCGCTAATTGTGAATGCCACAACCGTGAGCAAGGTTTGAAACAGCGCCAGAGCTGAGGCTTTCGGTAAGTCAAGCAATTGCACGGCCGAGAGCGCGATCTCGGTTTCAACCGAGTGAACCAGACCGCCACCGATGACCAAAATAATGCCGTAGCTAGTTGAGCAAAACAAAAATGTGAGTGCGGCTGCCGACACTACGGCTGGCTTAAGTTGCGGAAGGCTGATCGAAATCAGGGTTCTAAATCGGCCAGCACCGGCAAGCTCGGCAGCCTCTTCGGTTTCGTTATCCATGGTGGCCCAAACCCCGCCGATGGTTCGAACCGTAATCGAATAATTCACAAATACGTGCGCTGCAATAATCACTGGGATAGCTGGCAAATCGCGAAAGTTGCTAAAGGCAATTGCAACGATGATGGTCGGCAAAACCAGCGGAATGGTGATTAGCGCGCGAATAAATCGCTGCCCAAAGAACCGGCGCCGATAAAGAATGTAGGCGCCTGGAATACCCAGCAAAAGGCAAATTATTGTCGATAGTGCAGCCTGCCAAACGGTGAACCAAATGGCGTCTGCAGTTTCAGATTGAAGAAAGATTTGCAGCCAATCGCTGCTTAGACCGAGGCCCAGAATTCGGCCTAGCGGCAAGTAGAACAGCACCGCTACGAAAAGTAGCGGCGCTGCCCACAGTGCCAATTTTTTGGTCATGAATTCAATCTACGGTGATTACTCACCCAAGATTGCAGACCAGTTCTCAAGCCAGGTCTTGCGATTAGCAGCGATGTCTAGCTCGCCGCCAACTGGTGCGCTGGCAGCTGGTGCCCAGGTTGACCAGGCCTCAGGCAGCGCCACCGAGTCAACTGCAGGGTAGACATACATGGTGTCTGGCAGTGTTGCCTGAAACTCAGTCGAGGTCAAAAACTCGATGAACTTGGCAGCGTCGCTTGGGTTCTTGGCATTTGCAAGAACGCCTGCATATTCGGTCTGTCTAAAGCAGCCATCCATTATTGATTCGGTTTGGCTCTCGCCGTTGTCTCGAACTTCAAAGGCTGGTGATGACGAATAGCTCAGAACGATCGGGTAGTCGCCTGCGCCTGATGAACCAGAGAAGTCAGTGAAATAGGCGTCTTCCCAGCCTGCGGCAACCTTCACGTCGTTGGCTGCCAATGCACGCCAATACTGTTGGTAGCCCGAATTGCCGAATACCGAAACTGTGGCAGCCAAGAAAGCCATGCCAGGTGAAGAAGTTGCTGGGTTTGTCACAACAGTAAGACCCTTGAACTCTGGCTTGGTCAGGTCGCTGATTGAGGTGGGTGCAGCCTGCTCATGGGTGCTGAACCAGGTTTTGTCATAGTTGAAGCACACATCGCCAAAGTCGATCGCGGTCATCTGACCATCGACAATTTTGTTTTCATCAGCAACGCTCGCAAAGGTGTTGTCGATTCCATAGAACAGATCACCAATCGGGGCATCTTTGGTGAGCACCAATTTGTTGGTCATCGCACCAGCATCGCCGGCTTTAACCTGCGTTACTTTGATGCCGGTTTCTTTGGTGAATTTTGCCAACAGGGTCTCGTCAAAAACAGCCGAGTCATGAGTGACGACTGTGATTTCGTGATTGATTGGTTCGGCCGCTGCGCAGCCGGTTAGTGATGCCACTGCCATCGATGCGATGCCTGCGGCGATGGCGATTTTCTTAAATGCGTTTTGCACTGTCGTGCCCTTCTAATTGGAATAGGGCACGGGTTAGAGGTCCTCCCTGCGCTGGCATTACCCAGATCAGGTTTGACGGTCGAAGATTACGGAATCTTCCTCTCAGTCAGCTGTTAGCTAACTCCCGTGTAGTTCAAGGATAAAACAAAGCCGGCCCCAGGTAAATCAATACCTGAGGCCGGCAAAGTTATTTGTTGATTAACCCATTGATTCGAGACGAGCTTCGGCAGCCTTGGCAGCAACGCCAGACTGGGTGCGAAGCGGAATCTCTTTGACAAACCATGAGAGAACGAAGGCAACTGCAATCACCGCGGCTGCCGAGTTGAATACAACTACGCCCGCCTGTGTAAAGGCAACCAAGATTGGCTCAGAGATCTCTGGCGAGATGGTCTGCAAGAACGATGAGTCTTTTGCAACCAAATCACTTAGACCACCAGGGCCGGCCTGGGTTAGCACTGCGTTTTCAGGGAGGCTCATCAATTCAGGCTTTGCCTTTAGAACTGCGGCAATCTGCTCACCAATCCAAGTGCCCTTATCGGCAAGAGTGGCGAACAAGATTGATAGGAACACTGCAACACCAGCGGTTCCACCCATTTGTCTGAAGAAGGTTGATGAAGACGTAGCCACACCAATGTTGGCTGCCTCAACCGAGTTCTGAGCGGCAACGGTCAAAGTCTGCATCAACTGACCCAGACCTAGACCAAGCACAACCATGCCGATCGAAATCTGCCAGACCTCCCAGTCATAAGTCATCTGACCGAAGTAGATATACGAGATAGTCATCAGGCCGGTTCCGCCGATCATGAAGATCTTGTACTTTCCGGTGCGACCGGTGATGATTCCTGAACCCATCGATGCGGTCATCATTCCGATGGTCATCGGAATCATTAGTAGACCTGCTTCGGTTGGGCTTGCGCCGTCAACAATCTGAAGGATCAATGGAATGGTCATCATTCCACCGAACATTCCAACACCCACGATTACACCCATGATTGTGGTCATGCTGAAGGTGCGTGACTTGAACAGGTGTAGCGGCAAGATCGCATCCGTGCCCATTTTGCGTTCAATCAAAATGAAGGCCACGATACCGATTGCGCCGGTTACATAAAGCGCGATTGAAGACGAGCTGTCCCAGCCCCAGTCGCGACCGTTCTCGGCAACCAAAAGCAATGGAACAACAGCCACGATGATTGCAGCCGCACCCCACCAGTCAATGCGTGACTTGCGAGCGGTGTGAGGCACGTGCAAGAACGCGACCACCATAAGCAATGCCACGATTCCGATTGGCAAGTTGATCAAGAAGATCCAGCGCCAGCCATCAATAAACAAGAAAGTGTCGATGTCTGCGAACAGACCACCGATAAGTGGGCCAAGCACCGATGAGGTGCCGAACACAGCCATGAACATGCCCTGGTAGCGCGCACGCTCTCGCGGCGGAACGATGTCGGCGAGGATCGTTAGTGACAGGGTGAACAAACCACCGGCACCGATACCCTGGAACGCGCGCCAAGCGGCTAGCTCAAACATGCTGTTTGAGAATGCACCGGCAACCGAGCCAACCACGAACACGATGATTGCGAAGATGAATAGGCGACGACGACCAAAAATGTCACCGAGCTTGCCATAAAGCGGGGTGGTGATAGTTGAGGTGATGAGGTAGGCGGTGGTTGCCCACGCCTGAAGCTCAAGACCCTGAAGGTCATCGGCAATGGTGCGCATAGCGCTACCAACCACCGACTGGTCAAGGGCTGAGAGGAACATTCCAGACATCAAACCGGCAAGTACCAGCATGATTTGTCTGTGGGTCATAACACCGGTTTTAGCCGATTCGGCCGCAGCGGCCTTGCGTTCTGCACGCGCCATAGGGCGGTTCTCGTTTCATAAAAAGTTAGGCTTGAATTTATGTTCAAGCCTAGTCAAAGCAAATGGAAAGTATTTCTAGCTTTTCCAACCCTGCTTTGCGTGGTTTTATTTCCGGCTACAGCAAGTTCTGCGGTTGATTCAACACCGAGCCCTTCGCCTTCGGTCAGCCCGACTATTGAGCCTGCGGTTAGCCCAAGCCCAAGTGTTTCACCTAGCCCAACGGTGTCACCGAGCCCTAGCCCGAGCCCAACTCGTGATGCCAGATTTATCGGTGACTTCAACCACGCCTCTTCGCTTCAGGTTGTTGTAAATAAGCAACGGCGCCTGAGCCCGGTTACCTACAACCCGGCAACCATTAGGTATTTCACCGGCACACCAATTTCAATTGATGCCTATCAGCCACTCAAGCGCATGGCCGCGGCTATGAAAGCCGAAGGCGCCGGCACGCTGGTTCTAAACAGCGGTTATCGCAGCTATGCAACCCAGGTGGCAATTCACAATCAAAAAGTTGCCCAGCTGGGTCAAACAGCTGGTGAGCGTTTGGCAGCAAGACCTGGTCACTCCGAACACCAAACCGGGCTTGCCGCAGATGTGAGTGCAACTGGCCAGGGTTGCGTGATCCAAGTTTGTTTTTCAAGCACCAAGGGCGGCAAGTGGCTGGCCAAGAATGCTCATCGATTCGGATTCATTCTTCGCTACCAAAACGGTTACACGTTTTATACCGGTTACCAATTTGAGCCTTGGCACTTTAGATACGTTGCCACCGATGTTGCCACCGACATGTTCAACCGCCGTTTCAAAGTGCTTGAGCGGTACCGCGGCCTGCCAGCCGCCCCAAACTACTAACGGCCAACAGTTTTTGGTTGCCGATTAGCCAAGTACTGAATCAACCAGAGTCTTGGCCTCGGCTTGAACCTGAGTCAAGTGCTCTTCACCCTTGAACGATTCGCCATAAATCTTGTAGACGTTTTCAGTTCCTGATGGGCGAGCGGCAAACCACGCGTTTTCGGTCTCAACTTTCAAGCCACCCAGGGCTGCACCGTTACCCGGAGCATGAGTCAAAATTGCTGTGATCTTTTCGCCAGCTAACTCGCTTGCTGTCACCGCATCTGCCGAAAGTTTGCCCAACTTAGCTTTTTGTTCAAGCGTTGCTGGGGCATCAATTCGCGCATATGCCGGTGCACCGAACTTTGAAGTTAGGTCTGCGTAGTGTTGGGTCGGGGTCTTGCCAGTAACAGCGGTAATTTCAGATGCCAGCAAGGCAAGAATTAGGCCATCTTTGTCAGTCGACCAAGCCTTGCCATCCAGTCTCAAGAACGAGGCGCCTGCAGATTCTTCGCCACCGAAGCCCACCGAACCATCGATTAGCCCTGGCACAAACCACTTGAAACCAACTGGCACTTCAATCAGCTTTCGACCGAGATCAGCAACCACGCGGTTGATGATTGAAGACGAAACCATGGTCTTGCCAACTGCAGCATCTGAGGCCCAGCCCGGACGGTTGCGGTAGAGGTAATCGATTCCGACAGCCAAGAAGTGGTTCGGGTTCATCAAGCCACCGTCGCGAGTCACAATGCCGTGGCGGTCTGCGTCTGCGTCGTTTCCCGTTGATATATCGAAACGGTCGCGACCCTCAATCAACGAAGCCATCGCAAATGGGCTCGAGCAGTCCATGCGAATTTTTTCATCCCAGTCAAGGCTCATGAAGCCGAACTGAAAATCAACATTCGGGTTCACTACGGTTAGGTTCAGGTTGTAGCGCTCGCCAATTGCACCCCAATAGTCAACCGAGGCACCACCCATTGGGTCAGCGCCGATCGAAACGTTGGCATCGCGAATTGCATCCATGTTCAAAACATCGCCGAGCTGCGAAACATAGTTGTCTCTGAAGTGAAATTTCTGAGCGTTCGGGGTCGCTCGCTTCACCGCACGAGAACCATCCAGGATGATTTCGTTTGCGCGCGCAGCTACCCAGTTGGTGGCATCTGAATCGGCCGGACCACCGTGGGGAGGGTTGTACTTGAAACCACCGTCAGTCGGCGGGTTGTGGCTAGGTGTGATTACCAATCCATCGGCCAGGCTTGGGTCGTCAAGAGCCTTGCCCTCGTTGTGATTGATGATGGCAACCGAAACTGCCGGAGTCGGAACGTAGCGATCTTCGGCATCGACAAAAGTAGGGATGTCATTGCCGGCCAGCACCTCGAGCGCGGTTTGCTCGGCCGGTCCTGAAAGCGCGTGGGTGTCTTTGCCCACATAAATTGGGCCATGGATGTTCTCTTTGCGACGGTACTCAACAATCGCCTGGGTGATCGCCGCAATGTGGGCCTCATTGAACGAACCATTCAGCGAGGTGCCGCGGTGACCGGAGGTTCCAAAAGCCACCTTTTGTTCGGCGGTGGTTACATCCGGGTGGATTTCAAAATAGGCGTCAATCAGTTTGTTGATATCGACTAGATCAGATTGTTGGGCTTTTTGGCCGGCACGAGCACTCATACATACATTTTGGTCGTTAACCTTTATGTATGTCACCTGATGCAAATAACAGTTCGGAATCAAAGACCTACGCCTACCTCGGGCCGATTGGTACTTTTACCGAGCTCGCGCTCGCTCAGGTTACCGAAGCCAAGGGTGAACACTGGTTGCCGGTGGCACACGTGCAAGAGGCTATCGATGCGGTTATCGCAGGTGAATCCTTTCGCGCGGTGATTCCGGTTGAGAACTCAACCGACGGTGGCGTGACTGCTACCTTGGATGCCCTTGCGGCCACAGACAACATTCACATCTATGGCGAATACCTCGTGCCGGTGACCTTCAACTTGGTTGCCCGACCAGGCACCAAGGTCTCAGACATTCGAACTGTCTCGACCCACCCGGTTGCATATGCCCAAACTCGCAAGTGGCTTTTTGAGAACGTTCCGGGTCACGCATACGTTCCGGCTAGCTCAACCGCTGCCGCGGCGGCCAACCTGCTAGACGAAAACTCAATTGCTGAGGCTGCCATTGCGGCTCCAAGCATTACCTCTCACTACGCGCTTGAGACTTTGGCCGAAAACATTGGCATTCACAAGCACGCCGAAACTCGCTTCTTGCAGATTGGTCTTGAAGCCACAGAAGACGACGCGCACTCAGCGCCAGCCAGAACCGGCCGCGACAAGACCTCGGTGATTGTTGAGCTGCCCGACGACCACCCCGGCGCCCTGCTCGAAATGCTGCAGCAGTTTGCCTCACGAGGCATCAACCTAACTCGCATTGAGAGTCGACCTATTGGCGACCGCCTTGGCCGTTACCGTTTCAACTTGGATGCCGAAGGCCACATTGCCGACCCAGAGATGGCGGCAGCACTGAAGGGGCTTGAGCAGTTCAGCCCGAAGGTGTTGTTCTTGGGTTCATACCCGCGCGCTCAGAAAAGCGCCTAAAAAGTTTGACTTCGCCTAAAGGCGCATAACAATTGCGCGTGGTTGAACTTCGAATTCAACCTCGCGAATCATTCCGATTGAATCGCCGTCGATTTGCATGTGAACTGGGCGATCAGGGGTGACGCGAATTTTTGTTCCGCTCAGGTTCTCAATAGTTTTCACGTTTGCTGATGCTTCTAGCAATTGTTTGCCAACGCGACTCAGTCGCAACAGTTGATTGCCCCAGGTCACTCGACCCCAAAAGCCAATCCAGTTCCAGAACCGGCGCGGACCAATCGCGGCTACGTCGAGACGCCCGTCATCCAAGCGCGCATCTGGCATCAGCGAGAGATTGCCCGGCAACCAACCAGCGTTGCCGATGAGCAACGAAACCACCTTCACGTGGCGAGGTTCACGGTTATCAACTTGAACCTTGAGGTTCTCAAACAAAGTTGGCAGCGAACGCAGGCCGCCCTCAACATAGGCAAACCAGCCGATGGCTTTCTTGAGCCGTGGGTCAGTCTTGGCAAAAATTTTGGCATCGAGGCCAACTCCGCCCATGACCGAGAAGATTAATTCGGTGCGAGTGCCATCATCTTTGATCACTCGGGCAAGCCCCAAATCAATCGGGTGACGATTGCCGGTAAGCCCGCGAATAACCGACCGGCGAAGATCGGTTAGGTCAAGGCGCAGGTTGCGAGCCAGCACATTGCCGGTTCCGGCTGGAACGATGCCAACAGTTATTCGGCGGGTGTCGTAATCTTCGGTTTTAGTTAGTGCCTCGAGACATTCGCGAACTGTGCCGTCGCCACCAACAATCAGCAATCGGGTAGCTCCCTGGGCCAACGCTCTGAGCACCTGAACTCCGCCGGTTTCATCCTCGGATGTAGGCAACCACAAAGTTGGTTCCCATCCAAGTGGAAGAACAGTCATGTCGACTGCGGCAGAAAGTTTTTTGCGATCAACGCGGCCCGGAAAATAAATCACCGCCGCACGCTTCTTGGTGCTCATGTCTTTAGCCTAGTCAGGGGCAGCAGGTAACCTTGAGGGGTGATTGATCTAAACCTGCTCAGAGATAACCCAGACGCAATTAAGGCATCTCAGCGTGCCCGTGGCAATGACGAATCAATCGTCGACCAGGCCATTGAAGCCGATGCCACCTGGCGCCGCTGCTTGCAAGAGTTCGAGAACCTGCGCGCCGAGCAGAATGCCGCTGCCAAGTTGGTCGGCTCAGCCTCAAAAGAAGACCGCCCTGCGCTAATTGCAGCTGGTCAGGTTTTGGCCGACAAGGTGAAGGCCGCCCTAGAGATCGCCAATGCTGCGCAAGCGAGCCTTGATGCCATCATCTGGAAGATCGAGAACGTAGTCATCGAAGGTATTCCTGCCGGTGGCGAAGAGAACTTCACCGTAATCAAAGAGGTTGGAACCAAAGCCAAGTTTGATTTCGAACCACGCGACCATGTTGCCCTTGGTGAACTGCTTGACATCATCGACATCGAGCGCGGCGTCAAGGTTTCTGGCTCACGCTTCTATTTCTTGAAGGGCTGGGGTGCACGTTTAGAAATTGCCATGATGAACCTGGCTCTAGATCTTGCAGCAAAAAACAACTTCACAGCACTGATTACTCCAACCCTGGTTCGACCAGAGGTTATGGCTGGCACCGGTTTCTTGGGTGAGCACGCCGACGAAATCTATTACCTACCGGCAGATGATCTTTATCTAACCGGCACCTCAGAGGTTGCGCTCGCCGGATACCACCGCGACGAAATCATTGACCTTTCAGATGGCCCACTTCGCTATGCCGGCTGGAGCACCTGCTACCGCCGCGAAGCAGGCTCAGCTGGTCGAGACACCCGAGGCATTCTTCGGGTTCACCAGTTCAACAAGCTCGAGATGTTTAGCTACATCAAGCCTGAAGATGCCGAACAAGAGCACCTAAACCTCTTGGCTTTTGAAGAGGCAATGCTTCAGGCCTGTGAGCTTTCATACCGAGTGATTGACACAGCAGCCGGCGACCTAGGCTCATCAGCGGCTCGCAAATATGACTCTGAAGCTTGGGTGCCAAGCCAGCAGACCTATCGCGAGCTAACCTCGAGCTCAAACTGCACCACCTATCAGGCCCGTCGTTTGAACGTTCGATACCGCGATGAAAACGGCAAGACCCAAACTGCCGCAACTCTCAACGGAACCTTGGCGACAACCCGTTGGTTGGTAGCAATTCTTGAAACTCACCAGCAGGCTGACGGTTCGGTGCGCATCCCAGCAGCACTTCGCCCTTACCTTGGCGGCACAGAAGTCATCTCACCTAAATGACCCTTGCGACTGGCGATGATCGTTGGCTAATTGCCATCGACATTGATGGAACCCTGGTTCACGACGACGGCTTTTTATCTGAGGCGGTAAAAACCGAAGTAGCTCGTGTGCGCTCACTTGGCCACGAAGTTGTTGTTGCAACCGGCCGAAGTGCAGCCAACGCGGTTCCTGTGGTTCGTGAAATTGGCATTCACCACGGATTCAGCGTCTGTTCAAACGGCGCAGTGACTGTTGAAATCAAGCCAGAAGATGAACGCGGCTTTGTGCCTCACGAGGTAATCACCTTTGATCCACGTCAGGTTTTGACCGAACTAATCGAATGGGTTCCTCAGGCGCACTTCGCTGTAGAAGATGTCGACGGCAGCTATCGCTTTCACAAGCCTTTTCCGGCTTATGCCCTCGGAGCTGAAAACCATGAGACGCCGCTTGAAGAACTTATGAACCACCCAGTTTCACGAGTTGTGGTGCTTTCACCAGAGCAAGAGGTTGAAGAGTTTTTGAGCCGCATTGCCAACGTTGGCCTGCACTCGGTTTCGTATGCCATCGGTTACAGCGCTTGGCTAGACATTTCTCCTTCGGGCGTTAGCAAAGCTTCAGCACTTGAAAAGCAACGAGCCGAACTCGGCATCAAGCCAAACCAGGTGATTGCCATCGGCGATGGCCGCAACGACATGCAAATGTTCGAGTGGGCTCAGTCTGGCGGCGGCCTAGCCTTCGCTATGGGCCAGGCTCCAGAAGAAGTAAAACTGGCGGCAACTGCAGTGACCTCGGCGGTCGAAGACGACGGTGTTGCCCATGTTCTGTCTGGCTTTGAGGGCATCCTCTTCGCTCGCTCAAACTAGCCAATTTACAGGCGCCAATTTTTCAGGTAAACTAACTCATACGGAAGCGTGCCGGAGCGGCCGAACGGAACAGTCTTGAAAACTGTCGTAGTTAATAGCTACCGTGGGTTCAAATCCCACCGCTTCCTCCATTCACAAAAAACCTCTCGATTTGTCGAGAGGTTTTTTGCTTAACCTCGAGGCTCGATTCCAAGCTTCAGCTATCTTCCAAACTTGCTGAGAATCTGCCGGCGCCCTTGTTGATGGCGGGGCTGGCTCTTAAACTAGAAGCAATGAAGAAATCACCCCGCACCCCAAAATCTGAGGGTTTTGCTCGTCACGGCCGCATCCGTGTTCAGACCAAACCTCGCGCCTTTGCCAGCCTCGCTTTCAAGGCTTTGGGTTTGCTCACCGCTGTGGCCATTGCAATTGCGGGCCTCTCTTTCTGGGAGATCAGCAACACCATCAAGGGCAACAACATTGTTCTTGCCGGCGCTAAAAAGATCACCGCTGAAGACCTAAAGGGACCAATCAACATGCTTTTGGTTGGCAGCGATACTCGAGCTGGTCAGGGTGCTGGCTACGGTAACGACACATCTGTTCTTGCCGACGTGATCATTCTTTTGCACATTTCTGAAGACCGCAAAAATGCAGTTGCACTGAGTTTTCCGCGCGACCTTCTAGTTCCGTGGCCAGCTTGCCCAAGCACATCTGGCGGCCCTGGCTACCTGCCGCAGAGCCTCGGCCAGATCAACGCGACCATTGCCAACGGTGGCCCGGGTTGCACGTTGTTGACCGTCGAAAAGCTAACCGGTCTGAGCATTCCTTATTTGGCAATGATCGACTTCAAGGGCGTTATCGAAATGTCTAACGCCATCGGTGGCGTTGACGTTTGTGTTGCCGAAGAAATCAGCGACCCATACACCCAGACTTACCTTCAGCCAGGCGAATACAACCTCAAGGGCAAGGCTGCTTTGCAGTTCTTGAGAACCCGTCACGGCGTTGGCGATGGTTCAGACCTTGCCCGCATTAGCAACCAGCAGACTTTCTTGACCTCACTGGTTCGCAAGGTCAAATCTGAGGGCGTTCTTTCAAACCCGGTTTACCTTTATTCACTAGCTTCGGCTGCTGCCCGCAACATGCAGTTGAGCGAGAGCCTGACCGACGTAAACGTGATGGTTGCCCTGGCAAGTGCGCTCAAGGATGTTGAGCTTGACGCAATCACCTTTATGCAGGTGCCTAGCCGCGGTGGTTTGCCAGCACCATATTCGGGTCGAGTTGCCCCGGTTTATGAAACCGCAAACGTGATTTTCTCGAAGCTTGTTAACGACGAACCAATCTTGGTCGATGGCAGCAACACCGGCACCGGTTCGGTGGTTGCCTCACCTAGCCCAAGCCCAAGTTCATCAAGTAGCGCTTCGGCAAGCCCATCGAGTTCAGCTTCTCCATCGGCAAGTTCTTCACCGGTTGCCACCACCGATGGGCGCGGAACCAACGCTTCAATCACCACCTGTTCTGGCTAGATTTAGTCGGCCGCAAACGCCACTAAAATAAATTTTTCACCCGCAAATAGTTAGGCAATCCCAATGGCTGAACACACTTTCCTACGCGGTCCGAAAGACTGGTGGCGTCAGGCTGTCGTCTATCAGATCTATCCACGCAGCTATGCTGACCAAAACGGTGACGGCATCGGTGACCTAAAAGGCATCACCTCTCGTGTGCCTTACCTAAAAGAACTTGGCGTAGATGCTGTTTGGCTGAGCCCGTTCTATCCATCAGAGCTTGCCGACGGCGGTTATGACGTTGCTGACTACCGCAACATCGACCCACGCATTGGCACCCTAGAAGAGTTCGATGTCATGCTCGAAACTCTTCACGCAAACGGCATCCGTGTGTTTGTTGACGTCGTGCCTAACCACTCTTCAGACCAGCACGAATGGTTCCAGGCGGCACTAAAGGCAGCTCCTGGTTCACCAGAGCGCGACCGCTACATTTTTAGAGACGGCAAGGGTGAGAACGGCGAGATTCGTCCTTCTGAGTTGGTTAGCCACTTTGGCCCTACCGCCTGGACTCGCATCACCGAACCAGATGGCACCCCTGGCCAGTGGTACATGCACCTCTTTGCAAAAGAGCAGCCTGACTTTAACTGGGACAACCAAGAGGTTCGCGACGACTTCATCAAGACCATGCGTTTCTGGTCTGACCGCGGTGTCGATGGTTACCGCATCGACGTTGCTCACGCATTGGTCAAAGACCTAAAGAATGGCCACTTGCCAGAGCGTCAGTCTTATGACGTTTCAGTCATGAAAGACGATGGCACCGATGACCTATTTGACCGTGACGAAGTTCACGAGATTTATGCATCATGGCGCCAGGTTTACAACGAGTACGACCCACCGCGCGTAGCTGTTGCTGAGGCATGGGTTCACGCCAACCGTCGCGCTGCGTATGCGAGCGAGAAGGGTCTTGGCCAGTCATTTAGCTTTGACCTTTTGGGCACACCTTGGAACTCAAAGAAGTTCCACGACACCATTGATTACAACCTAAAGGCGTCTTCTAAGACTGGTTCATCAACCACCTGGGTGTTCTCAAACCACGACGTGATTCGTCACGCAACCCGCTTTGGTTTGTCTGATGAAATCAACAAGAACCTGCCAAAGTGGTTCCGTTCGGCTGATCGCGAAAGCCAGATCAACTTCAAGCAGGGCCTCGAGCGCGCACGTGCCGCGACCATGCTGATTTTGGCACTGCCTGGTTCGACCTACCTTTACCAAGGTGAAGAGCTTGGCCTGCACGAGCCATTGAACATTCCGTCTGACCAGATGCAAGACCCGCAGTGGTTTAGAAGCGAAGGCTCAATCAGCCGCGATGGTTGCCGCGTTCCAATGCCATGGACCTCAACCGGTTCATCATTCGGCTTTGGCCCTGGTGGCGCGCACCTGCCTCAGCCAGACTGGTTCAAAGACGTCAACGTTGAAAAGCAAGACGGCGTCAAGGGCTCAACTCTAGAGATGTACCGCGATGCTCTTCGAATTCGCAAAGATCTAGTCTGCGAAGAGAAGCTCACTTGGGTAAAGCACTGGCTAAACAGCAATGTGCTTCACTTCAAGCGCCCGAACGGTTGGCAGTCAATCACCAACTTCGGCACCAAGCCAATCAAGCTTCCTAAGGGCCAGGTTCAGATCAGCAGCCAGCCATTGGTTGACGGCAAGATTGCACCAAACACCACCGTTTGGTTGCAGAGCTAGTCTCAGCAGCCAACCAACAGCTTCAAAGAGGTTAGGCGAACCGATATCAACATGGATGTCGGTTTTTCGCGGCCTCGGGTTTACAAGTGTCGAAAGACAAAGTAAACTAGCAAAGTTGCCTCGGCAACGCCCACCAAAATTGCGTAGCAATTACGCGTTTGTAGCTCAACGGATAGAGCATCTGACTACGGATCAGAAGGTTGGGGGTTCGAGTCCCTCCAAGCGCACCAAATCAAGAGCCCCGAGAAATCGGGGCTTTTTGTTTCTGAAAGTCGCTGAGCGATTGTGTTATTCGCAAACAAAAGAAGGCGCTATAAGATTGGCAACAATACTTATTTGGTTTCAATAATCGTTCGAACGAGAGCTTCGTGCTCAGATTCAGATTATTGATATGACAGAGGGCTCATGAGTAAAAAATTCACTTTATCGATGGCGATTTTTGCCACTTTCTTTTCATTGTTTGCTGGAACGCAGTCTGCGTCAGCGACAACTGCACCCGAGTTTCCAGCATCCGAGCAATTGAATGCATTCGGATACTACAAAGCGGACGACACTCAATATGCGGTGTTGCCGCACTACGGCCAAGTTCCAGCGGTTATTGAGCCGGTTACCGGCGGCGTGACTGTAACACCTGAAGATAGAACCGAATTGGCGTCGCCGTCGGCTTCAGAATTGACTAACGCTGGTGCAGATTCTGCAACCGGAACAACCTGGGCCCTATATCGTGACTGCTCGCTCTGGAGCATTGACGCCGATGGCACAGTTGCGTCATTTGATCTTCAAACCAAGCTTTCGGCAACCGATGCCTACGACTGCTTTGCCTTCATGATTCGCGATGATTCAACAGCTGTGGTCTTCGGCAACATCGACTTGGGCAGTGGAGCAACAAAATCAGTATTTGAACTTGATCTGACAGACGTTTCACTCATCTCGGGAAGCATTAAAACGGTCAACTTCTACATTGGTGGAATGGCTACCGACCCAACTACCGGAGACATTTGGGTTTCTGTAGTTTGGGCCGATGGTGACAGCGGAATCTATAAGTACGACATGGCTTCAGGCATCGACATGGCTAGTCACATCGCGACCACTGACCTTTGGGGCATGGCGTTTGACTCAACTGGAACTCTTTGGGCAACCGACTGGGGCAATCGTTCAGGAGGACTTGACTGTGCCAACTATTCCTGCCTGTCATACCTGATTCCGACAGCTGCCGATGCGCTTAACACCTTCGGAACCGTTGGAGAGATGAAAGATTCAGCCGGAAAGTCTTTCGTGAGCTCAGGCATCTGGATTTCTCAGAAGGAATCGACGGTTGTTGACTCAGAAAAGGGCGAAACTCTTGCCGACACGGGCGCGAGTGACTCACGCGGCCTGTATGCGCTCTTCGCAGCTTTACTTATCGCAAGCGGTCTTCTAATGATGAACCGTTCGCGTCAAAAGGCGCGCAAATAATTGGCAAAGGCCAAGATTAGCCATAATAAAAAGGCCCCCAATCGGGGGCCTTTTTATTTAGCTCAACCGACCGGCGAAAATTCCAAATTCTAACTCAGGGAATTAGCGGTCAGGATTTGAGATTGCTTCAAGAGGAGGAAAAATGAAGAACAATACTTTGGCAATGTTGGCAACAATTTCGTTGGTTTTGAGCGTTGCAGTTTTGATTGGCTACATTGATCCTGCTGTGTGCGCCGGCAGCGGCATTCAGTCGCTAGCAGTTTGCCAGCAAGAAGCGTCAACTCACCTGTGGGGCTTTGTTGCCTTTTCGGCGTTCGGCGTAATCACCCTGGTAGTCGGCACTCTTCGAAACAAGCGTGCATCCAAGCGCAATTAGTTAATCTTGCGCTCAGCCTTTGGCTGCGGATGCAAAGACTCTTGGCCAAGACCGCTCAAGATGAGTGCGATTCCCGCGGCAAGTGCATCCTGGTTGTTGGCTGACGCGATAGACGAGCTCGTGGTTTCGGCCACCCCAAAAACTACACCTAAGCTGTCGGCAGCCATTCGCTGCTGTTGGTGCCAAACCTGGCCAAGCACTAGAAACACGATAGATTCTGTGGCAACTCGAACTAGGTCATCGGCAAGGCCTGATTGCATAAGTGGCCTACGAATGCGATCAAACGCAGCTTCGGCACCTAGGCCAAGGGCAAGAGTTGAACTAACAATCTCGGCTCCGTCGCGATAGGCAAGAAGCGAGTCGCGCAGCGCGCAAGCCGCGATGAGACTTTGCTCTTGCCAAGTCAGGCTTGAATCTTCTTCAGGCACTATGTGATCGACAATGTGATCAGAGAGTCGGGCAAACAGGGTTTGCTTGTTTTCAAAATGCCAATACAGACCGCTTGGTTGCATGTCTAGTTTGGCGGCCAACCGGCGCATGCTTAGGTCAGGCAAACCCACTTCATCAAGAAGCTGCAGGGCAGAGGCAAGGATGTCGGCCCGATTTAATCGACCGAGCTTCACTGAATTTGCATCTGGGTTGCTCATAACGGGTTGAGCCTACTAGTATCTTGAACAGTGTTCAAGTAGATGAACAGTGTTCAAGTTAAGTCGACCAAGGAGCAACTTTTGGCAACCACACCCCGTTTCAGCATCAACGACCTGACCAAAATTGCCGTATTTGCCGCAATCATTGCGGTTCTAGGCCTACCTGGTTCGATCAACCTGGCCGATGGTGTGCCAATTACTGCTCAGACTTTGGGCGTGATGTTGGCCGGAGCCGTTCTTGGCAAGTGGCGCGGTGCTGCGGCAGTTGTACTTTTTGAAGTGCTAGTTGCAATTGGTTTTCCACTGCTTTCGGGTGGTCGTGGCGGCCTTTCAGTTTTTGTTGGCCCGTCAGTTGGTTTCTTGATCGGTTGGATCTTCGGTGCTTTCGTAATTGGCCTAATCGCTCACCGCAAGTCAGCAAAGCCGAACCCAGTCTCACTGGTAATCGGTTTGGTTTTGGGCGGAATTGCAGTGGTTTACTTGTTCGGCATTCCGGTTATGGCGGCAATCACTGGCATGCAGCTTGAGGCTGCCGTTGTCGCATCAGCGGTTTACCTACCCGGAGACCTAATCAAAGTTGTGATCGCCACCGTGATCACCCTTGCCCTGTGGCGAGCATATCCAAAGGCTTTCAAAAACTAAGTGACTTCATCTGCGCTTGAATTTATCCGAGGCGAATCGGTTGCTGAGGTAGCAGCCAAGGTTGCTGAAGCAAGGGCTGGCCAACGGGTGCCTTTGGTCGGTGATTCACGCTGGACCGACGAGTATTGGCAAGGAGTTTGTGACACCTGGCGCGCAATGCCGTTGCCAGAGGGTGCAGCATGGGCCGCACTTAGCTCGGGAACCACCGGCAACCCGAGACTAATTTTGCGCAGCGAAGAATCTTGGAGCGACTCTTTCGAGGCGCTCAACAAGTTGCTTCAGGCTTCAGCCTCGGATGTTTTTTACATCCCAGGGTCACCGGCATCATCATTGGCCTTATTCACTTTTGCTCACGCTGCAGCTCTTAGAGCCAAGGTGGTGGGCGAAGATCAGCTGGCCTCAGCAACCATCTTTCATGGCACTCCTTCGCTATTTAGGTCAACACTTGCGAAGCTCTCTAACACTGAGTCTCCAAAGCTAAGGGTTGCCCTGATCGGCGGCGATTCACTTGATGATCACACGCGTGCACTTGCCGCAAAGCATTCGATTCGAGTCATCAGTTATTACGGTGCAGCCGAACTGTCATTCGTGGCAGTGGATGTCGATGGCGGCGGATTCAAACCCTTTGATGGTGTTGAACTGAAAATTATCGACAACCTACTCTGGGTGAAATCTCCATACTTGGCTCTCGGTTATCTTGGCGTTGGTGGTTCTCTGAAAGCGACCCCAGAGGGTTGGGCAACTGTCGGTGACCTAGCCAGTTTTGAAAACGGCTACCTGAAAATTCATGGACGTGCCGACTGTGCGATTCAAACGGCTGCTGTAACAGTGGTGCCCGAAGATGTTGAGCAGGCTTTGCAAAACCTTGAGGTAGTGAAGCAAGTGGTGGTGTTCGGTCTGCCAAACGAGTCAATTGGCAATTTGGTAGCTGCGGTTTTGGTCTTCGACGAAAAATTCGATGCTGACCTACGATCACTTTTGGCCGTTGAGGCTCAAGCGGCAAAATTGCTCTCGCCAACGCATCGCCCTAGAGTTTGGTTTGTAGCCGAATCTGTGCCTGTAACCATTAGTTCAAAGCCGGCTCGCAAACTTATTCAAGCCGCCGCTATAGCTGGGGAGTATCGCAAACTTGTCTAACTCACAGCCACCCACTCGAGTCAACGCCTCAACACCAGTTGTGGTTGCCGTGGCCAGAACGCCATTCACCACTCGCGGGGCCCAGTTCGCTAATATCGGCGCCGAAAAATTGGCCGGTGTCGCGATTGCTGCTGTTGCTGAACGAGCCCACAAGGCACTTGATGGCAAATCTGATCTCGAGATTGACGGCGTATATCTAGGCAATTGCATGGGCCCCGGCGGAAACCTTGCTCGAGTCAGCACCCTGGCAGCCGGTCTGCCTGTTGAAACTCCAGCAATGACTATTGACACTCAATGCGCAAGTGCTTTGACCGCCATCGTTGTTGCCGGTCAGTCGATTACCTCTGGCAACGCACAGCTTGTAATTGCTGGCGGTAGCGAAAGCGCATCAACTGCTCCGGTTCGCTCAATCGACGGCGTGCCATACGCGCGTGCTCCTTTTGCACCTGATGGATTCGATGACCCTGACATGGGCCCTGCTGCCCAAGCCTTGGCAATTCGAAACCAAATCACACGCACCGAACAAGATGCATATGCAATTCGAAGCCACCGGTTGGCTCTGGCCGCAGTCGAAGCCGGAGTCATTGACGCCGAACTTATTGCGGTTGGCGAGACCGAGACCGACAAGTCTTTGAGTGCCAACATCGGCCAAATGATCGGTCGTCTGAGCCCGCTTTATGTTGATTCAACCGAGGCAGAGTTTGCAGTTACGGGAGGCAACTCCAGCCGAAATTCTGATGGTGCCGTGGTTGTCGCGCTAACTTCTGAATCGAATCGAAACCAGGCGCCAGGCCTAGCTTTGATCGACTCGGTGACCCTCGGCAAGTCAACTGATTTGCCAGGCATTGGTCCGGTCGGCGCGGTACAGAAACTGCTTGCCCGCAACAATTTATCCATGGATGAAATCGAAGCATTCGAAATCGTCGAAGCCTTTGGCGCTCAGACCCTATCGGTATTGAAGGCTCTTGGTTTGGCTACTGAGAAAACTGTGGATGACCGCGTTTGCACACAGGGTGGATCACTCGCCTTCGGTCATCCGTGGGGTGCAAGCGGGGCGTTTGTTGTGACTCGATTGTTCTCGCGCTTGGTCAACGGAGGTTCGCCAGCCGGAAGCCTTGGTTTAGCAACCGTTGCGGTTGGCGGAGGCATGGGCGTGGCTGTTCTATTCGAGGTGGTTCGCTAGTGGGTTCAATCACTCTCAAAGACGTCGAAGTTCAGTTTGATGGCAAGACTGTTTTAGCCATCGATGATCTATCGCTCACCGCCAACACAATCGCAGTAATCGGTGCGAATGGCTCCGGAAAGTCAACTTTTGCTCGCCTGCTAAATGGCCTGGCTAAACCAAGCACCGGGCAAGTTCTGGTTAATGAAATAGATGTTGTTACCGAACCCAAGCGAGCAGTCAGCCAAGCGGGTTTTATTTTTTCAAACCCCGATGTTCAGATTGTCATGCCAACGCTCATTGAAGATGTTGAATTTTCGCTTCGGTCGGTCGGCCTCAGTAAAGCTGAACAAAATGCGCAAGCTATGGCAGCGCTCGATGCGGTCGGTCTAAAGCACCTGGCCGATGCTCCCGCGCAGTCGCTTTCGAGTGGGCAAAAACAGCTGCTAGCCATAGCGGCCATCACTGTTCGAAAACCGAGTTTGGTGATTGCCGACGAACCCACCGCTTTGCTTGACCTCGGCAATGCCAAGCAAATAGCCCAGCTCTTGTTGTCCCCGGTTGCCGACCAGGTTGTGTTGGTGACCCACGACATGAAATTGGCTGGCTTGTGTGAGGTGGCTGTTCATTTCGATCAAGGTCGTTTAGTTTCGGTGGGTGCGCCGAAAGATGTAATTGCGCGATACGAAAAGATGTTTGCGTGATCTCGCTTTATCGACCAGGCAATTCTTGGTTGCATCGAGCCCCGGTGGCAATAAAGTTTGCCGCTCTAGTTTTGGGCTTGCTGGCCATTTCGATTTTTGCCAAGGATGTCACCTCGGTTTTGAGCATTCTGCTGTTTGCGATTCTCAGCTTTACCCTCATCGGAACAAACGCTAAACAGATTTTCTCGATGCTTTGGAGCCTAAAGCTTGTGGTCTTGCTGGTTCTGTTGCCTCAGCTGTTGTTCATGGATTGGTCGCTGGCCCTAGTGAACGTCACCCGACTTGTTGCCTGTATTTTGTTTGCTATGTTGTTCACCTCAACGACAAGAAACCAAGAAATTCTCGAACTGGTTGAACTGCTTGCGAAGCCACTCAAAGCGTTGGGTATTCGCCCGAACACAATTGCTTTGCTCGTGGCAATGGCTCTGAACTCCATTGCACTTCTAAACAAGTTCGTCGCCGATATTCGCGAAGCTCAACTTGCCCGTGGAATGAAGCCAAAACTGCATCTGCTCGTGTTGCCGGTTTTGGTGCTTTCACTAAAGCACGCCGATGACCATGCCGAAGCTCTCTTGGCTAGAGGCGTAGAGGTTTAGGCGAAACACCAAGAGCCCTAAACGGCTCTTAGAACCTTCTCCATCGGCCGGCCTTTATAGAGGTCGTCGACAAGCTTGTCGAGATAGCGAATTTTCTGCATCAGGGGATCTTCAATTTCTTCGATGCGCACGCCGCAAATCATCCCAGTGATTTTGATTGCGTCAGGATTGATGGCTGCCTGAGCAAAGAACTCTTCGAGCGTCACATTTGTGTCGATTAGGTCTTGAAGTTTCGAGTCTGAAAAGCCAGTCAGCCAGGTGATTACTTCGCGAAGCTCAGCAATGGTTCGACCCTTGCGTTCAACTTTGGTCACATAAAGCGGATAGATTCGCGAGAATGCCATTGAGTAAATCTTGTGCATGGGTTCACTCTAGAACAGCAATGGTCGTAGAGTTCAAACATGCAGTCACCGGCCGCTTTCATTCGTGGGGTAAAACACCCAGAGGCTTTTCACGGCCAAGGCAAGACCACCAACTTCTTTGAAGGTTGGTACATCAAAATCGTTAGCGCCGATAAATCTCAGCGGTGGGCAGTTATTCCGGGAATCTTTAGAGGCCTAAAAACGGGTGACGGGAGTTCCTCTGATCAGGCGTTTGTGCAGGTGCTTGACGGCCAAACGGGTCGCTCGTGGTTTCACGAGTTTGCCGTCGAAGATTTCAAAGCCGACACCAAAAGTTTTGATGTCACAGTCGGTGAGAACCACTTCAGTTCTAGAGGGGTGAAGCTCGACCTGCCGCAGCTAAAGGGCGAGCTGACTTATTCATCTGAGGTCGACCCTTGGCCAGTAACTTTCGCTTCGCCAGGAATCATGGGTTGGTATGGGTTGGTGCCGTTCATGGAGTGCTTTCACGGAATCGTTTCATTCGGTCATTCGCTCGAGGGACGCCTCGACATAGAGGGAACAGAACACGATTTTGCAGGTGGCCGAGGATACATCGAGAAAGACTGGGGTCAGAATTTTCCGGCTGGTTATGTGTGGCTGCAAAGCAACCATTTTGAAGCCGAACCTGAGGCTTCGCTCGTTGCATCGGTCGCAATCATCCCTTGGCTTCGAAGCGCCTTTCGCGGTTTCATAATCGGGTTCAAGCACCACGGCAAACTTCACAAGTGGACAACCTACAACAAGACAGTTGAGCAGCAACTGACAATCGACGACAGCCATATCAGATGGAGCCTTAGCGGCCCAGATGGTGTTTTAGAAATCAGAGCTGAACGAGCATCGGGTGGATTGTTGCATGCTCCACTGAGAACCGAAATGCAAAAGCGGGTAGAAGAAACCATGCTTGCCAAAATCGAAGTCAAGCATTTCGACAAAAACGGCCAACTGGTCTTTTCGTCAATCGGTGATTGTGCCGCGATGGAAGTCTTTGGCGACCTGGAGCGTTTGCTGAATATTGACTAAGCTCGGGCCTCAAGAATCTGGTTGAAGGCCTTTACGAAAACATCAGGGTTCTGCGCACCTGAAACACCATATTTGCCATCGATAACAAAAAACGGAACGCCGCTGATGCCATAGGCCTGCGCCTGAGCGAGGTCGGCTTCGAAGGCTGGCAAAAACTCTTCAGATTCTAGAACGCGCAAAACCTCAGCACGATCTAGGCCTACATCAGAAGCTAGATCTGCCAGCACTTCGGCGCGGCCAACATGCAATGCCTCCACAAAGTGAGCCGACATGATTCGTTCTTTCATCTCGACCTGTTTGCCCTGAGTTTTCGCATATTGCAAAAGCTGGTGAGCCAGCACCGTGTTTGTCATGTGCATGTGCCCCATGTCGTAGTCGAGACCAACATCCTTGGCAATTGCAACCAAGCGCTCGGTCATGGCAATTACTTGGTCGCGAGGCATGCCTTTGTGTTGGGCCAAGTAATCAGTCTGGCCACCCTCATAATCAACGGGCATGTCTGGGTTCAAAAGATAGCTGTGATACTCGACCTCGACTGGCGCAGTCGAATCTTGGCTAGAAAACTCGCGGATAGCGCTCTCGATTTTGCGCTTGCCGATGTAGCACCACGGGCAAGCCACGTCTGACCAAATGTCTACCTTGATTGGATTACTCATTCCGTAAGCCTAAGTCGACTGCTTACTGACCAGATCCCTAGACCGATAAGGGCCAAAATAGCACCTATCCATTGGATGCCAGCCCAACCGAGTGTCGACCACAAGATCGCTGTGAGAGCGGAACCGAGAGCGGCACCAATGAAGTTCACAGTTACATAGCCAGCATTAATTCGGCTTCTTGCCTCCGGAAAAGACGAAATTAGCTTGGTTTGGTTGGTGACACCGATTGCCTGAAATGCGGCATCCATTACGAACAATTGGATAGCCAGAAAAACCAGCGAAACCTCAGCAAACGATCCAATCACCATTGCGGCTGAGTTAGCTATCCATGCAATTTTGGTTGCGATTTCGGCTTTGCCTGAATCAATAAGGCGACCGGTATTTCGGGCACCGATTGCACCCACCAAACCAAATAGACCCCAGAGTCCGATTTCGGTGGTCGACATTTTGAACTGAGGCCCTGAAAGCAAGAAGGTTAACGAGGTCCAAACTGAACTAAAAATAAGCATCCCGATGCCGTTGCTAATCATCACACGCAGCACCCAGCGGTGTTTGGCAATGAGCGAGAAAATCCCTGCCACCAATCGGTGATATGCCACTTTGGGCTTTGTATCCAGCACCGGGATGCTTCGGTAGAGCGCGAAGGCCAACGCGAGGTTTGCCAAGCCGATAATGCCGAACGTTACCTGCCAGCTGGTTAGGTCGCTCAGGCCTCCGCTTATTGTTCGTGCTCCGAGAATTCCGATCAGAATTCCCGAAACCACGAAACTCACGTTGCGCCCGCGGTGAGACTCGTCACTTAGTTCATTAGTCAATGGAATAAGAATTTGGCCTGAAATGGTTGTGAAGCCGACTAAAAACAAAGCGATTATGAGAGTCAGGTAACTCGTGCTGGCACCTACCGCGATCTGGCCCAACCCGGCCAGCGTTACCATTACTGGCACAAAAATCTTTCGCGAACGAACATCTCCAAGCGGTAATAGAAATACGATTCCTGACGCATAGCCAAGCTGAACCGCAGTGACTAGCCAACCGTTTTGGGAAGCAGTTGTGTTTAGGTCATTTGAAATTTCGGCAAGCAGCGGCTGGATGAAATAGAGATTGCCAACGGCAAAACCTCCGGCAATTGCAAAGAGCAAAAGGGTTGATTTCTTCACTTGCTCAATCTATTTGAGCTCAAGGCACTTCGCCCGTCATTTGGCAGGCACCGCTGGTACCTGCTTCAGTCGGATACCCGAACTAAAACTTCGTTTCTTCTGAATAGAGGCGGTGTCAGTGGCGGGTTATAAATTGCACTCGAAATTTCCCCAACGGGCTTGAGTCCAAATTTTGTTACCGCTGCTAGAAGCTCAACACTTTTGGCTTCGAAAATTTCCTGATTCCAGACTCCTCTATAGCGCAGGGCGGCAAAACGACCACCTTCAACTTTTCGAAGTTCGATACTTACATTTGCGGGAGTCGGGATGCCATCGGCGGCAACCTGCTTTGGAACCACAAACGAAACTTTCCATCCTTGCTCGCTGGGCACCTGTTGCACCGGAGATGTCATCGAGATTTTTTGCGCCGCAGAATTCTCGCCACTGATGTATCTAAATAGATTGTTGAACGCACGGTTCGATGCAATTCGAAGATCTGCCGTGGCACTTACGTCACACTCAGCAAGCCAATGTTCGTCATAGTCGCGCAGCTCTATGCCGAAGCCTGAACCGATCGCTCGGTATGCGGGTTTCTCAATAGCCATTCTTGCCTCCTGAGCGAAACTATACAATCGTCACATGTCTGCTGATGAAGTTACCGCCTACATTGAGGCACAGGATGAACCCAAACGCTCTACTCTTTTGGCAGTGCGTCAGAGCATCCTAGAAATTGAACCATCGCTTGAACAGGTAATTGCCTGGAATTCACCTCAGTTCAAATTCAAGGGCAAATATGCCGTGGGGCTATGTGCTTTTAAAAATCACTTGACCTTCTCGCCGCAGAGCCCCGATGTAATGATCGAGCATGCCGCTGATCTGGCCGATTATGTGACTTCAAAAAGTTCATTCCAATTTGCGATTGACCAGCCCTTGCCAAAGACATTGCTGTCAAAGTTGCTAAAGGCGCGTTTGGCTGAACTCTCAAAGTAGGGCTCAAAGGGGGTACTAGCGTCACCTGCTGAGGGCAACAAAAACCACATTTTCAAAACCAATCAAGCAATAGACTTTCGACACATTCTCGATTCGAAAGCTTTTCCATGTCTGAACAACTGAAGCACCCCAACTTGGTTTTGGGCATAATCGCGCTCAGTTATTTGATGCTGGTGGTCGACCTTTCGATTGCCATAACAGCCCTTCCGCTCATCCAGGCTGACTTGGGTTTCAGTACTGCATCGCTTTCTTGGATTCAGAATGCATACACGCTGATTTTTGGCGGATTACTCTTGCTCGGTGCCCGCATCGGCGATCTCTTTGGCCGTCGCCGCATGTTCATCGGGGGACTCGGGTTTTTCATGGGTGCCTCACTTTTGGTGGGCCTCGCAACTTCAGCCGAAGTCATGATTGTGGCGCGAGTACTTCAAGGCGTGGGCGCTGCTGTTCTAGCGCCTTCGACTTTGGCGCTGCTCAGCACAAGTTTTCCGGTGCAACCAGAACGAGGCAGGGCGATGGCCATTTATGGCTCGATCACCGGCATCGGCACGAGCCTAGGTTTGGTTCTGGGCGGTTGGGTAGCCGAAGCTTTTGACTGGCGCTGGGCGTTTATTGCTAACGTGCCCCTGGGCATCGCCCTCATGATTGCCGCTCGCGCTTACCTGGTTGAAACTCCAAGACAAACTGGTCGCGTCGATGTTTGGGGTGCGGCGCTTTCGACCGTCGGCATGACCGCAATTGTTTATGCCCTAATTCTTGCTGCTGAAGAAGGCTGGCAACAAAACATCACTTGGATGCTTTTGCTGGTCGGCATCATCTCAATCGGAGCATTCATCCAGGTAGAAAAGAAGGTAAAAACGCCTCTGGTTCCGCTGCGACTGTTTAGGAGCGCTCAACGCTCAGGAGCCAACCTAGCCAGAGCCTTATTTGTGGGGTCAATGGCGGCATTCTGGTTCTTCGTTTCGCAGTTCCTGCAGGTTGCAAAAGGATTGAATCCACTCGAAACCGGACTAGCCTTTTTGCCGATGACGCTCGCTAGTTTTGCAATTGCATTCTTTGTTCCGCGCCTCTCTCGCCGTTTCGGTGACACACCGTTTCTGGCTGGTGGTTTAGCAACTGTTGCGATTGGCACTATTTGGCTTAGCCAATTCACTGCCAATGGGTCTTATCTGTGGCAGGTGGCTGTGCCGATGGTGCTAGTGGGTATTGGCCAGGGGGCCTCAACCATTCGTTTGACAACCGCGGGAATAGCTGGAGTTTCAGCTGAGGATTCTGGAGTGGCTTCGGGCATAGTCAGCACGGCTGTTCAGCTCGGCAGCTCACTTGGCCTTAGTGTTCTGATTGCCTTGGCCGCAGTAGTTGAAGTTGGTGGGCTTTCGGCCGGTGAGGCGATCTCGAAGCAGGCAAATATTGCCGTTTTCGGCGGAGGGATTCTTTGCGCTATCGCACTGGCTATTGTTCTGGTTTTTGTCTTGCCAAAGAAACTTCAGCTGGGCGACTAAGAACAAAATTAGATATTAAAAAGCTTCTAGTAAATTTTTGCGGTAAGCCACTAACCTGACATCAAGAAATGATTGTCAGGGGGCTTTAGGCAAATGACGAATAACCAAATTGAAAAGCAGATCAAGCTCTATAAACTCGCGCTAATTCTTCTGGCCTCAGCTACAGGAATCACGATTGCTGGCTTCTTTCAAGTCTTGGCGATGCAGTCGTCGAATGGCGATCTAAGTTTTAGCCATGCACTCGCTGGCAACGGTTTATTTAGCCCATTGGCAACACTAATTGCAGACCTAATTGCCGCTCCCGGCATGATCTGGCTTTATCGCTCATCCAAGAAATTAGCCACTTTGTCGCCTGAAGGTGCGAGAACCAAATATCGAGCAATCTGGGCGTTTCAACAAATAGTCGGAACCATCGTGACCGCTGGCGCAGTAGTGATGATTCCTGGCTCGCTGATGGCAATTCAGATGTTGTTGCCTGGTTTCGCCGTAGTCTTTCCAATTTTTGCCGGCGCATATATTCACCTGCGCGCACGGGCCTTGAATCGAGAGTATCGACTCGCAGAGAACACGCCGCCGGCTGTCCAAGCTGAACTAGAGGTCGACAACAAACCAGAGATCACAACAGACCCTAAATCTGGAATGGTTCCGTTGGTCATAACTGGCCTTTTACTAGCAATCAATGTTGTTGGTGAAATAAGTTTTTACAACGATTTTAGAAGTGATCCGGGGTTCTCTACGCTCGGATCGAGCATGTATCCATCAAGCATGATGCTGGGACTGGCTCAATTCCTCGACATATTTGTAATCGACCTCATTGCGCTTGTGTTCATGATTATTGCTATCAAGGCTCGGGCAAGGTATCCAAAAGGCCGAATGCGCCTAATCGCAATTTTTACGATCGCAAACCTGGCAATATTTCCGGGAGCATTTGCAACACCTTTGGCTTTGTCTGCAGGCCCTAATGCGGCAGCCAGCCAGCTTGTGTCACAGCAAAAAGACTCCTACGAGACAATGAATTATTTGCAGAACCAGCCTCTCCCAGCTGGTTTCGGAATGATCGACGAGTTCAGTTCTTGCCTCGATGCCGGCTGCGGTCAAGAAGTGAATTCGTTTTGGCGCACTGGGGTTTACAAACTCGAGGATCCTGCCATTCTCGAAACCTGTGAGGCAGTAATTAGTTATGGACTCAACCTTGGGTTAGACAACTATTCGGCAGGTGAGAATGGCGAAACTCTGCCTCTCGGCGATGGTGTTGAGGCTGCATCGGTCTGTGCCAAAACCATGGATGAATACCCCCGTCTGAAAGTTCAGCAATATGAGGCAATTTCGCCTCGGTTCACAATTTCGGGAACGGCTAATTTTGGGGCAAGAAGCCCATTACAACTCGAGCTCATGTTGATGAAAGCCGGCAAACTGTCTGAGGTTCCAAACACCTGGGGTTACGACTTTTCAATCGCAACGACTTATAACTCAAGCCCTGCTGATGCAGGTAACGGAGGCCTTTCTCAGGGCACGGTTGAGATTAACGCTTTGCTCGAAGCATTTGGCCAAGCCCGATTGGCCGAACCCGATCGCAACCCAACCGATCCAAAATTCGTCAAAGAAATTCTCGCCGGTTATGAATATCCGGTCGACATTACCGTGGTCGAAAGCTCGCCAGGTGTTGCAAATCGCCTAGACCTAACTAACTCTGATCGCGCTCACATGTGCCTTTCGATTGACGCCCGGGATGAGGAATACATGGGAAGCCCCGATCCTGGAACTGGCTATGGGCTCGGATACATGAACGATCTTGAAGTTCTCAAAGGATTCGGAAACGCTGTTGAGGGCGGATGTTAAAGTAAGGGCATGCCCCGATTAGCCCAGACCAAGAATGGCCACCCGCCGAAAATTTGTGAGCGCTGCGGTTTGCCGTTTGAATGGCGCAAAAAATGGGAGCGAGACTGGGCAAATGTGAAGTTCTGCTCGCAGAAGTGCAAGGGCTAAATGGCTCGAATTCTCTATGTGCCTTTTGATCACCTGAACTTCGACTTCGGAGTTCTAAAGGGCGCTGACCCTGCATCTGATGTCATAGCCATGGTCGAGAGCCAACGAATGGTAACCGGCCGGCCCTGGCATAAAGAGAGGCTCTTTTTTCTGATTGCTTCGGCCAGGCATTTTGCAGCAGAGGCCCGCAGGCGGGGTTTCGAGGTTCACTACATCCAAGCCTCAAGCACCATCGAAGGCCTAAAGCAAATAGCTACCAATCTAGTGGCTGAATCAACTTTTCATTGTGCCGAGCCGTCTTCTTTCAGGCAGTATCAACAGCTAAAAGATTTTGGCGTCGAGTTCGTTGAAAATGATTTTTTCATGACCACTCGCAAGCACTTTTTTATGTGGGCAGAGCGTCAAAAAACTTTTGTGATGGAGAACTTCTATCGGGCCCAACGTGTTCGATTAGGCGTTTTGGTCAACGGCAGTGACCCTGAGGGCGGCCGGTGGAATTACGATTCTGAGAACCGCCTGCCACCTCCAAAAAATTATGTGTGGCCGCCATACCTGTTGCACGAGCGTGATGTCATCGACGCCGAAGTAGCTGCCGAATTGAACTTTGAGCCGAGCAAAACTTGGGCGACAACCAGGGCAGGCGCTCTGGCTCAACTAGATAACTTCATCACTAATCACCTGCAAAGCTTTGGCCCTTATGAAGACGCTATTGCTGAAGACAACTGGGCGCTTCATCACTCGCTTCTAAGCCCATATCTGAACAATGGCTTATTGAATGCGCGCGAAGTCGTTGAAGCAGCGGTCGTCGCCTACGAGTCAGGCGCAATTGCCATTCAGTCTGTCGAGGCTTTTATTCGGCAAATAATTGGCTGGCGCGAATACATCCATGGCATGTATTGGTTTCTTGGCGAGAGCTATCGCGAACAAAATCAACTAAGTGCAAATCGCCAACTGCTGCCCCTGTTCACCGACTCATCAAAAACACGAATGAACTGTGTGCGCTCTGTGGTTTCTGACATTGAGACTCGGGCTTGGGCTCATCACATTCCACGTTTGATGGTGCTGAGTAATCTTGCCCTGACCACCGGCGTCAACCCTCAAGAATTTCTTGACTGGATGCGTGAAAATTTCGTGGATGCAAATGAATGGGTAATGGTGCCAAACATTATCGGCATGGCAACTCATGCCGACGGCGGAACGCTAATGACTAAGCCTTATGCTGCCGGCGGCGCCTATCTGAATCGGATGACCCAGCACTGCAAAGGTTGCGCCTATGACCCGAAAAAGCGAATCGGCGATGATGCCTGCCCATTCACTACTTTGTACTGGGATTTTCTCGATCGGCACAAAGATTTGTTCGCGAAAAATCATCGGATGAGTCAGCAGATTGCTGGGCTAAATCGACTGGGCGACTTGCACGAAGTTCGGGCAAGGGCAGCATCAGTAATCAATGGCCTCGAGCAAGGAATCATATAGTCGGCTGTGCACAAAATTCACCAGCCCAGAGGCTGACTTTCTAGAACTGAATTATTTCGGCTAAACTAATCAAGTTCTAGGAGACGTCGCATAGCCCGGTCGAGTGCGCCTCACTGCTAATGAGGTAGGGATCTTAAAGTCCCTCGGAGGTTCAAATCCTCTCGTCTCCGCTCTAAACAAATACCCCGTCAGGTTTGACGGGGTATTTTTTCGTTTAACCGAAGTTTCATGAACCCGTTTCTGGCCCGTGTTTGCACTATGTGGGGTTAACCCCAAATTCAAGTAGCTTCAAAAATGCCGAACTCTATCCTGAACTTTGCTGGTTGTACTGTGCCCAAATTGGGGCGCCCGAGCCATGCCGCAAGTAATAGAGAAAGTGTTTTTACATGTTGTCTTTGAAGTTCATCCGAGTATCAAAGCGAGTAGCTGCAGTCGCTGCAACCCTTGCCCTGTCATTCGCCGGCTTAGTTGCTGGCGTTGCGGCTCCAGCAAGCGCGACCACAACGAATGCTCGCCAGGTTGGTGGAGTAACTCTACTTTCTACCGGGTCAGTTGATCGAGTGGTCGAAAAAGACGGCTTCATTTACATGCTCGATGGCGGCAACAGCAGCGGCAAGCTTTTCCGCGCGAGTGCAACCGATGCTTCGATTGCTCCAACTTTGCTAGTTGACGTGGATCCAAACATTGATGACTATTCGACGAGCTCATGCCGCACTCGGGCAGCACTTGGCGACTCAGTCACAATATTGGCTAATCCAACTGCCATGACAGTTTTTGGCAACGATCTCTATGTTCTTAACTGTGCTTCTAGCACAAACAACAGCGTGGTTAAGTTTTCACTTTCAGACACCAGCGCTACTTCTTTGACCGGTACGGTAGTTGCCAACAGCAGCTCAATAGGCACTTATGTCTACTACACCGACATTGCTATTGCTTCAAACGGACGTCTATTGCTCGCCACCGCACCAACTTACTCGACTGGTTCTATTGAGACCGTGCCGCTAGACGGAAACGGCCAATACTCTACAACCAAGTCAACTTTTGTTACAGCTCCTACAAATGAAGGGCCGGCACGATTTGCCAAGGATGCAAACGGAGACCTGTTTGCAATCAGCATTCCATGGCAGAGCCCTCGCACTTTGGCTGCGCGTTTCTTTGAGATTACGACCCCAACCGAGGCCACCGGGTCAATGGATGAGCTTGCGACCGTAGCAAGCTCCCGAGACGCCGATCCTAACTTTGCTATTGATCAAGCAACTGGTGATTTTCTTTACACAATCAACTACGGCACCAGTGCTGAATCAGGCAAAGTTCACCGTTTAGTAAAAGGTGCAGCCACTGACTGGGCAACCACAGAAGTTGCTGTTCAACCGACCGGCGCTGTTGCACCAGTTTCTACAATCACTCTTGATACTGTCAACGCGATTTCAAACAAAACTACGCTCGATGTAGTTACCTCAAGCGCAATTAATGTGGCAGTAGGCGACAGGGCAAACTCGGGCAGCTTCTCGGGAACAGGAATGTACCCTTCAAGCTTCAACGGGGCTACTGTAATTGCTGTCACTGACTCAACTCACTTCAAGATTCGAACCGATTACGCGCTTTCGAACACTACTTACACCGGTTTTACATTTGACATCGGAATTGAACGCAGACTCGGTTATGTGTCAGCCTTGGCTGCAACTTCTAACGGCATTTTTATGGGTCTCAGCTCATACATGTATGACGCCGCAACCAGTACTTACAAATCGGGCGTTATGCGTTCAGTTGCTCTACAAGCACCTCGAGCTTTGAAGGCCTCAACAGCAAGTGCTTTCCACCGTGGATTGAGCGTCAGCTGGTCAACCGGCGCCTCGGTTCTCGGCATTGATTCGATAGAAGCTCAGATCTGGGCTGGTGCGACAGCCGATGCTTCGCTAGCAGCCGCTACATCGGCATCCACTTCTCCAGTTGCCACTTGTGTACCGAGCAGCGCACTCTCGGCGAATAACACATTGTCTTGTGCCATTTATGAAGGTCTAGAGACCGGCAAGTACTACACCACACGAATCAAATCAACTAACGCTGCCGGATCCACTTTGAGCGTTGCTCCAGTAGCGACAACCACACCTTATATTTCTCACCCGGCAGTGCTTGTAAGCGACCTCGCGCCAACCGCAACCTTGCCAGCTGAATCACCAACTGGCACTGGCCCTGGTTACGCTCACATTTCAACCACCGGCAGCGGATCAGCGATTGCTCTGCTTCGATCGGCAAGACCGCGCAAGAGCGTTGCTGACGGCCAGGGTGGCGTGTTCTATGCAATTCAGTCGGGTACATCAGCCGCCAGCGCAGTGAGCATCGTTCACCTACTGGCTGATGGAACGATTGACACCACTTTGGGCTCTGGCGGTGTTCAAGACTTTGCTCAAGAGAACTCCCTAAGGACCATCACTTTGGCTACATTTGGTTCGGGTGCTGATGTCAAGTGGGCCGTGCAGGAGTACTTCTCCAGCACAGGCGTGATCAGAATTACTTCGCAAACCTCAGCCACCACGTCTGAGACTCTTACATACACAGTCAGCGACTTGGCTTCGATGTGTGTTGCGCAGTTTACAAACGCGAACCCAACTCAGTACAACACTGCACGTAATACCGGCACCCCGCAGCTTATTTCGACAAGCGCATCGGAACCGATGATTTTAGCCAACTGCTACGTTCCGTATACTTTTGCAACTCAAGCGGGCTCCATCAACAACATGCCCGTATTGGTAACTGTAAGTGCTGATAACACTGTTGAGGTTTTCAGCTCGCTACTTGGTGACCCAACCGCTGCCGAGCTTGAAGCTTCTGGAGCCAAGCCATGTTTGGGCAGTCTGCAGGCAAGCTTTGCTGCAGCGAGCGGCACCACCGGCAAGGTAGCGACCTTGCTTTACCCTGCATCAAGCATGGCAAGCGCAATGTGTTCTTGGAATGCAGCTTCATCAACCGGTTACGCGTTCCAGATTGCTGACGATGGTGCCGTAACCAAGGTTTCAACCGGCAAAACCTATGACAACATGTCAAACTACCCACCGGCATTTGGGCAGACTTTTGCTGGCCTAGATGGCGAGACCTACCTCAGTAATAACTCTGGCATGTCAAGCACCACCTACTTCAAATTGAAGGCAGATGGAACCTGGGATTCAAGTTTTGGTTCTGCTGGAAGCCTTACCGTGGCTGGCCCTTCATGTATGGCTGCTATTTCTCAGGTAGTTGGAGTAGTCGAAGGAGCGCTTGGTCGTAGGTATCTCGCTGCCTACTCGATTGTCAACGGTGTCAGTTCAGGCTCCACTCCTGCACCTAAAAAGGTAACTCCAATCGGAATTCTGGTGAACCCTGGAACTACTACCGATCGTGTTGGATCGACCGTTATGGGTGTAACTGTTGAGATGACCAACTTAGCTAGCAGTTACAGTAATGCTGCTGACGGCGGAGTTGTCTTCAACAACTTTGGTGCAAACAGGTCATCTGGTGAAATGTATTTTGCCTATTTCAAGAGCGATGTAGCTGGTGTTGCCAACGTGACGTGGGACAGCTTTGAATCTGCATTGCCTGCCGGTGATGACCCGATTGAATGTGCACCTTCTCCGTTTGTGAACACAACCAACGGAACCACAGGTTTCTATGGTCAAAAAACCACGGTGCCCATGTCTGGCGGTAAATTCTTCATCGCTGGTAACTCAGGAAGCAATGGTGGAAAGCAGGAGATCTTCAACCCTGGCTCAGACCCAGTTGCCGGTACTTTCTCCTTCACCACTGGTGCACCTGTAACAGCTCGAGACGGTGCTATCGTTGCGCCGCTACAGGGCGACAAAGTGCTGATTGCAGCTGGAAGCTATTGGAATCCAGACACCAGCTCGAGCCAGCGATTGGCCACAGCAGAAATCTACAACAATGCAACTGGTCTCTTCACTGCCACCACAGGCAACATGACCAAACACCGCAACGGTGCAGCTGTTCAATTGCTAGCCAATGGCAAGGTGCTCATCATGGGTGGTGACGACGGAAACTACATGAGTACGCCGGTTAGTTACACCGACGCCGAGCTTTTTGACCCAGCAACGGGAACATTCACTGCTATTTCGACTGGCCCTGGCGCAGTGCGCCCATCGATCGCCGATCTCGGTGGCGGCAAGTGGTTGGTAACGGGCGGATATTCAAATATCACTTCGGCTACCAAAATCTACGACGAAGCAACAAATACATTCACCGCTGGACCAACCTTAGGTTCTACCCGAAGAGCTTCAACTGTGGTTTCATTGGGTGGCGGTCGAGTCTTGATTGCTGGCTCTGCATCTGTTTCCATGGTCGGAGGAGTTCCGAACTCATTCCTCGCAGAGGTGTGTACCGCAACTGCGTGTACTCCACTCGGTTCAGCAGCACCGCGTTCTCTTCACAGCGCATCTGCAGTAGTTCTTGCCAGCGGCAAGGTGCTATTTATGTTCAGTGGCATTTCAACATTGAAGTTGAACCCGTCGACTGGCGCATATACAGCTGGCGAAGACCGTGCAATCGACACATCGCCAGGTCGCGCTTACTTGCTCCCATCTGGCAAGGTGCTGCTCACCGATGAAATGAATACGTCTAACTATCGACCGCTATCAAAGTTCACCGTTTACACTCCACCGGCAGAAGCGGTGGCACCGGTGATGACTACCGCGCCTCGCGTTCTAAAGGGAACCACTGGTTCAGTAACCTTCAGGCTCGAATCAGCGCTAACGACCGCGAAGACATCTGTGGTGTTTAGCAACGCAACCGGTTCAAACGTCTTGATTGCACCTGTGACCATCGCAGCATCAAAGGTGGTTCTAAGTGCTGATAAGAAGAGCGTTACCGTGTCTCTCCCGACAGTGGCACAGCTAAAGAAGGTCGGCACGGCCTATCAGGCTGGCCAAGTTGTAGTGACGATCAAGTCAGGTGCAACCGGTGTTGATATCGCCGGTACCAGCGCTGTTCAATACATTGACACCTTGGATGTTCCAGTGATCAATGCCACTTTGGCAGCAAGTTATGATCACAACACATCTACGGTTTCAGTTGGAGCCACTGCGGTTCTAGGCGGCGGACTGCCATCAACAGTCACCTACGCCACTGCAACTTCAGCGGTTTGTACTGTCTCATCGGCAGGTGTGGTAACTCGTGTCGCTCGTGGCACCTGTACCATCAACGTGACCGTAGCTAAGGGCCTTGGCAACTCAGCAAAGACTCAACCGTTCAGTTTCGTGTTCGCAAAGACACCGCAGACCGTGGCATTCGATGTTGCTACTCCAACAACATTGCCGTTGGTCGAAGACCCAACCGAGATCAACGCCGTTGCAACCTCGGGTCTTGCTGTTGACTATGAGATTGCCGCCGACAGCGATGAGGTTTGTGGCATCGACGACGAGGGCATGCTGACTGCTCTAACTCTTGGAACCTGTGTGGTTACCGCGGTTCAGGCTGGAGATGCAACATATGCTCCTGCAACCTTGGTAAGCACCACCATCGAGATCGCGAACCCATCAGCCCCAGTCGTTGATACCCCGGGTGCAGTTATCGGCGATGGTGTCTTCGGTGCGATCTTGCCTGGTGACACCATGGCCTCAGTTGAAGGCGGCCTTCGCTTTACAGTGGCCAAGACCATGAACTTTGGTCGTGGATTCAAGGTCAAGTATGTGCCAACCGTCAAGTCTGGAAAGGTCACTGCAATCACGCTGACTCCGAGCATTACCTCGGCTTACGCTGGCTCAATTGTGACCACGTTCTCAGTGCCTTCCTCAGTTTCAGCGACTGTTCCGGCCGGCTGGAAGAAAGTAGGCAGCACCTACACATGTACTCCAGCAGATTATGGAGTCAAGACCCGCCAGTCGGTTGCCAAGACTAAGACATACCTAGGAAAGTCTTGTGTGCTCACTCCATCAAAGGTGATTACCGCTGGTTTGAAGGTAACCGTGAAGAATGTCTGGAAGCGCACCAATGCAAAGACTCAGGTCTCTGTCGGTGACCAGAAGCGAACTGCAGTAATTACCCTTCGCACGAGCTAAGAACCACAATTAAGAAACCCCGCTTGGCCAAGTGCCAAACGGGGTTTCTTATTTGCTAAATTATTGAATTACTGTGCTGAACCCAGCGCTTCGACTGAGTCGTAGCTACGAGTGCCAGAGCCATCTCTGACTGAGATCTCGAACTTGGCTGCCCCAACAGCAGTTGAGAAGCGAAGTTCGATTGAGTCTGATCCGTTAACCCAACCTAGACGCATTGAGTCTTCGCCGGTGACCTCATAGCTGAATTGACCTTCGAACACAGGCAGCTTGCGCAGGCGGGCAAGAGCAATGATGGCCTGGGTTACTGGCTGCTTCAAAGCAACTTCAATCTCAGCCGGGGTGTAGTTGTGACGGTTAACATCGCGACCCTGACCGGTCTTATTGAAGAGCTCAACGTCATCTTGGCCGTTAAGAAGACCTACGTAATAAACCTGAGGCTCGCCTGGCAAGAAGAACTGCACTGCACGCATGATTGTGTAAGCAGTGTCGTCGGCGACGATGTTTGGCAAGGTTGCGTTGATTTGGTGAGGCAAGCTAAACCACTGTGGAATCACCGAGGCGATTGCTGAGTGACCGTTGGTGTTCTCTTCAGCCTTCTTGAAAATGAATGCCATTTCATCCTGGGTAATTAGCCCTGGGCGACCGTTGATTGGGCCGCCATCAATAACGCCATAACCGTCGTGAGTGTCAAGAACGTTTAGGCAGTTATCTGGGCGAATCTCGAACCAGTTCTTTAGACGGTCAACAGTGCCGGTGAAGAATGAGTGCAAAAGTAGCGGTGCAGTCTGAAAGTCATAGATCAAGTCGACCAGCGGGGCGATGTCTAGCTGCTGTGTGTAGTGGGCGTGAACCTCAACTAGCACGCGCATGCCGTATGACTGAATCAGTTCGGTGATTTCTTCAACGAACTTTAGAGTCTCTGGCGTCATGAACGAGTCAGTGCCTGGGGTCTTAACTGCGTAGCCCACTGCATCAAGGCGAACAACTTTTACGCCACCCGACTGCAATGCCTCAAGAACACTCTTTAGGTATGCCTGACCCTTTTCGTGGTTGATGTCAATGTCAACCTGAGAAGGCATAAAGGTGGTCCACACCAAACGGCGCTTGCCAGCAACTTCATATGCGGTGAATGGCATGCCTGGGCGTGGTCGGTAGAAAGATGTGATGCCGGCTTCGGTGCCACCATCTGGGAACACGGTGTCGAAAGTTAGGAACAGGCCGGCGTAGTCAGAAGCATCGCCCTTTTCTTGCCAGTCGATAAATTCTGGTGAGAGAGCTGACGCGTGGTTAACAATGAGATCTGCGGTGAGTTCGTGAGTCTGTGAAATGCGCTTGAAGTCAGCCCAGTTGCCTAGGCGTGGGTCAACAATCTTGTGGTCGATTGGGTCGAAGCCAGCGTCGTCGCCGTCATACGGGTGAAAGAAGGGCAGAACATGGATGCCGTTGAAATCTTTCAGTGGGCCGGCAAGCAATTTTTCGATTTCGCCAAGGTTGCCGCCAACGCGTTCGGCATAAACCAGGATGCTCGCACCAGTCATTTTTCCTCCATTTGTCAGCGCTTTCAGATTCAAGAGAGCGCGCAACGAAACCAATTGTTCTTCGCTAATGATATAGGAATATAAGGGCTTACATTTCTGAAATCAATGCATCGTTTGGCTAACGTTATCTGCCCATTCCCATTTGCTGATTCACGGGTAAAATTGCAGTGTTGCCTTCGCAACTTTCAACCCAAGGAGCACTCGATGTCTGAACTACGCCAGGTGCGACCTAAAACCGAGGGCTGGAAGCAGAAGAAAGACGCTGACGGAAAACCTCTGCTGATGTTCGCCGAACCTAAGCGAGGAAAGCCTCCGGTTCACCTGGTTGACCTAACCGCCGAAGAGCGCGCCGAACGCATGAAAGAACTGGGTGTTCCAGCTTTTCGAGCCAAGCAAATCGCCGCTCACTATTTCTCTAAATACACCAGTGATCCAGCCCAAATGACCGACCTTCCGGCTGCTGGCCGCGAAGAACTCGTCTCTAGCCTGTTGCCACCGCTGCTTACTGAAGTCAAACGTCTACAGACAGACAACGGTGACACCATCAAGTTTTTGTGGCGCCTATTCGATGGTGCTTTGGTCGAATCAGTTCTCATGCGCTACACCGGCCGAATCACACTTTGTATTTCATCCCAGGCCGGTTGTGGCATGAACTGCCCGTTCTGCGCAACTGGCCAAGCCGGCCTTACCCGCAACATGTCTGCCGGTGAAATCATCGAGCAAATTGTTCGCGCCAATCAAGTAATTGCTGCGGGTGAGCTTGGTGGCAGCAAGGCAAAACTTGCTGATTCACCAGACCGCGTCAGCAACATCGTGTTTATGGGTATGGGCGAGCCACTGGCCAACTACAACCGCGTCATGACCGCTGTTCGCACGATGTTGGCACCGCAACCTGAGGGCCTTGGCATGTCAGCCCGAGGTGTCACGGTTTCGACTGTCGGCCTGGTGCCAGCAATTCACAAGCTTGCCGAAGAGAACATCCCAGTGACATTCGCGCTGTCTTTGCACGCCCCAGACGACGAGCTGCGCGACGAACTCATTCCCGTGAATTCAAAGTGGAAGGTTGATGAGGCTCTCGATGCCGCCCGCAACTATTTTGAGAAGACTGGCCGTCGAGTCTCAATTGAATACGCACTGATCAAAGACATGAATGACCACGGATGGCGCGCCGACCTGCTCGCCGAAAAGCTGAACGCGCGTGGCAAAGGTTGGGTGCACGTCAACCCGATTCCGCTAAACCCAACCCCGGGTTCGATTTGGACAGCATCTACTAAAGCAACCACAGATGAGTTTGTGCGTCGCCTTGAGAAAGCCGGAATTCCGACAACTCTTCGTGATACCCGCGGCAAAGAAATCGATGGCGCCTGCGGTCAGTTAGCTGCCGCTGACTAAGACCAAGATGTTGTTGTCGTCATCTGATGGCGGTTGCTTACCGGAGTCTTTATCTTTCAACTTGGCCTTGATCTCGGCAATGTCGAGTCGGTTGGCCTGAAAGCCATTTACCGCCGCGTCTGATGGGTAGCCAATGGCAAGCCCACACAGCAAGCGATATTGCGTTGGAATCTCGAATTCATCGCAAATTACATCTGCCCAAATACCGACCGCTCCCTGAGCGCAGGTGCCTAGCCCGCGAGCGTGTGCTCCAAGCATTAGGTTTTGCATGAATAAGCCGGCATCGCTGGTGGCATAGCCGCCGAGTGCCTTGTGGGTGAAAATGAACAGCTCAACCGGTGCACCAAAAAATTCGTAGTTGCGTGCCCACTGAGCATCGCGGCCTTTTGCATCACCGCGTGCAACTCCGAGCATTGAATAGAGTTCGCGCCCGACTCGTTGAGCACGACCCTTTAGGTCGGCAGGGTAGGGCTTGGCAATTATTGCGTTGCTGGTTGGTAGGCCAACGCGCGTGACCGCCAACTTTAACTTCGCCAATACACCGCCGGTTCTTGCAGCCGAAAGCGCGTTCCAGCGGCGCAAAAACTCGGCGCTTATTCGGTCACGCACTTCATCCGTGGCGATTGCCACCAGGTATGGCCGAGTGTTCGACCAACTCGGGGCCGTCATGCCATCGGTCAATAGCTCGTCGATGATGGCAGGCGAAACCGGCGTCGAGAGAAAGTCGCGGGTTGATCGGCGTGAGGCGAGAAAGGCAGAGAACTCGGCTGGATTCATTTTTTCTGGCATAAGCCAAACCTACCCGTTAGGCTGGGAACAAAACTTATCAAGAGGGCATTGACTAAATCGTGAATAACTTTGATGACATCCAGTTTGGCCTAGACACTTTCGGCGACATGACTGTCGCAATCGACGGAACTCCCGATTCTGCAGCCCAGGTGATTCGCAACATCGTGGCCCAGGCTGTGCTTGCTGATGAACTCGGCATTGACGCCTTCAACGTTGGCGAACACCACCGCGATGACTTTGCGGTTTCAGCACCCGACACAGTTTTGGCGGGCATCGCCACCGTTACCAAAAACATCAAGTTGGGCACCGGCGTCACAGTGCTCTCAAGTGAAGACCCGGTTCGAGTTTTTCAGCGATTTGCAACCTTGGATGCCCTGTCTAACGGCCGAGCCGAAATCACAGCTGGCCGTGGTTCGTTCACCGAGTCATTCCCGCTCTTCGGCTACCAACTGAGCGATTACAACATCTTGTTCGAAGAGAAACTAGAACTGCTGGTTGAGCTCTTTAAAGAGGGGCCAGTTACCTGGTCGGGCAAAACTCGAGCCTCATTGAACAACCAAGAGGTTTATCCAAAAACTGAGTCAGGTGCGATGGCCATGAGAGTTGGCGTTGGCGGCAGCCCTGAGTCGGTTATTCGTGCAGCACGACTGGGCATTCCAATGGCACTCGCCATTATTGGCGGCGACCCGGCTCGTTTTGCCCCATTCGCGAAGCTCTATTACGACGCTCTTGAAAAGTTTGAGCGCCAGCCATTGCCAATTTCGATTCACTCACCGGGTCACGTTGCCGAGACTGACGAGGCTGCTGCTGAACAACTTTGGCCTTATTACGAGGGCTTTATAACTCGTCTCGGTAGTGAACGCGGCTGGGGCCCAGCCAGCTACCAAACTTTCATGGGCGAGGTTCAGCACGGATCGCTTTATGTGGGCTCACCTGAAACCGTTGCTCAAAAGATTGCCTATGCCATCAAGGCGGTTGGTGCTTCTAGATTCGATCTTAAATACGCAAGCGGGCCAGTGCCTCACGAATACCTGATGCGTTCAATCGAACTTTATGCAACCCAGGTAATTCCTCGCGTTCGCGAACTGCTATCAAAGTAGTTCAGCGCTAGCTCTAGAGCTCTAAAGGGTTTCTAAGAACTTAACCATCACCGGGTAGGTTGCCTTGATGCGGTTGGTGCTTTCGAGAACTGCAGCACCCTTGGTGTCAAAGTGTTTGCGAACCGCGTCGAGCACAACCTGAGCGCCGGTTCCGGCCATCAGCATTTCGCCACCAAGTGAAGTGGTCTGGCCAACACCGCGAGAATCCTCGTTGATTAGCAAACTTGCTGACTGGTGCGAAAGTGAATAGATGTGTGAGTGCACTCGGTAGCCAAGGTGAAGATCGGCCGAGTCATAAAGTTCGCGAAACTTATCTAGACCGTCGGCGATGCTCATGATCTTCCAACCCCGAGCAACTGCGAATGCCATCACCTTGAGGTGCCACTTGAACATCTCGTTGCCCTTTACGCTCTTTGAAGGGCGCCATCCGTGGTGCATCGCCAAAACTTTTTCAGCCTTCGGAAACTCTTTGCTCAAACCCGCAATGATGCCAAAGGTGTCTTCTTGAGGTTTGGCCGGCAAGCTAAAGGCAATCTTGGTTGCCGTCGGCTTGAAAACATATTCGTTCTCAAGATTCTCTAGGTCATACCAAGCTGGGCAGCCGGTCATGCTCACGTTATTGATGCCCATGCCCTGAATAACCTCTAGGGTCAGTGCATCGCGAACCGAAGAAACCTCAATCTTGCTGTGAACCTCACGGATGAACTTCTCAGCGACCTCAGGAAACTTGAAGTCTTTAGGTGTCTGTGAAAGGTTGCCCTTCCATCCCAGCCCCATTGGAACAACCTTGCTGGTGATGCGCTCAAGGGTTATCGGAAAAACCTTGGGATAAATGCCAGCTTGGTAAGCCGGGCCACCACACAAAATCACAGCACGTGCCTGGTTGAAGATCTCATAGCTGTCTTCGAAAATGGCCCGTCGATCGATGTTGACGATATCTTGGTCAACGTGCTTGCGAAGCAGGGCTCGTGCTCGGTGCCCGATTAGGTGATCGCCTGCATTTCGGTATGCGCCAGTAAGGGTCACGATCATTCGAACCATCTCCAATCGGGGTAAGCCTTGCAATTCTCTCACATGTGGTTTCTCGGCCTAATAGGCTACGCAGCGTGCTGCGATTAGAGTTAAAACCAGTCTGTTCAGGCTGAAAATTGTTGAAAGTTGGGTAGTGCGATTGAATAAGTCGGCTGTGCTTGGGTTGCTTGAACCTCGCCGACTTTTCGGCATCGTTTCGCGTCGTCGAGCAATCGTTCAGCAAACCTTGGTCTATCGAGCCGAACGCAAAAAGCCACTGCTCGAAGCAGCCCTTTTTCAATCTTTTGAAGGCGCAACCGTCGGCGACAGCCCGTTGCAAATTGCACTCGAGCTTGCCAAACGCAACACCGGGCTTGAGTTGTTTTATGTAGTCAAACAACCAACCCAGCAGGTTCCGGCAGGTCTGAGCAAAGTCATTTTTGGTTCACAAAAATGGTTGAGTCTCGTGGCTCGTGCAAAATACCTAACTGCGAATAACAACCTGCCAGAGTTCTTCAGTAAGCGCGACGGTCAGACCTATGTTCAAACTTGGCATGGCACACCGCTAAAGCGACTCGGCCGAGACATTGAAACCAACGCGGCTTCACCGTTTTATATCGCTGCCATGGCTCGCGAAGCTGCCGGCTGGAACTACCTGATTTCACCAAGCAACTACTGCACTCAAATTCTTCCGCGTGCGCTCGGTTACCAAGGTGAGGTGCTTGAGGTCGGTTACCCGCGCAACGATCACCTGAGCGATTTGCATGCGGCAGCTATCCGTGCAAAATTGCGTGATCAACTTGGCGTAAAAGTTACCGAGACCCTCGTGCTTTATGCGCCAACCTGGCGAGACACCAAGCGCACTTCAACCGGTGCTTGGGCCGGGGTCAACTTCTTTGGCTCGGCTTCGAACCTGCCACAGGGTTTTCGTCTCGCTTTTCGAGGCCACAACAACACTGCAAAAAACAACAGTGGAAAAACCGCCAACGGAGCCATTGACGTCACCAGCTACCCAGACATCACTGAGCTTTATTTGGCCGCAGATATTTTGGTCACCGACTACTCGTCATCAATGTTTGATTTCAGTGTGACTGGCAAGCCGATGATGTTTCTGGTGCCCGACCTCGAAGAATACGAAGCTAATCGTGGCTTCTATTTTGATTTCAGATCAGAGGCGCCGGGCAAGCTTTATGACAATGCCGAAGCGCTGATTGCTGACCTGCCGAAGGCCAAGCAAATAAACGCCGAATATGCCGGCAAATACGCCCAGTGGCGTCAAATGTTCAACCCGCTCGAAGATGGTCACGCTGCCGCTCGAACCGTAGACAAAGTTTGGGGCACCAAAGCATGAGCCTAATTATTAGAAAACTTAAGGTGCGCCTTCGCGAGCTAATCAAGTGGGTGCTCTTGGTCACTCCACTGCGTTCGGTCTTGCGCTTCTTGGTTATGCGCCCGCTGTGGTTCATTATCTTCAAAACCACCAAGCAAAACCCGGCGCTACCAAAAGTTTCGATCGTTATGCCGGTTTGGAATAACAAAACTTTGGTTGGCGATGCCATTCGTTCAGCGCGTGCTCAGAGCTGGGCCAACATTGAGATTCTGATCACCGACGATGGCTCTACCGATGGCTCGGGTGCAATTCTCGATCGATTCGCACTCAAGACTCCGCAGCTTCAGGTTTTTCATCAAAAAAATGCTGGCCCGGGTGCCGCTCGAAACAACTCAATCAAGCACATCACCGACAGTGAATACCTAGTCTTTTTAGACTCGGATGACTTGCTGCCTATCCATGGTGTTCGCCGTTTGGTTGAGAGTGCCGAGCAGTCGGGTTCGCCGCTGGTTATCGGAAAAATCGAGCGCTTCGACGGTGTTAGACGTTTTCAGCGTCGCGACAACATGCACGTTTATCGCGAGAGCCGTCAGGCAATCTCGATTGACGATGAACCCGAAGTTCTCTCAGATGCAAACATCAGCGCCAAGTTGTTCAACATGCAGTTTTGGAACGATCACAAACTCAGCTTTCCTGAGGGCGTTGTCTATGAAGACATGACGGTTGTGGTCACCGCATATCTCACCGTAAAGCAGTTTGACATTGTCTCTGATTGTGTAAACCTCTGGCGCGTGCGTGGTGAGGGGCAGTCAATCACCCAGCGTCGCACCGAACTCAAATCGCTGGCCGATCGCCTAACCGCCATTGAACGCATTGCATCGCAGGTTAGCGTCGAACAGAATGCCGGTCGCATCTCGGCCAATGTTCTTCGCAAATATCTAACACGAATCATCACGCTCGACTTGCAGCTCTTCGTGATTTCGATTGCCGGTGCCAGCCCCGAATTCTTTGACGAGTTCAAAACCCGCGCAGGCCAGCTGCTTGCATCTGCCACGGATGAAATCTGGGCGGCAGCTAAGGGAGCACACAAAGATTTGGTTCGCCTAGCTGTCACTGGCTCGCGCGAAGAGGTTATCCGAGCAATTAGGGCACGTGGGCTATGAAGCACCGTAGAGAAATAGATGGCCTCAGAGCCTTTGCAATTTTGCCAGTTTTGTTTTTTCACGCTGGCTTCAGCTGGTTTCAAGGCGGCTTTTTCGGCGTAGATGTCTTCTTTGTGATCAGCGGTTTCTTGATCACCGGAATCATCGTGAACGAGTTGCACACCCGCAACGGTTTCAGCATCGTCAATTTCTATGAACGCCGCGCTCGCCGAATCATGCCAGCGCTGTTCTTGGTGATTGGCGTGAGCTTGCCGCTGGCTTGGTTCCTTCTGTTCCCAGACCAATTCAAGACTTTCTTGAAGAGCCTGGTTTCGATTACCTACTTTGGCTCCAACTACTTCTTCTTGGGCGAGACCGGGTACTTCGACCCGAATATCGATCTAAACCCGATGCTTCACACCTGGAGTTTGGCCATCGAAGAACAGTTCTATGTGTTCTTTCCACTCATTCTTTGGGCGCTCTGGAAGTTCGTAAAAGAGCGCTACTGGATTCCGATTCTTGCCTTGTTCGGCATCGCCAGCCTCTTGGCCGCTCAGAACAACTGGTTCATCGACTCATCAAGCACTTTCTACCTTTTGCAGTTCCGCGCTTGGGAGCTCATAGCCGGAGCAATCGCTGCAATCTTCCTATCGCACCGAAAGCAACCTGTCTATTCAAAGCAAATTCCGAGCTTGCTCGGAATGGCCATGGTGGTTTACTCGATGTTCTTCATCGGCAGCGACCTACCTCATCCAGGATTCATCACTCTGGTGCCGATTATCGGAACCGTTCTGATTATTCTTTTCGCTGGCCCTGGCACAATCGCCAACAAGATTTTGAGTGGCAAGTTCTTCGTCGGCATCGGCCTAATTAGCTACAGTGCTTATCTGTGGCACCAGCCGTTGTTTGCCTTCTACCGTGTGGCTCAAACCCATGAGGCAAGCCCATGGGAGTTCATCCCGATCATGCTCTTGGTCATCGCGCTGTCAGGTCTTTCCTGGAAGTACGTTGAAAACCCGTTCCGCAATCGCAAGCGCTTTGGTCGCAAATCAATCTTTATCGGCACAGCAGTTTTGGCCATCGGTTTGCTAGGCGTCACCTTCGTCGCATCTAGGGCATCAATAAACAACGCTCGAACCACAATCACCGGCGGCAGTTTTGTTTCGGTTGAAGACCGAATCGCAACTAACCGTGGCCTGAGTGACACCTGCCGCATCTTTGTTGGCGACAACCCAGATTGTGCCACCGGCGACAACCCAGAGGTTCTGCTGTGGGGTGACTCTTATTCAATGCACTTGGCTGATGCCCTAAAAGCCAGCCCAACAAAATTGGCCTTTAGCCAGCAGACACTTTCGGCTTGTGCGCCGGTTCTAGGCCTCGCCCATCAAAATGCAGGTTACGGAATCGCTGATGGCGAAGAGTGCATCAAACACAACGATGATGTTTTCGCCTGGCTCAAGACCAAGTCGAACATCAAATACGTGATCATGGCTTCACCTTGGTCAGATGCACTGTGGCCAGAAGGTGAAAGCTTGAACCGCGATGGGCAAATTGTTCCTAATGGCAGCGCCTCTCTGCAGGCCCTACGCACCACAATTGCCAAGGTCGAAGCTTTGGGTAAGCAGGTTGTTCTGGTGCAACCAACCCCCAACAACAACGAAGACTTAGGGCAGTGCTTGATTCGCGCATCAGTGAATAAACAAGATCTGAGCACCTGCAACTTTGACCTTTCTGAGAACACTCGCGGCAAGATCAACGCCTTGTTGCAGCGTGCGAGCAACGCAGCGCCTGTGTTCAGCCTTGACCCGCTCATCTGCCCAGACGGCACCTGTTTGGCATCGGTTGACGACGTGTTCATATATCGAGACACCGCACACCTCTCGCACGAGGGATCAACCTACCTCGGCGCTACCTACGACCTAATGGGTCAACTAGTGAAAGCGGCGCAACATGGCTAGTCAGCTCAGGTTCGAAGAGTTCTTCAATCGACTAGTTGCTGTAGAAGCAAGAACCGGCGCCATCGAGGCCAAGTTCGAGGGCATTCAGCTCTACCCGCTTTTGCGAGTCAGAATTTTTTATGCGCTAACCCAGGGGCTCGGTTTATTCGACAACCCGCACCCGAACTCAAAGAAGCCTGAGGCTGCTGCCGATGTGGTTCCAATTACTAACCTGGATGCCTTCGGCAAGTCCAAGGTGGTTGTGCTCCCGTTCCGTCGTCAGGTGAACGCCACCGACCCATATTCAGACCGAATTCTCGAGATTCTGGCCGAGCCAAAAAACCCGTTGGTGAAGAACCCGGGCGACATCCGTGTTTTGAAATTTGAACCAACCGGCGATAACTCAGAGCCAGACATGCAGCGCCTTCGCGCATACTTCGCCGAGAAATATCTGCCGGCCGCTACCGCCCAAATCAAGGGCAAGAACTTAGCCAAGTCTGCGGCTGCCTGGAAGGCAATCATCGACGGCCTTGAAGCAGAGTTTGGCGTTGACCTAGAGAAGTTTCGCAAATACCCGCCACTTGCTATGCGCCTTGCTCTTGCTGAGCAGCAGGGCTTTGCCGACTTCTTCAAGAAAATCGGAGCCAAGCACCTGTTCATTGTGAATGCCTACAGCGAGCAGTCAATCGTTCTCGGAGCCCGCAAAGCTGGCGTCGAGGTTCACGAAATTCAGCACGGATTCATCACCGCACTTCACCCGGCTTACAGCTACCCGAGCGCTAATGGCAAACCGGTTAGCGTTGGTCACGCACCAGACAGTCTGTTGGTTTGGGGTGACTTTTGGGTCGACAACGTTCCGCTGCCTAAGGGAACCAAAGCTGTCGTCACCGGCCCAACCGCGGCTTTCAAGGCATATCGCGAGAAGGTTCAAAACGAGAACCGCATCATTCCAAAGCAGGTGCTGTTCACCTCTCAGGGCGCGGTGGCTACCCAGCTGCTAACTTCGGCCATCAACACCGCAAAAACACTCAAAGATCACACCGTGATCTATCGTCTCCACCCAAACGAAACACTCGAAGACTACGAAAGAATGGCAACCGATATCGCCGGCAAGTCACTGCCAAAGAACTTCTCGTTCAGCCACAAAGACCCGATTTTTCTCGACCTGGTTTCGCAGTCTGAATACTTGGTCGGTGCCTTTTCAACCACCCTGTATGAAGGCCTCGCTCTTGGTTGCAAAGTATTGGTTCTGCCATTGCCTGGCTTTGAGCACGTCAAGAGGGCAATTGCCTTGGATGACATGACTCTGGTCAGTAGTCTTGAAGAGCTACCTGGTCAACTTGCAACCGCTAAGCCGGCTGCCAACCCGAAGCGCTACTACGCATAAGAAAGCACCTGATGATCAACTTTGAACTCAACGGCCGCACCTTTGGCTACCTGAACCCATACCTGATTGCCGAGATCGGTGTGAACCACGAAGGTTCGCTTGAGCGCGCTAAAGAGATGATTGATCAGGTCGCTCGCGCCGGTGGCCACGCTGCCAAGTTCCAGACCTACAAGGCTGCAACGCTTGCTGCCAAGACCACCAGCCCGGCTTACTGGGATCAAACCAAAGAGCCAACCACCAGCCAGTATGAACTCTTTCAGCGCTGGGATAACTTCGGTCCGGCGGAATACGCTGAGCTAGCCGAACACTGCAAACTTCGCGGAATCGACTTCATGTCAACCCCATTCGACCTTGACGCCGTTGACATGCTCACCCCGTTGATGCCGAGCACCAAGGTTGCTTCAGCCGACCTAACCAACATTCCGTTGCTTCGCAAGATCGGTGCAACCAAGCGCCCAACCATCATGTCTTGCGGTGCTTCTTCGCACGAAGAAATCGAGCGTTCACTCAACGTTCTTCTCGAAGCCGGCGCACCTTCGGTCACCCTGCTTCACTGCATCTTGAACTACCCAACCCCTCGCGAGAACGCGCAGCTTTCACAGATTCAGGTTCTGCAAGAAAAGTTCGGTGACCGCGTGGCAATTGGCTACAGCGACCACGTTCGCCCAGAAGACGACGGCTCGGTGCCAGCTCTTGAGATTGCATCAATCTATGGCGCTGTAGTCATCGAAAAGCACTTCACCGACAACAAGCAGGGCATCGGCAACGACCACTACCACGCTGTTGATGAGCGCGATCTAAAGGCATTCACCGAAAAGCTGGCCATCTACCGCGAGCTTTATGGCAAGCGCGAGCACAGCCTCGGTGCCCAGTCTTCAGCAATAAATAATGCCCGCCGCCGCGTTATTGCAGTTCGAACCCTGCCGGTTGGTCACATTATCGAAGAAAGCGATTTAATTGCACTTCGTTCAAACGTGGGCATCGAGATTGCTCACTGGGATGACGTAGTCGGCAAGACCGTAGCCGTCGAAATCGAAGCAGAGCTTCCGCTTGAGTGGAGCCAGCTCAGCTAATTAGCTGGTTGTGCCCAGCGGCGCTTTCGTTCTTGCCGCTCGAACGCCAAGTAAGGAATTACCGCAGCCGCCAGCGCTATGCCGGCAGCCAAGTAGTAACGCCAGTCTGCGTCAATTTCGTCTAAACCTTGCCCATACATGCCAAGGCCAAAGTGAAACCAAATTATTAGCCCAGTCAGGCCGAAGGTTGAGGCCCAACGCCAACTCGCCCTGATGAGGTTTTTTGATCTGCTGAAAACAAAGAAGTCAAACGCTAACGCTAAGAGGATTGAACCAACTAGGGCAAAATTTTCGACTGCAACGAAAATGTTTGTTGCCAAAGCTACTCGTTCATCAATATCGATGGCTAGGTTGCGAAAAGTAAAACTTTGAGCGAAAGCAAGCGAGAAGTTTGTCACGAGGCCAGCCGCTAACCAACCTATCTTTCTCGCCTGGAGGCTATTTGACTCCGAGATAAGAAAGAACAAACCCGGCCCAATGCCACAAACCAATGAAACTAAACCGGCGGTTGCATATGCATCACCTACTGTCGCAACACTAAAGTGTGACCCTAGATTCCTAAATGCCAACGTGTAGAGAGCAAAAATCAGAAACGTTGACCCGAATGTGGCAGACCACGCGAGCCACCTTTGACCATGCCGAGTTGCGAGTGCAAAAACAGCACCATCCAAAATCAACACAATTGCGACTGGCAATGCCAGATTGGCCTCTCCTGAATAAAGCGCGGATAGGACCGAATCAGCATTCTGGTAATTTTCGGATGAAGAAAAAGAATTCTCAAGCTTTAGCGTTGCAAGCAGCAACCCAAAATTGATTGCGAGTCCAACTCCCAACAAAATTTTTACCATAGCGTTGAATTTTTTGGCTACCAATTGCATTGTGAAATCACCCAATCGAAAACGTCACGGTTTGGAGAGCGGGTTCCTTCAAGATCCCAAGAAGGACTCTTATCCCAATTTTGCGTTGCAAACCCGAGGGGAGCCCCGAAAGCATGGCAATCGTATTGATCCCTGTACTGTGGTCGTTCGCTTATGTAGGTTCGCATTTGTAAGCTAAACGTGCTTTGCAGTTTTGTCAGAACCTCAGACCAGCCCGCAGATGCCATTATTGAGTATGCACTTGAGTAGCTAACTGCGTAAAGCGACCCGACCCATGGCGTTACGTGTACCTTTACCCTGTAGGCGCTAGGTGCGAGGTAGGCACGTTCGATGCGATCGATTAAATCAATTCCCAGCCATGGATCTGCAGTTAAGGGGTATTCGTAACCGTTAGATCGGTGCTCGACCACTTGAGTGAGAACGTTGCCTTCAACAACATAATGAGTTGGAATTCCCCTGCCGCGAGCATCCCTGGCCCACGGCGCCGGCAGATATGCTCCAAATTGCCCGTTAATATCTGCAACTATCACAGACCCATCAACTAGAACCTCAGCAGAGGCTGGTTGCCCATTGAGGGAAAGCTCAAATGAGTAATCCTCAGGACTGGCCTCCTCCGCGATTGTGATTAATACCTGCGCACTTCCTGGCTCAGTCGAGGTTGCATTCAGTGAGAAATTGTCAAAGGCCAAGTTCTGATCGGATCCTTCTTGTTCCCAAACCGCTCCAGAATCGGCACCCAATAATGTAAGCGAGAGATTAGTTCTAGTTGAATCGCTTGAGATCTTTAGCTCATCGAGATCGGCGCTCAGAAGAATTTCCTCGCTGTTTTCTTCAAAAGTTTCGGTCAGCTTTACCTGTTCTGCCGAAGCTAATGACGGCCCCCCGACGATTAATGTTGCTGCAAGCATTGATGCAATTATTGCTTTTTTCAATTTTCCATCCCCAAAATACTTGATAGTCAAGTCCTCTGAGTCTATGGGACTATAGGAAGCTTTAGACAATCATGAAAGATCAAGCGTGTGCATCATGCGCTCGACGATCTTGGTGTTTGATCGGGCGATGGTTGCATCCAAGGCTCTTTGGTGAAGCGTTTTTCGCAAACTGGAATCTTCAATCAATTCGCGCAGGTGGTTAGCCAGACTTTCGGTGGTCACCAGTGATCCCAAACCAAGCATTAGCACTCCGTTGTTCACGGTGGTGTGCGTGTGAGTTAGTTCTTTGGCGTTCTGCGCTAGGCACAGAGTCGGCACGCCAATGCAGCTGAGCTCAGTGATAGTTCGGCCTGCTGAAGAAAGCGCAATGTCGGCTCGTTCCATGACAGCCGGAATATTCTTGACGTTTGAGAGCAGTTCAATCTTCAACGCATAGTCAGCGGCATTCACCGGCTCTGCGCCAAGGCCGCGCACCACAATCACGTTGCCGGCAAAGTTCAACTGCTCGAGCGCGCGCAGGGCCTTGCCGGCCAGGTGAGACGGGTCGGTTCCTCCGAACAAAACCAATACGGTTTCGACAGTTTCGTTGAAGTCGTTTTTGCGGGGGAGTGATTCAAAACTCGGTGCCAAAATCGAATTCTCAACACCGGTCAGCTGTCGTTCAGCCGGCACGCGAGGGTTTTCATAAAGGTCGGCAACCAAAAGGTCGGCTAATTCGGCACCCTCACCAAGGTCTTCAAAAGTAACCACCTTGGCAAACTCTTTGAGGCCGGCTACTACAGCTGCCGAATTGTCTAGGCGGTCGAGCACAACCAGGTCGGCTGAGGTTTCGCGAGCATATTCGACAAAGGCTGCGTCGTCGGCAACTTTGGCCACCTCAAACGGATACTCGGCGAAGAACTCGGCACCAAGCGGCTTGTCATCGCTCAAAACAATAGTTAGCTCGTGACGGGCTAGAGCATAGGCAAGCGCGAGGGTTCGATAAACATGGCCCATTCCAAGCGCCTTGGCTGCGTCGGTGCGCAACAGAATTCGGCGGCGAGTGGCCAGGTGTTCGGCAACTGCCCAGTCGGCCCAGGTGTCGATGTCTAGCGATTCATTCTGGCTAAGTTCAATGAGTGAAATTGGCTCAACAATTCGCGTGCCTCGAGCCAGTACATCGCTAATGCGTGCGCCGATGATGGCCCCAGATTCTCGATAGTGGGTTGGCAACATCTGGCGGTTTAGTCGAGCCGTATAGTCAGGCTTTGGCTTGCCGTTTTCGTCAATCAACCAGCCGAGGTGGCGATCGTCAACCACGGTGATCACCGATCCGGCACCGTTGGCGAAGGCATCCATGGCTTCATGAATGCTTTTTGAATTCACAAACGGGCAGGTTGGCTGCATGGTCAGCAAAATGTCGTCTTCGGTTGCGCCAAACCCAATTAAATCTGGGATGGTCCTGACCATGACCTCATCAAGAGTTGCTTTGCCGGTGGTTTTCGGCTCGCGAACCACAAGTGCACCAAAGGCAACAGCAATTTCAGCGATTTCGTCGTCGTCGGTCACCACAACGCAGCCGGCAACATTTGCCGCTAGCGCTGTTTGAATGGTGCGGGCAATAAGTGGAACGCCGCCGAGTAGGCGAACATTCTTTCTCGGCACACCGGTTGATCCGCCGCGAGCGGGAATCACAATCCAGGGTGCTGAACTCATGCCTAGAGGCGCTCTACGTTTGCTCCGCTGAGCTTTCCGCGAGTGTCGAAGATGACCTTGCTCTTTGAAGCGATGTCTTCTAGGTCGTATGCCTTGTGAGCCTGTAGCAAGACCACAACATCGGCGGCAGCCAGAGCTGCATCCAAGTCGGTCTGGCCCTGAAGCATCTCGCCGTGCACGCGGAACTGAGTTGCGTGCGGGTCGTGGAACACCATGTCGGCACCCTTGTCTAGAAGCAGCTCGGCTACCTCTAGAGCTGGTGACTCGCGAAGGTCAGCGATGTCTGGCTTGTAGGTAACACCTAGAAGCAGAACGCGTGAACCCTTTAGCGCCTTTGACTGGTCGTTCAATAGGTCTTGGATGCGGCCAACCACGTAGTTAGGCATGCCGGTGTTGATGTCGGTAGCCATTTCGATGAAACGGAACGGCACACCGAGGCGGCGCTTCACTTCGTAGCTTAGGTAGTTAGGGTCAACTGGAATACAGTGACCGCCAACGCCCGGGCCTGGGTAGAACGCCTGGAAACCGTAAGGCTTGCTTGATGCAAGACGCACGACCTCCCAAACGTCGATGCCCAGTTCGTGGCAGAACATTGCCATCTCGTTCATCAGTGCGATGTTTACGTGACGGTAGGTGTTCTCAAGAAGCTTTGCAGTCTCGGCCTCGCGAGTACCAACGGTCTCGATTACGGTCTCGATGAACTGGGTGTAGAAAGCAAGTGCGCGCTTGGTTGATTCAGCGCTTGAACCGCCAACAATCTTTGGGGTGTTGGTGATCTTGTACTGCTTGTTACCTGGGTCAATGCGCTCTGGTGAGAAGGCAAGGTAGAAGTCTTTGTCTAGCTCGCGGCCACCCTTTTCAAGCATTGGGCGAACTAGGTCTTCGGTGGTGCCCGGGTAGGTGGTTGATTCAAGCACAACCAAGGTGCCAGGGCTCATGTTGTCAGCAATTAGCTGAACGGCTGACTCCACGTATGAAAGGTCTGGCTCGCCAGTTTCATAGAGTGGGGTTGGAACACAGATAACCACGGTGTCTGCGGTTGCGATGTCGGCTGGGGTGCAAGTTGCACGGTAGCCCTTGGCAATGATCTCGCTAACTTCGGCATTTGAGATGTCGTCGATGTGCGAAATGCCGTTGTTTAGGTTGTTAACTACACGTTCGCTAACGTCGAAGCCTAGAACTGACTTCTGAGTTCCCGTGTTGGCTAGTCCCTGCGCTAGTGGCAAGCCGACGTAACCTTGTCCCATAATTACTGTATTGACCATTGGTCAATTCTATCGTTCGCCAATTGAGTCGGGTGTCTAACCCAATAAGGAATTTGACCGTGCCACTAAAGAAGCGACTCGCAAAAATCCTGAAAGCACTGGGGCTATTACCTATTGCCTACCGGGTCTACAGCTTGCTTCGAGACGTTGCGGCTGCCCGCTCACTGGGTCAAGCTTTGCGTTCAATTGGCATTCACCTGAGCCCTCAATACAAATGGATTCCACGCTCACGTCGTCAAATTGGCCGTGGCCGAATCATGCTTCAGCAGGGCCTTGAAGAACAGGGATTAAGCAACCTGGTGAACGTGGCCTATGGCCCAAACATCCAAGAATCAGTTCGCCGCATTGCGCTCAACGAACTTTTGGTTTGGGGCATCACCGCAAACGACGCAAAGGTCGCAACGGTTGCTGCAAACCACATCTCGGGCGGTTTCGGTTCAAAGCGTTTTCGCTCGCCGCTGCGCACTGAGCTGAGCACGCTTCTAGAGCACTTCAGCGAACCTGAATTCTGGTCAAACCCGGAAGGCTATCGCGCATTTTTGGCAGCCATTCAGCGCGGCCGACGCGGTCTTGAATACGCAACCGCCAACTTTGCTTTCGGCATGCCCGAAGACATCTTCGGCGCGCGAGTGATCCGTGAACTTCAAATCTCATGGATGAACCACATTCTCGACACTTATAAACTTTCGGGCTTTGAAACCGATGCGGCATCAAAAAAACCGCTGACCATCGATGACCTCAACCATTTGAACCCGAACGACCAGTTCATCCAAGAGGGCCCGTTGGTCACAGTTTTGATACCTGTTTTCAATGGCGAGCAGTGGATGCCAACCGCACTTGAGGGTCTAGCCAAGCAAACCTGGCGCAACGTTGAAATTTTGGTGGTTGACGACTGTTCTACCGATGGCACTCGCGAGTTGGTCAAGGCCTGGAGCAAGCAAGACCCACGGTTCAAGCTGGTTGAGGCCGGCACCAACGGCGGTAGCTACCGCGCTCGCAACATTGGCCTAGAGCAGGCTGCCGGAGAATTCATTACCGTGCACGATGCCGATGACTGGTCTCACCCGCAAAAGCTCGAGGTTCAGGTTCGACACTTGCAGAAATACCCAAAGCTGGTCGGCAACATCAGTCAAGGAGTGCGAGTTGAGCACGAGCGCATGCATTTTTACTCTGTGGTTGGCAAGCACTATCTGCGCATGAACATCAGCTCAATGATGTTCCGTCGCGAAATTATCGCCAAAGAGATTGGCTTCTGGGATGAAGTTCGTTTCGGTGCCGATTCAGAATTCCACGAGCGAATTATGGCCAAGTTCGGAACATCTGCGGTTGCAGTGGTTAATGCTGGCCCGCTATCTTTCACTCGCTTTCACTCTGGATCGCTAACCGGCGGTGGCTATGCCTCAACCCAAAAAGGCATCTCGGGCATGCGCCGCTTCTATGCCGATTCATTCAAAGAGTGGCACGAGAACATTTCGCAAGGCACAGCTTCTTCATACCTGGGCCGCGCTTCAAAGGGTCGCCCGTTTGCTGTTCCGGCTCTTCACTTTGACCGCAACGCAAAATACACAAAGTTTGATGCAGTGTTCTTTGCCAACCTGAGCATTGAGGGCGAACACCTTGATGAAGTGCTGAAAGAGATTAAGTCAGCCGTTGCTTCGGGTCAGAGAATTGGTCTGGTTCACGCAATTTCAAATATTCGCCCGATTGCAAAGGTTGCGCCCGTTATTCGTCATCGTGTCGATTTCGACTCGGTTGTAATGTTGCTTGCCGGCGACGAAGTTCAGGCAAAGACCGTAAAGGTTTTCGAGCCTGAAGCCTTGCAGCGACTTTCGCTTCGTCGCCCAAAGGTGAAGGCAACCGCGGTTGAGCTTTTCGGTGCTTCAGTAGAACCAGCCCAGATCGAGGCTGCTGCCAAGGATGAATTCGGCGGCAAAGTTACTTGGGCAGGCAAATAAAGTGACCTCGCTCAAAACAGCTATCCGATCAGCCGTGAAGTCGGTTGCTCGGGTTGAGTTGTTTGAAGCAATCGCAATCAAAGCTGCCGAATCGGCAGGCAAGGCTAGAAGCTCGAAGGCGGCGGTTGCTAAGCCAGAAGATTTTGATGTTGATGCCGTGTACCTGTGGGTTGATGATCAAGACCCGGCATGGCAGGCAAGACGAGCAAAATACGCTCCAAGCAGGCAAAGTGATTCAAGCTCAGTTTCAGCCTCACGGTTTCGCCAGTTTGGCGAGTTGGCTGCGTCGATTCAAATGCTTGCCGAACATGCCCCATTCATCAGAAACGTGTTCATTGTTGTCGATCAGCAACAGCCAGACCTGTCAGCCTTGCCAGCAAACCTGCCGTTCGAAATCCGCCTGGTGAACCACAGCGAGTTCATTCCAGCTGAATATTTGCCGACCTACAGTTCACGTGCAATCACCGCCAACCTTCACCGAATTGAGGGTTTGGCAGAACGCTTTTTGTACTGCAACGACGATGTTTTCATCGCCAAACCTGCCAGCGCGAGCGACTGGTTTACATCCCAGGGTGTGCGCCTTCGCTACACGTCGACCCCCATGCCTGAGAGAGGCTCATTAGCCCCAGACGAGGTAATTTACAACGCTCGATACAAGACCATCGACCTAGCGACAGCACATGGATGGTCAAATGTTGACGGCATGCCTGAGCATGGACCGCACCCATTTTTGAAGTCGATTATGCGAGAGCTTTGGCGAGACTTCGTGGTCGAAATGAATGGTGTGAGCACCGCAAAGTTTAGAACCTCCGATGGCCTCTTGCCCGAGTGGCTGCACAACCTGGCTGCGTTGGGCACCGGCCGAGGCAAGTTAGTAACCGGCAGTGGCTACAAATACATCGCCATCAATGACCAAAACAGCCTGCCGGCAATCATTCATATGTTGCTAAATCGTGGTCGCATTTTGACTGTTTGTCTCAACGACGTTTCTGAAGTTGCCGAAGGTTCGAAATTGAGCGACGCCAAATTGGCACGTCGATTCAAGCGCGTTCTAAAGGCGATGGTTTAGTCAGCTATTGGCTATTGGCTATTGGCTATTGGCTATTGCAAAACTGCGTAGTAATACTGAACTTTCACGCCACGGGTTTTAGTTGTGCCAAGTTCGTGCACATTTATGTAGCCGGTTACTGAGGTTGGCTTGCTTGCCAGCGAAGCCCAGTTTGTCGAAGTCCATCCGATTTTTGACAGGGGCTTTACAGCCGGGCTCGAGCCGGTGGCCTTCAGCACAGCGGTGTTGGCATAAGTGGTGCAACCGGCGCCATACTCACTTAGGCGGCAACCATAGGTGTCACCCAGTTCTTCAAGTTGCATGCGAGCTTTTGGCGTTGCCAATTTATACGAGTTGATTACAGCCGACGGAATAGCAACTGAACCTCGCGAAGTGATGCCGATGTAGCCGCCCGAGGTGTCTAGATCTGAACCGTAGGCCTGGCAAATCAAAGTCGAGTTTGAGGTGTTGCAGAGACCGCGACTGAACACGTCGTTGTCGCGATAGCGGCTGAACATTTCGGCACCGGTATAGGTTTTGGTCAGGCTGGTCCAACTCAATTTCTTTTTCGAAACCACGATCGGCACCGACTTGATTACTCCGGCACCCTCGGTTCCTTTTGCACTGACCACAAAATCATAGGTGCCCTCAACCACCGAGGATCCGTAGCGCCCGTTCCAACTAACGCTCAGGTCGCCCGAATTTGGAATGTACCAACGTTTGACCACCTTGGTTCCGAGCTTGATGGTGGCAGTCGCGCCAGTTCGAACCAGAGTGTCAGGAGTCGTGATGACGTGCACTGTGAAGTCGACCGAGTCTCGGTAGTCGTCGATCACCGGATAAACCGTGGGAACCGATCGAAGAACAGCAATTGATGAAACGCCCGTGTCTTTTAAATAGATCGCAAGGTTGGCACTCGATGCGCTCGAAGTTTGACTCACAGCCAAAGCGGTTGTCGCTGATGCTCGCAGGTTACAGGCAACCTTGGCATAGCTGCTGAAGTCAAAGGTCACAACCGCTGGTGTTGTAGAGGTTCCGCTGAACGTAATCGCTGGTGTGCCAGTAGGTGAGCAGCTGGCCCAGATGCTTCCGGTCGATGCAACTTGGGTGCCGGTTTCATCCGTGGTGGCAATTCGCACGTCAACGGTGTCGCGAAGGTCATCATCAAGCGGATACACCGTGGTTGAATTCAAGGCATTTAGAACAACCTTGGTGACCTTGCCCGAGCCAACTTTTAGACTGCCGGTTAGCGTGCTGCTTGAGCCAACTGTGCTGATGGTGAATGCATGTGAACCGACACCAAGCGTGATTGAGCTCGAATTCACCGCCGGAACAGTGACCGTGGCCGAGTAACCCGATTCGCCTGCACTGAGAACTAGGTTTTGGGCGCTGAAATAAACACCGTTGTCTAAGGCATTGCGCAATTCAAAATTCACGGTGCGGGCGGTTGGGCTCTCAATTGTGATGACAGAACTCTCGTTGTAGCCATCGCCCACCGGCATGGTCAGGTTGTTCGATGAGCGCCAACGAAAAGTGCCCACTGAGCTGGTGAAACCACTCGGGCTGGCATACAAAAACTTCTTGGCATCAGATGGGTTGTCGCGCACAAAATCAACATTGGTTGCGTTGTTGAGTAGCGTGCTGGTGACCTGTGCCGGGGTTAGGGCTGGCTGGGCCTGAAGCATTAGCGCAACCGCACCCGAAACGTGGGGTGTGGCCATGGATGTACCGCTGCTCAGCGCTGGAGCACCTGACATTGAGAGCGAAGTGATGTCTACGCCCGGGGCATAGATGTCTGTGCATTCGCCGTAGTTCGAGAAGGTTGCGTCTGATTCATAGCCTGCGAAAGGTTTAGTCGAGGCATTCACGGTGATGGCCTGCGGAACACGAGCCGGTGTGAAATTACAGGCGTTTAGGCCGTTGCCGCTTGAGTCTCCGTTACCTGATGCTGCCACCACGGTTAGCCCAGAATTATACAAATCAACCACAGCCGCTTCAATAGCAGCGTCGGTTCCGTCAGCGCCGAGGCTCATGTTCACTACACCCGGCTTACCTTCGGGGTGGTTGGCAATAATCCAGTTAAGTCCAGCAACAATCTGCGAGGTTGAGCCTGATCCTTGGCAATCAAGAACTCTAACCGGCACCAAATATGCCTGCTTTGCAACTCCGTAGGTCTTACTGCCGATAGTGCCGGCAACATGGGTTCCGTGACCAGCGCAGTCGGTGGCGCTGGTGCCTGGGTTCACAATGTCTACGCCGGTTCGCACCCGAGTGCCGAATTCATCCGTGAGGTTGGTGATGCCTGTGTCAACAACATATACATAGACACCAAGACCGGTGTTGGCATAACTAAAGGTGCCATCCAGGGTCGCAGTGGTTTCATCAATTCGGTCAATTCCCCAAGTAGCTGAACTTTGGGTGGTTGAGGTGGCCGAAATTTCGTCGACGTGATATTCAAGGTTTGGTTGCACTGCGTCGACTTGGCTAAGCGGCAACAAGGCGCTGCGAACGGCACGGATTTTTGACTCCGAGATCTCGGCGTCAAACTTCAAGATTCCAAGGCCTCCATCGGCCTTCAGGTCAAAACTTGGCAGCGCCAAATCTCTGATTGCCTTGGTGTTTAGGGCAGCGTCAACGGCAGCCGAAACAGCATTTTCAGCAGTGCTAGAAATTAAGTCTGAACTAAAGCTGATGACCAGTTCGTCGTTTGCCTTTAGAGCTAACTTGGATGCGCTCGCCGCAGAATCAGTTTTGCCAGAAGGGGCGTTCTCTTGAGCTGTTGCTGTTGTGGCGGTCGAAATAATCAGAGTTAGGCAAAGCGCCAGAGTGGCTAAGCCCCTAAATCTCTGCAACGCTTTCCGCCTATCGTTTTCGGGAAGCATCGCCAAAATGTGACTGCAAACGAAACTTTCCCCAATCAAATCTAACTTCTGAACCTGAAAATTTCTTGTGTAAGTTGTCACACCTAGCCCTTAGGCTTGAGAAAAGATTTCAAGTCTGCGGGGGCAAAATGAAAAAGTTCAAAAATAAGTTTTCTGTAATTTCAATCTGTGCATTGATTTTCAGCTTGGTACTGCCATCGGGGGCGAATGCGGCAGAGACCAACGATGTCTCAATTCAAAGCGAAGTTGGTGCAGCCGTTTATGGCGGCACCAGCGCTTCAATCACTGATGCCCCTTGGCAGGTTGCCATCACTCTTAAGTCGGCATCCAATGAATATGACGGTTTCTTTTGTGGTGGCTCACTAATTTCAAACCAGTGGATCATCACCGCCGCACACTGTCTGGTCGACGACTACGACTCACCACTTTCGCCATCCTCTCTACTAGTACACGTCGGTAGTTCAAGATTGAGCACCTCGACCAAAGCTACCCGCGCTGTTTCTGCAGTTCGTGTTCACGATGGGTATGACTCATACACCGCGGTTAACGACATTGCTTTGCTTAAGTTGACCAACCCAGTTACCTTCGCAGCTGGAACCATCGAGGCAATCGATATTGCTGCCAGCGATCCTTATGACGGTGAAATCGCTCGCGTTACCGGCTGGGGTGAGGTTCGAGGAGCCACCTACCCTGCCACCATGCAAAAGGGCAACATCACAATCCAGGCAGGCTCTGTGTGTGAGAACAGTTACTACGACTTCTACACATCAAGCCAAATTTGTGGTGGCGACGCGTAGACCGACGTTTGTTCCGGCGACAGCGGTGGCCCGCTAACTCACACCGAAGCCGGCGACCAAACTCTAATTGGTTTGGTGAGCTACGGTTCAGCTCAAGCTTGTGCCAGTGGCACTCCGAGTGCTTTCACCCGAGTCTCTTTTTATCGTTCCTGGATCCAATCTCAAATGGGTGAATTCTCGGTAGTGAGTGCTGGCGTAATTATCAGCGGTGCCAGCAGCTCATCCAAGGTAACAATCACCTCTGCAACTCCTCGCACTGTCGACTTAGAGATGGACGTAAATGGTTCACCCCACACATTGCAGACCCACGTGGTTCTGTCTTGGGTGGCGTCTATTTCTAAATACCAAGCGGGCGTCTTGGTGCAAAACATCAACTCTGCGTTTGACGGTGTTGGCCCGGGCAGTTATCCGCTCAGTGCCGTAGACCTTCGCACCAGTGAAGAGGCATTATCAACCATTGCCGTTTCTGATGGCGTTCACAGTTCTGCAACATTGACCCTCGATGCCACAGAATACTTTCCGAGTGTTGATGGATACCGCGATGTGATTGCTGCCACACTGTCTGTGCTCGGTGCGAGCAATGAGGCCGTGCCATTCAGCGCGGGCCAGGCCAGCATTACCGTCGGAGCAAAAACAGCTCGATGCACTTTTGCAGCATCATCTTCAGGTGTAGCTACTTGCAACTTGAATCTCAAAGGTTTCAGCCCTACTGACGAGGTGACTGTCACTGCTAACTTCACCGATGGTGCCGGCAACAGCGACACAGTTGAGAGCCAAATCGTTGCACTTCTAACTACACAGATCACTAGTGCTTCCATTTCGCGCGATGTGCCAACTGTGTTCCCGGCTTCTGATGGCTACATCGACACCGTGCAGCTTCCGTTCACCATGGAGACCAGCACCGGCCGTTCGATTCCTCTAACCAAGGGCAGCATCACCGTAAAGCTGGGCACCAAGGTTGCCCAGACCTGGCCACTAACCAAGAGCGCTAGCAGCTATAAAACCTGGAATGGCCTCAACGGCGGCAAGATTGTGCCTGGCTCGTACACCATCGTCTTGGTGGCTCAGGGTGCTGAAGGTCGTTCATTCACGAGCACCGCGGTCGTTGTGGTTTCAAACAAGAAGCTGACCACCAAGACCACCACCGTCAGCTACACCGGCAAAGAAGCGTTCCGCTATTACTACTCAGATGACAGCACAGCGTGTCAGTACGACGGCACCAGCTTCTATGGCTACACCTATTACATTGACTCAGCTATTTGCTATTCATACCTAGCTGTTCCAACAGCGGTTCAACGTGGGTATGCAAATGGTGCAGTTCAGGTGAAAGCAACTCTCGTTGTGTATGACAACGTTGGCGATTATTGTGCATCATTCGGCATAGATGAGGCTTCGGGTGCCGACGTTGATCTTTGTACTAACGGAACCAAGGTTCTTAACATGGGTCGAATTGCATCAGGTTCGTCAACTATTCAGACTTACATTTATTTGCCTTACAGCTACACCATGTTGAATGTTCGTTCGCTGACCCTGACCTATACCTATAAGTCACTCGGCTAATCGTCTGAACCAAAAAGAATCCCGCCCACTAGTTAGTGGGCGGGATTCTTTTTGAAAACCTAAATCGCTAGATTTGCCAGCGAGTGAGCAATCTGGCTGGCAGAGGCTTCAAACAGCAACTGCTCTGAGGCATCCATCGGCACCTCAATGGTTCGGTAAGCACCGTTTCGGTTTACGACCGTCGGAACCGACATAGCAATTCCATCGACGCCACGGTAATCGGTTAGTACCGAGCTCACCGGCAGAATGGCATTTTCATCACGGATGATTGCCTCGACAATGCGAGCCCCCGAAAGGCCGATGGCATAGTTAGTGGCACCCTTGCCCTCGATAACTTTGTAGGCCGCGTTTTTTACTGAAAGCGCTAGCTCATCAAGATCGGTGCGCGAAAGCTTCGAGCCGAATTCATCTATCCAAGTTGCAAGTGGCACTGGACCAATGCTGGCCTGTGACCAAAGAGCAAACTCAGAGTCGCCGTGTTCGCCAACAATTAGCGCGTGAACGCTTGAGGTGCTGACGCCTAGCTTGTCGCCAAGCAACCAACGAAGTCGGGACGAGTCAAGCACGGTGCCCGAAGAGAACACACGGTTTGCTGGCAGACCGGTCATGCGAAGTGCAGCGGTAGCCAAAACATCACACGGATTCGTGACCAGCAAGAAGATTGCCTCAGGTGAACGCTTCAATAATTCGGGAATCAGTGAGCTCAGAATCGAGAAGTTCACGCCAGCTAGTTCTAGGCGAGTTTGCCCAGGATTCTGTTTGGCGCCGGCGGTGATGACAATTACATCCGAGTTTTCGGTCAAAGCAATGTCGTCGCCACCTGTGATGCTCGAAGAGCCAGTGAACGATGTGCCGTGAGCAAGGTCTAGAACCTCTGCGGTTGCCTTGGCGGCGTTCACGTCATAAAGCACTACCTCGCGAGCAGACTCACGAATGAGCATCGCATAGGCCATCGAGGCGCCGACCGAGCCGGCACCAATCACTGAAACTTTAGAGCTGTGAAAGAGCATCTAGGGCAGCTGCCTTCGCGGCCTCAGGTGAGGTTGCGGCCAACACCTTGTTTGCAATTTCTTTGCAGGCGCCAAGATCAAGCGATGACAAAGCGTTGCGAACCACAGTCACCTGTGACTTTGAAACGCTCACAGATGTAATGCCAAGCCCGGCCAACACCACTGCAAAAGCTGGGTCAGATGCGCTCTCGCCACAAACACCAACTGAGATGCCCGCCTTCTTGCCACCATCAGCGATACGGGCGAGGGTGCGAATCAATCCCGGCTGCCAGTGGTTTAGCAATGCGCCCAGCGAAGGGTTCATGCGGTCAGCGGCAAATAGGTACTGTGACAAGTCGTTGGTTCCAACGCTCACAAAGTCAACAACGCCTTCAAGCTGCTCAATCATGGCAGCGATAGAAGGGGTCTCAACCATTACGCCGACCTTGTAGCCACCGATGCTGCGTGCCAAATCAGCAAAAGCCTTAGCTTCGCCAACGGTTGCGATCATTGGTGCCATAACCCAAACTTCGCGACCGGTTGCAACTCGAGCCAACTCGAGGCTCTTCAACTGGTCTTCGATGAATTCGCGGTGATCTTGAATCAAGCGGTAGCCGCGAACACCCAGAGATGGGTTTTCTTCGTGAGGCATGTTCAAGAATGGCACTGGCTTGTCGCTGCCTGCATCGATGGTGCGAACCACGATTGGGCCAGCCGGTGCAGCCGCAAGAATTGCGCTGTAGCTTGCAACCTGGTCATCAATGCTTGGTGCGGTGTTGGCAGAAAGATACAAAAGCTCGGTGCGGAACAAGCCAACACCCTCGGCCTTGGTTTCGGCGGTCGCACCTTCGGCGTCAGCCAAGGTTCCAATGTTTGCGCGAACCGGAATCACTGGTTCTGCGTTCAAGGCCACGAACTCAATTGCCTTGGTAGCCAAAGTTTCGTCGCCGCCAAAAACAACACGGTCGCCAACTGGGTCAACCAAAACAGTGTCGCCATTTTCAAGGTCTGCTGCAGCACCACAAGAAACCACTGCTGGGATGCTCCTTGAGCGGCAGATGATTGCGGTGTGGCTGGTTGGTCCACCCTTGAGGGTGATTACGCCAACTACTGCTTTGGTGAACTGAGCGGTGTCGGCTGGTGAGAAGTCGTCGCCAACCAAAACATAGCGACCAATCTCAGGCAAGGTTAGAGCCATTTCGATGCCGGCAAGATCTGCCTGCACACGACGAGATAGGTCTTGAAGGTCTTTGACGCGCTCGTCAAAATCAGGGTCGCCGCCAAGAATCTCGGCAAAGGTGTTTACCGCCATGCCATAAGCAGCGCCAGCGGTCCAGCCGTCATCCAGATTGCCCTCGGCTACTTCAAAAAGCTCTTCATCTTCAAGCAAAAATTTGAGCGCCTCAAAGATCTCGGCACTTGTGCCGCCGGCACGAACACCCAGGGCATCCAAATTTTCAGACACATTCGCAATTGCCACCTTCAGAGCTGAGCGCTCTTCATCAACCGACTTGGATGATTTGGTCCACTCAGGGAGCGGGGCCTGTGGCTTAACAATGTGAACTTCGCCGACTGCGGAGTTAAGGCCTACACCTAGACCTGAAAGTACGGTGCCCTGAGCGACTGACAACTTAGTTAGCCCTTCAAGAACTCTTGGATCTGGCCAGCGATTTCGCCAGCAACAGTTGAATCCTCGGTTTCAATCTGAAGGGTCAGCTTTTCGCCGGTCTTGATCTTCAGCGACATCAGCATCAGTGCTGAGTTTGCTTTTACGAATTCTTCGCCTTCACGACCGATGGTGATGGTCAAGCCAGACTCTTTAACTAGCTTTACGATTTGGCTTGCTGGGCGGGCGTGCAGACCGATTGGGTCTAGAACCTCAACCTCGTGTGCGATTGCTGACATATGAATTGCTCCGTCATTAAATTTGTTGGGTTTTAAGTTTCTCACGCTCTAGGGGTAAACAATCAATAAGGAGTCGATTTGGCGCTTTATCCCAGAGAAAAGGGCTAGTCTTCTTTTGTCCATTTCCTACAAATTTGAAATGTTACTTTCTCGCAACATTACGTGTAAATACCAAAAAGCCTGAGAAAAGGCTGGGTATCGTAAGGTTCGAGCGAGCAACAAGAGCTTCCAAAGGAGCAAGCAATTTGACCACCGCAATTACCACTGCAGACATCGTCATCGTTGATATCGATGCCACCACCAAAGAAGAGGCAACTCGTCAGCTAGCTGAGCGTTTGGTTTCTGCAGGTCGCGTTACCGAGATCGAGGGTTACCTCGCAGCAGTAGCAAAGCGCGAAGAACACTTCCCAACTGGCATCGAGGGTGGCATTGCTATTCCTCACGCACAGAGTGACCTAGTCACCGCTCCATCTGTTGCTGTTGCAACCTCAGTAGCCGGCATCGACTTCGGCGCTGACGATGGCCCGTCTCACCTAATCTTCTTGATCGCAGCTCCAGCTGCTGGCGATGGCGCACACCTTTCTATCCTTGCTTCACTTGCTCGCAAGGTAATGCACGAAGAGTTCCGTGATGCTCTTCGCGCCGACAAGAACCCAGCCTCAATCGCAGAAACCGTAACCCGAGAGGTACAAAACTAATGGCAAAGATCGTTTGCGTAACTTCATGCATCACCGGCATCGCCCACACCTACATGGCAGCAGAAGCTCTTGAGCAGGCTGGCAAGAAGCTAGGTCACGAGGTAATCGTCGAGACCCAGGGTTCAGCAGGTTCAAACCCGCTTAGCCAGGCAGTAATCGATTCTGCAGATGCAGTAATTTTTGGCGTTGACCTAGAGGTAAAAGGCCGTGAGCGTTTCAACGGCAAGCCTTACATCGAGGTTCCAGTTGCTAAGGCAATGAAAAACGCACAAGACTTGGTCAACCAGGTACTAGAGGCTGCCGCTAACGGCACCGCTGCAAAGGTTGGCGAAGGTTCTTCAGCGAAACCTGCTGAGAAACAGGAACAGGCAGTGAAGCCTGCAACTGAAAAGAAGAGCGGTGGCTTCTTGGCCGGCCTCTTCGGTAAAAAGTAGTAATCCCACTAATCCCCCTAACTCTTAGGAGACTCAATTGAGTAACGCATCAATTGGAACCCGCATCCGCCAGTGGCTGATGACCGGTGTTTCACACATGATTCCATTCGTAGCCGCCGGCGGTATCCTTATCGCTCTTGGCTTCTTGTTCGGCACCTGGGCAATGGGTACTGACCCAGCCACCGGTGGTATCCGTGTTTACGACGCAGCTCTTGCAGGCGTTAACGAAGACGGTAGCTTCAACCTTGGCAACCTAGGCAACTGGGCATTCATCATTTTCTGGCTAGGTAAGGCTGCATTCGCATTCTTCGTGCCAGTTCTTGCTGGTTACATTGCCTTCGCAATTGCTGACCGTCCAGGTCTTGCTCCAGGCTTCGTTGCAGGTGCACTTGCAACCGGTCTTGACGGCAACCCACTTGGCACCGGCACTGGCTTCCTAGGTGCAATCATCGGTGGTTTCATCGCTGGTTTTGCTGCTCTATGGATCAGCCGTTGGCCTGTAGCTAACTGGATCAAGCCAGTTATGCCAGTAGTTGTAATTCCTCTACTTGCAACCATCATCACCGGTTTCGTAATGGTTCTAGTTCTAAAGGGCCCAATCTCAGGTCTAGCTAACGGTCTAACCGAGTGGCTAGGCAGCCTATCAGGCGCTGGCATTGTGATCCTAGGTATCGTTATCGGTCTAATGATGGCATTCGACATGGGTGGCCCAGTTAACAAGGTTGCTTACACCTTCGGTGTTACCGGTCTTGCTGCTGCAGGTGCCGTAGCTGAAGCTCCAGAGTTCGTTGTTATGGCGATCGTTATGGCTGCAGGTATGACTCCTCCACTAGGTCTTGCTCTTGCAACCGTTCTTCGCAAGTCTGCATTCTCTGAGTCAGAGCGCGAAAACGGTAAGGCTGGCTGGTTGCTAGGTGCATCATTCATCTCTGAAGGTGCAATCCCATTCGCAGCTGCTGACCCAATCCGCGTTATCCCATCAATCATGATTGGTTCTGGTGTAACCGGTGCACTTGTTGGTGTATTCGGCAACCAGTTGCGCGCACCTCACGGTGGTATCTTCGTGTTCCCTCTAGTTAGCAACGTACTTACCTACATCCTTGCTATCGCTATCGGTACCGTAGTAACCGCAGTTCTAGTACTAGTTGCAAAGAGCATTGGCAACAAGGCTGAGTAATCAGCTTTAGCTAACGTCTTTTCGACAAATTGAGAAGGGCCTGGGAGTAATCCCAGGCCCTTTTCGCATAAACTTGGGCAGGTGAACGACATGGATTATTCAGCGTATGCAGAGGCGCACGGCCTCAAGCGAATGGGTGCTCGCCCTCCGTTTTCTGAATACCTTCGTGATGCCTGGGTGCGCCGCGATTTTGCCGTCACCCTCTCGGCATACTCAAATGAAGCTGCCAATTCCCACAACCGCCTCGGTCGCTGGTGGACAGTTCTTTTGCCAACCATCCAAGCTGGCACCTATGGGCTCATCTTTGGCCTAATTCTTCAGGGCAATCGCCCCGACAACTTCTTGCCGTTTTTGTTCACCGGTGTTTTCTTGTTTGCATTCTTCTCAGCAAGCTTTTCATCAGGAGCCAGTGCACTGACCGGAAACGTTGGCTTGGTCAAGAGCCTGAGCTTTCCGCGCATTTTGCTACCTATCTCTTCGGTGCTCAGCCAGTTCTTCAACTTCTTGCCGCAGCTCGGTGTCTTGGCGCTTTTGCTGATCGGAATTCAACAAACCATTAGCTGGACTTGGTTGGCACTGATTCCGATCATGATTCTGATGGTCATTTTTGCCTCGGGTCTTGCCATGATTGCGGCGCGACTGACCGTTCAGGTTCGAGACCTTAGCCAATTGATTCCATTCGTCACACGCATTGCTTTTTATATCAGCGGAATCTTCTTCAGCATCGACACTGTTTTGTCGGGTATTCCGGTGCTTCACGCGATCATGCAGTGGAACCCGATTTATGACTTCGTTGAACTTGCTCGAGGCGCGGTTGTTGTTGGCCACGAGATGACTCCGCACCTATGGATCGCAACATCGGTGTGGGCATTTGGGTTGTTTATTTTTGGAACCATCTTCTTCTGGAGAGCGGAGGAGCGCTATGGCCGCGACTGATAACCGCAAGCCGGCCGTTGTCGTTGATGACGTTCACATTGTTTACAAGGTTTATGCCAGCGGAAAGCTAGCAACTGGCGACGCCGGAAGAAACGGCCTCTTGAAAAAGAAGGTCAAGCTTCGCGAAGTGCACGCGGTCAAAGGCGTTAGCTTCACAATCTATGAGGGCGAATCAATCGGATTGATTGGTAGCAACGGTTCAGGCAAGTCATCTTTGATGCGCGCTGTTGCCGGCCTGACTCCGATTGACCAAGGAAACATCTATGCCTCGGCTCGCCCAACCCTTCTAGGTGTTGGCGCAGCATTGCTGCCAAAGCTCTCTGGTGAAAAGAACATCATGATTGGCGGCATGGCTATGGGCCTTGACCGCAAGTCAGCCCAGGCATCACTAGAGCCGGTCACCGAGTTCGCAGGGCTACAAGACTTTATCGATCTACCGATGCGAACCTATTCATCAGGCATGTCAGCTCGTCTGCGCTTTGCAATCGCGGCCTACCGCGACCACGACATCTTGATCATCGATGAAGCTTTGGCGGTTGGTGACAGCGCCTTCCGCAAGCGTTCAGAAGCTCGCATGCGTGAACTTCGCGACACCGCCGGCACCGTGTTTTTGGTCAGCCACAGCATGAAGTCAATTCTCGACACCTGCAACCGAGTTATCTGGCTCGAAAAGGGTGTGCTGCGCATGGATGGCGACCCGCAGACCGTGGTCGATGCCTACAACGCTGAAAACGGCTCGGACATCATCGACTAATTATGGCCAAGACTTATCCGGCAATCTCGGTAATCATGCCGGTGCTCAATGAGCAAGACCACCTCGCGGCTGCAGTCGAAAGCGTGCTTTCGCAAAACTACCCGGGCCAATTTGAATTGCTTTTGTGCCTTGGCCCATCAACCGATTCGACCAATCAAATCGCTGCCAGTCTCGCGCTAGCCGACCCGCGAATACGACCAATCAATAACCCGCGAGGCTTGACCACAGTCGGGTTGAACGAGGCCATTCGCCAGGCGCAGTTCGACATCATCATTCGCATCGATGCTCACAGTGAACCGACGCCCGGCTATTTTCAGCGCGGTGTTGAAATCTTGGATGAACAAAAAGCTGACTTGCTCGGTGGCATCATGGACGCCCGCGGCAAGGCAAGTTTTCAAAGTGCAACCGCCTGGGCTTACACCAGCAGATTTGGCATCGGTGGTGCAGCCTTTCACGTTGGCGGCGAGGCTGGCGAAGCCGAAAGCGCCTACCTCGGAATCTTTCGCAAGAGCGCACTGATTCGAGTTGGCGGCTATGACGAGGCAATCATTCGTGGTGAAGACTGGGATCTAGCTCAGCGCATCAAGAAGACCGGTGGCCTGGTTTGGTTCAGCCCTGAACTGCGAGTGGTTTATTGGCCGCGCGGTCGCTTCGACCGATTGGTAAAGCAGTTTTATTCAACCGGTGTTTGGCGCGGCGACCTAACTCGTCGAGACCTTCGAGGTGCCCCAAAGCGTTACTTTGCTCCGCCACTCTTGGTGGCCTCTGTGATCATTGGTTTAGTTGCCGCAGTATTTGGCTGGTTGATTGGCATTCTGCCGGCGGCAGCCTATTTGCTAGGTGTAGCCGGTTTGGCCGTTACCGCAAGCAAACTAAGCCTCAAGGCTCGGGTTGCACTGATGATTGTTCTGCCAACCATGCATTTCAGTTGGGGTTGGGGTTTCTGGGTTGGCTTACTCAAAGGCGCCAGCGGAACCATCGACCGCAGTCGAGTTACTAAGAAGTCATAAACTAAACCCATGTCAAAACAGGTCGTAATTCTCGCCGCCGGCATGGGCACCCGCCTAGCCCGCCCGCTTCCGAAGCCACTTACCGAGCTTCGCGACGGCCGTTCAATCATGCGACAGCAATTCGACAACATCGAGACCGCCTTCGGCGAAGCTGCCCGCGTAATGGTGGTTGTTGGCTTCAAGCTCGAGGCAATCATCGAGCGATTCCCTGAAGCCAGCTTTGTCTACAACGAGTTCTATGACCAGACCAATACATCCAAGAGTCTTTTGAAAGCACTAAAAGCCTCTGGCGATGGCAGCGTTTTGTGGCTGAACGGCGACGTAGTTTTTGACCCTCAGGTTTTGACCCGCGTTACCCCGCTGATTGAGGCTGAAGAATCTTTTGTTGTCGTCAACACCGCAAAGGTGAGCGACGAAGAAGTTAAATACACCGTGGATGCCTCTGGCTTTATCAACCAGCTGTCGAAGCAGGTTGTTGGCGGTCTTGGCGAAGCCGTTGGCATCAACCACATTGGTGCTCGCGACAAAGCCACTTTGATCAAGCGTCTAGCCGAGGTTGATGACCAAGATTATTTTGAACGCGGCATCGAGGTTGCAATTGAGTCAGACGGCCTGAAGTTCAAGGCCGTAGACATCAGCGACCTTTACGCAGTTGAGGTTGATTTTGCTGAAGACCTCGAACGCGCTAACCAGCACGTTTAGTTTGTGCTGATAGGTTTAGCAATTTTTAGGCGTTCCAGGCGCTTTCAATAATGTCGTGAAGGTTCTTCTTTGCCTTCCAGCCGAGAGCCTTCTCAATTCGCGAGACATCGGCAGCCAAGAACGGTGGGTCGCCCGCGCGACGCTCGAGAACGTCGGTGTCAAAATCGATTCCGCTAACTGCCTTGATCTCGGCAAGAACTTCAAAAACGCTCGAACCCTGGCCAGTGCCCACGTTGAAAGTATCGTGAGGTCGAACGTCAAAATCGAGGTAGTCAAGCGCACTTAGGTGAGCCTCGGCAAGATCAAGCACGTGAACATAGTCACGCACGCAGCTGCCATCGGGAGTGTCATAGTCGTCACCGAAGACCACTGGGTTTTTGTTCGCACGGATAGCCGCAAAAACAATTGGAACCAAGTTGGCTACCGCGGTGTCGGCTAGATCAGGCCAGCCGGCTCCGGCGACGTTGAAATAGCGGAGGTTAGCGCCACGTAGACCCCAAGCTCGCTTGGCGTTGGCAACCATCCACTCACCAATCAGTTTGGTTTCGCCATATGGGTTGATTGGCTTGCAGTCGATGTCTTCAGAAACGGCCGGCACATCTGGCATTCCATAGGTTGCCGCTGAAGACGAGAAAACAAGTTTCTCTACGCCGGTTGCATGCATAGCTGAGAGCAAATTAGCCATGCCGCCGATGTTTTGTTCGTAGTAAAACTCAGGCATCTCTACCGATTGGCCAACCTGCTTGCGTGCAGCAAAGTGAATAACTGCGTCGACCTCAGAGTCGGTGAAAGTCTGAGCAAGGATGCTCTTTGCGTCAGGCGCAGCTAGGTCTAGCTGAAGAAGTTCGGCACCATCGAGACGGGCCTCGATGCCGGCGGTCATGTCATCGGCAACAATTACGCTGTCTCCTCGCTCTTGCAAAAGACGCACAACGTGAGAACCGATGTATCCGGCACCGCCGGTAACTAGAACCTTCATATCAACTGAGTTTAGCCGAGCGAGGTTTACGCTATTGGCATGAGCAAACTTCGCCTTGTTGCAGCAACAGCCATTGCACTTACAGTTCTTTCAGGTTGCGCATCAGCGCCGGCAGCATCGCCCGAGCCCTCGGCCAGCCCGAGTGCTTCACAAGGCCCGTTCTTTATCGCGGCACCGCTAACCGGTGTGCAATACGAAGTTGGTTCAGCAAACTTTCCTGCGCTGGGGCACCCATCCGTGGCCTGCAAAATTGATAACTCGTTTGATGCCCGCCCACAGTTTGGCTTGAACCGAACTGACATCACTTTTGTTGAGATGGTCGAAGGTGGCCTAACTCGACTGGTCGCAATTTGGCACTCAGATATGCCTGAGGCTGTTGGCCCGGTTCGTTCTATTCGCCCGATGGACCCAGACATTCTTAGCCCATTCGGTGGCGTGGTTTGTTACTCGGGCGGCCAGCTTGCCTTTGTTCGTTTGATTGAAGCAGCACCGGTTTTCACTGCTTCAGAGACCAGCGAACAAGGCAACGGAACCTTCAAGCGAAGCCATGATCGCCCGGCTCCGCACAACGTGATTGTGAACGCGAGTCTGCTTGCCGAGCAGCACAACGAACTGCGTTCACCAAAAGCTCAGTTCACTTATTCGCTCGATCAGGCAACGGCCAGCGCGGCAACCGGCACCGCAGTTAAGCAGTTCACGGTTAGCTACCCGCAGGCAACTTCAAGCTGGAAGCCGAATGCCGATGGAACCGCTTGGTTGAGAACCCAGGATGGCGCTGTGCACCGAGACGCTGCAACCGGCAAGCAGGTTGAGGCAACTAACGTCGTTGTCATGACCGTCAAGATTGACCGCAGCTTTGCAGATCACAAGTACGGCAACGTGCCAAAAACCATCATGGTTTCTTCTGGCACCGCTTGGGTTTTCACAGCCTCAAAGTACATCGAAGCCACCTGGTCGAAGGCAGACGCAACCTCGCCGATTATTCTCAAAGACGCCTCAGGTGCTGTCATAAACCTTGCCCCGGGCAACACCTGGGTTGAGCTAATGCCAAAGGCTCCCGAAGGCAAAATCGTAATCAAGTAACCATTTCGAAGGTCAACCCCGCATTTAGTTTTCAAATGTGGGGTTTACCGAACATTTCTCCTGCCCAATAATGCCCAATTTCTAGACTTTAACTAGCCTTCAATGCGGGCTCTAGTTGGTGTTTCTGGGGGATTAATGGCGATCAAGTTTGGCTCTTGGATGAGTCGCTTTGTCGTTGCATCCTTGATATTTGCACTGAGTTTTGCCGGGGCAATTTTTAGCCCAAACCCAGCGGGCGCCGCCACTCTAAACTTCACGAACTGGCTTTCTTATGTGGGCAACAGCGGCGGCAGCGCCCAGACCGATCTAATGTGCCCAAGCGGCCAGGCTGCAGTTGGTGTTGTCTCTGGCGGCAACTATGTAATTGGTATTCGTTGTGCAACGGTCAACGCCGACGGCACAGTTAACACCACTACAACTGACCGTGTTTGGGGGTCGGGAGGCACCTGGGCCCTGTGCCCAGCAGGCAAAGTTGCCCGGGCCATCACCGTGAACTTCAGCGGAGCTTTTCCGGTAAACGCTGGCCTCAAGTGTGTGACGGCTCCCGGCGGTACCGATACCCCAGATTTAGTCGGCCTCACCAGTTGGGGTGCTGAGCGAGATTGTGGCGCGGGCAAATTTATTTCGAGAATCTATGTTCAGACCGGCTCATGGATGGACGGCTTCACCCCCGGTTGTTCTACAGCGGTGGGGTTCAATGAACGGCCCATGGTTACCGCAACAACCGCGCCGAGCGGAACAGCTCAAATTGGCTCCACGCTAACCAGCGCTGTTACCTTTAGTGGTTCACCCACCCCCACTTACACATATCAGTGGCAGCGATCATCAAATGGCATTGATGGTTGGGAAGACCTGGTCAATGCAACTTCTTCAACCTATGCCCCAACCATTGCCGATGCCGGTCGTTACTTGCGCACCGTTGTGGTTGCAACAAACTCAAGCGGCTCAGTAAACGGCACTTCGGCATCAACCAGCATCATGCGTTTGGCAACTTTGGCCGCCCCAGATCTGCAGACAGCGTCTGACTCAGGAACCAGCACCACCGATAACCTAACCAAAGATTCAACACCTACTTTTGACCTAACCGGTTTGACTGCCGGAGTCGACGTCACGGTCACGGCCACTCAAGCAGGCCAAACCAGCCAGACCTGTCAGATTCTGAACGTGCCAAGCTCAACCGCAAGTTGCACATTTGTCGAGGGTTTTCCGGCAGCTGGCGCCTGGAGCTTCACGGTTACTCAGTCAACCAGTCAGGCAACATCAACTGCCTCGGCTGCAGTGACGGTTACCTTCGACACCGCCGGCCCTCAAATTACCGCCGTCACAATGACCCCTGTTTTGACCAAGCTCACCACCATTGCCGTTGAGGTTACTTTCAACGAGACCATCTCAAACGTCGCCGGTGAGATCGACTCGACCAAAATTTCACTCAGTGGCATTTCAACGGGTTGGACTATCTCTGGTCTAACTCGCAAGACTGGCAATGACAAAGTTGCGCAATTCAACATCACTAACTCGGCTACCACCATCGTCAATGGTCAAATCAATGTTGATTTCTTAGAAGGCTTCACGCGCGATCAGCACGGCCAGTTGTCAGCGGCTTCGACTGAGGCTCAGCGGCTCAGCGGCGTGTTCGATAACACCCGACCTACTGCAGTTATCTCGGGTGAGCCAGAGTTGCCGACTCAAAAGGGCACGGATGCAAACCCGTTGCGTTTGACCCTCAGCTACAGCGAACCTATCCGTGGTTTGGTTGGTGGCGCAGCAACACTCACCGCCAGCGACTTCACTTTTGCTGGCACCGGTTACACGGGTTGTACGGCTAACCCCGTTTCGTCGGCGACTGCAACCTCTGGCGGCACCTACGAAATTACCCTCGATATCAAGGGCTGCACCACTTCGGGCACATTCACCATCGCCCTTGAGGCCAACGCGGTTGATGACCTAACCGACACCACTGGCAACACCGGCCCTATTGCCAACGTGGTGTCACGTTCAATCACGCGAGACCTGGTTGCGCCAAAAATTACCACGGTCACAAAGAAACTGACAAACGGTGAAGTGACAACCGTCACCTACGAAGTCACTTTTGATGAGGCTATTGCTTCAAGCACTTTCACCTCAGACAAAATAACCGCTACTCAAACCGGCGCTACCTCGGCCTGGGTTGTTGCATCAGCACCGAGCCGGGTTGGCGAATCAAACACCTGGACCTTCTCGATTTCGAATGCCACACCGGTCAACGGAACGGTTGCCATCGCACTGGCTAACTCAATCACCGACCTTGCTGGCAATGCTCTGGTGGTAACCATGCCAACAATCAGTTCGGTGAACGCATCGCAGGCTCAGATTTATGTTGCCCCGGTGCTGAATCCAGGCACACTGAACACTGCGGGCACCGGCACAACGGCAATTGCACCAAACCTCACCCTCGATGGCCGTGGCGGCACAATCTATGGAATGCGAATCGAACTGACTGATCCGCAATCGGGCGATGCATTGGCATTCACCGCTTCAAACAACGTCACTAAAGATGCCCGCAGCACAGCATCCGTGTTGTATCTAATCAGCACAACCGCAACCTCTGCCCAGTGGCAAGCTGCCTTGCGAACTGTGACTTTGACTTCAACCGCTTCAACGGCTGATCGGCACTACGAGTTTCACATCAAGCCATTCGAGGGCTACTCATATGTAAACGGTCACGTTTATCAGCAAGCCGACTACGGCGTTGCATCGACGCCATTTGCTTCGCTCAAGTCAGCGGCTAACAAAGCCACTTTGGGTGACAACCAGGGATACTTGGCCACGCTAACGAGCGCCGAAGAAACCGCAGAATTTGCCGTGCTGACTAACCTCACCGGCTATTCGGTTCACGCTGCCCAAAAGACGGTGGGAACCACAACTGCCAATGTGGGCACCGAAATTGTTAAGTTCTTTGACGGGCCAGAAGAGGGCCAAACCGCAACCTACACCCCTTGGTACACGGGTGAGCCAAACGTTGCCAGCTCGATGTGCACCCTGGTTTACGCACAAAACCACGGCTTTGCGGCTGCCGGAAAATGGAACGACATCGGTTGTAGTGAGTCATATTCTCAGCGCTACATCGTTGAATTCGGTGGCTATGAAGGCGATGAATCATTCACTCAAATTCTTTCGGCAACTCAAATTGCCGACACAGTGGCTCCGACTGTTGAAGCGATTGGCGCACCTAGTGGCTCGGCCAATTTGGGTAGCTCAACCAAGCCGCTGACTCTCACCCTGCGTTTTAGCGAACCGTTCAAAAACCTCGCTGCGGCAGACATTCTCAAGTCAGGTGCTACCGCCGGTTGTGTAATCGCAACTCCAAGCGTTTCAACCGACACCACCGCGCCTTATGAGGCAACGGTTCAAATCACCGGATGCACCGCCTCGGGTGAAATCACTTTCTCGTTAGCTGCAAACGCGGTGAATGACCTAGCTGGCGACACCGGCAACCCGGGCCCGGCCACAGCAACTGTGCTTGCAACTTTTGTTCGTGATTTCACCGCGCCAACCGTTGTAATCACCAGCGAAGTTCAAGCCACCACAGTCACCCATGAATTCGCATTCAGTGAGCCAATTGAAGACTTCACCCAAGATGACCTGACTGCAACTTTCTCTGGCGTTGGCGGCGTCGAGAGCTGGTCGGTCAGTGGCCCAACGCTCAAAGAGGGCACGAGCTCTACCTATGTTGTCGCTTACCAACGTGAAACCGAAACCGCTGGCGAACTTTCTGTTTCGCTAGCTTCACTGAGTGTCAGCGATGCTGCTGCAAATCAGATCGCTTCAACCGCCACCTCGACCGTGAGCCTGGCTTACCTGCCTACTTTTAGCCTCGGGGCACTGCACGGTTCAAGAAATGCCACCGAGCTTGCCCCTGATTTCACCTTGGATGCAAAGGGTTCAACCCTGGCTGGCACTCGCATCAGAATCACCAACGCCGAGGTTGGCGACACCCTCGCCTTCGTAAATAACAACAGTTCGCTTTTTGGAACCATCCAGAGCCTAACGACCACCAACGGAGTATTCGAGCTCACCTATTCAGGAGCCGTGCCGACCGAGGCTCAGTGGCAGGCGGCTATCCGTGCGGTTCGTTATTCGAATGCCTCAAACACTTCGTCTTCAGCTGAGCGCAACATTGAGGTGCACCTCAAGCCGCGGTTGAATGCCAGTGCAATTTATCTGTATGACACCCAGCATTTTTATGAGCCGGTTTCAACGCTCGTAACCAATTCGGTTGCGATTGCTGCGGCCGAGGCCAAGACTCTCGCCGGGCTGCAGGGCTATCTAATGACCGATGTCATTCAGGCTGAGCACAGCTATTTGCTTGGCACTAGCGGCAATTACTGGGTGAGCGGTTTTGAATACTCGGATGGCTTCAAGTACAACACTGGCCCTAACGCAGGCAACCCGGTAACGGCTTCGTTCTGGAATGCGGCTGAGCCAAACGCCGCAACTAACGAACCTTGTATTGTCTCGATTGATGAGAGTTATTCGAACTACGGTTGGGCCGACTATGGATGCTCGGCAACCTTCAAGTACGTGATCGAATACGGTGGCATGGTTGGCGAAGCACCGCGCAGCATGATTTCCAACTCAACAATGTCGCCTGATCTCGAGGCGCCTAGAGTCTCTTCAATTACTGCTCTAACCGAAGATGGTTTCTACATCGCCGACGATGTTATTCGAGTCAAAATCACCTTCAGTGAACCGGTAGAAGTTATCGGTTCACCAGAGTTGAGCCTTGCCTTTAGCGGGGCTAACCAAGCGGCCGTCTGTGATTTGGGCGAATCAGCCTATGAGTTGATTTGTGAATATGTAATCGCTCAGGGCGACACCGCTGCCGACCTTGACTATGCCGGCGTTACCGCGCTCTCAATCGGCTCGGGTTCAATCAAAGATGCCTCGGGCAACAGCGCAATTTTGACTCTGGCTGCACCGGGCACGCCAGGGTCGATGTCACTCGGCGCTGATCTTGAAATCGACGGCAATTACCTAGAGCTGAACTATTCAGCTGACTCTTCAACTTCAGAGGTTGCCGAACTAACCTTCACGTTGAGTTCAACTTTGCCGATTGATTGTTCAACCCTGAGCCAAGTTGATGGTGTCGATTTCGACTTCACCAACATCCGTGAAATTTCTTCGATTGTTTCAGCCGACGACAACCTCTCTTGCATCATTCACGCAACCTCAAGCGTTGCAACTGCCAACTACGGTGAGAGCGAGCTAAAGATCGCTGACTCATTCTCGGTTGACGATCTTCAGGCCACTGCAGTTGCGCACACTGTCGTGACATCGGGTAACACCAGAGTCTCGGTTGTCATCGATGCCGAGCCAGGCGAAGGTTCTATTGACCTGATTACCTTGCCAGGTGAGCCAGCCACTGAGCTTGAATTAAATGCCCCGGATGAATTCTTCGGCGAGCTCAGCACAGCCGCACGGTCGGCGCTCGAAGCGCTTGGAATCGTTCGTGTTCCTGAAGGCCTCGAACTTTCTGGAGCCCAAGCCAGTGCCGACTTCAGCGCTCTAACTCGCACCAGCCCGAGAGTCGATGCAGCGCGAACCAACCAGCTAGTTACCGGCGAGAAGCTCTCGATGCAACTAAATGTGTCGGCCGATATTGCTGCCGACTATGTTGCGGTTGGCTACCTCAAGCGCGATGGCAACTGGATCTATCTGGGAACCAAAGAGTTTGATGTTGATAATTCAGTTGAGTCAGCCGCCTTGGTTTTTGCCCAACCGGGTGCCTATAAGGCCAGGATGATCATTGTTGAGCGCGGCACCGCTCTAGCGACTTCGGCCTTGCGCAGAGCTGCCATTGCAACCCAATCGGCCCGATCGCAAGATTTTGCAGCTTCAGCGATTAGCGATGCCGACCTGCCAACCGGCATTCAGAAACTCGACCTAGACATCGCTGTCTTAGGCACACCAATTGCCGTGGTGATTCCAACGCCGTCGCCTACACCTTCGCCATCTCCTTCTAGCTCGACAACGCCTACCCCGACTCCTACCCCAACGGTCGCGCCTACCCCGACTCCGACTCCGACTCCGACTCCGACGGCTACGCCAACTCCATCAGTTGCCCCGACCCCGACCCCTTCGGCTCAAGCAACCGCAACACCGGAACCAACGCCTGAGCCAACCGAAGACCCAACTGTTGAGCCGACCCCAGAGCCAAGTGAATCGGCTGTGGCTCTGCCTGAGCCATCTGCAGAGGCTGAAGCTCCTGCACCTGGTGAGCCGGTCGCCAACCCAGCCATCGGTGCAACCGGCGATGACAGTGACCCACCTTCACCTTTCGACCCGCTGGCAACTCCCGAAGGTGTGGCTGCCGTAACTAAAACTGCAGTGACAGCTCTAACGGTTGTTTCAAGCGTTGCCGCTGCGGCGGCGGGTGCGGCTGCCGCTGCCGGAGCCGCTGGCGCTGGCGCTGGTGCCTCTTCTGGTTCTGGCCGCTCAAGCTCAGGCAGCTCAGGCAGTTCAAGCTCATCAAACTCAAATGCTGCCGAAGTTGCCGAATCGGCAGAATCAAGTGACTCAGGTGAGGGCGAGGTTGCCGAACTAGAGGTTGCACTCGATCAACTCGAACTCACGCATCGTGGCTGGGGTGATGGCCTTGCCATGTTTGCCCTGCCGTTTATGACCTTCTTTGACATTCGCAGCAACCGTTGGGCCGTCAAAATCGCCCGCATCTCGCCATTGATTTCAAAGGTGGTGACCGACGGCGCATACATCCGTGCCGCACTTGGTTCGCTTTCATTGTTGTTGCCAGTTATCGCAGGCGCACTCGCCCTAATTTCAATCGGCATCAACCAAGAGAACAACCCGGGTCTTGTGGTTACCCCGCCATGGATGTTCCTTCTCGCGATTGCAGTTCTTGGCGTATTCGATGCTTTTGCGGGCTTTGTTGCCGGAATCATCTTTGTGCTCGGCACCGTGGCCATAACTTTGGCCACCGCACCTGAGGCAATGACTATGAGCGGCGTTCGTTTGCTAATGGGTGTGATGGTTGTCGTGATCGGCCCGGCCATGTTGACCACTGCCTTCCGTCAACTGCGCAAGGCTCCCGAATCTGGGCACCACTACTGGTGGGAGCGTCTGGTTGACACTGCCGTTGCACCGTTCATGGCTGGCTGGTCAGTTGCCGCCATGGTCAGTTCGCTGCCTGCACTTGCTGGTCTAACCCTGCCGGTTGCCAATCACGTTCTCGACTTTGCTCTGGCTATTGCCCTGGCAGCATTGCTTCGTGTTTGGTTTGAAGAGGCAACCGCTCGCCTCTACCCAGCTCGACTCGATGTCATCAACCCAACTGAAATTCCTGAACCTGGCCTGCTTCAAAAAATTATCGTGCTCGGCATCAAATACGGCATTTGGGTAATCATCGGCGGCGCCTTGATTGGCCCAAGCTGGCAGGTCTTTGTCGGTTCGGCTCTCTTCTTGTTCCCAACAGTGCTCGGATGGTTCGCTGATCGATTCCCGAACTCTCCGCGCCTATGGAAGCTTCTTCCCTCTGGCTTGCCTGGATTAGTGACAAGCTTGGTCATCGCCAGCACAACATCTGTGGTGGTTGCAGCAATCTTCGGTGTCGTGCCAACTCTGGCTCAGTGGTCGTTCTTGATTATTCCGATGCCAATGTTGGTGCTGAGCATTCTTGGTCTATTTGGTCGCCACGGCGAGAACGAAGAGGATGAAAAACCTGCCAAGTCACAAATGTGGGTTTACCGAATCGGTGGCTTGGTGATGTTCATCATCACGCTCAAGTTAACTGGCATTATTTAGTCGATTTGCGGTTCGCGGCCCGGCTGAAACTCCCAGGCAACCTCTGTTATTTGCGAGGCGTCAACCAGAGGCGAACCCGAGCCGTCGGCGCCAAAATCGGCAGCCACAACTTCAACAATTCGGGCAGCTGATTCTCCATCAAATGGCATAGCTGCTTCTTTTAGCGCCGCAATCTGTTCGGTGCGATCGGCCAAGACAAACTGGGCATCGCGCATCTCAACCTGATCAATCGATTCAACCCGGATGCTACTTGCCGCTGCCAATTCACCAATCTCACTGAATTCCCAGTGCTGCGGATTCTCAATAAAGAACGCCGGGCGGCCAGTGGCCAATGGGTATTCAGCAAGATAAGAAATGCCATCGGTGATCAAGGCGTCAGAGTCGATAAAAATCTCAGCTGAACTCGATTCGCTGTCAATCTTGGTGTTTGGCAAAGCGTTCCAAGCGCCTAGCCAGTCATCCAAGGCTTCGGCAGTCATCACTTCACGGTCAACCAGTGTGCCAAACAAGAACGGGTGTGGGCGAAGGGTGACATGCACTTCAGGGTGCTCAGTTGCCCATCGCAACATGTCAGAGTGCGTGGTCGCGAAGGTTCCAAAATTCAGCCAGCTTGGCGAATAGCTGTGGTGAGGGGCCCAAACCAGACGAAGCCCGTGGCCAGCAACACCCGCTGCTCGAACCTCGTTGACCAGCTGATCTAACTTTGGTGAACCAACAAAGTGCACATGGTTGTTGCCTCGAGAGGTCGATGCAAAAGCTTCACGCATGGCTGCGGTCTGAACAAAAATCAGCGAGGCCAACTGGTGCGAACGCTGGGTATAAAGGTGTGGCGCAACCTCGTTGCCAGAACCAGGCTCGTCAACCAGCGACACCGAGTAATAAGGCACATAGGCAATACGGGTGAACTTAGCCAACGCCTCGGCCCGATATTGCTTTGGGTAATTTCTTTGCCACGGATAGTTGATGAACACATAGTCGGCATTTAATTCACGGATGTCTGCATTCACCAAGTGCTCGATGCCAGCATCGGTGAAGAATTTTGAAACTTCAGCGGCGTCATCAAATTCAATCTCACCGGTTAGTCGTCGCGAGATCGCAACCACTTTCACGTCAAAACGTGGGTCGGCATTCATGCGCGAATAAACCTCGGCCAGGGCATCCCAGGCTTCAAAATAAAAAGTCATAAAGACTACGCGTATCGGCACTCATCAAACCTAACCCCCCCTGTGCTGTCGGCAAAGTTTGGGTTAAAGCAAAAACTCGGTTCCACAAATTCTGTGGCCCCGAGTCTTGTCACAACTGGCTTGGTTTCAGTTGCGATTGCTTCATATCTAATAGCGCTAGTTGCTCAGTTTCATTACGGCCAATTGTCGTATCTGTTGTTTCCTATTCGCAACAAGCGGTGTCGCAAGAGGCCCATCGTGCCGCACTTCGCCAGACTTAGAAAGTCGAATGTTCGCAAAATGTCATACCCATTAGCGAACATTTAGTTGGCATCAAAAGATGCATCTGAAGTTGATTTCACCGGGGGATCGGTCGCATCGATTTCTAGGAGCGGGGGCTCCCAGAAATTATTTTTTCAATGCACCGTAATGAATCAGCCCTTTCCTCGTGTATTTCAATGTTCGGCAAATTTGTTGCTGCGTTCATGCGCATTAGCTAGCCAGCAACACGGGGACCGGGGGAAACATGTCCAAAAAGCGCAACCTGCGCATCATCAAGGTAGTCGCGCCTGCTTACGAGGCCGAGGCCAAGGGGCCACTCGACGACGACTACAACGAGGTGCTGCTCAGCAAAGGTGCGTCTGGCGTCAAGCGCGCCGATCAAGAATTCAAAACCTATGTTGAAGATCCTCTTGAGAACATGCTCGACCTAGAGTCTGACGAAGAGTTTGGTGAGCCCGATTTTCGCGAAAAAGTAGGCACCGATCTTCAGCCAGTAAAGCTCGCTGAGTGGAGTGCCCAAGACTTCAGCAGTATCTACACTCGCTTTCGCCCACACCTTGAGCATCATGCTCGCCGTTTTCTGCGCAACCAATCCCAGGTAGACGAAGTCGTTCAAGACGCGTTTCTGTACCTAATGGTTAGCCTTCCTGAACTTGATTCAGAGCTTGGTGTGCTGCGCTTTCTCAAGTGGAAGGTGCGGTTGCTCTGCCTCGATGTCATTCGTGCCAGCGGCCGCGCTCAGTTCAGCAGCATTGACGACAACCCAGAGATTGCTAGCAACGACCCAGACATGTCTTTGGCTCTTGAGCAGCAAGATGATGCAGCGGTTTTGCGACTTGCGCTAAGCAAGCTGAACCCTCGCCACCGCGAAATCTTGTTGGCCAGCATTTATGAAGAGAAAACCACCGAAGAGATCGCACAGCAGGTTGGTCTATCTGAGAACGCAACTCGTCAGTTGATGTTCCGTGCCCGCGCAGCTTTCAAAAAGGCGCTTTTGGGTGAAGATGTCAACACCGACGGCATGAGTGCTTCGGCAATTCTCTCGGTTGCTGCTCGCAAAGCTGCTCAAGATGCCAAACGCATGAGCGTTCAGGCCATGGTGTTTGCCGTGTTCCTAATGTTGAGCGTTGGTGCCTACCTAAACCTGCCTGGTCGCAACAGCGACAACCAGATTCTTGCCGAGGGTGAAGGCCCTGCTGCAGTTTCACCTGAGCAAAGCCCAAGCCCGTCATCAACTCCGAGCCAAACCAAGACTCCAGATGCCGAAAACCTTGGCCCAACTGTGGTCACCAAACTGGTGGATATTATTACCGAAGAGCCAAACATCGATACTTCGGTTGAGCCAAGCCCTGAGCCTTCGCCATCAGAAGCAGCGTTCACGGTGGCGGCTCTCGAGAACCTGTTCACCACCACCCCGGGTTCAAACGAACTTATGAGCATGTCGCCAACCGGTGTTGGTGCGGCTAAGTCTTATCGCCTGATTTCTGGCCAAGGCATCATCGCCGACTTCAACTTCGATGCAACTGCTGAGAATGCCTTCACCGATGCGCTGTTCACCATCGATGTGAACGGTCAGCAATTCTTTGCCTACCCGGAGGCCACCGAGCTTTATGTTGTCACCGACAACGCAGGCCTCAAGCACTACATCTATTACGGTTCGCTAGCCCATGTGTTTGACGAGGCTGGTCAAGTTTTGAGCGGTTCGGTTTTGGCCAAAGCCACCGTTCGCCTAGAGCTGGTCGTCGAAAACGATCAGAGCACGCTTCGCGATTCGATTCTTACGGTTTTGCCGCAGGAATAGCTTCTCTTAGTGTGCCGGAACCCCCTACCACCCCCTGGGAGGGGGTTCCGTATTTAACCGGGATGATGCCGTCTTCAAATAATTTCAAAAAATTTCTTGCACAACCGTAATAACTCGACCACCCCGTCGCTATTTATTGTGGGGACCCGCGTGCCATCCTGCTTGGTTGCTTGGCGCAAGTGGATTTCTCAGTGATCTAAGCCTTAGATCGCTTCTAAACCAAGAAAGAAAGAGACATTATGTCTAAGAACATCTCCCGCAAGGGAATCGCGTTCGGTGTGGCAGCTACTGTCGGTTTCGCTGGTCTAACTGGCGCACTGCCAGCTCAAGCCGTCGTTCCAGTAAGCCTTTCACCAAACGCTGGTACCTCATATGGTCAAATCCTTGGCCAAACCTTTAACCTGAAGTCAGTTTTCACTGATGCGGCCCAGGTAGGTTCTGAAGACCTAACTTTTAAGATTGTTGACTCGACCAGCTCGTTGGCTGTTGGAGACTTCACCTTGGAGTCAGCTTCAACCCACACTTATTCATATGCCACTGGCAACGAAGCAGCGCCTGCAAGCAACAACGTTGTTCTCGCTGCCGATGACGCTGCGCTAGAAGCGGGCGACACCTTCTCAGTTCAGGTGACAGCTTTCCTTGACTACAATGGCGATGGCGAGCTTCAGACCACTGGCGAGGATGCAGAGACTGCCTCAGCAACCCGTACTGTAACTTTCTATGCGGTTGACGAAGTGACTTCTACCGTTTCAGTTACCCAGCCATACGAGGGTGACAATTCAATTGCTGCTGCTGTTAAGTTCACCAACATCAACAATGAGCAGCTCGATGAAACCGACTTTGCAATTCTGTTTTCTACTGGCACCGGTGGAAACCTTGCTGGTTCAGAAGCAGCCGAGTCAACGGATGCAGTCAGTGAGTGGGACGCAACTGACGGTTTTACCGCAGAGACTTCTGGCGCAATTGACGACCTAGTTGAAGCTAAAGTCATCAAGGCTCAAGCCCTATACACTCCAGGTGGCGTGGCTCCTGTCCAGCCATCTGATGTTAGCGCAGACACCAAGGTTGGTTCGTTCAAGACCGCAAAGGTTGCTGCTGTAAAGGCATCGTCGATTACCGCCGACACTGTTGCAAGCAAGACTGCAAACACGGCCGACTTTGCGCTAACCAATTCAGAGTTCCAGGTTTCAGCACTTGTTGAAGATGCAAACGATGATGCAGTTGCTGGCAACAAAGTTCTTGCAACTGTTTCAACCGATGTAACTCTTTCTTCAACCGTGAAGTTGATCGTGAATGGTGTAACTTACACGGACAACGATGACCTTCCAGGCGCAGACGGTGTTGCTGAAGTTTCGTCAACTTCTAACGCAAAGGGTCTGGCAACTGTTTCAATCAAAACAGTTGGATTCGCTGCCGAAGACGTGGTTTCAGTTGAATTCTCAACCGAGAACTTGCCTAGCTCAACCGTTGATGTTGCATTGCAGGATGCTGAATACTCAATCGTTGAGTCAAATAATATCGCTGACCTAGACCCGTTTGAGGTTGCAACGACTCCAGGTGGACGTTTCTCGCTAAACGTTTTGGTAAACGACCAGTTTGGTGGAGTTCCAGCAAATGGCAAGTACGAGGCACGCCTTTCACTTGATGCAGCAGGCACTCGATCAGGCGACGGCGAAGAAGCTACCAATGACGTTGACTCAGTGGTAGCTGTATCTAACGGCAAGGCATCGTTCACCGTAACTGACAATGGAACCGGCACCGGTGTAGATGAGTACGCAGTGGACCTTTGGAAGAAATCAACTGCCGACACCATCGATACCCTTTGGGTTGATGTAAACCTAGTGGCAGCCGCAGACCTAATCGCTGGAGACATTTCAGTTGATGGCTCTGATGATGCAAACGAAGACGGCGTATTCGAAATTGGAAACGACGTTGCACTTGAGGTTGAGGACTTCAGCAACTTTGATGCTCGCACCCTTGAAGGCACTGAGCCAAACCTAAACCAGGATGGTTTCTTGATCGCGGGTATTGTGTCAACCGCAGGTTCTGACACAGAAGAGTCAGTTGCTGTTATCGGAGCAACCGTCACCATCTCAGGCGAAGGCTTGCTATTCGAGTCTTCAGGCAACTACTCAGTGGGTTCACTCGCTGTTCGTGCCGATGACGAGGGTAACTACGACTTCAACGTTTGGTCACACAAGGCTGGCGAGCAGACTGTAACCATCAAGTCTGGTTCAAAGTCACAGAAGGTAATCATTGAGTTCGGTCAGGCTGATGACGAGGCAGGTACCAACGTTGCTTTCACCAGCAGCAACCAGGTAAAGGCTGGTCGCACTTTGACTGTCAAGGGTCTCCTGACTGACAAGTTCGGCAACCCGGTCAACACAACCGACAACGGCATTTTCGAGGCAATTTACGACGGCCCAGGATTCATCCTTAGCGACGACGTAATCGAGACTGACGCAAACGGTAAGTTCAGCATCAAGGTTCTTCTTGGCACTGGCGAAGTTGGTTCAGCTTCTGTCACTGCAAAGTACGATGTTGACGGCGACCTAGACGTAGCCGACGAAGAAGATAACAGAATCACTAAGACCCAGACCATCTTGCTTGGTGTCTCAGCTGCCTCTGTTGCAGGTTCGAAGAAGGTTGTTTCAACCGTCAAGAACGCTTCAGGTCTTCAGGTCAAGGTTTACGTTGACGGCAAACTGAAGGCAACTAAGACTGCTTCATCAGACAACTACTCTGTAGCTGTATCGAAGCTAACTGTCGGCAAGCACACCGTAAAGGTATACGTTGCTGGAATCTTGGTTAACACCAAGTCAGTTGTAGTCAAGAAGTAACAAAACCTAGCAAGTTCAATTGCTAAATCTGAAAACCCCCGGTGCCTGGCACCGGGGGTTTTCTCTTGCCGTTAGCCTAGAACTATGAGCAAGTATGAATACCAGCAACACCCGCATGCGGCTGCCCGCAAAGAGCAGGGTCCGGCTGTTTCAAAGCGTGCCAAGCCAATTGCTGAGCTCGGCCTAAATGAACGCATTGGCTTGTTCATTACCAAGCACGTTGGCACCATGTGGGCGGCATATCTGTTCTTAGGCCTGACCCTAATTAGCCTTCCGGCAGCGCTGGCCAGCGGCAATACCCTGGTGATCGTCAGCTGGATCGCCCAGACATTTTTGCAGTTGGTTTTGCTACCAATCATCATCGTGGGGCAAAACATCCAAGCTAAAGCCTCTGACGACCGAGCCATCGCCACCTATGAAGACGCTGGCGCAATTCTCGAAGAATCAAAAGAAATTCAGAACCACCTGAGCGTTCAAGACGTTGCCCTCACCGAATTGGTAGACAAGGTTGCAGCGCTTGAAGCCAAGCTAGCAAAGCAGTTGAAGAAGTAGATGCGCCTGATTATTGCCGAATGCTCGGTCGACTATGCCGGTCGGCTGAGCGCCCACCTGCCAAGAGCAAAGCGTCTTTTGGTCATGAAGGCCGACGGTTCGGTTTTGGTGCACAGCGACAGCGGCAGCTATAAGCCACTCAACTGGATGAACCCGCCGTGCACTGTTTCGATGGTTGACCCAACCGATGGCCAGGTGTCTGTGGGAGTCACACAAGTTTGGAAGGTTCAGCAGACCAAGACCGACGACCTGCTGATGATTTCGATCTTTGAAGTGCTCAGCGAATTTGAGCACGAACTCGGTGAAGACCCCGGGCTGATCAAAGATGGTGTCGAAAAGCACCTTCAAGAGCTTTTGGCCGATCAGCTTCACCTGGTTGAAGAGGGCTCATCAATTATTCGTCGCGAGTATTTCACCGCGATTGGCCCGGTAGACATTTTGATGAGAGATGCCAATGGTTCAACCATCGCAATTGAACTAAAGCGCCGCGGCGACATCGATGGCGTTGAGCAACTCACCCGCTATCTCGAGCTTCTCAATCGCGACCCTTTGCTTGCCCCGGTTCGCGGAATCTTCGCAGCCCAAGAAATCAAGCCACAGGCCCGCAAGCTTGCCGAAGACCGCGGCATCGAATGTTTGGTTCTCGACTACGACTCAATGCGCGGCATTGAAGATTCGGTTCCAAGGTTGTTCTAATGCCAAGACAACATCATCCGCGCAAAAATACGATTCGCTCAAAGGGTTATTTCAACCGGTTGGGCCCAGGAATCGTCACTGGTGCTGCTGATGACGACCCATCGGGCATCGGCACCTATTCGCAGGCCGGCGCAAGCGCTGGTTATGGATTCTTGTGGAGCACCATTTGGCTGCTGCCATTGGCCTTCGCCGTGCAAGAAGCCTGTGCGCGACTAGCCCTCGTGACCGGCAAGGGTTTGGCCTCGATTATCAAATCACGGATGCCCCGCTGGGTGCTGATTCTTGCTGTGCTGTTGGTGGCCATCGCCAACACCGTGAACATTGCGGCCGACCTTTCGGTTATGTCAGCCGCACTTGGTCTGTTGATTCCAATTGACCAACTGGTTGGCGTGGTTTTATTCGCAGTCTTGCTGGCTGTAACCGAAATCGCGATTCCATATCACCGCTATGCCAAGGCGCTTAGGTGGCTAACCCTGAGTTTGCTCGCCTACGTTGCTGTGCTCTTCGTGGCCAAGGTCGATTGGGCTGCCGTCGCAACTTCAACGATGTTCCCTCAGTTTGATTTCACCAAAGCCTCGCTCGAGATGCTGTTAGCTCTAGCCGGAACGACCATCAGCCCATACCTGTTCTTTTGGCAAGCAGCCGAAGAGGTTGAAGAGCGTCACGAGATCGACGGAAAGACCGTCTCGCTCAAGCACATCCAGGCGATGCGTGGCGATGTGTTCTCGGGAATGTTCACCGGCGTCTTCATCATGTTTGCGATCATGGCTACCTCGGCTGCAACGCTTCACCTGCAGGGCATTACTCAAATTGAAACAGCGGCCGAAGCGGCCAAAGCCCTTGAGCCAATCGCTGGAAAATATGCCGGTTTGTTGTTCTTGCTCGGCATCCTTGGCGTTGGCCTGCTCTCGATTCCGGTGCTGGCCGGTTCAACCGCCTATGCCATTGCCGAAACTTTTGGCTGGCGCGAGTCCCTTGAACTCAAGCCACTTCAAGCCAAGGCTTTTTATGGCGTGATCGTTATTTCGATGGCGATTGCACTGGGCTTGAACTTGCTGCACATTCAGCCAATTAACTTCTTGATTCTGGCGGCGGTTCTAAACGGTCTGACCGCGCCAATTTTGATGTTCATTGTGTTCTGGTTAGCCAGGGATAAAAACCTACTCGGCCGCTGGGCTTCGCCAAAGTGGTCGCAAATTTTGCTTGCGGTTGCCACAGTGGCGATGGTCTCGCTGCCAATCATGTGGTTGTTCGCATAAACGAACTTAATCCACATGATGGGTTAACCTAATGACAAACTTGAACCATGGCCCTATTTGAACGCAAAGTACTCATCGTTGAAGATGAGCCACTCATCCGTGGTTTGATTGCTGCCAACCTAACTGCCGAGGGTTTCACTGTAGAGGTGGCTTCAAGCGCTGCCGAGGCCCGCAAAGTAGCTGAAGATTTTGACCCAGACATCGCGGTGCTAGACATTGAACTTGGCGATGGCCCAACCGGAATCGACTTAGCGATGATTCTTCGTCGCCAGCACCTTGAGATTGCGCTGGTGTTCTTGACTCACATTCCTGAACCGCGCATTGTGGGCATCGAGAACCGTTCGATTCCTAAAAACGCCGCCTACCTGGTGAAAGACCGCATTGCCGACCCTGGCATCTTGCGCGCTGCCATTGAGGCTGCCCTGCGCGACCGCGTTGGCAAGAGCTTTCGCGATGACAAAAACATTGAGCACCGATTTAGCGAAGTTAGCCGCAACCAGTTGGCCGTGCTTCAGATGGTGGCGCTCGGCATGAGCAATCAGCAGATTGCGGCTGACCGAGGCACAACTATCCGTGCAGTAGAAAACTTGGTTCGTCGTGCCTTCGAAGCCGCCGGAATCGACCTTGAGAGCGACAACAACCCGCGCGTTACCGCAGCTCGCGAATACATCAAGCTTGCCGGTCTGCCATTCGGCAAATAAAAATGAAGTCTCGCTCTAGAACTCTTCGCGCATTTGGCCGCAAAGAAGTCTGGGGTTGGCAACTTTTTTGGTTCGCACTACCTTTTTATGCAACTGCCTCGCTGCTATTTGACGTAGTTCTGCTCAATAATGCCAGCCTGCTCTGGCTGCTGATTTTTGTCGGTTCAACCGCAGCTATGGTTGCAGTCGCGGTTCTGTGCAAGAAATTCTTCATGGATGCCCTGCTCGATCGAACCGGTTCGGGTTGGGCTTCTATCGGGCTCGCCGCTGTTCTAGGAGTGGTCAAAAACTCATCGGTTGCTGCACTCTCGATTGCCTTGGGTCTTCAAGAAGATGTCGACTGGGCCTTCAGGTTTATCGGTGGCGCAGGCCTGGCTATTCCAATTTTTGCCTGTTATGTATTGGTGCTCGGCACCCGCGTTGAGCACCGAGCGGCCATGGCAAGACTCACCCGCACCCAGAATGATCTTTTGGCTTTTAAGGCGCAGTCAAAGTCGATTGCAACAGCCGAAAACACTAAATTGCTCAAAGAAACCCAGGATGCAATTCTGCCCAAGCTGCAGAAAATTCAAACCATGTTGGTCGCGGGAACCGGTTTGTCAGAGTCGACTGCCCAGCTGAGATCGCTAATTTCAGATCAGATTAGACCGATTAGCCAAAGGCTTGGTGAGTTCAGCGAGCGGCCAGCGTTCGCAACCACCGGCGAGATTGCCGCTCGACCGCCAAAGCTTTTTGAGAATGCTGTTTCGCTTCGTCAGCTAATTGCACCCAACATTGTGTTTTTGATCAGCGCCCCGAGTTATTGGTTGACCATCGACATGATTATCAGCTTTGATGCTGCGCTAAGAATCACGCCGTATATTCCGGGTGTCTGGTTGCTGATGCATCTCAGCCGTCTTGCTTTGCCGGTGCGATTCAAGACCAACCGAAACACCTCTTGGTTTTTGTTGATTTCAATAGGCGTCTTGTCATCAATGCCGGTTTACCTTGGTTTTCTCACCTTGGCTCAAACGCCAACCCAGGTGAATTTGGGTTTCATGGAGATCTTCGGAACCGTCGCTGCACTGACCGGTTTTGCCACGTCTAAGTCTCGAGACATTGAACGCCAAAAAGCTGAGGCTCAGTTAGCCAAAGACAACGAAATTTTGCAGCGCGAGCTGGCACTCTTTGACCAGAAACTATGGGTGGCAAGAAGAAACTGGAATTTCATCATCCATGGAACCGTGCAGTCAGCCCTCACCGCGGCCGTTACCCGATTAGTGTCGGCTGGTGCCGACGCCGAGCCCTATCAACTTGAGTTGGTTAAGCAAGATATTGAGCGCGCTCGAACTGCGCTAATTTCTCCAACCCAACAAGACGTCTCGGTTCAGGGTGCAACGGCCCAAATCATTGATACCTGGCGAGGTGTTTGTGAAGTTGAATTCACCCTTTCGGCTCGCGCAACAAGAGCCATTGAACGCGACCTTGGCGTCAGACAGTGCATAAATGAAATCGCCAAAGAAGTTGTTTCGAATGCCGTTCGTCACGGTTCGGCCAAATCGGTGCGATTCACCATCGACCGCTCTGAGGACGAACTGATTGAGCTCACCGCCACCAATGACGGCAGCCCGGTTTCGACTGCAGCGCCCGAGGGGGTCGGCAGCCAAATGCTAAACGAATTGACGCTCGACTGGAGCATTCAAATTCGACCGGGGGCTGGAGTAGTCTTCAGGGCAAGCCTCCCGCTTTCGCAATTCTCGGTGGTTGATTTTTGATTCATCTCGACCGTTTTGCACGCGCCAATTTTTGGAGTTGGGGCTTTCTGCTTTATCACATGTTCTCGATGCAGACCATGCGGTTGTTCTTGAACATGCTTGCGCTGGATGATTTCAGTATCGGGTGGTTTTACATTCTTGGCATTGAAACCGTGATGCTGGTTGCCCTCTTTGCAATTGCCAAATGGCTGGTTCTAGACCGAATTGGTCAACTTTCGCGTTCAAAAAAACTGGTTATTTTGTACGCGGTTTTTGGCATCCTTGGCATTATTCGAACGTTGGTGACAACCGACCTAGCCAATCAATGGGGTCTCGAAAACCAAGGCGAACTTTGGTTTCTAATCTGCACCGGCATTCTGTTTGAATACGTGTTGGCAATGTTCTGGGCAAATGTTGCTGTGCCTTATCAAGACCACAAATCGCTGGTTTTAGAAGTGCAAAAGACCCAGGATGCCCTGCTCGGATACCGTGAGAATGCCCATGAGATTCTGATTGACGAGAATCAGAGACTTGAAAAATTGGCTTTCGAATCATTGGCTCCTCAAATTCAACGCATCGAAGAACTCATTGAAAACTCGGGTGACTCAGTCGCAATGCGCCTCAACGTGGTTCAAGAGCTCAAGGCCATGATCAATAATCAGGTTCGACCGCTCAGCGCTGAGTTGCTACACGCAGCAGGTGACTTGGCCCAGGCAACCAGGCCCGCACCGAAACCATTTATGTTGGCCGGTTTGCCGCCGGCCAAATTTGCCATCCCAAACTCAATTTTTCCGGTGGCCAACTACGTAACCATGCTTTTGGTTTATCTCGCGATGCCCAACTGGACTCTCGGTGTTCAGTGGATTCCATTGATGGCAATTGCATCAATCAGTTATCTGGCCATTTTGGTGACCATTAAGCGAAGCCTCAGCCCAACTCGATTTGTCTCAGCCTGGATCGGCTACCCGGCGCTGATTTTGGTTTCACAAATAGCTCTGCTGCCCACCTTTGCGCTGGTTTTGTTCTTGGCGTCAAACACGAATTTGGCCATCGTGCACTGTGCTGCGCTGGCTACGTGTTCATTCATCACCTTTGCCGCAGTTGCCTTTTTCAAGTCACTTGAGTTTCAAAGAGCTAGATATGTTGAATTGCTCGAGCGATACATCAGCGAACTTGCACGAGAGGCTGCGCTTTTTGATCAGAAGCTTTGGTTTGCAAGGCGCACCTGGTCTACAACTCTTCACGGCACAGTGCAGTCTTCGCTCACTGCTGCCCTGACCAGATTCAGCTCGGCAAAAATCGGCAAGCGCAGTTACCTGCAGGCATCCCAAGATTTACAGCGGGCTTTGGGCGCATTGGCCGAGCCACCCCAGCGAATAATCAAGCTCGCGCAGGCCACCAAAGAGCTTTCGGCCACTTGGAGTGGCATTTGCGAGGTTAAGGTGGCTGTTGCACCTGACGCGCGAAAGTCGATTGACCAGAGCGTCGAGGCCGCCGCCGGCATAAATGAAGTCTTGAAAGAAGTCGTCTCTAACGCGGTTCGCCACGGCGATGCCTCTGAGCTGATGGCCCAAATCAACCTAACCGACCATGATGAAATTCACGTTCGGGTTGAGAATAATGGCACCGCACCAAAGCAACTTGGGCGAATTGGCATTGGTTCAAGGCTCTACGACGAGCTCACCATAAATTGGTCATTGCGCACCGACGAAACTAGTGGTTTTGTTGTGTTTGAGGCCCTTCTGCCGATTGCGAGCACCAGCTCTGAGGTAGAGCCTTAGACGGGGGTGAACTTGATCAACCAAGATTTTGTCTACGCGATAATTCCTCACTTTGGCCATGCGCAAGTTGGGCAACCAAACATCCTTGCCCCTGATTCAACTGGAATATCTATGCTCGACCGTGCCATTCAGGCAGCTGAAAACTACCCAAACGACAGCAGTGTTGACCTAGTTATTGTTTTGTCGCCAGATGAAGATGTGCTCGACGCCGCCTCAGATCAAGGCGCAATTGTTCACGAAGTGGCGGTTGGGTTGCAACCTTTTCAGGCAGCTCACGACTATTTCAATGCCGCCGATGTTTTGATTGCCGACGATCAAGACCCAAAAATGGTGTTTATTGACCCGGTTGATCTGAAAATCTCAAATTTAATCTCAGTAAAGTCCCTCTTGACGAAATAAATCCGAGTTGTTGCTGTTGACTGTAAATATGTCTAAAACCGCAATCACCGCAGCCCCAATCATGCCCGTTCTAGCTAACCGCTGGAGCCCACGTTCATATGATGCAACCTACGAGATCAACCAGCACGAATTGCTATCAGTTCTCGAGGCAGCTCGCTGGGCGCCTAGCGCAAACAATCTTCAGCCATGGCGCTTCTCAGTTGCCAAGCGCGGCACCGAACTCTTCAACAAAATGGTTCCCGGTCTAAACGGCTTCAATGCTGCCTGGTCGCCAACCGCATCTGCCTACATTGCTGTTTCAGTGGTCAAGAACAACCCAGATGGCTCACCTTCGGCAACCGCTCACTATGACGCTGGTCTTGCTGTTTCGCAGCTAACCATTCAGGCTCACGAGCTTGGCTTGCACGTTCACACCATGGGTGGTATCAACCACGTTGCCCTGGCTGAAACTCTTGACCTGCCAGAAGAACTGCAGTTGCTAGTGGTTCTAACTATTGGCAAGGTTGCACCAGCCGAGCAGCTTGAAGGCCCTGCCTATGAGCGCGAAATTGCTCCACGCACCCGCCTTGATCTCGACGAAATCGTGTTGGTTGGCAAGCCTTAGGCTTGTTGTATGCAACCAGTAATTCACCTCGCCATTTCTGAAGAGATCAGTGGTTGGTTCGACCAACTTGGTCCTTGGCTCTTCTACGGAGTGGTCTGGGGTTTGGTTTTTGCTGGAACCGGCCTATTCGTCGGCGCCTTCATTCCGTTCATAACTGGTGACTCGCTGGTCTTCGCTGCAGGATTGGTCGCCGCTGGTTCAGTGGGCACTGCAAACGAAGTCAACATTTGGGTCATGGCTATTGGCGTTGGTGTCTCGGCTTGGCTTGGTGACCAGGTTGGCTACACGCTTGGCCGCCACTTTGGTCGCCCATACCTTGATCGCCGCAAGGGTCAGTGGTTGCGTAATGCCATCACCAAATCTGAGGCGTTCTACCTAGCTTGGGGCTGGTGGGCTGTGGTCATTTCGAGATTCATGCCTTGGGCTCGCGTTTTTGTTCCGGCAATCGCAGGCATCGCCAAGATGAACTACTACAAGTTCTTCAGCGCCAATGCCGTTGGTGCTTTGGCTTGGGGAACCGGCCTAACCGTCACCGGCTATTTCGCAGCCTCGATTCCGGCCGTGAAAAATGCTTCATACGCAATCGCAATTTTCTTTATCTTGGCATCGTTGGTTGCGGGCATTCGTGCCTGGCGCAAAAACCGCTCAGCTTAGGGGCCAACCAAATCGGCAAGCTCGTGAGATTTTTCGCGCGCATAAAAATCAACTTCTTGAGCAGCCCACCTGGCCCAGAATTCATCCGTGCCCTCGCGCTTTAGCCAGCGTTCGTGACGAGTAGTCTCGTCAACTTCTAACCAAACACGGATGTTCGCAACCTCGCTGGCCGGAGCGCTGAGTGAGCCGCAACCTTCAATGATCAATGGTGTGCCGCCGCGAAATTCTCGCCAGTTGACGCGCTCGCCGGCTGCCCAGTCAAACTCTTGCCACTCAGCAACCGTGTGCTTCGAGATCGGGCCGAGAATAAATCTCAGCAGGTAGTCAACGCCGGCCTGAAGGCCATCCCAGCCAAAATAAAGGTCATCCATGTGAATTACCCGCGGCAGTGATTCGCCGTCTTTGAACAGCTGGCGCTGAACCAGATCTGCCAGGGTCGATTTGCCCGAGCCAGCGCGGCCATCAACCAAAACAATGGGTGTTTGGTTGCCTAGGTCAATAAGTTCGAGCACCTGGTCAGCGATTTTGCCAGCCAGTGCGTCGAGGTCAGAAAACTCGGTCAAAACTAGATTTCGTAGATCACGTCTGGGTGATTGTCGAAGCGATAACCGCCACCGCGAACCGTGCGAATAATGTCTTCATAGCCCGCAATTTTTGCGCGCAGGCGGCGAATGTGCACATCGATAGTTCTTTGGTTTGGTGCGTTCTCTTCGTCGCCAGCCCAAAGAATATCGATAATCTCTTGGCGCGCGATGGTCGAACCCTCGCGTGAGATCAGGTAGTTGATCAGGGCAAATTCTTTATAGGTAAGCTCGGCATTTTCGCCGTCGACGAATACCTTGTGACGCAGGGTGTCGATTACCAAGCCTTGTGATTGCTCTTCGTCGTGCGGTTCGTGGGCTTCAACAATCTTGTCGATAGCGCGTGGGTCACGAAGTGCGGTTCGAACTACATCAATTGGTCGCCCGCCAGCACCCTTAGGGGCCAGGGCAACCGCAGCATAGGTTTCGTTCGCCGCTGCTGGAACAAGTTCGGCAACAGTCTCGCGAAGTTTGCCAACCAATTCAGCCAGACTAATTCCGGCTGCTTTAGCTGTAGCCTCGTCAACGCCAACGTAAAGCGCGAACCCCCGCGCCTCGGTGTTGGTATCAGTCATTTGGTTCTCTCTTTTCAAAAATGCTGCTGGGCAGCTAATTACTGAGCGGTTCCATAGAGGCGATCGCCAGCGTCGCCAAGGCCCGGAACAATGTAGCCGTCTTCGTTCAATTTTTCATCAAGGGCGCCGAGCACAAGCTTGACATCTTTGCCGTGCACGTGAGCCTCAAGTGCCGCCAAACCTTCTGGGGCGCCAACTAGGCAAACGGCGGTAACATCGGTGGCACCGCGCTCAAATACATAGTCAATCGAGTCAATCAAGGTTCCGCCGGTGGCTAACATCGGGTCGATGATATAAACCTGTCGCCCAGTTAGGTCATCAGGGAGGCGGTTCGCGTAGGTGTGCGGAACCAAAGTTTTTTCATCGCGCTTGATTCCCAAAAAGCCAACCTCGGCGGTTGGAAGAAGCTTGACCATGCCCTCAAGCATTCCCAAGCCGGCACGAAGAATCGGCACGATGATAGGGCGAGGGTGAGCAAGGTTCAGTCCATCAAAACTCGCAACCGGAGTCTCAACCTGAATCTTCTTGGTGCGAACTTCACGGGTTGCCTCATAAGCCAGCAGCGTCACTAGCTCTTCAACCAGTTGACGGAACACCGGTGATGGGGTGTTCTTGTCGCGAAGAATGGTGAGCTTGTGGGTGATCAGTGGGTGATCGGCAATGTGAACTCGCATAGGCTAAATCTATCCGAATCTGCCAAACCAGGGGGTGCCCATGAATAACCAAGAACTAATGGCGCTGGCCCTGACCGAAGCTGAAAAATCAGGCACGGATGTTCCGGTTGGTGCACTCATCCTTGATCGAGACGGGCAAATTATTGCTCGAGCACACAACAATCGCGAAGTCACCCACGACCCAACCGGTCACGCCGAAATCATTGCCATTCGCGAAGCTACCGCAACGCTCGCTGATTGGCGATTGACCGACTGCACTCTGGTGGTCACGCTCGAACCCTGTGTGATGTGCGCCGGCGCAATTGTGGCAGCGAGAATTACAAAAGTTATTTTTGGCGCCTGGGATGACCGCGTCGGAGCGGCCGGATCTCTCTACGACCTGTTGCGCGATTCTCGACTAGGAAACCCGGTTGAGGTTATCGGGGGAGTGCTCGAAGCTGAGGCTTCTGCCCAACTCAAAAACTTTTTCACCGACAAACGATAAGCGCCCGGCGCAGCTAGGAAACCTTGAACTATACGACTGTCCTGTGGGACCTAGACGGCACCATCCTTGATTCGGCCCCGGGTGTTTTTGCCTCATTCGTGCACACCTTCGAAACTCTTGGCCTACCGGTACCGCCGGCTGAGCAAATGCGCACCTTTTTGGGGCCGCCGCTCGAGGTGACCTTCGGCGAGACTCTCGGCTATGACGCCGAGGTTGCAGCCAAGTGTCTGGCCACTTATCGCGAGATCTACCTAAACGGCGGTCAGGCAGTCAACGCCAACATCTTTGACGGTGTGCTCGATGTGATTGCTGCGAGCAAAGCTGCCGGTCTGCCAAATTCTTTGGCAACATCTAAGGGAATCTCTGGCGTCAACATTGTTGGCGAGCACTTTGATTTTCTCGACCTGTTTGATGTTCTCGGTGCAGCTGATCTTGAAAAGGGTCGAAGCACAAAGTCTGCCGTGGTTGAGTATGCGCTCGCCGAACTGGCAGCTCAAGGCGCAGACCTAAGTCGAACCGTTTTGATTGGCGACCGAATTCACGACATCGAGGGCGCGCGCGAACACGGAATCGAAGTGATTCTGGTCAAGTGGGGCTATGGCGACGAAAGCGAATGGGCTCAGGCTGACGCCGTTGCAGAAACCGCCGATGAACTACGTGAGCTGCTCGGCCTCTAAGCCAAAACCTAAAAACTATCGAGCGATGTCTGGCTCTAGATAGATAACTCGAGTAGTAGGCACAGCAGCGCGAACTGCATCCTCTGCATCGTCAATCACCTTGGCGATATCAGCTGCCGAGCTTTTGCCGTCAACGGCAATCTTCGCGCCGAGCATCAATTCATCCGGGCCCAAATAAAGTGTCTTCATATGAATGACCGACTGAACGCCCTTGGTTGCTTTGAGTGCATCTCGAATCTTGCCGGTGTCAGCCGCGGTTGCGCCCTCGCCCACCAAAAGCGATGAAGTTTCAAGACCAAGGATGATCGCGACCGCCACCAACAACGCACCAATTGCCAGGGTGCCGATTGCATCCCAGATTGGGTTGTGGGTAATTACGGTCAGCCCAACGCCAAGGAAGGCGAGAACCAAACCGACCAAGGCCGCAATGTCTTCAAGAATTACCACTGGCAGTTCAGGTGACTTGGCGTGACGAATGAACTGAACCAAACTCTGCTTGCCGCGTGCGTGCTTGGCCTCGCCCAGCGCGGTGCGAAGGCTGAAACTTTCAAGGATGATTGCCACGCCTAAAACCACAAGCGGCAACCAGGCCATCTCAAGTTCGTGCGGGTGTTCAAGTTTTGACAGACCCTCGCTGATCGAGAACATGCCACCGATCGAGAACAGCACGATTGAAACCATGAAGGCATAGATGTATCGGCTTCGGCCATAACCAAATGGGTGAGAAGCAGTTGCCTCGCGCTTTGCACGCTTGCCGCCGATGATGAGTAGAACTTGGTTTCCAGAGTCGGCTAGCGAGTGGATGCCCTCGGCAAACATCGATGCAGAACCCGAAAATGCCGCAGCGATAAATTTGGTGATTGCAATGCCAATGTTGGCTAGCAGGGCGGCGATGATTGCCTTCATAGAACCTTCAGTACTCATGTGTAGTAGCCTATTTCACGGTGACGTGTCCGAGCGGCCGAAGGTGCAACTCTCGAAAAGTTGTGTGGGTGAAAGCCCACCGTGGGTTCAAATCCCACCGTCACCGCCACCAGATCCCCGAGCAATCGGGTTTTTGTGTTTAACGGGCCGGCCATACACTTTATCCATGCCTCAAATCGAACTAACCCCAACCCATTTGGTAGTCAAACTAACCAAGGGTGAGCGTTTTATGTCTTTGCAGGCCGATGACCTCAAGATTCCAGCTGCTCTGGTTCGAGGCGCTGAGGTCGCTGGTCACGATGTTTGGCAGACCCTCGGAATGCGCATCGGCACCGGCATACCTACTTATCTGGCCTATGGCCGTTTTTGGCGCCCAGCCGGCTGGACTTTCGCAGCCTGGTTCTCAAAGCGCCAGGCAGTGATTATTACCCTCGCAACTGCACCTGGTCAGCGCTATAAGCGCTTGGTTATCAGCACGGATGACGCCCAATCAATGGCCGATAGCATCAATGACGCCATCGTGGCTTGTTAAAAACTTTTCTGTTTACAACTGTGGCGTAATCGTTATAGACTAATTTTTTGCTCCCAAACACCCCGCATGCATATTTTGGCTGCGCGCGTGACCGCATATTGAGGCGTCACAGGTTTAGGTTGCGATTTTTCACCCATCTATTTATCAAGTCGCGATTGGTAAATAGCAGTATTCCTTGGAGGAACATTGGCTGCGAAGAACGCAAAAACCATCAAGAACGATCGTCTGGCTAAACGCCTTAGCTTTGCTAAGTCACCAGAACCGATTGAACTTCCAGATCTATTGAGCCTGCAGACCGAGAGCTTTGACTGGCTCGTCGGTAACCCTGCATGGCGCGAGAAAGAGGGCCCAGCCGCTAAGACTGGCCTTGAAGAAATCTTCGAAGAGATCTCACCGATCGAAGACTCATCAAACTCTTCTCAAGACGCAAAGATGGGTCTTACTTTTGGTAACCCAGAGCTTTACGACCCTTCATACACTCCTGACGAGTGCAAGACCAAGGGCAAGTCATACACCCAGCCGCTTTACATCAAGGCTGAGTTCACCAACTACCTAACCGGTGAAATCAAGTCACAGACCGTCTTCATGGGCGACTTCCC
>NZ_JAHEDV010000006.1 GCF_024641065.1 Rhodoluna sp.
CTACCACTGCAAGCAAGCAGCCAAAAGACCAGTTCGACTTCTTCCCACTAACCATCGACGTTGAAGAGCGTATGTATGCGGCTGGCCGCATCCCAGGAAGCTTCTTCCGTCGCGAAGGTCGCCCATCAACCGAGGCAATTCTTGCTTGTCGCTTGATCGACCGCCCATTGCGCCCGTCATTCGTTGATGGTCTTCGCAACGAAATTCAGGTTGTAGTAACCGTTATGGCTATCGAGCCAGACGAGCTTTATGACGTTGTGGCTATCAACGCTGCCTCAATGTCAACTCAGCTTGCTGGTTTGCCATTCTCAGGCCCAATCGGTGGTGTGCGTGTTGCACTTATCGACGGTCAGTGGGTTGCTTTCCCTAAGCACTCACAGCTTGAGCGTGCAGTATTCAACATGGTTGTTGCGGGTCGCGTTCTTGTTGAGAACGGCGTTGAAGACGTTGCAATCATGATGGTTGAGGCTGAAGCTTCAGAAAACGCCATGGACCTAATCGCTGCTGGTGCCAAGGCTCCTTCAGAAGATGTAGTTGCCGAAGGTCTTGAGGCTGCAAAGCCATTCATCAAGGCATTGGTTAAGGCTCAGGCTGACCTAGCCGCTGTTGCTGCAAAGCCAACCGCTGACTACCCAACCTTCTTGCCTTACACCGACGAGGTTTTCTCGGCAGTTGAGGCTTCAGCTGGTGCAGAGCTAGCTAAGGTTTACCAGATTGCCGACAAGGTAGAGCGTCAGGATGCTGACGATGCACTCAAGGCTGAAACCAAGAGCAAGCTAGAGGCAACTCTTGACGAAGCTCAGATGGCTCAGTTCTCTGCTGCCTACAAGTCAGTAACCAAGAAGATCATGCGTACCCGCGTTCTAAAAGAGGGAATCCGTATCGATGGCCGTGGCCTTCGCGACATCCGTCACCTAGACGCAGAGGTTGCTGTAATTCCTCGTGTTCACGGTTCAGCAATCTTCCAGCGTGGAGAGACCCAGATTCTTGGTGTAACCACCTTGAACATGTTGAAGATGGAGCAGCAGATTGACTCATTGAGCCCAGTGACTTCAAAGCGCTACATGCACAACTACAACTTCCCGCCTTATTCAACTGGTGAAGTTGGTCGCGTTGGTACTCCAAAGCGTCGCGAAATCGGTCACGGTGCTCTTGCCGAGCGTGCGTTGGTTCCTGTTCTTCCAAAGCGTGAAGACTTCCCATACGCAATCCGCCAGGTTTCAGAGGCTCTTGGTTCAAACGGTTCAACCTCAATGGGTTCTGTCTGTGCTTCGACTCTTGCATTGCTAAACGCGGGTGTGCCTCTTCGTGCACCAGTAGCTGGTATCGCAATGGGTCTTATCTCTGACACCGTTGACGGCAAGGTTCAGTACGCAGCGCTTACTGACATCCTTGGTGCTGAAGACGCACTTGGCGACATGGACTTCAAGGTGGCCGGTACCCGCGACTTCGTAACCGCTATTCAGCTTGACACCAAGCTAGATGGCATTCCGGCATCAGTTCTTGGTGGCGCTCTTACTCAGGCTCGTGAAGCTCGTCTTCACATCCTTGATGTAATGGGTCAGGCAATTTCTGAGCCAGACGAGATGGCACCAACCGCTCCACGCGTTATCGCTGTGAAGATTCCGGTTGACAAGATCGGTGAGGTCATTGGTCCAAAGGGCAAGATGATCAACCAGATTCAAGAAGACACTGGCGCAGACATCTCAATCGAAGATGACGGAACCGTTTACATTGGTGCAACCGATGGCCCTTCAGCAGAAGCTGCAAAGGCTGCGGTTAACGCAATTGCAAACCCTCACGTCCCTGAGATTGGCGAGCGTTTCCTAGGAACTGTTGTGAAGCTAGCCACCTTCGGTGCCTTTGTTTCTTTGGTTCCTGGTAAAGATGGCCTTCTTCACATCTCAGAGCTAAAGAAGCTAGCTGGCAAGCGCGTTGAGAACGTTGAAGACGTTCTTGAGGTTGGCCAGAAGCTTCAGGTTGAAATCACCAAGATTGACGACCGTGGCAAGCTTTCACTTGCTCCAGTTGTTGAGGGTGAAGACGCCTCAGCTGACTCTGACGAAGAGTAAATCCCCAAGTTATAAAACAAAGAAAGCTTCTGGTCACCAATGAGTGAAATCCTTTTTCCACTAGACCAGAGCGAACTCTCGTTCACCGCTTCGGGAGGTAGTTCGGTTCGCCGTTCTATCCTCCCAAGCGGTGTTCGCGTTTTAACCGAACACATTCCGGGTGCTCAAAGCGTTTCGATCTCGTTTTCAGTAGCTGTGGGCTCTCGCGACGAAGCCAACGGCCATTTTGGATCAACCCACTTTCTTGAGCACCTGCTGTTCAAAGGCACCAAAAAACGCACGGCACTAGATATCGCGGTTGCCTTCGATTCAGTAGGTGGTTCTTCAAACGCCTCTACCGGTAAAGAACACACCAGCTACTACGCCCGTGTGCAAGATAAAGCTCTTCCGCTAGCCGTTGACGTTATCGCCGATATGCTCACGTCTAGCCTCATCGACCCAACCGAATTTGAGAACGAGCGCACCGTCATCCTTGAAGAATTGGCGATGAACGACGACGACCCTCAAGACGTTGCCCACGAAGTCTTCAGCGAGGCCGTATTGGGCTCGCACCCGCTCGGTCGACCAATTGGCGGAACCGAAGCAACCATCAACGCTGTGACCCGCGAGGCGGTTTGGCAGCACTACCAAGCCAACTACCGTCCGCAAGACCTCGTAATTGCTGCAGCTGGCGGCGTTGAACACAATCAGCTCATTGAACTCGTTGAAAAAGCTTTGGTCGAGGCAGGCTGGGATCTCTCAGCCAAGGCACACCCGGTTGAACGCCGACTATTGAACCCGGCAGAAATCACCCGAGGAACCGCGCTCAAGGTAATCAACCGCCCTATTCAACAGGCCAATGTTTTGGTTGGCATGCAGGGGCTAGTCGCAGATGATCCTCGCCGCTATGCGATGGGTATTTTGAATACTGTTTTGGGCGGTGGCATGAGCTCACGCATGTTCCAAGAAATTCGTGAAAAGCGTGGCTTGGCTTACTCGGTTTACTCATTCAACACCGGTTATTCAGACGCAGCCTATTTCGGTCTCTACGCTGGATGTTCGCCAGCAAAGACCCAAGAGGTAACCCGACTGATGATTTCGGAGTTCGAGAAGATTGCCACCGATGGTATTCGCGAAGACGAGTTAGAACTTGCCAAGGGCAACATTTCTGGTGGGCTAGCTCTGAAGTATGAAAGCAGCGCAGCCCGAATGAATCGCCTGATCAGCGCCGAGATTGTCAACGGTGAGTTCTTTGACCTTGACGATTCACTCAGCCACGTGAACGCGGTAACCATCAACGATGTTCAGTCGCTTGCGGCTGACTTGATCAAGCGAGAGCGTTCAATTGTTGCCGTTGGTGACGTAACCGATGCCACCTTCAACGAGTTTCTCTAGGATAAAACTGTGACTATCAAAGTAGCCGTTGTCGGCGCCACCGGAAGAATGGGCAAACTTGTCCTTGACCTAATCGATGCATCTCAGCACACCAGCTTGCACGCGGCACTCGATTCCAGGAGCGAATTGATAGAAATTCTTGGAGCAGACGTCGTATTTGACGTTACCCGCCTCGAAGTTAGCGAGTCGGTGGTTGATTTTGCAATCTCGAACGGCATGAAGGTAGTTGTTGGCACCAGCGGTTGGTCGGCTGCAAAATTGGCCCAGCTCGAGCCAAAGTTGAAAGCCAACCCTGGCTCAGCTGTTGTGGTTATTCCAAACTTCTCAATCGGTTCGATGTTGGCAAGTTCGTTCGCGGCTCAAGCTGCAAAATTCTTCGAATCGATTGAAATTGTCGAGGCTCACCATGCTGGCAAGATCGATTCACCCTCAGGCACAGCCGTGCGAACCGCAGAGATGATTTCTGAGGCACGTGAAGGCCTAACTCAGCCACTTATTCCGGGTGTTGGTCAAACCGCCAGAGGAGAGATCGTAGCCGGCGTTCCGATTCACAGCCTTCGTTTGGCTGGAGTTGCAGCCAAGCAAGACGTGCACTTCGGTGGCGTTTCAGAACTGCTAACCATCAGCCACGAAACTAGCTCAGTTCAGGCTTATTCGCATGGCATCTTGCTAAGCATCCGTGTTGCTGCACATGCCTCTGGCAGCCTGGTGGGTCTTCAGGCAGTCGTCGACGCATCTAGCAAACTCTAGGTTCGTTCGCCATGTCTAAGGCCAAAATTGGCGCGGTTGTAATGTCAGCGCTGTTGCTGCTTTATGTGGCACTGCTCTCTCAAACAGCTATCTCACTTTTGCTGACCGACATTCTGGTTGCCAAAATAATGGGTGCCCTAATTGCAGTTTTTCCCGTTCTCGGCGCATGGGCAATCATCCTTGAATTCAGGTTCACTATCGCTCTCGAAAAGCTCCAGAACCGCATCAACGACGAGGGCAGGTTTCCGAGTTTCGAACTTGAAGTGCGCCCAAGTGGTCGTGCCATTCGAGCCTCGGCTGAAAAGATGTTTGCGCTTTATAAAACCGAAGCTGAAAACCACCCGGATGATTTTCACACCTGGTTCAATCTTGGAGTGGCCTATAACGCAGCCGGCGATCGCAGGCGTGCTCGAGGTGCCATGCAAAAGGCAATTGAACTTAGCAAAAACTAAAAAATCCCCCGCCAACTAGATGGCAGGGGATTTTTTTGAAACTTTAGGCTGAGCGAATCACGCCAACACGCTTCAGGCCGATGTAGATCTGGCAGCCGAGGCAAAATGCGAAAACGGCGTTCAAGAAAGCAGCCACAAAAGCAGCAGCGGCTGCATAAACCAGGCCGTCTTCGATACCAACTGCATAAAGAACAAGGCCAACTGCGGCTACGAAGAAGCCAACGCCCTGGGCAAATTGTGGCGCACGTGGGTCTTCAAGTTCAGTCGGAGCCTTTAGTGCAGGGCGAACTAGCTTCTTGAAGATAAAACCGTATGGGTGTTTAGCCGGGCCAAAAATCGCACCCCACAGGAACAGTGCGGTGATTGCGATCAGAAGTGCAAACGCTGCCGGCAGAGTTGCAGCATCAAGCGCCAAAAAGACTGTCACCAAAAGTAGAACAGAGGTGATTGCTGCGCCAAAGCGTGGGCCGCGCGGGTCGATACCAGCAGGTGATTTCTTTGATTCGCTCATTAGATTTCGAAGCTCCCTAGTTCATTTTGGATTGTTTGTGCTTTCACAGCTCCACCAATTCTTGAGGTTACTCGACCTTTAGAGTCGAGAACCAAGGTGGTGGGAGTCTGCAGAATATTGAATTTTGACGCCAAATCTAGGCGATTGGTGATGTCGACCTCGATGTGCAGTACATCCGAGTGAACCTGTTCTAGTTCATCGAAAAGGCGAGCGGTTTGTCGACACTGGGTGCAAAATTCGCTCGAAAACTGCAAGAAGGTAACGCGCTTGCCAAACCTGGTGACCGGTTTACCGTCTTTGACAGCAGCAATTTCGGCCAAGTCGATTACTTCGCCACCCGAAACTTGCTTCGAACGGCCAGTTTTGGTTTTCCAAAGCAAGCCTGCTGCAGTTGCAACGGCAAGCAATGCCAAAACTAGGATGATGCGAAGCTCGGGGGACATGCTTCAAGATTAACTTGCCTTTACATCCGCGCCGTTTTTATTGCGCATTATTTCAGCGGTAGGCTAAAAGCGTGTCAGATATTATTTTTCGCAGTGACGTTACCGTCGAATTAGTTCGTGCCAACGCAGCCGATTCAGATGTGCTGTTTGCAGCGCGTGTTTCAACTCAGGGTGAACAAACTCTTGAAGCCGCAGCAGCCCAGACCGATGCAGCCGATGATGAGAAGCGCTCAAAGGGCCTGATCAACTACCTAATGCGTGACCGTCACGGATCACCATTCGAGCACAACTCAATGACTTTCTATGTGCAGGCGCCAATTTTCGTGTTCCGCGAATTTATGCGTCACCGCATCGCTAGCTACAACGAAGAATCTGGTCGTTACAAGGAGCTAAGCCCGGTCTTCTATGTTCCAGGACCAGAGCGCAACTTGATTCAGGTTGGCAAGGCAGGAGCTTATGAATTCTTGCCTGGCACCGCAGAGCAGACAGCCTTGGTCGAGCAAGAGGCTCGCACCGCTTCAACCAGCGCTTATGAGTCTTATCAGCGCATGCTTGAGGCAGGCGTTGCTCGTGAGGTTGCCCGCATCGTGCTTCCTCTAAACATTTACTCAAGCATGTACGTCACCATGAACGCTCGTGCCTTGATGAACTTCTTGAGCTTGCGCACCAAGCGTGAAGGCACTCACTTTCCGTCATTCCCTCAGCGCGAGATTGAAATGTGTGCTGAAAAGATGGAAGACGAGTTCGCCAAATTGATGCCTTATACCTATGAAGCATTCAACACTAACGGTCGAGTAGCGCCGTAATCACAAGCTGTTAAGAAGCCCTCGGTGTCAGTCACCGGGGGTTTCTTTTTGTTTACCGATAGGCTTAAGCCATGTCTAACAACCAGAAGAACCTATTTGGTCAGGTACTCGTTGCACTTGTCACCCCGATGAACGCCGAAGGCGAAGTCGACTGGGATGCAACCGAGAAGCACATCGACTATGTGATTTCAAACGGTGCCGACGGTGTTGTCGTCACTGGAACCACTGGTGAGACCAGCACCTTGACCGATGCTGAAAAGATCAAACTGGTTGAGGTTGGCAAGTCTGTTTCTGGTGGTCGTGCAAAAATCATCACCGGCGGTGGCTCAAACGAGACCGCACACGCAATGCAGCTCTATAAGGCCTCTGAAAAGGCCGGAGCCGACGGCGTAATGATCGTGACTCCTTACTACAACAAGCCAACCCAGGCTGGTGTGCTGACCCACTTCAGACTTATTGCAGATTCAACCGACCTGCCAGTAATTCTTTACGACATTCCTGGTCGTGCCGGAATTGCTATCGCTCATGACACATTCTTGCGCGCATCGAAGCACCCAAACATCCTTGCTGTAAAAGACGCAAAGGGTGACCTTGCTCAGGCCTCGAGAATCATGAACGAAACCGACCTGCTCTACTTCTCGGGTGACGACTCAAATGTGCTTCCTCACCTTTCAATAGGTGCAACCGGTTTGATCGGTGTTACCGCCAACGTGGCTCCTGCTGCCTACCGCGCAATGGTTGATGCCACCAACGCCAATGACTTTCACAAGGCCCTAGAGGTTCACAACAGCCTTGAAGCGCTTCAGCGTGCACTGATGACCCACGTTCCTGGAACAGTCGCGTCGAAGTATGTTCTTCACGCTCTTGGATTAATCAACAGCCCGCGCGTTCGCCTGCCTTTGGTGGGCCCAGAAGATGCCGAGGCAGCTCGCATCGAAGAGGCAATCGACAAAGTTGGCAAGGTAGTTGGCCTTAGCTTTGAAAACTTCCGACCAGACCGCAATGCAGCAGCCGGTGGTGCTCTGCCAAAGGTGGCTGGCACCACGCGCTAAAGCGCCTTTAGAAAAGAGAACCAATGGTTCAAACCCTTCCGGCCCCAGCCCCGCTAAAGCCGGGCGTTCTTCGCATCATTCCACTCGGTGGAATCGGAGAAATCGGCCGCAACATGACCGTATTCGAAATCGACGGCAAGATTCTGATCGTTGACTGCGGTGTTCTGTTCCCTGAAGAGCACCAGCCGGGTGTCGATGTGATTTTGCCTGATTTTGGTTACTTAAAAGACCGCATGGATGACGTAGTCGGAATCTTCTTGACCCACGGTCACGAGGACCACATCGGCGGAGTGCCATACCTTTTGCGCATGAAGCAGGATGTTCCACTGTTGGGTTCTGCGCTCACTCTCGCATTTGTTGAGGCGAAGCTCAAAGAGCACCGAATTTCACCATATTCAATGGTCGTTACCGAAGGTCAAAAAGAGACCTTGGCTGGATTCAATCTGGAATTCATCGCAGTAAATCACTCCATCCCAGATGCAATGGCGGTTGTCATTCGCTCAAAGGGCGGAACTGTGCTTCACACTGGCGATTTCAAGATGGACCAATTGCCACTCGACGGCCGACTCACCGATCTACGCGCCTTTGCCCGTGTTGGCGAAGAAGGTCTCGACCTTTTCATGAGTGACTCAACCAACGCCGACGTACCTGGTTTCACCCCTCTTGAAAAAGACATTGGTCCGGTTATCGAGAGCGTGATTGCTCGCTCTAAAAAGCGTGTGATTGTTGCGTCTTTCTCAAGCCACGTTCACCGTGTGCAGCAAGTGGTTGATGCCGCCAAGGCCAATGATCGCAAAGTTGCACTTGTTGGTCGCTCTATGGTTCGCAACATGCAAATTGCCATTCAAATGGGCTACCTAACTGCAGAAACCGAAGACTTTGTAGACCTCAAGCAAGCAGCAAATATGCCAGGCGACAAAGTGGTTTACATGTCTACCGGTTCACAGGGTGAACCGATGGCTGTGCTGGCTCGAATGGCAAATCTTGAGCATGACATTGAGATCGGCGAGGGCGACACAGTAATTTTGGCCAGCTCGCTCATCCCAGGTAATGAAAACGCCGTTTACCGAGTGATCGATGGATTGACCAAGCTTGGCGCCAATGTGGTTCACAAGGGCAATGCCAAGGTTCACGTTTCAGGTCACGCTGCGGCTGGTGAGTTGCTCTACTGCTACAACATTCTGAAGCCAAAGAACGTCATGCCGGTGCACGGTGAATATCGCCACTTGATTGCCAATGGCAAACTTGCTGAGCAAACCGGTGTTCCTCACGAAAGAGTACTCATCACCGAGGATGGTTGGGTAATTGACCTAGCCGATGGAATTGCCGAGGTTGTTGGCGCTGTTGAGTGTGGTCTGCTATTCGTAGATGGCAAAACCGTTGGAAAGATTACCGAAGAAGACCTTAAAGACCGCCGGGTCTTGGCTGAAGAGGGTTTCATCTCGATTTTCTGCGTTATCGATGCTGAAACTGGTCGAGTCAAGGTTGGTCCTGAGATTCGGGCGCGTGCTTTTGCCGAAGACGACCACGTGTTTGACGACGTGAAGCCACAGATCGAGCGTGCGTTGGCCGAAGCTGCCGGTCAGGGCGTCAAAGATACCTATGCGCTTCAGCAGGTCATTCGAAGGACCATTGGTACTTGGGTAAATAAGGCTCATCGACGTCGCCCAATGATCATTCCGGTGGTAATTGCTGACTAAGACAAACCTGCCACGCCTACAGGGTTATAGCCCTGCTGGCTGTTAGTTTTGACGCATGGCAACACGCAAACCAACCACCCCCAGAAAACCTGCGCCACGAGCGGTAAAACCTCGTGCCAAGCAGGCTTCTAGCCGTTCAAGCAACGGCTCAGGTTTTTGGTCTGTTCTCGCTTCGATTTATATGGCATTTGCCCACGCAGTCGGCGCTGGCGCTCGTGCACTGAGCCCAGACAAAATCGATAAAGACGAACGCCGTGATGGTCTGCCATTCTTCATGTTCCTGCTTGGAATCGCTGGCGCATTTTTCGGCTGGGTATTAGTTAAGCAAGAGTGGGCCATCGGTCTGCATGTCTGGACTTTCGGTGCGCTTTTCGGTCGTGTTGCTTTTGCCCTGCCGGTGATTCTGGTGATTTTTGCGCTCTATCTGATGCGCTACCCGGCCACGATTAAAGACAATGGCCGCATCGGAATCGGCCTATTTCTCTTCATCGTTTCGATTTCAGGGTTCTTCCATGTTTTTGGTGCACAGCCAGAGCCGTCAGATGACATCTGGAAAATCGCTTACTCTGGTGGAATCTTCGGCTGGTTGATCTCAGTGCCATTCCTCAGCACCATCACAATTTGGGGTGCTGTTCCGGTTCTAATTGCCTTCACTTTCGGTTCTCTGCTGATCATGACCAAAACTGCTCCAAACCGCATCGGTGAGCGACTTCGAGAACTTCAGGTTTATCTCTTTGGTGAGTCAGCTCAAAGGGTCGAGTCTGAACCAGAAGCCGATGAACTTCTTGACGCTTTCGACGGAACCAAGGTTCCTTGGTGGAGAAAACCCAAGTCTGATGTTGAGCCAGCCTTTGACACAGCACTGGTTGTTGATGACTCATTGGTTGAAGCCGATGACAACTTTGACATTTTGTTTGGCGACCCAGTGCAAACAAACGTTCCATCGGTAGATTCAGTAAACATTTCTGACCTGACCGAACCAATCGATATTCCAGCGGCAACTTTTGTTGAACCGGCTGCTGCACCGGTTGCTGCTCCGGCAGTGGGCGATGCCGGTGTCTCGGCACCAGCTCGCAATTTACGACCATACGTGATGCCTCCGCTAAGTTTCTTGGCGCCCGGATCACCACCAAAAGCCAAGTCAGCGGCCAACGAATTGCTGGTGCAATCGATCACCAGCGTTTTCAAGGAGTTCAACGTTGAGGCGGCCGTAGTTGGTTTTCAGCGTGGACCAACCGTTACTCGTTACGAGGTCGAGCTCGCCCCCGGTGTGAAGGTTGAAGCCGTAACCCGACTTGCAAGCAACATTTCATACGCTGTGGCAAGCAATGAAGTGCGCATTCTGGCGCCCATCCCAGGTAAATCTCTGATTGGTATTGAGATTCCAAACACCGATCGAGAAACGGTTTCGCTTGGCGACGTTTTGCGCTCTGAGGTTGCTACCAAGAGCCTGCACCCACTGACTATTGGTATCGGAAAAGACGTTGAGGGCGGCTTCGTGATTGCCAACCTTGCAAAGATGCCTCACTTGCTGGTTGCCGGTGCAACCGGCGCTGGTAAGTCGAGCTTCGTGAACTCGATGATCACCTCCATTTTGATGAGAGCCAAACCAGCCGAGGTTCGAATGGTTCTGATCGACCCAAAGCGTGTTGAACTGACGGCGTATCAAGGTGTTCCGCACTTGATTACGCCAATCATCACGAATGCTAAAAAAGCGGCCGAGGCGCTGCAGTGGGTCGTTAAAGAAATGGACATGCGCTACGACGACCTAGCCAGCTTTGGTTTCAAGCACATCGATGATTTCAACCGTGCCGTTGTCGCCGGTGAAGTTAAGGTTCCTGAAAATAGCAAACGCGTGCTTCAGCCTTACCCATATTTGCTCGTGGTTGTTGATGAGCTTGCCGACTTGATGATCGTCGCACCGCGAGATGTTGAAGACTCAATTGTTCGAATTACTCAGCTGGCTCGCGCCTCTGGAATCCACCTAGTTTTGGCTACCCAGCGACCTTCGGTCGACGTCGTTACTGGTCTTATTAAGGCCAACGTTCCAAGCCGTCTGGCGTTCTCTGTGACATCGCTTACTGACTCTCGCGTGATTCTTGACCAACCTGGCGCTGAGAAGCTCATCGGTCAGGGTGACGCACTGTTCTCGCCAATGGGAACCAATAAGCCAATTCGTGTTCAGGGCGCCTGGTTGGCTGAGAGCGAGCTCGACAAAATTGTTGAGCACGTCAAAGCACAGATGCAACCTGAATACCGCACGGATGTAGAAGAAGTTGCCGTCTCTAAGATTGTCGACGCAGATATTGGCGACGACCTTGAAGTCTTGTTGCAGGCAGCCGAACTCATCATCAATTCGCAATTTGGTTCGACGTCAATGTTGCAGCGCAAACTTCGCGTTGGCTTCGCCAAAGCTGGCCGTTTGATGGATCTGCTCGAATCGCGTCAAATTGTTGGACCGAGCGAGGGTTCAAAGGCCCGTGATGTATTGGTGAAGCCAGAAGACCTTCCAAATGTCTTGGCTCAGCTTCGCGGTGAACCTGGTGCCAGTGCAACTCCTGCGGTGGCGCATGCGGCCGCAGTTATCGACTTGCCGGCTGAACCGGCTAGTGCCTTAGCAGCCGGAAACTTCGATGATTTCATCCCTCGCGCCAACATTGACCGCTCAATCATCACTGGTGATGAAGATGACGGCGATGAAGATGCTTGGCAACTGACAGGGCGCAACTAATGATTGAAAAAACCGCAAAAAGCATTTTTAACCTGCCCAACATAATCACGATGGCCCGCATCCTTGCCGTGCCTTTTTTGCTCTGGTCACTTTTTGCCATCGGCGATAAGTCATCAGGTTGGCGTTGGCTTTCGGTGATCATTTTCATCGTGATCATGGCCAGCGACGGAATTGACGGGGCAATTGCCCGCAAACGTGGTTTGGTTACCAACCTGGGCAAACTGCTTGATCCAATAGCTGATAAAGCCTTGCTTGGGGGAGCCCTGGTCGCTCTTTCGATTCTCGGTGAGGTTCAGTGGACCTTCACCATTCTCGTTTTGATCCGCGAGCTTGGAATCACTGCCTATCGAATGGTAGTTATCAAAAAGCGTGTGGTTGCTGCTTCGGCCGGCGGAAAGTGGAAGACGACTTTTCAGGGCGTCATGGTCGGAATGGTTATCTCGCCACTTACTGAGTGGTTGGGGCCATGGTTTGGAATCCTTGAAAGCCTGATTGTATTCACAGCGCTTTACCTGACCATTCACACCGGTGTTCAATACCTTGTAGCTGCTGCTAAAGCTCGCGACTAATGTCTGCTTCAAAACTTGTTGAGGCAATTCGCCAGCGCGGCTTATCGTTGGCCTTGGGGGAGTCGCTAACTGGGGGAGCGCTTTCGGCAAAGATAGTTGATGTTCCGGGTGCATCGTCGGTTTTGTTGGGCTCAGTGGTTGCCTACGCTTCTGACGTCAAATCTGCCTTGCTGTCAGTTTCACCAGCATCACTTGAAGTTGAGGGTGCCGTGAGCGAGCAGGTGTCACTTGAGATGGCTCGCGGAGCTCAATCTAATTTGGCTACGGCCTGCGGGCTTGAAATTTCCAAGGTAATTGCATGTTCCACCACGGGTGTTGCTGGCCCCGATCTGCAAGATGGAAAAGCCGTTGGAACTGTTTTCATCGGATTGGCCGGTCCAGGCGAACTGAAGAGTGTGTTTGCACACTACTTCGTCGGTGATAGGAATGAGATCCGATCACTTGCTGTGGATGCAGCAATAGAGCACTTGAATGATTGGGTTTCTAAGCTTTAGGAACAAAACCGTGCTCCACGGTGTTCAAGTAGAGGAAAACAACCGAAACAATGCGACTCTCAGGCAAATCTCAGCAGTTCTGTTTAGGATTTGTCTTAGGTAGCGGGTAGGTTGTTTCTACTGCAGAAAAGGAGGCCAAACATGGCTCTAGTTCGTCAAGAAATTGGTGACGTCCTTCGTGACTTCCGTCAAAAAAAGGGTCGCACACTCCGTCAGATCGCCAGCCGAGCTTCGGTAGCTCTTGGTTACCTAAGCGAAGTTGAGCGAGGTCAAAAAGAGGCGTCTTCAGAGATCCTCGCTTCAGTAGCAGATGCACTTGAGGTCCCAATCTCGGTGATTATGCGCGAAGTCAGCGATCGCCTTGCGCTTCTTGAAGGTGTGGTTATTCCTGACACTGTGCCAGCTGAATTGGTGGCTAACTTCGATGCAGACCTGGTCGGTACTCGATAAATAGATTTTTCAAGAAAACCCCGAGCGAGTGTTCGGGGTTTTCTTTTTACCTAGATAGGGTCTTAGTGTGCGACTGAGTGAATTTAAAGGGCTTATGGCTGATGAGTTTGGCGAAGCCTACGCAGCTGTTTTACTTGAAGACCTGGTGCTCAGCGAACTTGCCGACCAAACCGCAAACCTGGCAATCAAGCAGGGCACAGACCCCAAGGATGTTTGGCTCGCCCTATGCAAGTCTCTGGGGGTGCCAAAGAGCCGTTGGCACGGTGTGCATAAGGATAAGAAAAAGCCTTCTGAACAAAACAACGAAAAAAAGACACGCCGAGACAATTAACTATCGAAATCTTGTTCGAATATTGGTAAGTTATAAACAACAGGTTTTTGAAGAAGTTATCAACAACAAAGTTGAATCTGAATCAATGTCAGTACCAATGCATAAAGTCAGTTTCAAGAAGAAATTCTGAAATAGTCAGCTAGGGCGATTATCGCCAGAAGCAAGAGGATCGAAATGGCATCACCAGCAGAACGCGAGAAGGCTCTAGACACAGCTTTGGCGCAGATTGACCGTCAGTTCGGCAAGGGCTCGGTAATGCGCCTTGGTTCAGACGAGCGTGCACCGGTTGAAGTAATCCCAACCGGCTCAATTGCTCTTGACGTTGCATTGGGCACCGGAGGCCTTCCTAAGGGCCGAATCGTTGAGATCTATGGCCCAGAGTCTTCAGGTAAAACCACCGTTGCCCTGCACGCAATTGCGAATGCACAGCGCAACGGCGGCATCGCGGCTTTCATCGATGCTGAGCACGCACTTGACCCAGAATATGCCAAGGCACTTGGTGTAGACACTGACGCGCTTCTCGTTAGCCAACCAGACACCGGTGAGCAAGCTCTAGAAATCGCCGACATGCTAATTCGCTCAGGTTCAATCGACATCATCGTGATTGACTCGGTGGCCGCGTTGGTACCTCGCGCAGAAATCGAAGGCGAGATGGGTGATTCACACGTTGGTCTACAAGCTCGACTCATGTCACAGGCCCTTCGCAAGCTAACCGGTGCACTAAACACCACCGGAACCACCATGATTTTCATCAACCAGCTTCGCGAGAAGATCGGTGTCTTCTTCGGAAGCCCTGAGACCACCGCTGGTGGTAAGGCACTGAAGTTCTACGCTTCTGTTCGTCTAGACATTCGCCGAATCGAAACCCTAAAAGATGGAACCGACGCAGTGGGTAACCGCACCCGCGTGAAGGTCGTCAAGAACAAAATGGCTGCACCTTTTAAGCAAGCTGAATTCGACATCATTTATGGCGTAGGAATTTCGCGCGAGGGTAGCTTGATTGACTTCGGCGTCGAAAAAGAGATTGTGAAGAAGTCAGGTGCTTGGTACACCTACGAGGGTGAACAGCTTGGCCAGGGTAAAGAAAATGCTCGCAAGTTCCTTATCGAAAACCCGAAGACTGCCGACGAGATCGAAAAGAAAATCAAGACCAAGTTGGGCATTGGTGTTCCACGCGTAGTAGCCGACCTTCCTGTCGATGAGAAGGCAGCAGTGGCAGACGCAAAGGCAGCAGCAGAACCAAAGGCTGCTAACGCGGGCTAATAATGGCATTTGCAAAAGGCCGACCACGTCGTAAACCCTACGACGAATCTGACTCAGATTTTGAGTCAGGTGGTCGGTCTTTTTCACGTTCAAACGAACCTGCCGAGAAACGGGTTTTAAGCCCTGAACGTCAAGAGCAGCGCGCAAGAAACGTCTTGCTGTATCAACTTAGTAGAAGCGCTAAAAGCACTCACCAACTGCGATTGATACTCGAAAAGCGTGAGATCGATTCTGACATAGCCGAGCGCGTGTTGGAGCGTTTCACTGAAGTCGGGCTGATTGACGACCAACAATACGCCGAAACTATCGTTTCTAGTCGCCGAAATTTCAAAGGTTTGGCGAAAACTGCAATCAAGCGCGAGTTGGCCGAAAAGGGTGTTCCGCAACCACTTATCGAGGCGGTAACCGAAGGTATTACCGCTCAAGATGATCTGGAGTCTGCAAAGGTGCTGGCCGTTCGTAGGTTTGGACAGATGGCCAACCTAGAGAAGGTTGTCCGAGAGCGCAGACTTGCAGGATATCTTCAACGAAAGGGCTATTCATCGGCAGTGACCTTCGCGGCAATCAGGTTCGCTGACAAGCAAACGCTAAAATAGTCATCTAATGACAAACACCATCGCACGCAGCTATGAGGTTCGCACCTATGGTTGCCAAATGAACGTTCACGACTCAGAACGTGTTACTGGTCTTCTCGAGGATGCAGGTTATGTGCAGGGCGTGCCGGGTGAAAGTGACGTAGTAGTCTTCAACACCTGTGCAGTGCGTGAAAACGCGGACAACAAACTTTATGGCAACCTGGGAATGCTTGGTGAGAAAAAGCGCGAGACCCCGGGCATGCAGATCGCGGTAGGCGGTTGCCTCGCGCAAAAAGATCGCGACATCATCATCAAAAAGGCTCCATGGGTTGATGTTGTTTTTGGAACACACAACATCGGTTCGCTACCTGCTCTGCTTGAACGAGCCCGCCATAACCAAGAGGCTCAGGTTGAAATTCTTGAGAGTCTCGAGACTTTTCCTAGTGACCTGCCAACCAAGCGTGACTCTACCTATGCAGGTTGGGTTTCGATCTCAGTTGGTTGCAACAACACCTGCACTTTTTGTATCGTGCCAAGCCTGAGGGGTAAAGAAAAAGATCGTCGCCCTGGTGAAATCTTGGCCGAAATCAAGGCACTAGTTGCTGACGGTGTTATCGAAGTCACCTTGCTTGGGCAGAACGTCAACACCTACGGCGTCGAATTCGGCGATAAGGGTGCATTCGCCAAACTTTTGAGGGCCTGCGGTGAAATCGAGGGGCTTGAACGTGTTCGCTTCACGAGCCCCCACCCAGCTGCGTTTACTGATGACGTGATCGAAGCCATGGCTGAAACACACAACGTAATGCCACAGCTGCACATGCCTTTGCAATCGGGCAGCGACAAAGTTCTCAAAGACATGCGTCGTAGCTACCGCAGTGAGAAATTCCTAGGAATCATTGACCGCGTTCGTAAGGCCATGCCGGCTGCCGCGATCAGCACTGACATCATTGTTGGCTTTCCTGGTGAGACTGAAGAAGACTTCCTTGAGACCATGCGAGTTGTTGAAGAAGCGCGCTTTGCAGTTGCCTTCACCTTCCAATACTCAAAGCGTCCAGGTACTCCAGCGGCCGATCTCCCAAACCAACTACCCAAAGAGGTTGTGCAAGAACGCTATGAGCGCTTGATGGCCTTGGTTAACGATGTTGCTTGGAAAGAAAACCAGGCAGTAATCGGCTCGGTTGTTAACGTGCTGGTGGCAAACAACGAGGGCCGCAAAGACGATGCAACCAACCGCATGTCTGGCCGTGCTGAAGACAACCGTCTAATTCACTTTGAAGTGCCAGTTGGGGCCGAACGCCCACGCCCCGGCGACATTGTTACCGCTAGAGTCACTGAAGCCGCGCCTTATCACCTGCTGGCTGATGACCTGAGCGTTTATTCAGTTCGACGCACTATCGCCGGCGATGCGTGGGACCGCGCTGAGGCGGCCAGTTGCGGAGTTCCGCCAGAGCCAAGCGCCGCTGGCAAGTTATCCGTGTCTCTTGGTTTGCCAACTATTCGCAAGAACTAATGGCAAATCGACTTATCGCAGTCGTTGGGCCCACCGGCGCAGGAAAGTCTGATTTAGCAATCAGCATTGCCGAGCACCTCATCGCGGGTGGCGGTAAAGCCGAAATCATAAACTGCGATTCGATGCAGTTTTATAGGGGCATGGATGTTGGCACCGCCAAACTAAGTCTTGAAGAGCGCCGAGGAATCAAGCACCACCTTCTTGATTGGCTTGAAATAACCGATGAATCTACAGCGGCCGAGTTTCAAGATGTCTCTCGCCCGCTAATCGAAGGCATTCAAGCGCGGGGAGTGGTACCCATTTTGGTGGGCGGCTCAATGCTTTATGTTGCCGCTGTGCTCAATCGGTTTGAATTCCCGGCGAGAGATGCCGAGCTGCGAGCCAAGCTCGAAGATGATCTCGCTGAACTTGGTCCGCATGAAATGCATCGCCGATTGCAGGCACTTGATCCGATTGCTGCAAGCAGAATTGTTCCCGAGAATGGTCGCCGAACCGTTCGCGCCATCGAAATCATCAGTCTTACGGGTGAGCCGTTCGCTGCAGCCTTGCCAGATGTTCCCGAGGATTGGCAGCCGGTGCTCGAGATTGGCATAAATGGAGAGCGCGAAGACTTGCGCGAACGCCTGCGACTTCGTGTCATAAACATGTGGCAGTCTGGGCTGCTGCAAGAGGTTCGCAGCCTTGAATCCGCGGGCATCAGAGTCGGTAAAACCTCGTCTCGAGCGATTGGCTATGCCCAAGCACTCGCTCAGCTCGACGGTGTAATTACCGAGCGTGAGGCCATCGACGACACAGTTAGGCTTACCCAAAAATATGCCAGGCGACAAATGTCGTGGTTCCGCAGAGATAAGCGCATTCACTGGCTTGATTACCAAGATGCCAACTATAAGAGTGATGCTTTCGAGCTAGTCGACGAATGGTTAGCTAACGATTCGCCTCCGAAAACTAGCCTTTAGGCTTATTGTATGGCAAATTTCATTTCTTTCACCAAGGGTCACGGAACCGGCAATGATTTCGTGTTGGTTCTCGATGCCGACGGAGAACTGGAATTGACCGCAAGTCAGATTTCTAAAATCTGCGATCGCCATTTTGGTATTGGAGCCGATGGTTTCATCCGTGTCATCAAATCGGCAAACTTGCCCGAGGGTGCGGCTTCGCTGCTTGAGGAGCCTCAGGCCACCTGGTTCATGGATTACTACAACAGTGATGGCAGCACGGCAGAAATGTGCGGAAACGGCACGCGGGTTTTTGCTCGTTACCTCACCGAAAAGGGCTTGGTTGAGTTGAGCGATGGTGAGACACTGTCGATCGGAACCCGAGCTGGAGTCAAAGACCTGCAGCGAAACCTCGCCGGATTCGCTGTGGACATGGGTCGTTGGAAGCTCGAAGACGAGGCACTCGTAAAAGCCTCAAATCTTGATGTTGCAAGGCCGGGTCAGTGCATAAATTTGGGTAATCCTCACACAGTGGTTGCCCTGGCATCACTCGATGAATTGGCTGAGCTAGACCTGACCAAAATGCCAGCGGTTGAACCAAGGCCCGAAAATGGCACCAACATTGAGTTCGTCGTACCTGCTGAACCAATGATCAAAGACGGCGTTGGAACAATCTCAATGCGTGTGTTCGAACGTGGAGTTGGCGAGACGCTTTCTTGCGGAACCGGCATTGTGGCCGCTGCTCTTGCCACGAGAAATTGGGCGGGTGCGGGTGCTCCTAATCAATGGACAGTCAAGGTTCCTGGTGGCACTCTCGGCGTACGAATGTTTGCAACCGAAAATGGCGAGCACGTTGGTCTGAGTGGTGCTGCCGAGTTGGTATTCGAAGGTCAGATTGACCTTGACCAGCTTTAATTAGCCGCGGTTCTTAACGCGAAGAATTCTGAAAGATTTTGCCGTTTCAACCCGGATGGTTGAGAAGTCCTGCGGTAACGAATCTTCTAACCATCGGTGCAAAGAATCTGCGCCCAAATTCTTTTGTACAACGAGATAGCCCTCAGCCCCATCAGCAAGTTTCGGTAGCCACTTCAGCAAGATTTCGTGCAAAACCTCTTTGCCAACTCTGATTGGCGGATTCGACCAAATACCTGAAAAAACCAGATCGTCGGGAACATCCTCGGGCTTGCAAGTTTTGATGTTGGTCAGTCCCAATTTCGCAGCATTTGCCGCGGTAAGTTCCAGTGACCGTTCGTTCACATCAATAGCCCAGATAGTGGCTTTGGGTGAGTGCGACGCAAGGGCGAGGGCAACAGGACCCCAACCGCAACCAATGTCAAGAATGTTTCCGCTCGGCGGAGCTTCATCCAAGTGATTGAGCAAAATGCCGGTGCCCTGATCAATGTGGTCTGGGCTGAAGATGCCTCCGGAGGTAGTTACGCTAACTAGGCTTCCGTTGATTTCAACTTGGATGTTCTTTGGTTTGAAGGTGCTGCCTGGGGTCTCAGAAAAATAGTGTTCTGACGACATAGTCGAAACACTAATACAGATACGCAAACTAGTGTTAGTTGCATGGATGAAGAGCTAAACGAGGCTGAGGAGCAACCAACCTTTACTCACGGCACTTCACGTGGCGATGAGGTTGTGAGTCGCATTCTTCGGCGTGATGCCCGTGCTGAGGCTTTGGGTGCTGATTCTTATGGTTACAACGCTTTCGACGGTGATCAATTAGATCGCGAAGATCGATCTTCGCTTCGTCGCGTAGCCGGGCTTTCAACCGAGTTAGAAGACATCACCGATGTTGAATATCGCCAACTGCGCCTTGAAAAAGTCATTCTTATTGGGCTGTGGGGTGAGAACACCCTTCAGGAGGCAGAAAACTCACTTCGTGAACTCGCTGCCTTGGCAGAAACCGCAGGCGCAACAGTGCTTGACGGGCTCCTACAACGTCGCGCTCACCCTGACCCTGCAACCTATCTCGGCAAGGGCAAAGCTCAAGAACTAAAGGCACTCGTAGCTGCGGCTGGCGCCGATACGGTTATTGCCGATACCGAGCTTGCTCCTAGCCAGCGCCGTGCGCTCGAAGATGTAGTCAATGCCAAAGTTATTGACCGAACTGCGGTCATCCTAGATATTTTTGCCCAGCATGCCAAAAGCCGCGAGGGTAAAGCCCAGGTTGAGTTAGCGCAGTTGGAATACCTATTGCCACGTCTTAGAGGCTGGGGTGAATCGATGTCGCGTCAGGCCGGTGGCCAGGCTGCTGGTGGTGTTGGCATGGGCTCTCGAGGCCCTGGTGAGACCAAGATCGAACTCGACCGTCGCCGAATAAATACGCGGATGGCCAAACTGCGCAAGCAAATTATTGCGATGAAGCCTGCCCGTGAAACCAAGCGTGCGAATCGCCTAAAAAATGAAGTGCCGGCGGTTGCAATTGCCGGCTACACCAACGCCGGTAAGTCTTCATTGCTAAACCGCATGACTCAGGCTGGGGTTTTGGTGCAAAACGCATTGTTCGCAACCCTCGACCCGACTGTGCGCAAGGCCAAAACCCCGGATGGTCGCGACTACACGCTCGCTGACACTGTTGGCTTTGTTCGTGCTCTACCTCACCAGTTAGTTGAGGCATTTAGATCGACTCTTGAAGAAATTGCCGACAGCGATCTCATCGTTCATATTGTTGATGCCTCGCACCCCGACCCAGCCGGTCAAATCTCGACGGTGCGAAATGTAATCGGCGAAGTTGGTGCCAGAAGTATTCCTGAGCTAATCGTGTTCAACAAGATTGACCTGGTTGATGAAACCACCAGGATGGCCCTGCGCAGCATGGAGCCAATCTCAGTATCAGTCTCGGCTCGCACTGGCGAGGGCATCGACAACCTGATGCAGATTATTGCCGACTTGATTCCTGAACCTGATATCGAGGTTGCAGTTCTCATTCCATATGACCGTGGCGATCTGGTATCTAAACTGCACTTGAATAGCCGAATTTTGGTTCTTGATTATCGTGAGACCGGCACCTTTGTTCGGGCCATGGTTAAACCAGAAACGGCAGCCGAACTTGCCGACTACCGTTTGGTTATTTAGAAGCTCTTAGACCGAGCGCATCACTGCAACTACCTTGCCCATAATTACGGCGTGGTCACCTGGGATAGGTGCGAAAGATGAGTTTCTCGGCAACAGCCAAGTGTGGCCATCTTGCTGTTTAAAGGTCTTTACGGTGGCTTCATCTTCTAGCAGTGCTGCCACTATGTCGCCATTTTCAGCAGTTTGTTGCTGACGTACAACTACCCAGTCGCCATCGCAAATGGCAGCATCAATCATTGATTCGCCCTTAACCTTCAGCAGGAACAGGTCGCCCTTACCAACAAGTTGGCGGGGGATAGGAAAGAACTCCTCGATGTTTTGTTCGGCCGTGATGGCGGTGCCAGCTGCAATTTGCCCGACCAAAGGAATCATGACCGCGTCACCGATCGGAGTAGCGTTCTCGGCAACTTCGCCGTCCTGAGACTCCCAGCCCGGGAGTTCAATGAGCACGTCGATGGTGCGCGGGCGTTTAGGGTCTCTGCTGATGTAGCCAGCGAGTTCGAGCTGGGTGAGCTGGTGGCTGACACTCGCAGGTGATGAAAGACCAACCTCTTCGCCAATCTCGCGCATGCTCGGAACATAGCCTCGATCGGCCTTCGAGCGTTGAATCGCCTGCAAGATTTTCTCTTGCATCGGGCTGAGGCTTGATGCTCGACGCGTCTGACGCTTTTCTTCCATCGCCGGCTCTCCTTTAATGTCGGTGGCCCAAGTTTGAATTGGGTAACTATCGAAACTGTATTCGCTTTTCGAGGGTAAATCAAACACTTTTTCGAATAATCGAGAAAATATCTTGACAAAATGTCGGCGTGTGGTCGTATTCTTGATTTATAACGAACAACTGTTCGAAACAAAGATTCGCATAGTTTCAAAATCAATTTGCCGAACGGCAAGTTGAATCCAGTTATGAAAGGTGTTTCAGATGTCTACCTACACACCAACCACTCGCTTCACCCGACCAACCACTCGCGTGCAGACTGCGCCAGCTGTTTCTGCCCAGGGCCGTCGATTTTTGCGAACCGTTCTTGTCTTGGCAGTTGCCACCGCGGCTGGCCTTTCTGCGGTTACCGGTCTTGGTGCTGGCAGTGCTACCGCTACTGGTTCGACTAGCAGTGTTGAGTTTAAGTACGTCACCATTTCAGCAGGGCAAACTCTGTGGAGCCTCGCAGCATTAAACGCACCAGAACAAGACCCACGCGACTGGATCGCCGAAGTAATCGACCTTAATGGCCTAACCACAGCTGAATTGGCCCCAGGCCAGCGCATCGCCCTACCTGCCAACTAGCTACAAACGAGTAATCTAGAGGGGTGGCCAGACTTGAAGACCTACCCCTACGCTCAGACCTTAGAGGTCGCACACCCTATGGTGCGCCTCAACTGCATGTGCCAGTTGCTCTGAACGTAAATGAGAACACCCACCGCATTCCTGAAGAGGTCGCGGTAGAGATTATCGAGCGCCTCGCTGGTGCGGTTTTAGACATCAACCGCTACCCCGACCGCGAATTCATGGAACTTCGACAGGCCCTCGCTAGTTACCTTGGTTTTGGGTTGACACCTGAGCAGATTTGGGCCGCTAACGGCTCGAACGAAGTCCTTCAGCACATTTTTCAGGCCTTTGGTGGGCCGGGCCGTAGTTCACTTGGTTTCGGTCCTACCTATTCGATGTATGCGCTCATTGCGCAGGGCACCGGAACCGAATACACCGATTTCCCTCGTGAAGCACGTTACGAACTGACTCCCGAATATGTACGTTCGGCAATTCTCGAGAACAAGCCCAACATTGTGATGCTCTGTTCGCCGAATAACCCAACGGGCACCCCGCTTGACCTGGCCTGTATTGAGGCGGCCTATGATGCCATTACTGAGGCAACCGGTGGAATCGTTGTGGTTGATGAGGCTTACGCAGAATTCGGTGGCAGCACCGCGATTAGTGCAATCTCAATCCTTGAAGGTCGCGAACGACTGTTGATTAGCCGAACTATGTCAAAGGCATTTGCGTTTGCTGGTGCTCGAGTTGGTTACCTTGCAGCTGATTCTGCCGTTGTTGACGCACTGAGACTGGTTCGTCTCCCTTATCACTTGAGCGCTTTCACGCAGGTGGCTGCCGAGGCTGCACTCGCGCACTCAGCGACAATGTTGGCAACCGTTGATGACATTTGCTACCAGCGCGATCGCATAGTGGTCGAACTTAAAGAACTTGGCCTAGACCCATTTAGATCTGACGCCAACTTTGTGTTGTTCGGCGGCGTGTCTGACTCTCAGTCGATCTTCGAAAAATTGCTTGAACGAGGCGTGCTCATTCGCAATGTCGGCATACCCGGCACTCTTCGAGTGAGTGCCGGAACAGAAGCCGAGACCACAGCGTTTTTGTCAGCGCTCAGAGAAGTGCTTGCAAACTAGCCTTCGCTAGACTTACCCCTAGAGAATTTCTACACCGAAAGGTACCCAATGAGCCGTTCTGCAAGCTTGCAGCGTCGCACCTCAGAGTCTTCGATTGACCTGAGCATCAATCTAGATGGAACTGGTCGCGCCGATGTTTCTACATCCGTGCCATTTTTTGACCACTTGTTGAACGCCTTTGCTAAGCACTCGCTCGTTGACCTAGTAGTCAAAGCTTCAGGTGACACTCACATCGATGTTCACCACACAGTTGAAGACACCGCAATTGTTTTGGGCCAGGCTATTCGTCAGGCTCTTGGCGACAAATCAAATATTGGTCGTTATGGCGATGCGACCGTTCCACTAGATGATGCACTTGCACGTGCTGTTGTTGATGTTTCTGGCCGCCCATACCTGGTGCACACTGGCGAGCCTGCTGGGTTCGAATTTCACTTGATTGGTGGGCACTTCACCGGTTCGATGATTCGTCACGTGTTTGAGGCTATTTCATTGAACGCTGGCATTACTGTGCACGTCACCGTCTTGGATGGCCGCGACCCGCACCACATCGCCGAGGCTGAGTTCAAGGCATTTGCTCGCGCGTTCCGCAAGGCCGTTGAGTTTGATGCACGCGTGGAGGGCATTCCTTCTACCAAGGGTGCTTTGTGAGTTCACCACGCGTAGTCGTTCTTGACTATGGCAGCGGAAATGTTCACTCGGTTGCACAGGCGCTTGAAGTAGCCGGCGCACGCGTTGAGCTAACCCGCGACCGCGATTCAGTTTTGGCTGCCGATGGTCTTGTCGTGCCCGGAGTCGGAGCGTTCACCGCGGTCATGGAGCAGCTAAACGCTGTCAAGGGTTCTGAGCTGATCGATCGTCGTTTGGTTTCTGGCAAGCCAGTGCTCGGCATTTGCGTGGGTTTGCAAGTCATGTTTGAGCATGGTGTCGAGCACGGCATTGACACTGAGGGTTTGGGCCAGTGGCCAGGCGTTGTTGAAAAACTTGAAGCGCCGGTTTTGCCGCACATGGGCTGGAACACTGTGCAGCCGCCAGCTGCCACCAAGCTTTTTCAGGGTATTCAGGATGAGCGTTTCTATTTCGTGCATTCTTATGGCGTGCTCGACTGGAAAATGGACGAACAGGGTCCGCTTACCCACCCTCAGGTAACTTGGGCTGAATACACCAGCCGTTTTGTCGCTGCAGTCGAAAACGGCCCTCTTTCAGCAACACAATTTCACCCAGAAAAATCTGGTCAAGCCGGAATCAAGCTGCTCAGCAACTGGCTAGGCACTTTTTAAACAGCCGCGGTAATCGCAAAGAAAAGAGAATCACATGTCTAACTACCTAGAACTTTTGCCAGCTGTTGACGTTGCCGACGGAAAAGCCGTGCGTCTAACCCAGGGCGAAGCTGGTTCTGAGACTGACTACGGTAGCCCACTTGAAGCTGCTCAAACCTGGATCAACGCTGGTGCCGAGTGGATTCACCTGGTTGATCTAGACGCAGCGTTTGGCCGTGGCGACAACCGCGCCATCATCCGTGAGGTGGTTGACTCAGCAACTTCGGTAAAGATTGAGTTGTCTGGCGGTATTCGTGACGATGCTTCACTAGAGGCGGCGCTTGAGGCCGGAGCAACCCGCGTGAACCTTGGTACCGCAGCGCTTGAAAACCCTGAGTGGACCGAAAAGGTAATCGCAAAATTCGGTAACGCAATTGCCGTTGGCCTAGATGTGCGTGGCACAACTCTTGCTGCTCGTGGCTGGACTCGCGAAGGCGGTGACCTTTGGGAGGTTCTAGCGCGTCTTGAGGGGGTTGGCTGTGCTAGATACGTAGTCACCGATGTGACCAAGGATGGAACCCTACGCGGCCCAAACATCGAACTTCTTCGTGAAGTTATGAAGCGCACCAGCAAGCCAGTGGTGGCTTCGGGCGGCATCAGCTCGCTTCAAGACATCACCGATCTTCGCGCACTTGTTGGCGAGGGCCTTGAAGGCGCAATTTTGGGCAAGTCTCTTTACGCGAACAAGTTCACTCTTGAAGAAGCCCTAGCGATCGCTAACGCCTAAATGCACAGTCACGACCACGAACACATCAACAAGGATCGCTTTGCCGATTCTGCTGGTGTGCCGTGGGAGGGCAGGGCCTTCGACAGCAATCCATTTGCCGATGACGATGGAAGTGCTAGGCCTCAACTAATTGAGGCAATCGCTGAGTTTCAAATGTCAGCCGATGCGAGCAAAGTCTTCGTCGAACTTTCAAAATCCCGGCTATTGATTCCGCTACTTGCCAATCTGGGGGAGTCGGGCGAGGGTGCCCACGGCCGAACCGTTGATAAAAGCGCCGACCTTTCGATCGTGACAGTAAAAACCCCGGATGGTGAAACTGGCCTGCCCGTATTCTCATCGGTACAAGCCATGTCGCTTTGGAATTCAACTGCACGACCGGTTCCGACCGACGCAGTCAGGGCTGCGCTCGCCGCAGCCAGCGAAGACACCAAGCGCATTGTTCTTGACCCCGGTAGCCCAACCGAATTTGTGCTTCGTCGCCCGGCAATTGAAGCTATGGCTAAACAACTCGGATGGACACCTCCTCACCTGAACCGTGATCTCTTCAAGGCTCTTACGGCTAGCCTGCAGGGCAACCCAAACATCAAGGGTCTCAGTCTTAGATCAGGAGACCTGCTGTCTCGCCTCAAGGGCCCAGAGTTGATAATTGACCTTGAAATGAAACCAGGTTTGGCTAAATCAGAGCTGGGGGAATCGGTCAATCTCCTGCTAGCCGATTGGGCCAAAATTCCTATGTTGGCAAGTTTGGTTGATTCGATGAAAGTTGAAATTCAAGCCGCAAGATGATTCGCAACGCAAAAAGTGCCCTCAGATAACTCTGAGGGCACTTTTTCATTGTCTAAAAATTAGTTCACCGGGCCGGTGTATTTCTCGCCAGGGCCAGCTCCGGGTGCATCCTTGATGGCTGAGGCTTCGCGAAATGCCAACTGTAGTGAACGCAAGCCGTCACGCAATGGTCGAGCATGGTGATCGCCAATTTCTGCTGCTGATGCGGTGACTAGACCGGCCAGGGCATTGATAAGCTTTCTGGCTTCATCAAGGTCACCCTTGGCGCCGTCTTCGCTTAGGCCGCACTGAACGGCAGCGGCGCTCATCAAGTGAATAGCCGTGGTGGTGATTACTTCAACTGCTGGCACTTCGGCAATATCGCGCACCTGATCAGCCACGTCTTTAAATTCCGCCACGGCACTTCTCCTTTTGTGTTCTTTCTGCTAGGCTAACCCATGGCTCCGAGGTTTATCCTCGGTCAGAAGTGGATTCATTTCCCACCCGCGTCTACCGCCCCCGTGTTTCTTAAAACACCAAGGTTGCCGGGTAAAGCTTTGAAACTTACGTTTCTGTACGCTCGTCGGCATTGCCGCTTGGGTGTGGCCATTCATGTCACCCCAGAGGAGCAACTATTAGCGATCCCCGCATCAATGAGCGCATCCGCGTGCCAGAGGTTCGCCTCGTCGGCGCCGCTGGTGAGCAGATTGGCGTTGTCCGAATCGAAGACGCACTGCGCATGGCGCAGGAACAAGACCTTGACCTAGTCGAGGTTGCGCCAACTTCAAAGCCACCGGTTGCAAAGCTGATGGACTTCGGCAAGTTCAAGTACGAAGCTGCACAGAAAGTTCGTGAAGCTCGCAAGAACCAGGTCAACACCATCCTTAAGACTGTTCGTTTTGGTCTAAAGATTGACGCGCACGACTACGGCACCAAGCGTGGTCAGATCGAACGCTTCCTCAAAGCAGGCGACAAAGTAAAGGTGATCGTAGTATTCCGCGGTCGCGAACAGTCTCGCCCAGAAATGGGTATCAAGTTGCTTCAGAAGCTAGCCGAAGAAGTAGCCGAGTTGGGTGCTGTCGAATCGAATCCTTCGATCGACGGCCGAAACATGGTTATGGTTATCGGTCCGCTAAAGAACAAGGCTGATGCTAAGGCAGAAGCCAAGAAAGCGGCAGAGAAGGCGGCCCCGGTCGCAGCTCGCCCAGACCAGCCAAACGAATCAGACGCAGTAGCGGCTGAGTAGAAACAGGAGATAGCAATGCCAAAGCAGAAGACCCACTCGGGCGCCAAGAAGCGTTTCCGCTTCACCGGTAGCGGCAAGATCATGAAAGAACAGATCAACATGCGCCACAACCAGGAGCACATGTCGAACCGTCGCAAGCGTCGCCTAAACGTAGACCAGGTTGTCTCAAAGGCCGACCACAAGACCCTCAAGACCCTACTCGGCAAATAAGCCCGAATCGACCAAATCTGAGGGTGCTACGGCAGCTTTCAGTTAATTTTTAGGAGCAACAAATGGCAAGAGTAAAAAACGCGGTTAACGGTGCTAAGAAGCGTCGTACCGCACTAGAGCGCGCCAAGGGTTACCGCGGTCAGCGTTCACGCCTTTACCGCATGGCGAAGCAGCAGATGCTTCACTCATTGGTTTACGCGTACAACGACCGTCGTGCACGCAAGGGTGACTTCCGTCGTCTTTGGATCCAGCGCATCAACGCTGCTTCTCGCGCCAATGGTATGACCTACAACCGCTTCATCCAGGGCCTAGCGCTTGCTGGTATCGAGGTTGACCGTCGTATCTTGGCTGACATCGCAGTTCACGACCCAAAGACCTTCACCACCTTGGTTGCATCTGCAAAGGCAGCTTTGCCAGCAGACACCTCAGCTCCAAAGGTAAAGTAGTCCCTTGCTAATCGATCCCAAGGCCAATAAGGTCCGCGGGGTTGCCAAGCTAACTAAGAAAGACGCCCGGTCATCGACCGGGCTCTTTCTGCTTGAGGGACCACAAGGACTAAAAGAGGCGCTCGACCGCCCAAAGTTGATCGTTGAGTTGTTCGCAACTGAAAACGCTTTGGCGCGCTACGAAGATCTTTTTGACCGAGTCGAGTCTGCTCGAATTGATGTGCAATTGGTCTCAGAACCAGTGCTCAAAGCGCTAACTGACACAACGACACCTCAGGGCATCGTGGCAGTTTGCCGCCAACTACACGTAACGCTCGACGACATCATCGCTGCGAAACCACAGTTGGTGGCCCTGCTGGCGAACATCCGTGACCCAGGAAACGCCGGAACCGTATTGCGTGCCGCTGATGCCTCTGGTGCGGATGCTGTTATTTTTTCAGCTAATAGCGTGGATGTTTATAACCCGAAGGTTGTCCGTTCAACCACCGGTTCGCTTTTTCACCTGCCATTCGCAATTGATGTCGAAATCGATGAGGCTATTGCCAAGTTGAAAGCCGCTGGATTGCAAGTTTTTGCCGCAAATGGTGGTGGTGTTGAGATTCCTTCGCTTTCCAAGGATGACCTCGCTGCACCTACAACCTGGGTATTCGGCAATGAGGCTTGGGGATTCGAACAAACCACCCTCGATTTGGTTGATCGCGAAGTTGCTGTGCCGCTTTACGGCGCTGCTGAATCTCTTAACCTAGCTACAGCTGCCAGCATCTGTCTTTACGCTTCGGCGTTCGCCCAAAATACCTAGGCTTTGGCCTTCAAAAGGTAGACTTAGAGCCTATGTCTGCCGAAAATCCAATCACTCAAGAAGCCGTTGATTCTGCTGTTGCAGAGTCGCTCGCGCTCATCAATGCCGCGACCGACCTTGCTAGCCTCAAAGCTGCCAGGGGAGTTGCCGTAGGCGAGCAATCACAGATTGCGCAATTGAATGCCCAGCTTAGAAACTTGCCAAATGAACTTAAGGCTGCTGCCGGTGCGCTAATCGGTCAGGCTCGCGGCTCAGTAAATGCCGCTTTTGCTCAAAAAGAGACAGAGTTCGCTGCTGCTGAAGAGCAGGCTAAATTGGCTGCCGAGTCGGTTGACGTTACCGCTGCGGCCGAGCCAGCGCGCATTGGTGCGCGTCACCCGCTAAGCCTGCTTCAAGACACCATCGCTGATGTGTTTGTTGGCATGGGTTGGGAAATCGCTGAAGGCCCTGAGATTGAAAACGAGTGGTTCAATTTTGATGCGCTAAATTTCGATGCTGATCACCCGGCCAGAGCTATGCAAGACACATTCTTTGTAGAGCCAGTAGATTCACACTTGGTTTTGCGCACCCACACTTCACCGGTGCAGGTTCGTTCGATGCTCGAGCGTGATCTGCCACTGTATGTTCTTTGCCCGGGGCGCGTATTTCGCACCGACGAACTCGATGCTACCCATACACCGGTGTTCCACCAGGTAGAGGGACTAGCGGTTGACAAGGGCCTGACAATGGCAGATCTGCGCGGTACGCTTGAGCACTTTGCCAGAATCATGTTCGGCCCTGATGCGCAAATTCGTCTGCGCCCATCGTTCTTTCCGTTCACTGAACCTTCGGCTGAGCTCGACGTTTGGCACCCGGGTGCCAAGGGCGGCGCGCGTTGGGTCGAGTGGGGTGGCTGTGGCATGGTGAACCCGAATGTCTTGAAAGCTGCTGGTATTGACCCTGAGGTTTACTCAGGCTTCGCTTTTGGCATGGGCATCGAGCGCACCTTGATGTTCCGCAATGATGTTCGCGACATGCACGACATGGTTGAATCTGATGTCCGATTCAGCGAGCAGTTTGGAGTTTCGATCTAATGCGCGTTCCTTTGTCTTGGTTGGCTGAATACGTCGACCTTCCAGGAGATGCAAATCCTGACAGTGTCATGGCCCAATTGGTAAAAATTGGTCTTGAAGAAGAAGGCTCACACTCTTTTGATGTGACCGGGCCAGTGGTGGTCGGTCAGGTACTCGAATTCACTCCCGAAGAGCAGAAGAATGGCAAAACCATTCGTTGGTGCCAGGTACGCGTTGCTGCTGAAGGCACCAAAGCTGCCGACGGTGGCGATGATGTTCGAGGCATCGTCTGCGGAGCATCAAATTTTGAAGTTGGCGACAAAGTAGTTGTGTGCCTGCCGGGTGCAGTGCTGCCAGGAGATTTCCAGATCACTCCACGAAGCACCTACGGACACATCAGCGACGGCATGATGGCGTCTGCTCGTGAGCTAAACCTTAGTGACGATCACGCTGGCATCATTCGACTTGGTGAACTAGGCCTAGACCCAAAGGTGGGTGTCGACGCACTCGAGTTGCTTTGCCTAACCGAAGAGGCCGCCGAGGTGAACGTAACCCCAGACCGTGGTTATTGCTTCTCTATCCGTGGCATTGCTCGCGAGTACTCACACGCAACCGGCGCTGATTTCAGAGATCCGATCGGCAACGTGCACCCAGAAGCTGGCCACGGAATCACCCTCAAGGTGAATGACAGTGCCCCGATTCGAGGCCAAGTTGGCACCAGTCGATTTGTTCTTCGCACCGTAAAGGGAGTAGACCCTAAGCGTCCGACCCCGCCATGGATGGTCGCCAGACTCAAGATGGCTGGCATGCGTTCAATCTCTTTGATTGTTGACATCACCAACTACGTAATGCTCGAACTCGGTCAGCCTATCCACGCGTATGACTTGGATAAAATCACCGGCGGTCTAGAAGTTCGTCGTGCCAAAGTTGGCGAAACCTTGAAGACTCTTGACGGACAAGAGCGCAAACTCCACCCTGAAGATCTCGTCATTGCAGATGATGCTGGTGCCATCGGTTTGGCCGGAGTTATGGGCGGCGAGGCCACCGAAGTCTCTGAAAGCACTGTCAACGTGCTTATCGAGGCAGCCCACTTCGAAGCAATCTCAATTGCCCGCACCGCTCGTCGTCACCGTCTGCCTTCTGAGGCCTCTAAGCGATACGAACGAGGTGTTGACACCGCAATTGCCGCTCATGCCGCAGCCCGTGTTGTTCAGCTGCTTGAGGTTCAGGCGCTAGGCACTGCCGATTCGCTGGGGGCTGAGCACCACACCCACACCGAGGCTTTGCCAATTTGGCTGCCGGCTGAGTTTGCTACCGAATTGGTTGGTGTTGACTACACCAAGGATGAAATCGTCACCGTGCTAAACCAGATTGGTTGCGTAATTGCATCCGTTGATGGTGGTTTCGAAGTAATCGCGCCTTCATGGCGACCAGATCTGACTCACAAGACAGACCTGGTTGAAGAAATTGCTCGAATCTCTGGTTACGATCGCATTCCTTCACGTCTGCCAATTGCGCCTCCGGGTCGCGGCCTTACTCCTGACCAGAAACGCCGTCGGGCAGTTATCAATTCTCTTGCGGGTGCAGGCCATGTTGAGGTTTTGACCTATCCGTTCGTTTCAGCTTCGCAAAATGCTTGGTTCGCGCAAGAGTCGTCACAAGCCACCGTCAAGTTAGCCAACGCGCTTCAGGGTGATGCCAACGAAATGCGTGTGTCGATTTTGCCGGGTCTAGTCGATGCTGCCAAGCGAAACCTTTCTCGAGGTCTTACCGATCTGGCAATTTTCGAAGAAGGTCTGGTTTTCTTGCCTTCTGCAGGAGCTAAAAACCTAAAAGAGTTGCCAGCGGGAAATGAGCGTCCTACCGAGGCTCAATTGAACCAACTTCAACAAACCGTGCCACAGCAACCTCACCGCGTTGCCGGAGTTTTCACGGGCAACCGTGTTTCGCAGCAGGTAGGCGTAGCGGCGATTGAAGCCGACTACCAGGATGCAATCCACGCTGCCAGACTTGTGACTCACGCAGTTGGTCTGCAACTAGTTGTTCGACAAGCTAGCCCAGTCGGATTCCACCCTGGTCGTTCAGCTGAACTGTTGGTTGCCACCAGTGCAGGTGAAATTTCTATCGGTTTTGCCGGAGAACTTGACCCCAACCTAACCGTTGAAAATGACTTGCCTAGGCGAGTAGCTGCTTTCGAGATTGACCTTAGCCAACTCTTCGCAATCGCGCCTAACGTGATTCAGGCTGGTTCTGTCCTCACCATGCCTGCTGCCACCCAAGACCTGTCGCTAGTTGTGCCGGTTGATGTTCCTGCGGGCGATGTTCTAGTGGTCATTCGCGAGGGTGCCGGAGAACTTCTTGAACATGTTTCGTTGACCGATGATTACCGCGGTGCAAACGTTCAGCCAGGTCATAAATCTCTGACTTTTGCCTTGCGATTTAGAGCCGAAGACAGAACTTTGACTCAGGCCGAAGCTAGTGTTGCGCGAGACCAAGCAGTTGCCTTGGCTGGCGAAAAATTCGGCGCAACACTTCGCGCTTAGTTCAAATCGGATTGGGGTTGAAATGGCATATTCAGTAGCCATCGCGGGTGCCAGTGGCAATGTCGGCGGAGAACTTCTTCGCCTAGTTGCTGCACATCCTCAGCTTGAACTCAAAACCGTAACTGCCAGCAGCATGGTGGGTGAGAAGGTGGCATCCCTTCACCCAAATGTTGCTAAGTATGCAGATGTAGTCTTCACAGAAAATACAGCCGAGAACCTTCAGGGTCACGACGTTGTTTTTCTCGCGCTACCTCACTCGAAATCTGCTGAGGTTGCAGCTTGGTTGTCTGAGGAATGTCTGGTGCTTGATTGCGGCGCCGATTTTCGCCTAGAAAGCGCAACCGATTGGCAAAGGTTCTATGGCGGCGAGCACGCCGGAACCTGGACCTACGGCATGCCCGAGCTGCTCATCCAAGACGGCCACAAACAGCGTGAACTTCTAAAGAACTCAAAGCGAATTGCAGTGCCGGGGTGCAATGTGACGGCCATTACTCTCGGTCTTGCACCAGCCTTGGCCGCGCATTTGGTTGAGGTAGATGACCTGGTCAGTGTGCTCACAGTCGGAACATCAGGTGCCGGTAGAGGCGCAACCGAGAAACTTTTTGAAGAGGAACCAAGCGGCTCAGCTTATGCCTATCAAGTTGGCGGAATACACCGTCACACCCCTGAAATTGAGCAGAATCTTTCTAAATCAGCTGGCGAGCTAATTCAAATCTCTTTCACTCCGGTTTTGGCATCACTCGAGCGCGGAATCCTTTCGGTCAACACAGCAAAACTCGTCGCCGGTGTGTCAATTGATCAGATTAGAGCGGCCTACGAAATCGCTTATTCCGACGAACAATTTCTAGAATTGTTGCCAGTCGGAGAGTTTCCAAAGACCTCGACAATCATTGGCGAAAACAAGGCCACTATCGGCTTGGCTATTGACGAACACGCAAATCGTTTGGTTTCAGTTTGCGCCATCGATAATTTGGTAAAAGGCACCGGTGGCGCCGCAATTCAGTCAATGAATATTGCACTTGGTTTGCCAGAAGCAGCTGGTCTCACTGACATCTCACTAGTACAGAACGGGTCAAAATAATGACTGTAACCACCCCAAAAGGTTTTAGTGCAGCAGGTGTCCACGCAGGGCTCAAGAAATCCGGCAATCTCGATCTAGCTCTCGTGGTTAACCATGGCCCTTCGAATGCTGCGGCAGCGGTCTTCACCACCAACCGTTGCCAGGCAAATCCGATTATCTGGAGTAAAGAAGTCATCCGTGACGGCCAGGTTTCGGCAATTATTTTGAACTCTGGCGGCGCCAATTGCTACACCGGAGCACAGGGTTTTCAAACTACACATTCGACTGCCGAAAAAGTCGCTGATTTATTGTCAGTTTCGGCCGGTGACGTGCTGGTCTGTTCTACCGGACTAATTGGCGAACAGCTCGATCTCGGCAAGTTGACCGCAGGTGCAGAAGCAGCTGTTGCACAACTCAGCGAAACCGCAGGCCTTAGTGCGGCGCAATCCATCATGACTACCGATTCGGTGTCAAAAACTGCAGAATTTATCAGCCCGGATGGTTGGTCAATCGGTGGCATGGCCAAGGGTGCAGGAATGCTTGCTCCAGGCCTTGCAACCATGCTGGTGGTCATCACTACTGATGTTCAGCTGGCCAGCGCGCGATTGGATGAAGCGCTTCGAGCTGCCACCAGAGTGTCTTTTGATCGTCTCGATTCTGACGGCTGCATGTCTACCAACGACCAAGTAACCCTAATGGCCTCGGGCGCCAGCGAAATTTCGCCAGATTTTGCCGATTTCAAAGTCGCATTAACCGGTGTCTGCATGGATCTAGCCCTTCAACTTCTAAGAGATGCCGAGGGCTCTAGTCACGACATCGCAATCCAGGTCGTAAATGCCGCTTCTGAAGACGATGCCGTAGAGGTTGGTCGCTCAGTAGCGCGAAACAACCTGTTCAAAGCTGCAATCTATGGCAATGACGCCAACTGGGGTCGCATTCTTGCTGCCGTGGGCGTGACCAAGGCGGACTTTGATCCTTATGACATTGATGTTGACATCAATGGCGTCAGCGTTTCTCGCAAAGGCCAGCCAGATCAACCACGTGAATTAGTTGACCTAAAGCCTCGCGAAGTTTCAATTCGCATTTCTCTTAACGCCGGGTCTCACGAGGCTACTATTTACACCAACGATCTAACTCACGAATACGTAACCGAGAACAGCGCATACTCAAGCTAATGATTCCTTCATCCCAGCAAGACCAAGCCCTAGCGGCTATCAAGGCCGAGACCCTCATCGAATCACTGCCTTGGTTACAGGCGTTCCACGGCAAAGTTGTGGTCATCAAATTCGGTGGCAACGCAATGGTTGATGAGGCCTTGCAAAAAGCTTTCGCCGAAGACATGGCCTACCTGAGATGGGTCGGAATCAAGCCGGTTGTGGTTCACGGTGGCGGTCCACAGATTTCAGCCCGCTTAGCTGAACTGGGAATCCAGAGCGAATTCCGTGGTGGCTTCAGAGTCACCACAGACGAAACCATAACTGTGGTTCGCGATGTATTGCGCGAACAAATCTCTGCTCAACTTGCTGGAATGATTCAGGCGGCAGGTGCAGATACCGCCGTAATGTCGGGCGAAGATGCAAATCTTTTCCGCGCTGAAAAGACCGTTCTCGAGGGCGAAGATGGCCCGATTGATATTGGCTTGGTCGGTGAAGTCAACACGGTCAATCCTCGAATCGTTTTCGAGGCCCTTGACGCTGGTCGCATTCCGGTGGTTTCAACGGTTGCTCCAACCGTCGGGGGAGAGCTCCTGAACGTAAACGCCGACCTTGCCGCATCCTCCCTGGCCATCGCGCTTGGTGCAGAGAAGCTTATGGTGCTCACTGATGTACCTGGTCTTTACAGCGATTGGCCAAACCGCGATTCACTGGTATCTGAGATTTCAACGAGTGAGCTTGAAGAACTCTTGCCGAAGCTTGAATCAGGCATGATCCCAAAGATGCAGGCTTGCCTTCAGGCAGTTCAGGGGGGTGTTCCGCGTGCCCACGTTATTGACGGGCGCACTCCGCACAGCATTTTGCTCGAAATCTTCACCGTCAACGGCTTCGGCACGATGGTTCAACCCGACTAAAAGAAAGAAACCAAATGGTTCGCCACTTTTTGAAAGACGATGACGTAACTCCAGTCGAACAAGCTGCAATTCTGAACCTTGCGCTTCAAATGAAGCAGGCCCCATACGCGCATCGGCCATTCGACGGCCCTAAAACGGTCGCACTTATTTTTGACAAGACTTCAACTCGAACCCGTGTTTCATTTGCCGTGGGTGTAGCCGATCTTGGTGGCGTGCCGCTCATCATTGACAGCGCAACCAGCCAAATGGGTGGCAAAGAGTCTGTTGCAGACACGGCTAAAGTGCTTGGTCGTCAGGTTGCCCAGATTGTTTGGCGAACTTATGCGCACAGTGGGCTTGAAGAAATGGCGGCAAACTCAGGTGTTCCAGTAATCAACTCGCTAAGCGACGATTACCACCCATGCCAAATTCTGGCCGACCTGCTAACCATCAAAGAGCACAAGGGTGATCTGGCCGGCTTGAAGATTGCTTATGTTGGCGACGCGAGTAACAACATGGCCAACAGTTATTTGCTTGGCTGCGCAACTGCTGGAATGCACATTTCAGTTGCTGGCCCAGCCAACTACTTACCTGCACACGGCGTGGTTGCTCATGCCGAAGCCATCGCGGCTAAAACCGGCGGTTCTGTTTCTGTTTATGGTGAACCAACTGCCGCCATCATGGATGCTGATGTGGTCGTCACCGATACTTGGATCTCAATGGGTCAGGAATCAGAAAAAGAGCAGCGCATGCAAGACTTCGCCGGTTACACGGTAGATGCCAATCTGATGAAGCGTGCCAAATCAAACGCTATTTTCATGCACTGTTTGCCTGCCTACCGCGGCTATGAGGTTTCTGCTGAAGTAATCGATGGCCCGCAGTCCGTGATTTGGGATGAAGCTGAAAACCGCCTACACGCCCAGAAAGCGCTGATGAGCTGGCTGTCGCAACAGGTCTAAATCAGGCCTAAAACCGCAGCAAACTAAGATTGAACGAACATCCATGATTTTTTCACGGATGTTTCAACACCTAGCACAAGGGAACAAATGAGTAGCCAAGCATCAGGTTCAAATGCACTATGGGGTAGCCGCTTCGAAGGTGGCCCATCAGAGGCATTGGCCGCACTAAGTCGTTCAGTGCACTTTGATTGGCGTCTGGCTGCCTACGACATCGCTGGCACCCGCGCGCACATCAAGGCCTTGCAGTCTGCTGGCTACCTGACTGTTGCCGAGCACGAAAAGCTTGATCGCAGCTTGGTTGAATTGCTCGACCGAGTTCAAAAGGGTAGCTTCCAGGCTAAACAATCTGATGAAGATGTTCACTCAGCACTTGAGCGCGGTCTCATTGAGATTGCCGGTGCTGAGTTGGGCGGAAAGGTTCGTGCCGGCCGCAGCCGTAACGACCAAATTGCTACCCTGATTCGCACCTACTTGCTTGACCAGTCTGAAGTCATCGCAAACCAGGTTCTTGAACTGGTTGAGGTTTTGGTTTCAAGTGCAGAAGAACACCTCGGCGTAGCGATGCCAGGTCGCACTCACTTTCAGCACGCCCAGCCGGTTGCTTTGTCGCACCACCTGCTCGCGCACGCCTGGCCTCTGGTTCGCGACCTTGAACGCATGCAAGATTGGCGCAAGCGCGCAAGTCTTTCGCCTTATGGCGCCGGTGCGCTCGCCGGAAACACCCTCGGTCTTGATCCAAAGCTCGTTGCTACCGAACTAGGTCTTGCCGGCCCGACTCAGAACTCGATCGATGCCACGGCTAGCCGCGACGTAGTTGCAGAATTTGCCTTTATCGCTGCGCTAATCGGAATCAACCTGTCTCGTTTCTCAGAAGAGATCATCATTTGGGCAAGTGCCGAGTTTGACTACATTAAGTTGCACGACTCTTACTCAACCGGTTCATCGATCATGCCGCAGAAGAAGAACCCAGATATTGCCGAACTTGCTCGTGGCAAATCGGGCCGTCTCATTGGCGACCTGACCGGTCTGCTGGCAACCCTGAAGGGCTTGCCTCTGGCATACAACCGTGACCTTCAAGAAGACAAAGAACCGGTCTTTGACATGGTCGACACCCTCACTGTCTTGCTCCCAGCCTTCACCGGCATGGTTGCCACACTAACCTTCAACCGCAACCGACTTGAGCAGTTGGCGCCAGCCGGATTCTCACTCGCCACCGACATTGCCGAGTGGTTGGTCAAGAAAAAGGTTGCCTTCCGTGACGCGCACGACATCACTGGCCGCATGGTTTCTTACTGCGAGCAGCACAATCTTGAGCTCCACGAGGTGCCAGACAGCGAAATGGCTGCAATCTCACCTTTCCTAACCCCGGATGTTCGCGACGTACTAACCGTGGGCGGCTCAATCAAGGCTCGTGCGGGTGCCGGCGGCACAGCTCTTCCTCGAGTGCTTGAGCAAATTGCCGCACTTCGCAAAATTGCACCTAAGCGCGAGGCATAAAAATGGCGACCGCTGAATTCCTGCGCACTCAAACAAATGATGGCAGCTTCGCCGACATCCTTGAAGAGTTGAAATGGCGCGGCCTAGTTGCAATCTCTACCGACGAAGAGGAGCTGCGCAAGGCGCTCACCGAGTCGAGCATCACTTATTACTGCGGCTTCGATCCAACTGCCGCAAGTCTTCACCTGGGTAACCTTGTTCAGCTTCTCACCATGCGCCGCCTTCAATTGGCTGGACACAAGCCGCTTGCGCTTATTGGTGGTTCAACCGGTTTGGTCGGCGACCCGCGCCCCACTGCTGAGCGCACGCTCAACACCAAAGAAACCGTTGCCGAGTGGGTTGACAAACTAGGTACTCAGGCATCGCGCTTTTTGTCTTTCGAAGGTGAAAACGCTGCCCGTTTGGTCAACAACCTCGACTGGACAGCCCCGCTAAGTGCAATCGACTTCCTGCGTGATGTTGGCAAGTACTTCCGTGTTGGCAAAATGCTTTCAAAAGATGCGGTTTCAGCGCGTCTAAATTCTGAACACGGAATCAGCTATACCGAGTTCAGCTACCAAATTCTTCAGGGCTTTGACTTCCTCGAGCTCTTCCGCCGCTACGACTGTGTTCTACAGACCGGTGGTTCTGACCAGTGGGGCAACCTAACCTCGGGCACCGACCTTATTCACAAAGTTGAAGGCAAGAGTGCTCACATTCTGGCCACACCGCTGATCACCAACAGCGATGGCAAAAAGTTTGGCAAGTCTGAGGGCAACGCGGTTTGGCTCGACGCAGAGCTGACCAGCCCTTATGCCTTCTACCAGTTCTGGCTGAATGTTGAAGACGCCGACGTGGTCGACAGGCTCAAGGTATTTACATTCTTGACCAAGGATGAAATTCAAGACCTTGCCCAGCAAACTGCCGATGCCCCGCACCTTCGTGCAGCACAAAAGCGTCTGGCACTTGAGGTAACCACCTTGGTTCACTCAGCTGAGGCTGCCCAGGCCGCCATTGATGCTTCTGCTGCATTATTCGGTCAGGGTGATCTTGCCGCACTCGATGCATTGACAATCACCGCTGCACTTGGCGAGTTGCCAAATGCTAAGGCCGCGGTTGGCACGCTGATCACTGAGTTGTTGGTTGAAACCGGCCTGGTGGCCAGCATTTCAGCTGGTCGTCGTGCGATCGCCGAGGGTGGCGTTTATCTGAACAATCAAAAGATTGTTGACGAGCAGGCAATTCTTACCGATTTCTTGCACGATTCTTGCGCAGTTTTGCGCAGGGGCAAGAAAACCCTGGCCGGAATTTTTAAGGCCTAAACCAGTAGATCACTGGGATGTAGCCCAATTGCCGCAAGCAAAAAGGCTACATTTCCACGGATAACGTTCGTGATTTGACATGTTCGTTATCTACACGTAATGTTTTACCTGTTGCCCAAAGCTTGGAATGTTCTGCCTAGAACTCCGGCTCAAGAGCACAAAATCCCGGATGTATTCCAAAGCCTTTACAGGCTTTTGTTTTATGTCTAGGATAGGAACTTCTGAAAAGAAGCGCCCTGGAGGCGAGTAGTGATACAGACTCCCAGGTGCATCCGATCCTTGAGAACTCAACAGCGTGCACAATGTCGATACCAAGAACCTCTTGGTTGTCCGAGCTTGCTCGGATAAGCAGAG